>NZ_CM135110.1:3382500-4475065 GCF_054165825.1 Flavobacterium sp. PL002 | reverse complement strand
TATGTATTTATGCGGGAGCTCTCCTGAAAGTTTTTGGTATTAATGGATACTGTACTAAAAAAGTGTGTAAAGTAAAAAAGTTGTAATTTTAAATTATGACAAATAAACTTACATACTATGAACCTTACACACGCTCAAATTTCGGAATTATTGTTGAATATAGTAAATTCAGAAAATGGAACAAACTTACTGATGCAAATGACATTAGATGCTTTTATGAAAAGTGAACGACATCTACATCAACTAGAGCATCCAGGAGATTCTGCAAATGGATATCGTACAAGGAAAGCACGAGGATTTGGTAAAGAAATGGTTTTAAAAGTACCTAGAACAAGAAATGGGATCAATCCTAAAAGTTGGGGAGGGATTTGATTTTTATTAAATTAGCAGACAAAAAAGTACCCCTTGGAAAATTATATAGAACTATTAAAACTTATACTGCCAGAATTAATTGTAGAACACTTTGATTTGGTGAATACCAAAACTGAACAAGAGAAAATGCATTTGTTTTTTGAAGAAAAAAGTGCTCCACCCAAAGAGTATAATAATCGACAACTAGTCTCAAAAGGTTTTTTACATGAGATTACAATTCAAGATTTTCCACTTAGAGGGAAATTCGTATATCTCCATATTAAAAGACGTCGTTGGACAGATAAAGAAACTCAAGAAATCATACAACGAGATTGGAATATTGTAGCACAAGGAACCCGCATGACTCATGAGTTTGCGGATTTTTTAAAAGAAATTAATAGATACTAAAGCAAACGATTGTCATACTATTGGTTTTTTCTTTGGTGTTAATGGTAAAAAATTGCAACGACAATATAAAAAACATCTTAGCAATTTTTCCAATTGGGAACAACGAGAACATGCAAATGAGTGGCTAATTTTCCCTGAAAACATGGGTAGTCATTTATCTATAGACGAAGTAAACTTGTCAATGGGAGAGCTTTATACCGTAGTGACCAATAAAACAGGAAAAGGTAAAAAAGGTTCTATTGTAGCCATTATTGCTGGAACAAAAGCAGAAGTAGTTATTAATCATTTACAAAGGATAGATTTTAAAAAACGTTCTCAGGTCATTTAAATCACTCTAGACATGGCTAATAGCATGAAATTAATTGCTAAAAAATCTTTCCCAAAAGCAACACAAGTAACAGATCGTTTCCATGTTCAAAAACTTGCTTTAGAAGCTGTACAAGAAGTTCGCATTAGATTAAAATGGGAAGCGCTAGATCAAGAAAACCAAAGTATATTACAAGCAAAACTCAACAATGCACCTTTTGTCTCTAAAGAATTCTCTAACGGAGATACTGCCAAGCAATTACTCACCAGGAGCAGGTTTCTACTCTACAAAAGTCCTAACAAATGGAGCGAAAGTCAAAAAGATAGGGCAACAATAGTATTTGAAGCATATCCAGAAATTAAAACAGTTTACTTTTTAAGTCAAAAATTACGCAATATTTACAATAACAATAATGATAAAGTAATAGCTATCACAAAATTAGCACACTGGTATAACGATGTTGAGCGCTTAGGAATAAAAAGTTTTAATACAATAATGAATACCATTAAAATTAACTATGATTCTATTTTGAATTATTTTGGTAATAGAAGCACTAATGCTTCTGCAGAATCTTTCAATGCTAAAATAAAAGCTTTTAGAAATCAGTTCAGAGGTGTTAGAAAAGTTGATTTCTTTCTATTTAGATTAACTAAATTATTTGCTTAATCCCCAACTTTTGAGCTTGATCCAAGAAATGGAACATTTTATCCAGTGCTTTTAAATGTGCTTCGCAATGAAGATGAAGAACATCGCATGTTGATTTTTAGTTTATATCGCCGAGGCTTAACAACCGAGCAAGTTAGTGATGTTTACGAAGAAATTTACGGAAAAGAGTACAGTAAGCAGCAGATCAGTTATTTAATGAAAGACAGTCGCGAGGAAGTTTCAATTTGGCTTAAGCGCAAATTAGATTCTCACTATTTAGTGTTTTATATAGATGCAACTTTTGTTCATACTCGAAGAGAAAAATCGGTCAGCAAAGAGGGATATTATACTATATTAGGCATTAAAGAAGATGGTTCTAGAGAAGTCCTTAGTATTGTAAATCATCCTACAGAAGGAGCTTTGTTGTGGCAACAAGAATTAGAATCATTAAAAGAACGGGGTGTTCAGAGTGTTGGCCTAGTTGTCTCAGACAGCTTAACGTCAATAGAAAATGCCATTGCAAGGTCTTTTGTTAATGCTCAGCATCAGTTATGTGTAGTGCATCTCAAACGTAATATTTTAGCAGTTTTTCCTAGAACAAAACGTTTAGAAATAGGCAAGGAACTTCTTGAAATATTTGCAATAGAAACAAAAAACATTACCGTAGTAGAAGCATTTGAAAATTTATGTAAATTCGTAGAAAAGTATAAAAAAAGTTATCCTAGTTTAAAATCATTTTCAAACCAGCGAAATATAGCATATTTCACCTATTTAAATTATCCAATTTCGATTCAGAGAATGATTTATTCAACCAACTGGATAGAACGTTTAAATCGAGATTACAAACGGGTATTGAAAATGAGAGGAGCAATGCCAAGCTCAGAATCGGTACTTTTTTTAATGGGATCAGTGGCTATAGAAAAAGAATATAAATCCTATGTTTATCCCGTATCAGTTTTTAGAGAGATTGAAGAATTAAAAAGAATAATAGAAAAAGAAGAAGTCTAGTTCCGCTACGCTTCACTAAACTTCTTCTTTTTCTATTGAAATAATAATAATAATAATAATAACTTTTATACACTTTTTAATACACTACCTATTAAGGGATCATAACTAAAACCTGTGGAGTAGTAAAAATTAGGCATAGATTTTCGTTAACCTAAACAGGAAAAATTCTATGTTTTTCACTCCTCTAAATTGAGATCTAATAGCTTTTATTTTAGCATTGAAGGATTCCGCTGAAGCATTGGTGCTTCTGTTGTCAAAATAGTTTAAGATTGTTTGATAATGATTCTGTATTGATCTAGATATTGTATTAAATGATTTAAACTCAGCTTGAGCTACTTTTTCATGCCATCGAGCTAATTTGCCTAGACCATAAATTTTATCGGTAGTATTCTCAAAAACATTTCGTAAGTCTTGACATAGCTGGTATGCTTTTTCAATATCAGGATACAATTCGAATAAGAATCTCGCTCTTTCAGTTTGGTTTTCAGTCCATTTTGATTTGTTTTTGTATAAGATATAGCGGCTTCTAGCTAATAGTTGCTTAATGGTATCACCGTTTGATAGTATTTTGGGTTCGAATTTAGTTTTTGTGGATTTAGCTTTTTCAATAGCATCATTCTCGATGTCAATTACTTGCCATCTATATTTAATCCTGATTTCTTGTAAAGCTTCGAGCGCTAGTTTTTGGACATGGAATCGGTCTGTAACCCTTACTGCATTAGAAAAGCATTCCTTAGCAATAAGACCCATATTAGCCGCCATATCGAGTGTTATTTCAGTAACTGAATTTCTAAGCTTTAATGGTAATTTTTTTAATATAGTAATTACTGTTTATGCTTTGGTTCCAGCAATCACGGCTACTATTGTTCCCTTTTACAGCTTTGTTAGTTATAATGGTATAGAGTTCACCATTGGAGAGAGATGTTTCATCTATTGATAAACGTTTTCCAATATTTTTAGGAAAAATAAGCCATTGTTTAGCGTGCGACTTTTGTTTCCAAGCTTTAAAATCACTTAAGTAATTTTGTATTAATATTGTAAATTTCTTCCAGAAATCCCGTAGAAGGAGGCGATAGCATTACAATTATTTAGACTGGAATCTATTGATCTCTTTTAAAAAAGACGCAAACTCCTGTGTTACACGAGTTCCGTCCGCTACTAAATTCCTCCCGATAGCTATCGGTACTAAAAACTACCTTCCCTATGTCTTCGTTAAGCCATCGTCTGCGAGTAATATGCAGGTATACTTGATGTCCATGAATAGGAAAATCTTGAACGGTTATCTCATCAAAGAAGCCTTTTGAACTTAATTTAAAAGGTCTGTATTCTTTGGGAATCGAATTAATCTCCTTTAAATAAAGATGAAGTATCTCTTCTTCCTTTTTATAAGAGGTCATTTCAAAATATTCAACAATGATTTCAGGTAATAATAACTTGATTAGCTCGCTGTAGGAATCTTGCATTTGCTGGAATTTGGAAACATAAATATCTGGTTTTTAATATTTCCCCACAACTTTTCGTCTTGATTGCCTTTTTTGGGTCACGCCATAATTATTTTGTATTGATTAAGTTAATTTGTAATTATTGTTTTTTTATATTGAATAAATATATATAATGATGTTAAGTAGTTTTAATACTGGATGTTAATTGTTTGTTTAGAAAATAAATATAAAATAATTTAGATTTATGTTTTTTAAATGGAATAAATGTTTAAATTTGCAACTGCAATCAGATAGTGGTTGTGATTTATTGGAGAAATGGCAGAGCGGTCGAATGCGGCAGTCTTGAAAACTGTTGACTGTAACAGGTCCGGGGGTTCGAATCCCTCTTTCTCCGCAAAACAAAAACCCTAACAGCTGATAATCAGTAAGTTAGGGTTTTTTGCTTTTAGTTCTAGCCCACATTTAGCCCACAACTGAATTAAAAGCTATCCACAATAGCAAATAATCCTTTTTTGTCTGTTTTAGCCTTCAAACTCCATTCCTTATACATTGGAAGCTTTTTACAAAATACGTTGCTATACGGCTTTGCATAGCCTTCTCTGATCATTATTTCATTCATTACATTACCACTGCTCAGAATTAAATAACCAAGTGTTCTTCCGTATTTGTCAAAAAGATTGTTTTCCTCTTGGACTAAAGTGCAAATCTCCCCTATTTGCATATTCGATTTAAAAAACTCAAATGACTTATAACCCAGTTTAATTAATAGTGCTGCAGGAATATTTAATTTTTTTTCGTCCTTTTTAATCTTGCTACAATAATTCATTTCAGGTGCATCAATACCATATAATCGTATTTCAAACTCTTTTTTGGAATGGAACTCTTCCGCAATTAGTCCATCACCATCTACAAACCTTTTGATTTTTAGAATAATTTTTCTTTCCATAATTATTAATGCGTTTAAATGCATCAGATAGCATTATTTAAACAATTGATTAAAAGCTGCTTACATTGTAAATTTAACAAAATAAATTAATAATTTAAAATTGTAACAAAATGGCAAGACAGAAAGGGCATATCAAATATGTCGGAACATTAGGAGAAGTTAGACATTTCAAAATAAAAGGAAATGAAGGTTACTTCGCTGGACTAAAAGGAGGTCCTACAGCTGAACAAATTAAAACTGCACCTGGCTTTATCCGTACTCGTGAAAATATGAGTGAATTTGGAGCTTGTGCCAATGCTGGAAAATCAGTTCGTGTTGGTTTATCATCATTAATGAAGCAAATGTCAGATAGTCAATTGACTGGTCGATTAACTGCCATTATGAAAAAAATAAACATTGAAGATGGTTCCGAAGCCAGAGGTCAACGAGCTATTCTTATTTCTCAACAACCCCAATATTTGAAAGGATTAGATTTTAATCGTAACATTTCATTTAACGGTATTTTTAATGCTCCTTATACTTTTACCCCAGCTGCTTCTAGAATTGAAAGCACTTTAAGCATTGATTCATTTAATCCGCTTAATTACTTAAACATTCCATCAGGCGCTACACATTTTAGGATCATTAATGCAGTTTCTGTAGTAACAGGAAATTATGAGCCTTCTGATTCAGTATTGAATCAAATGTCAAATGTCGCTTATTCTGATTATTCTGCTGTAGATGTTGCGACTACTTTAATTGAAGTTACCGCCACATTACCGGGTGCGCCAACATTAAATACTGATGTATCAGTAATTGGTAGTATGGGAATTGAATTTTATCAGAAAGTTGGAAACAATTATTATTTATTCAATGCTGGTAATGCTTTAAAAATAGAAGATATTTTCTAACAATACCATCAGTTTGCAAGACTGCAAACTTTGCAAACTTGCAATCTTAGCCCTTTCTAACGAGAGGGCTTTTTGTTTTTCACCAGTTTATCTATAGCGTGCAATCATATATGACATAAAGAGCGAATAAAGAGCAATTATGTATTAGTCGGTACAATGTGTTACTTTTTAAAATAATGAGCTAAAATCGTCTTTCTCATTTCATTGATTAAAATCAAGCTTTTTTGAAATTGCTTTTCTTGGATTTCAATAATTTGCAAAGCATTTATCTGTTTTTGGTGTTGCTCCATATTAGATAACATTTGGTTGAGCTTCGGAATAAAGTTCTTTTTGAACTCATGTATCCGTAAAAATGGGATTACGGAACCACAAAGGTATTGATGCCAAAAATTAGCTTTCCATAAACTATAAATAAGCCAGTAAATTGTTTCGGCTTCTTCTTTGCTTGAAAAAGTGACAACAAAGCTATTTGTAAAAGCTGTCTTTTGAGGCTTTCCACTATTCAAGCCTTTGCTCAAGATGTAAATCTGATTATCTCGGCAAACTGACTCTTTTCTGTGCGTTTTAATGATTGGATTCGGCATAACTTCTGGATTAAAATGATGCTTTCGCTACGCTCCGCACCATATCATTTTTAAAAGAAAAAAAGAAAAAAAAGAAAGCCGTCTCTAAAGTGGAGGTTTCAAAAGAAGTCAAGTTTTTTTGAAGAAATACTACCCAAGTGTTGATGTGGAATCGTATGCGTATCGTCAGAAAAAGTAATTGTTATGAAAATGTAAGGGTGGAGATTTCTTCAAAAACCCGTAGGGCTTGAACTTTACTTTTTGAAACCGTAACTTACCTTTGCTATCTTTTTATTTATTTTTTTTCAATCGGAAGCACTAAATGTTGTTGAAATCCTATTCTGGGGAATGTTCTTATGGAAACAGCAATCAAACACCCCCAAGCACCGCAAGGAACAAATAAAGTGGTGCCCCGTTTTTAAGGGGCAAGGAACTTTATTTGTGTATGAGGAGCGCAGTGGCGGGGTTGCGGCAATCGAACAGCCACCATAGACACGGGAATTGAGCGGAGGAACGTAGCGAAATGAAGTGGATATGAGCGTGTAACGGCGGGGAAAAAATAAAAGACAGCCGTAGGCGTTCCTTGATTTAGGGCAAAGCGACCGAATCGGATGTGAATGGAGAAGAGAAGTTGTAATAAAACAATTGCTTATTTAAAATTGAAATGAGGTAAGCGGTGCTAACCCCGATGGCGGTGCGAAGGAGCAACCGCTGAAAAACTGGAGGGCTATAAACATAATACGGCTGGAATGTAGTGAAGCGTAGCCTGCGGAGCGTAACGAAATGAAGCGGTATTATGGTTATGGTAGCCCGACCGAACGCAGGAAGAGACCGTGTGAAGATGAGGAACGAAACAGCGCAAAAAAATAGCTGCTTATTTTCAAGCGGCTATTTTTATTGTGCTGTGAAGTGCCTGTGGAACGGAGGGAAACCAAACTATTGAATTGAAAAATAGATAGCTTATTTACCGATAAAGTTCTTATGAAAATGTATGGTTGACCGACTGGAACAGCCGAACGGAACAAAGGGAACGACCGTAGAGAGACCGCTTGATTGCTCGTGTTTTTGAAACGTAAATATTGTTTTGAATACTAGATTTACTTTAAATGTATTTCGATACAAAAACTATATATATCCTTTTTCTAATAAAATATCAATGTATTTTTGTTGAGAAAGAGTGCAATTTACTAATTCGGCAAATTCAGATTTTGATAATTTACACTGATCAGACATTTTCTTTATAAGATAACCATCTAAATCTTTTTTGCTTCCGTGACTAATTTTAGTATGTAAAATCAATAAATCGTTATGATAAAACTCAAGATAATGATGGTCAACACTCTTAAATTTTGCAATACTAAAACCTTTATTTTTAAGGTTCTTTAAAGTTTTATTTTTATCTAATACCATTAATTTTTTCTTTTACAAATAGATTAATAGCTAGCTTTATATCTTGCATTCTTTTAGATAATTTATTATCATCCATTTCATTAAGTCTTGTAAATAAAAAATCAAATTCCTCATTGAAATCCAGTTCTACTTCTTCGACTGTAAGTCCTGTAGCTGTAATATCAATAAGTTCATTTTTAATAACGTAAAAATCATCTTCCTTAATAAACGAACAATGCAAGGGAAATTTTAATATATATTGCTTATCACTAACATTAATAATTTCTGGTGAATAAGCAATAGTATGCCTTTGTCCACTAATTATTTCTTGAATTCTATTACTTGTTTTTTTGCCCTTTGTAGTTACTATAAGTCTAGCTATAGCACTATGTTCTACCTTATCTTCTACCAAATTAACAACTGTGGTCAACAAGCTTTTTTTAACTTCAGATTTAAATTTTTTAACTTTAAAATTCAAAGAAAGATTGTCTTTGCTAAAAATAGTTGTTGGAGAACCTTTAAAACTGTTTGTAAAATTATATAGATTTTCAATAATATCATTACTGCTATTACTAGAAGGGTAATAGTCTTTAATTTTAGTATAATCTCCTTTGTCTGATATTTCAAACAATTGAACCAATTTACTACTGATTATATTTCTTTGTTCTTTATAGTCGGAAGTTGTATGCTGTATTCTTGGGGTAAAAACAAAGGACGGAACAGAGCTACTCTTTGTAAAATCAGTCAATTCTATCTTAAAATTATTGTAGTCAATTGAATTATCAGAGGATAAATCATTTTTTGCAATTGATAAAACAAGGTTTTGAAAAGTTTCAGCTATCTTGATTAAAGCATCAATTGGCAAAGTTTGATACTTACCGAGCTCACCTTCAATCTTAAAGCTAATTCCTTTTTCTAAATCAAAATTCATAATAAGTAAAAATATAAATAAAACCTTAAAACATTTGAGTTAAAATGAATATTGCTAATAGAATAAACCTATTTTTACTTTTTATTAAAATTTTAACATTTATTCTTCAATAGTCATTTTATCTAAAAGCTGTTCTCCTAATTTAGTTAAATTAAGTGTAGGAAGATTTAGAGTAGGAACACCTGAAATAGCTGTTAATGAAGCTATATAAGCTCTTATATATGGGAAAACTATTGCTGGCGCATTTTTAGTAAATAATCCATCTTTCAATTCTTCAATACTTAAGTCATTATCATAATCAAAAATTGATTCAGAAACTACACGAATATTTAATTTACCTTCTGCTTCTGAAATAACTGTTTCAATAATTAAATGATATTTATTTACTGATTTTTTTACAGATGCATTTGCATCGAAATCTATTTTAATTTTATATTCTCCTATTTCATTAAAAGAAATGTAACTTTCCTTTACAAAGAATTTAAGAAACTGGATTGAAGCTTTTTGTGTTTCCATGTTAAGATGCTAAAGCGTAATTATTTTCACCAGCTACAAAAGGTTGGTTAAATTCATTTTCTTGAGCTAATACAAATGATGAAGCATTGGAATCAGGAATAGAGAAGTATTCTATAGCTTCTTCAAATGCAGGACCTTCCATATTAAGCGATGAAATTGCATTCCACTCAATATCGAATTGCTCCTGAGACATATTGTCTAAAACTTCTTTTAATTTTTGTGCTAACTGTGATTTCATAGTATAAATATAGTGAAAATTATGGGAAAATCACTTTTAATGGGTGCAAAAGTACTCCTTTTCTTTGAATCACACAAATTTGAACTCTTTGATTAATTATCATGTATTCATTTCTATCTCCTCTAAACTTTAATCTCATAATATTTCTATGCATATCTGCTGCCCTAATGGATGAATAACTGAATATGCCGTTATTTTTCATAAATTGAATTAAATTTGGAATTACTGCACTTTTGGCATCTTTAATTTTACCGCTAGCAATCATTAAATCAATGCACTCTATTAGCGCTTGTTGCGAGCTAACAGAACCAAATAAATCAAAACAGTTTTTGCTTAAATCAATAATTGTTTCAGTGATGCAGTATTTTTTACCTCTTCTAATATACCCAATGTCACCCCATTCATGTGCCCAATCGATATTAGTGTCCCAAAAGTATGAGCCTTTACCGAGCCAAGCACCTTTATGAGTACAGTCAAAAGGACCATCAACTTCAATTTCATCAAAGTTGTCTTTATTTTCTAAGGTATAGTAGCCTGTGACTATCATTAAGTATTAGTTAAATTTATTAATAAGAAATTGGAAAGAAGTTGTCTTTGTAATTTCATCGTGAGGAATTAATAAATAACACCAAGGTTTTGCATTGTTTTCGATATTAAACTCAGTAGCATATTTACAATATGTTAGAGCAGCATCTTTTTTTGCTTGCACATCTGCATCCTGCATTTTGTCTTTACTCTTAGGTTCTACCATATAGATAGCATCTAAAGTTTCTACTACAAAATCAGGTTCATATCTTCTTTTATTATTATCCCAATAAATATGAAATTGATTAGATGCTGGTCTTAACCATTTTAATACATTTTTATCATTTTCAACTATATAGGCTAAATCTTTCTCTGTGTTTGAGTCAAATTTATATTCAAAATGGCAAGCTTTTTCAAAGCCTCTGTAAACATATTTAGGAACAAGGCTTACAGGACTAATTACATCTCTATAATCTCTAAAACCATTATTTGCTAGTGCAGAAAAATTGTGTTGTAAAATTTTAGTAAAAGCAAGTACATTTGGTTTTTCATAATCTTTAAAAATTAATTTAAAATGCCTTTTCATCTGAATATAAATCCTTTCAGCAATTGTTTTTTTAAATTGAAAAACAGCCTTTGTTACTTCTTTATCGGAATCATTTGTTTCTACAATCTTATCATAAGCTTGTTGTGCTAATTTATGTAACAAATCAGCATTATCATCGTAATCAATCTCCGAGAAATTTAAAAGTTCACTAATTATCGATTCAATTGGATTATTATAAGAACCACTTGAAATAGCTCTTAACGTTTCAACTTCTTTGCTAATTAAACTAACTCTAATTATTTCTTCTTCTAATGCTTTAAATGAAAAGAAAGAAGTATCTAAATCAAAGTCCTCAAAGTAGGCATGAACATCACCTTGCACTAAGTCCATTCTAGGAATTTCAATAATGTTATTAGAAAACCCAGTAATTATCTTATTATAATTTTCTTTTGCTTCTTCAACTTTTTGTTCAATAAATAAATCGTTTGACTCTTCTCTTAGTTTTTTCTCAACTTCAATTAGCACATCATACTTAACATTTTCTTTTACTAAGTCTTTCGTACTTTTTACATCATTATGTTTATTAAACTTATCTATAACCGATAAAATAGCTTTTTTTGCATCTAACGAATTTTGAGCTTTTTGTTTATCCGTTTTGTTACTAATTGTATTTACAACTTCTTGTTCTTTATGTATTTCTACTTCTGCTTTACTTTGAGAAACTGTTGCAATGCTTTTTTCTTTTATATCCGATTCATCAAATTCAATAAATGACATTTTATTTAAAATAGAATCAGGATTTTGAGCTTCTGCTATTACTGTATCAAAATTATCATGAGCTATAACCGTTAATTTATCAATATTAGGTTGTCCTGTTCTTTTACCACCAAAAGGCAATCGAAGTCCTCTACCTATTGTTTGTTCAATTAATACAGCTGCATTAGCTGCACGCAACGGTACAATAGTATAAAGGTTTGATACATCCCAACCTTCTTTTAACATATTTACATGAATCACTATTTCAATTTCGTTGTCAGGGTTTTCTAAAGAAACAAATAGTTGCTCTATCTCTTCGTCCTTTTTAGTGGAACTATCAATTTGAAGTACTTTACCCAAATATACGCCATTATAAAATTGAGCTGAACTAACTAACTCAGATATATCTTTTGCGTGATTGATATCTTTACAAACCACTAAAATAAATGGCTTTACTAATTTTTCATTATAGTTTAAAGCATATAACTCTAAATCTGTTTTTGTTTGTTGATGAATAGAAATAGCATCTTCTAATTTTATTAACTCTATTTCTGATTCTGTTAAATCGCCTTTTTTAAAATTTTTCCTTTTTGCAATTGTTGGATTTTTGACATATAAACCATCTGATAATGCTTTTGCTAATGTGTATTCATAAACTACATTTTTAAAGATTTTTCCTTTTTCATCAAATGGTGTAGCTGTTAATTCTATACCCAATACAGGATTTAATTCATTTATAGCATTTTTAGAGGAATCTGCATGATAACGATGTGCTTCGTCCATAAGAATAACTAAATCATCTAAATTTGATAAATATTTCCAATAGGATTCTCCTAAATATTCTGAAAGTCTTTTCATTTTTGGAGCTAAAGCCACACCACCTTTTTTTGTTCCTTTATTATCTGAATTGAATTTAGATATATTAAAAATATTGATTCGAATATCTGATTCGCTAAACAAACCACCTTGTTGTGCATAGTTATCTCCTGTAATGATTACCGGTCTATTATGTACAAATTCTGCAATACCATTAAATACATATTTTGAATATGAAGGATCACCAAAATCTTTTATTAATTTTTCGTAAATGGTAAGGTTAGGTGCTAGTATAAAAAAATTCTTCATACCCTTTGCTAAATGCAAATAAGTAATAATAGCCCCCATTAATCTTGTCTTACCAACACCTGTAGCAATATTATGAGTAACTGATGGGAAATCTCTTTGAAAATCTATACATGCTGGATATAGTGCTTTAATAGCTTCTAAATCGTTTTCTAAACTAGTAACACGTTTTGATTTTTTTAATGGTATATGGTCAGCTATCGTAGCTGTGATGTCTAGTGCTTCTTGTAATGGCAATCTTAACGACAAACGCTGTTTAATTGCATTTAATATAGTTGTATTCATTTAGTCGAATAATGTTTTTGCGTTATTATTAGTATCCTCTAAATTACTTTCATCCTCATTATTATCATCTTCAAGTAAATCGTCGATATCTTCGTAATCTTCTTGTTCAAATGGTACATTAACAATATTTAAACTGTAATCGTCTTTACCAAACTCACAACGCTCTAACAACAACAATGGGATTTTTTTTATGGTGATATTTTTAAATTTATTTTGACACTCTGTTTGAAATGCTTTACAACAAATTAATAAACTTTCCTCAGGTTGCATACCCTCGGCAATTGCTTCAACTTGCTGTACTGTTAAAAACTGTGTTGTTGTAAAAATAAAATCTTGCTCTGTGGAATTACCTTGCTTCCAAAAAATCGATTCGTGTGGTTGGTATTTAAACCCCTCTTGTTTTGCCATAGCTGCTGCTAACATATCAGGATTGTATTCTTCTGAAATAACCCAATTATTGAACTTATCTTTTTTTAACAAACTTGGAGCTAGATTATAAAATTTAAAACCTGAACCACCCTGCCAATTAACTGATTTTGAGATACCGCCTTGTTCGCCATCCACTACTTGCTTTAATCGGGGGTAACAATGTGTAATAGCATGATTACCCAGCTCTATACCTATGTATTTTCGTCCCATCTTGTGGGCGACAGCTGCGGTGGTACCCGAACCTAAAAACGAATCGAGTACTAAATCACCTGGATTAGTTGTCAACTCGAGTATTTTATTTATTAATCCTTCGGGTTTTGGATAATCAAAAGATTTAGCACTACCGAAAAGGGCTTTAATTTCATCACCAGCGTTTTTATTTGTACCCACTTCTGATAGAATGGATCTTAAAACTTGACCTAAAGGCATATACACTCTGTGATGTAATGTCCAACCATTTTTACTTTTAATTAATCTTATATTCCCTTTTACTAAACCTTCGTTAATAGTATCAATTGATTTTTGTGAATTGATTTTTAAAATAGAATCATCTGGACATTTTATTTCTATCCTTATAGGGTTTTGAAGACCATCTCTTGCAAGTGTGTCCCAATAAAACCTTTTACCATTTTCATCAACTTCTTTATATCTTTTTAGATATTCCTCAGTTTGTGATACTTTCCATTTTTCTTTATGTATCACTTTATCCTTAAACTTAGCGTATACTAGTATGTAATCATGATCAATTGCAAAGTATCTGGAATCATTACCTCCTCCTTTTCTTTTTTGCCAAATTAAATCACCTATATAATTTTGTCTACCAAAAATTTCATCACAAACAATTTTACAATACGCATGTTCGATTTCATCTAGATTGATAAATAACACTCCATCTTTAGACAGTAACTTATATAATATTTTTAATCTTTGTGACATTAAATTTAACCATAATGAATGCTCAATACCATCATCATAATATTCAAATGCTTGACCAGTATTGTATGGAGGGTCAATGTAAATACATTTTACTTTTCCTGCATAATTTTGCTCTAATGCTTTTAATGCCAATAGATTGTCACCATGAATCAGAATATTTTCAGCATTTTTGTCACCATAGCTGTATTCGGGGTTTTCTATTAGTATTCTAGGTTCTAACTTAGGCTCTTCCCCTTTGCCAATCCAAGTAAGTTCTAGTTTTTGTAAATTTTTATTTGCCATTTTTTATGATATGGTATTATGTACAGCTAAATTATATTAATTTCCAACGTATACTGAATATGTCTTTTTCTATTATTTTTTGGTTTAATCGTTGTTCTATATCAGTTAATAAATCTTCTTTACGAATATCGATATCATCTTGAGCCTGAAAGAGTCTTCTTCTTTTTTCGCTTCGTTTACTTTCTAGTTCTTTAATTTCTCTTTGTGCTTTTACTTTTAATTCTAGATTTAGTGTTTTTTTAGCTTCTGCTTTTTTAAGTTTTATTTCGGCATCAATGTCTTTAATTTCTTTTTCAAGACTTATTTTCATATCGTCTGCCCATTGGTCTAATTTATCCATTTCTACATCAAAAAAGTTATGGTTTCTTAATGCATTTTCATTTAAAATTTCTTGTTTTAATGAGAACAGTGATTCTTTAAAAGTTTGCTCAATTACTTGATTACTTGAAAATTCATCCTTTGAACAAGCATTTAAAGAAAAAAACCTGCCAGCCATTTCATCATCTATTATAATTCCATCATCAGTAAAGCAACTTATCAAGAAATATTCTTCCAACTCAAATGAATTTACTTGTATTAATTGAATTTTCATCCAACCCGATGTACCAATAAATTGTTCTAAATAGACAATCTTTGTATTAGAATTAGTATAATCAAAAATGACTTCTTTTATTGGAGTATCTAATTCTTTACAACCTTGTAAAATTCTTTGTGCTAACTTATGACCAACACGATATACATTGGTATCATCTGGTATTTCAATTTCTGATTTTCGACCATGTTCGTTAGCTTTTAAAATCATATATGGACCCGCATGAATATTTTCATTAGGAAAAGGATTTTCTAGTAATTTAAAAGAATAATCATTTTGAAAATGAGCTTTTTCAGCTAAAAAATATTGCGTTGTTTTCCATAATTTATCTTCAAACCTAGATAGTGATTCTTTAGTTTCAAGCATACTAGAGCGAAGCTTTTCTCTAACTTCCTCATCAAAATTTTCCATTAAAGTAGATTTTACTTCTTCTAGTCTTTCTGATATTTGTGGTTTTAAATCATTTTGCAATTGGTCGAAAGCTTCTTGAATTTCTTCTGGTTTTCTACAATTATTATATATTTGAGCAATACGTTTTTCAAAGTCTACACCTGTACCAATGCTTCCTAAAACTTCGTCACTTGCTCCGAAAACTCCATTAAATAATTGAAATTTCTGATCTAGTAGTTCATAAACTCTTACATCTGCTTCATTTTTTACATTTAAAAAATTAACTACAACTACATCATGTTTTTGACCATAACGATGACAACGACCTATTCTTTGTTCAATTCGTTGTGGATTCCAAGGCATATCAAAATTTACAATTAAAGAACAAAACTGAAGATTAATTCCTTCAGCAGCTGCTTCTGTAGCAATCATTATAGTTGCATCATTCTTGAAATATTCTACTAATGCAGAACGTTTATCAGCTGTTGGAGAACCTGTAACTTTATCTGTTCCTTTGTGTTTTATTAGCCACTCTTTATAAATTCTTTTAGATTTCTCATCGGTATTAGTACCGTTAAACAAAACAACTTTGTCTTTGTATCCTCGAGCTTCTAAAATATTGTATAAAAAATCTTGTGTTCTCCTACTTTCGGTAAAAATTAAAGCCTTTTTATTAGCACCAAGTCTTTCTAATTCAGTAAATCCTTTTTCTAAAGCCGTAAATAAATGTTCTGCCTTTGAATTTTTACGAATATGTTGTGCTAATAATCTATACTCTTTTAAGTCCTTTAATTCGTCTTTTATATTTTCAATATCTTGCTCTGAATATACAATTTCTTCTACAAGAATTTCCTCTTCTTGCCACTCTTCTTCTAATTCATCAGCAGTTTCGAAATCTTCATCTAGTTCTAATAATAAATCATTTATTTCGTGTTTAGAAAGCAGATTTTCTAATTTAACTACGAGTGAATTTAATGTACCATATATTGCATAAGATGAAGAAGCTAATAATTTACGTAAAATTAAAGTCATTAACTGACGTTGGCTATTTGGTAAAGCATATAACTTTTCTCTTTGTAGATATTCTGAAACTAAAATATACAGTTTATGCTCTTCCTCTGTAGGCTTAAATTTTTCGCAAATTGGTATTCTGTTAGTGTAATTTATGTATTCTAGAACCTGTTTTCTTAAAGTTCTATGGCAAACAGGTTTAATTCTATTTCGTAATTCAGCATAATTTTCTTCATCTACTATTCTGGAATATTGAGCTTTAAAACTTTTTAAATCTCCAAAAACATAATCGTCGATAATAGAAACTAAACCGTACAATTCTAAAATTGAATTTTGTAAAGGTGTTGCTGTTAATAAAACTTTTTTATATGGCATCAATGCTTCCTTGATAGCATTTGCCGTTTTATTTGAAGGTTTATAAACATTTCGTAGTCTATGTGCTTCATCAATAATAACTAAATCCCATTTTGTTTGCTCTATATAATGTGCCTTTGATTTTGCAAATTGGTATGAACATATTAGTATATTTTCGCTCTGATTAAAAGGATTTAAGTTTCCTGATTTTACTTCATAGTTAAACGACTTTGTTTCTAATATAATAGATGGTAAGAAAAACTTATCGATAAGTTCTTGATTCCACTGTTTCCTTAAATTGGAAGGAGCAATAATTAGAAGTTTTCGTTTTCTTTCCGCCCATTGTTGCGATAAAATAATTCCTGCTTCAATTGTTTTACCTAAGCCAACCTCGTCTGCAAGAATTGCACCTTTTGATAAAGGAGACTGAAACGCAAACAAAGCTGCATCAACTTGATGTGGATTTAAATCAACTTGTGCATCTTGTAATGATGAAACAAACTTTCCTATACTGTTTGAAGGTAGTTGGCGCGTAAGGTCGAATGCGAAAAATTTTGCGTGATAATCTGTAAAATTCATTTAAAGGATAGATCAATTATTACTAATCAGTTACAATTCACTTCTAAAACAGCAAAAGTACTTCATTGCGTAAATATAAAACAACTTTTGAATTCCTTACAATTTCATTTACGATTTCTTGTACACTCCATAATCAGTTTTAGTTAAAAGTGTTCCAGTACAGTCCTTTAGCAAATTATCAATTGTTCTTTCAGCTAATTTATAAGTCTTACCAATTTCAATAGCTTCTTTGCGTTTAAACTCCAAAGGCAAAGCATCGAAAAACTGTTTTTTCTTTTCGCCTGATTTGAACGGTCCTTGTTCTCCTTGTTTAGGTAAATTATTGAACATGATCACACTGTGTTCCAAATAGGTTGTTACGAGTGTTAAGGCAGTTTCAAAATCAATATCAGTACAATAGATTTCTGTATGATAATCATTTGCTTTAAATTTTCTGATAGCTGTAAAAAGCATACAAAAACGATATAAAATAATACCTAGACGTTTTACCACGCTTAGCGCATCATCACTAACAAAAGTATTTACTTGATGCAAGAAAGTACTAAAGGAATTATTAAGTTTCTCCCATTGTCCTTCTGTTAACTGCAATATCATACTATCCCGTTCGAAAAATTCTACCATTTTCAGGACTTCAGTTGATTTTGTTTTAAAATAGTCTGTAAGGTTTACAGGATTACCTTTTGGAGACACGTCCATCCAAACAGCATCTGTTTTGAAAACATAAAATATAAACCGACTAAACAAACCATCCTCTGCAGAGGATATGATATTGAAAATTTGTTTTGGAGTTCCTGATAAAGCGACTGAAAGTTGCGGTTCATTTACTTCGACAAACTCTCCATCAGTTTTGCGACTTACTGAAATTTTCTCGTGATGAAATGATTTGCGAAGCATATCAGAATAAGAACCCCATTCGTTTTTAAATGTTTGTCCTAGTGTATCTGCTTCGGTTTCGCAAATAATTCCTTTTCCTTCATTGCAATCTAAATGTTGAATTACCTTAGCATTACTGGTGTTGCCAGGAATATACACCACTTTAAATTGGGGTGCTACAGGCATTCCTTGTCCTTCCTCTAATTTACTTTTGCTTTTCAGCATTTTGAAAGCTGCTAAGTTTTCTTCGTATATTTTAAAAGCTTCTTTCGATTCAGCAACCATTTTATCATGGTATTTGTCGGCTAATGCTTTTGCAAATTTTAAAGCTCCTTTTCCAGAAGCTGCAGGAGCTAAAATAAAAGAAAACAAACTAGGGTAAACTACATTACCACTGTAAACACCTGAAACATTAGGTAAGCATCCTGAAAGGATAGCCATTGCACCGGTTAAAAAAGTATCGCGCTCACGCAGGTCTGAAAATACATTACAACTTTCAAACAATATAGGCGGTAAATTATCATAAACCGATTGCGGGATTAAAGGTGTTGATCTTAATACATCTTCCTCCTCCACTTCGTTGCTTATTTTATTTTCATCTTCTTCTGCAATTGCAGTTTCTGTAGTTTTCAACATTGCATAGTTTGCAAACTTTGCAAAGTCTGCAATTTGATTCTTATAGACAGATTGAACTGTTGTTTTAATTTCGCTTTCGGATAAATCAAAATTGGTAATACAATAATCTAAAGTGTCCTCCTGATAAATTCCATTCCTGTTCGCATTACTTGCCAATAGATAGATGAAATTATTACGATTACCGTTGTGATATTGTTCTTTTTGTTCTGTGAACTTCAAACAATTATCTAATTTTTCATCTGTTGAAAGGGATTGTGTAACTTGAATCGGTTTTGGCTTTGTTTTTACTTTTTCTTCACTTTTGCTTTCTTCTTGAACTTCAAAAATAGTTGCATTTTCATTTATAAAAAGATTTGGATCATGGGAAACAAAACATAATCTGGAAATGTCTTTACATTTTGGGTCAAAATCAAAACCTGTAAGGTTTTGGTAATAATTAGCCACTTGACTGTATGCAATTGTGTGCTTTTCTGCATTAGAATTGATTTTGATGAATATTTTTAAACCTTCCCCTCTTGGACTAACAAACGATGCTAATGTGAGTTCACAGCCGTTTATTTTAGTTATTAAACTACTTAAATCTTCCACTGGAATATGGTCAAAATCAAGATTTACTATTTGAGAATAGGAATTAATGAATTCTTTTTTCCTTTGTTTTCCAAAAGTTCCAGAAGCAGTAAACGCTAGTAATTCGCTTTTTAGCTTGTCTGCCATTTCTAGCTTTTCAGAATGCATTGCAAAACGAATTGCATTTATTTCGCTTTCGTATTTATTGGATTTTATATCTTGAAAAATAGTGAAGATTGAAACATCCTCTAATCTTGTTCCGAAGTTTTTATATTTTGATACCATCAGCTTGCTATAGTTTAGGATTAAGATTCTCTCTTTGGATTATAATTCTCATTCAATAGTTTTTGAATGTCGGATAATCGATAATAGATTTTTGAACCTACCTGAGAGAATCCGATTATTTTACCGTCTCTCCATTTTTGAGCTGTACGGACACTAATATTCATCAGCTGCATAAACTCTACATTGTCGAAGAAAAGGTCTTCAGAGTTAATGTATTGTTGCTGTTTCTTGATGCTTACCTCTAAGGATGCAATTTTTACATAAATCCTTTCGGCTTCTTTTTGAGTAATTGAAAAGTCCTCCATAGCTTATTTTTTTAATAAGGATAAGCCAGCTAATAATTCACTTTTCTTGTAGTAACGTCGTGCGCCTATTCCGTAGGCTTTGACTTTTCCTTTATTTGTCCAAGCCCATAATGTGCTGCTATCAATTTTAAGGAATTGACATGTTTCCTCTCTGGTGAGAAGTGCTTCATCATCATTTTTGGATTGGATTTCTTTTTGAAATTCTTGAATACCGTTTCTAACGGACGTACCTATAATTTGTTGAAGTTGTTCAACTGTTAGGCTTTCTAATAATACTGAATTGGTTTGCATGACTTGTTGTTTTAAAGTTTAACAAGTCAAAATTGCAAATGAAGTCGTGTTGTAGATTGAATGAAGTCGTGTGTTTTATGACACGGTTTCTTAAAAGTATTTATACTCTATTGTATATACTTTCTCTTAAATCTGATTTTCCTAATTGGGTTTTAGGTTTTATTCTGCTGATATTTATATTAAATTCTAATAGAAAATAAACAAATTGCGTTTGCTGGTAATCATCATAAATTAATTTATCTTTTCTCATGCGGTGAAAAACAAAACTGTAATCGGCTAATTTTTCATCACCATTACCGAATGCTTCTACTAGATTTTTGAATTTGTCAAATGCTTTATCAGAAGTAAAAATTCGAGGATATAAGTTCGATTCTTCTTTAGGTGTTTCTACTATTAAATTTTTAATTTCTTCTTTAACTGCTTCCACTTTATCAGAAGCCTTTATCACATCCGAAATTGATTTTTTCCTGTTTTGTTCTTCAATTTCATCTGGAGTTGCAAATGAATTAAACTCACTTATTCTATCCCATGCAATTGAGGAAATAACATTACAATCATTGCAAAACGCTTTATTTTCATAGGCTTTATGATTATCAAAAGTCGATTTATCATAATCAACTCTTATTTGTTCCGTTAATCCCCAATATTCTCCGATAAGATTATAATTAGCATAAGAGACATTTTCTAGTTTTCTAGTACAATAAAATAGCTCGGTAAACGTGGTATTAAAATCAAAGTGAACATATTGGTTAACGGTCCCGTTCATAAATGCTTCCAATCTAAAAAAAGCATTGTTTAATTTATCTTTTACCTTTTCATAGGATAAATTATCATTTTGTGATATTTCAAGAAATGATTTGTACAGATAAAAACTATTTACATCACATACCGCTTGAATAAATTCTTTTAAAGGTTTGTATTTGAAACCTAAACTCTTGATAATACTTTCAAATTGATATCCCTGAATTGTACTAATATCTTCACTTACTAACATTTCGAATAATTCACTGTATTCTGTTAATAAAAAGTTTTTACTTATCATTAATAGCTTTTCCTCATGGCTTGAATTTAAGGGATCAGAAGTAGTTAATGCGTTTATATAACCTGCAATAATTGGATTGCATTTACTTAATCGTTTTTTTAGTTTTGCTATTTTTTTTTCTGTAATAAGCTGCTTTTCGCTATCATCAGAACATAAAGAATAATCGAGTCTGCCCAAGTCTCTCTCATGCTGCTCAATACTAAAAATACCCATTTCTATAAATTCTAAAAGGAAGTCTAAAACCTCCTTTTCTTTGCTGCTTAACTCAACCATCAGTTTGCAAATTCGTTTTAAAAGTGTGAAAGTAAAAAAAAAGCTTCGAATTTTAGAAGTAATTAGTTAATTCCATTGCAATATCTTTATTGCTTTTGCCTATGTAAGTCAAAAACATAGCTTCAGTAGTGTGTCCAGTGATGTACATTAAAAATGAAGTTGGAATCTTCCCGTAATTATTAGAAGCAAAAGAGCGTCTCCCAATGTGCGAAGAAACTAATTTCCATTTTGGGTAGTCTTTTTCTACTTTGGCTTTAATTTTATGGTCAAATAAAACCCCGTGAATTGGCTGTTCTATTTTTGCTTTTTCACAAACTTTTTTGATGTGTTCATTGTATTTCTGGTCGGATATTTTTCGAGGGAAATTACCATCATATTTTTTTAGAATCTCAATGATTTTTGAATGTAATGGTATTGTCATTATTTTATCTGTTTTGACCTGTGTAAACTCAATCAACGGTTTCAGATCTCCTGCTTTATTTTTTTCATGTCTAATCATAGATTTTTCAAAACGTAAAAAATCAGAAACCCTTTGGCCACAATAACAACTTATCAATAACCAATCACGAGCATTTTCCAAACCATCTGTTAATTCTGAAACTTTTATTTTTTCAATTGATGCAATCTCATTTTCATCTAAATAAATATTTTCGACTTTATGATATTTGGCTTTAATACTATCTAATTGATAATGTGTTTCTACTCCATTCGCTTTTGCGTGACGGCAGAATGTTTTTATAAAACGAATATTACGAGCTGTTGTGTTTGGAGCATAACCAACTTGAATGCAATATTTTTCAAAGTCCATTTTGAACTTAGCACCAACATCACGAATAAATATAGTTGATCTTGTATGCTCTTGATACCTCATTAATAAATGTTTAATTACATTGCATTTTGTAATTGTGCTGCTTTTTACGTCGGCTTTTTTAAACTCAATAAAAGTATCAATATAATCTACTAATTTATCTGGATGTTTTATTTCTTCTTGTGGTGGATTAATAAAATCTTTCAACCATTGCGCATCAATCAGTTTTATTCCCTTACTTTTATTGTACTGTTTTAAAAGGTCATTTTTTAATGTTACTAAGTCTGTGTCCAGGTTAGCAACATCAATGTCTTTAACTGCTCTTTTGGTTGGTCGTTGTTCAGCATCATCCCAATCTTTAGGATCAATGTGATAATTTGTTTTTGCTTTTATATCCGTATTTCTGCCATCACGCAAACGAATATAAATAACTGCTGGACTTTTTTTACTTTGAAGAAGTAGGTAAATTGATGCCATATTTTTCCCTTTTTATATTACATAAAGATACAAAATCTAGCCCACATTTAGTCCACAATAGTCCAATATTATACTATTAAATCCAAACTTATCCAATATCAATTATTAAAAAATACTTTGTTAAGTATTGAATTTATTGAGTTTGTGTACATAATTGGATAATCCTTGTTTTTACTGATTTGGATTATTGTAGTCCCTCTTTCTCCGCGGAATTAAACCCTAATAACTTATAAATAGTTATTAGGGTTTTTTATTTTATTTAATTCTAGATTTAACTAAAGCTACTTATGTTAGTTTTATTAGATTTGGTATCTTTGATTTGATTATTAATGACTAATGTACAATTAGATGAATGTAGAAGAGGCAATTAAAACAAGGCGTTCTATAATGCCTGATCAATATATTGATAAAGATATTTCCAAGGAATTAATACTTAAAATTCTTGAGAGTGCTAATTATGCTCCTAATCATAAATTAACTGCCCCTTGGCGTTTTAAAGTTATCACAGGTGAGACTAGGGAGGAATTAGGTTTGTTTTTAGCGAATAAGTTTAAAGATATAGGTCCAACTTTTTCTGAGTTTAAATATAATAAGATAAAGGAAAATCCTAAGAAAGCAGCCGCTGTTATTGCTATTTGTATGCAACGAGACCAGAAAGAATCTGTACCTGAGTGGGAAGAAATTGCTGCTGTTGCTATGGCTGTTCAAAATATGTGGTTGATGGCTACAGAATTAGAAATAGGTTCTTACTGGAGTTCACCACCGCTTATTAAATATATGCACGAGTTTTTTGACTTGGCTAAGGGTGAAGTTTGTTTAGGGTTCTTTTATATGGGATATTTTCATACTCCTTCAACAGAAAAAACACTTGGTGCTATTGATGAAAAAATAGTTTGGTTATAATATTAAAAAAGTAATACTTATGATTTCAAAAGATTCTTATTTATTGGCTTTTGTTTTTTTAGCTATATGCAGTATCTCTAACGCTCAGGTAAAGATTACAGCTAATCAAAACATTATTTTGAGTGATACGACATTTGTAAATTTAAAAGATTACAGTACTGATTTTATATATGATATGAAATATGCTACTGAAGATAATTTTTTAAAGGCTAAAGTTTATGATTGCGCTGAATGTTTGATTAGGTTAAAAACAGTAAATGCTTTAGTTAAAGCAAATAAAGAGTTTATTAAAAAGGGATATCGAATTAAATTATTTGATTGTTATAGGCCTTTAGATATTCAAAAGAAGATGTGGATGATTGTCTCTAATCCTAAGTATGTTGCGGATCCTAAAAAAGGTTCTATACATAATAGGGGCGGAGCGGTAGATATTAGTCTGGTTTATTTAGAAGGAAAACCTTTAAATATGGGAACTGATTTTGATTTCTTTGGTGTTGAAGCTAGTCACAATTATTTGAAATTACCGAAAGAGATTCTTGCGAATAGAAAGTTACTGAAAAAAGTAATGATTGCAAATGGGTTTATTTCTTTTGATTCAGAATGGTGGCATTATAATTTAAAAATGGCATTAAAAGATCCTGTTTCTAATGCCAAATGGGACTGTGATTAACTATTTATTCTACACAGCTTAAATTGTCAATAAAATAATTTTCAGGTTTATAGATTATATTATTTAATTCTGATGTGAATTCTTTTTGTATTACATAATCAGAAATATCAGTTAAGAATTTTATTCGCATTAATGACATTGGAGATGATTTTAAATCTTCGAATGAACCTTTTATGAACATAAACTTACCTGATATTATACGGTTGTCAAAATCTTTGTCGTCACGAATTAAAGAGCCACAATTTTCTTGATCAAGATGTAGCAATGTTACTATTTTTCCATTTTGAAGCTGAAGGTATACTTTCGAATTTTTATCAAAACAATTTGCTTTCATAAAGCTTTTACTTTTTTGAATCATTTGTAGATTTAAGGTAGGCATTCCATCAGTAGAGGCTAGTGAGAAAAATATATAACTAGAATTACCTGCAAAATGACTTTCAGAAATCATATAGTCTTTTGTGACTTTGTAGGTTCCTAATGAATCAGATATATTTTCGCTGTATTCACATGGTTTTTGTGCTAATAAAGAGTTTGTAATGAAGAAAATTACAATTAAAAAGACTTGTTTCATTTTTTTATATTTTGTTGCAAATTAATACAATTTTATTATTATCCTCATCTGTAGTGAAAAAAGAATAGTCACTCCCACCTTCTTTAATTTTCCATTTTTTTCTAATATTTTCTACCGTTTCTTGAAAATTTCTAATTGTGATATTTGATTTATTGTTTTTCATAAAGCTGTTCATTTCGAACTTATTATAATTAAACATGTTTTGTATTTTAAAAATGCGACCGGGGAAACTTTCTATCAAGTTTTTAGATGTATACAGATGAGAATGTTTGTGTAGCTTATTTATTTTATAAAATATACCAACTTCATCAAAACCTCCTGATTTCATTATTGCGCTGTTGGGTTCATAAAGATATTCTTGTGGCAAACTATAGTCGGGTAAAGAATTTTGTTCGTTAATTACAAATTTGAACTCATCAGTTTTATTTTTAAGAATATTTGCTGTGTGGATGGTAACAGAACCTGAGTAATTTTTATGAAGTTCCCAAAGTAATTCTTTGACTTCATTTTCTAAAGCTACAATATGTATTTTTTTTACATTTTTTAATTCAGATAGACCTGCAGATAAATCTAATAATGGAGCAGTTTTAATTAAGATAGCATCTGAATTTTCAAAATAACTATTTAGATTTTCAGGAACGTTAGGTAAGCAATCTTTGAGCATAAAAACTTTACCTTTGACTTCATTACGCCTTGAGGGATCAATATAGATCCAATCCCATTTAGCCCCTAATGATATAAGTATTTCAGTACTGTCTCCTGTATAGCAAGTAATGTTATTTGCTTCTAATTTTTTGAAATTATGTTGTACAATTGTAGATAAGTCCTCATTAATTTCACAATGTGTTACAGCTCTTATTTTTTTCGAAAAATAGAAATCATCTACTCCAAAACCACCTGTTAAATCGATTAAACTTTCTCCTGAAACGATGGTGCTTTTATATAATGCCGTTTTTTCGGAAGAGGTTTGTTCAATAGATATTTTTGTTGGGTACAAGATTTCTTCGGTTGAAAACCAACTAGGAAGTTTTTCTTTAGCTTTAGCTTTGGCTTCAATTTGTTTTAAAATAGTAATCCATTCCACTTCAGGAAAGGGATTTTTTTGTAACGCTAATTTAGAGATAGATGTACTTAAGTTTTTACAGATAAATTCTTGTATATCTTTATTTAATAACTTCAAATCCAAAATTATATGTTTTTTGTTAGTAACTGAATCGCCTTGTTTTCAGGAAAAAACTCTTTGGCTACTACTTTTAATATTGTAAAAAGAGGAACTGCAATGATCATTCCAAGAACACCAAATAAGAAACCTGCAATTAATATTACTAAAAATATTTCTAAAGGGTGTGAGCTAACACTTTTAGAAAATATTATAGGTTGAGATAAGTTATTATCGATGATTTGTACTATCCAGAAACCAATTAATACATAAATAGTGGTGGGTAAAATTTCTGATTGGAAATCAGTTCCTAAATTGGCCAACATCGTTAAAATAGCTGCTAATATTGAAGCTATTAAGGGACCTATATAAGGGATTACATTTAAAACAGCACATAGAAATGCAATAACTATAGCGTTAGGAATTCCAAAAATAAGTAATATAATTAGATATAATATAAATACAATAAACAGCTGAATAACTAGACCAATAAAATAACGAGATAATAATTTATTGATTTTTTCAATAGAGTTTAAAACTTGGTCTTCATGATTATCCGGAATTAATTTTCGGGCAGTAATTAAGAATGATCGTCTATCTTTTAATAGAAAAAAAGTTATAAAAAGTACAGAGGCTAATCCCATCCCGAAGCTGCTAAGAGTGCCTAATAGGGCATTTAAAAAATTAGGAATAAGATCAAAATTTAGTTTAGAACTAAGGTCCACTTCTTTTAACATTTGTGAAGAATCAATGTGATGATTTTCTAAAAAAACGGTGATTTGGTTCACTAATTGTATGGTGCTTTTTTCAATTTCGGCTGTATTAAGTAATGATAAATTAGCTCCTTGATTTAAAATAAGCGGTATAAACATCATTATAAAACCACTGATGGTTACAACAAATATAAATACAGTTGCTATAGTGGCAAATGTGTTATTAAATTTTAAACGTTTCATGAAAAAATCTAATATTGGGTATCCAATCAATGTTAGTATTAATGCTACAATTAAGTATATTAAAACAGCTTGGATCTGGTAGAAGAAATATAAAAGTAAAGTTACTAATACAATGGAAGCAAGTGCTCTTAAAATTCCTTTTGATATAATTTTTGGTGTGATCATTAATTTATTTTTTCAGGATATAAATATAAAAAAATCTCGCTAACAAGTAGCGAGATTTCAACTTATATATTATAATAAATATTAGCTTCCAAAACCTGATCTAGCCCCGCCAGAAACAAAGATGGCTGCCATTCTACTTTTTTGTCCGTTTGAGAACATAAACATACCTCTGTCATCTGTATAATCCATATAATTCATTGTCATCTCTACAGGAGTTCCTGTGCAAGTACTATAATGAGGATAAGTAGGTACGCCATAATTTGCATCGTTATGCGTAGGTGTATCACTAACTAAATCACTACCACAATTAGCATCACCCCAAATGTGGCGTAAGTTCATCCAGTGTCCCACTTCATGAGTAGCAGTTCTACCTAAGTTGTATGGGTAATTTGCTGTTCCAGAAACGCCAAAATATTTAGCATCAATAGCAACACCATCTGTTGATGATGAACCGCCAGGAAATTGTGCGTAACCCAGTATTCCTCCTCCAATGGTGCATACCCACATATTCAATTTTGTTGTAGGTGATGTAGGTGCAATTCCTCCTTGTGATGTTTTTTTCATTTTGTCATTTGTACCCCAAGAAGTTTTGGTTGTTGATTTTCGGTTAATAGCTTCTAAAACGAATGTAATTCCAACATTTGCCTTAATTCCTGAAAATATGGAAGGAACTTGACTGAAATCATCATTTGAAGCATTGTAATCATCATTTAAAACATCAATTTGGGATTGAATTTGGGCGTCTGAAATATTTTCGGACGAAGTTCTATAAAGAACGTTTACTATTACTGGAATTTCAATCTTTCCATTTACTATTCGGCCTGTTAGCATCGCTTTTTTAGTAAAATCTTCAATTTGATTCATCCTTAACGCTAAGGTTGGATCTTCTTTCAATTGTGCTTCTAATACATCTTGTGTTGCACATTTTCGCTGTGTAATAGCAGCTGATTCTTGAGTTTCTAACTCTGAGTTGTTGTCATTTTGACAAGAGAATAGCATTAAAACTGCCATTACTGATAAAGCAACTTTTTTCATAATAATTATAGGTTAAGTTAATAAAATATGATTTGGGGAAATCATTCAACAATTTTATAACTAAATTATTAATAAAAAAAATTCTATAAAGTAAGCTGTTATATGAATAAATGAAGAATGCCTTGTGGTATTGGTATTGTTAACAATTTAATAAAATAAAATTAACATTTAGAAGATGTAAATTCGTACAGAAAAATACTTGTTGCTTGAACTACATTCATGCTGCTGTTAGTTCCAAACATTGGTATATGAACTATTTGATTTGAAATAGACAAAAGAGTTTTGGATACGCCATTAATCTCACTACCAATGATTAAGGCTGTTTTTTTTGTAGTAGGTACGGTTAATTTTTTAAGGGGTTTGCTAGTAGTTGTAATTTCTAAAGCAACGGTTTCATAGTCATTTTTCCTTAAATAATTAATAAGTTCATTTGGATCTTCGATGGTCAAATGTGGTACATGTAAATGAGTACTTCTAGATGTTTTATTGATTTTTCGAGGTGTTAAAGGAACTTCTTTTCCTAAAAATATAATTTTTTCTACACCAAAGGCTTCACTAATTCGAAATAAGGAGCCTATGTTTTGCTGGAAATAGATATTATCGCAAACTATAATTATTGGAAAAGTTTTTCTTTCAAACTGATTTTCGTCGTGATTTAACTGCACAAGCTTAATTGTTAAAGATGTAGTTTATTATATTAGCACCCATTTTTAATGCTTTTTCACGTACTTCTATTGGGTCATTGTTTACTTCAGGATCTTCCCAACCATCTCCTAAATCGCATTCATAAGTATATAGAAGTACTAATCTATTTTTGATAAAAATACCAAAAGCTTGTGGGCGTTTACCATCATGTTCGTGAATTTTAGGCAATCCATTTGCAAATACAAACGGTTTTTGAAAAATAGCGTGACTTGATGGAATTTCAACTAGGTCATCATTTGGGAATATTTTTTTTATTTCTTTTCTGATGTATTGGTTTAATCCATAGTTGTCGTCAATGTGTAAAAAGCCTCCAGATTGTAAATATTTTTTCAAGTTGGTAACATCATTTGGACTAAAAATCACATTTCCGTGACCAGTCATGTGTAAAAATGGGTAAGAAAATAAATTTGGACTTGATGGCTCTACCGTTGCGGGTTTAGAATTAAGGGTAGTATGAATAGTTGCATTGCAATATTTTATTAAGTTAGGCAAAGAAGTAGGATTAGCATACCAATCTCCACCACCTGCATATTTTACTAAAGCGATCTCTTGTGAAAAGGAAGTGATAGTAATAAATAAAAATATAAAACACAGTTTTTTCATACGGTAGGTTATTATTTAAAAATTTTTTTAAATTTCATTAGCATAAATAACGCTGTGACAAGCAACGATAGCAGCAGTTTCTGTACGTAAGCGAGTATTTCCAAGTGATACTGCTTTGAAATTATTAGCTATAGCTAAATCTATTTCTTTATTAGAAAAATCACCTTCTGGCCCTATCAATATAGTAATATCCTCATTAGGTTTAAGAACTGATTTTAGCGTTTTTTTATCAGTTTCTTCACAATGAGCAATTAAAAGTTGGCCTTTTTGTTCTTGCTTCAAGAATTCTTTGAGTGTAATAGCATCATTTAATTTAGGAAGATACGTTTCGTTAGCTTGTTTAAAAGCAGTTAAAATAATCTTATCAAAGCGGTCTTTATTGATTATTTTTCTTTCGGATCTATCACAAATGATAGGTGTTATTTCTTGAATTCCTATTTCGGTGGCTTTTTCTAAAAACCATTCAAAACGGTCGTTCATTTTAGTGGGAGCTACAGCTAAGTGCAAATGAAATTTTGGAGCTGGTTTCTTTTCGAAAGAAAGTACCTCTACGGTACATTTATTATCAGAAGCTAAGGTGATTTGGCATTCAAAAAGCTCCCCTAAACCGTTAGAAACATGTAGAATGTCTCCATCTTGTTTTCGTAATACTTTTATAATATGCTTGCTTTCTTCTTTGTCAAAAACAAATTCAGTTGTTGTATTGTTGATATTTTGGTTGTAAAATAATTGCATGTTTTTTTTAAAATTGTATGCGTGCTTTTGAGACTACTGCGGCAGTTTCAAATTTTTGTGATAAGTACTTTTGATAACCTACAATCCCAATCATTGCAGCATTATCTGTGGTGTATTCAAATTTGGGTACAAATGTTTTCCATCCGTATTTTCCTTCTGCTTCTTGCAAAGTTTTTCGAATTCCTGAATTTGCAGATACACCACCACCAATAGCGATTTGCGTAATTCCTGTTTCTTTAACGGCAAGTTTTAATTTATCCATCAATATTTCAATAATAGTGTATTGAATTGAGGCACAAATATCATTAATGTTTTCTGTAACAAAATCAGGATTTTCTATTTTTTGCTTTTGGATAAAATATAAAATAGCTGTTTTAAGTCCTGAAAAACTAAAATCTAATCCAGGCACTTTTGGTTTAGTAAATTTATATGCTTTAGGATTACCTGATTGTGCATTTTTATCTACTAGAGGTCCTCCAGGGTAGGGAAGTCCTAATATTTTAGCGCTTTTATCAAAAGCTTCTCCTACCGCATCATCAGTAGTCTCGCCTATTATTGTCATAGTAAAAAAGTCTTCTACTTTGACAATTTGTGTGTGACCACCACTTATGGTAAGTGCTAAAAAAGGAAAAGTGGGTTTGTCAAAGCCTTCTTCGTCAATAAAATGTGCTAAAATATGCGCATGCATGTGGTTGACAGAAATCAACGGAATATTTAATGCTAAAGCCAATGATTTAGCAAACGAGCTTCCTACTAATAACGATCCCATTAATCCTGGACCTTGAGTAAAAGCTATAGCTGAGAGCTGATCTTTTGTAATGTTTGCTTTTTTTAATGCGGCATCAATTACAGGTACAATATTTTGTTGGTGCGCACGTGATGCTAACTCAGGAACTACACCTCCATATTGAGTGTGAATTAGCTGATTAGCAACAACATTCGACAGTACTTTGTCATTTTCTAAGACTGCTGCGGCAGTGTCATCACAAGAACTTTCGATGGCAAGAATAAAAACCTTGGAATTTTGCATAAAAAGGCACGAATTTTGGATTATATTTGACGAACCGAATTTTAATTTATTTATTTTTACGGCGCAGCCAAAATTAAAGAATTTTTATCAAAGGCACCGCCATTTCTTGGGCAAAATCAAATTTTAGAAAAAATAAAACAATATACTAGTATCAAAAAATTTATTAAAATAATTTTTCGCCTTTTTCTTGGGATAATTATTCTATTGCTATTAGCAGCGATAGCATTGTCTGTGCCTTATGTACAAACAAAAATAGCACAGTATTTTACTAAAAGTATCAATGATGATTTTGGTACTAAAATCGCTATTGACGGCGTGAGAGTTTCAGTTTTTGGCGGTGTGAAATTTAAGAATGTAATGATTAGAGATGATCATAATGATACATTGATTTTTACAAAGATCTTAAACACGAATATTTTAGAAGGTAAAAAAATACTAGAAGGGGATTTAATTTTTGGAGATATACGCTTAGAAGGGTTGGTTTTTAATTTAAAAACGTACAAAAATGAAAAGGATACCAATTTTGATCGTTTCTTAAACGCTTTCGATTCCGGTAAACCTTCAACTAGAAAATTTTTACTAAAAACAAATAGTGCTACAATCACTGATGGTCATTTTTTATTAACTGATGAAAATAGAGCTATTCCTAAAGATGTTGATTTTACAAAATTGAATATCAAATTAAGTGATTTTTTAATTTATGGTCCTGCTGTAAATACTAAAATCAATAAGATGTCTTTTCTTGATCACCGCGGATTGTATGTTAGTGATTTAAGTGCTGACTTTAGTTATACCAAGAAAAATATAAAGTTAGAAACTCTTAAGTTAGTTACTAAAGAATCTACTCTAGAAGGGGATGTGGTTTTAAGTTATAAAATAGCTGATTTTGCTAATTTCAATGATAAGGTAAAATTTGATGTGAAATTAAAGTCAGCTCATTTAGCTACAAATGACATTAGGCATTTTTATAATGAACTTGGTAAGAATCAGTTTTTTGATGTAACAGGAAGGATAAAAGGCCCTTTAAATAATTTAGATGTAAATAATTTAAAATTAGTTGATTCTAAAAACACTAAAATTGAAGGTAGAATTAATTTTAAAAACCTTTTTGGAAAAGCAAACCAACCATTTTATATGAATGGTGATTTTAAAAAAGTAAGTAGTAGTTATGATAATCTGGCTACTATACTTCCTAATGTGTTAGGAAAAAGACTTCCTGATGAATTAAAAAAATTAGGTTATTTTACTATTATAGGAAACGCACAAGTGAGTAAGACTTTCTTGAATGCTGATTTTACACTGGATTCTGATCTAGGTAATGTTCAGTCGGTTTTTAGTATGAAGCAAATTGATTTTATAGATAAGGCATCTTATGTAGGTAATGTTGTTTTGAATGATTTTGATTTAGGAACCTTGCTTAATCGTGAAGATTTAGGCTTAATCAGTATGAATATTGATGTTGATGGAGTGGGTTTTACTGAGAAGTATTTAAATACTGCTTTAAAAGGGGATATCACAAAAATAGATTTTAGAAAATATACTTATACTAATGTAGTTGTCAACGGAAATTTTAAAGCTCCTAATTATAAAGGGCAAATATCTGTAAATGATCCTAATTTAAGCATGAATTTTGATGGTTTATTAGATCTTCGAAATAAAGAAAACAAATATGACTTTCATATTAATGTTGAAAATTCGGATTTATTCAAATTAAAACTAGTTCAAGATACTACGGCAATTTTTAAAGGAGATGTTGTTGTTCAAGTAACTGGGAATACTATTGAAAACCTCCAAGGAAACGTTTATATCAAAAAAACATCCTATCAAAATTCTAAAGACACCTATGTTTTTAATGATTTTAATGTCTTCTCAAGTTTTGATAAGGATAGAATACGTACTATTACGGTTAACTCCCCAGATATTGTTGAAGGAGAAATTATAGGAAAATTTCAGTTTAGCCAATTGGGTAATTTGGTCAAAAACTCATTGGGTAGTTTGTACACAAATTTTAAACCAAACAAAGTCAATAAAGGACAGTTCTTGAAATTTAACTTCACTATTTACAATAAAATTATTGAGATATTTTATCCTGAAATGTCAATTGCGACTAATACGGTAGTAAAAGGGAATATTAAGTCAGATATCCAAGAGTTTAAGCTTAATTTTAATTCGCCTCAAATTCTAGTTGCAAAAAACACTTTTGATAATATAAGAGTTGCTATTGATAATAAAAATCCGCTATACAATGCGTATGTTGAACTAGATAGTATAAAGACTGAATATTATAAAATTAGAGACTTTAGTTTGATCAATGTTACCATGAAGGATACTTTGTTTTTCAGGTCAGAATTTAAAGGAGGTTCAAAAGGGGAAGATTATTTCAATCTGAATTTATACCATACTATAAATAAAGACAATAATAACGTGGTAGGAATTAGTAAGTCTGAAATGAAATTCAAGGATTATTTATGGTATTTGAATGAAGAAGATGCACCTAATAACCAAATCGTTTTTGACAAATCATTTAAAAACTTCAATATTGACGATATTATTTTGTCACATGAAGAGCAAGCAATTTCTTTAAAAGGAACGATAAAAGACAATATAAATAAAGACTTAAATCTTAGTTTTAAAGATGTCGATTTATTTAAGATTACTCCAGCAAGCAGTAAGTTTGTTTTTAATGGGAATATAAATGGTGAAATTAATTTTAAACAAAATAATGATGTTTATAAGCCCACAGCCTCGTTAATTATTGACCATTTAAATATTAATAAAACTGATTTAGGAGATTTAAATTTTAATATTGAAGGAGATAAAAATTTACAAAAGTTTACTATAAATTCGTTTATAAGGAATGAAAATTTAGAGTCCCTAAGTGCTAACGGTAATTTTGAAATTGTAGGTAAGGAAACACAGCTGGATTTAAAAGTTGCATTGGCTAAATTTAATTTAGGTATTCTTAGCTCTTTAGGAGGTGATGTGCTTTCTAATATTAGGGGTCTTGTGACGGGAAATGCTACTATTGGAGGCAATTTAAAAAAACCAAAAATTAATGGACGATTGTTTGTGGATAATGCAGGTCTTACAATTCCGTATTTAAACATTGACTATCAACTTAGCGATCGATCGATTGTAGATTTAGTCGATGAGAAATTTTTATTTAGAAATAATACTTTAACGGATACTAAGTATGATACAAAAGGGTATTTGAACGGAAGTGTTGAGCATAATAATTTTGGTGATTGGAAACTGGATTTAGGAATCAATACTAATAGGTTAGTCGTATTAGATACAAAAGATAAAGATGACGCTGCTTATTATGGTACTGCATTTATCGATGGTACGGCATCTATAAAAGGTCCTGTCAATAGCTTGTTTATTAAAGTTGCAGCAAAATCAGAAAAAGGGACGGTAGTAAAAATACCTATTAATGACGCAGAGAGCGTTAGTGATAATGCCTTTATACACTTTTTGACTCCAAAAGAAAAACGCAATATTAAGTTGGGTATTGTCGAGAATACAAAAAAATATGGTGGATTAGAATTAGAGTTTGATTTAGATATCACACCAGAAGCCGAGGTAGAAGTTATTTTAGATAGAAATTCTGGTCACGGAATGAAAGGAAAAGGATACGGAACATTATTATTTAAAATAAATACGCTAGGTAAATTTAATATGTGGGGAGATTTCCAGCCTTATGAAGGTTCTTATAATTTTAAATATGGTGGGTTCATAGATAAAAAGTTTGATGTAAAAAAAGGTGGGTCAATTTCTTGGGAAGGTAACCCTATGCGTGCACAACTTAATCTAGAAGCTGTTTATAAAACGAATGCGAATCCAGCAGTTTTATTAGATAACTCCTCTTTTAATAGAAAAGTTCCTGTAGAAGTGGTTATAGGTATACGTGGGGATTTAGCAAGTCCGGAACCCGACTTTAATATTGAGTTCCCTACCGTTAGTAATGTTCTAAAATCAGAGATTCAATATAAATTGAATGATAAAGATGTGAGACAAACACAAGCGTTGTACTTACTTTCTTCGGGGGGATTTTTAAGTCCAGAAGGAGTTAGCCAGTCTGATTTTTCAGGAAGTTTGTTTGAAACCGCTTCAGGATTGTTAGGAGGAATTATACAATCAGACAGTGAGAAGTTCAAAGTAGGGTTAAATTATACTCCTGCAGATAAAAGACTTGGAAAAGAAACAGATGGTCGTGTGATTGCGACAATTACTTCAAAAGTTAATGAAAGAATTACAATTAATGGTAAAATAGGGGTGCCTATAGGAGGTGTAAATGAGTCTGCTGTGGTGGGAGATTTAGAATTGCAATACCGTGTTAATGAAGACGGAACTTTAAATTTACGCCTTTTCAATAGAGAAAATGATATTAATTATATAGGAGAAGGAATTGGTTATACACAAGGTGCAGGTATTTCTTATGAGGTAGATTTTGATACTTTTAAAGAGTTGATGAATAAATTTTCTAAAAAATACAAAATAGGAACAGCTCCTAAATATGAAAATGAATTTCAAGATTCGACTATATCTCCAGAATACATCAATTTTGAGAAACCAAAAGAGCCTAAGAAACCGCAAACTGAAAAAAATAAAGAAGCAGTAATCCCAGAGGAATATTAATAACAACTATTTTTTTCTTTAAATTATTAGATATAAAAAGCTAAGCTAATTCTATATATGAATTAGTTTGGCTTTTTTTTGGGTTAAGCATGATGGATTTGCTTTCGATAAATATAATTTAATGACAGCTTAAATGACTAATTGTTATTTGTGTCGAAAATTAGGTATAATTGCTTATTTATAATTAATTGTTAATGAATAATTCAATATTTTAATTAATGTTAAAAAATACCGTCTTTTTTTTGGTTTTTCGAAAACTTATTAACGAAAACGTTTGAATTTATAATAGTTCATGAATTAATTAATTACATCATGTTTTAAGTGCTTTATGTTTGTTAAATTTACGCTTAAATACTATTATAATGCCAAAAACAATAAAAAAAGTAGGAGTGTTAACATCAGGAGGAGATTCTCCAGGGATGAATGCTGCCATTCGAGCAGTTGTTCGAACTTGTGCTTACCACAACATTGAGTGTATAGGGATTTATAGAGGTTATCAAGGAATGATTGAAGGAGACTTCAAAGAAATGGGACCTCGAACGGTTAATAATATCGTAAATAAAGGAGGAACAGTACTAAAATCTGCTCGTTCGCTTGAATTTAAAACTCCAGAAGGAAGAAAAAAAGCGCATGCTAATCTTATAAAAGCAGGAATTGATGCTTTAGTAGTTATTGGAGGAGACGGAACTTTTACGGGAGGACTGTTATTCAATACAGAATTTAATTTTCCAGTAATGGGAATTCCAGGAACAATTGATAATGATATTTTTGGGACCAGTCATACTTTAGGATATGATACCGCACTAAATACAGTTGTAGATGTAATTGATAAAATTAGAGATACGGCGAGTTCACATAACCGATTGTTTTTTGTAGAAGTTATGGGAAGAGATGCAGGTCACATTGCCTTAAATGCAGGTATTGGTGCTGGAGCAGAGGAGATTCTTATTCCAGAAGAAAATTTAGGTTTAGAGCGTTTATTAGAATCTTTACAAAAAAGTAAAGCTTCGGGTAAATCATCAAGTATTGTAGTAATTGCTGAAGGAGACAAAATTGGTAAAAACGTATTTGAATTAAAAGATTACGTTGAAGCTAATTTACCTGAATATGATGTTAGAGTATCTGTACTTGGACACATGCAACGTGGTGGTTCTCCATCATGTTTTGATAGAGTATTAGCGAGTAGACTAGGTGTAAAAGCGGTTGAGTCGTTAATTGATGGGAAATCAAACTACATGGTTGGGCTGCAAAATGACAAAGTAAATCTTACACCACTTGAACAAGCAATCAAAGGTAAATCAGAGATTGATAGAGAGTTATTACGTGTGTCAGAGATCATGTCAACCTAAAAGATATTGAAGTTTAGAATGAAAATGCTAGACTTTTAAAAAAGTTAAACAAGAACTAGAAATAACAAAAATTAAAAAAAATGTCAAAAGTAAAATTAGGAATAAACGGTTTTGGAAGAATTGGAAGAATTGTATTTAGAGAATCTTTCAATAAAGACAATATTGAGGTAGTTGCAATTAATGACTTATTAGATGTAGACCACTTAGCTTACTTATTGAAATACGATTCAGTTCACGGTAGATTTAATGGTACTGTAGAAGTAAAAGAGGGACAACTTTTTGTAAACGGAAAAAACATTCGAGTTACAGCAGAAAGAGAGCCAGCTAAATTAAAATGGGATGCAGTAGGAGTAGATGTTGTTGCTGAATGTACTGGTTTCTTTACAACTAAAGATACTGCAAACGCACACGTTGCTGGTGGAGCAAAAAAAGTAATTATTTCTGCACCTTCTTCTGATGCGCCAATGTTTGTAATGGGAGTGAACCATGAAGAAGCAAAAGCTTCTGATTTAGTAGTTTCTAACGCATCTTGTACTACTAACTGTTTAGCGCCTTTAGCTAAAGTTATCAATGATAATTTTGGTATTGTTGAAGCGTTAATGACTACAGTTCATGCTACAACTTCAACTCAAATGACTACTGATGGACCGTCTAAAAAAGACTGGAGAGGTGGACGTGCTGCTTCATGTAACATCATACCATCATCTACAGGTGCTGCAAAAGCAGTTGGAAAAGTAATTCCAGAATTAAATGGAAAACTTACTGGTATGGCTTTCCGTGTTCCTACAACAGATGTTTCTGCAGTGGATTTAACAGTTAAAGTTGCTAAAGAAACTTCTTATGAGGAAATAATGGCAGTTTTGAAAAAAGCTTCTGAAACTACAATGAAAGGTATCTTAGGATTTACTGAAGACCTTGTTGTATCTCAAGATTTTGTTGGTGATTCAAGAACATCAATCATTGATGCTAATGCTGGAATTGGATTAAATTCTACTTTCTTCAAAATCATTTCTTGGTATGATAACGAATATGGTTATTCAAGTAAATTAATTGACTTAGCGGTACATATTTCTTCATTGAAATAATTACATATATTTTAAAAATCCCGCCAAATTATTTTTTGGCGGGATTTTCTTTTTTATTTTTAAATTGTACAAAATAATAGCTTACTTTTAAAAGTGAATTGGTACAATGATAACCAAAACTTAAACCGATAGAAATGAAATTAATAGTTGATAGTGGTTCTACTAAAGCGGATTGGATTGCAATAGATGATCAAGGAAAAATATTGTTTACAACTCAAACTTTAGGATTAAATCCTGAAATTCTAAATAGTGATCAAATTGTAGAACGTTTAAATGATCGTTTTGATATTTTACAGAATAAAAAAAATGCAACTCATTTATTTTTCTATGGTGCAGGTTGTGGTACTGAAAAAATGAAAGTAACGCTTCGCAAAGCTTTTCAAGAATATTTTACAAATGCCATAATCTCTGTTGAAGAGGATACTTATGCTGCAGTTTATGCAACGACTCCAAAAGGAGAAGAAGCGATTGTCTCTATTTTAGGAACAGGGTCAAACTGTAGTTATTTTGACGGTAAAGAATTGCATCAAAAAGTACAATCATTAGGCTATATTGTTATGGATGATTGTAGCGGAAACGTTCTTGGAAAAGAATTAATTCGAAAATATTACTTTAATAAAATGCCAAAAGAGCTTGCTGTTGAATTTGAAAAAGAATACAATGTTGAGCCTGATTTTATCAAAAGTAAATTATATAAAGAAGCTAATCCTAATGCTTATTTAGCAACTTTTGCTAAATTTTTAATTCAGCATAAAGACCATGAATTCTGTAAAAAAATTATTTTTAAAGGGATGAAGTCTTTTGTTAAAAATTACATCAAGCAGTTTGATAATTGTAAAGAGGTTCCTGTACATTTTGTAGGGTCAATCGCTTTTTATTTAAAAGACGAATTACAACAAACATTTGATAAATATGAATTACAATTAGGAAACGTTTTAAGAAGACCAATTGATGGTTTGATTGCTTATCACGTTGCAAATAAATAATGAAAGCTATGGAAATTGCTATTATAGCACACGACGGTAAAAAAGCAGATATGGTTCAGTTTTTAAACAAAAACACGGCGATATTACAACATGAAAAAATTAAATTAATAGCTACGGGTACCACTGGAAGTAAGGCAGAAAATGCTGGATTTAAAGTAAAGAAAATGCTTTCTGGACCTCTAGGAGGTGATGCTCAAATTGCAGCTAGAGTTGCTGAGGGTAAGACTAAAATGGTATTGTTTTTTAAAGACCCTTTAGCAAGTCATGCTCATGAAGTAGACATAAACATGTTGCTTCGTGTATGTGATGTTCACAATGTGCCTATCGCCACAAACGAAGCAACTGCTCAGTTATTATTGAAAGCTATAGGATTGCAATCATAGAAATTTCAACATTTACATTCTTTGGTAAACAAGCCACTTGAACCGTTTCACGTGCTGGAGCGGTTTTTTCGTTAAAATAAGTCGCATAAACGGTATTTATTTTAGCAAAATCATTCATATCCATAATGAATATTGTTGTTTTTACAACATCTTCAAATGTCATTCCTGCAGCGTCTAATACTGCTTTCATGTTTTGCATTACTTGTTCTGTTTCTACTTCAATAGAGCTTGTTTCTAATGCTCCTGTTGCAGGATTTATAGCAATTTGTCCTGAAGTATACAGCGTGTTTCCTTTTAAAACTGCTTGGTTGTAAGGTCCTATTGGAGCAGGTGCTTTGTCTGTAAAGATTATTTTTTTCATAATGTATTTTTTATTTAGCTTGTAATAACTTTTATTTCGAATTATACTAAGCAGTTAAAATTAATGAATCTAAAATTTCTTTTAACGCGTAGAACTACTTCTTTTATCCCATTTAATATCACTTAAAACACCAGATTTGATTCCGATGAAGAACCCCCAGTTAGCGTTAGTTCCAAAAGGTGTCCAGTTAAAATCCATTCTCCAGCTTAATAAATCTCTTTCAAAACGTAATTGTGTGTAGGTAACTCCTTTTTGAACAAAATCATAACCAGTAGAGATTCCTGCTTTCCATTTAGGAGTTAAGTCGGCATTTGCAGATATCATAATAGAGTTTCCAGTGATTTCTCTTTGTCGGTTACTATTGCTATAGGTTAAGGAGTAGGCAAACGTCATGTCCCAAGGTAATTTAGATCTAAAAAACTCTGATATTTTGTCTTCACCATCATCATCATCGTCAAATTGACTAACAGAACTGTTATTTTGAACAGTATTTCTTCCAAATAAATCATCTTCTCGACCACCATTTCTTTCTGTTTGGTCGTTCTTTTTGTCTTTGTTTTTATCTTTTTCTTTGCTAGAAATAGAATAGTTTAAAGTCATGTTTGCACTTGTCATTCTAAACAAACTACCTCCGTTATTGATATTGAATGTGTTGATGCGATTACCTGAATTATCAATTGCGTAAGGGTCTAATGTCGTTCCAAAATTCACGTTCATTTTGTCTTTAAAAAGTTGTGTACCACCGCTGATTCGTACAGGTGCCCATGCTAAAGTTGTTTCACCGTCAGCATCAGCGTTGTAACTTGTAGAGAAGTTTAAGTTATTTAATAGCATCACTTTCTTGGGTTCTACTTTTGTACTGTCGCTATCAGTTACTTTGGCTTCAAATGTATTGCTTAAATCAAATCCTACAATATTAGAATTTGTTAAACCAGGCGAACCATATATTCCGTTTTCAAAACGCGTATACTGTTTGTTGATTGTTCCACTAGCATCAGAAGCGTAAGTGTCGTAGTATTTTTCGAAACTTGGCGTATAGCTATAAGAAACTGATGGGCGCATAACGTGTCTAATAGATTTTATTCTCTTGTTATCACCAAAATTAAACGTACCATATACCGTTGTTCCAAGACTTGAAGAAAAGTTGTACGTACGGTATGCATCAAATCCATTTACGTCTTTATCTACTACCGCACTTTGATCAACATCATAACTTCGGCTAATAGTTTTAGCATACCAAACCTCTTCATAATTTACGCTAGTGGTAGCACTAAAATATTTAAAAAGTTTAAAGTTAGTACTCAACGGAATACTGTGTTGCATCCCTATTTTAGCATCTCTAAACATTTGAGGTTTAAAGAATAGCGAATCTGTAGTAGTGATACTGTTTTTTCCGTTTAAGTTATATTGTAAGTTGATGTTTTTGAAAAAACCTTTTTTAACACCATCTTTCCCAACAAAAGGATAGATACGGTCTACACTTAATTGTAGGGTTGGTAAAGTCATATTAATAACTTCTGTTTGTGTGTTTTGTGAGTGAGTTGCTGATAGGGACATCCTAACTTGCGGCACTGTTGTAAAAGTTTTTGAATAAGAAACAGAAGAACTCAAAGTATTGTTTAGGTTGGACCCTACGTTAGCTTGATTTATAGATTGCTGGAAATATTTACTACTTCCAAGATTCACAGAGGCTGAGAAACTAGAATTTGGATTGGCTTTTGAATCTCTAGAGTGTGACCATTGTAAATTATAGATTTTTTGTTTTGCATAATCAGGATATCCTCTTTCGCTGGTAATTAGATTTTCATACCTGAAATTCACATTTCCTCTATAGCGATATATTTTTGCATAAGACGACTCAAGGCGTAGTCCATAACTTCCGTTAGTATAGTAATCTCCTAGAGCAGTAAGATCATAATTATCGCTTAAAGCAAAATAATAACCTCCATTTTGCAATGAAAATCCTCTTGTATTTGAATCATTATAACTAGGCAGAATAATTCCTGAAACACTAGTTTCTTTGCTCATAGGGAAATAAGCAAATGGAAGTGCGATAGGTGTAGGTACATCAGCAATTACCATATTGGTTAAACCAGTAATAACTTTTTTTCCAGGAATAAATTTTACTTTATTGGTTTGAAAATAGTACTCTGGATTTTCGATATTTTTTGAAGTAGTAAAGCGCGCTCCTTTTAAAAAGTAAACCGAATCATTTTCTTTTTTAGTTATAGCAGCTTTTATTCTAAAATCTCCTTGATCTGATCTAGAATTCCATATTAAGGCCTTTTTAGATTTAAAGTTAAATCTAATAGAATCTGGCTGTACTTCATTTGCTCCTTGTTTAAAGCTTGGGTATTGTGTGTATTTACCTGTAGAATCTTTTAAACGTCCTGCATAAACCTCATTTTTATCATAATCTAAAACAATGATACCTGATTTTAATTCGACATCTTGGTAATAAAGTTCCGCTTTATCGTATAAGGTGATTGTTTTTTTCTTTTGATCAATACGGGCATATTTATCTGCCTTGTATTTTACTTTACCATCTAAGAAATCTTTTGTTGCTTTAATGGTATCTTTTTTTACAATAGTATCTGTTACTTTCTTTGGTTCAAGAATAGTTTTTGAATCATTTATCGGTACTATTAATGGTTTTTCTACTGGTGTTTTAGCAGGAATAACGGTTGATTTTTTCTGAATTTCTTGAGCGTATAGATTATTGCATCCTAAAGTTAGGAAAAATGATACTAAAACGATATTAAATAAGTTTGTCTGCAAAGGTATAAATGCTATTTTTGTAAAATTATGGCCTGTTTTTTGAAGTGTCAAACTTACAGATTATTTTTTGTCAAAAATAATCAAATAAAAAAATTAAGTACTAACGTTCCAGTAAAATTAACTTTAACATATGAAAATCAATTATTATAGTTTTTTTTTGATGACATTCATTGTATTATTCAATATAAATGCGTTGTTCTCTCAAAATGATCAAAATTTCACAATAATACTTGATGCCGGACATGGTGGGAAGGACCCTGGAAACTCATATCACGGCTATACTGAAAAAGATATTGCTCTAAAAACGACGTTGAAGGTAGGTGCTTTTCTAGAAAAGTTGCCTGATTTTAAAGTTATTTACACGCGAACTAGTGATGTTTTTATAGAATTGGCGAATCGACCAAAAATTGCCAATAAAGCAAATGCCAATCTTTTTGTTTCAATCCATTGTAATTCGGTTAAAAATTTCCAGCCTTACGGCACTGAAACTTTTGTTATGGGATTGTCTCGAACAGATTTAAATCTTGAAGTAGCTAAAAGCGAAAACTCGGTTATTTTTTTAGAAGATAATTTTAAAGAGAAATACCAAGGTTTTGATCCTAATAAACCCGAATCTTTAATTGGCTTGACCATAATGCAAGAAGAGAATTTAAATAACAGTATAATTCTTGCTACAGAGATACAAGATAATTTCACAAATAATTTAAATAGGAATTCTAGAGGTATAAAACAGCAACCATTGTGGGTTCTTGATGCTGTTTATATGCCAAGTGTTTTAATAGAACTTGGTTTTTTATCCAATAAAGAAGAAGGAGAGTATTTAAACTCTGAGTCAGGACAAGACCAGATGGCTTTGCAAATAGCAAATGCAATTGTAGCTTACAAGAAAAAATATTATGGTTCTGCTTACGCAAACAGTACTCCGATGCAAAATAATACTGAAACAGTAAGTGTGACTACAACAGCTAATACAACTACTTATAAGGTACAACTTTTAGCAAGCTCTAAGAACATTCCAATGAATACAAGTAACTTTAAAGGCTTAAGTAAGATAACAAATACTTATGAGAATGAAATATACCGCTATATGTATGGAGAAACAGGAAGTCTTGATGAAGCTAAATTACTGCAGGCAGAAGCAAAGATGGTTGGTTTTTCTGACGCGTTTATTGTCACCTCAAATTAAAATAAAACTCTTACTCAATAGTTTTGAAGTTATTGAGAAGAATAATTAAATTTGTACAAAATAAATAAAATAGATTTTGAAATTGATACATACTAATAGTAATACTTTAAAAAGATTATTATTCCTCACTTTTTTTATAAGCAACCTTTGTTTTGGTCAAATTAATAACTTTAAGGTTACTCTTGATGCAGGACATGGTGCGCATGATTTTGGAGCTACCTATAATGGTCATGTCGAAAAAAATATTGCATTAGCAATAGTGTTAAAAGTGGGTAAACTATTAGAAGCAAACTCTAAAGTAGATGTTACGTATACCAGGAAAACAGATGTATTTATCGATTTGGTTGAAAGAGCTAATATCGCTAATAGAGCTAATGCAAACATATTTGTATCCATACATTGTAATGCTAGTAGAAACACTTCTGCCGATGGTACAGAAACTTATGTAATGGGTATGAATAAAATTGCTTCAAATTTAGAAGCAGCAAAAAAAGAGAACTCGGTTATAACATTAGAAAAAGATTATAAAAGAAAATACGAAGGCTTTGATCCTAATTCGCCAGAAACTATGATTGGTATGACGTTAATGCAAGAAGAATACTTAGGAAATAGTATTTCATTAGCGAGTAAAGTTGAAAATGAATTTGAAAAATTAGGAAAAAAAATACGTGGTGGTGGAGTTAAACAAGCCCCTTTTATGGTTTTACATAAAGCATACATGACGCGTATTTTAATTGAAACAGGATTTATTTCTAATAATACTGAGGGAAATACTTTAGATTCAGAAGAAGGACAAAATGAAATTGCAAAAGCAATCACTGATGCAATTATAAGTTATAAAAATGAATATTATGGTAACGGAACCGTAGAAACATACGAGGCCAGACCAGAAACTAAAGTGATTGAAAAAACGCCAGAAACAACTCCTGCAAAAAGTAGTGCTCCAGCTGAGACCAAAAACACAACAACTAAAACGAGCGATACGAATGTAATTTTTAAAGTGCAACTATCAGCAAGTAGTAAAAAAGTTGCATTAGAATCTAAAAATTTTAAAGGCTTAAATACTATTTCTATGGAGAAATCTGGAAATGTTTACAAGTATATGTACGGCGAAACTTCTGATTATAACCAATCTAAGGTGTTGTTAAGTCAAGCAAAAGCAAAAGGCTATTCTTCAGCTTTTTTAATCGCTTTTAAAAACGGAAAAAAAATCAGCATTCAAGAAGCAATTAAATAATAACAAGTTGAATATTTTATATTAAATTTGTTGAAAATACTTTAAATTTTGAAACTAACAAGAGAAATCAAGACGGCAATACTAGTAATTTCGTCAATACTATTATTTATTTGGGGATATAGTTTTTTAAAAGGTCGTGACCTTTTTTCAAGCTATAAAAAATTATATGTTCAATATGAATCTGTTGAAGGGTTAGGGCCATCTGCACCAGTTACTTTAAACGGTTTAATAATTGGTAAGGTAAATGCTATTAGTATTGATCAAAATACAGGAAAGATAATTGTTGAAATGCAAATTAAATCTGATTTTCCTATTTCGCAATCTAGTACAGCAACTATATATGAGCCTGGTCTTATAAATGGTAAGCAAATTGCGATTAACCCAAATTTAACCGATAAAAATCCTGCTAAAGATGGTAGCTATTTATTAGGTGATGTTAAACAAGGACTGACTGATTCTTTAGGTGAAAAACTTGCCCCTATTCAAGTAAAGTTAGAAAAAGTTATGGCTAATGCCGATCAATTGATTACTGGTGTAAATAATATTTTAGATAAAAAAGCACAAGAAGATTTAAGAAAAACTTTAGCTGATTTAAGTCTGACTATGTCACAATTTCATAGAGCTTCTATGAGTTTGAATGGTATATTAGATGATAATAAATCACAAATTAAAGGTGTTGTATCTAATTTTGATAAAATAAGTAAAGACTTTTCTAGTATATCAGACTCTCTTAATAAAGCTGATTTGGGTAAAACAGTTCAAAACTTGAATAACACTTTAGCGAAAGTTGATGGAATTATGAAAAATTTAGAATCAGGTCAAGGTACAATGGGAAAATTACTTAAAGACGATGGTCTCTATAATAATTTATCAAAATCTACTAAAGAATTAGAACTCCTATTACAAGATGTACGCCTTTATCCTACACGTTACATTAACGTTTCTCTTTTTGGAAAAAAGAACAAACCGTATAAAGGAGCAACTGTTAACGATTCAATTAAATAAAACAAACCCCCATTTATGAGCTATTTAGATAATATATTATTTGCCATTTTATTGGTTATTGGATTTGGATATTTTTTTAACAATATTAGAAAAATATACAGAAACGTAAACCTTGGAATCGACATTGATCGAAAAGATAACCCTAGCGAACGTTGGAAAAACATGGCTATGATTGCTCTAGGGCAGTCAAAAATGGTTAAACGTCCTATTGCAGGAATATTACACATTGTTGTTTATTTAGGTTTTGTAATTATTAATATCGAATTACTAGAAATCATCATTGATGGTTTATTTGGTACACATAGAATATTTGCCTTTTTAGGTACGACATATAATGTTTTGATTGCTACATTTGAAATATTGGCTTTTTTAGTATTAGTTGCAGTTACCGTTTTCTGGATTAGAAGAAACGTAATTAAGTTGAAACGTTTTATGAATCCTGAAATGAAAGGGTATCCTAAAAACGATGCTAATTATATTTTATATTTTGAGGTTGTTTTGATGTCTTTATTTTTATTAATGAACGCATCTGATTTGCATTTACAAAACGTTCCAGGTGGTTTTTCTCATTTTATACAAGCAGGATCGTTTCCTATAAGTCAATTTCTTGAGCCTATATTCAACGGAATGTCAAATGAAACGGTTATGCTTTTAACAGAAACTTTCTGGTGGTTGCATATTATTGGGATTTTTGTTTTCATGAATTATTTGTATTTTTCTAAACACTTACATATTTTATTAGCTTTCCCTAATACTTATTTTGCTGATTTGAATCCTTTAGGACAATTTGATAACCTTGAAGCAGTTACTAAAGAGGTGAAAATGATGATGGATCCTAATGCTGATCCTTTTGCAGCAGCGCCAGCACCAGCTGAAGGAGAAGTTCCTGCAAAGTTTGGAGCTAGTGATGTTCAAGATTTAAATTGGGTACAATTATTAAACGCTTACACTTGTACAGAATGTGGTCGTTGTACATCGTCATGTCCTGCTAATCAAACCGGAAAAAAACTTTCTCCGCGTAAGATTATGATGGACACTCGTGATAGATTAGAAGAAGTAGGTAAAAATATTGATGCTAATAAAGGAATTTTTATTCCAGATAATAAGACTTTACTAAACGATTATATAACTCCTGAAGAGCTGTGGGCATGTACATCATGTAATGCTTGTGTAGAGGAATGTCCTGTAAATATTAGTCCGTTGTCTATTATCATGGACATGCGTCGTTACCTTGTAATGGAGCAAAGTGCTGCGCCAATGCCATTAAATGCTATGATGACCAATATCGAAAATAATGGAGCACCATGGCAATACAACCAACAAGACCGTTTGAACTGGAAAGACGAAAATTAATTTCAGAGTTCAATTTTTTATCAAATTTTACAATAACTGGTTAGTTGAATAACCAAAAAATAATTATCAAATGTCAGAAAATTTAATAGTACCAACAATGGCAGAAATGCTAGCTCAAGGAAAACAACCAGAGGTTTTATTTTGGGTAGGTTGTGCAGGAAGTTTTGATGATAGAGCAAAAAAAATCACTAAAGCTTTTGTTCGAATTTTAAACCGTGCTAACGTTCCTTTTGCAGTATTAGGTACTGAAGAAAGTTGTACTGGTGATCCAGCAAAAAGAGCGGGTAATGAGTTTTTATTCCAAATGCAAGCCATGATGAACATTGAAGTTTTGAACGCTTACGAGGCTAAAAAAATAGTTACTGCTTGTCCACATTGTTTCAATACATTAAAAAATGAATATCCTGAATTAGGTGGCCAATACGAAGTAGTTCACCATACTGAATTTTTAAAATCACTTTTAGATGATGGTCGATTAACTATTGAAGGTGGTCAATTTAAAGGAAAGAGAATTACTTTTCATGATCCGTGTTATTTAGGTCGTGCTAATAAAATATACGAAGCTCCAAGAGAATTAATTGAGAAATTGGATGTTGAATTAGTTGAAATGAAACGTTCTAAAGCTAACGGACTTTGTTGTGGAGCTGGTGGTGCTCAAATGTTTAAAGATGCTGAGCCAGGAGACAAGGAAGTAAATGTTTTAAGAACTGAAGATGCTCTTGAAGTTAAACCAGATATTATTGCAGCAGGTTGTCCTTTTTGTAATACAATGATGACTGATGGTGTGAAAAATAAAGAAAAAGAGGGAGATGTAAAAGTAATGGATATTGCAGAACTTATTGCTAATGCTCAAGATTTGTAACAATGAAGAGATTTTTCCTTTTAGTTATTATATTTGTGAATGCTATCTCTTATTCTCAAGATGTTTTGCAAGTAATAGGCAATGAAAGCTGTGAATGTTTAGCCGCTAAAAAATTAGATTATTCTAAATTGAGTAAAGCAGAATTGCAAGCTCAAGTAGGATTATGTATTATTAAAAGTTATACTAATCATATTTCAGAATTTAAAGCTGAAGATAAAGTAAGTTTTGATGATACAGCTGGGATGCGTAAGTTAGGAGAAAATGTAGCTATTAAAATGCTAGTAGCTTGCCCAGAAACACTTATGAAATTAGGTGAAAAAACAATCGAAGAACAAGAAGTTATTGAAGAAGAAACAGCAGATTCTTTTATTGAAGGTGAAGTAACCGAAATAAAAACAGAACAATTCATTTCGCTATTTATAAAAGATAATAACGGTAGAAATTATAATTTCATTTTGTTAGATTATTTTGAAAGTGCTGCTATAATTACAAATAATGAGCTTAAGAAAAAGGATTTTGTAAAAGTGAGCTATACTGAGATAGAACTTTATGATCCAAAGAGTAAAGAATTTAGATATTTTAAAATTATAACAGGATTAGAAAAAAAATAATTTTCTACTCCTTATAAAAATAATACAACATGTACGTACCTTTTGAAGATTTACCGGAAGAGTCCAGAATTTGGATTTACCAATCGAATAGAAAGTTTTCTGATGCTGAATTTTCAGAGATTGAATCAGACTTGAAACTATTTTTAGGAGATTGGGCAGCGCATGGTACAAGTTTAGAATCATCTTACCAACTTAAATACAACCGCTTCATCATTTTAGCAGTAAATCAAGATGTTCAAGCAGCTACGGGATGTTCAATTGATTCTTCGGTAGAATTTATTCAAAGCCTTGAAAAGAAATATAACGTTGATTTATTAGATAAAATGAACGTTACCTTTAAACTGGGCGACCATATTGCACACAAGCCACTAATTGATTTTAAAAAAATGGTTAAAGACAAAGCGGTAACAGCTAATACAATTGTTTTTAATAATTTAATCAATAACGTACAAGAATTTAACGAATCTTGGGAAGTTCCTGCTATGGATAGCTGGCACAGTCGCTTTTTTTAAAATATTATAAAATTTACTTAATGAAAAATAAAGACATTAGAATTCTATTTCTGTATGTCTTATTTTTTTTTGTAGCAAGTTGTGCTACCCAGAAAAAAGATAAGGCTATTGTTAAATTAATTCACACACCTACTACAATTGCTCCTGTTGTGGAAGATTTTGTTATCGATAATTCCCTTGATGATGTTACCATTCAAGAACCTATCAATTTATTTTCAGACAGAAAAATTTGGGTTGACAGTGTTTACAACAACATGACTTTTGACGAAAAATTAGGTCAACTTTTTATGGTTGCTGCATATTCTAATAAAGGAACACCACACAATTATGCCATAGAGAGTTTAATTGCTAACCAGAAAATAGGAGGGTTAATTTTCTTTCAAGGAGGTCCGGTACGTCAAGCTAATTTAACTAATAACTACCAATCCAAATCAAAAATCCCTTTGTTTATAGGTAATGATGCAGAGTGGGGATTGAGTATGCGTCTGGATTCTACTTATACGTATCCTTGGAATATGACTTTGGGAGCTATTCAAGATATGAAACTTATTGAAAAATTAGGAAACCAGATGGGCGCACAAAGCAAACGTTTGGGATTGCAATTTAACTTTGGTCCTGTTTTAGATATTAATACAAACCCAAAGAATCCTATTATTGGTTTTCGCTCTTTTGGTGAAGATAAATACAATGTTGCAAAACGTGCTGTTGCATTAATGAAAGGGTTGCAAAATCAAAATATTTTCGCAACAGGAAAACATTTTCCAGGTCATGGCGACACTGAAACTGATTCTCATAAAGGCTTACCTACAGTAAATTTCTCTAAAGAACGTCTGGAAGATGTAGAGTTTTATCCGTATAGAGAAATGTTCAAACACGGACTTTCTTCTGTAATGGTGGCGCATTTAAATGTACCTAGTTTAGAATCGAGATCTAATTATCCATCTTCGATTTCGTACAATGTAGTGACTAATATTCTAAAAAAAGAGCTGGGTTTTAAAGGGTTAATTTTTACAGATGCTTTGAATATGAAAGCTGCTAGCAATTATAAAAAACCAGGCGAAATTGACTTAGATGCTTTTCTCGCAGGAAATGATATTTTGTTGTTTCCAGAAGATGTGCCGTTAGGAATTCAAACTTTGGCGAAAGCCTATGAAGAGAATTTATTTACCGAAAAAAGATTAGAATACTCTGTGAAGAAAATTTTGAAGTACAAGTATTTCGCTGGTCTGAATAAATTTAAACCTATTGAAACTAATAATTTAGTTGCTGATTTAAATGATGCTAAAAATGATGCTTTACAATATGAATTGTATGAAAATGCACTAACAGTTTTAAAAAACCAAGAAGGTATTTTACCAATTCAGAATTTAGAAAAGCAAAAAATTGCCTATGTGAAAATAGGAGATGCTTCTAATACTAGTTTTGTTAATACACTTAAAAAATATGCTGAAGTAACTGAGGTTTCTGATAGCAATTTAGATAGTTTACAATCAAAACTAAATCAATATACTACAGTTATTGTAGGGTATCATAAATTAGATTCTCCATGGAAGAGTTATCGCTTTGATGGCAATCAACTCGCTAAATTAGATTTTATTGCTAAAAATAATAAAACGATAGTTGCGGTTTTTGCAAATCCTTATGCGTTATTAGATGTAAAAGATTTTAGCGGAATTGAAGGACTTGTAGTTTCTTATCAAAATAGTACTATTGCACAAGAAGTTACTGCAGAACTTGTTTTTGGGGCTATTGCTGCCAAAGGAAAATTGCCTGTTTCTATTAATGAGGATTTCAAAACCAACGATGGTTTGGCTACAACCAAATTGAATATTTTAGGCTTTACGGCTCCAGGGAATGTGGGAATGAATCCAAAAATCCTTGATAAAATTGAAGCTGTAGCAAAAAAAGCAATTGATGGAAAAATGACCCCTGGGATGCAAATTTTAGTTGCTAGAAAAGGGAAAGTTATTTATCAAAAGGCGTTTGGAAATTTTACTTATGGAGTTTCTCCAATGGTTGCTGATACTACGATGTATGATGTTGCTTCTCTAACTAAGATCTTATCTACGTTGCCAAATGCAATGTTAGCGTACGATAAAAAGCAAATTAATATGGAAACTACTTTAGGCGAGATGTTGCCTATTTTTAAAAGTACAGATAAGCAGGATATTCCTTTTAAAGATTTATTATCGCATTATGCAAGATTAAAAGCATGGGTTCCGTTTTACAAAGCTACAATTGATAGTAAAGGAAATCCATTGAGTGCGTATTATCGAAAAACAACTGAAGAAAATTTCACGACTAAAGTTGCGGATGATCTTTTTTTACGAAATGATTACCACGATACAATTATGAAAATAATTGCTGATAGTAAGCTGATGCCTGTAAAGAAATACCGTTATAGTGATTTTACTTTTATTATTTTAAAAGAATACCTTGAAAAGTTAACTGGAGAATCGCTGGATTCTTTAAGTAGAACTAATTTTTTTAAACCGCTTGGTGCAAATTATACGATGTATAATCCGTTACAGAGAAAGAGTAAAAATGGAATTGCGCCTACTGAAATAGATACTTATTACCGCCACCAATTATTACAAGGTTATGTACATGATATGGGAGCAGCCATGGAAGGTGGAGTAGGAGGCCATGCTGGAATATTCTCTAATAGTATGGACGTTGCTAAAATGATGCAGTTGTTTCTACAAAAAGGAAATTACGGCGGGCGTCAGTATTTCTCTGAAAAAACATTTGATGATTTTAATACCTGCTATTTTTGTGCCGAAGGTAATAGACGCGGTGTAGGATTTGATAAACCACAATTAGGAGCTAGCGGTCCAACTTGTGGATGCGCCTCTATGACTAGTTTTGGTCATACTGGATTTACGGGAACAATGGCATGGGCCGATCCTGAAACAGAAATTGTTTATGTGTTTTTATCAAATAGAACGTACCCTGATGCTGGTCCAAACAAACTTTCTAGAGAAAACATTAGAGAAGATATTCAAGAGATTATTTATGAGGCTATCCAGTATTAACTAACTACTATTGTTATTGTCTCTTGTTTGCGTTGTGCATATTTTAATAAGATATTCGTTTTTCATTTGCTGGAGAATTTCTTGTAAAAAAAAACTATCAGGATAATAAATATTTTGATGTAGTTATTAGTATAGATAAAAGGAAATAAACCTATATTTCTAATGTTTCTAGGTTGTTTATCCCTTGCCAATTTGGTCTCAGGTTTTATTACCCTATGTTAATATTATAATTTAGAAGCAAGTTACAGTAAATTACAAAATTGCTTATGCAGCTATTGTAATTTTGCTTTTTGAAGTATTATCGCAGTCAGATACATTTAGTCTCAAACGTTCATGGAAAAGATTTAGGAACGATTTCATTGGAGCAAGAAGTAGATTTTGAATAGACAAATCAATCTAATAAATATTTTGAGGTAAGTAGATAATTTCATATCTTAGAGATCAATAAAACAAGGGAAACATGGATTTATTTACAGGGCAAAACCTTTTAGAGTTCGCTGAACGGTTTAAAACAGATGAACACTGCAAAGAATATTTAGCAAATTATAAATGGGAACGAGGATTTATTTGTTTAAAATGTAAGCATACAAAGAGTCAAATCCGCAAAGATTTTTCCAGAACTTGTAATATCTGCAGCCATACAGAAACCGCGGCGGCAAACACTTTATTTCATAAGGTTAAGTTTGGTTTACGCAAAGCCTTTTTTATATGTTTTGAGATGTCAACCACCACTAAAAGTTTATCTGCCAGTTACATGGGAGTTCGCTATGGAGTTACAGAAAAAACAGCACGTTTATTTATGCACAAAATTAGAGAAGCGATGAAATCTAGTGAGAATCATCCAATGGACGGAACTGTTCATGTTGATGAATTCGTTATTGGAGGAAAGGAAAAAGGTAAAGTAGGCAGGAGTTATGATAGCAAGAAAAAAAAGGTTGTAACAGCAGTGGAACTAACAGATGAAGGAAAAATTAAAAGAATGTATGCCTTGAAAATTGATAATTATTCAGCCAAAGAATTAGAGACAATATTTGAAAAGCACATTAATAAAAATGCAAAAATAACCACAGATAAATGGAAAGGTTATCGTCCTTTATTTGGAGATTATAATATCACACAAATAGAAAGCAACAAAGGGATGAATTTTATGGCATTGCACACAATGATTCATCAAGTAAAATCATGGATTAGAACAACATATTCATCGGTAAGTGACTTTAATATAAACAGGTATCTTGATGAATTTTGTTATCGAATTAACCGTTCTCAAAGCAAAGACACAATATTCAACAATTTGATAGTAAGAATGGTCGAGTCAGAAAAAATATATCAATCTAAAATTATATGTTCGTAACTACTGACCTCAATAAATCTTTTTCTGTTGAAAGTAAAACCATTGCCGTCCATGCCAAAATAAATCAATCAGACACTAAATATCTGATTTCAGAAATGTATATTTCTGTAAATTTAAATGTTGATAATAAAACCGTACCAGCACTACCTGAAAGGTAATTTTAAATGTTGTGATAATTTTTTATCTTTTTAAAACAGTATAAATAATTCCATGAACGACTGATATGAGAAATATTAAGGTGAAAATCATTATACTATTCCGCAAGATCTAGTTATTGTTCTTAAAGTGGCGTTTTATTTATTATCAGCAATAAAATCAGGAAGAAGTCACAATCATTAATTTTTTTTCTATTTTTAAGGAGAGTTTGCTTAATTAACCAAAGTCTTCTTAAAATTTAAAGCATAAAAAGAGAATCAAACATGAAAATTTTAGATAAAAAACAACATTCTTGCTGCTCAGATGATCAACCCATACAATCAAAAGACAATTCAAAACAAAAGCATCATCATGAAGAGCATGATGGTCACAGTGGTCATGACCATAATCATGATATAGGGGGTCAAACTCTATGGCAACTTTTTTTGCCAGCAATGATAAGTTTTATTTTGTTAGCAGTTGCTTTAGTATTTGATCATTTCAGGACACAGACTTGGTTTACAAATTGGATACGAATAGTTTGGTATGTGGCAGCTTATATTCCAGTTGGGATTCCAGTTTTGAAAGAATCATTTGAAAGTGCCCGTAAAGGTGATTTTTTTTCCGAATTTTTATTGATGAGTATTGCCACCATTGGAGCATTTACTATAGGCGAATATCCTGAAGGTGTAGCTGTAATGTTATTTTACGCTGTGGGCGAAATTTTTCAAGGTATGGCTGTACAACGTGCTAAAAAAGATATCAAGAGTTTGCTTGATCAACGTCCAGATGAAGTGACTATTTTAGAAAATGACAAAGCCAAAAAGATAAAAGCAACTGCCGTAGAAATAGGCGCTATAATACAACTAAAAGCGGGAGAGAAACTGGGATTAGATGGTGAATTATTATCAAATTTAGCTTCGTTTAATACGGCTGCATTAACAGGTGAGAGCGTACCAGAGACAATAAAGAAAGGCAATATTGTCTTGGCTGGAATGATTAACATGAACACTGTTGCAGAAGTACGAGTAACCACTGCTTATGAGGATAGTAAACTTTCTAAGATATTAGAAATGGTTCAAGATGCAACTTCAAAAAAGGCTCCAACGGAATTATTTATTAGAAAATTTGCTAATATTTATACCCCTATTGTTGTTTTCTTAGCAATAGGAATTTGTTTATTACCAATGTTATTTGTCGGTAATTATGTTTTTGAAGAATGGTTGTATAGAGCGCTTGTTTTCTTAGTGATTTCGTGTCCTTGTGCTTTAGTGATTTCAATTCCGCTCGGGTATTTTGGGGGAATAGGAGCGGCTAGTAAAAACGGAATCTTATTTAAAGGAAGTAACTTTCTGGATTTAATGGCAGGCATTCAAAATGTTGTAATGGATAAAACAGGAACGCTTACGCAAGGTGTCTTTAAAGTTCAAGACATTGTTTTTGACCCAGAATTTGACGAAAACGAAATTTTACAAATGGTAAACGTTTTAGAAAGTCAAAGTTCGCATCCTATTGCTACTGCCATTAAAGAAAAAGTAGGAGAGATTGATTCATCTATTGTATTAGAAAATGTTGAAGAAATTCCTGGTCATGGTTTAAAAGCACTCATTAATGGTAAAGCGTTATTGGTAGGTAATTTTAAACTTATGCAAAAATTTTATATAAATCATAATATTGCTCATGAAAAGATCATTTATACATTAATCGCCATAGCTTATGATAATAAATTTGTAGGCTATATCACTATTGCTGATATTATTAAAGAAGATGCTTCTATTGCTATAAATAAGTTAAAAACGCTAGGAATCAAAGTTACAATGTTGAGCGGTGATAAGGAAAATGTTGTACAAGACGTGGCTGGAAAATTAAAAATTTTGCGTGCCTATGGAGGCTTGTTACCTGAAGATAAAGTTGCAAAAGTAAATGAAATTTTGGCTAAAAATGAAACTGTTGCTTTTGTAGGTGATGGTGTAAATGATGCGCCAGTTGTTGCATTAAGTACCGTAGGAATTGCAATGGGTGGTTTGGGTAGTGATGCTACAATTGAAACTGCAGATGTTGTTATTCAAGATGACAAACCTAGTAAAATTGCAACAGCAATTACTATTGCAAAGCAAACTAAAAAAATTGTTTGGCAAAATATAACTTTAGCTTTTGTAGTTAAAGCTGCTGTTTTAATTCTAGGAGCCGGCGGTCTAGCAACAATGTGGGAAGCTGTTTTTGCAGATGTTGGTGTAGCGCTTCTAGCAATATTGAATGCGGTACGTATTCAAAGAATGAAATTTTAAGAAGGTAAATAAACGTTAAAAACGAGAAGTAATAACTTGCTTTTTCTTAATTTCGTTTTTATTAAAATACATACATGAGAATTGCAATAGTTTGTTATCCAACCTTTGGAGGAAGTGGCGTTGTCGCTACAGAATTAGGACTTGAATTAGCGCGTCAAGGACACGAGATTCACTTCATAACATATAGTCAGCCAGTACGTTTAGCGCTTTTAAACCCTAATGTTCACTACCATGAGGTAAATGTTCCTGAGTACCCTTTATTTCATTACCAACCTTATGAGTTAGCTTTATCAAGTAAATTAGTTGATATGGTGAAACTTTATAAAATAGAAATTTTACATGTTCACTATGCTATTCCACATGCTTATGCTGGATATATGGCGAAACAAATGCTGAAAAGTGAAGGAATTCGAATCCCTATGGTGACTACACTTCACGGAACCGATATTACTTTAGTAGGAAATCATCCGTTTTATAAACCAGCGGTGAGTTTTAGTATCAATAAATCTGATGTGGTGACTTCGGTATCTCAAAGTTTAAAAGACGATACCTATAAATTATTTAATATTAAGAAAGACATTCATGTTATTCCTAATTTTATCGAATTAGACAAAAACACAACAGATCCTACAATTCCTTGCAACCGTTCTGTAATGGCAAAAGGAGAGGAGCGCATTATTACGCACATTAGTAATTTTAGAAAAGTAAAACGCATCCCAGACATAATCAAAATTTTTCATAAGATACAGCAAGAAATTCCCGCTAAATTAATGATGGTAGGAGATGGTCCTGAAAAAGAAAAAGCTGAATATTTATGTCAAGAACTGGGAATTCAAGATAAGGTCATCTTTTTTGGAAACAGCAACGAGATTGATAAAATATTAAGTTATACTGATTTATTTTTATTACCATCAGAGACTGAGAGTTTTGGACTTGCAGCTCTTGAAGCAATGGCATGGGGTGTTCCTGTAATATCAAGTAATGCAGGAGGATTATCAGAAGTGAATTTTGAAGGTCTTTCTGGATTTTTAAGCGATGTAGGTAATATTGATGAAATGGCTGTAAATGCTATAAAGATATTAAAAGATGATACTGTTTTGTGTGAGTTCAAAAGAAACGCACTTAGCGTAGCTAAAAGATTTGATATTAAGAATATCTTGCCTTTGTATGTTGATTTATATGAAAAAGCAATTAAAAAATATTCATAAACAACAAATTGAAAGTATTACTGTTTATACAGATATAGAATTACTATTTAATAAAAGTCATGAAAAAAACAGTTGGATTAATTTTAGCATTAGTAATGATGTCTTGTGCAGAAACAAAGAAAGTAGTTAAAGAGAGTAACGCTTTGTATGAAATTTTGACACAACAAGATAATGGGGGAGCAAATATTAAATTCTTTGAAATTTTGTCAGAACCTAATGAAATTAAGATGTTGCAAAATGATATCCATTTAAAAAATAAAATTGCAGAATCGGATCTTACGAAAGCTAATTTTTTGATTTTGAATATGGGAGAAAAAAATACTGGAGGTTATGCTATAAATGTTGATAACGTTGTTGAAACAGATAAAAACATTATTGTTACTGTAAAAGAAACTGTTCCTGAATCAGGAGCAATGGTTTCACAAAGTATAGTCTACCCTTATTGTGTAGTTAAAATAAACTCTAAGAAAGAAATTATTATTAAATAAAAAATGCCACTATTTCTAGTGGCATTTTTTATAAATATATTTTAAATATTAAAATTGGTATTTGATTCCCAATGCAATGTCTGGTCCAAAATCTTTATTTACTTTATCTGTAAAATAAACTTCAGGTCTGAAATCTAAAGATAATAACAATGGAATATCAAAGTTATATTCTATTCCTATATCTCCAGCTGCAAATAAATAAGTATAACTATCATCATAACGTTGACCCCCACGGTTATAATCGTAACTAGAGTTAGCTAATCCACCACCAACACCTGCGTACCAGTTGAAACCACCATCAATATTCCATACCCATTGGTATAAACCAGCAAGTTTAATTGCATCAACATCTTTGCTATTTCTCCAACCTAAATCTAATTCTAATCTATTATTGTCAGATAATGCTCTTTGGTAAGTAATTTCTCCTCCAAAACCATCATTATCTCCTAAACGAAGTCCTATTGCATTTTTAGATATCTCTTGTGCTTGTACTGTAAAAGCTAAGCCAACTAGCATTATTGCTGATAAAATAAGTTTTTTCATGATTGTTTTTGTTTTTTACAAAAGTACTACAGCACCTTATTTTATAAGTTATGCTTAAACCATTAATTGTTATGGAATTCCCATAGTTTAAAAATTGTTTAACAATAAGGTTTAGTTTATCAATTAGTTTTAGCTTAGTATTTTTTTCTTGTTTTCACGTATTATAGCATTTAACATTTGGGCGCTAACTAGTTCTTCCATTTCAAACAAGTCTTCATCATCTTCATCGTATTTGGTTTCATCGTAACGGTACATTTTCCATCGTTTATTATTGTATTCTAATGCGGTTAAGTTTTCGACCCAATCACCAGAATTCAAATATAAAGTACTCCCATTTTTATTTTCTTTTTGTATGATTTTAGGTTCATGAATGTGACCACATAAAACATAATCATATTTTTTTTCAATAGCTAAGTCGGTTGCCGTTTCCTCAAAATCTGATATGTGTTTTACAGCTTTCTTGACGCTAGCCTTTATTTTTTTCGAAAAAGAATACGGTTCACGGCCTATTTTTTTTAGACACCAGTTTACAAATCGGTTTGATAAAATAAGGTAATCATATCCTATACCGCCTAATTTTGCAATCCATTTAGCATGGTTAACAGAAGCATCAAAAATATCGCCATGAAAAATCCAAGCTTTTTTACCATCAAGTTCTAATACTAATTTATCTACTAGTGAAATGTTTCCCATATTCATGTCGCTAAACTTTCTAAGCATTTCATCGTGGTTTCCTGTGATGTAATGGACTTTAGTCCCTTTAGAAGCAAAACTTATTATTTTTTGGATGACTTTTAGATGTGATTTAGGAAAATAAGACTTTCTAAATTGCCAAATGTCAATAATATCTCCATTTAGCACTAATGTTTTAGGTTTTATTGATGCTAAATATTTATTGAGTTCGACAGCGTGACTACCGTAAGTTCCTAAATGCAAGTCAGAAATCACTACTAATTCAACTTTTCTTTTTTTCAAGGTATTTTGATTTGAAGTTTAACAAATTAATGCAATTAAAAGGAACTCAATTTGATATTAAGGTTATCATTTTAACTTTAATATTAAATAAAAGCCAAATAATATGTCGTTAATTTAAAAAACTTAAAGCTTAAGCTTTTGAACTTTAAACTAATATATTACATTTGTTCAAAACTAAAAACAATGGCAGGAAATAGCTACGGAACACTATTTAAAATAACCACTTTTGGAGAATCACATGGTGAGGCTTTAGGTGGTATCATTGACGGTTGTCCATCAGGGATAACAATCGATTTAGAAGCAATTCAGCTTGAAATGTCAAGAAGAAAACCGGGGCAATCTGCAATTGTAACTCAAAGAAAAGAACCAGATGATGTACAGTTTTTATCAGGAATTTTTGAAGGTAAAACAACCGGTACTCCGATAGGATTTATTATACCCAATACAAATCAGAAATCAGACGATTACTCACATATAAAAGACAATTACAGACCTAGTCATGCTGATTATGTTTATGAAAAAAAATATGGTGTTCGTGATTATCGCGGTGGAGGAAGAAGTTCTGCGCGTGAAACTGCAAGTAGAGTTGTTGCAGGTGCCATAGCAAAACAAATGTTACCTGAGATAAAAATAAATGCTTACGTATCTTCTGTAGGGCCAATATTTTTAGAAAAACCATACCAAGATTTAGATTTCTCAAAAACAGAAAATAACCCAGTACGTTGTCCAGATGATGAAATGGCGGTAGTTATGGAAGATTATATTCGTGAAATTCGTAAAGAAGGGAACACTGTAGGAGGTACGGTAACTTGTGTTATTCAAAATGTGCCTATTGGATTAGGAGAGCCTGTTTTTGATAAATTACATGCTGAACTAGGTAAAGCAATGCTTTCTATCAACGCGGTAAAAGGTTTTGAATACGGAAGTGGTTTTTGCGGAGCTAAAATGAAGGGTAGCGAACATAATGATTTGTACAACCCTGACGGAACGACTAAAACCAACCTTTCAGGTGGGATTCAAGGTGGAATAAGCAACGGAATGGATATTTACTTTAGAGTAGCATTCAAACCGGTTGCTACAATTATGCAAAAACAAGAATCATTAGATAACAAAGGAAATATTACCGAAATGACAGGAAAAGGACGTCATGATCCTTGTGTTGTTCCTCGCGCGGTGCCTATTGTAGAAGCGATGGCAGCAATAGTTTTAGCCGATTTTTATTTGATAAACAAAACCTATAATAATAACCTTTAACCACTTGATGTTATTTTATATTTTTATCGAAATATAAACGGACCAAGACCATAATAATTTTAAATTACCAAATGCACAATACACCAGAAAAAAAGGCGTCATTTTTATCTAATTTGACGACACAAATCCTAATTGCAATGCTTTTAGGAGGTATTTTAGGAATTGTAATTCACAATACAATTTCAGTAGAATCTGCTTTAGCTTTTAGTGCTAAAATTCAAATATTAGCTACGGTTTTTATTCGATTAGTTCAAATGATTATTTCGCCACTTGTTTTTACCACTCTTGTTGTTGGTATTGCTAAGCTTGGAAATGTAAGCACTGTGGGTAGAATAGGTGGTAAAGCTTTAGGGTGGTTTTTTACAGCTTCTTTTTTGTCTTTATTACTAGGAATGTTTTTTGTAAATGTTTTAAAACCAGGTGAGGGATTAAATTTGTCAAATGTAGATTTAAGTTCAGCATCTGAAGTAGCTGCAAAAACTAAGAGTATTTCTTTTGAAAATTTTATAGAGCACATCGTACCTAAAAGTATTTTTGAGGCAATGGCTACTAATGAGATTTTACAAATTGTAGTTTTCTCTATCTTTTTTGGATTAGCAGCAGCCTCAATAGGAGATTTTGCTAAACCAGTTGTTAATGCGCTTGACAAAACGTCGCACATTGTACTTAAAATGGTTAATTATGTGATGAAATTTGCTCCTATTGGTGTTTTTGGAGCTATTGCAGGTGTTTTTGCGGTAAGAGATTTTCAGGAATTAGCGATTACTTATTTCAAGTTTTTCGGTTCCTTTTTAATTGGGATATCTTCCCTTTGGGTTTTATTAATTGCTGTAGGCTATCTTTTTCTAAAAGGAAGAATGACTGTACTTTTAAAACGCATTGTGAGTCCGTTAATTATAGCTTTTGGAACAACAAGTAGTGAAGCTGTTTTTCCTAAATTAACTGAAGAATTAGAACGTTTTGGTGTAAAAGACAAAATCGTTTCTTTCATGTTACCATTAGGATATTCCTTTAACCTTGATGGAAGCATGATGTACATGACATTTGCGAGTATTTTTATTGCTCAAGCTTATGGTGTACATTTAGATTTAGGAACTCAAATGACAATGCTTTTAGTATTAATGTTAACTAGTAAAGGAATTGCAGGAGTACCAAGAGCGAGTTTAGTTGTTGTTGCAGCAACATGTGGTATGTTTGATATTCCTATAGAAGGAATTGCTTTAATTTTACCAATTGATCATTTTTGTGACATGTTTAGAAGCGCAACAAATGTACTTGGTAATGCTTTAGCTACTTCAGTTGTTGGACAATGGGAAGAAGGGAAAGAAGATATCGTTTCTTTAGATTAAAAAAACTTATAATTTATTATATATCAAGCTCCTCTTAATAAGAGGAGCTTTTTTTGCTTAAAAATCGTTTTTTTATGTTAAAAATGTAATTTTGAGTAACTTTTACGGTATTTATTGTTAGATTGTCATTCCTTATGTACAATTAGTAAAATTCCTCTAATTGTTTTCGGTAAAACCAATTTTAAATAACAATATGAAAAAACTAGCTCTACATTATAAAATCCTAATCGCAATGGTTTTAGGATTACTCTTTGGAATGATAATGAAAAATTTAGAGTTAAATGGTGTTGTTATTGATTGGGTAAAACCCTTTGGAACCATATTTATCAATTTATTAAAAATGATTGCGGTTCCTTTAATTGTAGTTTCTTTAATCGTAGGTTTGTCTGACTTGAAAGATATTTCAAAAATATCAAAATTAGGAGGAAGGACGGTGCTTTTTTACCTTTGTTCTACTATTGTAGCAGTTAGTGTTGGTTTAGGATTAGCGAATGTTATTAAGCCAGGAAGTTATATAAACGAGGAATCAAGAATCTCTTTATTAGAAAGTTTCTCTGTAGATGCAAATCAAAAAATTGAGCTTGCCGCGAAAGCAAAAACTAGCGGACCATTACAACCATTAGTAGATGTTGTTCCTGGAAATTTCTTTGAAGCATTGTCCGATAATGGAAGCATGCTAAAAGTAATCTTGTTTGTAATCTTAATCGGTATTGGATTAATTTTAATCGAAGAAGAAAAAGCGAAACCAGTAGTTGATTTTTTTAAAGGAATGAATGATGTTATTATGAAAATAATTGATATTATCATGCTTTTCTCTCCTTATGGCGTATTTGCATTAATGGCAGCTTTGATGGTCGAGATTCCTGATTTTTCTACATTAGGTGCATTAGGTATTTATGGAATGACTGTTCTATTAGGACTGGCTTTTATGATATTTATTTTTTATCCTACCTTATTATTGCTTTTCGCAAAAGTGAATCCGATACGGTTTTTTAAAGCAATTGCACCTGCGCAATTATTAGCGTTTTCTACTAGTTCTAGTGCAGCAACACTTCCTGTAACCATGGAATGCGTTACTGAGCTGGGTGTTGATGATGAAGTTTCTAGTTTTGTCTTACCATTAGGCGCCACCGTAAATATGGATGGGACAAGTTTATATCAGGCTGTTGCTGCTATTTTTATCGCGCAAGCAATGCTTCCGGCACCATTAGACTTGCATACACAATTGATGATTATAATTACAGCAACTTTAGCATCTGTGGGTTCAGCGGCGGTACCAAGTGCTGGTATGGTTATGCTTGTAATTGTTTTAGGTCAGGCTGGAATTCCAGAAGCAGGATTAGCACTAATATTTGCCATTGATAGACCATTAGACATGTGTAGAACGGTTGTCAATGTTACAAGTGACTCAACGATAGCAACGATCGTAGCTAAATCAGTGGGAAAATTACACCTCCCAAAAGAGAACGTTAAGGGTTAATAAATAAATAGTAAACATTGATTTATAATTCAAATAATGTTCTATATTGCATTGTAATTGAATGTAAAATAGATGTGGTTTTTTATTTTTTATAATCTAAAAATACACCTGTAACTTTCTGTTTTTACTATATTTAGTGTATTCAATATTGAATTAATTTTTGAACACTATTCGCTACCATTCGAAATATAATTTTTAAAATGTTAAATTCACAAGCACTACTTTTAATACTTTATTCCTTCTTTTTTTTTAGTGATAATCCTATCTCTGAAAAACCAATTCCTTCAAGATCAGAGGTTTTAAAAATAACAAAAGACGCTACTAATTATTTAAATGAAAATAATTTTGAAAAATCATTTGTTTTTTCAAGACTCGCACTTCATTATGCAATTAGTATGAAAGACGATTACTTAATTGCAAAATCATATAATATAATTGCTTCTAATTATGAAAGCTTAGCCGAAACTGATAAGGCTATTTTTTATTTTAAAAAAGGGTTGTTTTACGCTAATAAAACAGATAATGATACTATAAAAAATGGACTCAATAATAACTTAGGAAATATTTATTCATTTGGAGAAAATGATTTTAATAAGGGATTGTATTATTATAAAAAATCGTTAGGCTATAGCAATAAAATTGGTTCTCAAGTAAATGTTTTTATTACAAAAATGAATATTACATGGGCTTATTTTTATAAAAATGATTTTGAAAATGGCTACGCTTATTTAGATTATCTTAATAAAAATAAAGATAGATATGCTGATAATTCTGATTTGATGATTGTCAATATGTTAAACGGAATGTATTATAGCAATAAGAATGATTTTGCTAAGGCAAATTCTTATTTTGAAAACGCAGTAAATATAGGAGGACAATTACCTACTAAAGACGATGTGGTTTATGTTTATGAAGAATACGCAAAACTTTTACTGAAACATGGTGATTATAAAAGAGCTTATGAAAATTTAGCGATCTATAATATTATCAATAAAGACATATATAATTCTGAAAAATTACGAAGAACAAATGTTGCGGGTGTCAACCTCGAATTAGACGAGTATAAAAGAAAAATTGATTTAATTGAAACAGAAAATGATTTACAATCTAAGAGTTTGCAAAAAACTAAAATAATTAATATACTTGTTGTAATTGCCTTAATTGTTCTTTTAATATTACTTTATACTCTTTATAAAAGCTATACTTTTAAGAAAAAAAGCAATGCCGATCTAATACTTAAAAACGAGGAATTAAAAATAGCTAAAGATAAAGCAGAAGTTGCGTCGCAGTTAAAGTCGCAATTTGTTTCAACAATAAGCCATGAATTAAGAACTCCATTGTACGGTGTCATTGGAATTACAAATTTACTATCAGAGGAACACAAAGAGCTTGCGGATAGTCCGCATTTAAATTCGCTAAAATTTTCTGCAAGATACCTGCTGTCATTAGTTAATGACGTATTACAAATTAATAAAATTGAAGAAAATAGAATTGTTCTCGAAAGATTGGCTTTTAATATCAACGACGAAATAAAACTTATAAATGATTCTCTAGCTTTTATTGCCGAAAATCATCACAATACAGTTACAATAAACATTGATCCTGAAATTCCTGAATATTTAATAGGTGATAAATTAAGATTTTCACAAATAATGATAAACCTACTTAGTAATGCGCTAAAATTCACTCAAAATGGTAGCATTCTTCTAGAGGCTAAATTAGAAAAGGTAGAAGTCGATACCTATTTTATAGCTTTTAAAGTTCAAGATAACGGAATAGGAATTGCTGTAGAAGATCAGGAGAAAATTTTTGAAAAATTCAGTCAAGTGAGTAGGCAAGAAATTGATTATCAAGGAACAGGTTTAGGACTACCTATTGTGAAACGATTATTAGAACTCTTCAATAGTAGTATCATTATCGAAAGTGAATTAGACAAAGGGACTACGTTTAGATTTGTAATACCGTTTGAATACGATCCTTATAAAACGATTGAGACTTTTAATAATAATAATTTAGATTTGCAATCAGGAGAAAGCTACTCTGTTTTAGTGGTTGATGATAATAAAATTAACCAATTAGTGACAAAAAAAATAATAGAAAATAATAACTATAAATGTACCATAGTTGATTCAGGTTTTGCGGCTTTAGATGCTTTAGAAACGGAAACATTTGATGTTATTTTAATGGATATTAATATGCCATTAATGAATGGTTTTGAAACGACTAGAAAAATAAGGCAACAAGGAGTGGTAACAGCCATAGTTGCTTTAACGGCATTTGATAAAGAGGAAATTACTGAAGAAGCTATTTCGGCAGGATTCAATGATATTATTATAAAACCATTTGATCCAGTACTATTATTTAAAACGATCAATAACCTTATTCATAGTCAAAACGAAGAGTTCTTAGTTTAAAAGTTTTATTTTTATTATAAGATTTTGGTAAAAAAAAAGTGCTTTTCCTATATTAGAAAAAGCACTTTTTTGTGACTATTAGTTAAAGACTGTGTATTAATACCATCTTTTTTTATTCTGTTTAGAAGTAGTTGACTTTCTTGATTTATGAGCAGCACCGCTTCTATTAGAGTTTTTAGGTTGAGTTGAACCTCCAGAAGCAGTTTCAGGACTTCCTGAATGCCAAGGGTAAGGGTGTTCCTTAACTGTTTCAACATCTACTTTAATTAATTTTTGAATGTCTTTCCAGTAGGCATGTTCATCTTTACTACAAAAGGAGATTGCTACACCACCGTTACCCGCACGACCTGTTCTACCTATACGGTGAACATAAGTTTCAGGTATATTAGGTAAGTCAAAGTTGATTACAAATGGTAATTGATCAATATCAATTCCACGTGCAGCAATATCAGTTGCTACAAGTACACCTACTTCTTTATTTTTAAATGCTTCAAGTACTCTTTGTCTTGCATTTTGTGATTTATCACCGTGAATTGCTTCTGCAGCGATGTTGTTTTTTCGTAATGCTTTTACAACATTGTCGGCACCGTGTTTTGTTCTAGAAAAAACAAGCACATCAGTCAAATTATCATTTTTAATTAAATGATATAACAAGTTTCTTTTTTCTGCTTTTTCGACGTAATAAATCTTTTGCTCTACATTTTCTGCAGTAGAAGATACTGGAGAAACGGTTACTGTCTCTGGATTAGTTAAAAACATTTCTGCTAGTTCACGAATCGCAATTGGCATTGTTGCAGAAAAGAATAAAGTCTGTCTGTTCTTTGGCGTAAGCTTAACTATTTTCTTTACATCATTTACAAATCCCATATCGAGCATTTGATCAGCTTCATCAAGTACTAAAGTGTGTAAGTGATCTAGGTCAATAAACCCTTGTTTATGCAAGTCAAGGAGTCTTCCTGGAGTTGCAATTAAGATGTCTACACCATTTTTTAAAGTATCAACTTGTGGGTTTTGTGAAACACCACCAAAAATAGTCAATTGTGTAAGGTTAGTGTATTTTGCATACGTATCAAAACTTTGACCAATTTGAACAGCAAGCTCTCTTGTAGGAGTAACTACTAATGCTCTAATTTGTTTGGCTTTTTTTGACGATCCTACAATACGGTGTAGTTGGTGTATGATTGGGATAGCAAATGCTGCTGTTTTTCCTGTTCCTGTTTGGGCACAACCTATTAAATCTTTCCCAGCTAACACTAATGGAATAGATTGTTCTTGAATAGGTGTAGGGTTAGTATAGCCTAGTTCGTATACGGCTTTTTGAATACTTTTTGAAAGTGATAAATCTTCGAATAACATATTTTAAATATTAAATATCTTGTATTAAGTACATAGATAGTGGCGCAAAGATAGTGTTATTTATCGATTCGCTAATTTTTGGCTGTATTTCTACTCTTTTATTGGTTTGATTTTATAAAGTCGGTTACTAAATAACCAATAAGTTTACCAATTAAATGGTTATTCTTCTCTTCTCCTAAATCAGGTGCGCCTTCGCAAATGTGTAAATAGGCAGCGTTTTTATTTCTTCCGAAGAAAGATACAAATTGACGCAGTTGTTCTACTGAAAATCCACTAGGTGTCATGGCACTACTAGCAATGTTTGGAATAGCGTCTAAGTCAATTTCGAGACCAAAAGATTCTGTTTTAACAAACTCTAAGGCACTAATCATTTCTTGATTAAATTCTTTTTCTCTCCTTATATTCAAACTGTCATAAGTAATATAGCGAACGCGATCTTCGGTTTTTTTAATAAGATCTAAAACACTTTTTGAAGTATAATTTTCGTGTAAACCAAAAATAAAATATTTCTTTAGAAAACCTTCTTCATACGCATACGAAAAACCATTGCCACTATGACGTCCTTCTAGAATTCTAAAATCAGAATGCGCATCAAAGTTGATAGCATTAATTGGTTTTCCTTTTGCGAGAGCGGTACCTTTTATATTACCATAGGAATTGTTATGACCTCCGCCAATGATAATAGGGATTTTACCTGCTTTTACGATACTGAAAATAATATGAGAAACCTCTTTGTCAATCCGCTCTACTAATTGGCTTAATTTAGAACGGTCATCGATGTCATTAAAATCAAGATTTTCGACTTCTTTCATTTCATCGCTAACGTTAATTTGACCTAATATCAGGATTTGACTACCTTTACAAAAGCGATTATGTTGAATATTTGCAATATTTTTTATAGCACTTTTCCAAGCCGATGCAGCACCAGGACGGCCATAATTTGCTCGGATACCTATGTCTTCAGGAATTCCTAAAATCACATATTTAGCTTCAGTCTCTTCTAAAAACAACAGAGGGTCAGTACCTTTAGGAATGGTCATCATTTTTTCACCAAACTTAATTTCGCCGCTTCTGTGATTAGTTACCTTAGCAAGATCATTAGGTGTAAAAGGCACAAGTTTTTCCATAAACAAATTTATATTTTTTCAAAAATAATATAATTGTATAAACTTACGTTATAACTTAAATATATATTGTTAAATTTGAATAAATAATAATTTTAAAAATGGAAAATCAGAAAAGCAATTCAAGTCTAAAGGCAGTTATAGCTGTATTAGCAGTTTTATTAGTGGGTAGTTTAGTTTATATTTTTAAAGCAACATCTGACGCTGATGCTGTTAAAACTGAATTAACAACAACGTTGACTGACAAAGAGTCGGTTACGAAAGAATTACAAGAATTGAAAGCAACTTATGATGCTGCAATTGCTGAAAACACATCAATGTCTGATGAGTTAATTCAAGAAAGAGATAAAGTTGTTAATTTACTTGAAGACTTAAAAAAGTCTAAAGGTGATGTGAACTCATTAGCAAAATACAAAAAACAATTTTTTGCTTTACAAAGCAACATGAAAGTTTTAATGGCTGAAAACGAAGAATTGAAGAAAGAGAATGCTCTTGTTACTTCTCAACGTGATAGTACTGTAGTTGTTTTAGGTGAATCTAAAAAGTATAATGAAGTATTAGTTGGGCAAAACGAAGAGTTATCTAAAGTAGTTGAAAAAGCTTCTAAATTATCAATTTTGAATATGAAGACTGCTGCTTACAAAATGAGAAGTTCAGGTAAACAAATAGAAACTGACAAAGCAAGTAGAGCTGATGTATTAAAAATTAGTTTTACAATTGCTGAGAATGAAGTAGCTAAATCTGGAGATAAATCATACTATGTACAAGTAATTGATAGTAAGAATAATGTTTTAGGTAATAAAAACACAGAGTCTTTTGGAGATAGCTCTTTAGTTTATAGTTTTATTACTAATGTGAAATACGAAAATAAAACAGTTCAAGTTACTGAAGACTTACCTGGTAAAGACTTTGCAAAAGGAACTTACTTTGTAAATATTTTTGATAAAAACGTATTGGTTTCAAAAACAAGTTTTACTTTGAAATAGTAGACTGTTTAGTTTAAATAAAAAAAGAGGAGCATTTCGCTCCTCTTTTTTTATGCAATAACTTTACCTTCAATATATACTTGATCAATTAGATTGGTCCCAAAAGCATAGGGCAGTTGGTTGTATGATGGAATTGGTTTTGTAATTATAAAGTTGGCTTTTTTACCCACAGTTATACTTCCATGTGTGGTAGATAAATCCATTGCGTAAGCACCATTTATTGTAGCGGCATTAATAGCTTCTTCAGGAGTCATTTTCATTTTGATGCAAGCAGTAGCTACTACAAAATTCATGTTTCCAGATGGAGTAGAACCAGGGTTGTAATCTGTAGCTAAAGCCAATGGTAAGCCTGCAGCAATCATTTCACGCGCTGGAGTATACGGGATACTTAAAAAATAAGAACAAGATGGTAATGCTACTGGCATGGTATTCGTGTTTTTTAAGGCTAGAATATCTTCGGTTTTCATTACTTCAAGATGGTCAACAGATAATGCATCATACTTTACTCCAGATTGGATTCCGCCAATAGAGTTAAATTGGTTCACATGTATCTTTGGCTTTAAGCCAAAACCAATACCTGCTTCCATAATTTGTTCTGTTTCTGCTACAGTAAAATAACCGGTTTCACAAAAAACATCAATGTATTGTGCTAGATCTTCTTTGGCTATTTGAGGAATGATTTCATTGATTAAAAGATTAATGTAACCTTGATGGTTGTCTTTATAAGCTAAAGGAAAAGCATGAGCCCCTAAAAAAGTGGCTTTTATCGCAATAGGGTAACGCTGTGCTAATTTTTTAATAACACGAAGCATTTTTAATTCCCCATCAACGGTCAGTCCATAACCAGATTTAATTTCGACTGCTCCGGTTCCTAAGCGCATCACTTCTTCCAGACGTTCTTTAGATTGTTCGTAAAGTTCCTCTTGGGTGGTTTCGTTTAATTTTTGTGCTGAGTTTAAAATTCCTCCTCCGCGATTGGCAATTTCTTCATAACTCAAGCCGTTTATTCTATCTACAAATTCTTGCTCTCTATTTCCAGCGTAAACTATATGTGTATGGCTATCGCACCAAGTGGGTAAAATCATTTTTCCCGTTGCATCAATGGTTTTGTCAAAAGTTGTTTGAGGAGTTTTTTTCATTGGTCCAAATTCAGCAATCAAATTATCTTTGATAACTAAATAGGCGTTTTTTATAGTAGGAAGAACAGCCATTTCACTACCAGAGACTTTTAAAATGTTGGATTCGCGTACTTGCAGTAATTCTTTTATATTTATTATTAAAGTTGTCATCGTGTTTTTTATTATTCCGAAACCGTGATTTCGAACATTTTGTCCCAGTTTTTCCCAGTTACAAAAATAGTTTTGGTTTTTGGGTTGTAAGCAATTCCATTTAATACTTCGGCGGCACTGTTTTTTACAATTTTTCTTAACCCTGATAAATCTATAATTCCTTCAACAGTTCCGTCTTTAGGATTTACTACTGCAATAGCGTCTTTTTGCCAAACGTTAGCATAAATTTTTCCGTCAATCCATTCTAGTTCATTGATAGCTTTGATCTTTGTATTTCCAGAGTAGACATTTATGTAATCAAGCATTTGTTGGTTATCAGGATTAGTTGTCCAGATTTTCTCAGTTCCATCTGATTGGTAAATGTTTTTTCCATCATTTGTCATTCCCCATCCTTCAATATCTTTAGTAAAAGCAAATGTTTTTTCTAGTTTTAAAGTGGTTGGGTTGTAAATGAACCCTGTTTTTTCTTGCCAAGTCAGCTGATATAACTTACCATTTACTACAGTTATTCCTTCTCCAAAATACTTGGCATCAAGATCTACTTGCTTGAATACTTTTCCTGTTTTGTAATCGTATTTTCTTAAATAGGAAGTTCCTTTTTGCCCTGTTCCTTCGTATAAGGTGTCCTTGTAAAATTCTAATCCTTCAGTGAAAGAAAGTGTGTCATGCGGATATGTATTTAGAACTTTATATTTTAATAATTTAGGTTGTACTTTAGATACTAATTCAACTCTTGCGGTGGCTTCAGAATTTTCTCCATCATAATAAACCAATGCTTTTAGGTTTTGATAGCCTAACTTTTGATCAGTTAATGCTAAAGTAAATTGGTCAGCAGCTTTAGCTGAACCTACTTTTTTGTCATTTACATAATATATAATACTATCGATTTCTTTAGAATTAGGATTTAAAACTGCCAATTTAAGTACGTCATCAGATACATATTTTTCTTTAAATTCAGATTTATTGAAGGTAAATAAAGAATTTTCACCTTTTTTTGTATCTCCACAATTGCTAAGAGTGATGCCTAATAAAATGATAGATAGGAAGTTATATTTTTTCATGTTTTGTTTTTTTTGATACCACAATATACAATGTTATTTTTACAGCACAAAGGGCTTGCAAAAATATAAAAAGGTTGTATATTTGCACCGGCAAGTCCTACACGACCAGCTCCTGCAGACTCCCCCAGGATGGGAACATAGCAAGGGTACGTGGTTGAGCGGTGCGATGTAGGTCGCTTGCCATTTTTTTTTAATCTGAACTTAGTTCAGATTTTTTTATGTCAATTTTTTAATATTATTCCTAAAATAAAAACAATAATAGTCTTCCTTATGGAGGATTTTTTTATTTTTGGGCTATTCTAAAAAAGAAGCATTTTTAATAACGTTGCTCTTTACTATAAAAATACAAATTGATGAATAAAGTAGTGCTGATTACAGGAGGTTCATCCGGAATAGGAAAATCTATTGGGGAGTTTTTGCACCATAAAGGGTTTGTGGTTTATGGAACAAGCAGGAATCCTGAACGAATTTTGAATTCGGTTTTTCCTCTTGTGGCGCTTGATGTTCGTGATTCGGCTTCAATTCATACGGCTATTGCTAAAGTAATTGCTACTTCAGGACGTTTAGATGTTGTGGTTAATAATGCAGGCGTGGGGATTACAGGGCCTCTTGAAGAAATTCCTACTGTTGAAATGAAAAATCATTTTGATACTAATTTCTTTGGGCCTATTGAAGTAATGAAAGCGGTGTTGCCACAAATGCGTACACAACATGCGGGATTGATTGTAAATGTGACTTCAATTGCGGGTTATATGGGATTGCCTTATCGCTCTATGTATTCGGCTTCTAAGGGGGCTTTAGAGTTGGTTACCGAAGCTTTGCGCATGGAGGTGAAATCTTTTGGGGTTCATATTACTAATGTGGCACCAGGTGACTTTGCTACTAATATTGCATCAGGACGTTATCATGCGCCAGTTATAAAAGGATCTGCTTATGAAGTTTCTTATGGTGAATCCTTGCGTACAATGGACGAGCATGTTGATGGCGGAAGTAATCCTAATGAAATGGCTGAAGCTGTTTATAAAATAATCCTAACTAAAGAACCTAATGTACATTATAAAGTAGGTGCCTTTATGCAAAAGTTCTCGATTGTATTGAAAAGAATACTACCAGATAAAATGTATGAAAAAATATTAATGAACCATTATAAGTTGTAGTTTTACGACGAATTTGCGTGAAGGATTGCAGTGGAAATCCTTTTATTTTTTTCTTTAAAAAATAAAAGATTGTAACGAAAAGCCTGACCCTTGGGGCACGCCCAAAAAAAAAACAAACACACAATTAATTAAATATAGAATTATGAAGTTTTTTATTGACACGGCTAATTTAGCTCAAATTAAAGAAGCACAAGCATTAGGAGTTTTAGATGGGGTAACTACAAATCCATCATTGATGGCTAAGGAAGGAATCACTGGAAAAGACAATATCTTGAAGCATTATGTTGACATTTGTAACCTTGTAGAAGGAGATGTTAGTGCTGAAGTAAATGCACTTGACTATGACGGAATGATTAAAGAAGGAGAAGAACTTGCTGAATTACATGAGCAAATCGTAGTTAAATTACCTATGACTAAGGAAGGTATTATGGCTGCTAAATATTTCTCAGATAGAGAAATTAAAACAAATGTAACATTAGTTTTCTCAGCAGGTCAAGCTTTATTAGCTGCAAAAGCCGGTGCGACTTATGTTTCGCCATTTATTGGTCGTCTTGATGATGTGTCTACTGATGGATTGGCTTTGATTGAAGAAATTAGAGATATTTATGATAATTACGGATACGAAACGCAAATTCTTGCTGCCTCTGTACGTCACACTATGCATATTGTAAATTGTGCAAAAATTGGTGCTGATGTTATGACTGGACCACTTTCGGCTATTTACGGATTGTTAAAACACCCTTTAACTGATATTGGATTAGCGCAATTTGTTGCTGATTTCGAAAAAGGGAATAATAAATAATAAACAACAATATTGAGTCTATAGTCACTGGATATTGCTGAAATAAAAAAAGTCCCATTTGCTTAGCAAATGGGACTTTTTTATGGAATAATATATCTGAATTACTTTCTAACAAAAGGAGGTAATAATTTTGAAGATACTTCTCCAAAACCAATACGCACTTGGCTATTTTTACAAAAACCTTTCATGATAACAGTATCGTTATCGTTTATGAATTTACGTTCTGTACCGTCGTTAAGTGTGATTGGGTTTTTACCACCCCAAGTAAGTTCAAGCATAGAACCGTAACTGTCTGGTGTAGGTCCTGAAATAGTACCTGATCCCATCATGTCACCAGAGTTCACACGACAACCATTAGAGGTATGATGTGTTAATTGCTGGTTCATTGTCCAATACATGTGTTTAAAGTTGGAGTTGCTCACTATTGTTGGTTCTGCATCTTCTGGCTGAATTGCTACTTCTAAATTAATATCAAAAGAGTGCTTTCCTTTTTGTAAAAGATAAGGTAACGGGCTCGGATTTTGTTTTGGTCCAGGAACTCTAAAAGGCTCTAGAGCATCCATAGTAACAATCCATGGAGAAATAGATGAAGCAAAGTTTTTAGCTAAGAAGGGTCCTAGCGGCACGTATTCCCATTTTTGAATGTCGCGTGCACTCCAGTCATTTAATAGAACCATTCCAAAGATATAATCTTCAGCTTCACTAATAGGAATCATTTCTCCCATTACATTAGCATCTGTAGTGATGAAAGCAGTTTCAAGTTCAAAATCAATTAAACGGGATGGTCCAAAAACTGGTGTGTCCTCTCCAGCTGGTAATGTTTGTCCAATAGGTCTGTGAACCGGAATTCCTGAAGGAACGATTGTAGAACTTCTGCCGTGGTATCCTACGGGTATGTGTAACCAGTTAGGTAATAAAGCATTTTCTGGATCACGAAACATTTTTCCTACGTTTGTAGCGTGTTCTTTGCTGGAATAGAAATCTGTATAATCACCAATAAGTACTGGTAACTGCATTTCTACATCAACAATATCAAAAATTACAATATCACGATGTTTTTGTACATCGCGAAGCTTTGGATTATTGCTATCAAAAATGTCAGCAATACGATTACGAACCAATCTCCATGTTTTTTTTCCGTCAGAGATAAAGTCGTTTAACGTGTCTTGCATGAACATGTCATCAGTTAATTCAATACCTGCAAAGTAATTTAGTTGTTGTAAAGCACCTAGATCAATTGCAAAATCACCAATCCTTGTTCCTACGGTTACAACGTTTTCTTTCGTAAGAAAAACTCCAAAAGGAATATTCTGAATTGGGAAGTCACTGTTCTCTAGTACTTCTAACCATGATTCACGGTTAGTATCGTTTGCTGATATTGGCATAATATGTTAATTGTTTTGTTGAAAATTATAGTTCAAATATATTATAATCTAGGAGTTTGGCAAGCGTTTTTTTGTATTTTTGCTACAAATTAACTAAAAACAAAGAAATGCAACGCGACGAACAAATTTTTGACCTTATTCTAGAAGAACAAGAAAGACAAATACACGGATTAGAATTAATTGCTTCAGAGAACTTTGTAAGTGACGAAGTAATGGAAGCTGCTGGTTCAGTGTTAACTAATAAATATGCTGAAGGATATCCTGGAAAAAGATATTACGGAGGCTGTGAAGTAGTAGATGTTATCGAGCAAATTGCTATTGATAGAGCTAAAGAATTGTTTGGAGCTACTTATGCAAATGTACAGCCTCACTCAGGTTCTCAAGCTAATACAGCGGTTTACCATGCTTGTTTACAACCTGGAGACAAAATTTTAGGTTTTGATTTATCTCATGGTGGGCATTTAACTCACGGATCTCCTGTGAATTTCTCAGGACGATTGTACACTCCGGTTTTTTACGGGGTAGATGCTGAAACAGGTCGTTTAGATTATGATAAAATTCAAGAAATTGCTACTAGAGAGCAACCAAAATTAATTATCGCTGGAGCTTCGGCTTATTCACGTGATATGGACTTTGAGCGTTTTAGAGTAATTGCTGATAGCGTAGGAGCTATTTTATTTGCTGATATTTCTCATCCAGCTGGGCTTATCGCTAAAGGCTTGATGAATGATCCTATTCCTCATTGTCATATTGTTTCAACTACAACTCACAAAACATTACGTGGACCAAGAGGTGGATTGATCTTGATGGGTAAAGATTTTGAAAACCCAATGGGATTAAAAACACCAAAAGGAGATATTAGAATGATGTCTTCTTTATTAGATTTAGCTGTTTTTCCTGGAAATCAAGGAGGACCTTTAATGCATATTATTGCAGCAAAAGCGGTTGCTTTTGGTGAGGCCTTAAAAGATGAGTTTTTTACTTATGCTATGCAATTACAAAAAAATGCTAACGCTATGGCTGATGCTTTTGTAAAAAGAGGCTACAATATTATCTCAGGTGGTACTGATAATCACATGATGTTAATTGATTTAAGAAACAAAGGAATCTCTGGAAAAGAAGCTGAAAATGCTTTAGTTAAAGCAGAGATTACTGTAAATAAAAACATGGTTCCATTTGATGATAAATCTCCATTTGTAACTTCGGGTATACGTGTGGGAACTCCTGCAATTACTACTCGTGGTTTGGTTGAGGAAGATATGGAAACAATTGTTGCTTTAATTGATAAAGTTTTATCAAATCATACTGATGAAGATGTCCTTGAAGAAGTAGCAAATGAAGTGAATGAAATGATGAGCGAAAGAGCAATCTTCGTTTTCTAAATAGTAGTCATAAAGTCTTAAGGTCGAAGGTCGAAAGTCTAAAAAAGAGATGTGAATTTCTGTTTTTATTTTGATCTTCGACTTTTATTTTTTTGACTCTACAATTTTTGACTTTTTAACTTTAAGACTTAAATAAATGTCTGTATTACGATTAGAATTGCCAACAGATCCTAGGTGGGTCAATATTGTTGAGAAAAATATTGAGGAAATCTTGACAGATCACGCTTGGTGTGAGCAAAAAGCAGCTACAAATGCCATTACAATTATTACAAATAACTCTGAGCACCAAGATTTAGTTCAGGATTTATTGGCTTTAGCCAAAGAAGAAATTGATCATTTTGAGCAAGTACACAATATAATTATCAAAAGAGGTTTGAAGTTGGGCCGAGAACGTAAGGATCATTATGTAAATGAGTTGTATTTGTATATGAAAAAAAGTGGTAATGGGAGTAGAGTATCCAGTTTAGTAGAACGATTACTGTTCTCTGCCATGATAGAAGCAAGAAGTTGTGAGCGTTTTAAAATATTATCCGAAAATATTCAAGATCAAGAACTTGCCGTTTTTTATCGAGACTTAATGGAAAGTGAAGCAGGACATTATACCACTTTTATTACCTATGCTAGGAAATATGGTACGGGAATTGATGTAGAGAAGCGCTGGAGAGAATGGTTGGCGTTCGAAGCTTCTGTAATTGCTAATTACGGTAAAGGCGAAACAATTCATGGATAGGTATTGTGAATTTCCTTTTTAGCTGAAATAGTAGAGGAACAGCAATGATTATTAAGATTATTAAGTATCAGGTATTTGCAAATTGTACAAATTTGTAGTGTCTTTTATTTTTGATTTAAGCCTAAGTTTATTTTCACGATTATTTTTTTTAATTTATATTTATAATCTTATTTTTAATTAACACATTTGAACTATAATGAGACTCTATATAAAATATGACGGAATTGTAGCTTGCAGAGTTATTCTACAAGAGCAATTAGAGCGTTTAGAAATAGGTTATAAGCTTTTAGAACTAGGAGAAATTGAGATTTCTAACACTGTTTCTAAAGAACGTTTGGCTGAGCTACAAGAAGCTTTAAATAAATACTCTATATTTGTTGTAAGTAATGAGAAAAGCCAATTAATACAAAAAATAAAAGACGCAATTGTTGAAATGGTTTATGAGAAAGATAAACTTCCTTCTGTTACGATATCGCAATATTTAGCTGATAAATTGAATTTTAGTTACGGTTATATCACTAATATTTTTTCGGAATATACGTATACTTCAATTGAAAATTTTATTATCATTCAAAAAATAGAAAGGGCAAAAAAATTAATTATTGAAGATGAATTGACTTTGACCGAAGTGTCTTATAAATTAAACTACAGTAGTGTAGCGTATTTATCTAGTCAATTTAAAAAAGTTACTGGATTAACTCCATCTGCTTTTAAAAGAATCGTAGATAAGCGTAGAAATTTATCAAATTAAATAAACAAACAGACAAACATATTATGATTACACATAAGGATTCGATACACATTTTGATTGCTGATGATGATGAAGATGATCGTGCTTTCTTTAGTGATGCAATGATGGAACTTAGAATGAATAATGAGTTAACATTGTTTAATGACGGAAGAGATTTAATGGAGTATTTAGCTAAGCCTGATATTATCATGCCCCATATATTATTTCTGGATTTAAATATGCCTTATAAATCAGGTTTTGAATGCTTAAAAGAAATTAGAGCTAACGCTAGATTTAAAGATGTTTCCATCGCAATTTACTCTACTTCATCATCTGAAAAAGATATTGAAGAGACTTTTGTTGAAGGAGCTAATATTTATATTAAAAAGCCTAACGACTTTACAAAACTTAAAAAAGTAATAAAAGAAGTGTTAAATATCAACTGGCAATTTCATTCATCAGGTTTAAATAAAGAAACTTTTTTCTTTAGCATATAATCTCTTTTAATGAAGTTAAAAAGGCTATATAGAAATTCTCAAATATTCAAAATTGCTTTAGGAATTGCAATTTTGGTTGTGGGTTACATTGCATCTGTTTTTTATAAACAGATGCAAAGTTTAGAATCCTCAGTTAATTTAATTACTAATTCTACAGAAACTCAATTAGAATTAGAACGTGTTTTATCGATCATTAGTATTTATGAAACGAGTTTAAGAAGTTACATAATTACAAAAGACAAATCGTATTTAGAGCATCGTTTTCTACGTAAAGGAGAGATAGATCTCAACTTTGAGCGTATAAAAAAGTTAGTAGCTAATAATAAAGGTAGAAGTAAAGATGTTGATCAACTTAAAAGAATGATTGAAACTCGTTTTGCTCTTTTTAAAGAAACCTTACTGTTAGCCGAAAGCAAAAATCCCGATAAAGATCAATTAATTTTAAAGCTCAAAGAAAGCACTGATTATACTGAGGCCATGAAAACTTTTGTCTACAAAACAATCAATGCCGAAGGAGATAAAATTAAAATTCATAATGACAACCATCAATTTGAGTTACAAGATTCCATAATAAGTGCTTTTTTATTGGTTATCCTATCCCTACTTATTTTATTACTTTCCTTCAACCGAATGAATGTTGATATTAATGCGCTTAAAAAGGCAAATGACGACTTACAGTTTCTAAACCACTCTTTTAACAACGCAGAGAAAATTGCAGGTTTTGGGCATTGGAAAATTAATTTGGAAACAAAATTATATACATTTTCTGATAATTTCTTGCGATTACTAGGTGTTGACCCTGATGATTTTGTCCCCACAATTGAAAATGTTTCTCAATACATACATCCTGATGATGTAGATTACGTTTTAGAGACACACATGGAATCCTTGATCACACTTGAGCCTACTACAATGATGTTTCGTTATCTCTTAGCTAATGGCGAAATTAGATACATAAGGTCTGTGGGTAGTTTTACTCGAAATAGTATAGGAGATTTAGTGAAAACTGGTGTAAATTATGATATTAGTGAACAATATAAAAAAACATTAGAATTAGAAGAAAATAACAAAGAACTAAAGAGTATTAATGAAGAACTGGAGTCTTTTAATAATATTGTAAGCCACGATTTACAAGAGCCTTTACATAAAATTCAAATGTTTATTTCTAGAATTGAAGTAAATGAAATGGATTTAATTTCAGATCAGGGAAAAGTTTATTTTTCAAAAATTAAGCTTTCCGCCAATAAAATGCAGACATTATTAATTGATTTAGTTAATTATTCCCGAACAATTAAAGGAGATAAAGTTTTTGAATTAACAGATTTAAACCAAATTGTACATCAGGTAATAGACGATTTGTCTTTTAATATTGAAGAAAAAAATGCGGTAATCGATCTGGCAGTTTTACCTATTATAAAAGTTATTCCGTTTCAAATTGAACAACTATTTATCAACTTGATTTCTAATTCTTTAAAATACAGTAAAAACGATGTGATTCCAGTAATCAGTATTTTTGAAGAAGAAATTTTTGCAAATGAAATCTATGAAAACAAAATCATCACTAATGAGGAGTATTGCAAAATAGTGATTTCCGACAATGGTATTGGTTTCAAACAAGAATATGCTAATAAAATTTTTAATTTATTTTATAGATTAGAGAAAGATGTTAAATACTCTGGAACAGGATTAGGACTTGCTATTTGCAAAAGAATTGTAGAAAATCATGATGGGTTTATTCAAGTGAATTCGGAGCCGAATAACGGTTCACAATTTGCGTTATTTATACTGAGAAATAGCTAATAATTTCAAGACGCTTTTGCATTTAATGATAAAAAAAATAAACTTATGATTAGAATTACTCCTGCGACTACAAATGATTTTAAGACAATTCAAGACATTGCATATAAGACATGGCCTGCAACCTATGGAGCAATTTTATCAGAAGAGCAATTGAGTTATATGTTAACTAATTTTTATTCTGAAGAAACTTTAATAGATAATTTGGTTAACAAAGGACATCATTTTATTCTAGCTTTAGAAGATGATAATTGTTTGGGTTTTGCTTCATTTGAACATAATTATCAAAATAAAAATAAAACCCACATTCATAAAATTTATATTCTACCAGAAACCCAAGGAAAAGGTATTGGTAAAAAGTTACTAGATGCTGTGGAGCAATCTGGTCTAGAGATAGGTTCAGATATCCTTTCTTTAAATGTAAATAGATACAATACGGCACTTGGTTTCTATAAAAAAAATGGTTTTGAAATAACAGAAGAGGTCGACATCACTTTTGGTGAAGGTTACCTTATGGAAGATTACATTATGGAGAAAAGATTGTGATTTTAACATATTTATAATTAAGGTATTTTTTTTAAACCTAATTCAATTAAAAAATTAAAACATGGTTTCAGTACAAGAGGCATTTTCGATACTTAAAAATAAGCTACCTGAACCAAAGGAAGTAGAATATCTTTTGCCAAAAGCGCGTAAACATGTTGTATCACAATCTTTGTATTCTCCCATAAATATGCCCCCGTTCCGACAATCAGCGATGGATGGATTTGCAATCAACTTTCATGATAGTTTGAATTATGAAATTATAGGTGAAGTAAAAGCAGGAGATAGCCACCAAGTTAAATTACTATCTGGTCAAGCAGTCAAAATATTTACAGGTGCGGCCGTTCCTGATTCGGCTTCAGCGGTGATCCAAATCGAAAAAGTTTCGGTTAAAGAAACTATTTTAAAACTAGAAGAACATCCAAAATTAAATTCAAATATCCGACCAATTGGCGAACAAACTACCATAGGCGATCTGGCTCTTGAAAAAGGTTCGGTACTTAATGCCGCCGCCATTGGGTTTCTAGCAGGTTTGGGATTTACCAAAGTAAAAGTATATCAAAAACCCGCTATTGGAATTCTGATTACAGGAAACGAATTGGTGAAACCCGGAAATCCATTAGAATACGGAAAAGTGTATGAAAGTAATGGAGTTATGCTGGAGTCAGCGTTGAAAGATGCATTTTATGATGCTGTTACTTTGTATGAAGTAAATGATAATTTCGAAAATACTAAAAACAAAATACAGCAAGCCTTATCCGAAAATGATGTGGTGCTAGTTTCTGGCGGTATATCAGTAGGAGATTATGATTTTGTAGCGCAGGCCTTAAAAGAACTAGAGGTGGAAACCTTATTTTATAAAGTAAATCAAAAACCAGGAAAACCTTTATTTGCTGGTAGACTAAAAGATAAAGTGGTATTTGCTTTACCGGGCAATCCAGGAGCTTGTTTGACTTGTTTTTATGTGTATGTGTTACCTACACTAACCATTCTTTCGGGAAAAGCAACTAACTACAATCAAACCGATCGCAAAACAATCAGCCACGATTTTAGCGTGAATAACAGCCGTTGTCAATTTCTAAAAGCCAATGTTGAAGGTGATACTGTTACCATTTTATCACATCAAGCTTCCTCGATGTTGAATTCTTTTTCGGTAGCCAATAGTCTTGTTTTTGTGTCTGATGGTAACTACGAAATCGTTAAAGGTTCACAAGTTGCTGTTTATCATATATAATTGATACTTCTTTTCGTTATATTTGTAAAAGTATAACGAACGTATTTTAGTTTTGAAGATAAAGAGTAAAATTTGGATAGAAACAGAGGAAGGCATTCTCATTAGCGAAGGTCGTGTTCAATTATTGAAATTGATTGCCGAAACGGGTTCGCTCAATAAAGCAGCCAAAGCGATGAATCTATCCTACCAAAAAGCCTGGAAATTAGTAGACGTTTCTAATAAAGCGGCAAGCAGCCCTTTGATAGCAACCCAAGTAGGTGGAAGCAAAGGTGGCGGTACAGTATTAACTCCCTATGGCGAATCACTTATAACCTCTTTCGAATCTATTAATGCAGCCTGTTGGGAGTTTCTTGACGAACAGCTCAAAAAACATTCCCTATGACTGCAGTCCATTTATTTGATACCCCTTTGTTATTGCTTTTGTTAGCTATCGTTGCTTTTTTGTATGCTTGCGTAGGCCACGGAGGAGCAAGCGGGTATTTGGCATTAATGAGTGCTTTTGCTTTTCCGGTAACATTTATGAAACCAACTGCTTTAGTACTTAATATTTTGGTTTCGGGAATTGCCTTTTACTTTTATTATAGAGAAAAAAAATTCAAATGGAACTTATTTTATCCTTTTGCAATAACCTCGGTTCCTTTTTCATTTTTGGGTGGCTATCTTACGGTTTCCACTTTTTATTATAAAATAATTTTGGCGACAGCCTTAATTTTTGCGGTGATGCGGTTGTTGGGTTTATTAGGAAAAACGAAGGAGGAGATAACACCCGTAAATATATACCTAGCCTTATTTGTGGGAGCTGTCATCGGACTTTTGTCTGGTTTGATAGGTATTGGCGGCGGTATTATATTGAGTCCTGTAATCCTTCTTTTAGGTTGGGGGACAATGAAAGAAACGGCAGCGGTTTCGGCCTTGTTTATATTTGTTAACTCGATATCCGGAATTTCTGGTTTCTTGCTCCAAGGCGGATTGCTTCCAGAATCGTCGTTGCCATTGATAGCCATTGTTTTTATAGGTGGTTTTTTTGGAGCTTATTACGGAAGCAAGAAATTCAACACACTGGTTTTACGAAATGTGTTGGCCGTAGTGCTCTCCATAGCGATTTATAAATTATATGTAACCGCATGAAAAATACAATAACAGCATTTATACTAGCAGGCGGTAAAAGCCAACGCATGGGAACCGATAAAGGTTTGTTGCCTTTGAACGGAAAACCATTTGTCAGCCATATCTGTGAAGCTGTAAGTCCTATTGTGGGCGAGAATATTGTTATTGTTTCCTCGAATACCGACTATGATTTTTTGGGGTATACCCGAATTGAAGATATAATAAAAGACAAAGGACCTGTGGGCGGAATTTATACTGCTTTGCAACAGTCCAAAACAAAATTAAACTTTGTTCTAAGCGTGGATGCGCCTCTGGTCACCACCGAATTGTTGCTTTGGATTCTCGAAAATCATTCGGAATCCTTTTTAATGACGCAAGTGCAGGCCAATGACAAAAGTTATCCTTTGATTGCAATTTACGACCAATCGGTGGTGACTGTTTTTGAAGAAAACTTGAGAAACGACCAATTAAGATTGCGACGCGTACGAGATGAGGTGGCGCATCAAACCATTGTAGTTCCCGAAAAATGGAACGATCAAGTGCAAAATATAAACACACAAGAAGAATATCAAAAAATAATATCATGATTATAAATATCAAATATTTTGGTTTACTGGCTGATATCACCAAGAAGAAAGAGGAGCAAATGACGTTGGATGAATCCAATTTTTCGGTTGCTTTTTTAAAATCTAAAATGGAATCAGCGTATCAAGAATTACAAAACACCAATTATTCAGTTGCTGTGAATCAAGCAATGGTGGGCATGGATTCCAAGATAAAAGATCAGGACGTAATTGCATTTTTGCCACCATTTGCGGGAGGATAAAAATTAAATTCCAATATTAAATGTCACCCTGAGCGCAGTCGAAGGGCCAAACTCCAAAATGAAAAAAGATAATTTAGATACATCAGCAGTGGCAGTTCCCCCTTCGGGGGATAGCGGGAGATATACCAGACAAATAGCGCTACCCGAAATAGGAGAGTTAGGCCAGCAGAAATTACAGAACGCTCGTGTCCTAGTAATTGGTGCAGGTGGTCTAGGTTGTCCTGTTTTGCAGAATTTGGCTGCCGCTGGAGTGGGTTTCATCGGAATTGTAGATGGTGATATCGTTGAAGAAACCAATTTACATCGACAATTATTATACACTTTAAAAGATTGCGGGAAGAGCAAAGCAGCAACAGCCGCTACCGCAATTAAAGAACTGAATCCCGATGTTGAAGTTAGGGTGTTTCCTGAGTTTTTTAATACTCAAAACGCCTTTGCAATTGTGAATGATTATCAGATTATCGTAGACTGTACAGATACGATTAGTGTTCGTTATTTGATTAATGATGTTTCACTAGTCAAAAAAGTTCCTGTTGTTTACGCGTCAATTTACAAATTTGAGGGGCAGGTTTCGGTTTTTAATTATAAAAATGGGCCGAGTTACCGTTGCTTATTTCCTCAAAAGGAGGGTTTGAATGCCGTTCCAAATTGCGTTAGTTCTGGAGTTTTGGGCGTTTTGCCGAATACACTTGGTGCGCTTCAAGCTACCGAAGTGCTAAAGATTATTCTGGAAATAGGAAGTGTACTATCGGGTAAATTGCTGCTTTATGATGCATTGCAGTATCAAACGCAAATAATTGATTTTACAAAAAATCCTAGAGAAATTGAAAAAGGGCTTAGAAGCGGAATAAATATCCTCACCCCCAACCCCTCTCCGAAGGAAAGGGGAGTCGAAACCGAAAAAAGGGGACAGCGTTTTATACCAGTTGAAAATTTAAAACAAGAAATTTTTTTAGAAAAGTGTCGTCATGACCATTGCGTAGTCATTGACATTAGAGAAGTCTACGAAGAACCGAAATTCAATGAGCAAAATGTAGTAAACGTACCTCTTGCTGAGTTGGAAAACTATTGCGGTAAGCTTGATAAATCGCAAGAGATTGTTTTATTCTGTCAAAGCGGACAACGAAGCCAATTGGCTTTGGACTATTTAAAAAAAGAAGGATTTACAAAGCTTTCTCATCTTGAAAAAGGAATTGAATCCATAAAAATACATTTAGAAACTAAATAAAAATACCAATATAATGGCAACAACAAAACCTAAAAAAAGCTCTTTTATTCAAGGAGCGATAACATCAGATTTCATTGGAAATGCTATTGCGAAGCATCAAAGTAAAACATCTATTGGGGCTCATAATATTTTTTTAGGGCAAGTTCGTGCCGATGTTATTGATGGGAAAACGGTTGTAGCTATCGAATATTCGGCTTATGAGGAAATGGCTGAACAGACTTTTTATGAAATTCGTGAAGCGGCTTTCGCCAAATATGAGCTTTCATGTCTGCATATTTATCATAGCCTAGGAACTGTAAAAACGGGGGAGATTTGCCTTTTTGTTTTTGTGTCGGCACCAAGGAGAAAAGTGGTTTATGAAGCCTTGGAGTTTTTGGTTGAAGAAATCAAAGAAAAGACCGCTGTTTTTGGTAAAGAAATAATGGAAGACGAGAGTTATAGTTGGAAAGAGAATTCTTGAGAGAGGATAGAAGCAAGAAAAGAGAGTTTAGAGTAGAAAAAGGTTTTTTAATAGATTACGACTGATTCCTAATATTTTGTATCAAGGCACAGTTAAAGAGGTTTATCCTTTGGCTTATAGTAGTAATTGATAAATTGGAACTTGATTTAATAACGGGGTTTGCGTGAGGGATTGAAGTGGAAATCCTTTTTTGTGGCTTTTTCTGCCGCAAAAAAGATTGTAACGGAAAGCCCGACCCGTAGGGACACGCCCAAATAATATAAACACAGCCAAAAGCAATAAAATGGTAGACATTACACATAAAATAATTACGCTTCGCACCGCAACGGCACAAGCCATCGTAAAAGTAGGCTCGGCAGAAACGATGAAAGCGATTTTGGATAAAACAGTTCCCAAAGGCGATGTGCTAGAAGTAGCTAGAACTGCAGGGCTTTTTGCAGTAAAAAATACTTCTAATTCTATTCCGGATTGCCATCCTATGCCGATTGAATATACGGGAATCGACTATGAATTTTTGGAGGATTCGGTTTTAATTAAAGTTACCGTAAAAGCAATTTACAGGACTGGTGTTGAGGTCGAAGCCATGCATGGTGCTTCGATTGTGGCATTAACGATGTACGATATGCTGAAACCGATTGACAAACAAGTGGAAATTTCGAGCATTAAATTATTGCATAAAAAAGGCGGAAAATCAGATTATGGCAACAAAGAAGTTCAGGATTTATCGGTAGCGGTAATGGTCTGTTCGGATAGTGTTTCTAGTGGAAAAAAAGAAGATAGAGCTGGAAAAGTAATCTCGGATAAAATCAAGAATTTAGGACTAAGTGTTTCTAATTATATCGTTATTCCGGATGAGGTTTTAGACATTCAGGACACCATTAATAAACTATGTGCTAAGAATATGGACTTGGTTATCTTGACTGGCGGAACAGGATTGTCTGATCGAGATGTCACGCCCGAAGCGGTGATTCCGTTGTTAGATCGCCGCATTCCAGGCATCGAGGAAGCGATTCGTGCGTACGGTCAGGATCGCACGCCTTACGCAATGTTGTCCAGAAGCGTTGTCGGTTTTAAAGGAGATACATTAATTATGGCTTTGCCAGGTTCTACTGCAGGAGCTGGGGAATCAATGGATGCTGTTTTTCCTTCGGTTTTGCATTTATTCAAAATTTTAAAAGGATTCAACCATGGAAAATAACATTCAAATGCAGGATACTCATGGTCGCGGACACAGCTATTTGCGTATTTCAATTACAGAAAATTGTAATTTGAGATGTACGTATTGTATGCCGGCCGAAGGGATTTCGCTTACGCCAAAAGCCCATCTGATGACTGCAGATGAAATTGTTACTATTGCACAAACTTTTGTCAATCAAGGTGTAAATAAAATCAGGCTGACTGGTGGAGAGCCTTTGGTTCGAAAAGATGCTAAAGATATTATGCTGCGACTTGGAAAATTAGGAGTCGAACTCACACTGACTACTAATGGAATCCTGGTTCATGATTTTATAGATACATTCAAAGAAGCAGGTGTTCACACCTTAAACCTGAGTATTGATAGTTTGCAAAAAGAGAAGTTCAACCAGATAACCCGAAGGAATTATTTTGATAAATTCAATGAAAACTTGGAGTTGCTTGACGCCAATGGTTTTCAGTTGAAACTGAATGTAGTGGTGATGAAAGGTTTTAACGACAATGAAATCATTGATTTTATCGAATTGACCAAAAACCGAAACATCCAAATTCGGTTTATTGAATTTATGCCTTTTGATGGCAATCAATGGAACAAGGAGAAGCTGGTTTCTTATGCCGAAATCCTTTCGCAAGTCAATGATAAATACACTGTTGAACAAGTGGAACGCTTGATAGATAAACCACACGATACCGCCAAGAATCATAAAATAGCATCTTACAAAGGGAGTTTTTCGGTGATTAGTTCCGTTACTAATCCCTTTTGTAGCAGTTGCAATCGCATCCGTTTAACCGCCGATGGTAAACTTAAAAACTGTCTTTTCTCCAATTCTGAAACTGATTTATTGCAAACTTTGCGTTCTGGAGGAGCTATTGAGCCACTTATTTTTCAGAATATAAAATCGAAACACGCCATGCGTGGTGGCATGGATGACGATGCTAAATTTCAAAACCCAAAACTATTTTCTCAAAATAGAAGTATGATCAAGATTGGGGGTTGATTTAATAAATTAGGTTATAATTATTTGAATATAAAGTACTAATACCTCCTTAAAAACAGAAAAAAGCGGTAAATTTATAGTATCATTAGTTATTGATTTTTATTAAATACATGAGAATGAAATTCAGATTTTACACTTATTTTACCATTTTGTTTGTGGTGTTTTCTTGTTCGAAAAAAGCAGAAGGAATACAACCCACCGTTAGTGATGTAACCGAAAGTGTCTATGCATCGGGAGTCATTAAGGCAGACGATCAATACACCGTTTTTTCTACCGTTAATGGCATTCTACAAACTATAAAAGTCACCGCTGGACAATCAATTAGTCAAGGGCAGTTATTATTCGAAATAGAAAGCAAAAAAGCCGACCTTGATACCCAAAATGCACAATTGACATACCAATTGAGCACAGAAAACAGTCGTTATATTCAGGATCGAATTGTGGAAATAGAAATGAAGGTGCAGGCTGCAAAAGACAAACTGACTCTTGACGAATCTATTTTGAATAGAAATAAAAAAGTGAGGGCGCTGGAAGGAATTTCTGAGGTTGATTTTGAAAAAATCGAACTGACCTATAAAAGTTCTAAAATCAATTACGAAAGTACCAAAAAACAATTGGCACAACTTAAGGCACAATTAGAAAACGATCAAAACCGCAATAGTAATCGACTAAAATACTCGCAAAATTCGCAAAGTGATTACAGTATAAAAAGTGCTTTTACAGGACGTTTATTTGATGTTTTGGTCAAAGAAGGAAGCTTGGTGACCAATCAGACTCCGCTTGCCATTATCGGTAAATCAGATTCGTTTTTATTGGAATTAGAAGTAGATGAAAATGATATGGTTCGAGTAGCTATTGGTCAAAAAGTGGTGGTAACGATGGACAGTTACAAAGGACAAACTTTTGACGCTACGGTCGATAAAATTTATCCCATCATGGATGAGCGTTCCCGTACGTTCAAAATCGAAGCGCACTTTGTAAATCCACCTCAAAAATTATATCCTAACCTCACGGCCGAAGCCAATATCGTTATCAAAACCAAGAAGAACGCCGTAACGATTCCGAGAAGTTATTTGATAGATAACCAATATGTACTGGTAAATGAAGATGAAAAGAGAAAAGTAAAAATAGGATTGAGCGATTACGAAAAAGTAGAGATAGTTGCAGGATTGAAAAAAGAAGAAACTATTTATACTCCAAAAAAGTGAATTACAAACTAATTTTAGATATCGCTTTTCACTTGCTTAGAGCCAGACTGAAACAAACAATTGTTGCCGCAGTTGGGGTTACTTTTAGTATTGCTATGTTTATTTCTTTGGTCAGTTTTATGAGCGGCTTGAATGGTTTACTTGATGGCTTAATGCTCAATAGAACACCTCATATCCGAATGTTTAATGAAGTAAAACCATCGGATAATCAACCTTTGTCTTTGTCGAAAGATTACAACGGAAATACTGTTTTCATTCATTCGATAAAACCAAAAGACAGAGGGAAATCGATCTACAACAGCATGTCGATTATTAGGACTTTGAAGCAAGACAAACGCATAATTGATGTCGCACCAAAGGTAACGGCTTCGGTTTTATATAATTCGGGAACTATTGAGATTTCGGGTATGGTAAACGGAATCGATGTGGTGGCAGAGAATACTCTTTTTAAGATTAGCGATTACATCAAAGAAGGAAAATTATCAGATTTATTTCAGAATAATAGCATCATTATAGGTAAGGGGTTGTCGGACAAAATGTTGCTTTCGGTTGGAGATATAATCAAAGTTTCTACTTCCAACGGTACATTATCTTCTTTGAAAATTGTCGGAATTTCTGAAACGGGTATCGCCGATATCGATAATATGGCGAGTTATACTTCATTGGCTACAGCCCAAAAAATAGTTGGTCAGCCTAAAAATTATATCACTGATATACAAGTTAATTTGTATAACAAAGAAAATGCGGTGGCTATTGCCCATGAATTTCATACCGTTTTTGATGTCGATACTATTGATTATTTAGCAGCAAATGTGCAATTTGAAACTGGAAGTTCAGTCCGAAGCATTATTTCGTATGCAGTGGGGATTGTTTTATTGATCGTGGCTGGTTTTGGGATTTATAATATTTTGAATATGATGATTTACGAAAAAATGGATAGCATTGCAATTCTCAAAGCAACAGGATTCTCAGGCAGTGATGTAAAATGGATTTTTATATCCCTTTCTATCATTATTGGTGTTACGGGAGGTGTATTTGGGTTGATTTTTGGTTTTATCTTTTCGAGTATAATTGATGTGATTCCTTTTTCATCACCATCAGTACCTTCGGTAACCACTTATCCCATTGATTATAATAGCAGTTACTATGTTATCGGACTTGTATTTGCGCTTTTCACAACCCTTATCTCTGGTTTTTTTCCAGCCATGAAAGCGAGTAGAGTAGATCCAGTTGAAATTATTAGAGGAAAATAAGATGAAAGAAACGATATTAGAAACCAAAGGCTTAATTAAATATTTCTATAATCCCAGCAAATTTCAGGTGATTAAAAATGTCGATTTAAAAATACTGCAAGGAGAGTTTGTTTCGATTGTTGGGAAATCAGGTTGCGGTAAATCGACTTTATTGTATTTGTTATCGACCATGGATACCGATTATGAAGGGCAATTATTCATTCATAATCAACTAATCACTGGACAATCAGATCAGAATTTAGCGAAAATCAGAAATGAGAAAATTGGTTTTGTATTTCAATTTCACTACCTACTACCCGAATATAATGTACTCAACAATGTGATGCTTCCGGGGCTGAAATTAGGGAAATATTCTAAGAAAGAGTTAGAGCAAAGAGCATTGAAGCATTTAAAAACGCTAGAAATTGAGCAGCATGCTTTAAAAATGCCCAATCAATTGAGCGGTGGAGAAAAACAGCGCGTTGCCATTGCTCGTGCCTTAATAAACGATCCTTTGATTATCATGGGCGATGAACCAACGGGAAACTTGGATCGAAAAAGCGGGGATGTTGTATTTGATATCTTCAAAAAATTAGCTACCGAGTTCAATCAAACAATCCTAATTGTTACCCATGATCCTGATTTTGCTCATAAAACGGATCGAATTATTACTATGGAAGATGGTAGAATAATTTTTTAATATTTATTCTAATTTTTGGAGACAATAGTAGCATCAAAAATACTATTAAAAAAACTCCTAATTTCTAATCTATCAACGATTTAGAAGTTAGGTGTTTTTTTTATTTTATATCGAAATCCTTTAAAATGATCTTAATTCCTTCTTGATAGGTTGTTACTTTAAAATCAGGGAATCGATTTTTAAATTTTGCTGAATCAAAGATGTTTTCAATTTTATATCGAGGTAGTAATTCTTGTGTTTCTTTTAGATTTTTATTGAAATAAGCCCCGATTTTTAAAACAAAAGAACTTAACACAGTGTATGCAACTGGACGACCAAGTTGTTTTTCGATTTCTAAAAAAAAATGTTTGTACGTAAGTCTGTTATCATCACAAGGCAGGTGCCAAGTTTGTCCGTAGGCATCGGGAGTATTTCCTATCAAGGCCATAGCTTTGCTCGCATCAGGAGTGAAAATTAACGTTCGTAACACATTGTCTTTTAAGAATACTTTGGGCTCTTTATGTTGTCTTAAATTTTCAAAAACCATTGTATTAGTCAATCCTTTTGTTTTTCCAGGACCGTAGAATTCAGGTGCTCTACAAATAACAGCTTCGATTTCTTTATTAGCTATCGCTTGCAATAGCAAATCGGCGGCTAGTTTTTTTCCTCTTCCTTTTTTTCCTTCAGAAGTTAATGGCGTTTTTTCTATTTGAATACTACTATCCTGTGGATAAGCATAGGTATTGTCAAAGTAAACCAATTTACATTTATTGATCTTGCAAGCAGCAATTGCGTTTCTCAATACAATTTGCCAATCACGAAGCCAAATTTCAGAATCATAGGGTAAGCCTACAGTCAGATACGCAATATCAGTATCTTGGAGCGCTTCAATGACGCTTTTGAGATCAAGTAAATTTGCTTTAAAAAGTTCGTCATCGGGATTTACTTTCTCTGGATTTCTACCTACTAATTTTATTTTTGATGTATATTTTTTACGCAATTCACGAGCTAATTCTTCGCCTATAATTCCGTTTGCGCCTAGTATCGTTTGCATGTTATATTGTTTTTTAGATCCCTAATTTGCATGCTAAGTTACAAAGCTAATAGTGGAATCTATTGTATTATTATGGTTTTAAGTTTTAATTTTCCCATTCATAATTTTATTTAATTAGTTATAAATTTATGTATAATTTTAAAATGCAGTTGTTTAAAAATGTAAATTTACAAACTGTACTTAATAATTAGATTATGAAAAAAATAAATCAAATCGCATTAGTATTTCTTGCTATAGTGACGATTGCAACTTCAGGTTGTGCTGAAAAAAAACACGATGATAAAGCGGTTGATAAAATTGTAGACGATATAGAAACCGCTATGGGTGGAAAAAAAGCTTATGACGCCATCAAAACTTTAGAATGGAGTTTTGTAGGTAGAAAACTGTATTGGAATAAATGGACTGCTGATGTACGTGTTGAAAACCCTAAAGATAACCAAGTAGTATTAGTAAATGTCAATACGATGAAAGGACAAGCTTTTGAAAATGGGACATTAGTAACAGATGCAACTAAATCTGCAGCTCTTTTACAAAGTGCCAAAGAATGGTGGATTAACGACTCTTATTGGTTAGTTATGCCATGGAAATTACAAGACAAGGGCGTAACCTTAACCTATGTAAAAGAGGATAAATTAGCAGATGGGAAAGAGGCTACTATATTGCAAATGACTTTTGATGGAGTAGGAGTTACTCCAGAAAATAAATATTGGATTTATGTAGAAAACGATACTCACCTAATCAAGCAATGGGCGTACTATAACGATTTTAACGACGAAGCCCCTGCTTTCTTAAAACCATGGAGTGATTATAAAAAGATCGCTGGAGTTCTTTTTTCTTATGATCGAATGAATGAAAAGGTAGGACCAACAAATGTTATAGCTAACAAAGATTATGGTCCAGACTTTTTTACTAAGTTGTAATTAGTTAAAATGATAAAAAGCCTTCAAGAGACCAACTCATCTATTGAAGGCTTTTTTTAATTTTATAACAACAGCTCTAAATTAGTTCAAATAAAGTAATCAGTAAATATATTGTTATACTTTAATTCTAACGGTTCTATTGTATTCACGACTATAGATACTATTTCTAAAGCAGTACTTGTGGTTTAATTAAAAATACTTTTTTAATTTTTCGATCAAAAAAGGCATTCGTTTTAAAAGGAAAAAGGGACTCAACTTTTAAGTAGATGAGTCCCTTTTTATACTATGATGATTGTTAACTTACAATTTTTTCACGTACTGAGTAATGATGACAATGGTTTGTCCATCTACTTTTCCTTCGATATATTCAGCATTTTCATGATCTAATCTAATGTTACGAACAGCAGTTCCTTGTTTTGCAACCATGCTAGAACCTTTTACTTTTAGATCTTTAATCAATACAACAGAATCTCCTACTTCTAGAATGACCCCATTACTGTCTCTATGAACGATTTTATTCTCTTCTTCAGCACCTTCGCCAGTAGCTTGCGCCCAAGCTAAAGTATCATCGTCAAAATACATTTGGTCAATTAATTCTTGTGGCCATCCTGCAGCACGCAAACGGCTTAACATTCTCCAAGAAACAACTTGAACGGCAGTATGCTCACTCCACATGCTATCGTTAAGGCATCTCCAGTGGTTTAAATCTTCGTTACCAGGAGTCTCAATTTGGTCAATACAAGTAGCACAGGCCATAATAGCTTCGTCAATTCCGCCTTTTTGAGTTGGTAAAACTTGATATACTTTTAGGTTTTCAGTATTTCCACAAAGTTCACATTTTGATCCACTACGTTTGTTCAATTCTCTATCTATACTCATTATAAGGCTGTTTGTTTTTTGCGAAAGTAAGGTTTATTGGCTTTTTTGCCAAATTATTACAAGGTCACTTTATTATTAATTTTATTTTACACGAACCGCTGGCGGAACGAGTTTTTGGTATTCTCCACCGTTTCTTAATACGTCTCTAACAATGCTAGAACTTATGTATGAAGTTTTTGCAGCTGTTAGTAGGAAAACCGTTTCTATTTTAGAAAGGTACCTGTTAGTATGTGCAATGGCTTTTTCGAATTCAAAATCGGCTGGATTACGTAAACCACGTAAAATAAAATTAGCTTTTACTTTTTTACATAAGTCGATAGTTAAACCTTCATAAGTAATCACCGAAATTTTAGGTTCATTTTTAAAAGTTTCTTCAATGAATCTTTTTCTTTCCTCTAGAGTAAACATGTATTTTTTCTCGGCATTTATCCCAATGGCAATTACGATTTCATCAAATAGTGGAATTGCTCTTTTGATAATATCTTCATGTCCTAAAGTAATGGGATCAAAAGATCCTGGAAATATGGCTTTTCTCATTTCAATTATGATTAATGAATTAAATTTTAATAGCAATACGGTTTATGTAATCCGAATGGTTTTAATTGCTGCTTCACATTCTTTATTTTTGCAGCAAGCAAAGTGACATTGTCTTTTAGAATTATTAAAAAGCCAGTTCTATTGAATTTGAAAATAAGTCCGTCAATGAAATTCCAGCTGCTTCGGCTTGTTGCGGTATTAAGCTCTCTGGTGTTAATCCAGGAACGGTATTCATTTCTAACATGAACGGCTCATCATTAACGATAATAAATTCTGTTCTTGAAAATCCTTTCATTTTTAATAATTCGTAAGCGCGTTTTGCAATTTCGCCTACTTTTTTGGTCATTTCATCAGAGATTCTAGCTGGAGTAATCTCTTGGGATTTTCCTTGGTATTTTGCTTCGTAATCAAAAAAGTCATTTTCTGATACGATTTCAGTAATAGGAAGTACGATAATCTCCCCTTTATAATTGATCACTCCTACAGTAACTTCCATTCCGTCAAGGAAACTTTCAATAATGATTTCGTTGTCCTCTTGATACGCAAATTCTATGGCAATAGGTAATTCGGCTTCCGTTTTTACTTTAGATATTCCAAAACTAGAACCCCCTTTATTAGGTTTTACAAAACAAGGTAAACCTACAGTATTTACAATTTCGCTTGTTTTTATTACGTCGCCTTTATTTAAATAGTAAGATGTAGCACTTTTAATTCCGTATGGTTTTAAAACTGATAAGAAATCTCTTTTATTGAAGGTAAGTGCTGCTTGGTAATAGTCACATGAAGTTTGTGGGATTTCAAGTAATTCAAAATACGCTTGCATTAATCCATCTTCCCCAGGTGTACCGTGAATAGCGTTAAAAACGCAGTCGAATACTATTTTAGTACCATTTACATTGATAGAAAAATCATTTTTATCGATTGGGAATTCATTATTATTAGCATCAACATATACCCATTTTTCTTTAAAGATATGCACACAGTAGCCGTTGTATTTTGTTTTATCTAGAAATTTATAAACGACGTTTCCGCTAATAAGAGAGATTTTGTATTCGCTGGAATAACCGCCCATGATTATGGCAATGTTTTTCATTTTTGTTTGTTTAATGTTTCTAGTAGGCTTGTATGGTAGTAACATACCACTAGTTTTATTGATTACTTTAACGTGTTTTAGCCCCGATAGTAGCGGCATCCCACACTTTTTTGTGTGGATACAGCGGATAGCGGGAATAGCTCCTAATGATTATAATAGCAGCACTAAATACCATTAAACAAAATTATCATTTTTTTTGGAACGAAATAGGTTTATCTTTGCGAGAAATAAAAATAAATTTATGAGTTTACGTAACTATCTTATTAGCCGAGTTTTTCTTTTACAGGTTTTTCTTGCTGCTTTGATTATTGCCGTTTTAGGCTATTTGTTTATGCATTGGTTGACATTTACCACAAATCATGGTAACGTAATTGTAGTTCCCAATTTAAGTAAGCTTACTGAAGAGCAAGTAGAAGATAAATTAGATGGTTTAGACCTTACTTATGTATTGCTAGACAGTTTAGATTATAGAAGTGACTACCCAAAATCTAGCGTTGTGCAGCAAGATCCTTTGCCAGGTGCAAAAGTAAAAGAGGGAAGAAAGATATATATTAAAATTAATGCTTCGGGCTTTTCATCAGTTAAAGTTCCTAATTTGATCGAAAAAACCTATCGTGAAGCAGTACCTACTTTAAAAGCTTTAGGGCTAGAGGAAGGAACAATTACTTATATTCCTAATTTGGCAAAAGATATGGTGCTGGATATGCGTTACAGAGGTAGAAGTATTAAACCAGGAGATAGGGTTTTGAAATCGTCTAAAATTGATTTAGTTTTAGGAGATGGAAAAGCGAGTTATGAAGAAGATATAAGAACGGATTCTATAGTAGAACCAGCAGAAGAAATACCAAATGAACAATAATATAGAGTCAGAAGACCTAGAACAAGAATTGTACGAACATTTTAAATTTGAAGTTACTAAAGGGACAACACCTTTAAGAATCGATAAATATTTGATGGGGTTAATACAAAATGCTACACGTAATAAATTACAGATTGCAGCTACAGAAGGAAATATTTTTGTAAATGATGTTCCTGTAAAATCAAATTATAAAGTAAAAGCATTTGATGTGGTTCGAGTGATGTTAACGCATCCTCCTTACGAAAACCATATCATACCAGAAGATATTCCGTTAAACATTGTTTATGAAGATGATACTTTATTGTTAATCAATAAAGAACCAGGAATGGTAGTACATCCTGGTCATGGTAATTATACAGGGACGCTTGTGCATGCTTTAGCACATCACTTTGATAATTTGCCTATGAACAGTAGTGAGCGTCCTGGATTAGTACATCGTATTGATAAAGATACTTCAGGTTTGTTAGTTATTGCTAAAACAGAAGCTGCTATGACGCATCTAGCTAAACAGTTTGAAGCTAAAACTTCTGAAAGGGAGTATGTGGCACTTGTTTGGGGAAATGTAGCTGAAGAAAGTGGAACTATAGAAGGTAACCTAGCACGTCACTTAAAAGACCGCATGCAAATGGCTGTTTTTGCTGATCCAGAAATAGGGAAACCTGCTATAACACATTATAAGGTTTTAGAACGTTTTGGGTATGTTACTTTGATATCGTGCCAACTGGAAACAGGAAGAACACACCAGATTAGAGCGCATTTAAAACACATAGGGCATCCTTTATTCAATGACGAACGTTATGGTGGTCATTTAATTTTAAAAGGGACTACGTTTACAAAATACAAACAGTTTATAGATAATTGTTTTAAAATATTACCTAGACAAGCATTACACGCTAAAACATTAGGTTTTGTACATCCTACAACCAAGGAAATGAAACGTTTTGACACCGAATTGCCAAAAGATTTTCAAGATTGTATTGAAAAATGGAGAGGTTACTCTAAATCACATTTAACAGATGAAGAAGCGTAAACTTAGGTTGTAATAATAAATTCAAAAAGCCCCTTTTTAAGTAAAAAGGGGCTTTTTTTGGGATGTTTATTATTTATCGAAATAGTATTCTATTTGTTTTATAATAAATTGCCGTTTATTATCTTCAAGAATGTAAGTAAGAAAGTAATTCTTAACCAATTTTTAAGATATGTAAATAGACACAATTAAAAGTTTTATTGCAATACCTACTTTAAGTGCTATTTAAAATATTTAGATTGTCATAAAAAGTACTAATTACAATATTGCCTATGCAATAATCAAATTCTCAGTTTGAGCGAACTCGAGAACTGCTGTTGCATTTCATGATTCTTCTTGATGTGACGAAAATTTGGTTGGATTATAGTATGTTGATTTTGGGTATGTTTCCTTTAAATATGTTTTTTTAAGACTTTATTTGTTTTTTAATTTTAAAGATTCTAAAATTTTAGGACTTGATTCTTCCTCCTTTTAAATGAGGATATTAAAGATGAGTTTCTAGTGAATTTCACCCACTTTTAAATTTTATGGGTTTGCCAGTCTACTTTATGTTGCAAATGAGAATTCTTTACTTAATTTTACAGAAATATAATATACCACCATTGAAAGATACTGCAAAACACCAAGGGCTTCGAAACCAATTAGTAAGCGTTTTACAAGAAAAAGGAATTACAGATAGAAATGTTTTGGATGCAATTAAAAAGATCCCGAGACACCTGTTTTTAAATTCTAGCTTCGAAGATTATGCTTATCAAGACAAGGCTTTCCCTATTGGTGCAGGGCAAACCATTTCGCAGCCATATACTGTTGCTTTTCAGTCTCAGTTATTAGAAATAAAAAAAGACCATAAAGTTTTAGAAATAGGAACGGGTTCAGGGTATCAAACTGCAGTATTGTATTTAATGGGAGCTAAAGTTTATAGCGTAGAACGCCAAAATGAATTATTTAAGCAAACATCAGCCTTACTTCCTAAATTGGGTATCAGACCCAAGCATCTTACTTTTGGAGATGGTTATAAAGGGTTGCCTAATTTTGGCCCTTTTGACAGTATAATTGTAACAGCGGGAGCACCTTTTATTCCGCAACCCTTGATGGCACAGCTAAAAATAGGGGGTAGGCTGGTTATTCCGCTTGGAGATGATGTGCAAGTAATGACGTTGTTAATTAGAAAAAACGAAACTCAATTTGAGAAACATGAGTTAGGTGAATTCCGATTTGTTCCTTTATTAGAAGATAAAAATTAAAACGATTCTTTTATTTTTCTGAGAGTTGCAATGTAATTTATTTATGTTTTTTTATTTACTGTTTTTTCTTTGAGAGTATTTGTGTGATAGTTTTGGGAGATTGCGTACTAAAATTTTAATAAAACACTAAATCTAGTTATTACTGAGATAAAACAAAGAAGAAGGTTAATTGCTTAACCTTCTTCTTTATTATTTGTATATTTTTTTTATTCGATCTAAATCTCGTTTAGTATCTTGTTCTTTCAAAGATTCTCGTTTATCATAGGTTTTTTTACCTCGACAAAGCCCAATTTCAAGTTTTGCCATTCCTTTTTCGTTGGTGAATAATTTTAAAGGAACAATAGTAAGTCCTTTGGCTTGTACACTTCGTTCTAAACTTTTTAATTCTCGTTTGTTTAAAAGTAATTTTCTTTCGCTTCTCGCTTTATGATTAAACTGATTACCAAAAGTATATTCTTCTATGTACGTATTGATAGCAAAAAGTTCGCTATTACTAAACTCGCAAAAGCTTTCAGTAATATTAGCTTTTCCTAAACGGATAGATTTTATTTCGGTCCCTGCCAAAACAATTCCAGCAGTGAATTTCTCGATTATTTCGTAATCAAATCGAGCTCTTTTATTTAGTATGTTGACAGTTTTTAGCATAGGATGACAAATGTAGCAACAAATGTATGAATCAGCAATCTTTTTTGAAAAAATGGTATAAATTTGCCAAATGGAAAAACAACAATCAAAAGATCCTTTACACGGAATCACTTTAAAAACTATTTTAGAGCAATTAGAAGCGCATTATGGATTTGATACCTTAGGTGAATTAATAAAAGTTAAATGCTTCAACGATAACCCAAGTATAAAATCAAGTCTTACTTTTTTAAGAAAAACGGAATGGGCAAGAAAACAAGTTGAAGATTTATATGTGAAAAATTATAAAAAGCTTAACTCGTAAAGCTAATTTAATTTATAAGAGATCATTACACCGCCTCTATAAGGTAGCCATTCACCGCTTTTATTATAATTTTTAGCAGTTTCATATCGACTACCATCACTTATATGGTATCCTTTATAGAAACCTTGGTTCCAACCACCACCTAAAAAGCAATCCAAGTAAAACTTATCATTTATTTTTGCTTTATAACCTACAGTTACTCCTGCAAAGTAACCAAATCCTTTTTCGTAATAATCAGTATTTAAGTAGTTCCATTTTTGAAAATTAAACAAACTAGCTCCAATATGTCCACCTACGTAAAAGCCATTGTCGATTGCTTTAAAGTGATACCTGTATTCAGGTGTGAAAGTGTAAAATTCACGTGGTTTCCCGTTAACGGATTTCCAAAAAGAAGCTAAAACATCAAAATTTAATGTTGATTTTTCTCCAATTGTAGTCTCTATTGCTACGTTAGGAACAGTTAAAAGTGTTGTAAAAGCATTTACTTTTACATAAGTTTGGCTTTGAGATTGTAATGTAAAAAGTACAATTGCCAAAAAGATTATTTTTTTCATAAGTAAAGTTTCAACCAATTGTTTGAAGAGCTAATTGGTTTTGAGTTAATAATTAATATACACAAAAATAAATGATTAAGTATGTCGAGATTATAAAATACTTCTTGTTATGATTTATTTAACAATGAATAGATGACGGTATCTAAAAAGCGTCCTTCATAAAACTGATTTTCAATAAAATGAGCTTCTTTGGTAAAACCGCTTTTTAATAGAACTTTTTCTGACGCAGTGTTATTTGGGTCAATAACTGCTTCAATAGTGTGTAATTTCATTTCGTTAAAACCAAAAGCGATTACTTTTTTTAAAGCTTCAGGAATAAAGCCTTTACCATGATAATCTGGATGAAGAATATAACCCACTTCGGCGCGATAATTTTGCGGTTGGATTCGGTAATGACCAATGACCCCAATAAGTTTATCGCTGTTCTTTAAAGTAATAGCCCAATTAATCCCTTCATTCTTGTCAATTGTAGCATCAATTGTTGCAATATGTGCCAAAGCATCTTCAGGAGTTATTGCTATAGGTCTTGGGATATATTTCATTACTTCTCGGTTTGAGCGTAAATAAAATATCTCATTTACGTCATCATTAACCACTCTACGTAGTAATAATCGTTCGGTTTCTAAATTTGGGAAAGGACTAAAATTAAGTGCTAACATTTGTTTAATAATAAAGTTATAGAATTGCGATAGTGAGATTTGAATCAAAAGTATTTTTAGGAGCTAATAATTGGATGCCTTCTTTTTCCATAATATTTCCAGTATTATTATTGGTGTCAGAATACCCAAACCACGGTTCTATACATATAAATGGAGCATTGTTTAAAGTCCAAATTCCCAAATGCGGAAAATCATCAAAACGGATGTTTAGCATAGGGATTTTGTTTTCTAAAATAGTAACCGATTTAGAAGCTAATAATTTAAAGATTAAGGCATCTTTTTCGAATAAAGAATAATTTAAAGGTACACTATTTACTTCAGTATCTAATCTTTTAGTTTCATCAGAAAGTAAATTATTTTCTGAAAGTGTGTAAATTAAAGGTTCTTCTTTTTCAAATTCTAAAGCATAATTTTCAAATTGAGAAGACAATGCAAAAGCAGGATGTGCTCCAATAGAAAAGCCCATTTCTAGATCCCCTTTATTGATCACTTGATATTTTATTAAAAGTTCATTTTCGATTAGTTGATAGCAAATTTGGAGTTCAAATTCAAAGGGGTATACTTTTAATGTTTCCTCAGTTGATTTAAGAGAAAAAGTAGCGCTGTCTTCTTTTTTTTCGATTAAATCAAAAACCATATCCCTAGCAAAACCATGTCTCGATAAAGTATATTGCTGGTTATTATAAGTGTATTTATTGTCTTTTAAAGTTCCTACTATAGGAAAGAGAATTGGGGAGTGTTTGCCCCAAAATTCAGGATTCCCTTCCCAGATATATTCTTTATTATTACTGATTTTTTTTAAAGAACATAACTCGGCTCCTGTATGTTTAATTTCAGCTGATAAAAAACTATTTGTAATTATTGTTGTAGTCAAAGTAGTAGGTTTTAGTAGTTAATTTGATACTGTAAATATATTTTATAATTTCAATTAATTAATACTTACAGAGCAAAATATGTGGAGTTATATAAATTTTACTTAAAATTTAAAGCTATTACTGTTTTTTATTTACCAATCTGTTTTTTTTTGCTAATTTGGTTGTAAAATAATAACACATGAAAAATATTAGGTTCAAAGCCATACTTCAATTGGCTTTAGTATTAGGAGTTTCGTCGCTCTGGGCACAACAAACACCTGAAAGTAAGGCTACAACGCCAACTTCAAATTACAATTATCATGATGCTTTTGCTCCCTTTTTTTATACAAAAAACGGAACGAGTACAAGGTCAGCGAGTGGGCAACCGGGAGCAGAATATTGGCAAAACAGAGCTGATTATGTACTTACCGCAAAATTAAATGCTCAAAATAATGAAATTGTAGGTACAGATGTGATTACTTACACTAATAATAGTCCAGATAAGATGAATTTTGTTTGGATGAATGTTGATCAAAATTTATTCAAAGCGGATTCTCGCGGTAATGCTGTAGTACCTTTAACTGGTAGTCGCAATGGAGCGCAAGGAGAAGTCTTTGACGGAGGTCATAAAATAAAATCGGTTAAAATTGTTAGTACTACAAAAGGTAAATCTACTGAAGTAGAAGCTAAATTTTTAATTACAGATACCAGAATGCAAGTTTTTCTTCCGGAAGGGCTAAAAGCAAAAGGTGGAACAGTTAAAATTAAAATTGATTTCTCTTACATTTCTCCCTTGGAAGGTTCAGACCGTACTGGAGTTTTAGATACAAAAAACGGAAAAATTTTTACTATTGCACAATGGTACCCGCGTATGTGTGTTTATGATGATGTAAGAGGATGGAATACCAATCCTTATTTAGGAGCGTCAGAATTTTATTTAGAATACGGAGATTTTGATGTAAATATCACCGCACCAGCAAATCACATTGTAGTTTGTTCAGGCGAGTTGTTAAACCCAACAGCGGTTTATAGCACAGTTGAACAAAGTAGATTAGCACAAGCGAAACAAAGTGATAAAACAGTTATGATTCGTACTGAGGACGAAGTTGTTGCTCTAGCAAATACAACTACTACAGCTACCAAAACATGGCATTATAAATTGAAGAATGCTAGAGATTTATCTTGGGCATCTTCTCCAGCTTTTATTTTAGACGGTGCTAAAATCAATCTTCCAAGTGGCAAAAAATCATTAGCATTATCAGCTTATCCTTCAGAAAGTGCTGGAAACGAAGCTTGGGGACGCTCTACAGAATTTACTAAAGCTTCTATCGAAAACTACTCTAAAAGATGGTTAGAATATACTTATCCAGTAGCAACAAATGTTGCAGGAAATGAAGGAGGAATGGAATATCCAGGAATCGTTTTTTGTGGATGGGAATCTAAAGGAGAAGATTTATGGGGAGTTACAGATCATGAATTTGGTCACAACTGGTTTCCTATGATTGTAGGTTCTAACGAACGTTTATTTGGCTGGATGGATGAAGGTTTTAATACTTTTATCAACTCATTAAGCTCTGTTGATTTCAATAATGGAGAATATAAAACGCCAGCTTCAGACTTACATAAATTAGCAGATAGATATACTAACGCTGAATTAGAAACTGTAATGAGCTCTCCTGATAACATGCAGGAAGGAAATATTGGGCTTTTATGTTATGCTAAACCTAGTTCAGGACTTGTAATTTTAAGAGAACAAGTTTTAGGTGAAGAACGTTTTGATATGGCTTTTAAAACATATGTACAACGTTGGGCTTTTAAACACCCTACACCAGATGATTTTTTTAGAACAATGGAAAACGTTGCAGGTGAAGATTTAAGCTGGTTTTGGAGAGGTTGGTTTCAATACAACTGGAAATTTGACCAAGGAATTAACGGAATCAAATATGTAAAAAACGATCCAAAACAAGGGGTGGTTATTACTATTGAGAATTTTGAAAAAATGCCTATGCCTGTTATTTTAGATGTAAAAACTAAAAGTGGTAAAATCGATAGAGTGCAATTACCTGTTGAAATATGGCAAAGAAATACTTCATGGTCATTTAAACATGATTCTACCGAAGAAATAGAAAGCATCACTTTAGATCCAGAACATGTTTTGCCTGATAATAACGAAGCAAATAACGTTTGGTCTTCAGGAACAGGTGTTATTGAAAAAGACATTATTTTAGATGGTTATTTAGGTACATATTCTAATACTAAAGCGCCTATTAAAATTACCTTTTCAGAAAAAAATAGTGTTTTGAATGTTGCAATTACTGACTATCCTGAATTTTCAGTGGAGCCAGTTGGAAAAGATTTATTCGAATCTAAAAGAGCGGGATTAAAATTCCAATTTAATGAAGATAAAAACGGTTTTGATATGATCATTAGTGATAATCAAAAAATTCCTTTTACGAAGGACAAATAATTTGAACCAATTTATAGCATACAAAAACACCAGCAAATTTGCTGGTGTTTTTTATTATAACAATATTGAGCGTTTTATTCTGGTATTTGCTGGCTTAAGCAATGTAAAGTACCCAAACCCCAAATTAAATCAATAGCACTAATCCCAATAACTTCTCTATCAGGAAAACATGCTGCAATAATATTTAGTGCTACACGATCATTAGCATCGTTAAAAGTAGGGACCAATACACATTTATTTAAAATCAAAAAGTTAGCATAACTCGCTGGTAATCTTAAATCTTCAAAATCAACCCGTTTTGGCATTGGTAAAGCCACTACAATTGGTGCTTTTCCGTTTTCTAATTTGGCATTTTGCAAACGTTTTAAATTGTCTTGCAATGGGGCGTAGTTAGCGTCATTTACATCTGTTTCAATAATGGTTACAATAGTATCTTCATTGATAAAACGACATAAATCATCAATATGTCCATGCGTATCATCACCTTCAACTCCATTACCTAACCAGATCACATTAGTGATTCCAAGATATTCTTTAAAAACGGCTTCGTAATCTGCTTTTGTAAAACCAGGGTTTCTAACCTGAATATTAGGATGCATTAAGCACTCTTCAGAGGTTAGTAAAGTTCCTCTTCCGTTAGTATCAATGGCGCCACCTTCAACAATTACTGGTTTTCCTTTGTACCTTACTTGGGTAAGCGGTATGTCTAGAAAATTAGCCACTGTAGCAGGAATGTTCCTGTCTAGTTGGTGGTTTTTATATTTCGCCCATCCATTAAAATTGAAATTTAAAGCTTCTCTATTTTCTCCATTTTTTATTACAATAGGGCCAGAGTCGCGCATCCAACTTCTATTTGTTTTTTGAATAATAAACGAAATAGTATCAAGATTAACCTTTGCCATTTCTAGCATTTCAGTTACTTTTTCTTTTAATTTTTCATCGGCTACTACTAAAAAAACAGTTTCGTAAGTTGCTACTTTTTTAATATATTCAACAAAAGTCCATTTAATGGCTTCGTATTTTCCTGGCCAGTCATTTCCGTTATGAGGAAAGCAAAGTAAAACACCTTGTTGTTTTTCCCATTCAGCAGGAAACCTTCTTTTATTTTCAGTCATAATTAGTCAATTGCTCTTTTAGTGATATCTCCAAAAGCATCGATACGTCTGTCTCTAAAAAACGGCCAGTTTTGACGTACGTTTTCTTGTAAGTCTAAATCAACTTCGGCAATTAAGATTTCTTCTTTGTCGTGTGAGGCTTGCGCCAAAATTTCACCTTGTGGACCAGCAATAAATGAAGCACCCCAAAATTCGATTCCGTCAGTATCAGGTAAATATTTTTCTAGACCAATTCTATTTGCAGCAGCAACATAAACACCATTTGCTACAGCATGACCTTTCATTACGTTCATCCAAGCTCCGTATTGGTTAGTTCCGTATTGTTCTTTTTCACCTGGATGCCATCCAATTGCTGTAGGGTAAAATAATACCTCAGCACCTTTAAGAGCCGTTAAACGAGCAGCTTCTGGATACCACTGATCCCAACAAATCAGTGTTCCAATTTTTCCTTTTTGTGTCGGGATTGTTTTAAAACCTAAATCTCCAGGAGTAAAATAGAATTTTTCATAGAAATGAGGATCATCTGGAATGTGCATTTTGCGGTACAAACCAGCTTCTGAGCCATCAGTATCAATAATATATGCACTGTTGTGATATATTCCAGCCATTCTTTTTTCGAAAAAAGGGACAATAATTACTACACCTAACTCTTTTGCTAAAGCGCTAAAAGCTATAAAAGAAGTACTGTATAAAGGTTCTGCAATAGCAAAATTGTCAACATCTTCACTTTGACAAAAGTAGTGGCTACTGTATAATTCGGGCAAAGAGATAACCTCAGCGCCTTGGCTAGCAGCATCGCGTACCCAACTCAAACATTTCTTGAGGTTGTTTTCGGCAACATCATTAAGATTTAGTTGAATAACCGCTATTTTATATTTTTTATTTGGCATCTTATTAATTTTTAGAGTACAAAAATAGTGAATTTTATAAAGAGTAGAAAATCACCTATTTGATTTAAGAAATATTTATACTACCGTTATATTATGTTTTGCTAATAAGCCTTTTACACCTTCGAGTGAGAAAAAAGCTTTCTTTAATTTTGTCTTTTCAGGATCAATGATATAATTATAACTGCTTCTAAAGTCTGTTTTGTTGGCTTTTGCTCCAGCAAATTCAGTTCGGTATAAATCACAATTTTCAAATACGACATCTGTTAAATCGGTGCTCATAAAATCTACGGCAACTAAACTACAGTCTTTAAATGTAGTAGCTTTCATTTTTAGAGTGTAAAATTTAGAGAAATCTAAAACGCAGTTTTTAAAGTGTATTTCAAAAATAAGCTTGTCGCACATGGCAAAATTAACAGCGCTTATTTTACAATGATTAAAATAAACAGTTCTAAGGGCAACATGATTTATTTGCGAATTATCAAAAGTACAGTGGTTGAAAGTACAGTCTATAAAAGTTACTGCAATAAAGTTACAGTCAGAAAAATCACAAGATTCAAAAACACAAGATTCAAATTCTTGATGGTTTAAATCATCCACATTATAATGGATTTTTGTATAGTTTTTATCGAGTAAATAGGCTGTCATTCAAGTGTGTAAAAATCCGTTTAGTAATAATGGATAGGAATTACAAATTAACAAAAAATAATGCAGTATTAAAACCTATTTTAATATAAATATCGTGCTGTTTATTAATGATTTTCAAGGTTAAAAAGAAAGATTTTTTAAAAGTATTTAGTGTTAAAAAAAATGATAAAAAAGATGATTTTTTAGACGTTGATATTCACTTTTTATAGTTTTTAATTAGGTAGTAAGTAAAATATTAAAAGCTTCTAAATACTAGGTTATTAGAGGGTTTATGTTTTTTTAAAGATATTAATTATAGGATTTTATGATAAAGTTATAAGATTATAATGTACTTTTTTTTAGTATGCTTTTTTTTACATAAATAATTAAAATTCAATTGTATTTATAACGGTTTTTAAGTTCTTTTATTTAATTTTGAATCACTGAAAAATATATTTTAGTAGATTTATTTATGAAAGTTTTTTTAAATAAATAATGTTTAAAATAAAGTTGTTTCTTTTATAAGAAAAAAACTATTTTCGTTAACTCGAAAATTTGCCTTTTAGAACGGTAATTATTTTATAATGTAAAGTTACTTAATGCATGATTTTTGTTTAAAACAAAAGTGAAAGAAATACAAATTTATGATACTAATTGTTGATGATATTAAAGCCAATATAATCGCTTTAAAAAAAATATTGGAGCTTCATAATTTAGATGTTGATTCGGCTGAGTCTGGTGAAGAAGCGCTGAAGAAAATTCTAAAGAATGATTATGCACTTATCATAATGGACGTTCAAATGCCAGGAATGGATGGATTTGAAGTTGCTGAGATATTAGCGGGCAATAATCGTACTAAGGATATTCCGGTTATCTTTTTATCAGCGGTAAATAAACAAAAGAAATTTATTTCAAAAGGATATGAAACAGGTGGAGTTGATTATATCACAAAACCAGTGGACTCTGATTTACTAATTTTAAAAGTAAAAACATTCTTAAAAATCTATCAACAACAAAAAGAGCTCATAGATATAAGAGATTTATTATCTAAAGAGGTTGAAGTTAGAAAAGAGGCGCAAGAGAACTTAGAAGTAAAAATTGCCGAAAGAACGAAAGAGTTGGTTACTAAAAATGAGGAATTAGAGCTTAAAAATCACGAGTTACAGCAATTTTCTTGGGTTGTATCTCACGATCTTAAAGAACCACTTCGTAAGATTCAAATTTTTATCAATATCATTAAAGACAAATACCTTTTAGAAGATGAAAAAGCTATTGATTATGTAAACCGCACGGTGAAAGCCGCCGAGAGGATGCAGAATTTAATCACTGATTTATTAGAGTATTCTCGCTTGTCAGCAAAAGTAAATCCTGAAAAAGCACCTTTAGAAGAATTAGCAATTGAGGTTGTTAACGATTTAGATTATTTAATAGAGGATAAAAAAGCGGTAGTCAATATTAATAAACTCCCCACAATTAATGGAATTCCAACACAATTGCGACAAGTATTTCAAAACTTGATTGGGAACTCATTAAAATTTGCTAAAAAAGATGTGTTACCAGTTATAGATATTACATCGGAATTAATTGAAGAAAGAAGTTTTGATAGTAACGTTTCTGAGTCAGGAAAGTTTTGCCGAATTTCGATAAAAGACAACGGAATAGGTTTTGATGATCAATACTTGAATAAAATTTTCATGATTTTTCAGAGTCTTAGTGACCGCAAAGTGTATGAAGGAACTGGTATTGGATTGGCTATAGCCAAAAAAATAATAGAGAAACACAACGGTTTAATTACCGCAATAAGTAAAGAAGGAGAAGGGGCAAATTTTATAATAGTGTTGCCATTAGACTTTAATAGTTAAAATAATAATAGGTTTATAAATAGTACATGGGAAATAATTTTAAGCGTAATCTTTATATTAGTTCGGGAATATCGATAGTGGTGTTAATGGTGAGTTCATTAGCTTCTTTTATGAGTATAAGAAGCCTTCTTGATAGTATGGCACTTGTTAATCATACTCAGGAAATAATCTATAATGTTAATGAAGGAACTAATAATTTAGTAGAAGCACAAACAAGCATGCGCGGTTTCTTGATTACAGGTCGAGAAGATTTTTTAAGTCATTTTGATGAATCAGAAGAAAAAGCAAATGCTGCCTTTGAAAAAATTGAACAATTAACAGTTGATAATCCTATACAACAAAGCAGTCTAAAGGAGTTAAAACCTATTAGAAATAAGCTGTTTAAGTTTTTAAGGTACCGCGTAAGTGACAAAAGAATAGGGGTAAATGTTCAAAATTACGACTTAGACACGGGTAAAATTTTAATGGAGCAAATTAAAGTTATCGTTAAACGTATCGAAAAAAATGAACAAGCATTATTAGTAAAACGCAATGCTACTTCAGAACGTTTTGGTAACTATAGTTCTGTTTTAATAGTAGTAGCTTTTTTAATAGCGATATTAATTAGTGTACTAATGCTATTTAGAATCTTGAAAGATTTTAAAGAAAGAACAGCACTTCAAAAAGAGTTAGAACGTAAGGATTTTGAAACTGCTGAACGTATAAAAGCCATTAGTAGTATCGCGGTTCAATTATCTGAGGGACATTATGATATTAGAGTAGACGACAACCAGAGTGATGCACTAGGTAATGTAGGGGTTTCTCTAAATAATATGGGAATAGCATTAGGGAAATCTTTTCAATCATTGTCAGAAAAAGAATGGTTACAAACCGGTATTGCTCAGCTTAATGAAATTATGCTTGGTGAAAAAAAATTAACCGTTTTAACTAAGGATATTATAGAATTTGTAGCAGTTTACTCTAACAGTAGTGCTGGACTTATTTATATTACTGAAGGAGATGAATTGTATAGAGCTGCTGGTTACAGCTATATTCCTAATAAAGACAAAGAGCGCTTTAAAATAGGTCAGGGAATTACTGGACAAGCAGCAATTTCGCGAAAGCTAATAGAAATTAAAACTTTTACAGATGATGATATTAGAATTTCTTACGGTTTAGGAGAGGTGAAGCCTTCTCATATTATTGCTATCCCTTTACAGGATAATAAAGTAGAAGGTGTTATTGAATTAGCGAGCGTTAAAGGTTTTTCAGAAATTGAATTTGAGTTTTTAAATGCAGTTGCTAGTAATATAGGAATAGCAATAAAAGCTACTCAAAACCGAAAACGCTTAAACGAATTACTTGAAGAAACGCAATCACAATCAGAAGAATTGCGTTTGCAACACAGCGAAATGGAGGCAATTAATGCTGAATTAGAAACGCAAACAGAAAAATTGCAAGCTTCTGAAGAAGAATTAAGAGTGCAACAAGAAGAGTTACAGCAAACTAATGAAGAACTTGCTGAAAGAAGTGTTTTATTAGAGGAAAAAAATTCGGAGATTCAAAAAAAATCAGAAGATTTAGAGTTAACTACGAGATACAAGTCGGAGTTTTTAGCAAATATGTCTCATGAATTGCGCACGCCATTAAACTCTATTTTATTATTGAGTCGACTGCTTTCAGAGAATAATGATAATAATATGAATGGCGAGCAAATTGAGTTTGCTAAAGTGATTCAAAGTTCTGGAAACGGACTGTTAGGTTTGATTGATGAAATTTTAGATTTATCAAAAATTGAGGCTGGAAAAATGGAATTAGAACTGACTGAAGTATCAACTAAAGAAGTTACTGATGGCCTAAAAGATTTATTTACCGAAGTAGCCAGAGATAAAAAAATAATTTTCGAAATTGACGCTCATGCTGCTCCTTTAGTCATTAAGACTGATAAAATGCGATTAGAACAAATTCTTAAAAATTTGATTTCTAATGCGATAAAATTTACCTCAAAAGGAAGCGTAACTTTAGAAATAAAGAAAGATACTAAGGATCCGCAAATGATTTCGTTTGGAGTAAAAGACACTGGAATTGGAATTTCATTAGAAAAACAACCGCTCGTGTTTGAAGCTTTTCAGCAAGCTGATGGATCTACTAAAAGGAAATATGGTGGTACTGGATTAGGTTTGTCAATTAGTAGAGAGCTAGCTAAGTTACTACAAGGAGAGATAAAACTAAAGAGTGAAATGGGTGAGGGAAGTGAGTTTACTTTACTTGTACCCATTGTAGGTTCTACAATAGATAGAATAATTGAAGAAGAGAAAGTTGTTCCTGAATTAGAAAAAATAGTAACTATTGTAAAAGAACAAGAAGCAAACAAGTATTTAAGCTTAACGATACCTGATGACGTAGCTGATGATCGTGATACAATCACCCCGTTAGATAAAGTTATTTTAATTGTTGAAGATGATGTGAATTTTGCTAAATCGCTATTGTCTTTTAGTCGTCAACGTGGGTACAAAGGTGTTGTCTCTGTTAGGGGAGATTATGCTTTGACGTATGCTTTACAATACAACCCGGTTGGTATTTTATTAGATATTCAATTGCCTATTAAAAATGGATGGCAAGTGATGGAAGAGTTAAAAGGAAATTGGAAAACAAAACACATTCCGGTTCACATTATGTCTTCGCATCAATTAAAACAAGAAAGTTTGTTGAAAGGAGCGGTTAACTTCTTGAATAAACCAGTCGCATTTGAAAAAATGCCTGAAATTTTTAAACACATTGAGCAAATCATCAATAAAGAGTCTCAAAAAGTACTTATCATTGAGGATAATCCCAAACATGCTGAAGCGCTTTCTTATTTTTTAGAGACATATAATATTAAGTCGGAAATTAAAAGTGAAGTTCATGATGGGGTACAAACTTTAAGTAATAACGAAATTGATTGTGTTATTCTAGATATGGGAATTCCTGATGCTAAAGCGTATGAAATCCTAGAAGAAGTTAAAAAGAATCACGGTTTAGAAAAACTACCAGTAATTGTTTTTACAGGGAAGAGTTTATCAATGAAAGAGGAGCTGAAAATCAAAAAATACGCTGATTCTATTGTTGTAAAAACTGCACATTCTTATCAACGAATGTTGGATGAGGTTTCTTTGTTTTTACATCTTGTAGAAGAGAATAAAGATGAAAGTAGTAAAAAAGACGTCTATAAAAAAATGAATCTCTTAAATAATATCCTAAAAGATAAAACGGTTTTAGTCGTTGATGATGATGTTCGAAATATCTACTCGCTTACAAAAGCGCTAGAAGTATTTAAAATGAATGTAATCACTGCCATTGACGGGAAAGAAGCATTGAAAGTTTTAGGCGAAAATCCACAAACTGATATTGTTTTATTAGACATGATGATGCCTAATATGGATGGTTATGAAACGGCGGGTATCATTCGAAAAAACGAAAAACTAAAAAACCTACCCGTAATTGCTGTAACTGCAAAAGCAATGACTGGGGATAGAGAAAAATGCATTCAAGCAGGCGCATCTGACTATATTACTAAACCAGTAGATATTGACCAGTTGCTATCATTGTTACGTGTGTGGCTTTATGATAATTTTTAAAATATAATGTCTTTAGATATGACTAAAAAGAGAGTTTTAATTATTGATGACGATGCTCGAAATATATTTGCCCTTTCGGCTACATTACGAGCTCGTTCGTTTGAATGTGTGTCTTGTTTAAGTGCTGAAGAAGCTTTAAAAATCTTAAGCACTGATGATGCCATTGATGCCATTCTTATTGATATGATGATGCCTGATATTGATGGTTATGAAGCAATACCTATGATAAAAAAAATTCCGTTACGGGAACAAACTTATATCGTATCGGTTACCGCGCAAGCCATGATGGGAGATAGAGAGAAATGTTTAGAAGCGGGTGCAGATGATTATATTTCTAAACCAGTTGATGTAGATAAATTACTCGACTCGCTGCGAAATATATAATGAAATTTTATGATTGAGGATTTACAATTAGAAACATTAATTAATGTAGTATATGAATACTACGGTTTTGATTTTGGAAGTTATTCCAGAGCTTCATTAAAACGACGAGTAGATAGAATTTATCAACTCGATGGCTTTACGCGATTTTCAGACTTTTTATCGAAAATCAGGTCGGAACCGGAGTATTACAAACGATTAGTCGAAGAGATTACTGTGAACGTTACAGAAATGTTTAGAGATCCTTCGTTTTATGAATGCCTTAGAACCGAAGTTTTGCCCAATCTAGCCGCCAAACCGTTCATACGAATATGGCATGCAGGATGCTCGACTGGTGAAGAAGTTTTTTCGATGGCAATCTTACTTAAAGAAGCTAATTTATTAAGCAAATCATTGATTTATGCTACAGATATAAATGCGAAAGTATTAGAAAAAGCTCGCAAAGGTGTTTTTGGACTACAAACAATAAAACAATTTGCTGAGAATTATAGAAACTCAGGAGGTAGTAATGATTTTTCAGATTATTACACTGCAAATTATGGTCTCGCAAAGTTTAATGATGAATTTTCGGGTAAGATGGTTTTTTCCCAACATAATTTGGTGTCTGATGGTTCTTTTAACGAGTTTGACTTAATTTTATGTAGAAATGTATTGATTTATTTTGATAAGGATTTACAAGAAAGAGCGTTGAATCTTTTTGATTCTAGTTTATCTACTTTGGGCTATCTTGCCCTAGGAAGTAAAGAGACGATGAAATTTGCTCCCATTAGCGATAATTTCAAGCAATTGAATAAAGAGAAAGTATGGAGAAAGATAAAGTAGGTCATCGGTATGACATTGTCATTATAGGTGGGTCTGCGGGAAGTTTGCAAGTACTTATGAAAATCTTACCGCAGTTAAAATCTAGCGCTCCTTATGCTTTAGTTATTGTTTTGCACCGAAAAAATACTGAAGACAAAACTTTAGAAGACTTAATTGATTTAAAATCGGTTATGAGGGTGAAAGAAGTAGAGGATAAAGTGGCAATTTTGCCTGGCTGTATTTATGTAGCGCCTTCAGATTATCATTTATTATTCGAAAAAGAAACTATTATTTCACTTGACGCTTCTGAAAAAATAAATTATAGCCGACCTAGTATTGATGTCTCCTTTGAATCAGCTGCGGAGAGTTATGGACCAAGAGTTTTAGGAATTGTACTTTCTGGAGCAAATGCAGATGGGACCAAAGGGTTGCAAGCAATTAAGCAAGCAGGAGGAACTACAATTGTACAAAATCCAACTACTGCCGAAATGCCTTTTATGCCTCAAAGCGCCTTAGTAAACGCAAATCCTGATTGTGTTTTTACAATTGAAGAAATTATTGATTTTTTAAATAATTTACAATAGCTATTGGCTGTATTATTATCAAATATTCATTAGTAAAACTAATTTAACTTTTTAAAAATAGTTATACAAAAAAACAGCTTTTGGACAAAAGCTGTTTTTTTAGTAGTAGTGGTATTTAGTGCTTTAATAGCTAACGTGTTTTAATCTTTTCAAGGACTAGACCTACTCTAATCCTTGAAAAAAGTATATATTAAGCTGTAATAGCTAACGAATTTTGACTGTATTTGTATTCTTTAGGGCTGCAATTGTATTTTTGTTTGAATATTTTCGAAAAATAACTTCTGCTTGTGAACCCTATTGAATACACTATTTCTGAAATATTTAAATCCGTGTTTCTAATTAAGCTTTCAGCCTTTTCGATACGAATTAATGTTATAAAATCATTTACAGTTGTATTGTGAATTAACTTGAATCCTTCTTGTAATTTATTAGGTGATAATCCTGTTTGTTTGGCCAATGATTTTATAGAATAAGAATCAGCGGGCTCTTTTTGAATTACACTAGATAATAATTTAATTTGGTCAATTTGCTTTAGCGTTAAACAATTTATAATTGTCTCAGTGGCATTGTACTTATTGGAGTGATGCTCAATTTCCATTGCTAAAATAATTTGTAAGATTCCCTTTTTAAGTAAATTTCGAACAATACCTTTTTGATCAATTTTTCTTAATTGTTCTAATTTTTGACTGATATTTATATGTTGAATTCCTATGTGAACAAAGCTTTCTTGTTGATTGATAAAGGTGTTTTTTATTTTCGAATTCAAAGCATCTTTGTCGTCTATAGCAGCTGTAACTACACCAATTAATGCTAATTTAATGGCTATATTCTTTTTAAAATGGAATACATTAGATACTACTCCTACAGTATTTATTACCGCATTTTGCTGGGCTTTTATACTGTGTATATTTTTGGATATACCAAAACTGTGCTCTAAAGTTCCCTCTGAACAATACGCAAAATAGGTAGGTGAGGAACTAATAGAATTAATAGTTAGTTGTACATCTTCTAAAAAAACAATGTCAAAGTCAAAGAACTTCATTTCCTCTTGGTAAGCAATTGCTTCAATACTGCCTTTAATTAAAGCGTTGTCAAGCGTTAATTTGTATTCATTAGCATTACAATCTAATGAGCCGTTGAAATTGCTTTTAAGATCAAATACAAAATCTTTTAATGTTCCAGACTGAATGGTTATGTTTTTCATTACGCTTGCTATTAAAGTTTAAAACTCGATCCCTATTTTAGTAAATATGTTTCGTTGTTTTTATTAATTCAAATTTCGTAATAAAGTAATTGCTGGCTATTATAAAATTATTATGTAATGTTTCGTAATTATACTTTTCGATTACTTAAATAAAAAAAGCTGTTAGTCTTAAAGTGTTAGTCCTTGATTAACAGCGTTTTTTGGTTGTTTTATTCAATAGCAGCATTGTTAGAGCAATTTTCCTTGGGAACTTTATTAAAAAATTCAGCAGCTTCTAAATCAGCAGATGGGCCGTAACCTAAAAGGTAAGTTCCCATTACTGCATTTGCCGTTTCAATCACATATAATATAGACATATCATCAGGATTGCTCATTCCTTCATACCTGTGTTGTGCAACAATATAAATTTCCTCTGGTTGGTATTTGTATTTAGTTTCAGTATCAATTAAGCTGTTTCCTTGAAAAAGAAAATTAGCTCCATATCCTTTTTCTTGATACCTTTTAATGTATCCTATTTCGTGTTTTGCATATTCTTCCATGATAGCTCTTATTTAGAATTTTAAAAAAAAAAAATCACATTCTGTTTAATGATAAAACAGAATGTGATTGTATGACTTTATAGTTTTTTTCTACCGCTTATAAGCGAAAGAATAAATAGTACAATAAATATGAAGAATAATATTTTAGCGATACCAGCGGCACCAGCAGCTATTCCTCCGAATCCAAAAATTCCTGCTACTATAGCTAGAATTATAAAAATGACTGTCCATCTTAACATAATGTTTGTTTTTTAGTTAATAAATATATTGTTTGTTTGTTGTAGCAAAATTGGCACATATTCGAGGAACTATTTAACTCTAAAAATCAAAAAATTAACTCAATCGCATTTAGGGCTAATGAACACATTGAGTGAAATCTTATTAATGGTATAGGAATACTATTTATAAAATCATCTAATTATCAGTTTTTACAAAGTCGAGAACCATTATAATATACTAACTACACTAGATGTAACAAAAAACAGGTTGTTATCTTTTATACCGGTTTTAGTATAATTATATAGAAAGTGTTCTTCAAAGAAAAACCCAACAATACTAAAGCATATTGTTGGGTTTTAAAAATATAATGTAAATTCAAATAATTTAGTTCACTATTATAATTTGATTGAATTAAGGCTGAAAGTCATTTTTTCAATAGGACCTGTTACTTCATTAATTCTAGAGTTAGTATAATATAACGTATTGTTATAAATACTAAAAGTATCTGCCCAGCGAACTTGATCTCCTTCAACAAAAATACTAATTACGCCTTTTGCATCCATTTTCATAATGGCATTATGCTCTAAATCGGCATAATATAAATTTCCATTTGTATCAAACACCATTCCGTCTGGAGCCGATGTTTTAGCTATCTTTTCAACTCCTTTTTCAATCTCAGCTTCTGTGCCATTTATTAATGTTTGTACATCAATAGCGTATAAGGTATAACCAGATAACGCATGGAAATACAATTTTTTATTAATAGGGTTTATTGCTATTCCATCAGAGTTTACTTTGTTTTTCCATTCTTTTCCTTCAAAAGTTAAATGATCTACTTCAGCTTTTGTGACAACATTATTATCAAGAACACGCTTTGCATTTCCTGTTTCAATATTTAGAATAATTAGCCCAGCATGACCTGAATCTGTTAGGTATACGCTTCCATTTTCTGGATCCACTCGCAAGTCATTTATATAGGAGTCTTTATGAAAACTTTCTTTAGGGAAGGTATAGGTTCTTTTTAATGCATTTGTAGTAAGGTCAAATACAAATAACTTTGGCGCACCAATCACACCTTTAAATTGTGGACTACGGGTGTCAAGTACATACAAATCATTATTAAAAGCCACAACAGATTGTACTGCGACAAAAACCGAATCATTTACGTCTTGACCTATTTCCCATTTATTCCATTTAGCATTAGGATAAGCAGTAGTTTTACCATTCACGACTTCGGCAACAGCGTTTTCTACTCCAGTTCTCCAGCGCGGAAAGTTTACAAAAATACGGCCTTCCTGAGTTACGGTAACTCCAGTAACTTGTTGACCTTTAAATACAGCAACTTCTTTAATTATGGGTTTAGGAACTACTTCCTCCGTTTTAACTTGAGTTTTTTTTACTTCTTTCTTACAACTTGTGAAGCTGAGGATTGAAAGTAATAATATGACTATTTTTTTCATTTTAAATTGTTTTAATTATTGTTGGTTGTGCTAATCTCGATTTAGGTTTAACACTAGGTTGGTTTGTATCATCAGCAGCTCTATATCCTATTGCTACTGCAAAAAGGCTTCTATAACCTTCAAGTTTAAGTATTGTTTTATATTTATCGGGTTCTATTCCTTCCATTGGAGTTGCATCAATTTCCATTTGTGCACAAGCGGCTAGAAAAATACCAAGGGATAAATAGACTTGCTTGTCAAACCATATTTTAAGATCCTGATCTGATAATTGTTTTAAGTAGGTATTAAAATAATTAACCGCTGACTCAGGTAAATTCTCATTTACTTGTTTTTCAAATAAAGCTACATCATCGATAGCGTTAAAAATGACAAGAGTATCACAGTTGTTTATTTTTTCGGCATTAAATAAGGAAGCAGCAGCTAATTGTTCTTTTACTTTTTTATCAGATACAAAATAAAATTGCCAAGGTTGGCTGTTTATAGAAGAAGGACTTAGTAAAAGTATTTCTTTTAGCTCTTCAATTTTTTTGGAATCTATACTTTTAGTATCATCATACTTTTTAGTAGTGTAACGACTTTTCATTGCATTTATAAAACTCATTTTTGAATATTTTTATTGTGAATAGTAAAGATGCAAAGGTACCGTTTACAAGAGGCAATCACAATGATTAATAGGATGACAAGTATTAAAATTTAGTTATTTAACAGTAGTTTTAGATTTAGATGCACATTTTGAGCCCAATTTTCATATAATATAATTAAGATAAACTAAGAGTGATGATAATTGCTTTTTTATCATACTATTCGCATTATAAATCTTTTAAATTAAGAATTTTTGTCAGGATTATTTATTGAATTAAGAATTTTAAAGCGTTAAAAATATAATTCTTAAAATAGTATTAAAACGCATAATTTATTCAAAATTTCATTATACTTTTGACCCGAATTTAGAGCGGTAAAGAGAAAACGTTTTCGCTACTTTTATCCATTTAAATTCAGATTTCTTACTCAAATTTCATTTTAATTTTGAGCACCTAATGAGAGTAGCTTTATATTTTACATATTTCTGTATTCTTCTGCTTAGCGGAGGTAATAATCTACATGCTACTACAAATGATAGTCACATTGGCTATACCATAACAACTACTCTTGCAAAAAACCACCAAGTTAAATTTTTTCATAAAGATCAAGACAGCGACTTAATTGAAGATGCTGATACTGATGTAGAAGATGATTTTCATATTGGTACTGATAATAAGGGTAATTTTGCTAAGAAATTAGCAGTCAATAATTACTTGTTACCTAAAGTTTGGTATCAAGATATTTCGGGTCTTACCCTTGTAGATTTTAACTACAATATTTTAAAAGTTATTCCACAATTTAGTGGTTATTCATCTCCAATTTTTACTAGACTACGAGTACTAAGGATTTGAGCAATAAATAATTTAGTTGCCAAATTTTAGACTGACTTTACTGATAACGTAGCTAACGTTAACTTTTTGTATGGAATAATTTGAAGCAACTGATGTTTTTTTAATACCAAACGAGATACCTAAATCTCAATCAATCAATTGCTTAATTTCTATTTTACGCCATGAAAAAAATTATCATGATTACGGGCTTTATGGCCACGTTGTTCCTTGTTAGCTGTAACTCAAAAAAAGAAGAAAAGGAAGAATCAACCAAGTTTACGGTTACAAATCCAGTGGTTATTGATACATCATTCACAAAACAGTATGTATCTCAAATTAAATCAGTTCGAAATATTGAAATCCGCGCTCAAGAAAAGGGTTTTCTACAAAACATCTATGTAGACGAAGGACAGTATGTAAAAGCAGGACAACTGTTGTTCAGAATTATGCCAAAAATGTATGAAGCCGAATTATTAAAGGCACAAGGAGAAGCTAAAGCTGCTGAAATTGAATTGCAAAACGCTAAAACACTAGCCGACAAAAATATTGTTTCTAAAAATGAACAAGCGGTTGCCGTAGCTAGATTGCAACAAGCAAGAGCCGAGGTTTCTCTAGCTAAATTACACTTATCATTTACAGAAATTAGAGCGCCTTTTTCAGGTACAATTGACAGAATTCCTAAAAAACTGGGAAGTTTAATTGATGAAGGAGAATTGCTTACAAGCCTTTCTGACAATAGTGAGATTTTTGCCTATTTTAATGTATCAGAACCTGAATATTTGAATTATCAAACGCACATAAAAGACCGCGCTGATAATAAAGTAAACTTATTACTTGCAAATGGTGATGTATTCAAAGACAAAGGAAAAGTGGAGTTAGTTGAGGGAGAGTTTGATAATGAAACAGGTAATATTGCTTTTAGAGCGCGTTTCCCTAATTCCGAAAAACTGCTAAGAAACGGTGAAACGGGTTCCGTTATGATGACTGTTCCTTTAAAACAAGCGCTTGTAATTCCTCAAAAAGCGACTTATGAAATTCAAGATAAAAAATACGTATTTGTAGTAGACAAAAACAATGTGATTAAATCAAGAGAAATCACGATAAAAGGGGACATGCCTGATTTATATGTTATTGACTCTGGTATTACTGTTGGTGATAAAATTGTTTTTGACGGAATTCAAAAAGCGAATGAAAACGACAAAATCAAATTTGATTATTTAAGTCCAAAAAAGGTATTATCAAGTTTGAGACTGAGAGCAGAATAGTTGGTTTAACTATATAAAAAAATATAAAGATGTTTGATAAATTTATACAAAGACCGGTATTATCGATAGTGATATCGTTGGTAATTGTCTTTTTAGGAGTTCTGGCTATGACAGGACTACCTGTTACGCAGTTCCCTGCTATTTCGCCGCCTAAGGTAAATATTACTGCTGATTATCCTGGAGCAAATGGTGAGTTGATGGTTAAAGCGGTAGTAATTCCGTTAGAAAGAGCTATCAATGGAGTTCCTGGAATGAAATACATTACATCAGATGCGGGTAATGATGGAGAGGCTTCTGTTCAAGTAGTTTTTAACTTAGGAACTGATCCTAATCAAGCTGCTATTAATGTTCAAAACCGTGTGGCATCTGTAATTAATAAATTGCCGCCATTGGTTGTTAGAGAAGGTTTAAAAATTACTCGTGAAGAGCCTAACATGCTTTTGTATGTCAACTTATTCAGTAAAGACCCTAATACCAATCAAAAATTCCTTTACAACTATGCCGATATTAATATCCTTTCGGATATTAAACGTATCAATGGAGTGGGAGTTGCAGATATTTTAGGAAATCGTGACTATGCGATGCGTATTTGGTTAAAACCTGACCGAATGTTAGCCCATAAAATCTCTGCTGATGAAGTTATGGAGTCTTTAAGTGATCAAAGTTTAGAAGCATCACCAGGTAAAACTGGGGAAAGTTCAGGTAAGAGATCACAAGCATTTGAATATGTATTGAAATACAAAGGACGTTATACTACTAAAGAAGGATATGAAAATATTGTAGTGCGTTCTAGCGCTGATGGAGAATTACTTCGATTAAAAGATGTTGCTGATGTAGAATTTGGTAGTTCAATGTATGATATTTATTCTAGTATCAACGGAAAACCTTCTGCGGCAATTACAATCAAACAATCGTATGGTAGTAATGCAAGTCAGGTTATTAAAGATGTTAAAGCAAAATTAGAAGATTTAAAAAAATCATTTCCCAAAGGAATGGATTACGAAATTAGTTATGATGTTTCTAAATTTTTAGATGCTTCTATCGAAAAAGTAATTCACACACTTGTTGAAGCCTTTATATTAGTAGGATTAGTTGTTTTCTTATTTCTTGGTGACTGGCGTTCTACAGTTATTCCTGCAATTGCGGTTCCGGTTTCATTGATTGGTACGTTTGCTTTCATGCAACTTTTTGGGATCACCATAAATTTGATCACTTTATTTGCTTTAGTATTGGCAATTGGTGTTGTGGTCGATGATGCAATTGTTGTAATTGAAGCGGTCCATGCTAAAATGGAAGAAGAACATCTCTCTGCTAGAAAAGCGACTAAAAAAGCGATGTCAGAGATTGGTGGAGCAATTATAGCGATTACCTTCCTGATGGCGGCTGTATTTATCCCCGTAGCATTTATGTCTGGTCCAGTAGGGATTTTCTACCGTCAGTTTTCGATCACAATGGCTACAGCAATTATCTTATCAGGAATTGTGGCATTGACATTAACACCGGCATTATGCGCATTGATGTTAAAAAACAATCACGGTAAACCACGTCCTAAAAATTTAATTAATAAGTTTTTAGATGGTTTTAATAAAAAGTTTGACCATTTGTCTGAAGGATATAGAAAAGTCCTTACGATATTCATCAATAGAAGATCAGTTTCAATAGGTATTTTACTAGCTTTTTGTGTGGGTATCTTTTTCATCAACAACAGTTTGCCTTCTGGATTTATTCCAAATGAGGATCAAGGAATGTTCTATGCTATTATTCAAACGCCTCCAGGATCATCATTAGAAAGAACCAATCAAATTGCGGAACAACTTCAAAAAGTAGCCGAGAAAATTGATGGAGTAAAATCGGTTTCTGCCTTAGCAGGATACGAAATCTTAACTGAAGGAACAGGAGCCAATACAGGTACTTGTTTGATCAACTTAAAAAGTTGGGAAGATCGTCATGAAAATGTGGAAGAAATCATCAAGAAATTAGAGGAAGAGACTAAAAATATTTCGGGTGCTACAATTGAATATTTCCAACCTCCAGCGGTACCAGGATATGGAGCTGCAGGTGGATTTGAATTGCGTTTACTTGATAAAGCAGGTTCAGGCGATTACAAAAAAATGGAAACAGTAAGTAGGGACTTTGTGGCTGCATTAAAAAAACGTCCTGAATTAACATCGGTATTTACATTTTACAGTGCCAGTTTCCCACAGTACATGTTAGATATTGATAATGATATTGCACAACAAAAAGGAGTAAGTATTGAGAATGCCATGAATACGCTATCCACTCTTGTAGGTAGTAATTATGAAACGAGTTTCATTAAATACGACCGTCAATACAAAGTAATTGTACAAGCATTACCACAATATAGAGCATTGCCAGAGGATATCTTGAAATTGTATGTAAAAAATAATAGAGACGAGATGGTGCCTTTTTCTGCTTTTATGAAAATGAAAAAAGTATACGGTTTATCAGAGATTACTAGACATAATATGTACAATGCAGCCGAAATTAGTGGTGCTCCGGCTATAGGATATAGTAGTGGAACCGCAATTCAAGTTGTGAATGAAGTAGCTGCAAAAACACTTCCTAGAGGATTTGGTATTGATTGGGCTGGTATTTCTGCTGATGAGGTGGCTAGAGGAAACGAGGCTATTTATATCTTCATGATTTGCCTTGGATTTGTGTATTTGGTTCTTGCTGCTCAGTACGAAAGTTTTGTATTGCCATTGATCGTGATATTTTCACTTCCGGCGGGTATTTTTGGAGCCTTTTTATTCTTAAAATTATTTGGTTTAGAAAACAACATCTATGCTCAGGTTTCGCTAATAATGCTGATTGGATTATTAGGTAAGAATGCCGTATTGATCGTAGAGTTTGCTGCCCAGAAGCACAGTCAGGGCGTCTCTGTTATTGATGCAGCCATGGAAGGAGCCATGGTGCGTTTCAGACCAATTTTAATGACTTCTTTTGCATTTATCGCTGGTTTGATTCCACTTTCTTTAGCGTCTGATCCAGGTAAAATTGGTAATAGAACTTTAGGTACAGCTGCAGCGGGAGGAATGTTTATAGGTACTGTATGTGGGGTTGTATTAATTCCGGGATTGTATTTAATTTTTGCTAAAATATCCGAAAAACACAAGCTCTCTAAAGACGAAGATGAAAATCCATTAACTGAAGAAATTAATCATAATGTATAAAACAAAATTTTATCGCTATGGTATAGTAATGATGATTGGCCTTACTGCAGTAAGTTGTAAGGCACCTTCATCAGTGATTATGCCCGAAAATAAAGCTATTCCTCAAAGTTTTGGGACTAGCAAAGACACTACCAATACAGTAAAAATTACTTGGGAGAATTACTTTAAAGATCCTAATTTAACTGCGCTTATTGAAGTTGCCTTACAAAACAATCAAGAATTGATGATTACTTTGCAAGAAATAGAAATCGCAAAGAATGATATTCGCGTTCGTAAAGGCGCTTTGTTACCTTCTGTAGGGCTTAGAGCAGGTTCAGGTGTCGAAAAAGTAGGACGCTACACAAGTCAAGGTGCGGGTGATGCTTCTACTGATATTGCTCCAGGCAAAGAGTTTCCAGAGGCTTTAACTGATTTCAATGTTAGTGCTTACGCTAACTGGGAAGTGGATATCTGGAAAAAACTACGCAATGCTAAAAAATCGGCTGTTAGTAGGTATTTAGCAACTGTTGAAGGGAAGAATTTTGTAGTGACTAACTTGATTGCTGAGGTTGCTGATTCGTATTATGAATTATTAGCTTTAGACAACCAACTTGAAATTGTAAAACAAAATATCGACTTGCAACAAAATGCACTTGAAATTGTAAAGGTTCAAAAGGAAGCGGCTAGAACAACTGAACTTGCTGTTCAAAAATTTCAAGCCGAAGTTTTCTCGTCTAAAAGCATGGAATTTGATATTAATCAAAAAATTGTAGAGACTGAAAACCGAATCAATTTTTTACTAGGACGTTACCCTGAGAAAATCAAACGTGAGAGCAGTAATTTTTTGAATGTATTACCCGCTGCAGTTCGTACAGGTATTCCTTCTCAATTATTAGCGAATCGCCCTGATATTAAGGCAGCAGAGTTAGCGTTAACAGCAGCAAAATTGGATGTTAAGGTAGCTCGTGCTGAGTTTTATCCATCGTTAGATATTTCGGCAGCTTTTGGTTTACAAGCTTTTAAAACTTCTTATTTAGTGAAATTTCCAGAGTCTTTATTGTATAACTTGATAGGGGATATTACGGCACCGCTAATTAATAGAAACGCTATAAAAGCAGAGTTTGCTTCGGCAAATGCGAGACAGCTTCAGGCGTTATACAATTATGAACGTACTGTTTTGAACGCGTACTTGGAGGTTTCGAACCAAATGGCTAATATCAATAATTTAGAAAAAAGCTATAATTTAAAATCACAACAAGTAGCAGCAATGAATCAATCCATAAGTATTGCTGGTGATTTATTCAAATCAGCAAGGGCAGATTATTTTGAAGTTTTAATGACGCAACGTGACGCACTTGATTCTAAATTAGAATTAATCGAAACAAAAAAAGACCAACTAAACGCTTTTGTACATGTGTACAGAGATTTAGGAGGTGGATGGAATTAACTCATTCAAAAACCGAAAGAGCCAGCAGTATTGTCTGGCTCTTTTTTTATATAATAAATTACCAGAATCTTAACAACATATATCAATAGTATTGATTATTTTTCATTGCTGCTTTTTTTACCATTAGTAAGCATTATAAATACAATTTTCAACGCTAGTACTACATTGATTATGAAAAACGATAAAATTCAAGCCTTTATTCCCTTTTTTTACCTGATTTGGTCTGATGATTTGTTAACGCAAAAGGAGTTTGTTACACTACAACATTTTGTTACAAATCAGTCTTGGCTTTCGCCAAAGGAAAAAGAAGAGGTATTGTCTAAAATAGCAATAACAAACCCGCCATCACGAGAAACAATCACGGAATGGTATTATGAAATTCAGAGGACAGTTCAAGCTAGTCCTGCAATAAAATCAGTTTTTGATTTGGCTTTAGTACTCTCTAATGATAATAGCGCCATCGTAGATTTAAAAACGGAGTTTACAAAATTAGAATCGGACTTAGGGATTTTAACCGAGGAAGTGATTAGCAACTTTAAAACTGTTGCCAATTCCTTTACTTCAAATTATCAAACTACTACCAATTTTGATATCCCTACGATTACGGCTCTTTTAGACGGAGAACAAGCAGCGATTATAAACAAAGTGAAAGCGGTTATTTCTAGACCTGAATTTGCTTATTGCACCACTACAGATACTGCGATTTATAGAGAAAAAGTGTATGAATGGTGTCAAATTTTGGCAAAAGAAAACTTTGGAAACATGGCTTACCCAGCAAGATATGGCGGGGGAGAAAATATAGCCGATTATTTTGCTATCATGGAAACCTTAAGTTATCATGATTTGAGTTTGGTAATTAAATTTGGTGTACAGTTTGGTCTTTGGGGAATGAGCGTACAATCTTTAGGGACTGAAAAACATTACAGTAAATACCTTCAAGACATTGGTTCGCTTAAAATACCAGGATGTTTTGCAATGACTGAAACACATCATGGTTCTAATGTAAAAGGACTTGAGACTACAGCTACTTACAATCATAATGATAAAACATTTACAATACATACGCCTCACGAAAAAGCGCAAAAAGAATATATAGGTAATGCTGCAGTTCATGGCCAAATGGCGACTGTATTCGCCAAACTTATTATAGACGATCACGATTATGGTGTAAACGCTTTTATTGTACCGTTACGAGATACAAGTGGAAAAACCTTAAAAGGAATAAAAATAGGGGATTGCGGACATAAAATGGGTTTAAACGGAGTGGATAATGGAACAATTCAGTTCAATCAAGTGGTGATTCCTAAAGAAAATATGTTGGATCGATTTGCTTCGGTGAATGAAGAAGGCAAATTCGAAAGTCCAATTCCTAGTGATAACAGGCGTTTCTTTACAATGCTGGGGACATTAGTAGGAGGGAGAATTGGGATTCCGCGTTCTGCTTTGGCTGCAGCCAAAAGTGGATTAGCAATAACAATAAAATATAGCGACCAACGCAGACAATTTGGTCCCGAAGGCGGTTCCGAAGTTCCTATTTTAAATTACCGCATGCATCAAAGAAGGTTGTTACCGCCATTAGCTAAAACCTATGCCGTGCATTTTGCCTTACAATATGTAACAAAGCGGTTTTTAAATAAAAAAGAATCTGAGATGCAAGAAATTGAAGCACTTGCAGCAGGTATGAAAGCATATTCTACTTGGAACACAACTGCAATTTTACAAGAATGTAGAGAAGCTTGCGGCGGAAAAGGATATTTATCAGAAAACAGAATTGATGCTTTAAAAAACGATACGGAAATATACACCACTTTTGAAGGCGATAATACTGTTTTAATGCAATTAGTAGCAAAAAATAGGCTGTCAGAATTTAGAAAAGCCTTTGGAGAAATGGGCTCTCTAGGGATAATTAATTATGTTTTTGAAAATGCTAAAACAGCTATTACTGAAAAAAATCCCATTACAACCCGCAATACAGATACCGAGCATTTATTAGATAGTCAATTTCATTTTCAAGCTTTTGAACATAGAGAAAAAACGATTTTAGCATCGGCAGCAAAAAGATTAAAAAAACTTATAGATAATGGCTTAGAACCTTATGATGCTTTTAATGTTGTACAGCACCAAATGATTGATGTAGCGCAAGCTTATCTAGAACGCGTTGTTTTAGAACAGTTTCAGTTAGTAATTGCAACTGTTGGAGATGAAAAAACAAAAGCTATTTTGATAAAACTGAATCAGTTGTATGCGCTTTCTCAATTAGAGAAAAATAAATCGTGGTATTTAGAAGATGGTTATATGGAAGCAGTAAAAACAAAAGCAATTCGTAAAATGGTCAATCAACTATGTTGGGATATCCGTCCATCGGCTGTGGCGCTGGTAGATGCTTTTGCTATTCCAGATTCTTGTTTGGCAGCACCAATCGCTTTTTAAACCTTTTTGATAAAATTAAAGCCCAACACTTAGTTGCTAGGAGTTGGGCTTTCTTATTTCAATTTATTACTAAAAGCAGCTGCTTAATCTTTTATAATAGAAACAGGTTGTTTGTCATCATCGATAGCAACAAAAGTAAATTCGCCCGTAATAGCTTTTTCTCTATTGTCAGAATACATTTGTTCAATAAAAATTTCGACTTTTACTTTTAAACTAGTATTACCTACGTGCGTAACGCTTCCTACAAGTTCAATGATGGTTCCTGCCGGAATAGGTTTTTTAAAATCAATTTTATCACTACTTACAGTAACCATTTTTTGTCGGCTAAAACGCGTAGCAGCAATAAAAGCCACTTCATCCATATGGTATAATGCGGTACCTCCAAACAAAGTGTCATAGTGGTTTGTGGTACTAGGAAAAACAGCTTTAAATATTCGTGTCTCAGCTTTTAAAATTTTTTCTTCTAAAGTCATTATTGTTTTCTTTATTTTTAGTTCTAATAATAAACCCATAGGCTTAACATTGTTTTAATAATCAAATGTACTATTTTCTTAATTGTTTCAACTTTTTTGTGTTGAGAAATCACTTATCAATAACAAATTTATTGCTTTTTTTATACCTTAATATATATACCATTAATAGGGGTACTTATTATTACTTGTTTGTGTTCTTTTATTTTTAAATAAATTGACAAAGGGATTTCAGTCTTTTTTTTTATGAATTCTTTATTGCTTAGAATAGCTCAATATCTGTTTGCTGTTTATTACTTATTTAATTCTCTTTTTAAAGTCTCTAAAAAAGCATTATTCGTTTTTTTTAATAAAATTTTATGATTTTTATGTTTTTCTTATATTAATTACTATATTTGGTAAACTAAACTGGAAAACCAGTTTGGAAAACCAGATTCGCTAAATTTTTAGACTTGATTAGTCCCTTGTCACTTTGAAAATTATATGTAGTGAGCTATTAATGATTAAGCTAAAACTTAATTGAATTAAAAAACAAAACACATTAAACCAAACAAAGTAAATTATGAATTTAAAGATTAAACTTTCATTATTGGTTATTTTACTTTTTAATGTTGCAGTATTTGCTCAAAAGAAATACACCGTAACAGGTAAGGTAACCGCTAGTTCAGATAAGCTTCCTATTCCGGGTGCTAATCTAATAGTAACAAATTCTAAAGCAGGAACAGTAACTGACTTTGATGGAGCCTTTTCTATTTCAGTTACTTCAGGAGACAAACTACAGTTTAGTTACTTGGGGTATGAAACGAAAACAATTGTTATTACCAACCAAACTGTTCTAAACGTAAGTTTGACAGAAGCAGGTAATCAATTAGAACAAGTAGTAGTAATAGGTTATGGAACTCAAAAAAGAGCTAACGTGACTGGATCTATTTCTAAAGTAACAAATACAGATCTTGATCAAATTCCGGTTTCCCGTGTTGATGATGCTTTAATAGGTCAGGTAGCTGGTGTAAATATTCAACAAACAAATCCTGGAGCTGGTGAAGCACCTACAATTAAGGTAAGGGGACAAGGTTCGATCTCGTTTTCATCTAACCCTTTAATTGTAGTTGACGGAATAGTAGTAGGAACTGATGCTGATTTCTTATCGAGTTTAGATATGAATGATGTAGAGTCTGTTGAGATCTTAAAAGATGCCTCTTCATCTTCTATATATGGTTCAAGAGGAGCAAATGGGGTTGTTATGGTTACAACCAAAAAAGGGAAAGAAGGACCAACTAAATTCTCCTACAATACGTATACTGGATATAAATTTGTGCCTAGAACAAATATTTTATCTACTCCTGATAAATGGGCACAATATGTATCTGATAATAATGGTGGCGAGTTAACTGACCAAATGAAATACATACAAAAATTAGGTACATATACTAATTGGGAAAAAGAAATTATGGATGGTGGAATCATAACAGATCATAACCTATCTATTAGTGGTGGTTCAGCAAATACAAAATTTAGAACCTCTATAGGTTACAATAGTGATGAAGGTGTTTTACTTAATGACAATTACAAAAAATTGAACTTACGTTTGAACTTAGACTCTAAAGCTGATAACCTAGAATTTGGTGTAATGATTAATCCTTCATTTACTAAACAGCGTAGGTTTCCTATAAACTTAGTAGATGCCATTCGTCAAAGTCCTTGGCTGCCAGTTTATTTAGATGAAAATTCTATTCAATACGTAAACCGATTAAGAGAAAACGGAAGATGGGCTAATGCACAAGTTGGTGATTATGCTATGGAGCGAATGTTTGATAACTATGATTTAGTAAACGGTGTTCCACTTGCTTCAGGAGGAACTAGTATTAGTGCTACTTCTAATCAAAACTCTTATGCAAAAGTGAATGAAATTAATGAGGAAAAATTCCAAACTAAATTTTTTGCTAATGCCTATTTCAAATACAACATTACAGATCATTTCAATTTCAAACAAACTTTAGGTGGTGATTATCGATTTGTAAAATCAGAAGAATTTAGAGGAGTTCAAGCAACACGTAATGGTGCTGCAGATTCTGGATCTTTTTATAATTCAAGTGAGCAAACACATATTGTAACAGAGAGTTTATTTAGTTATAGTAACGACTTTGGAAAACACAACTTAAGTGCAATTGCTGGTTTTACAACAGAGCATTGGTCTACTGAAAACGTAGGATTGTCTGCTGCAGGTTATACTAATGATTATATTCAAACTATTCCAGCTGCAAATTTAACAGGTGGTTCAACAAGTGAATATAAAGAAAAATTAATTTCTTACTTATCGAGAGTAAATTATTCTTATGATGATAGGTATTTATTAGCAGTAAGTTTTAGAACTGATGGTAGTTCAAAATTTGGACCAGATAAAAAATTCGGTTTCTTCCCAGCAGCTTCTGTAGGATGGAGAATATCTAATGAAAAGTTTTTAGCAGGAAGTAATTTTGTTAGAGATTTAAAATTAAGAGCAAGTTATGGGGTTACAGGAAGTAATTCTGGAATTGGTGAGTACGATTACATAGGTTTAGTACAGCCAGTAGGAACAGGTCTTGACGGAGTATCGAATGGTTTTAATACCACTAATATCTCCAATCCTAATTTAGGTTGGGAACAATTAGTAGAATTCAATCCAGGAATTGATGCAAGTATATTTGGAGGTATTTTTAGCTTCTCTTTTGATTATTATACTAGAACGAGTAAAGATTTATTAATTGATTTACCTGTTGCAGCTATCACTGGTTTTGAAACAGCTTTAGTAAATAGAGGAGAGGTTAAAAATGAAGGATTCGAATTAGAATTACGTTCAAAAAATATTAAAACTAAAAATTTCTCTTGGACATCTTCTGCTTTGTTTACTCGAAATAAAAACACATTAGTTGATTTTGCTGGTTCAAGTGGATTAATTAGTATTATTGATGACAAACGTCCATCAGAATGGATTTCATTAGAAGGGCATCCAATTTCATCTTTCTATGGTTATGTGGTAAGCAGTCAAATTGACAAAGAATTTATCAAAAACCCATTTTACCCAATCAATGCACAAGCACAAGATGTTTATGTAAAAGATATTAATGGTGACGGTGTAATTGATACTGATGATAGAACAATTTTAGGAACGCCTTACCCAGATTTAGTTTGGAGTTTTTCTAATAACTTCAAGTATAAAAATATTGATTTAAGTTTTATGTTGCAAGGCTCTTTTGGTGCTGAGGTGAGAAACATTAACTCACAATACATCAATAATGAGTTTGCATCTAATCAAGATTCAACTTCTGATCTTCCTAATCCAGAGTTTACGACTCAAAGAATTTTTACTAGTGATGATGTTCAAGATGCTTCTTATGTTGCACTTAGAAATGTAAATTTAGGATATACTTTCTCTAAAGACATGGTGAAAAAATTTGGTATTAACAAAATGCGTTTGTATGTAGCTGGTCAAAACTTAATGTACATTATGTCTAAAGATTATACAGGTTATAACCCAGAGGGAATCACTGATGGTTCTGATAATCCATTGACTTACGGGTATCAAAAAGGTGCGGCACCAATCTATAAAACAGTGTCATTTGGTTTAAATGTTGAATTTTAAAAGCATAAAAAATATGAAAAATATATATAAAATTTTAGGAGTATTGCTTCTAGTCGCAGGAACTTATTCTTGTGGTAAAGATGATTTAGATTTAGCACCGATATCACAAATAGGAGACAATGGTTTTTATACAAATGATGACGAAGTTGAAGGAGGAGTTATCGCCATTTATGATGGATTACAAGAGGTACCTTTACGTGAATTTGCTTTGACAGAAATGAGGTCAGATAACGCAAAATCAAAATCGCAAGAAGGAGATTGGGCACAATTTGAAACTTTTAATGTTAAAAGTACCAATGTGGCTATTGTTACTTACTGGAGAGCAAATTACAATGTAATTTTTAGAGCAAATGTAGTATTGAAAAATATTGATGCTGTAGGAGATGCAACTAAAAAAGCTCAATTTGATGCAGAAGCACGTTTTACAAGAGCACTAGCTCATTTCAATTTGGTTAGAGCTTATGGTGAAGTACCAATTTTAGATAAAGTGGTTACCCCTACAGATGCTGATTATCAAGATTATTTAGATAAAAATTCGGTAAGCGATGTTTTAAGTTTTATTCAAAATGATTTAGAAATTGCTGCTGCAAACTTACCATCTCAAGCTAATACTTCTTTTGGAAGAGCTACCAGTGGTGCTGCTAAAGGAATTCTTGCTAAAGTATATATGACTCAAGGAAATTATACTGCTGCCCAACCTATTTTAGCTCAATTAGTGGGAGATTCGCAATATGCATTACAAGCTAATTATAGTGATGTTTTTTATTCAGAAAAGAATAGTGAAATCATGTTTGCTATACCTTATACAAACGATGATGTTAACGAATCACAAGATTTTTCTTTTGAAATGACACAAGGTGGTCAAGTAAGCGGACTTGATTTTGTTACTGATAATTTGGCAGGTGCAATCAGTCCATTGGATACAGAAAGAATACCAGTTTTAATCAATCAATTAGATACTAAAGCAAATGGTAAGTTTCTAACTACTTCGTCTAATGCACGTTTATGTGGAAATGACTGGATTGTATTGCGTTTAGCAGATGTATTTTTATTAAATTCGGAAGCAATTATGGCAGGACAGGCTGAAACAGCAAGTGTTGCGGCAATTAAGAGTTACAATAGGGTACGTGCAAGATCAGGAATGAGCACACTTGCAGAAGATGGAACTGCTAAACTAACAAAGCAAATGCTAATGGATGAAAGAAGAATTGAACTTGCTTTTGAAAATCACCGTTTGTATGATTTAATTCGTTTTGGTGAAGCTCAAAATGTTTTATCTGTTTATGCAACAAGCACAGGTGTAACATTTTCAGCTACAGATTTAATATTACCTATTCCACAAGCTGAGATCAATGTAAGTAGTGGTTTATTACTTCAAAATCCTGGTTACTAGTAGCAATCAAAATAAAATAAAATAGTAATACTATGAAAAAATATAAAAATAAGCACACTTTTTCAAGTGTAAGATTAATAATATTAACAATAATAGTTGCATGTAGTTTACAGGCTTGCGATAGTTATGGGTCTGAGTGGCCTGATGAAGCTTCAATTGCTGATGTAACTCCACCAAAAGCTGATTTTATAGCGAAGGTTAATATTGCAAATAATAAAACAGTAGATTTTACTAACGCTTCGACCAGTGCTACGACTTATGCTTGGGATTTTGGTGATGGTGCAGCAAGTATTGATGCAAATCCGTCTCACGATTATGCTGATTTTGGTACTTATACAGTTAGTTTAACCGCTTCAGATAAGTTAGGTGTTCAAAATATTGTTACAAAAGAAGTATTGGTAGAAAAACCATTAGATATTTTTAAGCCAACGATTTTAAATGCTGGTTTTGAATCAGGAACTGATAGTTGGTTAAATTCCGCGCTAGGTGGTGCGCCACAAATTACAGGTAGTCCAGTTTTTGTAGGAACTCAAGCAGGTAAATTTCCATCTGATGGAACTAGGATAGCTTATCAAACAATTACAGTTGAAAAAAATAAAATTTATAGTTTATCTTTTTATTATACTTTAAAAACATCGCCTGCAGGAAGTTTAAATGTTGCTGTGTTAGCAGGAGAAGTAAATACTTTAGCAGCGGTAGCTGGTGCTACTTTAGCTTCAACTAATCTTACTGATCAAACTGATGCTAACGCTTATGTACAAGGGGTAGTGAATTTTAATTCGGGAGATAATTCTTCAATATCGATTTTAGTAACCAATGAATCTGTTGAGGCTAGAATTGATGATTTTGTTATCACGCCACAATAAATTAATTGAAACAAATACTATGATTTTAAAACAAAATAGAATTGCAAAAATTACAGTAGGAGCGTTGCTTCTTACAAGTTTTTGTTATGCACAGGAAACGGTTGAAAAAACAGCTGCTCCTTTTGATTTAAGTCATTGGAAAGTTACCATACCGGAGGGAAAGCCAACATCTGTTGGTTTTCCTGAAATTATGGATTACGCCACCAATCCTGAAATTAATAAATACATGTACAATGATCCTGATGGTTCGATTGTGTTTTACGCATATCCATCTGGAGTCACTACTACAAATACGCATTATTCGCGTACAGAGTTAAGAGAACAAATGGTATCTGGTAAGGATAAACCAAATTGGACATTTAGTGATGGTGGCAATTTAAAAGGGACACTCGCAATGGGTGATGTTTCTAAAGATTTAAAAGGGAAATATCATAAAGTTATAATCATGCAAATTCATGGTAGATTAACTGATTCTCAAAAAGATCTAATTGAAGAGGATGATAATAATGCACCTCCTATTTTAAAAATTTATTGGGATAATGGAAAAATACGTGTCAAGACTAAAATTATGAAGGATTCTGATGCTTCTGATTTAGAGGTATTAAATACCAAAGCATGGAAAGATGATAAAGGATATAAGTTTAAAGAAAAGGTTGGTTTTAACAAATTCACACTCGAGGTAAAAGTTCAAAAAGGACGTCTAGAAGTAATTTTAAACAATAAAGAAACTGTGGTTTACCGTTCTTGGGATATAAAAAGATGGGGGGTTTTTGAAAATTATTTTAAAGCGGGTAACTATTTACAAACGAATGATTATGGGGCTTTCGCCAAAGTTAAATATTATTCACTCAAAGTTTCTCATTAATAATTAGTTAACCGCTATTAAAAAAGTAGTTGTTTTATTTTTTTTTAGGTTTTTTTTTTATAATTTTAACAGACCAATCTGGTTAACCAGATATTAATTTAAAATTGGATATATGAATTTAGAGGCACTTACTAAAAAAGATAATAAAGAGGTTGTAAATAATATAATTGCTAAGATTAGAGATTATATGAATTTTAAAAATTTAGAACCTGGTGATAAACTACCTTCTGAGAGAATGCTCTCTGAACGATTTGAAGTAAGTAGGAATTCGGTTAGAGAAGCGATTCAAAAGCTAGAGTTTTATGGGATTCTAAATTCGATTCCTCAAAGTGGAACTTTTGTTGCAAATATTGGTGTAATTGCAATGAACGGAATTATCGAAGATATTTTGAGACTAGAAGAATCAGACTTTAAGTCTTTGGTAGAAACCAGAATTTTATTAGAGTTAAAAACAGTACGATTAGCTGCTACTAGAAGAACTGAAGCTGATCTTATTAAAATGAAAGACGCTCTCGATGCTTACACTGATAAAGTAGAAAATGGTAAAGAAGCAGTTCAAGAAGATTTGCTTTTTCATTTGGCTATAGCCAAAGCTAGTGGAAATAGTACGATCAATACTTTGATGTTGATTATCACACCAGAAATTATTACCAATTTTGAAAAACACCATGTTTGTGATGAAAATCAAGCCATGAAAGGTATTCAAGAGCATGTTGCTATTTACGAAGCGATTAAAGAACAAAATCCGCAATTAGCAAAACAAAAAATGAAAGAGCATTTTAAAGCATTATATCAGTATTGCTATAATGTATAAGTAGGGATCATAGGTAATTGCGCAATTATCTTTGTGATAAGAGAACTTAAATAAAATGATTTTATTTATTGTTATCTTGATACGATAAGCTTTTTAAATTAACAATTTAGACTATTAAAAAACAACTTCATCCTGTTTTAAAAACAGTGATGCAGATATTCTTACGCTTTTTTTTTAAGTGAAAATAGAACAAAAAAACAGACACATGAAAGTAAAAGGATTGAGATGGTGGATTATTACAATGATATGTATTGCAACTGTAATTAATTACATTGACAGAACAGCTTTTGGAATTATGTGGCCAGAAATGGGGAAAGATCTAGGAATGGATGAGGCTGATTACGCCATCATGTTAAACATTTTTATGATTACTTATGCTGCGGGAAAATTTTTATCAGGAAAGCTATATGATATAATAGGAACACGATTAGGGTTTACGGTATCCATTATTTTATGGTCTGTGGCTTCTATTTTTCATGCCTTTGCTCGAGGATTATTTTCATTAACACTTTTTAGAGGATTGTTAGGATTAGGAGAAGCAGGAAACTGGCCCGGTGCTGTAAAAAGTAACGGAGAATGGTTTCCAGTAAAGCAAAGAGCAATTGCACAAGGTATTTTTAATGCAGGTGCTTCTTTAGGTAGTGTAATTGCACCCGTTTTAATTGCTTTTTTGTATGGCAGTTTTGGATGGAGATCAACATATATAATTATTGGAGCAATAGGTGTTTTATGGGTTATTCCATGGTTATTTATTAATAAATCTACACCGGATAAACATCCTTGGATCACTAAAGAAGAATTAGATTTAATTGTTTCAAGCGGGGATGCAAGTCATAGTAAAAATCCAAATGAAAAAGGGCTTAGTGTTCTGAATATATTGAAATACAAAGAGGCTTGGGGTGTATTAACAGCAAGTTTTTTCATAGAGCCTATTTGGTGGTTATTTGTAGGTTGGATGCCGTTGTACTTACATTCTAAATTTGGATTTAGCATTGTAGAAATTGGTTCTACAATCTGGATTTCTTACTTAGGCGGAATGGCTGGAAGTATAGTAGGAGGATGGTATTGCGGTAAACTTATTGAAACTAAAACTGTAGATGCGGCTAGAAAAATAGCAATAGCAATAGGTTGTGGATTAATTTTCATAGGATTATTGGGAATTATATTTCTAGTAGATGGTGATAGTCCAATGACATTTATTTATATCGTAGGATTAGTACTTTTTGGATTCCAATTTTCCATTGGAAACTTACAAACACTATCAAGTGATTTATTTAAAGGACCATCTGTGGGAACTTTAGCAGGTCTAGCAGGAAGTATAGGAGCGTTATCAGTAATTATTATGAACTGGTTGATTCCAAAAATAACAACTGTTTCGTACACTCCTGCATTTATAATTATTGCAGTTTTAGCACCATTATCAATAGTGTCAATAATGGTACTGATTAAGAAAATAGAACCAGTAGAAAAATAAAATAGTAAATATAAAATAAATTAAGATGAGTAAAGAAACAGGAAAAGTTGCCGTGATTACGGGTGCAACTGGAGGAATAGGTTTTGCAGTAGCTAAAAGATTAGGTAAAGATGGATATACGGTAATTTTAAACGGTATCGAAGATGAAAAAGGAGCAGAAAAAGTGGCAGAGCTTACAGCTGACGGAATAAAAGCAGAATACTACGGGTTTGACGTTACTAGTGACGAAGAAGTAACTGCAAACATTAAAAAAATTGGTGATAAATATGGTAGAATTGATGTGCTAGTTAATAATGCAGGTGGTTTAGGTGGAAGATCTCGATTTGAAGATATGACAACTGAATTCTACAGATCAGTTATGGCTTTGAACCTTGATTCAGTATTTTTTGCTTCAAGAGCAGCAATTCCTTACCTTAAAAAAGGAGAAAATGCATCTATAATTAATTATACTTCAAATGCAGCTTGGAACGCAGGTGGACCTGGAGCAGGAATCTACGGTACATCTAAGGCGGGTGTTAATGCAATTACTAGAGCTTTGGCTAAAGATTTAGCTGAATACGGAATTAGAGTGAATGCAGTTTCTCCGGGAACAATTGACACTCCTTTTCATGCTCAAATTAAAGCGACTAAGCCAGAAGTTTTTGCTTCTTGGAAAAACAGTATTTTATTAGGAAGATTAGGTGAACCAGAAGAAGTGGCTTCGGTTGTTTCTTTCTTAGCTAGTACTGATGCTTCATTCATAACAGCAGAGACAATCCAAATTGGAGGAGGTCAAGCTTTAGGAATATAATACGATATATATAATGATGAATATAGTAGCCATTTTTAGTTAATTTTTATTCCGTCTTTTTACAGAAAGAATTTGAGAAATTCTCAAGCGGATATTTATAATACTAATTATTTTGGTTTTGTTTTAATGGAGCTGTTTCCTTATCGAATTATGGCTTATCAGCACTCTTAATACTAGATTATCAATGACGAATAGGGACTTGTGTAGTTAAGGAAATACATAATTAAGTTGTTGTTAATTAAGCTGTAATATTTGAGTTGATAGAATAAATTTTTCTTGTAAAAGAAATCAGTATTCACGCCAGCAATGTAATCTAGGACAAGGCAAGTAATTCTCTAGCTACCATTATGAATATTACCATTAAAAATAGAAAACTAAAAGTGGCTGCTTGGTTTCATTAAAAAAATAGAGCTATTTTACTTAGCATGGATTTAAAAAGGTTAGGCTTTTCATAAAGTAACGTGGTGGTTTTGTTTTGGATTTTTTTGAGTTTATAAATTATTTTAATATGGTTTATTGTAGTTTATCTAAAATCTTTGTGCAAAAGCCTCAACCTTTTTTATTAAAGATACATTGAAAGATGTTTATCTATTATTTAAAACAAACCCTTTTCTTGAAGGGTTTTTTTGCGTTTATAAATGTTTAATTCATTAATTTTTAGAGGCAATAAGATATTCAATTGCATCAATCTTGGATGGTTATTGGGTTAATATTTGCCACAAGTAAAAAGGAGTAAGTATTTAATGAAATTTCAGATTTTAAAAATCTGAAAAAATAGCTTAATTCCATAATAAAAGCATTTTTAAATGTAATTTTCGACAAAAAATAATTTAGTAACTTACGTCCTCTTATCATTATTAGAACAACCAATTTATGATTAATCGTTTTTTAAAAGTCAGAAAAAATTCAGAACAGCTTTGTAAACCCTTAATCACCGAGGATTATTCGGTTCAAGCCAGTGAGTTTGTATCTCCTCCTAAATGGCATTTGGCTCATGCTACTTGGTTTTGGGAAGAATTTGTATTGACAAAATATGCCGTGGGGTATAAGGTGTATAATGAAGATTTTTCATTTCTTTTTAATAGTTATTATAATAACGTAGGCATACGTGTTTTGCGTCCTTCAAGAGGTTTAATGACCAGACCTTCTGTTGAAGAAGTGTATAAATATCGTGAATATGTCACTGAGGCAATGGAAGCTTTCTTGGCAACAAACCCAAACGAGCAAATTTTAGCAATTATTGAAATTGGCCTCAATCATGAGGAGCAACATCAAGAACTTTTAGTATATGACATTAAATATATTTTAGGAAACCAGCCCACCTTTCCTGTTTATGAAAATAGTTATAGAACTAAACCCGAAATTCAAGAAGGAAGCTTTATCAAAATCAAAGAGGGACTTTATGAAATAGGACATCAAGAAAGCACTTTTTGTTTTGATAATGAATTAGGGAAACATAAAGTATATGTTAGTGATTTTGAAATCAGTAATAAACTGGTGACTAATAGGGAATACTTAGAATTTATTACCGCTGGTGGATATCAAGATTTTAATTATTGGCATGATGAAGGATGGAGCTGGGTTAACAGTAGTAAAATTGAAGCTCCGTTATATTGGTACAAAATTGAAAATGAGTGGTGGAATTATACCTTAAACGGTTTAGAAAAAGTCGCTCTTGATTTACCTGTAATGCATGTTAGTTTCTATGAAGCTTTTGCATATAGTGAATGGAAAGGCTGCCGATTACCTACTGAATTTGAGTGGGAAATAGCCAGTGATCAATTGCAATGGGGACAACTCTGGGAATGGACAAATAGCGCCTATCTTGCTTATCCGGGATTTAATAAATCTCCCGGAGCATTAGGAGAATACAATGGTAAGTTCATGATTAATCAAATGGTTCTTAGAGGAGGATCTGTTGCTACTCCAGATGGACACAGCCGAAAAACATACCGTAATTTTTTCCATCCAAATCTGCGCTGGCAATTTAATGGAATACGATTAGCTAAATAATTTTAAACAAATAGTATGAAAGCAATATTTAATAATAAAGTTGTTGCTCAAAGTGACAAAACAATTGTAGTAGAAGGAAATCATTATTTCCCGGTAGAAAGTATTCATCGTGATTATTTTACTGAAACGACACACCATACCACTTGCCCTTGGAAAGGGAAGGCTTCCTATTATACGATCAATGTAGATGACGATAGTAGCGAAAACGCAGCTTGGTTTTACAAAGATCCAAAAGATGCCGCTAAGGAAATAAAAAATTATGTAGCATTTTGGAAAAATGTTTCGGTTGAAGAATAAGTCGTTAACTTAAAATACTGTCATGAAAATATTTGATTTTATAATAATAGGTAGTGGACAAGCAGGAATACCTTTGGCATTTAGCCTATCTAAAAAAGGTACAGTAGCACTCATTGAAAGAAGTTTAGTAGGCGGAACCTGTGTTAATAATGGTTGCGTTCCTACAAAAGCTTATGTAGCTAGCGCACGTAGAATGTGGGATAGCATGCATGGTGAAGAAATGGGAATCGAAATTCCTGCTGGCGCAAAAGCTAATATGGAAAAAATCAAAGCCAGAAAAGATACTTTAGTAAATGGTTCCCGAGAAGGGATTGAAAAAAGTATTGCCAATAATGATAATATTACACTCTACAGAGGAGAAGCACATTTTTTATCAAATTATGAAATTGCGGTTAACGAAGACAAAATTACGGCGAAACAAATTTTTATAAATGTAGGGGGTAGGGCTGTAATCCCAAATGAATATGCCCATGTTGATTATTTAACAAATATTGATATTTTAGGTTTAACCAAAATACCAGAGCATTTATTGATTATTGGCGGAAGCTACATTGGGTTAGAATTTGGTCAAATGTTCAAGCGTTTTGGTAGTAAAGTAACCATTATTGAACGCGGTGATCGATTGATTAGTAGAGAAGATATAAATGTAAGTGAAGCGGTTGCAGGAATTATGCAATCTGAGGAAATAGAAATTAAATTTAATGCGAAAGAGATTAAATTGGCTCAAGATAGTAACGGAATTTCGATAAAATTAAATGAAGAGGATAAGGAGATCAAAGGATCACATGTTTTATTAGCTATTGGGCGTGTACCAAATTCAGATACGTTGCATTTAGAAAATACTACAATAAACGTGAGTGAAAAAGGAACTATAAACGTAGATGATTACTGTAAGACTAACGTTGATGGAATTTTTGCGATAGGAGATTGTAACGGAAAAGGGGGATTTACACATACTTCTTATAATGATTTTCAAATTGTAGAAGAGTATATTTTAGGGAATAAAAACAGAAAAATAAGTGATAGAATTACTACCTATGGTTTATTTATTGATCCACCTTTAGGTAGAGTAGGAATGACAAAAAAAGAAGCAGAAGAGAAAGGTTTTGATATTTTAATTGCACACAGACCAATGGATAAAATAGGTCGTGCTAAAGAAAAAGGAGAAACTAAAGGATTTATGGAAGCAATAATTGATGCTAAAACAAATCAGTTTTTAGGAGCGAGCATCTTAGGAGTTGGTGGTGATGAAATTATTAGCAGTATCACAAATCTAATGTATGCTAAACAACCGTACACCGTTTTTAGAGATGCAGTTCACATTCATCCTACAGTGACTGAACTGATTCCTACAATGTTAGAAAACTTAAAACCAATAACAAAACAATAGCGCTTTGATTACAAAACTATACGGTCATCTACGGTCAAATAGCTTGCTGTTTTATGGAGCAATGTTTGGTGTATTTTTCTTCTTTACGGGTTTATTAGCTCCTGATTTATTAACGCAAGGTTTAAATGAAATAAACCAGAAATTATTATCAGTTTTTAGCACTTATTATTTATGGGTAGGTTTAATTACAGTTGTTGCAGCTTTAATTATTTTGGTTTTACCTTTGCGAAAGCAACGATTAGGTGATGAAAAACCGGCGTACTCGTATTTTAGTTGGGTTGCTCTATTGTATAGTACAGGAATGGGTTCAGGTTTGTTATTACGTGCAGTTCAAGAGCCTGTTTATTATTTTAGTAATGCTCCCGTTGCAACTACTAACAATAAAATAACAGCTTTACAATATACTTTTTTCCACTGGGGGTTTACGCCGTGGGCTATGTATAGCTTGTTCGGTTTAATTGTTGCTTACAATCTATATGTCAACAAAACAACAAATTTATTAGACGCTATTGTACCTTATACTAAAAGTAAAGTTGTAAAATATATTGCCACGCTATTTATTGTTTTAATTACCATTACAGGAGTAATTGCCTCCTTAGGATTGGGAACCGCACAAGTAGTAAACGGCATCAACTATGCTTTTAAAGTTGATTATGGTAATAATTTTCTATTAGCAATGGTTGTACTTATTGGAGTAATCGCTACCTATTCGGCGCTTACGGGATTGAATAAAGTAATTAAGTTTTTAGCCGACTTAGATTTTACTTTTTCAATAATTCTAATGTTATTTATTGCGTTGTTTTTAAATTTTAATGATTTTATTTATCATACAGCAATCGCTTTTTATAATTATGTAATTCATTTTTTTGAAATGAGTTTATCGATAGGAAGTTACAAAACCTCCGAAAGTTTTACAAAAGACTGGACGGTTTTTTATTGGGCTTTTTGGTTGGCTTGGGTGCCTTTTACCGGAATATTCATTGCTAGAATATCTAAGGGTAGAACAATAAAAGAGTTTTTAATTACGACAATTTTGATACCGACACTAGCAACCGTTATTTGGTTTTCTATTTTTGCCAATTCGGCTTTTGAAATTATTAGTAAAGGAGAAAAAACACAATTTAATGACGTTTTTACTTCCTTATTTGTGTTTTTAGAACATTTTCCGTTACACAGTATAACCTTTTTTATAGCAGGATTGTTAGTGCTTATTTCGATAATCAACTCAGTTGATTCGGCGATTTTTGTTTTAGGAATGTTCAGCGATAAAGGAAACGAAAACCCATCTAAAAAGCATAAATTAGGTTGGGGATTTATTATAACAGCAACAGCACTTGGATTAACAGCCATTGGTACCAGTGAATTACTCAGCGGAATAAGTAATTTATTAGTCATTATGGCCTTACCTTTTAGTTTTTTATACGGCTATATTATCTTTTTATTTTTTAAAAATACAATTTTAAAAAAACAAGAACCTATTGCTACACAAGAGTCTTAAGCTAGTATTTAAGCTTTTTTAATTTTAAATAATTTATATCTTAACAAGATGAAAGAAACAAACACTTTAAATAAAATAGATCCCACTAATATTATGATTGACCAACTTAAAAAAGAGGTTGATGAAGGATTGAGCAATCCAGAAAAGTCATTACCATCTAAATATTTTTACGATAAAACAGGAGACGCTCTTTTTGTTAAAATCATGCATTTACCAGAGTATTATGTTACCCGATCTGAGCATGAAATTTTCAAGCAACAAAGCAACGGAATCATCACTGCTTTGCAACTTAAACCAGATACATATTTTGAATTAATTGAGCTTGGTGCTGGTGATGGTTTAAAAACCAAAGAACTTTTAAAAGAGCTCAATCGTGAAAACTACACCTTTGATTACCTGCCAGTGGATATTTCTCAAAACGCATTAGATAGCCTCGAAGCTGACTTAAATATTCAACTACCCAATTTATCCATTAAGAAAAAACAAGGTGATTATTTTGAAGTTTTAGAATCATTGAAAGAAAATAAACACCCCAAAGTGATTTTGTTTTTAGGGTCCAATATAGGAAACATGTCTGATGAAGTTGCTACCGATTTTATTTCGAAATTAAGTGCTAATTTACAAGAAGGGGACAAATTATTTTTAGGTGTCGATTTGATAAAACCAGCTTCGGTAGTTCTTCCTGCTTATAATGATAATCAAGGAGTGACTGCTGCTTTTAATCTAAATTTACTTTACAGAATAAATAGGGAATTAGAAGCAGACTTTAAAGTAGATGACTTTAAACATTTACCAGAGTATGATGAAAAGGATGGAATTGCTAAAAGTTATTTGGTTAGTACCAAGGTCCAAAAAGTTTACATCGCTGAACTTAATAAAACATTTAACTTTGATGAAGGAGAAAAAATATTGATGGAAATATCTAGAAAATACAATGATGAAATTCTAAACAAAATTTTGAGTAAAACCGACTTTGAAATTATTGATAGAATAACAGACAGTAAGAAGTATTTTGCAAATTATATTTTAGAGCGTAAATAAGCAATACAAATACTATCACGTAGTTAGTATTGTAACAAATAAAAAAAGGTGTCTTTTTTATGGTTTTCCGTAAAGAGGGCATCTTTTTTAAGTTTAGATTTGCTCAAGTTTTAATTTTTAAAAGTTAAATTTGTTTGCTTAAAAAATAGAAGGATAATCTTTTTTATTTTGAGATAGTACTGTCAAAAATTACTTCAGAATCCTACTTTTTCTGAAATTTTAAATAATAAAAGTCATAAATTATGAGCATAAAGATTTTGCATACTTCTGATTGGCACATTGGAAAACAATTACTAAAAATCGATTTTGCAAAAGACATGGATCTTTTTTTTGATTGGTTAATTACATGTATCCAAGAAAACGATATCAATGTTTTATTGATGTCTGGTGATTTATTTGATCAAGCAAATCCCTCACAAGCGGCAATGACGCAGTATTATGGCTTTTTAAAACGATTATTGCCACTTAAATGCAAAGTAATCCTAACGGGGGGTAATCATGATTCTCCACACGTTATTAATGCGCCTAAAGAGTTATTAGAGATTCTTGAAATAAAAGTAGTAGGAGGTATTCCAGAAAATATAGCTGATCTATTTGTAGAAATTGCTGTAGGTAATGAAAAAGTGGTGGTTGCTGCAGTTCCTTTTTTACGGGATAAAGACATTAGGAATGCCGTTCCAGGAGAATCGTACAGTGATAAAATTGAATTAATAAAGGAGGGTATTGCGACCTATTTTAGAAATGTGAACCAATATTATAAAGCTTATTATGACAATACTCCCTTTATTGTAATGGCTCATTTGTTTGCGCAAGGAGCTTCGGTTTCTGAAAGTGAACGCGAGATACAAATAGGAAATCAAGCGGGTGTTGCATCGGCAGTTTTTGGGGATGAACCACATTATGTTGCTTTGGGACATATTCATAGACCACAAATGGTAGGGAAGCCAAATATTCGCTACAGCGGTTCTCCAATTGCATTGAGTTTTAGTGAAAAAAAAGATATAAAAGAAGTGGTTATGCTTACTTTAGAGGATAATAATTTCACTGTAAATTCACTGCCAATTCCCAAATTCAGAAAGCTATTAACTATTAAAGGAACAGTTGAAGAAGTAACTAATCAAATAACTGATTATCAGTCAGATTCAATTCTTACTGACCTTGCTGAAATTATAATTGAAGAGGACAATGAAAATATTGCACATATCAAAGCTTTAGAAGATTTATTGACCTCAGAACCAGAAAATGGATTGCAGATATTAAAAGGAAGTATCAACTTTAAAACGGGAGTTTCAGGGACTTCAAAATTACTTTCTAAAGGTGAAGATATTAAGGATTTTTCTGCAGTTCAATTATTCGAAAAAAGATTACAACAAGACGATTCACTAGAAAATACAGAGGAATTAATCCATGCTTTTAGAGAAATATTAGAAGGATTACAAAGCTCTGAAACAACGGAATAATAGCTTACAACGACTACTTTACTATGAAAATTTGCAAGATAAAATTTAAAAATATACACGCTTTAAAAGGCGAACATACTATTGATTTTGAAAATGGTATTCTGGGAGAAGCAGGTCTTTTTGTGATTACCGGCGCTACAGGTACGGGTAAATCGACGTTGCTAGATGTGATTACATTAGCTTTATACAACAAGATTCCTAGAATTGATAAAGCTATTTCAGAGAAAGTTATTGAGGACGAAGGAGTGATTTTGACTAAAAATGCTCCAGACTGTTATGCCGAAGTGGAATATGAAGTTAAAGGCGAAAGATACCTCTCTTCATGGTCGATTAGAAGGACAAGAACAGGCTCATTAGATAAACGAAAACAAGAATTAATAAAACTAAGTACAGGGGCGATTTTAGTTTCAGGAGTACAAGAAGTAGTTAGTGAGAACGAACGTATTATTGGTCTGAATTACAACCAGTTCGTACAGTCAATGATATTGGCTCAAGGGCAGTTTTCTAAATTGCTTTTGGCTAAAAAAGATGATCGAAACGCGTTGTTAGAAGAGATTACGGGGTCTTCTATTTATCGAAAAATTGGGAGATCCGTTTTTCAAAGATTTCGTGGAGTGGAAGATGCTGTGAAAACACAAAATATTAAAATGGGAGAAACCATTTTATTAACGACTGAAATGGTTACAGAAATTCAGGAGGATGTTTTATTGCAAAAACCTTTGTTAGCTGCACAACAAAATCATCATGATGTTTTAGCAAAGAAGAAAATAGTGAAAGAAAATATTCTTAAAAACGCTAAATTAAAAGAGGCTAATGAAATTGAATGGACCGCTTTTGCAAAAGATAAAGCGGCATTTGTAACTCAAGAAAACGAACTGAAATCGCATGATAGCTTAGTTGTTTTTAAAGATCAAATGCTATTTATAACTAATGCTGAAAAAAAAGTAGAGGAACTTTTAGAAAGTAGCACTGTAGCAAATAATAAGCTTTCCCAACAAGAAAAAGTGAAAGCGGAGTTGATTTTGATAGCTAACTCATTAATCAAAAAAGAAGTTACTGCTGAAAAATTTGAAGCCGAGATAACTGATTTTAGAACTCGTGTTCTAGCTTTACAAGAAGCTGAAAAAAATAGCTTATCTCATGCCAAACAACAATCACAACGTATAGAAGACAAACGTAAGGAGCTTATTGGTTACGGAATAACGTTGACTATAGATGATACTTTATCTCAACAAATTCAGGCTGAATTAACAACAATTGATGCTGGAATTAGTCAAATAGGAATTACTTCTGTCGATGCAGTTAGATCTAAAAAAGAAGACTTAACACGATTGATGATTCCAGCAAATCAGTTAATTGGTGATAGGAAGTTATTTGATGAAAAAAATAAAGGAATAGGGGAGTTGCAGCTTAAAATTAAAAAGCAACAAGATGAAATAGTAGTGTTAATTAGTTTAGAAAAATCACAACAAGAGACATTAGCAAAGCTGTTACCAAAGGTTGAATTAGCGAAAGATGCACTTGATGACTGGAAACAACGTAAAAGTTTAGACGAACACCGCCAGGAATTAAAAAACGGAAAACCCTGCCCATTATGTGGGTCTGAAACGCATCCATTTGCTCAGGAGATTGCAACAACATTGGTCAATTCATTGGAAGAGAATTTTCAATCTTTGACGAAACAATTAGAAGGTTTGCAAAAAGCATTACTTGAAAATGAAGTAAAGCTTCAAAGTTTGCAGAATATAAATGCAACTGAAACTGTAAACTTAGATCATAGGATAGCAGAATTCAAAATTTTAGAAAATAAGATAACCGAATTATGTACCCAGTTAAAATGGACTACAAAAGATAGTCTTGAAAAATGGCAACTAGATGCAAATGATTTTCAGCGAGAGTTAAAAGAACTGGACAAACTTGAAAATCACATAAAAGCCAAAGTCGTTTTTAAGGAAATGCAACAATTATTTACTGATTATTTGGAACTTAAAAAGGGATATAATGAGGCTAAACAAACCTTATTGTTAGTTTATGACCGAAAAGATATAATGAATGAAATTAGTAAATTAAGCAATGATTTTAGCTCTTGCCATTCTACGATAAAGAGTTTAAAAGAACAATTAACTGACTTACAAAAGAATAAAACTGAAACAATAAAAGAAAAGGAAGAGTTACTAGCCAATCTTTTACCTCGACTTGAGGAAAAAGGAATAGCTTCATTAAAAGAATTAAAAGCTAAAATTTTAGACGAAAACACCGCTAGCCAAATTCGTAAAACTTTACAACAATTGATTGAAAACGAAGTTCGTTTAAAAACAGATAAAAAAACTATTGACAAAGCATTAGAAGACGATAAAATTTTAGATGATGCGTCAATTACGTTAGAAGAGATAACGGTTTCTTTACCAAAAATAATTGAAGAAATAACGGTATTGAATAAACATATTTGGGATCAACAAAACAAAATTGAAATTGATATTAAGAATAGAGAAAAGCTAAAAGATAGTCAGAAAATAATGGATGGTTTACAAAAAGACTTAGCGCTTTGGAGTAAAATGAACTTATTAATTGGCGATGCTACAGGTAAAAAATTCTCTAATTTTGTTCAGGACTTAACGTTAAAACAGTTGTTAGAGTATGGTAACCAGCGACTAATAGGTTTTTCAGATCGTTATTTATTGGATACTGCAAATGACTCTGATGGATTAAAAGTCATTGATACTTACATGGGGAATACAAAACGCTCTGTTAGCTCTTTGTCCGGTGGTGAAACGTTTAAACTGAGTTTGGCTCTCGCTTTTGGTTTATCTGATTTAGCAGCTCGTAATGTCTCAATTGAATCACTATTTATAGATGAAGGATTTGGTTCTTTAGACCCAGAATCTTTAGATCAGGCAATTAGTATTCTTGAAAATATGCAAAACGAAAGCAACAAATCTATCGGGATTATCTCTCACGTTGGGGAATTAAAAGACCGTATTGGAACCAAAATTAAATTAGTTCGCACAGGAGCAGGTTATAGCACTATTGAGATTGAGTAATATTTTAATAAGTAGAGTGATATAGTAGATTTATACTTGAATACCTAGTGTTTCTAGGTGTTTTACTTTTCTTGGTTACTTGTCTAATTTAATACTTATACAAACACAAGATGACCTTGTATTATAATTAAAATCCATAAACAAGAGGATCTTTTATGAGTAAAGAGAACAAGTTTATGGATTTTTTTGAAAACTATTAAAATTACAATACCTCTTTTAGATGCTTATAATTGGTTTTTACCATCTCTAAAACTTCATCCATATTTCCACCTAAAATCATTTTACTCATTGATAAAGCATACCCTTTCATTTGATCGAATTCCATTTTTGGAGGCATCGCTAAGGCTTGTGGATTAGTAAATACACTAACTAAAACGGGACCATCGTGTGAAAGAGCGTTTTCTAATGCTTTCTTAACACCATCAGGATGATTAACCGTAATTCCTTTAAATCCCATGGCTTGAGCTACTAATTCGAAATCAGGATTTACCATATTCGTTTCATTATTGGGCAACCCTTCTACTTGCATTTCTAATTGTACCATACCCAAAGAGCGGTTATTGAATACAATTAATTTTATAGGAAGATTGTATTGTTTAATAGTAGCTAAATCACCCAATAACATAGATAGACCACCATCACCGCAAAACGCAATAACTTGTCTATCAGGATAGGCTAATTGTGCGCCTATAGCCATTGGCATTGCATTAGCCATAGATCCATGATTGAATGAACCCAGCATCATTCGCTTACCTGTACCGCGAATATATCTTGCTCCCCAAACGCAGCACATACCTGTGTCTACAGTGAAGATGGTATCGTCATTTGCCATTTCATCTATTGTTGCAGCAACGTATTCCGGACTTATGTGATTTTCAGAACCTGAGTCGGCAACATAAATATTCAGATTTTCTTTTACTTTTTTATAAAATTCTAATTGCGCTTTTAAGAAACTATCGTCCTCTTTTAGTTTAATTAAGGGTAATAATGCGGCAATAGTATCGGTTATTTTTCCGGTTAAACCGATCTCTAATTTTGCACGTCTTCCTAATCGTTCTGGTTTTTCATCGACCTGCACAATTTTGTTTTTTACAGGCATAAAATGTTCATAAGGAAAGTCGGTTCCTAATAAGATTACCACATCCGATTCGTGCATAGCGTGGTAAGCTGATGGTACACCTAGCAAACCAGTCATTCCTACTTCATAAGGATTATTGTGCTGCATTCCCATTTTTCCTCTAAATGAATACCCGATTGGCGCTTTTAAAAGACCAGCTAGTTTTACAATGTCATCATGCGCTTCTCTAGCACCTATTCCGCAAAATATTGAAATTTTTGGATGTTTATTTACTAAATCAGCTAATTTTTGCATTTCATTATCTGATGGTCTAAAGACTGTTTCACTATTATAATTGTACATTGAAGTAGTACTTTGTATAGCTGGCATAGCCGATACATCACCAGGTAAACCAAAAACGGCAACTCCTTTTTTATGAATAGCATTTTGAATAGCTGTTTGTAACATTCTAGGTACTTGCGTTGGTGTAGTCGCAATTTCATTATAAACACTACAGTCATCAAATAACTTGTACGTGTTTGTTGACTGAAAATAATCAACCCCAAATTCAGGTGTATTTATAGTAGATGCAATTGCAATAATAGGAACGCCAGAGCGATTAGCATCATACAAACCGTTAATCAAATGTACATGACCAGGACCGCTACTTCCTGCACAACAAGCAAGTCCATCTAATTCTGCTTCTGCAGCAGCAGCATAAGCGCCAACTTCTTCATGGCGAACGTGAATCCATTTAATTCTTCCATCTCTTCTAACGGCATCATTAAGTTCATTTAGACTATCGCCTGTTACTGCATAAATCCTTTTTACATTATTACTAACCAGCATTTCTACTATTTGATCGGCTACTTTTTTTGACATAATTTACTGTTTTATTTTAAGAGCATTGTTAGTAAAAACTTCTCTTTATTAGTATTGATAATAGTAGGCATTTCTGCCAAATTTATTTTCGTAAAAACGGACGATGAATCTTAAACATAAAAGTTTTTAGAATCAGTAGCATATTATTTTTTTCTATTCGCTGTAGGTATTTGAATAGGAGTAAACATTAATATATCGAAAATAAATTGTTGCTATTATAACTTGTTTTTGTATGAGCTAAGTTAGTGAAAAACTATTTTAAAATTATGTGAAAAACCACTCTCAAATGTTAATGATTTCCTTAATTTATAACAAGAGTGAAAGTAGCGTAGTATTGTAGATTGTGGCCAAGATATTTTTTTCTGTAAAGAGTAAAATAGTTTCAATAATGGCTTTTTAGAGATACATCAATCAGTAGGATTATGTCAAATCAATACTATTTTTTACAAGTTTGTGTTTGGTCACAAATTATTTTTAATAAGGCATTAATTTCAAATGGTTTTGTTACAAAATCATTCATTCCAGCATGTAAACATTCATTCAATTCTTTTTCACCTACATTTGCTGTAAGCGCAATTATGGGTATGTTTTTTATTTTTTCGTCTTCCAGTTTTCTTACGTGTATTGTGGCGGTAATTCCGTCCATAACTGGCATAACGATATCCATTAATACAATGTCATATTCATTTGATTTAATCATATTCAATGCTTCTAGACCGTTATAGGCAACTGTAGTTTGGCTGTTTTTTAATTTGTTTTTCAGCTGCTTTTCTAGAATCAATAAATTGATTTTATTATCATCAACTAGCAATATTTTTAGGGCAGCATTATGAAAATTGCTTTCAATATCATTTGTATTTGTAGCACTCTTTTCTACTATAGGTAATGGTATCGTAATATTAAAAGTAGTTCCTTGATTTAGTTTAGATTGATAAGAAATACTTCCGTTCATTAAATCAATAAGTCCCTTTGAAATTGTTAACCCTAAACCAACGCTATTTTTTGATGTGTTTGATGAGGCGTATTTTTGAAAAAGTTTTTCACCTAAATGCTTATCAATTCCTTTTCCTGTATCAGAAATTGTAATTTGGAGTTCAAATTCATGCTTACTATCTTCAGAATATTCTCCATCCACAATCATAGAGACTCCTCCTTTGCTAGTGTATTCAATGGCATTATTTAATAGATTCAAAACAATTTGATTGATTCTATTTTTGTCACCATAAACAATATTAGGGATGTTTTTAGAAGTTTCAATTTTAAATGCTAATCCTTTTTCTATAGCTAATCTTTCATTCATTTTAAACAATGAATTTAAGGATTTGGCTAAATCGAATTCAGAGTATTGCAATGAGAATGCACCATCATTGAGTTTTGTGAAATCTAGAATATTGTTTACTAAAGCTAATAAATGATTGGTAGAATAATCCATCAATTCTAAAAGATTTTGATCTTCTTGACAATCCGAATTATTTTTTAAGATATCCGAAATCCCTTTTATAGCATTAAGGGGTGTTCTAATTTCGTGGCTCATTATAGCAAAAAAAGATTCTTTATTTATTTGTAATTTTTTCAATTCAGCTCGTGACTCTTCTATTTCTATATTTTTATATTTCAATTCATTGATAATATCGGTCATAATTTTTGTCCTAGCAGAGATTAATACCACCAAAAATATAGTAATCATTAAGACTACAAAATAAAATACCTGCATGCGTACATCTTGCTCATAATACCTAATGTTACCCAAGTCAAAACCAAAAAAATCGTTATAAAGAATAATAGAAACAATAGCAAATATCAATAAACTAAAGAAAGCAAGTAATTTGTTAAAGCGTATTGTAATTAATAATATAAGTGGTGTCACGTAAGTTATCACTACTATAGGAATTGATTTTCCGTAGCATAAAAACACGAAGGTGTAGTACGCAGTAATAACCGATATGGCAATAATGGATTTTTGAAGAAAACTGTATTTTTTTGAAATAGAAAAATAAAGGAAAGTAGCAATAACTGGAATTGTTGCCCAAGCACCATCTGTGAGACCTAAATAACCAAGTACCACCATTACAATAAAAAACTGCATAGTGAAAATATAAAAGCTTAAATTATCAATTTTACCGAATTTAGAGATGCTTCTAAGACTATTTTGGGGCTTATTCTTATCCATGAAATAGTTAAATGATATGGTTGTAGGTTGTGATAATAAAAATAGTGAAATAATTCTGATACACAAAACATTTACTAGTGATGTTTCTAAATGTAACAATTAGATTTATAAAAACGGTATAATATTATATGCAACAGCTATTAGTTAAGTTTCTAATTCTCATTAAGAATTAAAGTGAATTTGTTACCAAGCTAATTTATTAGAAACCAACAAACCCAACAGTACCGCTTTTATAGCATATTGTTGGGTTTTCTATTGAGATCAAGATTTTGAATTATCTATTTCTTAAAATCTGATTTTTTCAATCCGTTATTAAATTTAATATCGGTCCAATTAACTTGTATCCACGGTTCATCAGTTACTTTGGCATCCCAGTTAGACGCTTTATATTTACGCTTTGTAGGGATCATTAAACCATCAATTGTTTCATATTCTAACTTCATCAACAAAGGATCAATTTTACCAAAATCAGCTACAGTAAAAAGAAATTGATCTACTAAATGAGTCTCTTTATTAAGGTACAATTGATAAGTATCCTTTGGTTTTCCATCTGTGCTTTCAAATGTAATTTTAACCACATCGTAATTTACGCTATCAATAGTTTTCTCATTTAAGTATTCATAATTAACGCCAGGATCAAGCAATTTTTGCATCATAGTAAACCAATAAAAATTAGTTGGTCTATTAAAAGCAACCATTTTCAAGAGTTTTTCATCTGTGAGACTTTTACCGTTATTTTTAAGCCAAAATTCATTCCCATCATATCCTTGCTCTATTAATCCGCTGAGATCTGGCAAAGTGCGCTCGTGTTTTTTATATGCACCATAGGATAGTTGACCGTCAAAAATATATTTCTCAGTTGTGATATCCGTTTTGCCGTCAGGAGTTTGGTATGTATAAGTGTACACAACATCTTTCTTATCATAAAGTTGGCTTAAATCACCCACTTTTTGAACCATGGTATAAACTAACTCCTGTCCTTTATTTTCAAATTTTGGTGCAACTATTTTAACAGAATCTGTTTGGGTTTCACTTGTTGCTGTTTGCTTGTCATTTTTGCAAGCCACCAGCGAAAGACCTAGTAATACACTTGTCAATAATTTAATTTTCATAACCGTAAATTGTTTTGTTTTCTGGCATTATTAGCGCTACAAAGTCTTATAGCAAGCCACTTTTAGATTAGTAACCAAATATAATAAAACAGTAGTTAAACAAGTAGTTTTTAAAGTTTTTAAGATTTAATTAAGAAATATATAGCTTCTAAATTCCATTTTAATAAATCTGATTTTTTATGCGCCTATTCCAGCATTTCGCTGTAGCCCTCCATTCGCTGGCTTTTTTTTCTAGACAATAGAGGAGCTTCTTTTAGTCGCTCTCTATTGTCTGTAAAAAATAGCCATCAAATTCTCGGGGCTGTCGCTGAGGTCTGGGGCGGAGTGTAAAATGGCGAACAGCTATTTGTTTAATTTATAAGTAAAGCTTTCGAGCAACATTTTTAAGTCCTTATATTTATTATAACATTTTAGTGTTTATTTCTTGATTTAAGGTAATTCGTGTTTTTGGTAAACTTTCGGGATAATTTTTTTGGATGAACTCAATCATTTTCTCCCTAATATACACTCTTAAATCCCATGCTGTTGGCGAATTTTTAGCACTAACAAGAATTCTTATCTCAATAGTAGTTTCCTTTGAGTCGGTTACTTGGAGCACATCTACTTTTTTATCCCATAATTCCGTAGTATTTAACAGCCTGGTCAACTCTTTTCTTAATTCATCAAACGGAATCATATAATCGGTATATAAAAAAATAGTCCCAATGATGTCAGCGCTGTTGCGTGTCCAGTTTTGAAATGGTTTCTCTAAAAAATAAGTTGAGGGTAGTACTAGTCGTCTCTTATCCCAAATACGAATCACAACATAAGTCAAATTTATTTCCTCAATCCAGCCCCATTCATTTTCTACAAGAACGGCATCATCAATACGAAAAGGTTGTGTAATCGCAATTTGAATCCCCGCTAACAGTGCACCTACAACTTTTTGAGCCGATAGACCTATTATAATTCCAGCAACTCCCGCCGAAGCAAATATCCCAATTCCAATTTGTCGGATACCATCAAATGAAAGTAAAATTAAACCTGTAGCAATAAGTACAATTATAAAAATCACTACTTTTTCAAGGATATTAATCTGTGTGTGTAATTTTCTAGATACTAAATTATCTTCCTTCGTGATATCGTATCTCTTTAGAATATTAAATTTAATGCGGCGTAATAAAATAATTATGAGCCATGAAAAACCAACAATTAATAAATTAGTTTTATGCCGAATTAAAAAAGAAAAATCAATATTTGTATAGTTTGCAAACCAACGTACTATTGGCTCAATCACAACAAATATAAATAGTAATAATAGGCTTAAAATTAGTTTGTAATACCTTTTCATAGTTGATGAATTTTAAAAAGTAGCAATGTTTAAAAGCAGGAATTAAAATGTTGTAGAGTTACTGATATTAGCATATTTAAAGGTTAAAAGGTTCTTCAAAACTAAAATACAATAAAAAAATAAAATTTCATTACAATAATCTAGGCAATAGTTTTCATTTATTTAATTATCAAAAAATCTTCTATAAAATTAGTATAAGCTTAATAATTGTAGCGTATTAAGTAATCATAATAATGTAGCTGTTGCAAGAAATACATCAATGTCGTTAATATCTGCATTGCCATAAATAGCTTGATTGAGAGTTCATAATCCAACAATTGATTCCTAATATCACGGTATGTTAAAATAATAATAATGCGAGGATAGAGCAACAGAAATGTAATTATATTTGTTAGACTATCTGTATTTAAGAACAGTTAGTGTACCAAATCACTGAAACTATTTATTAAAATAAATTAAAAGATTATGACTATAAATTTTGAATCTATTGAGAAAGAAAATATAGAAACTTTAAAATTCCCACATACTGAAGTATTACAAGACGATAATGCTATCAATCAAAGAAGAACCGAATTAGAACGCGCAATGTCTCTAGGAAATCTAGAACATTCAAAAATCCAAATTTACTTTGAAGATGATTTTTCAAAAAAAATGGTTGAAACTACCGTTTGGGCAGTTACTGATGAAAGTGTCGTGTTAAAAAAAGGAGTAGGAATCCCAATCAATAGAATTTTAAAGATATCCTAATAGTAGGTTTTAACACGTACTGCTGAATTGATTTTTATAAAATAGACATCGTTTACTCAAATAACGATAAAAAAACGGATTGGAATTTTAAATTTCAATCCGTTTTTTATTGCAAATTTTGAATCGCATTTTATAGTTTTTTTCAAAGTAAGAAACATCTTTAATGTGTAAATGCAGTTAATAACTCGTCTTTTTACTGTTATTTGGATTATAAACTGCTACTTTCATCCCTGTATTCTGCAATAAAAAATTTAATGCTTTTATAGAATTTTCCTCTTTCATAAAGCTAATTAATTTTCTTTTGACACTATGATTTTCATTTAGTAAATATAATTGATATGAAGTAGCGCTATATTCTAAATTTGGTTCCCAACGATTGAAAGAATTCCACCGTTTTGGATATTTATAATTTGATCTTTTCCTAAAAGTTAATACCGAAACGATATTCATCTTTTTGGTTTCAATAATATTCGTTTTTAATAGCATTCCAAATAAGAAGTAAGCTGTTCTTATTTGTTCGTTTTTTTCAATTACTAATCCTTTTCGTAATAGTAATAAGCCAACTAGAAGGAATAGTGTAAAAATCAACAAATTTATTATTGAGGGATTTGCATCAGATTTTATAAGCATTAGTAAAATAAAAAAGCAAATAAAATTCAAAATAAAAACATTTTTAAACTGATTAAAATCTAAGTTTCTTTCTAATATTATTTTTTTCATTATTAATTATTTCAAGAATTGTATTGCTTTTTATGGTTCCAATTACTGTTTATAACACTCCATTAATTTTGGGTTAAATGGAGCAGTTACTCCACATTATTTTAGTACATTATAAACTAAATTTGGTGTCTTAATTCTTTTCAAAAATGCATTATTTACAATGATTTCTAAAAAAATATTTGGTTCAAATTCTGCTGTTTTTTCATATTCAGTTTTAAAATTAAAATAATTCATTCCAACTGAATTTAAATATTTACACGCGTAACTTTTCTTATCAGATAATAATGCAAAAATTATATGTTCTGATTTTATCTCATTCTGATTGTAAATCCAGGCATAATATTTTGAGTTTTTTAATGCTTTTTCAAATTCTTTAGTTAGAAAATAATTTTCACAATATTTTTTTTCAATTTCCACCATAGATTTTTGCAACGCTATAAACTCCCATTTCTTGTTTGTGAAAATTACATTTGGATAGTTATCCATTTTTAACAAAGCTAAAATAAAATGATACGATAATAAATGGTCAGAAGCTAGTTCTATTGCCAAACTTCTGCAATCTTTAAAAATAATTTCAATTTCTTTATTAAATTCCATTTACAATTTTAAAATAGTTTTTGTTTCTAATGCTATTTATTGGTAAAATATATCTAAAAGCTCTGTTAATTAAGTGTTCGGATTTTAAAAGCAATTCACTTTCGATTTATTCGAACTTAATTAAAAAACACCAAATTTGAATTAATCACCTATTATCCATTAATTTATAAATTTTGTTACGTCCTTTTTTCTTTCGTTTCTTTCTTTTTTGAATATATCCATGCACCAATTGCCAGTATTATATAAAGTATTATAATGGCTATCATCTGTTCCCATTTGGTGGTAAATTCATAGTATAAGATAAGTATTCCGCCAATTCCTAATCCAACAATAGATAATCCTGTAAGAAATGTAGACGATGCTGTTTTATCTCTAATTTTAAAGTTTGCTATAGCCATCAATAATGAAACTAAAAGAAAAGTGATACTTCCAAATTCAAGTATCAATTCAAGTCCGCCAATTAGGATTAAAATACTTGCCATAACTGCCATTCCTATAATTGCATTTTGTGGACTATTATTCCTCCTAATTGCTAACCAATTTGGAAAATAACCATCATTTGCAATTACTGACATTTGTCTTGATGCGCCAAAAACGGTTCCGCTTATGGCACTACTTGTCGCTAATATTGCACCTAAAATGACAAGGTTTGTTCCCGTTTTTCCAAGCAAATTTCCTGCTCCCGCGGCAAGTGCATATTCCTTGTTTTTTATAATTTCTTCTGTTGGTATAGCAAACAAAGCACCTAATGAAATCACAACATATATTAGAATTGCTAAACTAATTGCCGAATAAATAGCTCTTGGAATATTCTTTTCGGGATTAGTCATTTCATTTACTGCATTGATAATCAATTGAAAGCCTTCATAAGAAACAAACGTTAATGAGGCAACTATTAAAATTGAAAAAACACTTGAATTTTCGGCATCTAATGCCATATTTTCTATAAATGTTCCAAAATCAGTTGTTCCATGTTGCATTAATACAACTGAAATAATAGTTAGAACTACTAATTTAGTATAAACCATCAAATCTTCGATTTTCCCCATTCCATTAACGCTCCAGATGTTTATCAATGTAAAAAGACCAATTACACCAATAGCAATTCCTTTTCTTATCCAAATATTATTTGCAAAATCGGTACTACTAATTGCGTAGGATGAAAATGTGTAAGCATATAGTGCCAATGTGCTGATGTATCCAAAAATAATAAACCAACCAATTGCAGATGCCGAAAAATGTGATTTTGGATAGGTTTTTTTAAAAAAGGAATAAGTTGCTCCTTCATCTCGATAGTATAAACCTAATTTAACATATGAATATGCAGCCAAAGCAGCAATTAAACCACCAATCACAATTGCAATTGGTGTTAAATTCCCTATCATTGATACGGAAATACCAAGAATGGTAAAAATTCCTCCACCTACCATTCCACCCAAAGCAATGGCAATCAATTCTGCTAATCCTAAATTTTTGTTTCTTTTTCTATGTTGCGTCATTTTTCTATTTTGATATTTTTCTAGCAGGGTGTTAACTACCCTTGGCTTCAAGAAGTGACATCCCAATAGCTATCGGGATTGTAACTAAGCCCTTTCTACTAAGATAAAAGTTCTTGCGAAAGATAAATGTGAATTTAACACATATTTCGCAATCTCGCAAAACCGCTGTTAACTGATGCTTTTATTTTTTTTGTATTCTTTTCTTATTGTTTCTATTATGTTTTTTACGTCATATGCTAAATGATCGTTTGGATATTTACTTTCAAAATCTGTAAAAAGAACAATATTTCCAATTTCGTTTTCCACAACTAATTGTTGCCATTTACTTGACCTTCCGTGTTTGTGAGCAATTGATTTATTTTTCAGTTCTATTTTAAAGACTTCAATAAATTTTAAATTTTTATTTTTTAAAATTAGCTTAAATAATTTGTGTTTATTTTCAGCGGTTATCAATTCGGCATTAAAATCTATTGTAAATCTAGTTCCACCTTTAATAATTTTATACAAGGTTTGGCTCAAAATTAAAATTGATAAAATTAAAAGTCCAGTTACTAATAAATCTTTATCTTTTAATATTTGATAAATTACAAGTACAATTGGACATAAAATTAGAAAGATAAAATAGAATAAAGTTCCCCAAATTTCATTTTCGCCGTAATTTATAATTAGAATTTCATTTTCAAAATGTATAAATTTTTCAGTTTTGTTTTTATTTACATTTCTTAGGATTCTATTTACTGTTTTTTCTACTTGAATGTTCATTTTACTACTATTTTTCGTAAAGTATCAGTTAACGTGTTGCGGCTTGCAGAAGTGGCGAATTTCGTAACCGATTGTTTTCGGCTAAGATAAAATTTCTTGCGAAAGATAAACGTGCATTGTGCACATATTTCGCAATTTTTTCAAACCGTTGTTGACCGCTGGCTCAATATTTAGTTTCTTGTAATAATTTTAAACATCGGTCCATCTTTTTTCACCTTCTCAATTGCCTCAATCCAATATTTCCAAAATGCAGAATCTGCTGGTTTTTCAGTTCCAATCCAATATTCTCCGCCACTTAGAATGTCTGTTAAATCATTAGAACCGCTATTTTCCCAATATGTTTTCAATACATACAACATTGCTTTGTAACCTTCTTTTTTAGTTATGATTTCATTTTGTTTTTTTTGCATTGTTCATTTTATTTTCAAGTTAATATTTTCAAAGTTCTGTTTTTATGCGCTAAATTTTTCAAGTTTCTGTTTTTCTATTTTTAGTTTTACTTTTTTAAAAATCTGATTATGTTTTGTTTACGTTATTTTTTTATTGCTTGTAGGTAACGGCTGTTATGTGCTGTCGCTTTTATTCCAATTTGTATCCTAATATTTCAATTGCCTTATTTGCTTTGTCATTTCGAATAGGATATATAGTTGGTTTAGTCCAGCCATTTATTTCTTGAACGCCTGATGGACCCAATCTTTTGAGTTTATATTTAGGATTTATTGTTAAATTATGTATTCTTAAATCCATTTCATCATTTGAGTAAAGTAAATATTTTAATGACATTCTAATTTTTCCAATACTATTTTCATTAATAAATCCTTCGTCAGCCGAAAACCTTTGTATTGGCATACTACTTGAATGCAAACTTTGGAAAATTTCTTTTGCTTGAGATTTTGTTAACTGGTCAATATTTTTCGGTGATAAATAAACTTGAAAAACTTTCTTTGATTGATCCATCATCCATTTTGGAAAACTTCTTCCATTGTTTTTTTTATGCCATTTTATGTATTCCTTAAAAAGTTTTGGAATTTCAACACGTTGATTATTTAGATTTAAAGTTTCCCCCGTTTTCTTATTCCATTCAGCTTTTACATAATGCCAAAAATGGTCTAATGTAAAGTAGTATGGAATATTTGGATATTCTTTTTCAGAAATATCTTTGACCATATCTTTGACTTCATCTACAATTTTCCAATAGTCAAAATATCGTTTTGCGTCTTTACTAATTTTTATTTTTTGCTTTCTTTTAGTTCTATTTTTTAATGTTTTATTAATAAAAGTATTTATTTCTTTTTCGGCTTCTTTCTTATTAACTAAAAAATTTAAGTAAATGGTTTTGTAAGCTTCAAGGTCTGAAGGTTGTAGCAAATTTGATTCTTGATATAATTCTTTGTAGTGCTTTTCAAGTTCTAATAGAGTATTTAAATCATCAATAAAGATATTTGTTTCTATATTTTTACTGTGTCCATTATTTGTGAAATTTGAAGAACCCAAAATTGCACAAGTAGCAATGTTTTCTTTGTAGAAAATTATAAACTTCGAATGAAATTCTTTGCCTAAAAAGTTTGTCTCAATATTAATTGAAGAATGTATATCTTTTAATGAGTAATAATTAGTTGTTGGTCTTAATGAAACTATGAGGTTTATTTTTTTACCATTTTGTTCCCATTCTTTTAATAAACCGCTATCAGAAAAAAAGGCAACTGCAATATCTATTCTGTCAGATTTTTTGGCATATAAGACTAATTTTTCTCTTAAATTGCTATTGTCTGTATTCGTAATGATTTTATTCATAGCATTTTAAGTTTGTAATTTCTCCTGATTTTTTTGCGATTGCATATAACGTGTCGCGGCTTGCAGAAGTGGCGAACTTCGTAACCGTAATCTTTCGGCTAAGATAAAATTTCTTGCGAAAGATAAACGTGAATTTACCACATATTTCGCCATTTTTGCAAACCGCTGTTACCAGCAGTTATTTTTATCTTTTAATTTGAGTAAAAAACAAATCATAATATTCGCCTCGCATTTCACTTGAAGATTGTATAATTGAAAATTTAGCAATGCTTGATTTAATTTTGTCAAGATTATTTTCAATTATTACTTCTTTTTTACTATCACTTGTGAATGCCATCACATAATTTATTTTTTTTGAAAACAGTTTGATAAATTCAGATTGTGTAATGTTTTTAACATTATTTTTCTTTTCAATTGATTTAAAATTTATTTTCAGATATTTTTTTTCTTTAGATGTAATTGAATCCTGAAGTCTTCTTGCAGAGAGAATTACTTGATTATATAATTCTCTCATAGAAGAATCAAAACCAGATTTAACGTGAATTAGATATATATTAGTTTCATCATAAAATAATATATCACACAATTCAATTCCATCAATGGTTATAGTATCGAAAACCAAATAATTTGGAATATCATTATACAATAAATTATATTGCGATTCCTTTCTAGTAACTGCTTTATCCCAATTTTTGAATAAAATATTATTTGGAATTGTATAATTTTTTAGAATTCGTTTGCACTGACTGTTTAAATCTTGTACAAAACTATCTTGTAATAAGTACCAATTGTTATCTAATAGAAAATATGGTTGTTGCTCAAAAATAAATTCTGTGTTTAAGTGCATTAAAAAAGAAGCTGATGTTAATAGCCTTTTGTCGTCATTTTTATAACTCCTGACCTTAACGCCATATAAATAATATTCTATTTCCTTAAATGTGTAATTAGAACCAAATTTTTCTATTGCTCGATTAATTACTTTTTCATAAATTTCATTTTTGTCTATTGTCTTTGCAAACAAAAAATATTTATTTTCTTCTTTAATCTCATATAAATGATAAACATCAGCTTCATAGAATCTATCGATAAACTTTGGTGAACAAAATTCAAAATGAAATTTATTTGTAGGATTTAATTTTCTTTGAATTATATTAGGAATATCGTTTACAATTTCACTTATTAGTTTTTCTTTTAATTTATTTTCTAAAGTATCATCTTCAATTTTTATATAGGTTGTTAAGTAATTATTTTTTTCAATTTCTTCAATATATTTTATCTCCTTAACTAAAGATTTTAATAGTTCAAATTCTATTTTTTTTCTGAACTTGATTGAATTACCTACTATAATTTGAGTTTTCTCATTTTTGGTTCTTTTTAGAAAACCAAAATAATCATTTTTAACATTCGATAGTTTTAAGCTTATTTCATTAGGAACTGTTCCAAATTTAATATGGTCAATTAGTTTAAAATTTTCTTTGTAAAAAGAATAATTACCTGCTTTTTTCCCTGTTAAACTTCTTGTCTTTATTGATATAAGTTCATCATTTTCAGGGTCAAGAATTCTTGAATAAATGTCAATACCAAAGTTTTCATCGATAAAAGGAATTATTATTCTATATGAATTCCCTCCAATTATAACATATAGAAAATCTTCAAATTCTATAAAAAAAATGATTGATAATTTCTGCTGAATAAAATTTGAATTCTTTATTAAATATTGAGGAAAATAATTTTTCCAATCGGATTCTACTTCATTAGAGTTAAATGTGTACAAGAAATATTTTAGATTATTTTCTAAATCATTTTGGTATGAAAAATCTTCATCTTTTAATTTGAAATTGATGTCGGAATTTTTTTGACCACAATTGATAATGAATTTACAAATCGCTACAGTATCCTTTAAATCCTTTAACAGTCTGTTGTTCTTGTTAATTTTATAAATTTTAGGATTTAAATTCATTTTTTTCGATGTGTTTTCAGGTTTCGTGAGGTATAATTGCTGGTAACTTTTATATAACATCAAATATACTCTTCTTTTCAACATGTTATTCTTTTTTATTAAACTTTTTCTTTCTTTTAAGGTGTTTGTTATTTTGAAACAACGTCCTAACTATAGTACTGATTTAAAAAACGTTATTATAAAAATAACTCGTTATAAATAGCCCTGATCGAGGCGGTATCCTCGTAGTGCAACGGAGAGATATAGCCGAGAGCAGGAGGGAAGGTCTTTAGAAAATAGCTGCTTCTGCTCCAAAAAAAAAGACATAAAAAAACACCAGCCTTTCGACTGGTGTTTTCTTACTACAACAAATAAATTATTCTGCTACTAGTTCAGATTGGTTTCTGAAAACTAATTCGTCATCAAAAGCGTCTAGCAAAATGATGCTGTCTGTGGTGATGGCACCAGACAGAATTTCCTTAGACAACTTGTTTAATACTTCTCTTTGTACGACACGTTTTACGGGTCTGGCTCCAAACTGTGGGTCGTAGCCTTTTTTGGCTAGATAAGCAACTGCTTGCGGTGTTGCGTCCATGGTGATGCCTTGAAGCGCCAGCATTTTAGTCACTGATTTGAGTTGGAGTCCTACAATTTTGGCAATATTCTCACTTGTTAATGGGGTGAACATCACAATCTCGTCAATACGGTTGATGAATTCTGGACGTACGGTTTGTTTTAATAAGTTAAGGACATCAGCTTTTGCTGACTCTGTTACTTCTTCTACAGTGCCTTTGATATTATCAAATTTATCCTGAATGATCTGACTTCCCATATTGGAGGTCATGATAATTATAGTGTTCTTGAAATCGGCTAGGCGTCCTTTATTATCGGTTAATCGCCCTTCGTCTAGTACTTGCAACAAGATATTGAAGGTGTCTGGATGTGCTTTTTCGATCTCATCAAGCAAAATCACTGAATACGGTTTTCTTCGCACCGCTTCGGTCAATTGTCCGCCTTCGTCATAGCCTACGTATCCTGGAGGCGCACCTACTAAACGGCTCACACTGTGGCGCTCCTGGTATTCACTCATATCAATACGCGTCATGGCGTTTTCGTCGTCAAAAAGGTACTCGGCTAAGGCTTTGGCCAATTCGGTTTTACCCACACCAGTTGTTCCTAGAAAAAGGAAGGTTCCCACGGGTTTACGCATGTCTTGCAATCCTGCACGAGAACGACGCACAGCATCACTCACAGCTTCGATAGCTTCTTCTTGACCTACCACGCGGCGGTGCAACTCTTCCTCTAGATGCAATAGTTTTTCACGCTCGCCTTGTAGCATTTTCATAACCGGAATTCCAGTCCATTTGGCTACTACTTCGGCAATATCTTCCTTAGTAACCTCTTCTTTAATTAAGGAACTGCCGCCAGATTGATTTTCAAGCAATTGTTTATGTAAAACGTCTAAGCGTTCTTGGGCTTCTTTGATTTTTCCGTAACGAATTTCGGCTACTTTTCCGTAATCGCCATCACGCTCTGCACGTTCTGCTTCATATTTATAATCTTCAATCTCCGTTTTTATGGCTTGTACATTATCAACAACATCTTTCTCTGATTTCCATTTAGCATAAATTTTATTACGGTCTTCTTTTAAGTTTGCTAGTTCCATCCCTAGAACCTTAAGCTTGCTCTCGTCTTTTTCGCGCTTGATGGCTTCAATTTCTATCTCGAGTTGCATTACTTTTCGATCCAAAACATCCAACTCTTCAGGTTTGGAATTAATTTCCATTCGAATTTTTGATGCCGCTTCGTCCATTAAATCAATCGCTTTGTCCGGAAGAAAACGGTTGGTAATATAACGCTCAGATAATTCTACAGCTGCGATAATTGCCTCATCTTTGATTTGGACTTTATGGTGTGTTTCGTATTTTTCTTTGATTCCACGTAAAATAGAAATGGCACTTTCGGTATCTGGTTCTTCGATGATGATTTTCTGGAAACGACGTTCTAAGGCTTTGTCTTTTTCGAAATATTTTTGGTATTCGTCCAAAGTCGTTGCTCCAATAGCACGGAGTTCTCCACGAGCTAGTGCAGGTTTCAAGATATTAGCGGCATCCATCGCGCCTTCGCCACCACCTGCACCTACAAGCGTGTGAATCTCGTCAATGAAAAGCACAATATCTCCCTCGGCAGCGGTTACTTCTTTCACTACTGCTTTCAAGCGCTCTTCAAACTCTCCTTTGAATTTGGCTCCTGCAATAAGCGCTCCCATATCTAGAGAGAAAACAATTTTATCTTTCAAATTATCGGGCACATCACCATCAACAATACGGTGTGCTAATCCCTCAGCAATAGCCGTTTTCCCTACACCTGGTTCTCCCACAAGCATGGGATTGTTTTTTGTACGACGCGTTAATATTTGCAATACACGACGGATTTCCTCATCACGACCAATTACAGGATCTAGTTTTCCAGCTTTGGCTAATTCGTTTAGGTTTTTAGCGTATTTATTTAACGAATTGTAAGTTTCTTCGGCTGATGCAGAGGTTACTCGTTCCCCTTTTCGGAGTTCGTCAATCGCTGCTTTTAGTCCTTTTTCGGTTACGCCTTGGTCTTTTAATATTTGTGAAACCTTACTTTTTGAGGCAAAAATGGCTAACATTAAATGTTCAATAGAAACGAATTCATCGTTCATTTTTTTAGCAATCGTTTCGGCATCATTTAAGGTACTGTTTGCTGTTCTCGAAAGCATTACTTCTCCTCCAGAAACTTTAGGAAAGCTCTGAATTGTGCTGTCTAATACTTGAATGAACAACGGCACATTGACATTTAATTTTTTCAGAATAAAAGGGGCTACATTTTCATCAACTTCAAAAATTGACTTGAAAATATGCTCGTTTTCTATTTGTTGTTGCCCATATTCTTGAGCGAGTTGTTGCGAGTGCTGAATAGCCTCCTGTGATTTAATAGTAAATTTATTTATATTCATGATTTATTTGGTTTTTAACAACAAGCCTGCGCTTGTTAATTTGTAAAATACTTTAATGGGTTATATTATTAATTTATTTTATCTTTGTAAATGGATGTTCAATTTATATTCCATAGTAAAATTACAGACAAAATGGCTTACTAAAAATGATTTATATCATATAAAGCAGTCATTTTGACTTAAATACCGACAAATTATGAGTTTTTTTAAAAATATTTTTGGTAGTTCTGAAAACCAAAACGAATCCAATATAAAAATGGATTGGGAACCATTGAATCATATTACACAATTAGACGAGATTGTTACTTTGTCAAAAGAGAAGCCAGTTGCGATCTTTAAACACAGTACGCGTTGCAGTATCAGCCGTATGGCTTTGAAACAATTCGAAAATGAATTTGATTTTCCAGAAAAGGTAACGCCCTATTTTCTTGATTTGATTGCTTTTCGTGATATTTCTAATAATATTGCTAGTCGTTTTGGGGTACAACATCAGTCACCACAATTGATTTTAATCAAAAACGGAAAAGCAGTTTACAATACTTCACATAGTGATATTGATGCTGTAGCATTGAAGACTAAAGTATAGTTTTTATCTAAAAAGGGATAAAATTAAAGCCACGAATTCACCTATTATTTTTGTGAATTTGTGGCTTTAATTATTTTAAAAACTACCGCCAGAACCGCCACCGCTAAAATCACCACCTCCAAATTCCATTGAGGATTGGGTTGTTACTTCGGGTTTTAATCCCCCCATTTGCGATGTGATAAGTATCTCAGCATTCAAAAAAGCATTTGTCTTTGTAAAACGATCGGGTTGGAAAGTGATTCCGGTTTCTTTATTTTTTAATTTTCGAATCGTAAAAAGCGTTGTTGCAAATAGTACGGCTCCTCCAATGGTTAAGGCAATCTCAACGGGTAAAACGGAATAGTAATATCGGATTGTGAACACTGAGAAACACAAGCTTAACAAACCAATCCATAGTAAGATTCGGTCTTTTTTTACCAAACCAAAATATAAATAACTTGCAGGCACAATAAAGGTAAAAGCATAAAATAGATAAGCAAAGGGAATATCGCTTCCAGGTGCAACATCTTGCCCTAGCAAATCGATAGAAAGTTCGCGCACTATTAGGTAGTTTCCTGAAAAGTAAAAAAGGATTAAAGCGAAATTCTTGGCTAATAAAAGCCCATTGTAATAAAAAGGAGTAGCTAATTTTTGTAGTGCTGTTTTGCTACTAAAATATATAGCTAAAGCAAAAGCCATCATGATGAATGGTAAGAAGGCTTGTATTGACTCATTCAATTCAAATATACCCAAAACGATGGTGTAGGTTAATGCTAAAGAAAACAGCAACGCCATTGATAAATGTAAGTAACGGAGGTAGCTCAATAATGCAGTTCCTGTTATAAATGCTCCCATTATTAATTCGTTAAAATCAGATGTGATTCCTATGGCTATTGCCAAAGTGAGTTGGGAGCCTAAAATAAAAGTATCATCTAATCCATGACCATAATATGTTGATCTACTAAGAATTTCAGCACCCGAAAAGCCAATAATAGCAAAGAAAAATACAAGATATTCATAGTTGCTATTAATTGAATCGACAGCAAGTAAAGAAAAAAAGCCACATATTGAAGAATATAAAAATACTCCCAATATAAAAAAAAGAAATCTAATAAGTAGATTGTTGTGGGTTTTAGGCACAGTTAAGTTTTTAGCAATAGTTTCGTATTGTTCTTTGACTATGAACCCTGCCTTTTGTAAGGACTTTGCCTCATCAAGCAAATTAGCATGATCCAACATTTTTTTATCGTAAACTATCATTATATTTTTTGTTTATTAAATTGCTTTATCAACTTGATAAAAAGGATAATAGAACCAATAAAGTAAAATGGTACTATAAAGAAAAAGGGAATTAAAAAATCCTCGATACGAATCAATTCAATGATTTTGAATAGAAAAATATTAGCATCAATATAGGCATATATAACTGTGAATATTAAAAGAGAAACAGCTTGATATTGATAACTTGCTTTATAAAAATAAAATAATGTAGCTGCCAGAATTATAGCAAATACAAACCAATAGGGTTGGAATAAATTGTTTAGACAAGATATACTAATAAGATGCAGTCCAAAAGTAAGATAAACTAGTGTAAAATGTTTTTTTAAGTCAATTTGGTTGCAATAAATTGACCACAGAATAAGTACCACTCCCAGTCCAATAGCCGAGTAGCTTAAAGTGTTTGTATCATAAAAATTATTATCAAGTAGGGATTGTGGACTAACAGATAAACCAATATAAGCAGCAAGACCAGTAATAGCGATGGATAAAATACTTTTATTATCAAAGTAATAAGCGCAAAACAGACCAATGGCGGTAGGAATTAAAGTTGCTAAACCGTAGTGTGTACCAAAAGCCGTGTATTGAAATTGTAAATAGCCTATAAAAATACAACTGAGTAGCAATGCCGCTAGTATAATATAATCATAAATGGGATTTTCAAAACTAGTTTCACCCTTTTGAAATCCATTTGCATTCTTGAAACTGAAAAAGTAGCAAACAACGGTCACTGCTAATAAAATAGCTAAAATGGCAACATGACCAATCGTATCTATATTTTGATAAATTAATACTCCAATTCCTGTTGTAAATGACAAAACTGAAAGATATAAAAATAGTTTTAACTCTCCATGCAGAGAAAAAATCCGTAGGTTTCGATAAGCTTTAACTTGGGTAAGTTGGGATTCAGTCAGAAAATTTTGGTCAAAAAGTTCCTGTGTATTTTGTTCTTCAAATCGGTTCATAAATGGTTTTTTAGTTAGCTAAGATCAAATATATGTATAAATTATATTCGTTTATATTGTTTGTGATCATTTAATTTAAAAAAAAAATCCATTCGGTTTGGAATGGATTTTAGTAGTTTATAAAGCTTTTGTCATTTTCTCTTTTATCTCTGCTAAACAAAGGTTGTTTATACTTCCTTCATGCGTATGTTTAGTTTCTTTTGGAGATGCGTAGGTTCCATTTTCTAATTGTTCGGCAACGGCTTTATAGGCATCTCTAAAAGGCATTCCTGCAACCACCATTTCGTTTAAAGTGTCTACTGTAAACAAATAATTGTATTTTTTATCGGCTAGGATATTGTCTTTTACTTTAATGTCTTTGATTGAAAAAATAGCAATGTCTAAACAAGCTTGCAAGTTTTGAATGGCTGGAAATAATCCTTCTTTTAATAGCTGCAAATCTCTATGGTAACCACTAGGAAGGTTATTAGTAATTAAAGTGATTTCATAAGGCAAGGCTTGAATTTTGTTGCATTTTCCACGAATTAATTCGAATACATCGGGATTTTTCTTGTGCGGCATAATACTCGAGCCAGTAGTTAAATGCGCCGGTAAACCGATAAAATCAAAATTCTGACTCATGTATAAGCACACATCCATAGAAAACTTCGCTAAAGTTGCAGCCACGCTACTCATGGCAAAAGCCAGTGTTTTCTCTGATTTTCCACGGCTCATTTGAGCGGCTACAGAGTTATATTTTAAAGTTTCGAATCCTAATTCCTTTGTCGTAAAAGTACGATCAATAGGGAAGGAGCTACCATATCCTGCAGCAGAACCTAACGGATTTTGATCGACTACTTTTAAAGCCGCGTTCAACATGGTGATATCGTCAATCAAAGTCTCCGCATAGGCAGAAAACCACATTCCGAACGAGGACGGCATCGCGATTTGCAGGTGCGTATATCCAGGTAATAAAACGTTTTGGTACTTCTCAGCAGATTCCATTAACAAATCAAAAAGTGATTTTACTTGCGTTTTCATTTCGATAACAACATCTTTCAAATACAAATTGACATCCACTAAAACTTGATCGTTACGAGAACGTGCGGTATGTATTTTTTTACCCGCATCTCCTAGTTTTACCGTCAATAAATATTCGATTTTCGAATGTACATCTTCAAATGAATCTTCGATTTCGAAATTTCCAGCGGCTACATCAGCAATGATTTCGTTTAGAGCAACTACTAATGAATCAGTTTCGGTAGTGGTTAATAAACCAATGCTTCCTAGCATTTTAGCGTGAGCGATAGAACCCAAGGCATCGTATTTTGCTAAAACCAAATCCAATTCACGGTCGTTTCCAACAGTGAAATGTTCGATTTGTTTATCAGTAGGTATTCCTTTTTCCCAAAGTTTCATATTTTATTTTTGTTTCAGGTTTAAAGTTTCAAGTTTTGGTTGAAGCTTAACTATTGTTTTTTATTTCGCAGAGATTCTCGTAGGTTGCCCAGAGAGTCGCAAAGCTTTTTTTCTATTATTTAAAGTTTCAAGTTTTTATGTTGTCGCTTTGTTTATATTTTTTGTTTCGCAGAGCTTCTAGAAGGTCGCCCAGAGAGTCGCAAATGTTTTATCAGTGCACTTAATTCTAGCCCTGATAGAAGCGGCATCCTTTTCTTGCTTTCTTAAGCAGGAAAAGATAAAGCGGATAGCGGGAAATTGCTCCTAATTATTCTATTGCTTTAAAAAATCGCCTAGTATTTTGATGTACAAGTCGATTCCTTCTTCGATTTCGTTTACATATATAAATTCATCTGCTGAGTGTGACCGCAGCGTATCTCCAGGTCCTAATTTCAATGATTTACAGCTCAAAACCGATTGGTCAGAAAGGGTAGGAGAGCCATAAGTGGTGCGTCCTAAAGCGATTCCGGCTTGTACTAATCCATGCGATTCGGGAATAGACGAGGAACTTAAATTCATAGAGCGTGGCGTAACCTCGGCATTTACGTGTTCTTTTACAATTGCCAGAACTTCGTGATTGGTATAGCAATCGTTTACGCGAATATCAACAACGATATCGCATTCTGAAGGAACCACATTATGCTGTTTTCCCGCATTGATTTGCGTAACGGTCATTTTTACTGGTCCTAACTGATCAGATACTTTGTCGAATGTATAATTCTTAAACCATTCCATCACGGGAATTGTTTTGTACAAAGTATTGTCTTCATTTTGATGTGCCGCATGACTGGGTGTACCTTTGATTTTTACATCCAAAACTAGTAATCCTTTTTCGGCTATAGCCAATTGCATTAATGTAGGTTCACCTACGATGGCACACTCTAACTCGGGTAAATGTTTTAAAACACTATTTAAGCCATTTTTACCGCTGCTTTCTTCTTCAGCCGAAGCTACGATTACAATATTATAAGGTAAATTTTCTGCGGCATAAAAATGTACGAAAGTTGCCAATAGAGAAACCAAGCAACCACCAGCATCATTACTCCCTAAACCGTATAGTTTTCCGTCTTCTACAATGGCTTTCAGTGGGTCTTTAGTGTACGCCTGATTGGGTCGCACGGTGTCGTGGTGTGAGTTCAGTAAAAGTGTTGGTTTGCTTTTATCAAATGTCTTATTGTAGGCCCAAATATTGTTATTTTCTCTCTCAAACGGAATTTCGTTTATCGCAAACCAGTTTTCGATTAAGACTGCAGTATTTTCTTCTTCACTAGAAAAAGACTGAGTTTCAATCAGGTTTTTTAATAAGGCAATCGCTTCTTGAGTAAGTGTTTCTTTGTTTTTCATTTATTCTAATTTTTTAACACAGATTACTCAAATTAGCTCAGATTAATTTGTGCAAATCTGTGTAATTTGTGTTTAACTTTTAAAGTTGGATTGTTGTGCAAATAGCTTCGTTATTTTGTAACATGCTATGGTGACCAATTCGTATTTTCTGAACTCCTTTAGATAAGCTATTAAAGCAATTATCTAGTTTTGGAATCATCCCGGAATGAATGGCTTTTTCTTCTTTTAATTTTGAGTATAAGTCGGCATTCATGTTTAATATTACAGACGAATCATCTTCTGAATCAAATAATACGCCTGGTTTCTCAAAACAATAATTCAAAGTTACATCAAATACTTCGGATAACGCTATCGATAATTCGCTAGCAATCGTATCGGCATTTGTGTTTAATAATTGTCCGTTTTTATCGTGGGTAATCGCGCAAAAAACGGGAACGATACCGCTCTCTAATAACGTTGATAGTAGGGGAGTGTTGACTGACTTTACATCACCCACAAAACCGTAATCGATTGTAGGATGGTTTCTTTTATCGGACTGAATTAAATTTCCATCCGCTCCAGAAAATCCCATCGCATTTGTATTATTCCCTTGCAGTTGAGCCACAATATTTTTATTGATTTGTCCTGCATAAATCATGACTACAACCTCCAGCATAGCGTTATCAGTAATACGGCGACCGTCAATCATTTGCGGAACCAGACCAATACTTTGTGCCATTTTGGTAGCTGACTTTCCGCCACCATGCACCAGTACTTTATAGCCTTCAATTTTAGAGAAATCCACTAAAAATTGTTTGAGTTCTTGGGCGTCATCAATGATGTTTCCACCAATTTTCACAAGGGTTACTAATTTACGCAGCCCTCCCAAAATTGATATGTTGGAGTTTTCTAACGGTATAGTCATTATTTTTTCTTTTTAGACTTTTTTGTTTTTATTCCCCCTTTGGGGGCTAGGGGGATTAGTATTTTTTGAAGCACCAATTGTGCCGCATAGGTTCTGTTATTGGCTTGTTCGATTACAATTGAGTTTTCGCTGTCCAATACTTCGTCAGCTACTACAACATTACGACGCACAGGCAAACAATGCATGAATTTAGCATTATTTGTAAGTGCCATCTTTTCTGCGGTTACCGTCCAACTTGGATCACTGTTGGTGATTTTGCCGTAGTCGTTGTAATTACTCCAGTTTTTAGTGTAAATAAAATCGGCATTTTCGAATGCTTTATTTTGATCGTATTCTATTATTGAATTCTTCGTGATTTCAGGATTTAGTTCGTAGCCTTCTGGATGTGTAATTACAAAATCGGCATCTTGCAACTGCATCATTTCTACAAAAGAATTAGCAACTGCCTGCGGTAAAGCTTTAGGATGTGGCGCCCATGATAATACGACTTTTGGTTTGTATGCTGTCTTATGTTCTTCCATTGTGATGGCGTCAGCAAGGGCTTGCAGAGGGTGACCCGTGCAGCCTTCCATATTCACGATAGGCACAGTCGCGTATTTTAAGAATCCAGCCATAACCGTTTCGGCATTGTCTTTTTCCTTGTCGACTAGACCAGCAAAAGCCCTTACAGCAATGATATCACAATATTGAGACACTACTTCTGCAGCTTCTTTGATATGCTCCGAAGCGCCTTGGTTCATTACTGCACCGTCTTCAAACTCTAGTGTCCAACCTTCATTAGTAAAATTCATCACCATGACGTTCATCCCTAGGTTCAAAGCTGCCTTTTGTGTGCTCAAACGCGTTCTCAAACTTGGATTAAAAAACAACATTCCTAATGTTTTGTTTTTACCTAATTTTTTGTTTTTAAGCGGGTTGCTCTTAATTTTAATTGCCGACTTTACCCATTTAGAGAGGGAGTCGATATCTTTTATTGAAGTGTAATTCATAATCTGTTTTATTAGACACTGATTAAACGGATTCGCTATCGCGAAGACACGGATAAGTGCGGATTTTTTTAAATGTTTTCTATTTTTCTTTTACGCTGCTCATGCGGCGGATTTATTTTTTTCTATTGTTTTCAAATATTTTCCTTCTAAATTCTGGTTTTTTGCCAAAATTGAGAAGTAAACCTACTTCGCAATCTGTGCTTCTTAAGTAATTCAAAATTTGGTTTTCAAAATCTTTAACAATATAATCTACTGCTTTTAATTCAAGAATAATTAGGTTCTCTACTATTAAATCAGCGTAATATTCGCCAACTTCAGTTCCTTTGTAGTAAACTTTGATTTTCTTTTGAGCTTCAACTTGATATCCTTTATTTTTCAATTCTAAAAATAAGGCATTTTGATATACTTTTTCCAAAAAACCATATCCAAGTTCATTATAAACCTCGTAAAAAGTCTTAATGATAGCATCTGTTAAGTTTGCATGTAGTAATTCCATATTTTAAAATCTGTTTTTATCAGCGTTTTCGCCATAGCGAATCCGCGTCATCTGCGTACCATTTTTCGTTACACGATCTTGGTAAAAGGAATGCTGTTGTTTATCGCATTCAAAATGAAATTATCATTTAAACCATTCACAACCCAAGTCTCAATATTAGCTGCTTTTGCAATTGCAGCAGCTTCTATCTTAGATTGCATGCCACCGGTTCCTTGTGATGATTTAGCATCGCCTACTTCTTTGTCTAGAAGTTGTAGGTCTGTAACTAAAGTAATCGTTTCCGGTACAGCGTCATGAATAGACGATTTTGTGTATATTCCATTTGTATTAGTAGCTATGATTAGTATGTCTACTTTTAATAAAACTGCCGCTAATGCCGCTAATTTATCGTTGTCACCAAACCGAATTTCATCCGTTGCAACAGTATCATTTTCATTAATAATCGGAATGTAATTATTCTCCACTAAAACATTAATCGTATTGACAATATTTACTTTTGACTGGTCTTTTTCAAAGTCGGAATAGGAGAGTAGACACTGCGAAGTCAGCAATCCTAAATCACTAAAATTTTCATGGAAGATCCGCATTAAATGTGGTTGTCCTATAGAAGCCAACGCTTGTTTAACCACTATTTCTTTGCCTTTGCTCTCCAATTTCACAAATTGTTTTGCAGCAGCAATAGCGCCTGAGCTTACAATGATAAACTCATATTCTTCGTTCAAAGCTGCAATTTGCATTCCAATATCCTCAATCTTTCCTCTCGAAATATGATTGGTTTCTCTGGTTAAGGTATTGGTACCTATTTTTAGTAATATTCTTTTTTTAGCCATAATTTTGAGCTTTGGGCATACAGCTATCAGCAATGGGCTTTTAGCTTTGTAAATAAATTAATTTTTTAAAGGGATCGATTTTAACAACGCCTTTTTAAATAGCCCACAGCTCATAGCCGAAAGCCTATTTTGAACTACCTTATCTGTCCTTCTCCGTACACATACCATTTATTAGTCACCAAATGCTGCAATCCTATTGGTCCACGTTGGTGCAGTTTATCTGTGCTTATTGCGAGTTCGCCACCAAGTCCAAATTGTCCTCCATCGGTAAATCGGGTAGAGGCATTTTGATAAACGGCTGCCGTGTCTACGTTATCCATAAACTCCTGCGCGATTGCGTTATTTTCTGTAATTATAGAAGCCGAATGTCCGCCACAATATTTGTTGATTTTGTCAATCGCTTCTTGATCAGAATTGGTCGCGCCAATTACAATTTTATGATCTAAAAACTCTTCGTACCAAATCAAATCGGACTCTATTGCTTTTATTCCAGTCGCTTTTGCAACAGCTGCATCTCCTAAAACGGTTACATTAAACAGCTGTAATTCTGTCACTAATTGTTTTGCAAAAATCTCCCAGTTTGGAACGTTGGTATCAATTAATACTTTATCCAAAGCGTTGCAAACGGATATATTTGAGGTCTTTCCGTTAATTATTATTGCTATTGCTTTTTCTAAATCGGCCTCCTTATTTACGTATACAAAGTTGTTTCCGCGACCACTTACAATAACGGGACAGGTAGCGTGCTTCTTTGTGAAAGCGATTAATTGTTCGCCACCACGAGGTACAATCAAGTCCACTTTTTGTGTTGGGTTTTCTAAAAAAGCCTGTGTTTCGGTGCGGTCATAATTCAAATATTCCACCCATGAAGTAGCAACATCATTATCTTTTAGCGCTTGATGCCAAAGACTCACAATCTTTAAATTAGACAGCAAAGACTCTTTTCCGCCTTTCAATAAAATCTTGTTTCCCGACTTAAAAGCAATTCCACCTGCTTCTACTGTTACGTCTGGACGCGATTCATAAATGATCAAAATTGTTCCAAAAGCAGCTGTTTTATTGCTGATTTTCATTCCGTTTTCGTGTGTAAAATCAAAACGGACTTTACCCACAGGATCTTCCTGACTCGTTAATTGCTGTAATGACAAAATCATTCCGTCAATCTTCGCGTCATCAACAAGCAAACGCTTTTCCATAGCCAAATCATCTCCAGAATAATTGCTTAGATCCTGTTGGTTTACTGCTTTAAGGTTCGCTCTTTCTTGCCCTAAAAGTACTGCCATTGTACTTAAAACAGCATTTCTCTTTTCGATTGGAAGTATTTTGCTCATTTTATTTATATTTTTTTGGGCGTGTCCCTATCGGGTCGGGCTATTCGTTCCCGCTTTTTTTTATCAATTACCACGGGTTAAAACCCGTGGCAATTGATAAAAAAAGAGCTTCACTGCTATCCCTCACGCACACTATCTTTGATTATATTCTTTAAATTACACCTGTTTGACCGGGGTGTATTTCAGTAAATATTTAAAATATTTTAAAATCTGCGTGCAATTATTTTTACGCAGATTTTAGTTTATGTCTCAAACTCAGCAACTCAAAAACTTAAGAAACTACTTCAACTCTGCCAACGATTCCTGCAAAGCCACTATAAAAGTATCAATAGCATCAGTAGTAATCGTCAAAGGAGGTAGAATTCTCAATAAGTTTTTATTGTTTGCTCCACCGGTGAAAATGTGTTTTTCGATAATCATTTTCTTTCTCAAAGCGCTTACGTCAAAATCAAATTCGACTCCAAGCATCAATCCTCTTCCTTTTACTTTAATAATTTCGGGTATTATTTTAATCGCTTCCAAGAAATAAGCTTCAACTTTGGTAGCGTTTGCCATCAAGTTTTCTTTTTCCATTACTTCAAGAACAGCGATACTTGCAGCACAAGCCAAATGACTACCACCAAAAGTAGTTCCTAGCAATCCGTAGCTTGCTTTGAAATGAGGAGCAATTAAAATACCACCAATCGGGAAACCATTCCCCATACCTTTTGCCATGCAAATAATATCTGGTGTAATGCCGTGAAATTGGTGTGCAAAAAACTTCCCGCTTCTTCCAAAACCAGATTGTACCTCATCCATAATTAAAACCACATCATGTGCTTTACATATTTTTTCGAGTGCTTGAAAGAATTCGGTTGTTCCTTGGTCTAGACCACCTACACCTTGAATAGGCTCAATGATTACGCAAGCCACATCTCCTTTTTTCAATTCGGCTTCTACCAAATCGATTTGGTTCAATGGCAGGAAAGTCACTACTTGTTGTGCATTGATAGGTGCAACAATTTTCGGATTATCCGTTGTCGCCACAGCAGCAGACGTACGTCCGTGAAAAGCGTTTTCAAAAGAGACTACTCTTGCTTTGTTAGTATGAAAAGAGGCCATTTTTAAAGCATTTTCATTTGCTTCGGCACCAGATGAACATAAAAACAAACTGTAATCGGTATAGCCAGAAAGTTTGCCTAGTTTGTCCGCTAGTTCCACTTGCAATGGATTCTGAATCGCATTCGAGTAAAAACTCAATTTGTCCAACTGCTCTTTAACTTTAGCAACGTAATACGGTTGCGTATGTCCGATAGATATCACTCCGTGACCAGAGTATAAATCTAAATATTCGATTCCTTTGTCGTCTGTAATGGTGCAGTCAAGTGCTTTTACAGGAGTGATAGGGTATAATGGGTAAACGTCAAATAAGTTCATGGTTTTTTGTTTTTTTAGTTTAAGGTTTAAAGTTTCAAGTTCGCGTAAAACATGAAACTTTAAACTTGAAACAATTTTTTAGAAACCTGATGGTTTCAAATGCAACCCTGTGGTTTCGTCCAGTCCAAACATGAGGTTCATGTTTTGAACGGCTTGTCCAGAGGCGCCTTTTAGTAAATTATCAATCACTGAGGTGATCAAAACCCGGTTTCCTTTTTTCATTAAACTGATAATGCATTTGTTGGTTTGCACTACTTGCTTCATGTTGATGTTTTCAGTGGTAACAGTTACAAAGGGTTGGTCTTTATAAAACGCTTGGTATTTTGTAAGCAGTTCTTCTAAACTTTCCTCTGATTTTGTGTACAGCGTAGCAAAAATCCCTCTAGGGAAATCTCCCCTGTTGGGTACAAAAATCAATTCGTTGGCATACGATGCTTGCAATTGATTGATGCTTTGGTTTATTTCGCCCAAATGTTGGTGGTCGAAAGCTTTGTAATGCGAGAAATTGTTGTTTCTCCAACTAAAATGTGAAGTAGCTGATAAACTTACACCTGCCCCAGTACTTCCAGTTGTCGCGTTAATGTGCACATCTTCGCTCAACAATCCGTCAGCAGCTAGTGGCAATAATGCCAGTTGGATGGCGGTTGCAAAACAACCTGGATTGGCGATATAGTTGGCGTTTTTAATGCTGGTTTTATTTAGTTCCGGTAATCCGTAAACAAAAGATTTTCCGTCGAACTCTTTGTTGTTGATAAGACGGAAATCATTCCCTAAGTCGATTATTTTTGTGTGACTTGCAAACTGATTTTCTTTTAAAAATGAAATCGACTTGCCGTGTCCCAAACAAAGAAAAAGTACATTAACATTGGGGTTCACAGTATCGGTGAAATTCATTTCGATATCTCCCATTAGATCTTGATGCGCAACAGATAAGGGTTTTCCAGCATTTGTGGTGCTGTAAACAAAATCAATTTTTGCATTAGGGTGAAACATCAAGATTCTTATTAATTCTCCTGCTGTGTATCCTGATCCTCCTATTATTCCTATGTTAATCATAATTTTTATTTTTAAGATTGTTTGTTTATCAAAAACGCAATCTAAATTTTAAAACATTTTTATTTTCTAACCATTAAGGAATTAAGGCAAATTAAGCTTAATGAAACTTAATTTCTTAATGGTTAGAAAGTTTTTCGAAGTCTAAATTTTATAGCTTCAACTTTCTTATTTTGAGAAACATCTTGATAAATCAAAATGTTCTTAATTAGCCCCGATTGTAGTGAAAATCCTTTTCCTTTTTTTTGAAAAAGGAAAAGATTGTAACGGAAAGTGGGACTGGATTTCTTGAGGAACAAAATGTTTCTGCTCCAAAAAATATACTTTATCTTATTCGTAAGTTTCGTTGTTTACTGCTGAATAAATGTTTTGGGCGTTACCTAAAATTTTGATAAATCCTTTCGCATCATCCGAAGTCCAGGCATTGTTCATTTCGCCATATTGTCCAAAACTATTTGTCATCAAGTCATTATCCGATTTGATTCCGTCAAGCGAAAAATGATACGGTTTCAAGGAAACAGTCACGATTCCATTTACTGTTTTTTGAGTATCTTCAAGAAACGCCTCGATGTTACGCATTACAGGATCAAGAAATTGTCCTTCGTGAAATAACATTCCGTACCAGTTACCTAGTTGCTCTTTCCAGTATTGTTGCCATTTACCAAGCGTGTGTTTCTCAAGTAAATGATGCGCTTTGATGATAATTAACGGAGCAGCGGCTTCAAAACCAACTCTTCCTTTGATCCCGATAATTGTATCACCTACGTGGGTATCACGACCTATGGCGTACGCATTTGCTAATTTTTCTAAAGCAACGATATTATTAGAGGGTTTGTCTTTTTTACCATTTACGGCAACAATTTCTCCTTGTTTGAATTCAAGTGTTACTTTTTCTTCGCCTTCCTTTGTTAATTGAGAAGGATAAGCCTCACTCGGTAATGCTTGGTGCGAAGTCAACGTTTCTTTACCGCCAACACTTGTTCCCCAAAGTCCTTTATTGATTGAATATTGCGCTTTTTCCCAAGAGTAATGCACGCCGTTTTTTGATAAATAATCGACTTCTTCTTGTCTAGAAAGTTTCAAGTCACGAATAGGCGTGATGATTTCGATTTCGGGAGCGATGGTGTGGAAAATTAAATCAAAACGGATTTGGTCATTTCCTGCGCCTGTGCTACCGTGTGCGATAGCCTCTGCACCAATAGATTTGGCGTATTTAATAGCTTCAATCGCTTGAAAAACTCTCTCAGCACTTACTGATAATGGGTAGGTGTTGTTCTTTAAAACATTCCCATAAATTAAATATTTAATGGCTTTGTCGTAGTATTTGTCCACGATGGTTAGATTAGCGTGTTTGGCGCTTCCTAGCTCGTAGGCTCTTTCTTCGATTGCTTTTAATTCTTCGTCATCAAATCCACCGGTATTGATTAAAACAGTGTGAACTTCGTATCCTTTTTCGTTTTTTAAATATTTAAGGCAGTAGGATGTGTCTAAACCGCCACTATATGCTAATACAACTTTTTTCATTTTGATTTTATTTTTATTCCCAACGACCTTTCTGAAGGAATGGACGTTTATTGGGTTACTATTTTAATTAATTATTCTATGCTTCTCGGTATTTCCCTGTTATATCTCCCTATTTTTCTGGGAGGACTAGGAATTAATCTTCTAAGAAAAGCGCTTGCTTTATTTTTTTCAATCGGTTCCAAATCCGGGTATTGAACGTATGTTTTGGCGGTACTTTTGGTTTCTCTTTTGGATCATACAACATTCCAGTACACAAGCACATTTTATTGTCTTTACTTTTTAGGATTTCGTAATTAGTACACGTCTGGCAGCCTTTCCAGAAACTAGGATCGGTGGTTAACTCCGAAAACGGCACCGGTTTATAGCCTAGTTCAGAGTTGATTTTCATTACTGCTAAACCAGTTGTGATTCCGAATACTTTTGCATTGGGATACTTCTTCAATGAATATTCAAATACTTTAGATTTAATCTTTTTGGCTAAGCCAAGGTTTCTAAAATCAGGATGTACAATCAATCCAGAGTGCGCGACATAGTTGCTTTCTTGCCAGCTTTCGATATAACAAAAACCTGCAAAAATACCATCAACTAGTGCAATTACGGCATCTTGATTTTCCATCTTTTTCTGGATGTATTCTGGGGTACGTTTGGCTATTCCGGTTCCTCTCAATAGGGCAGATGATTCTATGGTATCGCATATAACTTGTGCGTACTTAAAATGTTCTTCCTGTGCTATAATAATGGAGATATTCATTTTAAAAGATGAATTTTTGAGTTAAAAATGATTGTTTGATAGTAGCAGAAATACGACTGAAAGTTACCGATTTATTATTTAATAAACGAGTATAAGTAATTGAATAACATTTAGTTAAAAATGGTATCAATACAGTTATAATACAGGTTTTTGGATATGTAAATCCAATGGAATACAGTTGGAATTTCAAAACAGGAAAATGAAAAAATGAATAAAATCGAATGACTTAAATAAACACTATAATGATAGTGTCCGTACTTCGGGCGAAGCAGGAGTCAATTTTATCCGTGAGATAGAAGTTATATGTAAACTTTTATTTTTCATTACTGCAAAAGTACATATTAATATAATACATTGATTAAAAAAAAAAAATTATCACAAAATTAAAGTAGGATGTTATTAAAAACAAAATAGCTCTTTAAGATTGTAGTCTTAAAGAGCTGCTTATTAGTGAGTTTTAAAATTAATTTCCGAGTCGGTTGTTTCGGATAATATTTTTCACTTTATTTTTTAAGTCTTCACCAGTATCAAAAACCATCTGCTCATTTGTAGGGAATGGTAAGTAGTCACGGTCAAAATACGCGTTATACTCCTCATCAGAAGCTCTTCTATCTCCTTTAAAAGTTGCATAACTATTTTGAAAAATAAACTCACTGTTTATAGGAAACGATTGTAATAGCTGGTTAGTTTTCAGGTTTACATAATCAACGTTGGCCGTGACCTGGCAAGCTTTAAACTGGTTAGACTCATAAATTCGTGCTTTTACAGTTTTAAAATTATCAATTTTTATTGCATTTCCTAGGCTGTCTTTTACCACTTTTCCTCTATTATCAAGTAGTGTTTTAAGGCCGTCCTTAATTTGTTTTTCTTTGTAAAAAACATTCTCTTTAACTTGTTCAGGGCTAATCATAATGTTGGTAAAATTTATAATTAGTCCATAATCGTAGTTAACGCCTTTTTGTTTCACATTATGGTAGATTGTCCATTTTTCATTCATTCCGTAAGTGCTAAAATCAAGTAAATCTTGCTGCAAACGTGTTGGAATAACCATATTTGTTTCATTCTTTAAAGCAATATTAACAAAATCAGTTCCTTTGAATTGTGCTTCATCCATTAATTTAACAACGTCCTTATAGTTGGGGTTAATTTGGTTCAAATAATTCAAATCATCGTAAGCACGACGAAATATTAATTTGTCATTGGTAAGCATTAATGCTTTTGAATTATCGTATAAATATTTAGATAAAGTATTTCTACTAGAGATAATCTTGTCATTATAATTGTCGAAAGGAAAATAAGCATTTCTACCTTTATTCAATAATGGCAAAGGAAGTATGGGTCTGATTCTATCTTGACGGTTGTTTAATTGTAAGTACGTTTTGTAAATCACTTCATAGTTACGCGGATTCCCATCTTTAGCAAGTAAGTCTAAATTGCGTAAGTCACGTTCTTTAGCTTTGGCGAAAGCCTCTTCAAGTAAATAAACATAATCTTGTTTTCCTTTAGCATTTTTATTGGAACGCAAACCTTCTACAGCGCGATCAATAGCGGCATCATAATCACCTTCACTTAATAAGTTTTGAGTTTTTTTAACCCCACAGGAAGCGATAAATAGTATAAAAGTGAATAAGAGTATTGTTTTTTTCATAATGCTAATTTTAGACAAATATATTTTATATAAGCTATGATTTCAAAATTGATGCCATAAAAAAACCATCAAAGTAGATTTGATGGTTTTGATGTGTTAGTTTATCATTAATGCCCTCCGCCTTCGGTTTCGACATGGTTAATTCCTTGTCTTTTTAAAATTTTAGGGCAGTAAAAACCGTACCATCCTAAATATGCAAAACCAAGTAACGGAATTACATAAGAGAAATGCGTCCATGAAATACCAAATATTCCATTAGGACTAGTAAGATCGATATCGCAAATACTTCCTTGAATTAGCGGAATAACTCCTCCTCCAAGAATCATCATGATTAAGAAAGAAGATGCTTTACCAGTATTTTTTCCTAATCCCGCTATAGCTAAATCAAAAATAGAAGGCCACATAATTGATAAGAATAGCCCTCCAGATATAAAGAAGAATTTAGCAATTTCAGTATCGGTACATACGAGACCTGCAAACATCATTAATAATCCAGAAAGACCAAAAAGCATCAATGTTTTTCCAGCATTTTTACCACCTACAAAACTTACTCCAATAAATAGTAAAATCCAGATTGGGTAAATATAAAAGGAAGAAACATCATGTTGTGCAAAAACGTTGGCTCCAATTATAACTCCAAATGCTATTGCGGGTACGATAAATTTAAGCGCTGTGTTGACAAGGTTTGAAGTATTAAATACATTCACACCGCCATTCCAGCGGCCAATCATTAAACTTCCCCAATATAAAGCGATAAAAGGAGAAATGGCATCTTCTAGAATTCGGCCAAACTCGGCAGTATGTAGCAATGCCGGTAGGTTGCTAATTATAGTTACCTCAGTTCCTACATATATAAAAATCCCTAACATTCCTAAGTACAACTGTGGGTAATCTAGAATTCGGAATTTATCTGTACCTTCATTTATAATTGTTTTTTCAATTTTTGTAGGATTTTCAATTTTAGAAAAATTCATAAAAATGGCAACCACAATAAACGCTATCCCTAAAATGATGAAGGGTAATTTTATATCTTCAAGAGAAAGGGTTGTTTTTTTATCATTCCCCATTCCAAATAATGCTATTCCTAATAAAATGGCACCAATTGTAGTTCCAAATGAATTGATTCCACCAGCTAAAGTCAAGCGGTGTGCGCCAGTAGAGGGACTTCCCATTTTAATTGCTAATGGATTCGCTACAATTTGCTGAATAGAAAATCCAAGACCTACTGTAAATAAGGCAGTCAAGAAAAAAGGAAAACTTTGCATTGTAGCTGCGGGTACAAATAAGAATGATCCAACTGCTGATAGTAACAAACCTGCTGATAATGTTTTTTTGTATCCAAATTTTTGTAAAACATCTACTTTTAATGAAATCAAGAAAAAGATAATTGATCCTACAAAGTAGGCTACATAAAATGCCCAGGCTACTAACTGTGATTGTACCTGAGATAATGTAAATACTTTTTTGAATACGGGTATTAGTATGTCATTAGCAGACCCAACAAAACCCCAAAAAAAGAAAACAATGATCAGCGAGATGAATTGTCCCCATTTGGTTTGTACATTTTCTGAATTCATAATAGTTAGTGATTAGTTTTAAAATAGCTTATTAGTTCGAACGTAAATGTATATTTAAAGGCTATCAAAAAAAAATATATTTAAAAAAAACTTGATAAAATTATACAATGTATAGTTTTTGAAGCATTTGATTGATTTATATCTATTTATAACGGTTGGTAAACTTATAAAATTAAGAAATTTGAGGGGTGTATTTAAAGCGTAAAGCAATTCTTAGAATCCGTATTTTTTTTGTAATTTTGCACAAATTTATAAAAAGACATTCATGTTAACAGTTAATAATTTATCAGTACAATTTGGAAAAAGAATCCTATTTGACGAAGTAAATACCACCTTTACACACGGTAATATTTATGGGGTTATTGGAGCCAATGGTGCTGGAAAATCAACATTTCTTAAAATAATTTCAGGTGAGATGGATCCTACTTCAGGACATATTCATCTTGAACCAGGTAAACGTATGTCGGTTTTAAACCAAAACCACAATATGTTTGATGAGCACACTGTTTTGGAAACCATAATAATGGGAAACAAAGTTTTGTATGCTGTTAAGAAAGAAATGGACGAACTTTACTTAGACTATAACGATAAGAATGCGGATAGAATAGGGGAGTTACAAGTACAGTTTGAAGAGATGAATGGTTGGAATGCCGACTCAGATGCTGCTTCAATGTTATCTAATTTAGGTATAGGTGAGGAACATCATTATAACTTGATGGGAGATCTTGAGGGGAAAATAAAAGTTCGTGTCCTTTTGGCGCAAGCTTTATTTGGAAACCCGGATTTATTGATCATGGATGAGCCTACCAATGATTTGGATTTTGAAACCATTGCTTGGTTAGAAAACTTTTTAGCAAATTATGAAAACACGGTAATTGTTGTATCGCATGACCGTCACTTTTTAGATTCAGTTTGTACGCATATTTCGGATATTGATTTTAGTAAAATAAATCATTATTCAGGTAATTATACTTTCTGGTATGAGTCTAGTCAATTAGCAGCTAAGCAACGCGCACAACAAAACAAGAAAGCCGAAGAAAAGAAACAAGAGCTGGAAGAGTTTATTCGTCGTTTTAGTGCCAATGTTGCCAAATCTAAGCAAGCTACTTCTCGTAAAAAAATGATTTCGAAATTGAATATTTCAGAGATTAAACCCTCAAGTCGTCGTTATCCGGCAATTATATTTGACCAAGAACGTGAAGCGGGAGATCAAATTTTAAACATCCAAAATCTAAGCGCTTCTATTGATGGTGAACTTTTATTTAAAGGTGTAGATTTGAATATGGCAAAAGGAGATAAGATTGTATTATTTTCTAAAGATTCTCGAGCTACAACTGCTTTTTATGAAATATTAAATGGAAATAGAAAAGCAGACACTGGAAACTATGATTGGGGTGTAACAACTAATCAAGCCTATTTACCAGTTGAAAATCACGCTTTTTTTGAAAATGATTTATCTCTTGTAGACTGGTTACGTCAATGGGTTAAAACAGAGGAAGAACGTGATGAAGTAAATATTCGTAGCTTTTTAGGTAAAATGATTTTCTCTGGAGAAGAAGCATTAAAAACATGTAGAGTGTTATCAGGAGGAGAAAAAGTACGTTGTATGATGTCCCGAATGATGATGGAAAGAGCTAACGTTTTGATGATAGATGAACCTACAAATCACTTGGACTTAGAGTCGATTACCGCATTTAACAACTCTTTGAAAAACTTTAAAGGATCGGTTATTTTTACCACTCATGACCACGAATTTGCACAAACGGTTGGTAACAGAGTAGTAGAGTTGACACCTAACGGCGCAATTGATAGCTATATGACTTTTGATGAGTATCTAGATGACGAGAAAACACAAGAATTAAGAACAAAAATGTACGCTAAATAAACAATTGTTTATTGATATACTAAAATAGTAACTCCTGTAATTAAATTTACAGGAGTTTTTTATGATTTTATTTTTTTCCAAACATTTTTGCGCCTACAAAAATAACTAAGGCAATAATTGCAATCACAATAAAGATACCTACACCCATTCCTGCTTTAAATATTCCGCCTACAACTTCGCAACTTGTGAATGAAAATAATACTATGCTTAGCATTAATAATCGAGTTAATTTATTTCTCATGATTTTGATTTTAAGTGTTAAATTTTGATAAAGTAAAATTACAAAGTTAGTGTGTGGACCTAATTATATAATTATATTAAAGAGTTGTGAAATTATGAGATGCATTTTCTCCGTCTTTATTTTAGAAATCATACATTTGAATTTGTATATTTGCACAACCAAACATTATATCTTACTATGACTCAAAAAGTTTTACTTAATTCAAAAGAAGTCAACATCATTCTACACCGTTTGGCTTGTCAATTAGTTGAAAAACATCTCGATTTTAAGGATACAATTATAGTAGGGATTCAGCCTAGAGGAACTTTTATGGCTGAACGTTTAAAGGAAATTCTAGAAAAGGAATACAATACGCCTGAAATCATGTTGGGTTATTTAGACATCACCTTTTTTAGAGATGATTTTCGTAGAACCGATAAGCCTTTAGAAGCAAATAAAACTAAAATCAATTTTATTGTCGAAAACAAAAAAGTCATTTTTATTGATGATGTTTTGTTTACAGGAAGAAGTATTCGTGCTGCGTTGACAGCGATTCAATCTTTTGGGAGACCATCAGAAATTGAATTACTCGTTTTAATTGACAGACGTTTTAGTCGCAATTTACCTATTCAACCAGACTATAGAGGCAGACAAGTCGATGCTATTAATGATGAAAAAGTGAAGGTAAACTGGAAAGAGAAAGATGGTGAAGACGGTGTTTATTTAATTACAAATTAGACCATTCAAGAGTTAATCTTATAAAATATTTAATCGAAAAAGAATGAAAGAATTAAGCGTAAATCATTTATTAGGTATCAAATACATTAACAAGAATGATATTGACCTTATTTTTGAAACAGCAGATCATTTTAAAGAAGTTATTAACCGACCTATAAAGAAAGTACCTTCTTTGCGTGATATTACTATTGCCAATATCTTTTTCGAAAATAGTACCCGTACCAAGCTTTCTTTTGAATTAGCTCAAAAAAGACTTTCAGCCGATGTAATTAGTTTTTCGGCAGCACAATCATCTGTAAAAAAAGGAGAAACATTAATTGATACTGTCAACAACATTCTTTCCATGAAAGTAGATATGGTGGTCATGCGTCATGCTACTCCTGGAGCAGCCCATTTTTTATCTAATAATGTTAAAGCGAGTATTGTAAACGCTGGTGATGGTGCTCACGAACATCCTACACAAGCGCTATTAGATAGTTATTCTATTAGAGAAAAACTAGGAGACGTAGCAGGAAAAAAAGTGGTTATTGTAGGTGATATTCTGCATTCTAGAGTAGCTCTTTCTAATATTTACGCATTGCAAATGCAAGGAGCAGAAGTTAAAGTTTGTGGTCCTAAAACTTTAATTCCTAGGTATATTGAATCATTAGGTGTTACTGTAGAACCTAATCTTAGAAAAGCCTTAGAATGGTGTGATGTGGCTAACATGCTTCGCGTGCAAAACGAACGTATGGATGTCAATTTTTTTCCTTCAACAAGAGAATATGCTCAACAATATGGTTTAGATAAAGCCTTATTGGATTCTTTAAATAAAGAAATCGTAGTAATGCATCCAGGACCTATAAATAGAGGAGTCGAAATCACATCTGACGTGGCTGATTCTAGCCAATCTGTAATTTTAAATCAAGTAGAAAACGGCGTAGCAATTAGAATGGCGGTAATTTATCTTTTGGCTTCAAAAATTCAATAATTTAAAAAAAGGGTATTACCTTAGCTCCTATAAATTCTTTAAAATAAACGATAATGAAAGTAGATCAAAAAGCACATACTGTTATAATTAAAGATACTCAAGGTGATTTTACTGCTTTCTTAATGAAAGTTACTCATCAATATAAAACATTCGAAAAACAAAATATTACGATTGATCTCTCGTACCACAGTGATTTAACTGCAAAAGATATTGAATTGTTTTTACCGCTTGCTACACTACATAATAAAGCTAAAAAATCTTTTGTAATTGTTGCTAATGACATTGATTTTAATGCTGTTTCTGATAAACTTACGGTTGTTCCGTCACTTTTAGAAGCACATGATATTATAGAAATGGAAGAGATTGAACGCGATTTAGGGTTTTAAAAAAAAAACTATTTCTTAGATTGTTTAATCGAATGCCAATTAGGATTAACCGAATAAACTTTACAATTGAATTTAACTATACTTGGTTGCTATGCAGCCACACCACGTACATTTACCAATCCTACAGCTCAAATTTTAGAAATTAAAAACCGATTATTTCTTATTGATTGTGGTGAAGGAACACAAGTGCAACTTCGCAAAAACAAAATTAAATTCTCAAAGATTAGCCATATTTTCATTTCGCATTTACATGGCGATCACTTTTTTGGACTTATTGGGTTAATTTCGACCTTTATGTTATTGGGACGGAAAACCGACTTATATATTCACGGACCTAAGGGAATTAAAGAGATTATTAAATTGCAATTGAAATTATCGAATTCTTGGCCAACATTCAATCTTCATTTTAACGAACTAGAAGCTAAAGAAAGTGTGGTAGTTTTTGAAGATGACAAGGTTTTAGTGCGCACTATTCCGTTAAAACACCGTATTTATACTAATGGTTATTTATTTGAAGAAAAAACAGAAACACGTAAATTAAATATTCAGGCTGTTCAAAGCTATGAAATAGATAAGTGTTATTATCAAAATATAAAAAACGGAAAAGACATTACTCTAGATGATGGTCGGGTGATTGATAATGCTAAATTATCACTAGATCCACCTTTACCTATGCGTTATGCTTTTTGTTCTGATACGGTTTATAATGAAGCTATTATTCCGTTAATCGCAAACGTAGATGTATTGTATCATGAAAGTACTTTTTTAGAATCAGAAGAGAAATTAGCAGGAAAAACTATGCATTCTACAGCTAAGGAAGCGGCAACAATAGCGCTTAAAGCAAATGTGAAACAGTTAATTTTAGGGCATTATTCAACCCGTTATGACAATATTGAATTATTCAAAGAGCAAGCTATTACTATTTTTCCAAATGTGTTGTTAGCTGATGATGGTAAAAGCTTTGAATTTTAAAGTTTGACAATTTTTAATTTTATTATTATCCAAAAAGAAACAATATGAACGACTTAAGTAATTACAGAAAATCATATGAAAAGAGTGAACTATTAGAAACAAATGTTCCTGAAGATCCAATTAATCTTTTTAACAAATGGTTTCATGAAATAGAAGATTTTGGGGGTACCGAAGAAGTAAATGCTATGACTGTTTCTACAATAGGAATTGATGGTTTTCCAAAGGCTAGGGTGGTGTTATTAAAGAAATTTACCGAAGAAGGTTTTATTTTTTATACCAATTATAATTCTGAAAAAGGAAAGGCTATAGCCGAAAATGCACATATTTGTTTGTCATTTTTTTGGCACAGTATGGAACGACAAGTGATTATAAAAGGAATAGCTCAAAAAGTATCCGAGCATGTTTCTGATAATTATTTTCAATCACGTCCTGACGGAAGTAAACTTGGAGCAATTGTTTCAAATCAAAGTGAGGTGGTTCCTTCTCGTGCTTATTTAGAAGAAAATTTATTGCAATTAGAAAAGGATTATGATAGTATTGTAATTCCGAGACCCAAACATTGGGGCGGTTATTTAGTGGTTCCTGTAGAAGTTGAATTCTGGCAAGGAAGACCCAATCGATTGCATGATAGAATACGTTATACTAGCGGAGATGATTACAGCTGGAAAATTGAAAGACTATCTCCTTGATGTAATGTTTTTCTGTAATACATAATTATAAGATGTATTTCGTCGGGTTTATTTCGTCTTTTGTCTGAATAAAGCATATATTTGAAGAGAATTACAACAATACAATAGTTAAGATTTCGCCCTAAATCTACTATAAACATAACCGAAAAGTAGTATGTATAATAGATAATTACTTGGTTGGTTAATTAATAGAAAAGCTGACAGAATTTAATTTCTGTCAGCTTTTTTTATTATCTATTTATTTTCTGTACTGGCACGACTTTTATTTTTGGAATTGATTCGTAATAAAGTGTTTTAGATAGAAAATGCTCATTCTGATTTCGATAAATGTTTTTTTCTCTATACACCTCATTATAATCACCATTTAAGTTTTGATCTATAAAATATGCTCTTCGAGCTTCATCATTAAAATTTAAATCGCTTAAGAACTCTGCATCTACTCCTTTATTTGTTTTAATATTATATGTTGTTATTAAATTTCCCCAATTAAAAAAAGCACATAGTAAAACCAAACCATACAAACATAAAACCATTTGGTTAAATAAATAAGCATTTGTTTTTTGTTTTTTGATTTTGAAATAAGTAAAAATTAAACCGCTTAGTGTGATTCCTAAAAAAGCATAAACACCAAGTCGTTTATAGGTTAGTCCATATTGCATAATGTATTCTGAATTTTTTATAGCTGAACTAATAATCAATATTCCGTTTAAGCCAATCCATATTTTTGCTAAAAGCTTTAGTAATGTTGCTTTAGTATCAAAATTGAAACCTCCTTTAAAGTAAAATAGAATAACTCCTACAGCCATAATTATCGAAATGATTACAGCATTTACGCGATCATGAATTGCGACACTAAGATTAGTAACCGTTTCTACTTTAAAAAATTGCTCGTAATTATAAGTTACAATAAAAACGAGTAACATAATATTAAGTAAGATCAGTGAAATTTCCCCGCTTTTTCGTTCAAATTCTAAATCTAAAAAAGAAAAGCTTCGGTTGTTTTTATCTTTCGATTCTGATGAAAAATCATTTTCTAATTTAACATTTATTTTATTAGAATATTCAGGTACAAAGTAATTCCAAAAACTGAATGAAATATAAAAGCCTAATAGTGAAATTAAAATTAGTTGCCATAAATCTATGTCTAATTCATATATAAAAAGGGATGAAAAAGTATCACTACCAAAAGAGTAGGCTACAAAAAACACCACAATAAAAAGGGTAGGAATCAAGAAATACGCTATTATTTTTTTGGCGGTATCGTTACCTATTTTTGTTTTTGGAAACCATTGGCTAAAGATAAACGGTCTTCCAATTGATGTGATGGCATTAATGATAACAATGGGAATCGTTTGAATAAGTTTTATTTGACTGTCTTTATTTTGAAATTGTAAAAAAACTAATGATAAAAAAACGGCAATAAAAGAAGCTATATCTCCATACCAAGCAAATGAGCATGCTGACAATAATGCCGTACCAGTTAAGAGTTTAAAAAACAAACTTTTATTAGTCGTTTGATAAATAATCAAACCAATTAGGAGTAAAGAAAAGAGCGCTAAATTAAGACCGATACCTTCTTTGTAAAATAGTAACGTGAAGATAGCTGTAGAAACGAGGATTAATTGGTGTTTTTTCATAATTAAGTATTTAAAAGTACTTTGTTTTTCAAAGTAAAAAGTTAAAAAAAAGGTTATTTTGATTTTATTAATTTTTCAAGAAAGTTTAAATGCTCTTTAAAAGCGATGCGCCCAATATTGGTTACTCTGTATGAAGTTCTCGGTTTTTTACCTACAAACTCTTTTTTTACTTCTATGTAATTCATTTTCTCTAATCCAGCAGAATGGCTGGCTAGGTTTCCATCAGTTACTTCAAGTAAGGCTTTCATTTCGCTAAAGTCTACCCAATCATTCACCAGTAAGATAGACATAATGCCCAATCTTACTCTGCTTTCAAAATCCTTATTTAGTTTGCCTATAATACTCATGGTTATTTGTATTTTTTATACAGAATAATTCCATAAAGTAGGTGTAATATCCCGAAACCAGCAATCCAAAATAAAAGTCCTTTTCCTAGAAAAAATAATGATACACAGCCTAAAAGTAGCTCAAGGTATCCAAGGTATATCACATCAGAAAAAGTATATTTCTCAGCATTGATTAACGCCAAACCATAAAAGAGTAACATTGTGGGTGCTATATAAACAAACAAATCGTGTAATAATAGTGATAAGCAAAATAAACCACCTACAAACAAAGGAATCGCTAGATTTACTAATAATTTCTTAGTAGTTGATGTCCATATAGGGAGCTTGTTTTTTTTACTTTTTTGTAAAGTGAAAAATATCCCAAAAGTCAAAGCAAAAAATAAAACAATCAGTGCCACAATAAAAAACTCATTGACCAAGGCACGATCATAATACTTATTTTCATTATTTAGATAATCAACTCCTATGTTTTTCAATCTAAAGTACACATAGCAACCACCAATTGAGGCAGAAAGTCCTGCAAATACGCCAGACAATCCACTTAAGGATATAAAACGGGAAGAGCGTTCCATCATGGAACGAATATGCATTAAATCTTCTTGGTGTTTTTGACTCATAATTAAAGTACTTTGAATTGCAAAGTTATGATTTATTTCAAATAATAAAAGAAAAAGTGTTTAAATTTTCTTGTTATGATAAATGATATTTTAAATTAAAATAATTTAAAAATTAAAATACTATTTATCAAATAGTTACGATTTATTGCTTTTAAAGTAGGGTAATTTATATTTGTGTTTTTTGAAATTGTATGGTATAAAAGTGATTAAAAGGAATTCCTATAATTTGGTTTGAGACAAATATACTAGGCACGCATAGTAAATTTGTATATATTTGTTAAATTAAAAAATCCCAAAAATGATAAAACCTACGCTTACATCGCTATTGCAAATTAATCGTCCGTTAATTATGGCGCCTATGTTTCTTGTTTCGAATACTAAAATGGTAATCGAAGGAATGAAAGCGGGTGTTGCTGGATGCATTCCAGCATTGAATTACCGTACGCTAGAAGAGTTGCGTGCTTCGATTCAAGAATTGAAAGCGGCTAAAGTTCCTGGTGGAAGTTTTGGTTATAATTTAATTGTGAATAAATCGAATATCAAATATAAAGACCAACTAGCGGTTTTATGTGAGGAAAAAGTAGACTTTATCATTACCTCTTTAGGCTCGCCTGAAGAAACGATTAATGCAGCTCATAAAGTTGGAATTAAAGTTTTTTGTGACGTAACTGATTTGGCTTTCGCCAAAAAAGTAGAGAGTCTTGGAGGAGATGCTTTAATAGCAGTAAACAATCAAGCAGGAGGGCACCGCGGAAATCTTTCGCCAGAGAAATTAATCAAAGAATTAAACGAAAATACTATGTTACCTGTAATTTCAGCAGGTGGTGTGAGTACTAAGAAAGAATTGGATTTAATGATGTCGTATGGTGCAGTAGGGGTATCAGTGGGTAGTCCGTTTATTGCGACAATAGAGTCGGGAGTTTCAGAAGAATACAAACAAGCTTGTGTAGATTATAATGCAAAAGATATTGTATTGACTGAGAAAATTTCAGGAACGCCTTGTACCGTAATTAACACGCCTTATGTTCAAAAAGTAGGTACTAGACAATCCTGGATTGAAAGAACCTTAAATAAGAATAAAACCTTAAAAAAATGGGTTAAAATGATCCGTTACATGATAGGTTCTAATGCAGTGACAAAAGCGGCAACTGAGGTTACGTATAAAACGGTTTGGGTTGCTGGTCCTACAATTGAAAACACGACTGAAATAAGTACTGTTTCTAAAATTGTTGACCGAATTTGTTCTTAATATTACAATGTTTGTTTTGACAAATATCCTATAAAAAAAAGCTATTATATCCGGTTGTGATATAATAGCTTTTTTATTTTTATGAGTGATTTATACACTTTTATGGGTGAGGGATAGTAGCGAAAAGCCCACAGCCTGACGCAGGAAGAGCGCGGACTTGTAGCGGATAGCGCGACCTGACTTTTTAGGAAGGGCACCTCCAAGCTAATCTTATTTTACTATTTCTCGAAATCCACAGAAAGGGAGTTTACACAGAAACGTTGCCCTGTTTGTGTGGGACCATCATTGAAAACGTGTCCTAAATGACTTCCACAATTTGCACAAACAATTTCGGTACGAATCATGCCGTGTGATTTATCAAGTACATTTTTTACTTTTCCGGGAATGGCATCGTCAAAAGAGGGCCAACCGCAGTGAGCATCAAACTTAGAGTCACTTGCAAAAAGCGGTTCCTTGCAAGCACCGCAGCAATAAGTCCCTTTTTCGTAATTTAGATTATATGCTCCAGTGTGTGCTCTTTCAGTTCCTTTTTGGCGTAGAATTTGGTATCTTTCTTCACCTAATTCTTCTTTCCATTGTTCTTCAGTTTTATTTAAAGGATATTCCATTTTGTGATTTTTTATAGATGAGTACGTGTAAAGTTAACGACTTTTTCGATAACTTGGGTGTCGCCTAATATTTTTCGGTGTCCTAAATTTTCAGTTAGCATTAGTTCGCCGTTAGCTAAATGCTTGTATATATTAAGACCTGCAGATACAGGAACTTCATAGTCTTGATTGTCATGAATTACTAAAACGGGAATTGTGAGGCTCTGAGCTGCTTTGAAAACAGAATAGTCACTCATTTTTCCGCCGTATTTTTTTTCGAAAAACTCTCTAAGTAATACTGCATATTTTGCTGGTAATTTTAATTTAGATATAAAATCATCAATAATATCCTGAACTACATCGCCACTACCTATAATCGTAGCGTTTTTTACTTTAAGCCCTTCTTTAATGGCATTAATTACTGACATGCCACCAAGTGAGTGTCCAATGGCAGCTTCAAACGGACCATATAGTTTGTCTATTTCATGAATTGTGGCAATAAAATCGACCATGATGCTATTGTTTCCAGGAGATTTACCGTGTCCAGGCGCGTCAAAGCTTATTATTGAAAAGCCTGCTTTTATAAATTCGTCTGCAATTTTTACTAATTGCGTCCCGCGACCAGACCATCCATGAACGAGTAAAACTTTTTTGTCACTAATACCATATTCATAGACTACAACTTCCTTTTTTATTTCAGGGATAAGAATTTTTTTTTGAATACTGTTAGCAATCATTTCAAATTCTCGCTTAGGAGTTTTGTGTTTTATAGGCGTTGTAAATAATTTAGAAGCAAAAAGTGTGGTTAATTTTGGAGAAATATATGAGATTAGTTTGCTTGTTCCCGTAATTATGGCGGGAATTTTTGTGGATTGTGTAGTATTAGGTTTCTTTTTTGACATATCAATAAATTTTTAAGAGCTCTTTTATTTTATTTATTTTTCACTAATTTTAGAAAAAGATAAATGTACTGTATTTTATAAATAATTACTGCCTTTATTATGACTTACATGACGGTTGTTGTGTTAGAAATAAGGCTATCTTTTAAAAACCAGATAATTAACAGCATTTCAAAATTAACGAATGGAAATATTTCACATTAGTGCAGAATGTTACCCAGTTGCAAAAGTAGGAGGTTTAGCTGACGTAGTAGGTGCATTACCTAAGTATCAAAAAGCAGCCAACCAAGATGTAAAAGTTATAATACCGTGTTATGACACCAAGTTTAAAAAAGAGAATGTTTTTGAGAGCGTTTATTCAGGTAGTGTTAAGCTAGGTAAGTTTGATTTTTGTTTTAACATACTTAAAGAAGCCACAGATATATTGGGTTTTGAATTTTACCTCGTTGACATACCAGAATTATTTGACCGACCTAATGTATATAGTTACGAAGACGACATAGAGCGTTTTGTGTCCTTTCAAATTGCAACGTTAGACTGGATTGTTTCTCGAGAGTGTATGCCGGATATTATAAATTGTCACGATCATCATACAGGTTTGATTCCGTTTATGATGTTGTATAGTTATAAATACGAGAAATTAAGAAGAGTGCCTTCTATTATTACCATACATAATGGTTTGTATCAAGGGCAATTTGGTTTTGATAAACTAAATTACTTAGCTGAATTTAATTTAGAACATGCTAATTTATTAGAATGGGGCAATTGTATTAACTCTCTTGCTGTAGGGGTAAAGTGTGCTTGGCAAGTAACTACTGTTTCTCCTAGTTATCTAGATGAAATTAATGAGTTTGCAAATGGTCTTGAACCGTTATTTAACATGGTGCGTTATAAATCAATAGGCATTTTAAACGGAATAGATACTGACGTTTGGAATCCCGAAACGGATAAAATGCTAGAAAATAACTATGACATTACAGCATTTGAATCGGGAAAGAGCGACAATAAAAAAGTCTTGTGTAAATTATTCAATTTGGATCCAAGCAAACCATTATTTTCATTTATAGGAAGATTACTGGAAGAAAAAGGAGGTGATTTATTGCCACAAGCTGCTGCACTAGCATTATCACAAAATTATAAAGAAATTAATATTCTAATTCTAGGCTCTGGGAATACTGAAATAGAAAAAGACCTCAATAGTTTGCTAATTGATTATAAAGGCAATTACAATACCTACATAGGGTATAATGAAGAGTTAGCCCATCTAATTTACGGTGGTGCTGATTTCTTAATGATGCCGTCACGTGTAGAACCTTGTGGTTTGAACCAAATGTACGCTATGCGCTATGGAACGGTGCCTATTGTTAGGAGAACAGGCGGTTTAAAAGATACCGTAATCGATTTTGGAGATGGAGGAAATGGAATATGTCATGATCAGGCTTCAGTAGGAGACATTTTTTATTCTATTCAAAGAGCAATAAATTTATACCAAGATAAAGATCATTTAAATAAAATAATAAAATTAGGAATGAGCACAGACCATTCCTGGGAGCGAGTTTGTCAAGAGTATTTAGAAATGTACAAATTATTAATAGCAAAAGTATGAGAGTCAAAAAGAAAAATGTTGTTTCGATTATTCTAGGTGGAGGTCAAGGTTCAAGATTATATCCCTTAACTGCTACACGGTCAAAACCTGCAGTGCCTATTGCTGGGAAATATAGATTAGTTGATATTCCTATTTCAAATTGTATGAACTCAGACATTAAGAGAATGTTTGTTTTAACCCAATTTAACTCAGCTTCCTTAAATGCGCACATTAAAAACACCTATACTTTTAATGCTTTTAGTCAAGCATTTGTAGATGTTCTAGCTGCGGAGCAAACTCCAGACAACCCTACGTGGTTTCAAGGCACAGCAGATGCAGTAAGACAATGCATGCCACATTTTTTAAATCATGATTTTGATTACGCTTTAATTTTATCCGGAGATCAGTTGTATCAAATGGATTTTAACGATATGATTGAAGCCCACATAAATTCTGGTGCCGAAATCACTGTGGCTACTTTACCAGTAAATGCTAAAGATGCACCTGATTTTGGAATATTAAAAACAAACCATGAGAACGGTATTGAATCGTTTATAGAAAAACCAGTTAAGGAATTATTAGTTGACTGGGAGTCGGAGGTGAGTGATCAAATGAGAAGCGAGGGTAAATTATACTTGGCTTCTATGGGAATCTATATTTTTAATAGAGAGTTGTTGATTGAGTTAATGGCTGACCCAGACACTAAAGATTTCGGAAAAGAAATTATTCCGCAAGCTGTAGGGAAACGCAAGTTATTAAGTTATCAATATGAGGGTTATTGGACTGATATTGGTAATATAGATTCGTTTTTTGAGGCAAACATTGGTCTAACCGATGACATTCCAAAATTTAACTTATTCGATAATGACAATAAAATATATACCAGACCGCGTTTATTACCACCATCTAAATTTAATAATTCGCTAATTGAAAAATCCTTAATATCTGAAGGGTGTATTATTAGTGCTAAGGAGATAAAGAAGTCGGTTATTGGGATTCGTTCTCGAATAGGAGAAGGAAGTGTAATTCAAAATACTTATGTAATGGGTAATGATTTTTATCAAAGCCTAGAGGATATGGATAAAGATAAAGCCAACAACAAAACACTAATAGGAATAGGAGAAAGGTGTTTTATAAATAATGCTCTTGTAGATAAAAATTGCAGACTAGGGAATGATATTTATATCAATGGTGGACAACATCTTGCAGATTTTAATAACGATTTATATGCTATTAAAGAAGGTATTGTAGTCATTAAAAAAGGGGCAATTATACCAGATAATTATAGAATAGAATAGCGATCAAAAATTATTTTTATACTAATAGTCTAATTTATAGTTAGCATTATACACGCTTATATGAGTAACGTATTATCACATTCTCTTTTTACTGATTTTGATATTGATTTGTTTAAAGCTGGCAAGCATTTTCGTTTATATGAAAAGTTAGGAGCACATTTAATAGAAAAAGAGGGGGTACAAGGCGTTTATTTTGCCGTTTGGGCACCTACTGCAAAGACAGTATCTGTTGTAGGTGATTTTAATTACTGGACACAAGGAGCGCATTTATTAGAAGTGCGCTGGGATTCATCAGGTATTTGGGAAGGTTTTATTCCAAATGTACAACAAGGCGCTATTTATAAATATAAAATTCAATCAACTAACAATGATATTGTAACAGAGAAAGCAGATCCATTTGCTTTTTATTGTGAAAAGCCACCTCATACGGCCTCAGTAGTTTGGGACTTAGACTATAAATGGAAAGATAAGAACTGGATGAATGTGCGTCAAAATCACAATGGATTAGACAAACCCTACTCCGTTTATGAAGTTCATCTTGGTTCATGGAAAAGACATGATAATGGAAACCGTTTTTTGACTTATATAGAATTTGCTGATGATTTAGTGAATTATGTAAAAGAAACAGGTTTTACTCATGTAGAATTTATGCCCGTAATGGAGTATCCTTATGATCCGTCATGGGGCTATCAATTAACAGGGTATTTTGCACCTACTTCACGTTTTGGAAAACCACAAGATTTTATGTTCTTGATTGATAAATTACATCAAGCGGGAATAGCTGTGATTCTTGACTGGGTTCCTTCTCATTTTCCAGATGATGCTCACGGTTTGGGATTTTTTGATGGTTCTAATCTCTATGAACATCCAGATCGAAGAAAAGGCTATCATCCGGACTGGAAAAGTTTAGTGTTTAATTATGGCCGCAATGAAGTGCGTTCTTTTTTAATAAGTAATGCATTATTCTGGTTGCAACATTATCATGTTGATGGATTGCGTGTTGACGCAGTAGCATCAATGTTGTATTTAGATTATTCTCGAAAAGAAGGCGAGTGGGAGCCAAATATATATGGAGGAAATGAAAATTTAGACACAATTAGCTTTCTAAAAGAATTCAATGAGGCAGTTTATGCTAATTATGAGGCAGTTCAAACCATTGCAGAGGAAAGTACTTCTTTTCCTATGGTATCTAAGCCTACTTCAATGGGAGGCTTGGGCTTTGGTATGAAATGGATGATGGGCTGGATGCATGATACGCTTGATTATTTTAAAAAAGAAACCGTTTATAGAAAGTACCATCAAAACGAATTGACTTTCTCAATGACCTACGCTTTTTCAGAGAATTTTATGTTGCCCTTATCACATGATGAAGTAGTGCATGGTAAAAAATCTATTGCAGGAAGAATGCCTGGTGACGAATGGCAAAAATTTGCAAATTTACGTTTGTTATACGGTTATATGTTTACCCATCCTGGAACCAAGCTATTATTCATGGGGTGTGAGTTTGGACAAAGTGAAGAGTGGAATTTTGAAGGAAGTTTAGATTGGCATTTATTACAATATCCTTACCATAGTGGCATAAAAAAACTAGTCACTGATTTGAATAGCTTGTATAAAAAGGAAGCCGCTTTGTATGAAAAACAATTTAGTCAAGAGGGTTTTGAATGGATTAATTATTCTGATCATCAAAATGCAGTTTTCTCTTTCATCCGCAAAGGGAATAATCCTAAAGACGATCTTATAATAGTCTGCAATTTTACAGAGGTTGTTCGTGATAATTATCGAATAGGAATTCCTAAAAAAGGAGAACTGGTATCCATTTTTAACTCTGATGCTAAAATATATGGCGGTAGCGATGTGAAAAATAACGAAAAAGTAACAATTGAGTCTTCTCCATACGATGGTAGAGACTATTCAGCAGCATTATTGTTAGGACCATTAAGTGTTAACGTTTTTAAAATTTCATAATTTAGTTAGCTTAGAATAACGGCTAATTATTGAATGCTTTTTTTCTAATCATAAAATATAAATAATCAATAATTTAGTGCTTTTGGATGCCGTTATTTCATTATAACGTTTTCGTTAATATTGTTTTTATTACCAAGTAGAAATCAAGTTTTTTTGTAATTTTACCTAGGAATAAAGGCTTAAAAATTAATAACATACCTTATGATTACAAATACTGAATTAGAATATAAAGGAGATTTATATCCTTCAAAAATAGTTTCTTTTGAACAAAATGTTGATTCTTTTTACTTTCATACTGAAAATAATGTAATATTAAAAGTCACCGTATTAAGAGATAGTTTGATTCGGTTTCGTTTTACTACCAAGGGTTATTTTAGTAATGACTTTTCGTATGCTATTGATCAAAGCCATTCTCACGGGTACAATTTTTTAGAAATGACAGATGAGGAGACTTTTTATCAAATAAAAACTAGCAAAGTTAAATGTAAAATTCAAAAAGCCGACTTAAGAGTCTCTATCTACGATCTTAATGATTTGGTTTTGCTTGAGGATGAATTGGGGTTTCATTGGGAGGAGAGTTATGAATTTGGTGGCAACATTGTTAAAATGAGTAAAGCTTCAAAGGAGGGAGAGAGTTTTTATGGTTTAGGCGATAAAGCGACTCAAATGAACTTAAAAGGCAAACGAATTGAAAACTTTGCTACAGATCAATACGCTTTTCAAAAAGATCAGGAACCGTTATACAAAGTAGTTCCGTTTTATATTGGATTACAAAATAAACAAGCTTACGGGATTTTCTTTGATAATACCTTCAGAACCTTTTTTGATTTCTGCCAAGAGCGTAGAAATGTAACCAGCTTTTGGTCAGAGGGAGGAGAGATGAATTACTACTTTATTTACGGCCCACAAATGGAGGACGTAGTTACTACTTATACTGATCTGACTGGTAAACCGGAACTACCTCCATTATGGGCTCTAGGGTATCATCAATGTAAATGGAGTTATTATCCGGAGAGTAATGTAAAAGAAATTACAGCCAAATTTAGAGCGTTAAAAATTCCTTGTGATGCGATTTATTTAGATATTGATTACATGGATGGTTTTAGATGTTTTACTTGGAATAAAGACTATTTTCCGGATCCAAAAAGAATGGTGAAAGAACTCGCTGATGATGGGTTTAAAACGGTGGTAATTATTGATCCAGGAATTAAGATTGATAAAGATTATGACGTTTATAATGAGGCATTAAAGAATGATTATTTCTGTAAAAGAGCCGATGGTCCCTATATGAAAGGAAAGGTATGGCCGGGAGAATGTAATTTTCCTGATTACACTAATCCCGAAGTGAGAGAATGGTGGGCTGGATTATTCAAAGAATTAATTGCTGAGGTAGGTGTAAAAGGCGTGTGGAACGATATGAACGAACCCGCAGTTATGGAAGTACCTAATAAAACTTTCCCTATGGACGTGCGCCATGATTACGACGGAAACCCTTGTAGTCATAGAAAAGCCCATAACATCTATGGAATGCAAATGGCTCGTGCAACCTATCACGGAGTTAAGAAATATACCTATCCTAAAAGGCCCTTTATTATTACAAGATCCGCATACTCTGGGACGCAACGTTACAGTTCTTCATGGACGGGCGACAATGTAGCTACCTGGGAGCATTTATGGATTGCAAATATACAAGTGCAACGTATGTCTATTTCCGGAATGGGTTTCACAGGCTCTGATATTGGTGGTTTTGCTGAACAGCCTTCCGGCGAATTATATGCTAGATGGATTCAGTTAGGGGTTTTTCATCCTTTTTGTAGAACGCACTCATCTGGTGATCATGGGAATCAAGAACCATGGGCATTTGATGTTGAGGTAATTGATATTACTCGTAAGTTTATTAACCTGCGTTACCAATTACTACCCTACTTGTACACGATGTTTTGGCAATATATAGAAGAGGGAGTTCCTATGTTAAAACCCTTAGTATATTATGATCAAGACGACATCCAAACACATTATCGTAATGATGAGTTTATTTTTGGTAACCAAATCCTAGTTTGTCCTATATTAGAACCTAATGCGGTAGGAAGAAGAATGTATTTGCCTCGCGGTGAATGGTACAACTACTGGACAAACAACCTCGTTATTGGAGGAAAAGAGATGTGGGTAGATACTAAATTTGATGAGATTCCGGTGTTTATAAAAGCAGGAGCGGTGATTCCAAAATACCCTGTTCAACAATATGTAGAAGAGTTGGATTTTGATGAATTGACATTAGACGTGTATTACAAAGAAGGAAACGAAAAGTCAGTAGTCTATGAAGATGCACAAGACGGATATGATTATAAAAAAGGTAGGTTTAGCTTTTTAACATTTCAGGTAACTGGACGTGATAAAGAGGTTATTATACAATTGCACAAAGAAGGTAAGTTTGAAACGAATTACGATTATTATAAAATTAACCTAATAGGATTGCCTTTTGAAATTAATGATATCCAAATCAATAATGAAAAAGTAGCCTTTGATAAGGAAGCTTTCTTAAAAGATGGTTTTTTAAAAGTAGCTAAAGAATTCCATGTTTTGCACATCATGGGAGCTTAAAATAGTTTTAAAATGATACAATTGAGGATGATTTTATAAATGATTACTCAATTATAATTGTATTTTTGTTAAATATTAAAAAAACTATTATGAAAAAGCATACAATATTAGTAGGATTAGGTGTTTTAGCGCTATTGATCTCTTGTGGTACAAATCCATTAACGGGTAAAAAAACTTTAAATCTTGTTTCTAACGATCAATTATTTCCAAGTTCATTTCAACAATACGGTACTTTCTTAAAAGAAAATAAAGTGATAACAGGAACAGCAGATGCTAAAAAAGTAGAGTCTGTAGGGTTAAAAATTAAAGCAGCGGCCGAAAAATATTTAGCTTCTCTAGGTCAAACAGAATATCTAAAAGGATATGAGTGGGAATATAAATTAGTTGAAAGTCCTGATGTAAATGCTTGGTGTATGCCAGGAGGGAAAATTGTAGTCTATTCTGGAATTTTACCTATTACTAAAGATGATGCTGGTTTAGCAACTGTAATGGGACATGAGGTTTCACATGCGTTAGCTAATCACGGAGCACAACGTATGGGTTATGCTCAACTACAAGAATATATAGGTATGGGAGTTGCTGTTGCCACAGCAGGTAAAAGTGAAACTACACAACAGGCTTTTAATACCGCTTATGGTTTAGGATCACAGTACGGTGTAATGTTACCTTTTAGTAGAAGTAATGAGAGTGAAGCTGATAAAATAGGATTAACATTAATGGCTATTGCAGGATACAACCCAGAGGAAGCAATTGCTTTCTGGACAAGAATGTCAGCAAACTCTAGTGGAGCTGCACAACCTGAATTTATGAGTACCCACCCTTCTGATGCTACAAGAATTGCAAATCTAAAAGCAATGGTTCCAGAAGCTAAAGCGACAGCAGCAAAATTTGGAGTAAAATTCAAATAATAAATTAAGATTATCTGTAATCTGTAAAGCCAACTCTCACGAGTTGGCTTTTTTTGTTAAAATTTTTATCCTTAATGTTAAAGTAGATTTTATATATTTACTCCATAAAATAAATAAATTCGTATAAAAAAGATTCCTATGAAATCATTACAAAAAGGAGATAAGAAATTAATTAATGCTTGGGCTTTTTACGATTGGGCAAATTCTGTTTATAGTTTGGTTATAGCAACGGCTGTTTTTCCTATTTACTATGAGACAGTTACAAATGGAAACAATGGTAAGGTTCAATTTCTAGGAACCGAATTTAATAATTCATCTCTACTGTCTTACTCATTATCGTTATCGTTTTTAATTGTAGCCTTAATGTCGCCTATTTTATCTGGAATAGCAGATTATACGGGTAACAAGAAAAAGTTTTTAAAATTCTTTTGCTACCTAGGTTCACTATCCGTGATGAGTTTGTTTTTATTTACAGGACAAGACACTTTATGGATAGGAATTTTAGGAACCATCTTGGCGAGTATTGGTTTCTGGGGAAGTATCGTTTTTTACAATTCGTATTTGCCTGAAATTGCTTATCCGGAACAACATGATAGAGTTAGTGCTAAAGGGTTTATGTTTGGTTATTTAGGTTCGCTAGTATTGCTTACTTTTAGTTTAACAATGGTAATGAAACCAGAATGGTTTGGTATTACAGATGGATCGCTACCTGCTCGTATTTCCTTTCTAGCGGTAGGAATCTGGTGGATTGGTTTTGCACAAGTGACATTCTATTATTTACCTAATAATGTGTTTCATAAAAAACCGGAGAAAGATTATATTTTTAAAGGATTAAGAGAACTTAAAGGAGTTTTAAAGAGTTTGAATGAGTTAAAAGCGCTAAAACAATTTTTAACAGCTTTCTTTCTATATAGTATTGGAGTGCAAACAGTCATTTTGTTAGCGGGCCTTTATGGTAAAAAGGAATTAGGTATAGACACCAGTAAATTAATTATAATCATTTTATTGATTAACCTAGTTGCGATCTTAGGAGCCTATATATTTTCAAGAATATCAGAAAAAATTGGAAATATTAAAACCTTAAAAATAACTATTATTATTTGGGGCGGAATTTGCATAGCCGCTTATTTATTAGATGCTAAAAGTGAATTTATTGACTTACAATTTTATGCGCTTGGAGGAACTATAGGGCTGGTATTAGGAGCAATTCAAACCTTATCACGTTCAACTTATTCTAAAATTTTACCTCATACTGAAGATCATGCTACTTATTTCAGTTTCTTTGATGTGACTGAGAAAATTGCTATTGTAGTAGGTACCTTTATTTTTGGGTTCGTAGGAGCAATAACCGACTCGATGCGAAATTCTTTTTTCATTCTAGCTGTTTTCTTTCTGCTTGGTTTTATCGTTTTAAGTTTTATGAAAGAAGAAAAAGAATAGTGATGTAATTAAATTAAAAAAGCTGTTTTTAAGAATTCTTAAAAACAGCTTTTTTATGCTATAACAATGCGTTTATTTTGCAGAAATGCTACCAGATCCACTAACTTTAGTATCTTTTGTTTTAGGATTACCTTTATAATTGATACTACCAGAACCAGATATTCTTGCAATTAAATTATTAGAACAGAATAGTTGTATGTTTCCTGAACCAGAAATAACAGCATTTGCATTTTCAGCGTTTAATTCATACGTGTTAAGATCTCCTGAACCAGATAGTTTACCGTCATAGTTTGTTGCTTTACCTTTTAGATTTACATCACCAGAGCCACTAATATTAACCTCTGCATCGTTTACGTCAAGAGTAAGGTTGATATCTCCTGAACCTGATAATTTTACTGAAAATTTAGTTGTTTTTATCGTGCTTTTAGTAGTTATGCTTCCTGATCCTCCAAGAGAAACATCTGATATGCTTTCAAAAGGGACCGTAATGAGTAATTTTTTACTTGTGTTAATGCTTTTATTCTTTTCAGTATAAATAAGTAGAACTCCATTTTCGACTTCTATTCTTACTAAAGGAAGAATGTTTTCTTCCCCTACAATTGTAATAGCACCTTCTTTACCAGAAACTAATTCTACATCAAAAAAGCCTCCAACTCTTATTTGATCATAATTAGCTGTACTTCGTTTTTCTGTTACAATTTTTCCGTTCCCTTTGATTGTGTTTTTAGAAAACCACTGTGCGTTTGCCATAGTTGTAAAAAGCAATCCGCTTAACAACATTGAATTTAATAGATTTTTCATGATTGTTTTATTATTTTTTGATTAATGATACATTTCCATAATCAGAAGAAATCTTAATTAAATTACTTCCTTTTTTCTTATAATAACCACTATACTTTTTAGTGTTATTTGTTTCTTCTTTATTTATAAATGTCAAATCTCCTGAGTATTTTAAATTAGCGTAACTCAGAATAACATCAAAATTAAAATCAAAATTTTCATCAAATCCAATAGTTGAGTTGCTATAATTTGAAACAATAGCTACAGCTGAAGCTTTAGCAGTGATGGTATGAATTAAAATATCGCTGTACTTGGTATTTATTTTTATGTTTCCGTTGAGGTTGCCCACCTTTATTTTTAAATAATTACCTAATCCGTCTAAGTTTTTAATATTTTGAAAATTCAAATCCCCATATTTACTGGTATATTTTACCTCGTTTGCGTCTTGAATATCGATATCAGTATAGTCTGAGGTTAAATCAAGTTTGTTTATTTGCTGGATATTTAAGTCGGAATATTTTGCTGTAATAGTTCCATTATTCAAATAGCTGATGCTCGAATTATCGCAATATTCTATTTGGATGTCATTGTTATTACTACTTAATTTGCCCAATGTTAATTTTCCATATTTACAATAAATGGTTGTACTCGATAACAAATCAGTACAAATAATGCTTCCATATTTATTGTTGAGGTTGACATTATTACTATTTCTTGGGATTTTTATAATGTAGTTTATTTCAAAATTATTGTTGGACCCATTGTTTCTTGAACCTGAGTTACCAATTATCGTCTTAGCGCTCACGAGTCCTTTTAATGCGCTAATTTCAACTGTAATGTCATTCAGGCGCTGGTTGACCCATTTCTCGTTGTTACTACTTACTTTGATCGTAATATCAAGGTCAATCTTGTCTTCATCCCAAGGTATCACTGTAATGCTTCCGTAGGAGTTAGTAATGGCTAAACTGGCATCAGTATTAACGAGATAGGTTTTTTTTATGTTTTTCTGTTTGGTATGTGTAAATTTCTCCCCATTCGAAAACATCAAAAAAGGAATTGAAAATAAAATAAAAAGGTATTTACGTTGTTTTTTCATCTTTTAAGCTAATTAATTTCTCATTAGTTTCAATATGTTGCAATACATTTTGCAGAAAAGAAATTCTTATTTGTAAGTTGCTAATCAAAGCATTTATGATCACTTTATTCTCTCCGTTTTTTTGCAATTCAATAATAATTTTATTGTAATCATTGTCTAGTTGCTTCATTTGTTTCAATGCATCCGAAATTATTTTTTCATTTTCAGGTGATTTTTTTTCTTGAATTTTATTTAACTGATTCGCTATTAAAACAGTAAAAATAGAATCGGTTTGCTTTGTTTCTTTAGATGCAAATTCAAAGGTTTTTGACTTTTCTTCTGCTTTATAAAAGGTACAAATTCCCAATAATATTAAAATTGTAGCAGCAACAGTTATCTGGAAAAAGTATTTCTGTATAGGATTTTGCTTTTTTAATTTTTTTAAAAATCGCTGTTCGTGATTCAATTCTAAATGTTCGGTATCCCACTGGTATCGGTGTTCATTAAACATTTGATCTAATTTTTCATTTTCATTTCTCATAATTTCATCAATTTGGATCGTAAATTCTCTTTTGCTCTACACAATGTGGTTCGGCAATTAGCGTAACTAATATTCAGTATTTCGCTAATTTCTTCTTGGTCGTAGCCTTCAATATAAAATAAAGTAAGCACCATGCTATAACTCTCTTTCATAGTTTGTAATGTTGCCAAGATTTGTTGCATTTTTAACTCATTAAAACTAGCGCTATCGATAAAGTCATTATCGTTTTCGACTAGTGTTACTGCAAGATTATCAAAATCTTCTTTGTAATATTTATTCTGTTGTTTGTAGAAATCAATACTGCAGTTAACAATAATTCTTTTTAGCCATGCACCAAAAGCGACTTCATTTTTATAAGAATCAATTTTGATGAAAGCCTTTAAAAAACCCTCTTGCATAATATCTTCGGCAAAATGGTAGTCTTTTACAATACGAAAAGCCACATTATACATCGCTTTGCTGTAGCGATTATAAATTTCAAATTGTGCTTTTTGATCGTTTTTTTTACAAAGCGCAATTAGTTCGTCAATATGTTTGCTGGCTAATTTCAAATAGTTAGTTAAGGTTTTATAAAGAGACTGATTATTTTTAGAACTGTTACACTTTTGTAAATAATAATTTAATTAATATTTCAAAATGGTCTGTTTTTTTTGGTTTAAACCAATGAATTAAAGGTTTAGATATTGATCGTTATTAATACTAATTGCCTTTTGCGTAAAGCGAAATTGTTAAAATGGCATAGTGATTGCCTTTTTATAACATCTAATGAATAATATGGATTTATAGCTATATTTATATAAAGCTTAGCTTATATTTGTTCATTCCATGAAATTTTTAATGACAAAAAGACTTAAATATACTATGTCAAACCATAAAATACTTACTATTGACAATTTGTCACTTCAAGAATTTGATTCTGAAGCCGAATTAATCCCTTTATTAACACCAGAAGACGAAGAGGAAATGATTAACGAGCAATTGCCGGAATCATTACCTATTTTACCGTTGCGAAACATGGTTTTATTTCCAGGAGTTGTAATCCCCATTACAGCGGGTCGTGACAAATCGATAAAATTGATCGACGATGCAAATGCTGCAGGAAAAATAATAGGAGTCGTAGCTCAAAAAAATGAAGAAGATGAAGATCCTTCTAAAGACGATATTCATACTATAGGAACCGTTGCTAGAATTTTACGCGTTTTAAAAATGCCTGACGGAAATACTACGGTAATTCTACAAGGAAAAAAACGTTTTGAAATTGATACAGTTGTAGCTGAAGATCCTTATCTAACAGCGACAATTAAAGAATTTGAAGAAAGTCGTCCAGATCAAACTGATACCGAATTTTTAGCGATTTTAGAATCAGTTAAAGAGTTGGCTATCCAGATCATTAAAGAAAGTCCAAACATTCCTAGTGAAGCTACTTTTGCTATAAAAAATATTGAGAGTCAGTCTTTTTTGATCAATTTTGTTACCTCAAACATGAACTTAACTGTTAAAGAGAAACAAGATTTATTAGCGATTAGTAATTTGAAAGATAGAGCACTAGAGACGCTTCGATATATGAATATTGAATTGCAAAAACTAGAGCTTAAAAATGATATTCAATCTAAGGTTCGTTTTGACTTAGACCAGCAACAGCGCGAATACTTTTTGCATCAGCAAATGAAAACTATCCAGGAAGAACTAGGTGGTGTGTCGCAAGAGGAAGAAATGGATGAGATGCTTCAAAAGTCAAAAACTAAGAAGTGGGATGAAAAAACGCAAAAGCATTTTGATAAAGAATTGTCAAAAATGCGTCGTATGAATCCGCAAGCACCAGACTTTGGTATTCAAAGAAATTATTTAGAGTTATTTCTAGACTTGCCTTGGGGTGAATATTCTAAAGATAATTTTGATTTAAAAAGAGCACAGAAAATTCTTGATAGAGACCATTTTGGTCTAGAAGAAGTTAAGAAAAGAATGATTGAGCATCTGGCAGTTCTAAAACTGCGTAATGATATGAAATCACCTATAATATGCTTGACAGGACCTCCTGGAGTTGGTAAAACATCAATTGGGCGCTCTGTTGCAGAAGCTTTAGGTAGAGAATATGTACGTATTTCTTTAGGAGGATTGCGTGATGAGTCTGAAATTAGAGGACATAGAAAGACCTATATAGGAGCAATGCCAGGAAGGATTATTCAGAGTTTAAAAAAAGCAGGAACATCTAATCCAGTTTTTGTTTTAGACGAAATTGATAAGTTATCAAACAGCAATCAAGGAGATCCATCATCGGCATTATTAGAAGTTTTAGATCCAGAGCAAAACAATTCTTTTTATGATAATTTCCTAGAAATGGGTTATGATTTATCAAAAGTAATGTTTATTGCTACGTCCAACAATATGAGCACAATACAGCCCGCATTGCGTGACAGAATGGAGATTATAAAAATGACTGGCTACACTATTGAAGAAAAAGTAGAAATTGCCAAGCAACATTTATTTCCAAGACAATTAAAAGAACACGGACTAACAACCAAGGACTTAACCATTGGAAAAAAACAATTAGAAAAAATTGTTGAAGGGTATACGCGTGAATCAGGGGTACGTGGACTAGAGGCTAAAATTGCTCAAGTAATCCGTAATGCAGCAAAATCTGTTGCTATGGAGGAAGAATATAATAAAAAAGTTACTGACGAAGATATCATAAAAGTTTTAGGTACTCCTAGATTAATTAGAGATAAGTACGAAAGTAATGATGTGGCAGGAGTTGTTACGGGGCTTGCTTGGACTAGTGTAGGAGGTGATATTTTATTTATTGAATCGCTAATTTCGCCAGGAAAAGGAACTATGACTATCACTGGAAATTTAGGTACCGTGATGAAAGAATCAGCTACCATTGCTTTAGAATATATTAAAGCAAATGCGGCACATTTAGGTGTTAATCCTGATATTATCTCTAAGTACAACATTCATTTACACGTTCCAGAAGGAGCTACTCCTAAAGATGGCCCAAGTGCTGGTATCGCTATGTTGACTTCATTAGTTTCTTTGTTTACACAAAAGAGAGTGAAGAAAAATATTGCTATGACAGGTGAAATTACACTTAGAGGAAAAGTATTGCCAGTAGGTGGAATTAAAGAGAAAATCTTAGCTGCTAAAAGAGCAAATATTAAAGAAATCATATTATGTCACGAGAATAAAAGTGACATTGATGAGATAAAACCAGAGTATGTTGAGGGATTAACTTTTCATTTTGTAAAAGAAATGAGTGAAGTTTTAAAATTTGCCTTAACAGATCAAGATGTTAAAAATGCTAAGAAGTTGTAGTTAGACACTTCTAAAAATGAAATTTTATTCCAAAATCCAAGTTTAAAACACAAACGAGGATTTTGGAATTTTGTTTGTTTGGAATTTTGCGATAGAAAAACAGCTTTTTATAGCATTATAATTTTATCTTCGTTTGCACAAAACAATATTATGAGCGTTTTCAAAAAATGGATTTTGTACTTTTTATTATTTGTATCTGCCTACTCGTATGGCCAGATAGGAGGAAAGAGTACCTACCAATTTTTGAATTTAATTTCCTCCCCTAGGCAAGCTGCTTTAGGAGGTAAAACGATTACAATTTATGACGATGATGTCAATCAAGCCAACTTTAACCCTGCGGTTATCAATGATGAAATGCACAATCATTTGGCTTTGAATTATGGAAGTTATTACGGGGAGGTAACTTATGGAAATGCATCTTACGCTTACACCTATGATAAACATTTAAATACTTTTCATGCAGCTGTAAATTATGTAAATTACGGATCATTTGAAGGATATGATGAAAACGGTCAAGCAACATCTTCATTTACAGGGAGCGAAATAGCTTTATCTGTTGGTTATGCTTACAATATCCCGTTTACTACGATCTATTTAGGAGCTAATGCAAAATTGATTTCGTCTACCTTAGAGAGTTATAATTCACTAGGAGGAGCAATTGACCTAGGAGGTATATTCATAGACGAACGTAATGATGTTAATTGGGCTTTAGTGATTAAAAATATAGGGACACAATTCACTGCTTATAATGAATTTAGAGAAAAATTGCCTTTAGAAATAATTGCTGGGGTTTCACAGGAATTAGAGCACGTACCGTTACGATGGCATTTAACGCTTGAAAATCTACAACAGTGGAATATTGCTTTTGCAAATCCAGAAAGAGCGACAACAGCTATAGATGGTACGGTAACTGAGGAGAAAGTGTCATTTGTAAATAATGCTTTGCGACATGTAATAGTAGGAGTTGAGCTTTTTCCTAAAAAAGCATTTAATTTGCGATTAGGATATAACTTTAAAAGAGGAGAAGAATTAAAAATAGTAGACCAGCGTAACTTTTCAGGAGCTTCGTTAGGTTTTGGATTAAGATTTAACAAATTAAAATTTAACTATTCGTATTCTAGGTATACTTTAGCCGGAAATTCGAGTTTGTTTGGATTAACTATTAATTTTCAATAATAATATTTTGAGTAAAAAAATTACAATTGCAATAGACGGATTTTCATCAACTGGAAAATCGACTTTAGCAAAACAATTGGCTAATAAATTAGGATATATCTACGTAGATACTGGTGCAATGTACCGTGCTGTTACTTTGTATGCCATGCAAAAGGAGTATATTTCTGCTGAATTTTTTAATAAAGAAGCTTTAATTAAGGCGTTGCCAAAAATAAAATTACAATTTATATTCAATTCTGATTTAGGTTTTGGTGAAATGTTTTTGAATGATAGTAATGTAGAAAAGCAAATTAGAAAAATTGAAGTTTCTGGTTTTGTAAGTAAGGTTGCAGAAATTTCAGAAGTTCGTTCTAAATTAGTAGAACAGCAACAAGAAATGGGGAGAAATAAAGGAATCGTAATGGACGGAAGAGACATTGGGACCGTAGTTTTTCCAGAAGCAGAACTTAAAATATTCATGAATGCAACTGCAAGTACTAGAGCACAAAGGCGTTATGATGAGCTGCAAGCTAAAGGTGATCAAGTAACTTATGAAGCGGTGTTGAAAAACGTTGAAGAACGCGACTATATTGATACGCACAGAGCTGATTCTCCTTTAATCGTTGCTGAGGATGCTACAGAAATTGATAATTCAAATTTAAGTAGAGACGAGCAGTTTGATTTAGTGATTGCATTAGCAAATGAAGTTACTAAAACGTTATAATTTTTTGTAGATATCATTTTTAATACTAGATTTACGCCTTGTAAATTTTTGAAATAAATACAATTCATCACAATGGGAATTAAATACAGATTGATTTTAATGAGTTTTCTTCAATTTTTTGTTTGGGGAGCTTGGTTGATTACAATTGCAAACTACTGGTTTGGGACAAAAAATTGGGATGGTACGCAATTTGGTTTGGTTTTTAGTACCATGGGGATTGCCTCTTTATTTATGCCAACATTAACTGGTATCATTGCCGATAGATGGGTAAATGCTGAAAAACTATACGGAGTTTTGCACATACTTTATGCAGCAGTGTTGTTTTATTTACCAATGGTAACCGAGCCTACTACTTTTATTTATGTAATTCTAGTAGCAATGTGTTTCTATATGCCTACTATTTCACTAAGTAACTCGATTTCTTATAATGCTTTAATATTAAATAAGAATGACATTGTAAAGGATTTTCCGCCTATTCGTGTTTTTGGTACTATAGGTTTTATTGTTGCCATGTGGATTACAAACCTTACTGGAAATAAATCAACTTCATATCAATTTTATATTGCAGGAATTGCGGCATTGATTTTAGGTATTTATGCTTTTACATTACCTAAAAGCAAGCCACAACGTTTGATTAAGGAGAATGCTTCTACAATGGAAATGTTGGGTTTAGAGTCATTTAAGTTATTTGCTAATTATAAAATGGCGCTGTTTTTTGTTTTTTCTATGTTTTTAGGAGGCGCTTTACAGTTGACTAATGCGTATGGCGATGTTTTTTTAGATGAATTTAAACATTTTCCTAGATATGCCGACTCATTTGTAGTGAAGTATTCTACAATTATTATGTCAATTTCTCAAGTTTCAGAAACCTTATTTATATTAGCGATTCCGTTTTTCTTGAAACGATACGGGATTAAGAGAGTAATGTTGATCAGTATGTTGGCTTGGGTATTGCGTTTTGGCTTTTTTGCGTACGGTGATCCAGTAGATGGTTTATGGATGATTATTATGTCTTGTGTTGTTTACGGAATGGCATTTGATTTCTTTAATATCTCAGGTTCATTATTTGTAGAAACGAATACGGATCCTAAAAACCGTTCTTCGGCTCAAGGGATGTTTATGATGATGACTAATGGTTTTGGAGCTATTCTTGGAAGTTTTACTTCGGGTTGGGCAATTGATCATTTTTTTACAAAATCTTTTAATTCGACTGAAACGCTTTCTACTTTTTTAAAAACAGAACCTAATAATCCTTTAATGGGAGATTTTATAAAGGGACAAGGAGTAAAGGTAGCGTCTAACGGAATTTTTAGTCGTGAGATATTTATGAAAGACTGGCATACAATTTGGCTTTCATTTGCATTGTATGCTTTGATTATTGCAATTGCATTTGCGATATTGTTTAAGCACAAGCATGATCCTAAAATAGTTGAAAAATTAAATCACTAAGATTTATACCTTTATATATAGAACCCCGATGTTGATAGATATCGGGTTTTTTTGTGGCTGAAAATGAAGGGTGTTAGCTGCTTAGGTACTATCTTTAAAACCTAATTTGTTTTAATTTATTTTCAATATATTTGGATTAGCAGAGAGGAAACGTACTGCGATTTTTCGTTGAATGTTTACCTTGTTTAACCTCAACTTGTTTGGGGCTAATTTTTTTATCCGTTTTTGCGTTTGTGCCTTTTTCAAAGGCAAGCAGAGAAGAAAGCTCCTGCTCCTTTTCTTGAATATTTATTTGATAATCAGAATCGTATCGCTCATTTTTCTTCCACAAATGATAGACCATCACTAATATTTTTTTTTGTACCGCTACATAACTTTTTATTTTTATAGCATGTTTTTCAAATGTCCTATTATATAAATCTAAAAACGGTTTTTCTTTACACGTTATAACCACTAAAGACGGCATATGAAGTGCTCTTCTTATTCTTGAATTACCTTTTTTTGATATTTTAGTCTTTCCTACTCTTGTTCCAGATTGGGCTTCTACAACATCATAACCAGCATAAGATACCAATTGCTTATAATTTTCGAATAGTTCAAAACCATTAGTTTCTGCTATTAAAGTTGCAATTGTTAAATAACCTAAGCCTTTCATTGCTAGAATATTTAAGCATTTTCTATAAACCACATCATCTGATTTTAAATGTAATTTCATCTTTTTACTTAACTCTTTCAACTGAGAATCAAAAAGGGCTAAAGTGGTTTTAAGTTGTTCAATTGTCATTTCACAAGGATACATACCGTGCTTTAATGCATGAATTTGGTTACTTATAACTGTTTTTAACTCTTGTATATTTTGATGTTGCCTAGTGTAATTGCGTAATTCATAATAATACCGACCTAGCGGTTGCCAAAGTCCTAAGCATTGTTCAGCTCCCATTTGTGCTAACCCTCTAGCGTCAATACTATCATTTTTTGATTTTAAACCTAAGCATTCTAAATATTTCTTTGCCTTATTGGGTAAAACAATAGATAGTTGGTATCCTTTTTCAAATAAATATAAGGCACAATTTTCATGATAGACACCTGTGGCTTCCATGCAAACAACCAAAGGTAACTCCGTAGCTTTATGCCATTTTGTTATCCAGGAGTCTAAATTTTTAAAACCACAGACAGTGTTGTTAAATGTAATTTTAGACATAAACTGAACTTGCTGATTTTGGTCGATCACACAAATAGATCCGTCTATTTTTTTACTAGAAACATCTAATCCTACAGAATACTTTAAAGTCATAACATTGGCTGTTTAAGACAAACAAAAAACTACATGGGTCTTGGCTCATTAGTTATACTGCATCTAAATTAAAAACCTAGTGCTTAAGTACTATTGCGACTTGAAATGTAATTAAAATGAAGTTGATTAACCTAACTTACAATATCGTACTAAACGTATCTGGCCCCGATAGAATTTTGCAACTTCATTTTGTTTATCAATTATTACTATTTTAAAGATAAGTATTTTATCATTTTGTAACTATAACAAAGATATGAGCCCCGATGGAGCCGGTATCCTCGTAGTCCCTTTTTTTGGGACGGAGAGATAAAGGGGAGAGCGGGAAACCATGCCGGTAAAGAAGCCTATTGTTTCGCTTCTGATTTTCAGTAGGTTATCTTTTGTTGAATATTTTTGTTGTTTCAAATAAAAGTATTACTTTTGCACACCTTTTGGTGGATAAGAGTTTCCATTAGGTATCAATTAATTATACAAACAACTTCTGTTGTTTTCTACTGCTTTATGAAACTCGAGAGAATGCAGAATACAAATTTTAATCAGCATGTCTGAACAAATCCAATCTCAAGAAGAATTTTTAGCAAACTTTAACTGGCATAACTTTGAAGAAGGTATCGATCCAGTTGATGATCAGCACTTAAAAGAATTCGAAGAATTAGTAACAAAAACTTTTATCGCTACTGACCAAGAAGAAGTGGTTGATGGAACAGTTGTTAGAATTACAGATAGAGACGTTATCGTTGATATCAACGCAAAATCGGAAGGTGTTATTTCATTAAACGAATTCCGTTACAACCCAAATTTAAAAGTAGGTGATACTGTTGAAGTATTAATCGATATCCGTGAAGACAAAACTGGACAACTAGTTTTATCTCACAGAAAAGCACGTACTATCAAATCATGGGATAGAGTTATTGCTGCAAACGAAACAGGTGAAATCGTTAATGGTTTTGTAAAATGCAGAACTAAAGGTGGTATGATCGTTGATGTTTTCGGAATTGAAGCGTTCTTACCAGGATCTCAAATTGATGTTAAGCCAATTAGAGATTACGATGTTTACGTAAACAAAACAATGGAATTCAAAGTTGTGAAAATCAACCACGAATTTAAAAACGTTGTTGTATCTCACAAAGCGCTTATTGAAGCGGATATTGAAGTACAGAAAAAAGAAATCATCGGTCAATTACAAAAAGGACAAGTATTAGAAGGTGTTGTTAAAAACATTACTTCTTATGGTGTCTTTATTGACTTAGGTGGAGTTGATGGATTGATTCACATTACTGACCTTTCTTGGTCTAGAATCAACCACCCATCTGAAGTTCTTGAATTAGATCAAAAATTAAATGTTGTAATCCTTGATTTCGATGATGAGAAAACAAGAATTCAATTAGGATTGAAACAATTAAACGCTCACCCATGGGATGCATTAGATGCTAACTTGGCTATTGGAGATAAAGTTAAAGGAAAAGTAGTTGTTATTGCTGATTACGGAGCTTTCATCGAAGTTGCTGAAGGTGTTGAAGGTTTAATTCACGTTTCTGAAATGTCTTGGTCTACTCATTTACGTTCTGCTCAAGATTTCGTAAAAGTAGGTGATGTTGTTGAAGCTGTTATCTTAACATTAGATAGAGATGACCGTAAAATGTCATTAGGTATCAAACAATTATCTCAAGATCCTTGGACTGATATTACTTCTAAATATCCTGTAGGTTCTAAACATTCAGGTATCGTTAGAAACTTTACAAACTTTGGTATCTTCGTAGAACTTGAAGAAGGAATTGATGGATTAATTTACATCTCTGATTTATCTTGGACTAAGAAAATCAAACACCCATCTGAATTTGTAAATGTTGGAGAGAAACTTGATGTAGTAGTATTAGAATTAGATGTTGACGGACGTAAATTGTCTTTAGGTCACAAACAAACTACTCCTAATCCATGGGATCAGTACGAAGATTCATTCGCTGTTGGAACTATCCACAACGGAGAGATCTCTGAGATTGTTGATAAAGGAGCTACAGTAGAATTTGGAGATGATATCGTTGCTTTCATTCCTACTCGTCATCTTGAAAAAGAAGATGGTAAGAAATTGAAAAAAGGTGAATCTGCTGATTTCAAAGTAATCGAATTCAACAAAGAATTTAAAAGAGTTGTTGCATCTCACACTGCTATCTTCCGTGAAGAAGAAGAGAAAAATGTGAAAGCTAACACTGAAAATAATTCTTCAGCTTCAAATTCATCTAATGCACCTGCATCTACTTTAGGAGATAGCAATGATGTATTAGCTGCATTGAAAGCTAAAATGGAAAAATCTGAGAAAAAATAATTCTCAACTTTCTTATATTAGAAAAGCCTCACAGTGATGTGAGGCTTTTTTTTATGTTGTAATTTCTGATAAAATGTATATATTTATCACTTAATAACTAAACTAAAATTTATGAATGAATTTACTCCAAAAGAGAATCAAGATTTAATAATTGATTTTGAATCACAAGGTTTTTTAAAGGAAACTGCAAAATGGACATATTTCTTGTCGATCCTTGGTTTTGCAGGTGTGGGGATTTTTTTTATGATAGGACTCTTCGTGCAATCATTATTTTCTAAATTGGGAAGTATGTTTGGTGGTATGATGGGTAATCAAATGGGTGGTGGTTTTATTGGCACATTCTACATTGTGATGGCAGTCGTATACTTCTTTCCAGTTTACTACATGTTTAAATTTTCTACTAAGCTTAAAGCTGCTCTTAAAACAAATGATAATTTAAAATTGAAAGATGCCTTTAAGTTTATGAAGTCACATTTTAAATTTGTGGGGATTACTTCTTTAGTTTTTATCTCATTTTATGCATTAATTTTTATTGTTTTTATAATATTTGGAATAAGTTCAGCAATGTAAAATCAATTTTAAAAATTTTGAAACTATAGTTTATAAAGCCTCAAGTTAACTTGAGGCTTTACTTATTTATACAATTTTAGTAATCAGTGTTATATGATGATATTGATTGATATATGTAAATCTTTTTTTGTTTATTAAATGTTAACATGTAAATTTTGATTTAATTAGATGTTTAATAAAATATTTAACTTTTTTTTAATATGTAGTCATTTAAAAGATTATTTTTACTGCATCTCAATTAATATCTATGATCTCAAAACTACCTTCTTTAATAAAGTTTAGAACTATATTTTTTCTTTTCTTTTTTTATGCGTTTCTAAATTCTACCAATACTAATGCCCAATGCGCTGGTGTTGATAATGATTTTGAAGTTTGTGATATTACAGACCCAAGCAGTAAAACAATTGATCTCTTCTCACAATTAGGAGGCATTCCTACTATTGGCGGAATTTGGAAAGACGACAATTTAAGTGGAGGGTTAAATACAACTACAGGTTATTTAAATGCTCAGAGCATTAAAAATAGTGGAGTGTACAGTTATACGTATACAGTGACTGGTGTGAGTGGTTGTGCTATTAATTCTGCAAAAATTACAGTGACTGTTGGTGGTTATACTGGAGAAGCTTTAATCACCTCTGCATGTAGTGATGATGCGGCATATAATTTATTTCAAGCATTCAATACGGTCAATTTTCCTAGTCCTCATCAAAATGGAGTGTGGTCAGATGATAATGGGACTAACTCCTTAACAGCTAATTATTTTAATGCTAACAAAGCAGGTGTAGGAACGTATGCTTTCACCTATACTATTCCCGCAATAGGAACTTGTATCGAACAAAAATCTACTGTACAAGTAAGAGTGTTTCCAGCAGCAAATTCAGGAATACCAACTGATTTATTAGTCTGTAGTTCTAGTAATTTGAATACAAATTTTGATTTAAACAGTTTGCTAATTGATGAAGATGCAGATGGTAGTTGGATTGATAATTACGGGACATCAGAATTATCAAGTAGTGCTGATAATTTTGTAAATATTGAAAATATTTATAATAATTTTGGAGAAGGGACTTATAGTTTTTCTTATCGTGTTTCTCCAACAAATCCCATTTGTATAGTAAAATCATCCAGTGTAAATATAATTATAGAAAAACAATTGGATTTTACAGGAGCTAGTTTAAATGTAAGTTCTGATATTTGTGAAAATGAAATAGCAACTGCTCAATACAATGCTATTATAACACAAGGGGCACAAAACATACCTAATGGAAGCTACAATGTTAAATATAGTATTACTGGAGTGTCTACAGTATATAGTATAGTTGCAAATTTTGTTAATGGAGTATTAAGTTTTTCAATAGATCGTAGTAATTTTCAGCAAGTTGGTAAATATAATGTTACTATAACTGAGATTGCAAAAACAACAAGCCTCGGGGCATGTAATAATATAGGTATACTGAATGATGAAGTAAATATTTTCACTACTCCCAATATAAATAACGCAACTTTGACAATCGATCCTGTTTGTAAAGGTTTTGATGCATTAGTCAAATTTTCTGGATCAAGTAATCTTTTAGACGGGGATTATAAAATTAAGTACAATTTGTCGGGTGCGAATTCTATAAGTGCTCAGAATGTAAGCGTTACAATAGTTGGAGGAACTGGTGTTTTTCCTATTGCTGCAGGATTAATACAAAATAGTGGGAATACGCTAATTTCGATTACTAATATTACTAATGTTGCAACTAACTGCACAAATACTTCAAACATTACTAAAAATTTTATTGTAAATCCAGCGATAAACTTATCAGATATGGTTGTAACTGTTACTGATGTTTGTTTGGGTAATGATGTTCAGGTTAATCTAAAAGGACTAAATAGTTTTTCTCAAATTACTTTAGATTATGATGTTACTGGAGCTAATACAATTGCAAATCAATCCGTGGTATTTACAGTTGTTGACGGTGCTGTTACTATTGTTATTCCAGCAACTAGTTTGGCTACTACAGGAGCGAATACTTTGCATATAACTAAGTTTATTGATGTTGTAACTGGTTGCGAATTAATTTTATCAAATGATACTAATTTTAATGTAAATGAAATTCCGTTGCTTCCAACCGTTATGGATGAAGTTAGCTATTGTAAAGATGAAAATAAAACAGTTGCTGATTTACTACCAAATGGTCCAAGTTATAAATGGTTTATTTCAGCAACTAGTACTACTGCTTTGAGTAATGATGTTGTTTTAGTATCTAATAACTACTATGTAAGCGAGACTAGTAGTTCAGGCTGTGTTTCTGATAGAGCAGTTGTGGAGGTTACAATAAATGATTCCAATGCACCAATTTTATTAGATGAGCGCAGCGGTTTATTTTGTGGTTTAGACAAACCAACGCTACAAGACTTAGATAATAATATTGATAAGTCTGCCACAGGAGTAACAACTTTAGTTTATTTCGATTCCTTAAATGGCGGTAGTGAATTGAGTTTATTAGATCCATTAGAAGATAAAAAAACGTATTATGCTTTTACTTTTGTGAGTACTACAGGTTGTTATTCCAGCAATGCACTTGCTGTTGAAGTTTCTTTATATGACTGTGATGTGGTAAAATACGATTTCTTTATTCCTGATGGCTTTTCTCCAAACGGCGATATGGTCAATGACACTTTCAATATTCCAAATATTGATTTAATCTTCCCTAATTTTACTTTAGAAATTTATAACCGTTATGGAAACTTAATGTTCAGCGGTAACAAGAGCAAACCTTCTTGGGACGGTAAGAATTCTGATCACAGTACTATTGATGGTATAGCACCAAATGGGGTTTATTTTTATGTAATTAATTTTAATAAAGATAATGCCAAACCTAAACAAGGTCGTTTGTACTTAAATCGATAATTTAACCATTTCTTTAAACTTGACTTCATGAAAAAAACAATACTATTAGTTAGTTTTTTCTTTTTTATAAATAAAATAGCAGCGCAACAAGATCCACAGTATACACAATACATGTATAATATGAATATTGTAAATCCAGCTTACGCAACTGCTGATGAATCGGTACTTAATCTAGGTTCTTTGTATAGAACGCAATGGGTTGGTGCTGTGGGCGCTCCTAAAACATTAACTGTTTTTGCTCACATGCCCGTAAACGATAAAGTTGAAATGGGATTTTCGATGATTTCTGATGATATTGGAGACGGTGCTAAAAAAGAAAATAATTTCTACGCTGATTTTGCTTATGTGCTATCATTTAATAATAATCACAAACTTTCACTGGGTTTAAAAGCGGGAGTAACCTCATTGCAAACAAATTTTAATGGATTTAGATTTGAGAGTACTTCGCCAGATTTTGCTTTTGAGGATGTTAATATTCTAAAACCAAACGTAGGTGTTGGAGGGTATTATTTTAGTGATAAATATTACATTGGTTTATCGACTCCTAATATTTTTAACTCAAAACATATTGAACAAAAGTCGGGGATAAGTAATTATGGTTCAGAAAATCTTCATGTTTTTTTAACAGGAGGGTATGTTTTTACTTTATCAGAATCTTTTAAGTTCAAACCTGCTTTGATGACCAAATTTGTAAAAGGATCCCCAGCCAACTTAGATATTTCTGCAAATGTTTTGTATAATGAAAAGTTTGAATTAGGATTATCTTATAGAGTAGGTGATGCCGTGAGCGGATTAATGAATGTAAAAGTATTACCTAATTTGCGTGTGGGATATGCTTATGATTATACTATTTCTAATCTTGGACAGTTCAACTCTGGAACACACGAGATTTTTTTACTGTTTGATTTAGATTTATTAAGTAAAGGATATGATAAATCACCACGATTCTTCTAAAATGAAAAATATGAAAAGAATATTACTCCTAATAATTGTGTTTTCAATACAATCTATAAATGCCCAAGATCGAAATTTACAAAGAGCAAATCGTTTTTTTGAAAAGACATCGTATAGCGAAGCCATTCCTAGATATGAAAAAATAGTTACTTATAATAACGCCGATACAGTAATTAAAAATTTAGCAGAATGTTATTACTACATAGCTAACTTTGACAAAGCGCAACGTTATTACAGTTTGCTATTTGATCGCTCAAATAAAGATCTTGACGAAGCTGATTATTTTAAATATTCTCAAGTTTTAAAAGGTCTAGGGAAATATGAAGCTGCTAATAAATTAATTAATGATTATTTAGTTTCTAATAAGAATTCTGATGCTTTAGCGAAATTCAATAAAGAAGCTAAAATTTTGGATAATGTATCAGCAATTGGAAACCGATTCGAAATTAAGAATTTAGCTTTTAATACCGAGAAGTCTGAATTTGGAGCTGTTAAACTTGGTGATAAATTAGTTTTCTCTGCGGTGAGAAAAAATATTCCTTTATTTGGCAAAACCTTCAAATGGAATAATGAGTCGTATTTGAATTTAGTTACAATTGCAATTAACAATCAAAACGCTGCTGATTCTGCTGCAAATTTTTTCTCTAAAAAAATAAATACTCCAGTACATGAGGCTAATGCTATCTTTACAAAAGATGGTAAAACAATGTATTTCACGAGAAATAATTTCACTAATTGGGGGAAAGCTAAAAACGATAAAAAAGTTTCTACATTACAAATTTTTAGATCAGAATTAGTAGACGATAAATGGACTAAAGCGGTTGCTTTACCATTCAATAGTGAAGATTATTCTGTAGAACATCCCGCTTTAAGTGTTGATGAAAAGACATTGTATTTTGCTTCTGATATGCCGGGAACATTAGGTTCCTTCGATTTATATAGCGTGAGTATTAACGGAAAAACTTTTGGTACACCAAAAAATCTAGGAACAACTATAAATACGCCAAAAAAAGAACAATTTCCTTTTATTGCTCAAGACGGTAAATTATATTTCTCTTCAGATGGACATGAAGGATACGGTTCTCTGGATGTATTTGTAAGTGAATTTGAAAATAACGATTTTAAGAAACCTCAAAATGTAGGACTTCCATTAAACTCTGGTTACGATGATTTTGCCTTTACAATTGACTCAAAAACCAAAGAAGGTTATTTTTCATCTAATAGAAAAGGTGGTAAAGGAAGTGATGATATTTATCAATTAATAGAGACGCTGCCTTTGCTTATTGAAAATTGCAAGCAATATATTGCAGGTGTAATCACTGATTTTGATTCAAAAAAACCATTAGATAATGCGTTAGTCGTGTTGAAAAATGATAAAGATGAAGAAATTCAACGTTTTGTTACTGCTGCAGATGGAAAATTTAATTTGCTTTCTCCATGCGATACTAATTATACAATCCACGCAAGCAAAGAGGAGTTTACTAATAAGTCTATGACACTGCGTATTGATAATATAAGAGACAAAGAAAACGATGGCTCAATGATTTTACGTTCTCTTGAGATTATTAAAAATGAAGAATTAGTAGCACTTGAGCAAAAAGAAAAAGAAGCTAAACTGGCTCAAGAAGCTAAAGACAAAGCAGCTTTAGTGGTACTGGAAAAAAAGAAAAAAGAAGACGAAATAGCGCTTTTACAACAAAAGAAAGATAAAGTACTAGCTGATAAACGCGAAGTTGAAAAAGCAATAATTCAGAAAAAAGAAAAACTTGAAGCACTTGTTTCTAAAGAGAAAGATGTTGTTAAAGTTAAAGACCGTATGGTTATAAAAACAGATCCTATTTACTTTGATTACAATTTATGGTACATCCGTAGGGATTCTAAAGTTATTTTAAACCGTGTGATTGAACTGATGAAGAAATACCCTGAGATGGTTATAGAAATAGGCTCACATACTGATAATAGAGGAAATGCTAATTACAATATGAACCTTTCTGAGCAACGTGCAAATGCGACTAAGGAGTATTTTATTGATCAAGGAATAGCTGATAAAAGAGTCATTGCAAAAGGTTATGGTGAAACGGTTCAAATTGTAAAATGTGAGCCAAGTGATTCTTGTACTGAAGAACAACATGAGTTAAATAGACGAAGTGAGTTTGTAATTTTAAACTTGTAATAATCTAAAGCAAAAAAATAGTTTATTATTCCTAAAAAAAAGGTAGCTGGATTGTATAATCCTACTACCTTTTTTTGGGTTTCAAAGTCAGCTTTTTCATGATACTATTTTTAAATAATTTAATTGTTAGTTCAAGCGATTTAGTGAACCACTATTGCATTTTGTCTTTGCTCGATTTGGTAGAAATTAAGTTAGGCTATATTACATTGGTTTTGGTATTATATTATTTTTTTTCACTGATTTAAAACCATAAGTTAAGTTTTGGCGTAAATGCTTTTATATAACTTAATAATTACAATCATGAAAACAAGAAAATTTTTATCAGTAGCATTTTTAGCATTAGCATTCGGAGCAACTTCATTCGCACAAAAAACAGTAATGGTAGGTGGGGCAGAAATGTATCCTTCTAAAAACATTATCGAAAATGCTGTAAACTCTAAAGACCACACTACATTAGTTGCAGCAGTAAAAGCGGCAGATTTAGTTGAAACTTTACAAGGAATGGGACCGTTTACAGTTTTTGCTCCTACTAATGCAGCTTTTGATATGTTACCTGCAGGAACAGTAGAAACACTATTGAAGCCTGAGAATAAAAAAATGTTACAAACAATACTTACTTACCACGTAGTTTCTGGAAAAATGAACGCAGTTGATATTGCAAAAGCAATAAAAGAAGGAAATGGAAAAGCAATGCTTAAAACAGTAAGTGGCGGAACTTTAACAGCTTGGATGAAAGGAAAAAAACTATACATCACAGATGAAAAAGGGGGTATGGCTGAAGTAACTATCGCTGATGTTAATCAATCAAACGGCGTTATTCACGTAGTAAATGCTGTTTTATTACCTAAAAAATAAGAATTAGTTAAAGGTTCTTGCAAATAATAAAGAGTCTTGATAATTATTCAAGGCTCTTTTTTTTATAGTTTAGTAAATATTCATTTTTATTAGATAAAAATTAACTAGTTATCAATGTAATAATTGCTTTTGTAGGTCTACTTATTCCTCCAATAAGTAGTTTTTATTAATAAAAAACAGTATCATAATTTAAAATATTTCTAGAACTAAATGATACATTTTGTTTGTTTTTTAAGTGTGTAAGACCTGCTTTTGAGCATTTTAAAACTACTTTTTATGTTAAGTATTTATGCTTTATCTCCTTTTATTTTATAAAAAATCCTCGCAAGTACCAATACATAAAGGGCTGAGGAAAAAATTAATTGAGTAAGTAAATTATCGTTAAAAAAAAGGTGTTCGTATTGTTTTTATAATTACATTTACGGTATAAATAAATAAATTAATAATTAAAATTTTACAATTATGTCGTTTTTAACATCATTAACAGTTGCAGGAAAAGATTACAAAGTATTAAATGTGAGTTATGACTTAGCTCAAGAGACAGACGCTTCAGGACGTCCATCTACGGTTACACGTGGAGGAAGAGTAATGATCGAAGTAGAGTCTACAGGTGGTACAGAATTGTTCGAATGGATGACAAACAATTTCGAAAGAAAAGACGGGTCAGTAAAATTCATCAAGCGTGATTCTAATGCTACTTTAAAAGAACTAAAGTTTACAGAAGCTTACATGGTTAAGTACAAAGAAAACTTTGATCACAACAGTGCAACTCCGTTAACGGAAACATTTATGATCTCTGCACGTAAAATCTCGATGGGTGGAGGAGAATTTGATAATGCTTGGGTATAATCCTTTGGACTTTATCAAACTTTATTAAGCTTGAAACTAGTAAGGAAGTCCAGTAATTGGGCTTCCTTTTTTTGTTTTAAATAAGCTTAAATTTTCATAAGATAGTTGCAAAGCTGCACTGTTTTTATTTTTTTAACAATCTAATATTTTTACCATGAGTTTTTTATCAAAATTACATATCGACGGAGAAGAATACAACGTTCTTGATTTTAAAATCAGTTTCAAACAAGAAATTGATACCACAAGTAAACCCACCGGAAACGCTAAAGGTGGTGTGATTATAATGATTATTGAGGCCACTCAAAACAGCCACTTTTTATCTTGGATGTTAAATGGCGATTTGACTAAGGATGGAAAAATTGTTTTTTATAGAAGAGATGCTTTAAGCAAAATGAAAGAGCTTACGTTTACCAAAGCATTTTGTATTAGTTATGATGAGCAATTTACCAGCACTACAGATGTTCCTATGAAGATAACGATGGAGTTAGTAGCGAAAGAATTGACATTTGGAGATGCAAAATTCTCTAATAACTGGATCGCTTTAGATTAAATTGTAAAGGCTAATTAAAAACAAGACTTAGTATTATGGCACATTTTTCAGAACAAGTACAAATAACAATAGGAAGTTTTACCCAGAATGTTGTATATTATGATTTAGAGCTATCGCAAAAAATGGCTGATCATCATCATTTTTCATTCGTTTGGCAATACACTGGTAAAGCAATCATCAAACCAGCTGATCAAGCCAAAGCTTTACGAAGTTATCTAGGGGATGAAGTGATTTTTACCTTCAAGAGTCTTACTGGCATCAAGTTAATGAGCAAAGGGATCATTACGGAGCTTTCCTCTGTAGATCTACATGGTAGCCCTGTAGGATTACATGTAAAAGGAATAAGTCACAGTATCGTTCTAGACGACATGAAAAAATCAAGAACCTTCTTAGAGCGCGGAATGGACGATATTGCTTTGGGAATTTTTGCCGAAGGTCCAGGCGAATTTTATCAAAGAGATTCAATAAAATCTACCTATCTTAAGGAGTTCAAATACATGGCTCAATATAATGAGACCAGTTTTAATTTCTTAAAAAGATTAGCAACCCGTTATGGCCAATGGTTTTATTTTGACGGGATGCGCATGCAGTTTGGACAGACTAAAACCAGTAATATAAAACTCATCAACGGGGCATCATTACATAGTTTTAAGATCCAGACAAACATGTCAGCACATAAAATTTCGTTGGCAGGATATGATTATAATAGTGCAGCCAATACCCGCAGCTCAGCAGCAAGAACCGCCACAGGAAGTAAGGATAGTTTTGCCTCGATTGTAGGTTATAATCAAGGAACAGTAGCGCAGTCAGACTTAACAGTAGGTGCTTACACGACCAATGCTCAAAATAAAGAGGAGATAGATGAAATGACCACTTTACAAACAGCAGGTAGTGATGCCAACAGTGTGTATTATAGTGGAATTTCGTATTTTCCGTTAGGAATAGGACAGGTATTTACAATAACAAACCAAACGGTAGAGCATGAACTGATTGTTATAGAAGCCACCCACCACTCTAAAGTACACGGGAATTATACGTGTGAGTTCAAGGCCATCCCAGCAGATGTAGCCGCACCGCATTACACTGATGTGCATGTTTATGCCAAAGCAGATACGCAACCCGCCAAAGTAAAAGACAACAACGACCCAGAAGGATTAGGACGCGTAAAAGTATCCTTCAACTGGGCAAGTGGCAGCACCACTAGCGAGTGGATGCGCATGATACAGCCGCACTCCGGTGCTGGAAAAGGATTTTATTTCATCCCCGAGATAGGCGAAGAAGTATTAGTAGGATTTGAAGGCAATAATGCACAAAATCCTTACGTTTTAGGTAGTCAGTACAATGGTAGTGAATCCAGTGGGTATGCCGATGGTGAGAACAACGTAAAAGCCATTCACACCCGCTCAGGAACTAAAATTATCATGAACGATAGTGAGGGAAGTATTTTGATTGAAGATCCAAGTGGTAATACTTGGCAAATGGATGGTCAAGGGAATATTAGTGTGAATGCGCCTAAGAATTTTACTTTGAATGCGGGAGAAAATGTAAGCATTACTGCAGGTAAAAATGTTTCTGTGAGTGCTGGAGAAAACATGGATAATTCTGCAAATAAAGATATTACTCAAACAGCGGGACAAGATATTACTCAAACGGCGGCAGGCGATTTTACGGAAAGTGCTAATAATAAGTCGGAAATTATAGATCAAAAATACATTAGAGGTGCTCTAGAATCGACACAGTATGCCGAGGAAGTTACGATTTTTAGCTCAAAGGAAAACATGCTTTTAGAAAGCAGCCAGAAAACAGTTGAAGTCAATAGCGCTGAAAAATCTAACATGATGTAATTTTTTAAAAACTAATTTTTATGGCAATTAATAAAAATGCAAAAAATTTATATATTACAATTGAGAATAAATATTACAGCGTTGCAAAAACGTTTGTAGAAACGGCAGAAAAAGTTGAAATAGTTGCTACTGAAAAAAATTTAAGCTTAGTTTCAAATAAAAAAGTACAATTAAAAGGTAATAAATAGAATTATGGCAAATGTTACATTAGGAGAGCCAAGGTTTGTAGTGTCTAAGAACGAAGTTAAAGAAAGTGAGTTTAAACTGGAAAGTAGTTATGTACATGATCATATCAAAGCCGTTGCTTCTGAAATGATTGTAAAATTTGATGATAATACAGGAATAATATATAAACTTTATAAAGAAATTGCAGACGGAAAAGTTATCAATCCACAAATTGTAGTGTCTACAAGTCCATTTTCAAATCAGATGGCATTTTATGATGTGCAAAATGAAAAAATTGTGGTTTGGCAAAATCATTTAAAGAATATAGAGAAAGATACAGATAAAAAGATAAAATTAGCGGCTGCATTGGTAGGAGCTTATGGGAAATACATTAATACAGTTCTTAAAGATCTTTTGAAACCAGAAGAAAATCTTGAAACGTATGATTATGATCTTTTTAAATTTGATGCTTTAGGAGATGCTACTGTAACTATTGCAAAATTAGAATCGTCTGACTATAGTGGCGATTTAAACATTAGTTTTCCTAAAGAAGAAACTAAGGTAGAATACGGTAGTCATTTCAAGCAAGATTTAAAACAAAAGGGAGGTCCAAGTACAGGTGATATAGAAGATTTAAATTCTGGAGGAGAAGGACCTGGAGATCCTCCTCTAAATGTGGGATTGAAATTTAGTTTTAGTCTTTCAGGTGGATTTACAGCAAGTTTATATGCAGGAATTTCAAAAGAAGTTGCAAGATCAGGTGATTTACATGTTATGTCACAGGCGAATGTAGCCTTAACATATTATGGTAACGGTGCACCTGGAACTTCGCCATTAAGTCGTAATTTATTCAATGCAACATTAACACCCGCAGTAACATTAGGAGCCAAAACAGGAAACTCACTCAACATGAACTTGTTTAATAGTTTTAGTGGCTCTGGGTTGAATGTTCCTTACGAATATGCTTTTACAGTGGGCGCAACGGGAGTCCTAAGCTCAGGGGAAGTTACAAATACACACGATGAAAATGGGAATAATATAAAAAAGGGTAAGCGAATTAAAGACTCTTATAATTCTCAAGATCGTTCTACTAGAAATCAAATTGTAGGGGGAGCATCAATCAAAGCGGGGAATTTTATTATTTCGTCGTATAACGATATTTTCAAAGCGCCATTATTTTTGGGTATGAATTCAGATCAATATTGGTCAGCAGGTGTAAATATACAAGCAAAATTAACAGATTCTATATATTTGTCTTACCTTTTTGATTTGTATTATGGAAAATCAAATAATAAAAATCCATACAATTTAGATAAGAACATTAATGGTCAAAATTATGATAATCAACGATTGTTTGATATTTTGTTAAATCGTGGTCAAGAAACTTTTTCGTATACAGATAATAATGGTAATATTAATACTTCTACAAAATTTGGCTACGAAACATTTTGGCCATCAAATAAAATGCATGATTCTATTGCATTTCCAGAAGATCTCAGTAAAATGGTAAGAGGAAAAAAACCTGTTAAATCAGATTTTAGCAGTGAAAACGAATATAATAAAGCCTTAGAAGAATATAAAACAACTTTTTATCAAGTAGCAAAGAATGAACCTGTAGAACCAATTAAGAAAAAACATCAAAGTGATAAAGCATTTAGAGATGCTGCAAATGAATATAAAAAAGATTTAGAGATTTATAAAAGAGATCAGAAAAATTTAGAAATAACTTCAAATATAAAAGATGGTCCGACTTATTTTCATCATTTATTTGTAGTATATATGCGAGATTCTAATGAACCGAGTTTAGAAAGAATTAACACTTATTCAGAAACAGAAGTACCAACAAAAGCAAAATTACTGCAAGAATTCTACAGAATAGAAGAAGAAAATAAAAATAAAACAAATAAATAAGATCGAAAATGAATAAAATACTTTTATGGTTATTAGTTTTTTTATTTTTTAATAGTTGCGGGCCAAAGCTACCTAGATATACTGATACTGCATTTAAGCAATATTTGATAGATACAAATAAAATGGATAAAGATGCAGCTATTAATGATAGCTATTATGATAAATATTATTTGAAATATCTTTACGATACGGAAAAAAAACATATTTTAGGAAATCCTTATTTGAAGGCTAATCAAGTTTATACCTACTTAAAAAGTAATGGAAATTCTTATATATTTAGTGTTTTTGCTGATGATGGTCAACTATATACTGGAACTTATTTTGTAGATAATGAGTATTTAAGTGCACCAGAAAACGGAATTATAAAAATAAAACAACATCTTAAACTTTCTAGTCTTGGAAACTTTGAAGTAACTGATAGTATTATAGAAATTAGTCGTAATATTAAGACAGCTTTTAGAGAATGGGATGAAAACGATACAGGCTATGTAAAAAATGATACTATACACCTTACTGCTAGTTATATAGCAAAAAGATATGGGTATGAGAAAAAATGGTGGGCAAAAAAACATAAAACTCATTTTATACATGCATATCAACCTAAACTTAAAGCAGGCAAAATTAAAGATCCGCAGTTTGGTTATGATGTTTTTATTGTAACTGGAGAATTTAATGCATATACAAGAGACTGATAAATGAATGAAGGCATTTAATAAAATAGTTTTAGGGTTATTAGTTTTTTTATAGTTGCGGGCCATAGCTACCTAGATATACTGATACTGCATTTAAGCAATATTTAATAGATGCTAATAAAATGGGATAAAGATGCATCTGTTATGATAAATATTATTTGAAATATCTTTACGATACAGAAAAAAAAATATTTTAGGAAACCCGCTGCGCAAAGTCTCCTGACTTTGCGTTTTGTGTTATTATAAACTTAATGAATTTACTGCACTTTTTCGTATTCATTTTATTCAAAAAAACTATTGTAAACCCGATGGTTTAGGACGTGTCAAAGTAAAATTTTACTGGGCAGGCGGTAGTACCAAAAGTGACTGGATGAGCATGCTCCAACCCCACTCTGTCGCAGGCAAAGGATTTTACTTCATCCCCGAGATAGGCGAAGAAGTATTAGTAGGATTTGAAGGCAATAATGCACAAAATCCTTACGTTTTAGGTAGTCAATACAACGGTAGTGAATCCAGTGGATATGCTGATGGAGAGAATAACGTAAAAGCCATTCACACCCGCTCAGGAACTAAAATTATCATGAACGATAGTGAGGGAAGTATTTTGATTGAAGATCCTTCTGGGAATACGTATTCAATGGATGGACAAGGAAATATTGTAGTTACTGCGCCAAAAAACATGACTTTTGAAGTTGGTGAGGATCTAATTATAAATGTAGGAAAGAATATGACTACCCAGGTTGGAGAAGATAGCACCATGGATGTTGGTAAAAACCAAACGATCACGGTTACAGAAAAACTAAGCCTACAAGGGCAAGAATATAAACAAAGTATAGATGAAAATAAAACGGTAACCATTGGTGGTGATCTAAAGGAAACGACAGCCACAACAACTCACAAGGCTATAGGAGGCGATATTATAATCAAAAGTGCTGGAGTAGCCAAATTATTGGGAGCTACCGATGCAAAAGTTAATATAGGGTAGGATGATAGAAGAATATTTAAAAACTTGGAAATCCTTCTTCGAGTTAGAGTCCTTGTTATCAAGAAAAAATTATTGGGTATACGTGAGTGTTAATTTTTTATTTTTGATACTATTAATACGCATGTTGGACTTTTTACAAAATGAAATTTTAGATCAGATGCTTCTATTGATTTATTTTTTGGTTTTAATTTCAGCAGGAATAAGAAGAATGAATGATATAAAAAAGCGATGGTTTTATATATTTATTCCTTTTTATAATTTTGTTTTGTTACTAGAAAAAAGTGTGAATGACTCGAATCCAGAAAGTTTTAATTTGCTTAATTGTGTAGTAGTTTTTTTTAAATTATTATTATATTCTCTTGTTGTTGGAGTAGTAAATTTTCTTATTGGGCTTTTAGGACCATTTAATAATTCTGCTCCTTACAAAGATTATATTGTATTGATATACTGTGTTTGTTTAATTCCTTTATTTATAGTACTCTTTTATCTGTTGACTATTATTTTTAAAAATAAGATTACAAAAGACAGTTTATTTAGTTATTTTTTATACTTTTTGTTTTTTAGTTGTGTTTTTACATTGTTATTAATTATCTCTTAATCCTTAATATTGAAACATTTTTTTTATAAAACAACAATTGTATAAATCTTAGGGCTAGATCACTACGGTTTTTTTTATTAAAATCCGGATACATATATAAAAAAAAACATGAAAAATATAAAAATACACCTTTACGCAGTTTTGATGTTATTAACACTCACATCATCCTGCCAAAATAAAAATCAAGATAAGAAAATGAATGAACCAGAATTTGAATGGGTCGAAAACCTCAATTGTCCAACAGGTTACCCTATAGCAGTATACCGAGGAGGACTAGAAGGGAATGGGTTTGCAAGCTTAAGCGATAGACTATCAACAGGTATAAGAGGTTGGGGATCAAGTGGAAACGGCTTAAGCTATGGTGTAAAACCACTACCTAGCCGTATTAATTGCATCTGGGTTTCATATGCCGAGAATTGTACTTATTCTATAGATAGCGATATCGACTACGAAAAAATGGTTCAGCTTTTTAAGGAAGGCTATCAAGATAGCAGTTTCTTTTTTAATGGAGATGGAGAGTACAAAAAAACCACTTTTGATACTGTTCTAGTAGGTTTTGCACCGGGAGGTGTGGTGGTAATTTGGGCTCTGGGAGCAGGAAAAACCGCAGAGGTAGGTCGTTACAAAGGCGAGAAATATACCGTTCCTCAGTCAGAAATCAATAAATTAGACAATCATGAGCGATTGTTGTTTGATGCTACAGATCGAAAGAATATCATGAACAATACCAAAGTAATACCTCTTGAAGTACGAGAAGCAAATGCGGGCAAGCCCATACCTTATGGCTTATGGGATACATATAGAACCAGATATAGCTGGCGGCCTATTTTTATTTTAAGAACTGAAGGAGAAATGGCAATGAGTTATATTGATATGTTCAATGGAGAGGCTGAATACTTATTTGATGAAGAGTTGATAGAAAATAATTTCAAAAAACGTTCTATACCTAAGTCTTTTGATTTAGGCTGGAGGGACAAAAAAGGGCAAGGCTATGGAGGAGATATTCTTTTTGACGAGCAGGAAATTTTTAACGCTTTCCAGGAAATATACAAAGAGGATAAAGTAACAGAAGCTGAGTTGCAATTTAGTATCAACTATACCAATGATTATGTTACCGTTTTACTCAAGCAAGGTGAAAAAGAAATACGATTATCAAAAACTAAAGTAAATATCTATAAATCAAGTAGTTTAACTTTAAAAAAATAAACATGGGAAAATCATTTGTTTATAATACTGGATCAACAGACGATGATAAAAAAGAAGATGAGTTACATCTTATTTTCGGAATTTTTATCGACGGCACACTTAATAATAAAAAAAACACTCAATTGCGCCGCGATTCCCGCAACGAAACAGCAAACAGTACAATAACCGAGGAGAAAAAAAAGGCGGATATAGAGAGAGAAGCTAACGATTTAAAAAAAATAAAATCGGGTAAACTAGTTGTTATTCCCACTGGTTTTAAAAATAACCTACAGCTATACAAAGAATATCTTGAGGGCATTGATCGCGATTTTCTGGATGAGATGGGTACCGATAACAGCTACAGTAACGATGATACCAATGTAGCCCGCATGTGGAGTTGCTGTGACGAAGACAAGGCTATTTACGTAGAAGGAATGGGTACCAGCGAAGAGGATAGCCATAATAGGCAGGACAGCCAAGATGGCTTTGCGTTTGGTGCTGGAACTACTGGCATAAGAGCAAGGGTACGACTTGCTTGTGAGCGGGTAGCAAAACATGTTGAACTTGCAAAAAAAGGGAATAAAAAAGTAACACAAATAACGTTTGATGTATTTGGTTTTAGCCGTGGTGCGGCATCGGCACGTAATTTTGTACATGAGATCAATACCAAAATGGAATATTCTACAAGATCCATAACAATCCCCGATGGTTTTTGTCCAATAAATCCTTATAGTCAACATGGTATGCCAATTCATAAATATAGGGATGCGTTAGGAGATGCAGATGGCCTTGAGGTAAATTCTAAAGGCTTAGTAGGAGGTAAACTGCCTCGGTATGGACATTTGGGATATAGCTTGATTACAAATAAAATATTAACGCCAGACGAGTTAATAGAGATGAAAATTATTATTCGTTTTATAGGAGTTTATGATACCGTTTCATCTTACTATGAGAGAGGAGCATTAGGAGCTTACGATGATTTTGAAAAATTAGGAGATGACAGTAAGAGCATAAAACTAGCCACATTCGACCCTAAAGATTTTGAAAATGATCAAAATGAATTAGGGCTACAAGAATTAGAGCTAAATGGAGATGCCTCTAAGTTTCAACAAATGGTTCATTTTACCGCCCAGGATGAGCATCGAAAAAACTTTATCCTTACCTGAATCCATCAAATCCCTGATAAGGCAATCGAAAAAAATCTGCTAGGTGTGCATTGTGATATAGGCGGTGCCTATGAAAATCAAGACCTAGAGACTATCGATGAAATAGGTACTTCCGTAAAAGATTGGAATTACACCAGTAATGTGTTTAAATGGGAAAAACCTGTCCCGGTTCGGCACTCATTTAACTCACCAGAAGAGCCTGATAAGACGGGATTAGAGGCATTAAAACAAGACTTAATTGATGAATACTGGTATACAGACAAAGAATTAGAAATACATTGGGATTGGGGATACACTAGATTAGAAGGTAAACGAAAAATAAAAAAAGAGTATAGCTATATACCCCTTCATTTCATGGAAGAATATTGTAATAAAACTACCATGAAAAAATATATAACAATACCAATAGCTCCCAAATACCCACTGGATGATTCTTTTCTTGAGGAAGTAAAAGAACAATTGCACAAATATGTCTTTGATGATGGGTTGGAATGGAAGTTTAAAAGCGATGGGCAACTAGCAAAAGAGGCTTACGAACGTGAAGAAAAAGAAGAAGAACTAAGAAAAAAAACGGAAAGGTTAGCTAAAATAAAGCAAATTGAAGAGGATATAAAAAGTGGTAAGTACCTAGAGGATGAACTAACGATGAAGCAAGATAATCTTGATCCAAGATTTTATAGCCCTAAAATCTTGGAAAAAGAAATTGAAGAAAAAGATTGCGAATCTAGCACAGAAGTTAAACCGATCATGCTTGATGAAGTTGTGGTATACGGATTTAGTAAACGAGAAGCTCTTAAAAAATTGCGACACGAGTATTTACACTGGTCTTCTTATAGGGATTGGTTTGGTATGGAACCACCTAATAGCAATAGAAAAAGAGATGCTTTACCAAAAGAATAATTTACGACGCCGCTTTTAACATGTTTTTTATCAGAAAAAACAATCTGTTTTTTAAATAAAAATATAGCCTTATAGGCTTACAAAACAAAGAACAATTTTTAATAATCTAATAAAAAGTATGCCCCATCTGATACTCTTTCTCACCAAAAAACACTATGTAGCTAAATGATTAACTCTAGTAATATATTTCCAAAAAAAACTAATTGATGATCCCATTAACCCATTTTTTACATGAATTTTATCTAGGACCGGTCATAAACAAAAGATATAATTACCGATTTGTAACTACAACTACCGATTCCTCGAACAAAAAACGCATTGTAGAGAAATCGATTATTCGAGAGGTCGATTTTACGCATTTAGGACAAAGAGACGAACTGTTTGTTTTTGATGTATTTACCGCTAGGGTGACTCTTAGCTCGAATCAAACCATTAAAAATGAACGCTTGTTAAAGGAGGACATTTATGCTTTTGATGATATTGAAATGGGGGTAAACGATAAAGGCGAAATTAGTAAAGTATATAATATCAAGGAAATGCAATACCGATGGAAAAGCAAAATGATTGAATTGAGAGTGGATAATTCTGGATACGAATTGGAGGCTTTTTTTGATGAAATTTCGGATGTGATGAATGATACCGAAAAACTACTTTTCTACCTGAATTCCAAAAACATGTTTGGCCTCTATTTTCACGGATTATTTGGTAAAAATGACATGCATGTAGTACCTAAAAAAAGGACTGCCGCAATTTTAGATTTAGACGATGTATTGGTTACCGAAGAAATCTGGACAGATAATAGAGAACCGTCTTTTGTAATTAGAGCGCAAAAAACAAATGACATACATAAAAACATAGAATCGTCCAGTGATGTGCTAAAAAAATACGAAGGTGAATTGCGATACAATCAAGATCATCAAATGGTTGAAGGATTTTTAGAAATAGAAAACGAGAATTTAAATATAAAACACAACGTATTATGGGTTGGTTAGATAGTATTTTTGGAGGGTTGAGTAAGCCTGATTATGATAAAATGTTAAAGGAACGTCTGGAAAAAGAGCAAATAGAAAAAGACGCAATCTTTGACATGAGTAAAAATGTGGACCAGATTAATAAGCGTACGCAAAATAACGCCATTGCGGAACGAAAATCTAAAAATGATACCCATAAGGAAGAAGCTCGAGAGGAAAGAAAAAAAGAGGAAAAAGCAGCAGATGATTTAAAACTTGTGTTAGATACTGCAAAATTACAATGCGATTTGTGTGTCAACCCCATAGGGGATCTTAAAGTTAATTTTAAGACCCCCACCATACAAGGTAAAAAAATTGCCACAGTAAAAGAGAAAGATATGAAGAGTCTCATTTTTAAAGGAAATTGTAAAAAAAGTCCCCAGAGTGCCAGTCCATGCGCCTCGATGATGCAATTAGGCGAATGGAAAGATGTGGGTACTATAAAAGTACAAGATCAATTTCCGTTACTGATAAAAAGCACCATAAAATGCAATTATGGCGGTGTTCCCATAAAAATAACCGATTGCGCACAAGTTAATGAACCAGCAGATATTGAGTCAGCACCAAAGGAAGCGAAAAAGATTAAAGACTTCAAGATTTCTTTAGAGTTGGATACCAAAATAAAATCAATAGTCCCTTTTGGGATAAAAGATTTTAAAGAAAATGAAGAGAATCAATTTTTTAAATTCAAACTTAAAATAAGTGGCGACGGAGTAAATGATTGGCAATTGGATATAAAAGGAAAATCGGGTGTAATTTATACCTGTTATTCATCGACTCAGGAGTTAGACGAGGTAATAGTTACAGGAAAGAGTAAAAGAGGACCTACAAGTTCTACTGAATCATCATCTGAAGAAACAAGTTCTCCAAGTTTATGGCCTGCTGGCGAGTATGTTATTAATTGGGATGGTTTTGATGCAAAGGGTATTTATGACAGTACATTATTCAATGGAGAGGATCTAGAAGCCGTAATTACTGCCAGAAAAGATGGGAAACAAAAAAACGCTACTGTAGATTTCTCGACAAATTATAGCGAAGTACAATGGACCGATGTTAAAATAGATAGAAATGCAAAAATAATTTATGTAACTTTGAGAGTGAATCTTACTGATGGTGGAGCTAAGGGATTAAGTTGCTATACCTATTCTGAGCCAGAGCATACTTTATCAGGAGAGCCAAACCCTTTTACAGGAATTAAAGTGAAATTTTGTGACTGGGATAAAATACCTTCTTCAGTGATAAAGCCAAGTCAACCTATTAAAAAAACGAGATCAAAGACTTTTGAACAACTACGGGATTTAGCTATTGAAGGACTAGCACAATATTGGGGTAGAAATGCAACTAGGGGTAAAAACGTAATGTTGAATGGTGTTGTATTTGAGGTTTTTGTAAATGCTGTAAACTTACAGGATAAAAGCAAAACAATGGATGACATACCATTAGTATATCATACAAATGGAGATTCAGGACGTTCTGGGAATACAGGAGGAAGCTATAAGGATAATAATTTAGACGATAATATTATGAATCTAATACCTGATACAGGAGTAGTACAACAATTATCATATAATGCAGGATATATTAAAAATGACTGGAAAAATGATAAACTTGATGGGTGGCGATATTATGATGACATTGACAATGGTAGTAGTCCATATGCTGCAATTTCAAAATTCAAAGAAACAGCAGCACATGAAATAGGTCATGAAATTTTACAAGCTTATTATGGAACAACTTTTTCATGGCAACATAAAGGTAGCTCTTACTATTTACCTCAAAATACAAAACCTATAAAAGGAGACAAAACAATTATTGATTATTTTATACCCGATTTCATGTCTGAATCTTCTGGTGAGGAATATCCTAAAAATGGAGAAATAGATTTAATGAAGTATTATAACAATACCCCAAACCCTGTCGATCAAACTAGATTAATAGCAGATAAAAATGATGTTTTAGGTCTTATATGGTTAACAAAAATAAAATTAAAATGACACTATTTTTTTTCATAGTATTAATTATTGTACTTTTTATAATTAACAAACTGTTTTTAAATAAACAGAATTTTAAATTCAAATTAATATTCTCAATTGTTACGTCAATATTTTTTATTGTTATTTGTTCATTGTTATTTGTTTATTTATGGAATTCTGGTACTGGTGGGCAACCAACTGAGCCAACTACTAAAAAAATCTATTTCAATAACGTAAATAAAAGACGATGTATAGTAGTAGTTGATTTTAAATATTCAAATAAAGATATTCTTAATAACCCAAGCATTGATAGTATATATAACACCATCGATACAGTTTATTTAGGTATTGGTAAACAAGAATTTTTCAAAACACCTATATCTTACTTAGACACTATTAATTTTCCAGAAAATTTCAAGATAAAAATTATAGATTCTTTCGGTAAAACTATAAAAACATATAGTAAAGAGACTTTTTTTAATAGCATAGAGAAATCAGCATACACAAATCTAAGTGATGTTGAGCGAAAGGAAACAAGCTGGAATTTAATAATAAAATAGGATAGAAAACCAAATAAATTTCTTCCCATCAAGTTTTATATGCTTATTGTGGAAATAATTTTTCATGGCAACATAAAGGAAGTTCATATTATTTACCACAAGACACCAAACCTATAGATATAGATAAAACTACATGGGAGAAAGCAAGAGAATATATTCCTTTAGCCCCCTATATTCATCTAATGAAGCCTTTGGATTTCATGCCTGATTCACAAGGAGAATACTATCCTAAAGCACCACATGAAATAGATCTAATGAAGTATTATAATTCAACAGATAAAAATGGCAAGTTTGTTTCTGGAAGCTATTTGCAGAGAACTTTTGCAGCTGAAAATGACGTTTTAGGATTGATTTGGTTAACTAAAATAAAAGTAAAATGATAGAGATAATCCTTTTTTATTTAGTGTTTTTAGGAATTATATATTCAATTTTAAAAGTCATAAAGAGTAATGAAAATTCAAAGACAAAAATAATTATTGTATTTGTATTGTCAATATTATTAGTTGTGGTTTTATTCTTTTCATTTGTTAATTCATGGAAGAAGGGAGGTCCTAATAGAGAACCTAAAGAGTTATATGAAGATTCAGGCAGGGTAAAAATTATAAATATTTACAACAACACTAAAAAGCTAATTGATGTTAAAATTAATTTTAAGTATACAAAAGACGAAATAAAAAAATACAAAATCGAAAATATTAATCTTAAAAAAGACACAACTTTTTATGTAAATAAGGGTAATGGAGGTAATTTTATGCTGCCAATACCCTATAAAAATAGTATAATAAAATTCCCTAAAAGTTTTAGTATACAAATTAAAGATTCATTAGGAAAAACAATAAAAACATATAATAAGGAGGAGTTTTTTAAGAATATAGAAATGTCAAGTTATAATAATATTAATGATATAGAATCTAAAGAAGAAGGTTGGACTTTGATAATAAATTAAGTTTGTAATTTATTAAAAAAAAACATTAGAAATTGATCTTTAATAACCGTTATGATAATTTGCAATCTACAGAGGTTAAAATAGATAGAAATGCCAAAAGAATGGATGTAACATTGAGGGTAAATCTTATATATGGAGGAGCTATAGGTTTAAATAAAAAAACTATTAAATTGCAAGAAGAAACAAACGGAGAAACTTTTTCAACCGATGAACCTGACCCATTTAAAAACATTAAAAGTGTAACTATTTCTAACTCTCCTCCAAAAGATATTTTGACTTCAATAGGTAATGTTGTTTAACAACTAGAACAAAGACATTCGAAGATCTTAAAAAAAATTGCAATAAATGGATTGTCTTTTTATTGAGGTAGAAATTCAAGTAGAAGAAAGTATATATTGTTAGGTGGTGTAGCGTTTGAAACTTATGTTAATGCATTTACGACCAATAAAAACACTATGAATGATATCCCATTAATATACAATACTAATGTTGCTTGGTCTCGCTCAGGAAATACAGGTGGTAGTTATAAAGACAATAATTTAGATGATGAAATAATGGGCATGTTATCGGAAGGGCTTGTTCAAAGAATTTCATATAATGCTGGCTATATATATATAATGATAATTGGAAAGATTATTATAAAAGTCATTCAGTATACTTAAATAAAGGATGGGAATATATTACAGATCTAAAGGAAGAAAAAGAATTTGAATTCACATGTGCTCATGAAATCGGACATGAGATATTACAAGCTTACGGAGGAACGGTATTTTCTTGGCAACATAAAGGAAGTTCATATTATTTACCACAAGACACTAAGCCTGTTGGTAAAGAATCATTAGTTTAGGAATATATTTATGTGGTTTCATGGAAGAAATTTCTGGAGAATATACCCTTAAAGGAGAAATCGAATTAATTAAGTATTACAATGATAGAATAAAAAATAAAGGAAGAACATTTGCAGCAGAAAAAGATGTTTTAGGTTTAATTTGGTAAACAAAAGTTAAAATAGTATGATGAAATTTGTTTATTTAATAGTAGTATTAATATTTACGGTTAGTTGTAAAGAACAAAAAGAATGTGAAATTAAAGGGTTCATTTATTCTCATGGAAATCCCGTCCCAAATATCGAATTTGGTTACTCACTAGTCTAGGATCAAAGCCATTCTTCTGAATTTCGTATAGGAAAAACTGATAATTTAGGTATGTTAAAATTAAAATTTCTAGTACAGACGAGGATAATATTATATATTTAGGTAAACAAGAATCTATGCTTGCAACAAGTAAGTATACTAGTGATAATGTAAATAGAATTGATACTATATATCTACAGCCATAAAATGAAAAAAAACAGAAGAGAGAATAATTACTTTCTTAGTTATAGGCCTCAAAACATAATATTAGATTAAATGTTTCGAAAACTTTAAATATTCCTACAAATAAATGGGTAATTACAAACTAAAAATAATGCTTAAAATTTTCTGTTTTTTATTGATTACTACCTCATTAATTGAATGCAGCAATGTATCAAATAGTAAAGAAGAATTAAGAATAAATTTAGATATATCCAATAGGAAAAATGAAGTTATTAGTGATACTGTACTAAAAAAGTGTGTAAAGTAAAAAAGTTGTAATTTTAAATTATGACAAATAAACTTACATACTATGAACCTTACACACGCTCAAATTTCGGAATTATTGTTGAATATAGCAAATTCTGAAAATGGAACAAACTTACTGATGCAAATGACATTAGATGCTTTTATGAAAAGTGAACGACATCTACATCAACTAGAGCATCCAGGAGATTCTGCAAATGGATATCGTACAAGGAAAGCACGAGGATTTGGTAAAGAAATGGTTTTAAAAGTACCTAGAACAAGAAATGGAACATTTTATCCAGTGCTTTTAAATGTGCTTCGCAATGAAGATGAAGAACATCGCAAGTTGATTTTTAGTTTATATCGCCGAGGCTTAACAACCGAGCAAGTTAGTGATGTTTACGAAGAAATTTACGGAAAAGAGTACAGTAAGCAGCAGATCAGTTATTTAATGAAAGATAGTCGCGAGGAAGTTTCAATTTGGCTTAAGCGCAAATTAGATTCTCACTATTTAGTGTTTTATATAGATGCAACTTTTGTTCATACTCGAAGAGAAAAATCGGTCAGCAAAGAGGGATATTATACTATATTAGGCATTAAAGAAGATGGTTCTAGAGAAGTCCTTAGTATTGTAAATCATCCTACAGAAGGAGCTTTGTTGTGGCAACAAGAATTAGAATCATTAAAAGAACGGGGTGTTCAGAGTGTTGGCCTAGTTGTCTCAGACGGCTTAACGTCAATAGAAAATGCCATTGCAAGGTCTTTTGTTAATGCTCAGCATCAGTTATGTGTAGTGCATCTCAAACGTAATATTTTAGCAGTTTTTCCTAGAACAAAACGTTTAGAAATAGGTAAGGAACTTCTTGAAATATTTGCAATAGAAACAAAAAACATTACCGTAGTAGAAGCATTTGAAAATTTATGTAAATTCGTAGAAAAGTATAAAAAAAGTTATCCTAGTTTAAAATCATTTTCAAACCAGCGAAATATAGCATATTTCACCTATTTAAATTATCCAATTTCGATTCAGAGAATGATTTATTCAACCAACTGGATAGAACGTTTAAATCGAGATTACAAACGGGTATTGAAAATGAGAGGAGCAATGCCAAGCTCAGAATCGGTACTTTTTTTAATGGGATCAGTGGCTATAGAAAAAGAATATAAATCCTATGTTTATCCCGTATCAGTTTTTAGAGAGATTGAAGAATTAAAAAGAATAATAGAAAAAGAAGAAGTCTAGTTCCGCTACGCTTCACTAAACTTCTTCTTTTTCTATTGAAATAATAATAATAACTTTTACACACTTTTTAATACACTACCAATAAGGGTTTAGAAATTCATGCTTGGTGTATAATGAGCAATTATATAATTTTAGTTTTTAGAAGTATAGATGATCAAAAACCCGCTTTTTTGATTGGAGATTTAAAAAGGTTTGCCAGTCAATCTATTGTAAAAAGCATACAAGAAAACCCTAGGGACTCGAGCCTGAAAGTGCGAACAAGCGAAGCAAAGCAGAAAAGAGTTTTTGTTAGAGTTCTTTAGAAAAGAAGCTGAAAAAAGTTCCAATGTAAAACATTTTCAATTTTGGCGACATGATAACAAACCAATTGAACTATGGAGCAATAAAGTTATTCATCAAAAAATCGATTATGTGCATAATAATCCTGTAGAAGAAGGATTTGTTTATAAGCCAGAAGATTATATATATAGTAGTGCAATTGATTATGCAGGGTAAAAAGGATTAGTTGATGCAGTGGTAGTATTTAGGATGTTTTGTGTTTAACAGAACGTCCCACACGAAAGGATTCGTGCGGTAGCGGGGTGAAATTCTTTCTCTTTAGGATGGAAAAGCTTTTTGCTTAATCCCCAGAAAATTTATGTGACCCCAATAAATTAGAATCAATTTTTAGCTAGGTAGTCTTTAGCTTTAATTTTATTAAATTCTCCTTTTATAAAAAAATCTCTCAATTTAAATTTTAGTTTAAAGAGAGAGATTTTTATTAAAATCTAAAGTATTTGATTTATTTTATGATGATTTTTTTATAATTAACAACGTCTCCATTAGTTACTTTAACATGATAAATACCTGGTTTTTGTGAGCTTATGTCTATTGTGTTTAAAATATTTGTTGTATTTTTTTTCTCTAGAACTATATTTCCAGTAACGTCTAGTATAGCAATCGATGAATTTACTGGAGCATTAATACTTATCCTTTCAGAAGAAGGGTTTGGGTATACTGTAATATCCTCAAAATTAGCTGTTTCTAAATCATTTAGACGAGCATTTGAAGTTGTATTCCATGAAAATTCCTCTGTTGTAGTTTTTGTAATCTTATTACATAACATATCTACAGAAACATATTTTCCATTGCTTCCTTTTAGAGCAAATTTTTCATTTGAAACATTAACCCAGTCAAATTTTTCCCATGAACCAATTGAAGAAACTGTGTTAAATGTTCTCGTACAGGTCATTGCTTTTGTACCATTTTCAGAAGAAACATACTTTCCGTTATTTCCTTTAAGAGCAATTTTTCCTCCTCCAGCATCAACAACTGTAAATTTTTCCCATAATCCAGATGCATCTCTATTACAAGTCATAGATTTAGTGCCATTTTCTGAAGAAATAAATTTCTCATTACTTCCTTTTATTGAGATAATGCTACCTAAAGGGATTGTTGTTGTTGAAGTTGTTGCGTTTGAAGTCCATAAGATGGCATTTTTTATTAGTTTTCCAAAATTAGAATTACTAACATAATCTGAACTGTTGTGTCCTAGTGCAGTGTAAAAAGAACGGCCACCATCATATTCTTTGTACCAAGTTGTTGGTCTTGACGCATCATAAGAATTAGAACCTGTAGAACGAACTTGTAATAAATTAATGTTTTGATTGTATAAATAGCCACCGTTTCTTTCCCAGTAATACCATTCTTCATTTTTTGACCAAGTTGAACCTAAATGTGATGTTATTTCATTTGTTGTTAAAACATCCATCGTTCCTGCTGTATTGTTGCTAGTATGATTAGGGCTTGTTTGCACAATTCCACCAACTAAGTCATTGTACCAAGGCCAACTTCTATCTCGATAAGTGTCTGTTGCAGCATGAATACCTACAAAACCACCACCAGATTTAATAAAATTCTCAAGTGCTAGTTTTTGTGCACTTGTGAATAACCCATCGCCCGAAGTATTAGCAAAAATAATAACTTTATATTGTGATAAGTTTGAAGATGTAAAAATGTTTGCATCCTGTGAATCATCAGTGGTCCATCCGTTAGTATTTCCTAAATCTCTAATCATAGTTATACCACTAGTTATGGCTGGTGAATGACGATAACCATTTGTTTTGTTAAAAACAAGTAATTTAAATGTTTGAGCGTTTCCTATTGCACATGCAAAAAGGAATAAATAAAGCGCTGTTTTAATAGTTTTTGATTTCATAATTTGTTTGTTTTAATACTTTAGATTTTAATAAGTAATTACATATCTATTAACTCTATTTCATTTAAATTAGTGTAGAAATAATAAATAAAACAATATTGTTACTAAATTGAATTAGAAGTTAAGTTAAAACACGAATGCAAATTGATAGTGTTATTAAATATAACCTAAATAATTATTATATGAAATAGGAAAAAAATTAGATATTTTCTTGTTACGATAACAGATAGTTGTAATGAATAAAATATAATTTTCTATACAATAGCTCTAATTTTTCTTAATCTACGAAGTATGTAAGTGTCGTTTTATATCATGGGCTAAAATTTCTAATAAAATTGTATTGTAAAACATTGTTGTCCGATAAAAAAAGAAGCCAAATTAATGGCTTCTTAAAATAATCGTAATTTAGAGTTGCAAAATTCAAATAACGATGGGTAAAAATAAGTATTTTTCGACTAAGTCTGTTTTCGGACAGCTAATTTCTTTAATAGATGACTCCATGATTCAGAAAGCTGTTGAGAAATATAATTCAGACCGATATGTAAAACGTTTCAAGAGTCAAGATCATCTATTTAGTATGATATTTTGTTGCATAGAAAAGTGCAACTCTTTACGAGAAGTATCTGGAGGAATGCTTGGTTTGTCAGGTAAGGAAGAAACTGTTAGAATCAACTCTCTTCCCAAAAAGAGTACTTTGGCGGATGCCAACAAGGGACGTAAGGTTGAGTTTTTTGAAGAAATTTATACCAATTTACTTCAGAAATATAGCTTCGTTTTATCGGACAGTCGAATTAAAGAAGCTTTGAAGAAGAATGTTAAGATTGTAGATAGCACCACAATAAGCTTGTTTAAAGATATATTAAAATGTGTTGGTAGAAAGTCTGTTGACGGAAAAAGTAAAGGAGGAATTAAATCGCATAGTGTGATAAATGCCGATGAAAAAGTACCAAGTTTAGTTTGGTTCACATCAGCCATAACGCATGATCATCAGTTTTTGAAAAGACTAAAATGCGATGAACATACCGTTTATATATTCGATAAAGGATACAATGATTACAAAGCTTTTGAGCATTTTACAGCTCAAAAAACAGGTTTTGTAACGAGAATAAAAGAGAATGCAAAATATGAAGTAACACAAACAAATGACATTCCAAGGAACATTCACTGCGGTGTTTTATCGGACGAAATAATTGAAGTTGAAGTCAATAAGGAAGGCGTAAAAACCAAATTGAAATTAAGGAAAATAATGTACTATGACAGAGAACACAAAAGAAGATTTGAGTTTATTAGTAATTTGTTTGACTTTAGAGCAGACACAATAGCTGCACTTTATAAAATACGTTGGCAAATAGAGCTTTTGTTCAAACAAATCAAGCAAAATTTTCCTCTAAAATATTTTTTAGGAGACAATGAAAACGCTATTAAAATCCAAATTTACTGTGTTCTAATAGTAAATCTATTGCTAGGCGTGATAAAGAAAAGCTTGAAACGACAATGGTCTTTCTCGAATTTAATTAGTTTTTGTAGAATTCATTTATTCAATTACATTCACCTAACTAAATTCTTAGAAAGTCCTGAAAAAGACTGGGAATTAGATCATATAAAAGATGGTCAAATAGGTTTATTTGATGATTATTTAGCAACTGGATAAAATTCGATATAACAAACCAAAAATTATATTTTTTAGTACATCGAATTCTCAAGATAGTACTCGAAAACAAGCTGAACTAGGTTAAAACCTCGTCAAGCCTTGCAAAATAAAGAAAAAATAACTTTCAAATTATTTTTACCGGACAACAATGATTGTAAAACAAAGCAGCATTATTAAAAATAACGCTGCTTTAGAAATTTGGCAATTTTAAATTTTACTTAGAATTATAAAAAATTCATCAACCTGAACGGTTCCGTTCATTGGATGATTCTCATTAGATTTCATTGCTTCTCTAACTTTGTGTATAAATAAACGTGCTGTTTTTTCGGTGACTCCAAAGCGAACTTCCGTAACTAGCTGATAAACCTTTGATAGTAGTGGACATCTCAAAACATATAAAAAAAGCTTTGTGTAAGCCAAACTTAACCTTGTGAAATAAAGTATTTGCAGTCGCTATTTCTGTATGGCTACAAATATTACAAGTTCTCGAAAAATTCTTGCGGATTTGACTCTTTGTATGCTTACATTTTAAACATACAAAACCTTGTTCACATTTGAAATTTGCTAGATATTCCTTGCAGTTTTCATCTGTTTTAAACCGTTCAGTAAACTCTAAAAGGTTTTGGCCCGTAAATAAATTCATAATCCCCCTATTTATTGACTTCTAAGGCATTAAATTATCTACTGACCTCAGTAACTTAATAATTACAATCATGAAAACAAGAAAATTTTTATCAGTAGCATTTTTAGCATTAGCATTCGGAGGAACTTCATTCGCACAAAAAACAGTAATGGTAGGTGGGGCAGAAATGTATCCTTCTAAAAACATTATCGAAAATGCTGTAAACTCTAAAGACCACACTACATTAGTTGCAGCAGTAAAAGCGGCAGATTTAGTTGAAACTTTACAAGGAATGGGACCGTTTACAGTTTTTGCTCCTACTAATGCAGCTTTTGATATGTTAGCTGCAGGAACAGTAGAAACACTATTGAAGCCTGAAAATAAAAAAATGTTACAAACAATACTTACTTACCACGTAGTTTCTGGAAAAATGAACGCAATTGATATTGCAAAAGCAATAAAAGAAGGAAATGGAAAAGCAATGCTTAAAACAGTAAGTGGCGGAACTTTAACAGCTTGGATGAAAGGAAAAAAACTATACATCACAGATGAAAAAGGGGGGATGGCTGAAGTAACTATCGCTGATGTTAATCAATCAAACGGTGTTATTCACGTAGTAAATGCTGTTTTATTACCTAAAAACTAAGAATTAGTTGAAGGTTATTGCAAATAATAAAGAGTCTTGATAATTATTCAAGGCTCTTTTTTTTGACGAAAAAAAATCCCAATTCTGTTAATTCAGAATTGGGATTTTTATATTTAGCACGAATGCCTTTATCTCAACGTAGCTCCTAATTCAGTTTCAAAAACTTTTTGCAACTTACCCATAATTTTATCGATTTGAGCGTCGGTTAATGTTTTAGAAGTATCTTGAATTGTAAAACTTAATGCGTAAGATTTTTTTCCTTCAGGTAAATTATTTCCTTCGTAAACATCAAATAAATTAATGTCTTTCAATAAGTTTTTCTCTGTTTGTTTTGCTAAAGCGAATATTGCATCGTAATTTACACTTTGATCAACTAGCAACGCTAAATCTCTACGTACTTCTGGGTATTTTGGAATATCAGTAAATTTTATTTTGCTGGCAGCAGCTTTCAAAAGGATGTCCCAATTAAAATCAGCATAATAAACTTCTTGTTTTATTCCAAAATGTTTCAAAATTGATTTTTTTACTAAACCAAATTCTACCAAAGCATTGTGACCAGTTCCAATTGCGATTCCTTCTGAAAACACATCAGAGGTAACGGGGCTATTTTGCGTTTTTTGTATTCCAAAACGTGCTAATACAGCATCAACGTATCCTTTCAATAAAAAGAAATCTGTTGGTTTTTGAGCGTTGGTCCAGCTTTCTTGATTTCTATTTCCAGTGATAAAAGCAGACAAATGTTTGTGTTCTTCAAATCCTGATAAAAACTTATGATATGTTTTACCGAATTCAAATAATTTTAAATCACTATTTTTTCGGTTTATATTATAAGAGATAGCTTCTAATCCTGAGAATAATAATGACTGACGCATTGTTGCTAGGTCGTTACTCAAAGGATTCAACATAGTAACATTGTGCTCTTCTTTTAAAGTATCCGAAAGTTGTACATAACTAGCCGTAGTTAGCGAGTTAGCCATCATTTCGTGAAAACCTTGTGAGTTTAACTGCGTTGCAATAATATTTTGCAATTTATAGTCCTCATTACGAGGGGAGTTAGCAACGGTAGCATTGAATTTTTTTGAAAAACTAATGTTGTTGTATCCGTAAACTCTTAATATTTCTTCGATAACATCAATTTCTCTTTGCACATCCACACGGTATGAAGGAATTGTAAGCCCCAATCCAGTTTCAGATACGCTATTGACTTTAATATCTAAGGATACTAAGATTTGCTTGATAGTATCTTTTGGTATTTCTTGACCAATGATTTTCTTAACATTACAAAAGTTTAAGAATACAGCAAAGTCTTCAATTTTCTTTTGGTAAACATCACTAACATCAGATGTGATTTCTCCACCGGCAACTTCTTGAATTAATAAAGCTGCACGTTTCAAAGCATAAGCAGTGATTGTTGGGTCGATACCTCTTTCAAATCTAAATGAAGCGTCACTGCTTAATTGGTGTCTTTTTGCAGTTTTACGAATACTTACAGGATTGAAATAAGCACTTTCTAAAAATATTGCATTAGTATGCTCAGAAACCCCAGAGTTTTTACCACCAAAAACTCCTGCGATACACAATGGGCCTTTTTCATCACATATCATTAAATCCTCTTCATGTAATGTGCGTTCTACATCATCAAGAGTAGTGAACTTTGTTCCTGCTTCTAATGTTTTTACAATGATTTTCCCGTTTACTTTCGCAGCGTCAAAAGCATGTAATGGTTGTCCTAGTTCATGTAAAACGTAATTTGTAACGTCTACTATATTGTTTTTTGGATTTAATCCAATAGCTTTTAATCTATCTTGTAGCCATTGTGGAGAAGGTTTTACTGTAATCCCTGATATAGTAACTCCGCAATATCTTGGCGCTAATTGTGTGTCCTCGATTACAGTATCTATTTTAAGGGTACGCATGTCTATTCTAAAATTACTTACAGATGGCGTAATTAACTCTACATTAATACCACTTTGCAGTAAGCCCGCTCTTAAATCACGAGCAGTACCTAAATGACTCATGGCATCTGCACGATTTGGCGTTAAGCCTATTTCAAATACTTCGTCATTCTCTACTTTAAAAACTTCGGCAGCTTTTGTCCCAGGAACTAGTGCTGCGTCAAGAATCATAATTCCATCATGACTTTCTCCTAAACCTAGCTCATCCTCAGCACAAATCATACCGTGACTTTCCTGACCGCGAATTTTACCTTTTTTGATAGTAAAAGCAGTACCTTCTTTATCGTATAAAACAGTTCCTATTGTTGCCACTGGTACATTTTGTCCCGCATCAACATTGGTAGCTCCACATACTACTTGAATAGGAGTACCGGTTCCTATATCTACAGTCGTCAATTTTAGTCGGTCAGCATCAGGATGAGGAACGCAAGTAAGCACATGTCCTACTACAATTCCTTCTAATCCACCTTTTATAGATTGATATTTTTCAACCATTTCTACTTCTAAACCTAAGTCGGTTAGTAAAGCTGCTGTCTCTTCAGAATTCCAGTCTGTTTTAATAAATTGTTTTAACCAGTTATAAGATATTTTCATCTGTCATTTTTAATAAGATTGCAAATATAAGGATTGCAGTTTGTAGTAAGAAACTATTTTTTTTGTTTTTTATGTCAATTTTGTAGTATTAAAAAACTTTCTACAAAAATAATATCTTATACTTTAAGTATTTATTTTACTAATTAAATAATAAAATAAGGTTAAAAAAACGAATATGGAAATTTTATGCTATTAAGTGAATAGATAATGCTATAGATGTATTATTATTCAAAGTAAATTTGGGTAAATTAAAATAGAGAAGTATGAGTAATATAGCACAAAGACCTGAATTTAAGGCAAAGTATGACAATTACATAGGAGGTAAATTCGTAGCTCCGATAAAAGGAAATTATTTTGATGTAGTTTCTCCAATTGACGGAAAAGTATTCACTCAAGCAGCACATTCTAGTATAGAGGACCTAGAACTAGCAGTAGATACTGCACATAAAGCATTTGAAACTTGGGGAAAAACATCAGCCACAGAGAGAAGTAATTTATTGAATAAGATTGCGCAAAAAATAGAAGATAACTTAGAATACATCGCTACGGTAGAAACGGTCGATAACGGAAAAGCGATTCGTGAAACGCTAGCTGCTGATATTCCGTTGGCAATTGACCATTTTAGATATTTTGCAGGAGTGATTAGAGCTGAGGAAAGTTCAATTGTAGAACTAGATTCACAAAGTGTTTCAATTGCTTTGAGTGAACCTCTTGGCGTTATTGCACAAATTATTCCTTGGAATTTTCCCATATTAATGGCCGTTTGGAAAATTGCACCTGCATTAGCTGCAGGAAATACTGTAGTATTAAAACCAGCAGAAAGTACACCCATTTCCATCTTAGTTTTAATGGAATTAATAGGTGATATTTTGCCTCCAGGAGTATTGAATATTGTAAATGGTTTTGGTGCAGAATTAGGACGCGCCTTGGTAACTAATAAAAAAGTTTCTAAAGCAGCTTTTACGGGTTCTACGACTACAGGACGTTTAGTGATGCAATATGCCACTGAAAATATTATTCCGGTGACGCTGGAACTAGGAGGGAAGTCTCCTAATATTTTTATGAAATCTGTTGGAGATGCTGATGATGACTTCTTTGATAAAGCCATTGAAGGAGCTGTTTTATTTGCTTTAAATCAAGGAGAAATTTGTACTAGTCCTTCCCGTTTATTAGTTCATGAGGATATCTATGAAAAATTTATGGCACGTGTAATTGAAAGAACTAAGGCTATAAAAATGGGGAATCCATTGGATAGAACTACAATGATGGGAGCCCAAGCTTCATTGGTACAAAAAGAAAAAATTATGTCTTATCTAAAATTAGGTAAGGAAGAAGGAGCTGAGCTGTTGACTGGTGGCGATCAATATAAAATGGATGGAGATCTTGCAGGAGGATATTATATCCAACCTACGATTTTCAAAGGGAATAATAAAATGCGTATTTTTCAAGAAGAAATTTTTGGTCCTGTTCTAGCAGTGACAACTTTTAAAACTACTGAGGAAGCTATCGCTATTGCAAATGATACTATGTATGGTTTAGGCGCGGGTTTATGGACTCGAGATGCACACGAAATCTATCAAGTTCCAAGAGCAATTCAAGCAGGTCGGGTTTGGGTTAATCAATACCATTCTTACCCTGCGGGTGCTCCTTTTGGTGGGTACAAACAATCTGGTATAGGTCGCGAAAATCATAAAATGATGCTTGCACATTACCAACAAACTAAAAACATGTTGATTTCTTACGACAAAAAGAAATTAGGTTTCTTTTAGCAAATGATTCAAAAAAGGCAGGTGTAAGCTTGCCTTTTATCTTAATATATAATTTAAAATAAACAAATGATTAGAAGAATTGATGCTACAAAAGAAGCTATTGAACTAATAGCTATTCTTAAAGAAAAACATGGGGAATTGATGTTTTATCAAGCAGGAGGTTGTTGTGAGGGATCGCAGCCACAGTGTTTTGAAAAGGGAGGTTTTTACCAACGAATGGGTGATGTATGCATTGGAACTATTGAAGAAGTAGCGTTTTGGGTGGATAAAGACTTATTTGAATACTGGAAACATGCTCATTTTACCTTAAAAGTTATTGATGCTTTTGGTGTTGGCGGATTCTCTTTAGAAACGCCATTAAAGAAAACGTTCCAAATTGAATACCGAATTTTCACTCCAGAAGAAGAACAAAATTTAACACCTATTCACTACATTGAATAATTCAGTTTACATACAATAATTGGTATTGTTTAGGGGTAATACCTTCATGCTTTTTAAACAATCTAATAAAGTAATTACTGTCTTCAAATCCTGATAAATGGCAAACTTCATTTATTTGTATCTTAGGGTTTTTAAGCAGTTTTTTTGCACATTTAATTTTTTCTTTAATTACAAATTCTATAGGAGTCATTCCTAATTCTCTTTTAAAGAAACGATAAAATGAAGTTGTGCTCATACATGCTTTTTCGCTTAGATTTTTCAAACTGATATTTTCACGTAAATTTAAACGAATGTATTCTATTACCTGAGTTATTGGAGCATTAGAGTCTGTTATTACTCCATCATCAATTGATTTTGCTGTTTGTGTTTGTATTATTCTAATCAATAATTCTTGTAAGGTCAAATCAGCTAAAATGTCTTTAGTTATGGACGTACCCATACATTCCTTTACTAATTTATTGATGGTAGTTGCTAATTCTATATTGTTATAAAAATAATAATTGTGGTAGTCTAAATGCCAAAACTGATTGTTACCTTCTTTAGGATAGCGCTCGTTTAAAAAGTGTAAAGTTGCTGTGATTTTTTGTTGGTCTATCGCCAAAGCCAAGCATTGCGTAGGATTACTTTTAGTTGCTTCAGGAAAATCAATTTTCATTTCTACGTTTGACGGAATCACCACTGTTTCGCCCGGTAAATACTCAAAACAAGGATCGTCAAACAAGTGCATTATTTTTTTACCTCTTAACATGCTCGTCACCACTAAATCATTAAATTGTAATGGAACTAAAGTAGCATCTTTATAAGTCTCAAAAATATTTAATTCACAGTGGTTTAAATTATAAACCGTTCTATTTTCAACTAAAGTTTTTAAGGACTTTTCATTTGACAAACTTGGAGGAGAGATATAGCTGCGATTCATAAATATAACGTATGAAAATTGATCTATAAACTTACTGAAAATAGATGTATTAAAAAAAACATTTTGTAGTTATATCGTGTCGTGACCTACAGAAGTGGCGAGCTTCGTGATCGATTATTTTCGTCTAAGATAAAATCTCTTACGAAAGATAAACGTGAATTTACCACATATTTCGCCATTTTTGCAAACCGCTTTTATATGCCGTTTTTTTATTTACACAGTAAGAACCAAAGAAAAACGATTGTTACAACTAACGTTGATACAATACTGAGTAATGAATAGAGATTTGTTCTATTTATTCTTTTACCGTGTGAATCATATTTTCAAAATTTTGAGTTTTTATTGATGACTCAAATCGGCTTTTTTCCATCATTTGATATTCTATAAATACTAAGAAGCATAAATTGATTATTGGTATTAAAATGGTTTTTACTGAAATAGAATTTTCAATTTTAGAAAGCGCAAAGAAACCTGCAATTAAAATGTTATTAAATGCAAAAAGTTTATCATGAATTCTATCAAAATATTTTAAAATATTTTTACCTCCTTCAATTTCTGTCCTTTCAAAATTTTCGTCAATTCTCTTTTGTTCTCTTTGCGATTCTTCAAAATTAAAGTCTTCCATTTTTTTTCTGTTCTTAGGAATATTAAATACTGATTTATAATTACATGATCTATTCTGCGATTTTTAGAAATAAAATGGCATATATCTAAATAATATATTCAAGAAATAGTTTTCCCTTTTATTTTTTAAGTACTCAAATTTATTAACTGAAAAATACTTACATTATTAATTATTTTAGTTTGAATTTATTTTAAAAGTAATTCTGTTTTGGGTGTTTTTAACGGTATTGGTATGACTTTTAAGCGATATTTTTTATTATTAAATACAAATCAAGGTATTGATTATTTAACCACATCAGAGGTTAAAACAATCAATTATTTTTCTTGCAAACATCATTTAAAATTTTTTCTGCTTTTTTATCTCCTAATCCTGATGCAATATTCAAATCTTGACAAGCACCTTGAAAATCTTTTTTGGCAATTTTAGCATCAGCTCTGTTTCTATAAGCATTAAAATAGTTTAAATTAAGTACTATTGCTTCTGAATATTTTGAAATAGCCAAATCGTATTTTTTTTGGCTGAAATAAATAAAACCCAAGTTGTTAAATGCTAAGTAATTGTTTGGATTAAGAGCTAAACTTTGTGTGTAGAATATTATTGCTTTATCAAAATCTTGTTGCTCTTGATACAACAATCCTTTACTGAATACTGCTATTTCCCAGTTTGGTTTTAACGATAATGCTTTCTCTAAATCTTTTTCGGCTTCGTTGTATTTTTTTTGTTTAATCTCAATTAATGCCCTATCATGCCAGCCCCATTCATTATTAGGCATTGACTCAATTGTTTTTGTAAAATCATTGTAAGCACCCTCTAAATCGTTTATTCTTTCTTTGGCAGCAGCCCTATTATAATAAATGGTTATTTCATTGGGAGCCATTTTAGCAGCTAGATCATAATCTTCTATCGCACCTTTGTAATCATCAATTTGTGTTTTTAGCTGTGCTCTTTTAAAATATTTCTCTGCTGAAGGATTCATATTTATGAAATAAGTTTGGTCTTTAATTCTGTTTCGAATTCCTTTATACCTTACCGTATCAATTTGAACACTAGTGTTGTCTATTAGTTCCGTTTGTGCAAAACTAAAAGTGGTTATAAATAAAACTAAAAGCGTTAGAATCCTCATGTTATTTGTTTTACTATTATTAAAGTTATCTGTTTTTTAAAATCGATTTCTATTATATTCAAAAATAGTTAAATTATTTTAATAAAAAAAAACTGTATTTTGACTACGATGCTCAGAAAGATTTGTTTGAAAAATGATGATTAAATAATTTAAAAAAAGTACTCATTAAATATTTTCTTTTAGCGCTAAGAAAAGATTTTCTTTTTTAATAGGCTTATAAATATAGGTGTTGCAGCCCGCATTTTTAATTTTTTCTTCATCACCAGATAAAGCAAAAGCAGTTTGTGCAATAATCTTAACCTCTTTATTTAAAAGTCTAATTTGTTTTGTGGCTTCAAAACCGTCTAGTACGGGCATTTGTATGTCCATTAAAATAATGTCAATATCTGGATTTGTTTTATAGATTTCTACGGCTTCTTCGCCATTTTTAGCAACGAGTAATTCGGTTGCGATGGGAGCTAATAGAAAAGTCAATAGTTTTTTAGAGATCTCATCGTCTTCAGCAATAAGAATTTTTAATTTTTCAGGAATCACAAAATCTAAAGTTTCTCCAGATTTGCGCTTTTTAATTTCATTAGTAGGGGAATAGGGCATAGTGAAGTAAAAAATAGAACCTTTGTCTTCTTTACTTTCAACGCGAATGTTTCCTCCCATTATTTCAACAAATGCTTTAGAAATAGAAAGTCCCAAACCAGCACCATGTCTCGCTTCTCTATCGGAAATATCGGCTTGAATAAAACGTTTAAAAATGGACTCTTGTTGATCAATTGGAACTCCTATACCAGTATCTGATACGTAAAACTCGATGTAATCAGTTGTAGCGGAGTTTTTTAAGTTGTATCCAACTTCAATGGTGCCTGTATCAGAATATTTTATGGCATTTTTTATTAAATTGAGAAGAATAGAGTATAATTTTTCTCGGTCTGTATTTATAGTTGCAGCTTGATTTGACAAGGTTGTATTTTGAATAAGTTGAATTCCTTTTTTATCAGCTTCTGGCTTAAAAAATGTACAAGCATATTCTATTTGAGCATTAATATTTGTCTCTGAAATTGTCAACTCGACTAAGCCTGCTTCAATTTTAGAAAGATCCACAATATTATTAATAATATTGAGCATTCGATTCCCACTTTTTTCTATAATCTTAATATATTTTCGTTGCTCTCCTCCAGTAAGATTGGGTTCTTTAAGCAATTCCGAAAAACCTAAAATACCATTCATAGGGGTGCGAATTTCATGAGATATATTTGCTAAAAATGCTGATTTAAGTCGGTCACTTTCTTCTGCCTTTTCTTTAGCAATTATGAGTTCATCAATTATCTTCTTTTTCTCCGTAATGTCTCTAACAATATTTAGGTACTGTCCTTCGGCTATTTTTTTTGTACTTAGTTCAGTATAAATGTAGTCTCCGTTTTTTTTGCATAAGCGGTACTGACTAATTACAGTTTTTCCTTGTAGTAACTCTTGTAATGAAGCATTATGGTCTTTACTCATTCTATCTTCAGTATGTATAATATCATTTACTTTTAATAATAGAAGTTCTTCACAATCATAACCTAATATTTCACAAATTTGGTTGTTTAGTTCTAATATCTCGCTTTTTTCATTCAGTACAAGAATTCCATCAGCGGAGTTTTCGAACAAACTTTTAAATTTATTTTCGCTGGCCTTTAGCGCTTCTTCATTTCTTTTTTTTGCAGTAATATCTTGTAAAACTCCTTGAATGTAATCTTTCCCTTGAATAGTAATTTTATTCAAAGATATTGATGTGTCAAAAAGTACACCATTTGATTTTATATGTTGCCATTCAAATTGTTGTGGGTAATTATCAAGCACTTTTTTAATTATTTGTTGTGCTTTAATGGTAGATTTCTGGCCATCATATTGAAAATCAGGGCTTAGTCTATCTACTTCCATGCCAATTAACGCTGCTTTATTGATTTTAAAAAAGTCACAAGTTTTTTGATTGCAATCTAAGAATCGGTTTTCTGTTAATAGGAATATAGCATCATTTGCGCCATCAAAAATCAATTGGTATTTTTTCTCACTAGTTTCAAGTAGCTCATTTTGAAGAAGTAATTTAGTAGTTGTTTCTTCTTTTTGGATGATTGTCTCAGTTAAGTTTCTATAAAAATCCCCAAAACCATAAATAAAAATAATTGTAATTGAAAAAATTGAAGACAAGGTTAAAAACCAATGTGAAGGAGAGCGAGCTAATAAATTGAGATCTAATGAGGGGTTTAAAGTATAATTTGAGTAACCAATTGCTACAAAACTAAAAAGGATAATTATTATAATGTTTACATATATAGCAAATTTTCGTTTTGTGAGTATGGCTAATATTGCCATAGCAATGATCGAATAATAGAATCCGCCATTTAAGGCAAATTTAACCAACCCAATCAAGGATATCGTTAAATATAAAAGAGAGATTAAAACTGTTTTTTGAAAATAATTTAATTTTTTGCGAAAAATAGCTAACGCAAGTACAGAAAAATAGAGTAAAGAATGAAATACGTAGATATCTTGCCATCCTATTTCAAACCATCTTAGTAATGAAAAAATATATGGAGGTATAAAAAAAATAGCGCTCATTACAACTATTTTATTGACAACTTCATCTTTAATTTTCGACAATTCGTTTTGCATACTGAAATTAGATTATGATTATTTGTTGCAATATATTACCGTATGGAATGTTCAAATTATAATTAATTATATGAGAAATAGAACATTAGATTAAACGAAAATACAAATAAAAACGCTATAATAAGCATATTGGCAAATTGTTTGCGACTACTTAGGTATTGTTGTTGTAATTTACTAGTTATTGCTATTATTAGTCTTAAATAGAGTCTAATGTTATTGAATTTAGAGATGCCACTTTGGTTTTAAAAACTATATTGTGAAAGATTAATATGATTTAATCAGTGGCAAGTTTTTTTTTTTTGAGTTAATTGAATATTGCAGACTTTAAAACTGTCTAACCAAATCGATTACCTATAAGTTCATGGTATTGTAATTTAAAGCTTTAAATTAGGCTAATCTTCTTTTCTAGTTAGGCAACGTCCTCTAGGTTCATTGCCTTCATGTAGTACAATTTTAGAATGTAGGAACTGTGCCGCTTCGGCTGAATGTTTTACTTTTATGGCGCTACGTTGTAACATCTCGGATTCAAACTCATTTAAAACACTTTGTCTTATTCCAGCTTCCCTCCATTTAGATAAAGGTCGGCATTCTCTTGTGATTCCACGTGCCAATGCCAATGCATCTAATAAAGCTTGATTTGCTCCCTGGCCTTTAAACGGACTCATAGGATGAGCGGCATCCCCAATTAACGTTATTTGTTTTCCTTTTTCTAATAGTGCAACATCAAGTAATTCTCTATCATATACGGGATAACCAGAAACTTGATTTGCTTGAGTCGCAGACAGAATTTGAGGAATAGGAGCATGCCATTGCGTTCTACGGCAAGCTTCTTCTTTTAATGCTATAGGTCCTTTAGTACTTAGCGCTTTAGCATCTGCTTCAAGCATTGGAAAACTTAATTGCCACATCACCGAATCAGAATCATAAGGCATAATATAAATTCGTTCCTTGCCATTAGCGGTTTGAAATACTGTAGCCGAATCTAATAAAGGATTTTCAAGGCCATCTAGTTCACTCAAGGGACAAATGCCTAATATTACTATACAATCTAGGTAACGTAAAGGAGTTATTTTGTCGCCAATTAATAATTTACGCACCGAACTACGTATGCCATCAGCACCTACAACAAGATTGGATTTAGTATATTTAATCTCACCGTTTACTTGGAATTTGAGTTCAACAGTTTCACCATCAACTTCTTTAAAATCCATAAGCTGGTGACCCCATTGTACTTTATTATGTCCCCCAAGTTGCTCTAGAAGTGCTAATCGTAATGATTGGCGTGCGATATGTATGTTTGTACGTTTGGGAGCTATTTTTGAATCAGAATCCATCCATTTTCTCATTCCCCATTCTCCAATTACCTTTCCATCTGTAGTATGAACCAAATGTCTAGTAGAGACAACCCCTTTCTCTAAGTTAAAAATTCCCAATCCCTCAATGGCTTTACTCGCTTGTTGTAGTGTAAGTCCATAACCTTGCGAACGTGTTTCAAAACCGTTATCTCGCTCATAAATTGTAAAGGGAATTCCGCGATGTAAGCAAGCTACAGCTAGAGCCACACCACCAATTCCTCCACCAATAATAGCAACCCGTGGGTAATTTTCGATATCTGCTATTGGAAAATTATCAGATGGTATTAATCCAGATCCAAAGCATTTTATACAGTGGTCTAAGTGTGCTTTAGGGCGAATAGGAAGTACTCCTTGATTATTAGATTTTTCATATTGTTCGAATGCTACTTGGTACCTAATGCGTTCTTTTTTATTGATTCTTCGACTTTTTTTACCGCGTCCTTTACATTCCTGACAAGTAGTCCAGCCAGTTACTTCATTTTTCATTTTTTTTTATTTTACTTGGGAAGGCTAATGATAAATTCGCTGCCTTTTCCTAATTCACTTTTTACAGTAATATCTCCGCCATTTTTATTAATAAATTCCTTAGAAAGAATAAGACCTAATCCTGTACCTTCTTCATCATTAGTTCCTTTAGTTGATATATTTTTATCAATTTTGAATAATTTTTCGATGACTTCTGTTGACATACCAATACCTGTGTCAATAATATGTAACATTATCGTATTTTTATTAGCATGATATTTAATTGTAATTTTTCCACCATTAGATGTGAATTTGATTGCATTGTTCACCAAATTTCCAATAGCTATTACAGCCGAATTTAGATCAATTAAAACATTTACCTCAGATGGAATAGTTGTTGTAACCTCTATATTTTTTGCGGAAGCATTATATTTATAAGGAGCTATACTATTTTCAACCAACTCTTTTAAGTTCAGTAGTTTTTTATTAATTTTAATTCTTCCTGTTTGCGATTGTGCCCAAGTAAGTAAGTTTGCTAATAAATCAAAAGCTGATTGTGATGATTTATTTAATGCAATTATAATTTCTTTTTTTTGATCATCATCAAAACTATCGTAATCTTCGACTAACAAATTACTAAAACCTAGAATATTACTAAATGGGCTCTTGAGATCATGGGAAATAATGCTAAAGAATTTATCCTTAGTCGAATTTATTTCTTTAAGTTCATCACGTTGATTTGAAATTACTTCATTTTTAATAATTAATAATTGGTTCGCCTTTTTCTTAATAGTAAACCTATTTAAAAGAATTATAATCATAAGTATGACTAATAATGACACCCCAATAAATGAATTTCTTAAGTTGGTTTGTTTTGCAATAGCTAAATTTTGGATTTCACTGTTTTTTCGTAATAATTCATTTTCTTTCTCTTTTTGTTCACTACCGTATTTAGTTTGCATTTCAGCAATTTGCTTTGAGCTATTTTCATTATTGATGCTATCTTTTAGCAAAATATAATTTTCTAAAAAAACCACTGATTTATCAAATTTACCAGTAGTATTATAAAGGTCGGCATAGTTCTTATAGAGTTCTAACTTTTCTTCTTTAGCGCCTAATTTAATTGCCAATTGAAACGCATTATAGTAGTAGGATAGGGCTTTATCATACTGTTGTTGTTCTTTATGAACAAGCCCTATATTTTGATTAGCAAGTAACATCCCAATTTGATCATTAATAGTGTTACTTATAGTGAGAGATTCTTCTAAATATGCACTAGCACTAGCATAATTTTTAAGGTGGTACTCTGTGTTTCCAATATTGTACAAACAAATAGCAGTTCCATAGCTGTTTTTAGTTTCCTCAAACAGTTTTAGGGCATTTTTATAACTATCTTTCGCTTTTTTATACTCTTTTTTAAATTTATAAATCTCACCCAAAGTATTTAGTTGAGAAGCTAAATTACTTGTCTTAGATTGTTTCTTAGAAACAGCAATAGATTTCTGCACATATTCTAAGGCTTTAGGGTAATTTTTTTGTGCCAAATAAATAGAACTGATATTACTTATTGCTATGATATAAATTTCAGTAAACCCTTTCTCTTCAGAAATTTTTAAAGATCTATAATTATATTTTAATGCATTCTCATAATCATTTATATCGAGATAGACAGCTCCTAGATTACTACATAGTGCGCTTATACCTTCTAAATCATTGATTTCTTCAAATATATTTAATGATTTTTGATAGTTATCAAGAGCAAGTTTAAATTCGCTTTTAGCCCAGTAATTTACTCCTTTATTTTGTAGTGATCTTGCAATATCTTTTTTGCTGTTTTCTTTTATAGCTAGTGAATAAGCCATATTTGCATATTGAAGGCCTTTGTCTGGAGATACATTCCAGTATGCAAAGGATAATTCATTTAATAATATCACTTTTTCAAGATCTACTTTATGAGACAGCAGCCCTTCTAAACTATCAATCCTTGTTTGAGAAAACAAAAAATTAGAGAATAATAAAAGAATAATTACTAATGGATATTTCATATATACTACATTTGAAGATGTCGTAAACCAATTTACATAAATCATCTAAATAAGAGATCCAAAATTCTAATAAACGTATATTTTATAACTATTTAGGGCTATATTTTACTGTTGGCAACTTTTATATCGCTAATTTTTATTCAAAGAATATTTGTGACAATACGAAGATAGGATAAAAAATGCTAATTCTCTTAAAACACCTATCTTGCCAAGCATTTATGTAAAAGCATAACTTTGAGAATACTAAAAACGAAGATATGTAAATACAAAACACTTTTTCTAATCTAAAGATATTCATTGGTTTAGATATTAAAAAAAAGTTGGACAGTTTATATCCAAACATATCTATCTTTTTACAAGAACTATTAGATGCATTCAAATGCGAGCTCATTATAGAAAAACTAACAAGAAAGATTACAATCTATTAAAAAGTATTCCTGGAATAGGCGGTTATTTATCGAGTGTTATTTTGGCAGAATGCGGAGATTTACGTCGTTTTAATAATGAAGGACAATTTAGTTCATTCGTTGGATTGGTTCCAGGAATCTACAATAGTGGAGGATCAGAAAAGTGTTTAGGAATTACACCAAGAAGTCGTTCACAATTGCGCAGTTATTTAGTAGAAGCAGCTTGGGTGGCTATTAGAAAAGATGTTGAGATGCAAAACTATTACCGAAACCATCAAGGAAAAAACGTAAAAAGTGTCATTATAAAAGTGGCTCATAAGATGGCACGAAGAATTTTATCGGTAATCAAAACCGAAACAGCTTACCAAATCAATAGGAATTTAATACCGATAGCTATCGCAATAGAGAAATAAAAAAATAACCATCTTAAAAAGCTCAACCATACAAGAAAAATAGACTACAAAACAGCCGTGGTGGTTCTGTAACAAGAAGCCACATCGCCAAGCAGGTAGCTATTTTATTTAATCTTACAATCATACCGATGCTGGTGGCCACGTCTGAGGCGTGGACCACATATAGGAGCGTGAGCCTTAAGATTTTTAAAAGATAAACGATGAAGGAAAAGAGAAATTAATTCGTGGCATTATTGAAAAAGTTAGAATAACTTTTTCTGTCTAAAGCCTACGGCCGACAAAAAGTTGTTTCCAACTTTTCCAACAAGCCGCTGCAACGGAATTCTATACTTGAAAAACACCTTACATATAACCCTCTCAAAAGTTGTTAATAACTTAATGATGCTTTACATAGGAACGGCTGTTGTGCGTTCGGTTTTATTGGAAGTCAAATTGTTCGTTTAATCTAGTTTTACGTTGGTAAACATCATAAATTTTGGCTGTAACTAAAGACGAAAAGAATAATAAGGAAATCATCATTTGATACGAATATAATGAATTTATAAATTTACCCGATAATTTTATTAGAAATATTGACAAAATATAAATTACAAAAATAACTACAAAACTTAACCAAGCTAAAATACATTTGTTATTTAATTTTGAATATCCGTAAGTCAACAAAATCAAACCTAATGAAATAATAGCATAATAAATTTCTGTCACAAAAAGGTAAGCAAATAACGGTGATATTGAAATTATTGACAATATTATTAAAGTAAATATATATGAAAATCCCTTCTTTACTGTTTTGTCATCTTCCTTTAAGTAATAGTTATATATCTCGTTTTTAATTTCACTTTCACTATATCCATTTTTTAATAAATATTCTACCGTTTCTTTTTGAGTATAATATTGATTATATTTTTTTTCAATATCAGATTTTAGTTCGTTTTCCATATATAATTTTGATATTTTTGGTTTAAACAATTTTATAATTATGTCATTTTCAATTTTCAGTTTCTGCACTAAACTGACGCACAACGGTTCTCGGCTTGGCGATGTGGCGGATTAGGAAGCCGAAACTTTCTATAATCACTTAACTTCAAAGATAGCAAAAATCTTCGATTTAGCACTAAAACCGCCATATTGCCAAACCGATGTTAGCGGTAGTTTTTATTTTCAAGATTCTAAAATTTGAATCGCTTTATCAAAATATTTTAGGCCTTTGTGGTAATAATGGTCTTCAGAAATAAGTCCATTTCTATATTCAAGATTTAAAGTTTCTTTTTGTTTTTTTAATATGTCAATCGTTTGCGTTCCTTTAGGTAAAATAGTCTGTTCTTCACTCCATAACCTAAAGGAAGTTTCCTTTATTGTTTCCAACTTTGGGTTTGCTCCATATTTAACAAGTAGTTCTAATGCGTCAAGTGGTAAATCTCCGTATGTAATAGCAAATTGCAAAACACTCATTTGGTTAAAATTATATTCATTGAGATTAAAAAATTCATTGATTAATAAAAATTCTAATATTTTAAATTGTTCATTTAAAGCCTCATCTCCGTGGTTATATCTGTTATCAAACAAACTATATAAAATATCTTTACCGTTAATATTTTTAGTTAATATTTCATAGTTATTGTCAACTGAAAATTTAAATACTTTAAAATTTGTTCCATACATTAAAAATGTATTTCCGCCATCATCTTGAAGATTTAAATTTGCACCATATTTTACTAAAATATCAATAATTTCATAAGAATATTTACAATCAAAGATTGCAGTACGTCCTTTTGATTTATCTATTAAATTAGGGTCTAATCCTTTAGAAAGATAAAAATCAAAAACGGTCGAATTAACTGGTAATGCTGAACTAATAGTTCCAGCCAAAATATTTATCATATTATTGTTCGAAGTTGTGTCTAAGTAATTTTCAAAACAATTTATATTCGAAATTTTATAGAACTCGGTATCACTAATTTCTTTTTTTCTTAACCTTAGTAATGTTTCTTGTATTTTTTCGTAAAGTACTTTCATTGATGCTATTTGTTAAAATTACCGCTAACGTCAGGCTGTGAAAAAACTCCGTTTTTTACTTAATTTTGGTAAAATTCACTGTTACACACTTCAATATAGCTACGCTAAGCAAAAGGATTTTTAGGCAGCAATTGCCAAGTCTATTTCCAATAAGTCCTTAGAAAGCCTAAAATAAATCCTTTTTAAAACAAAAACACCTTTTACTTTATAAGGTGACTTCCAATTCTTAATTTTGGCAATCAAATCAGGTACACCCAAGATATTTATCGAGCGTTTGATGTTGTATACTAGCATAATTAAACTGTGTTCCCCATTTACTTTATCGAGTCCCGATAAATTGGTGTGATTGTAGCCCCATTGACGTTTAATTGTCCCGAAAATATGTTCGTTTATTTCTTGTCTAGTACGATATAGCTCTTTGTTTTCTCTGTAGCGTTGGTTGTTTTCTTCTACAGCATCGGCATACTGGCTTCGGTCAATCTCTCGTCCGCCTGCTCTACTGGTGCAAAGGTTTTTTACTGGACATTCTTTGCAGGCTGATGTTCGGTATTTCTTAAACGCATAACCACTTTGTTCGGTACGCCCCGTTTTCTTGTGCCAACGGCCAGTGGTTTTTAGGGTTTCTCCTTGCGGACATTCGTAGATATCGTCTTCTTTATTATAGATAAATTTAGCCACTAAATAATCCGGTTGTGTAACGCTTTCTTTACTTATTCCTGGTGTAGGATGTGCTACAATGGTGGTGATGTTATGGTCTTTACATTGGCTGATTTCTCGTCCGTTGTGGTAGCCTTTGTCCACTATAACAGTAAGAGTTTCTACCCCCCAAATTCTCTTTTGCTTCCAATGCAATAGTTCCTAAAGCGTTCAAATCGTTGCGATTGATCGTGTGCGTAGCAACCACCAAATTGTGTTTATTATCTACCGCTGCTTGGATGTTGTAACTTACTTCGACCACTACACCTTGAACCAACAAGGCTCGTGCATCAGCATCGGTCTTACTAATCTGCGGTTCGCCACTAGTTTTTAACTTTTCTTCTAGGAGTTCATAGCCAATTTTATTCCTTTTTAAACGCTCTATTTTTTTCTGTATTTCGGTAATTGTAAGGCTATTTTTCTTTTGATCATTTGTAGCTAGTGCATCCAAATATTCTTGGGTTCTTTCCTCTATGTAAGCTAGGTGTTTGTCAATTTTCTTTTGGTTGAAATTGTTTTTTCGGCTGTTATGGGCTCGGCTTTTGGTGCCGTCAATGGCGATAGTTTCTCCTGAAATCAAATCCGAATCTTTCAAAAATGTAACAAAAAGTTTAAAAAGTTTTTTTAATCCTGCAGGATTCTCTTTCCTAAAATCGGATATACTGTGGTAATTGGGTACAAGACCACACAAAAGCCATTGCAATTCTATATTACGACTGCACTCTTTTTCAAGCTTTCGAGAACTCCTAAGGCCATTCAAATAACCATATAAATAGATTTTAAGAAACACTTTAGTGTCATAACTAGGTCGCCCTTCCAATTTAATGGTTTGAACCCTAAAATCAATGCGTCCCAAGTCTAACGCCTCCACAAAAGCATCTACAAAACGAACGGGGTTATCTGCTGAAATTGTTTCTTCCAGACTTGAGAAATATAGCTGATTACGTGCGATTCCAGTGATATGTTGCATTACTAAATATACAACTTTTCATAATAATAATAATAATAATAATAATAATAATAATAATAATAAAATTATTTAATTATATTTGATTCAAATAAATGTTAGTTTTTTCACAGACTGACGTTTCGCGGCTTGCGGAAGTAGCGAACTTCGTAACCGTAATCTTTCGGCTAAGATAAAATTTCTTGCGAAAGATAAACGTGAATTTACCACATATCTCGCCATTTATGCAAACTGCTGTTGTACGCAGTATTTTATTCCGTTAACTCTTTAGTCAAAGTCAGAATATATTCCGCGTTAAATATTTTCATTCTTTTATTTAGTTCTTCACAGTCTTTCTGTTCCGCTTTTCTCAAATTCAGTTTTTCACAAATTGTGTCAATCAGTTCAATATCATCTAAATCCTCAATTCCATATATTTTATGAATGTCATCTTCAGGGTAAATTGAGAAATCGTCCATTTGAATAAATTCTCGAATTTCGTCGTGAACGATTTCAACGTGCCGTTTATTAAATCCGTTTTTCACAAGTCGGTTAATATATTCCGTTCGCGTGAGATTCGGTCGACTTTCATTTAATTTTCGCAACTTTTTTTCATTCCGTTTATTCTGAACGTTGCTCAAAATCAACATCAGAAAGATGATTGTTCCAATAATAATTATCATTTTTGTCTTGTCCTGATATAGGTTGACCTTTTTTTGTTAATGTATAATTTCAAAAATAGGTGATTGTAGTCGGAATATTGATAAGTTTAGAAAAAATCTTTGAAAGGATTTTTTTCCAAACTTGTCAACATTCCTACGCAACTAAATTAGTATTTTTTTTCTTTTTATAAGGCTTGTATTGATGGGTTTGATTTTTATGTGCATATTGTGGTGTTTTCATTTCAAGAGAGCAATGTCTACGCTCATTATTGTAAATTTCTATAGCTTGTTTCACCATTTTTTGTGCTGTTTTTAAATTTGGAATTGTTTTATTTAGTCCAAATTCATGTTTTAAAATTCCGTTTATTCTTTCGGCTACTGCATTTTCGTAAGGGCTTGAATTTTGAGTTGTACTTAAAATAATGTTCTTTGATTTGGCAAATTCAGCAAAGTCCGGACAGCAATATTGTATACCTCTGTCGGAATGATGGATTAGATTTTCATTTTTATAAAGTCTGTTTTTAACAGCCATTTGCATTGCGTCTTTGACAAGTTGAACTTTCATATTTGTATCAATTTTGTATCCCATTATTTTCTTGGAATAAACGTCAGTAACCAGGGCTAAATAGGCATGTTGTGAAGCTAATTTAATATAGGTTATATCGCTAACAAAGACTTGTTCTGCGTGTTTTATTTCAAGGTCTTTAAGTAAGTCGTCTGACTTGTAAAACCCATGTTTAGAGTCAGTTGTTATATGATAAAGCTTTGTTTTTTTGATTAATAAATTATGATATTTTAAAAAGTGAATAAACTTATCTCTACCCATTTTTATATCATTTTTTAGAAAGTCATCTTTGATATCCAAGTGTAGTTTTTTACCTCCATATCGTACCATTTTTTGACGGATAGGTGTTATGAGTTCTTTGATCTTTACAGCCTGTAAATCTTCTGTTTTTTGTTTGTTCATTCGTTTGTAATAAGCCTGTTTGCTTATTCCGAAGCATTGGGAGAACCATTTTATTTTAAAAGGTCTTTCTTTTTTTTCTCCACTTCTTTTAGTAATGCTTCGGGTAATGACTTTTTTGCAAAATCAAGATTAGTGCTTACTTCAAAATCAGCAATTATCATTTGTTGAAAGTCTTTGATGAACTCAAGTTCTTCGATTCGTTCTTTGAGTTTTTTGATTTCCTCGTTTTTACTCATGGCTTTAGAATTTTGTTCAAAGGAACGCAATTTTTTCATCCAATAGGTTATTGAAGAGCGAGAAATTCCATGTAATTTGGAAGCGTGATTTACCGAAATTTGACCGTTTGAAATTTGGTCAATGATGGAAAGTTTTAGGTCAAAACCAATTTTTTTGTACTCAATTTTTGGACAGTGTCCGTTTTTTGTGGGTTCCATAGTTTACTAAAAGTGTTTAATTTTTAGTCAACCTATTTCAGGATTTGTCAGGGTTAAAATTGGCTATAACGTGTCGCGGCTTGCAGAAGTGGCGAACTTCGTGACCGAGATTTTTCCGCTAAGATAAAATTTCTTGCGAAAGATAAACGTGAATTTACCACATATTTCGCCATTTTTGCAAACCGCTGTTATAGCCAGTTTTTTATATTCACATTAAGATTATTTATTAGGTTACTTACAGAATTGCTTAATAATTTATATTCTTCAGTAATTTGTTCTTGACTTTTATTTGCAAGAAAAAAAAGATTTGATGAAATTAAATAAAGTGATTCTACTAATTCAGAATTATCTGAAATTGAATTCTCTAATTTCCATCTTTCTAATGATTTAGATGACAAACCTACTAGAGGGAAATCGTGTTTCTTTTCTTTATTAACTATATTTATCACTTTTCGCTGTGCGGTAATTCTGTTTAAAAAATCATCCATTTATTTAGTGTGTTTTATTAATTTATTGAACCAATTCTCAATTTTTTCGAATTCATTAATTATTATTTCAAGTTCTATTTCTGAAATTTTTTCTCCAATTCCCCTTGTTGCTAAAAGTCTCGATTCTCTTAATCTATTGTAAACAAAGTGATTAATTTGAATTGAATATTCCTCGATATTAAGCGCAGAATCACGAGAAAATTCATTTTTTTTTAAAAATCCTAGTGAAAAGCACGAAGCAAAGTTTCGAATTGCCAAAAAAATCATTGATAAATCAAAATCGACTGAATGACTGTCGGAATTAATTGAATTTTTTGATTCGTAAAATAATTGAGTAAACTTATCTAAATCATCTTTGATATTATTGTAAGGTTTTGGCTCTCCAAGCGAACTTAAAAAAGGAATATCATTTTTTGAAAAAATACATTTTGATTGAATAAATAGATGCCAAGAAAATGGATTACCTTCTTTCCATAATTCAGAAATTCTTCCATATGTATAAATTGAATATTGTTCTTTGTCAATTTCTTGAATTTTCTCTTCTACATCTTTTAATATTAGCAAATCAACATCTGAGAACTTATCTATTTCTCCTCTTACTATCGAGCCAAACGCATAAATTTCCATTATCTTCTATTGTATCTTTTTATTATTATTGATGTAAACAAAGCAAAACCTATAAATCGTACAGTTGTAATAATAGTTAAAAATAAATCTGAATAATTTGGAGGCTTATTAACTCCCATAATTATTGATGGTGCATTAAAAAATGAAGATAGGTAATCACATAATAAATTAGAATTTTTAAAAGTCAAAGTATCAATTACTGAAATAATTAACCAAAAATAAAATCCAGCTCTTAACAATTTTAAAGGGCTTTCGCCATTACCCCAAATGAAATCCTGTAATTTGAAATAAAGCCATTTGAGAAACATTCCGAAACGATTCCACCCATTGTATTTATTTCTATAATATGTTTTTTTAGAATTCCAAGATTCGTATAAATGTTCTTGTGTAGCTTTAAGTTCAATTCTTATAGCTTTGTTAACTGATTCTGATTCGCCAATACCTTGATAGTTTATTCTTAAAGTTCTTGCAAATTTTAATATTAAGTTATTATGACTTGGACAATTATTACTTAATATTTCAGAATCAACTAATGTTTTTTCAAATGTTGCATAGTCAAATCTACTACCAGGGAATTTACTTCCTTGAAAATTACAATTGATAAATTTACAGCCATTAAATTCGCAAGAATCGAATGTTATATTTCTGAAATAACAGTTTTCAAAATAAGAATGACTAAAGTTTACCTTCGTGAATGTAAGGTCTTTACTTCCAATTCTGACAAAATGTTTATTATGATAATTTGTTAACTCTAAATCTGTTTCAATTATTTTGTCTTCGAATTTTTCTCGTCCACTATTTATCATTATTTGTCATATTTTTCTGTTTTCTTAAAATTGGCTATAACGTGTCGCGGCTTGCAAAAGTGGCGAACTTCGTAACCGATTATTTTCGGCTAAGATAAAATTTCTTGCGAAAGATAAACGTGAATTTACCACATATTTCGCCATTTATGCAAACCGCTGTTATAATATGTATTTTTCAGCACAAAATTTCGTCGTTATTCAATTTTTCACCGCAATACTTTTGGCTACAAACTGCATCACTTTAATTTAACCAAAATGCTTTCGGCGTAACGATTTCAACAAAATATTTTTCGACGCAAACTGCATCACTTTAATCGAACCAACTTACTTTCGGCTTAATGAATTCACCAAAAACTATTTCGACACAAACTGCATCACTTTAATTGAAGCAAATTACTTTCTGCTTAACGATTTCGCCAGAATCTATTTCACATAAAACTGTTCTTTTTTTTTTGATAAACGACAACTTTTTGGATTTCAGATTATTTTCTTAGTAGGAGAGAAGCAAGGAATTTTTCACCGCAAAATTCGGCGCTAAAATATATTACAACGGTTCACCACTTGCCTTGGTTGGGGAAATAGAACCAGATTATTTTCCACCGAAACGAATATACGAATAAAAACGATAATTCCACCGAAGCCCCAATCATGGCAAATGGTTGTTGCAGTAAGTAATTGTTCAAAATCCTATTTTGTTCAAAATTGTATTATTACAATCTAATTTGATCAATTCCGCAGCACTTAAATTGAATAAAATAGTTTTCCGCTTAACAATTTCTTTCTTAATTATTCAACGTAAACTGCATCGCTTAAATAGAACCAAATATTTTCCACTTAACAATTTATTTTTGATTTTAAGCGCAAACAGCGTCACTTAAGTAGAATTAAATATTTTTCCGCTTAACAATCACTTTCTTATTTTTAAGCGCAAACAGAATCACTTAAATAAAATCGAATAATTTTCCGCTTAACATTATCTTCTTGATTCTTAAGCGCAAACAGCATTACTTAAATAGAACTAGATAATTTTCCGCTTAACAATTCCTTTCTTATTTTTATGCGCAAAATTCGGCAAGATTATTTACTGCAACGTTTTGCGGCTTTGAAATGGTGGGGAAATCGTAAACGATAAATTTTCGGCTTAAAGAAAATTTGAAGCAAAACGATAATTCCACTAAAACCCCACTATTGCAAAACCGTTGTTAAGCAATGTAATTATACGACAATTTTAGTAATATTTTGTGGATTTTAAATGAACTTTTAGAAGTTTTTCAGCTAAATGTTTTTTATATTTTTCCGCTCCAACTTTCGCCACAAACACTTCGACAATCATTTTCCGTTTCAACTTTCGCCACAAACACTTCGACAATCCTTTTCCGTTTCAACTTTCGCCACAAACACTTCGACAATCCTTTTCCGTTTCAACTTTCCCACAAACACTTCGGCAATCATTTTCCGTTCCAATTTTCGCCACAAACACTTCGGTAATCATTTTCCGTTTCAACTTTCGCCACAAACATTTCAGCAATAATGTTTCATTCCAAATTCCGCTTAAGATGCTGATTTCAAAATATTTTCTGCTTAATCATAAATGTGAATTTTAAGCAGATTTTTATTTTTTGATATTATATTGCTTAACGTGTCGCGGCTTGCAGAAGTGGCGAACTTCGTGACCGATTATTTTCGGCTAAGATAAAATTTCTTGCGAAAGATAAACGTGAATTTACCACATATTTCGCCATTTTTGCAAACCGCTGTTGGCAGTAGTACTAATTACGTTCTCTTGTTTCATTTGTAATTTCGTCAACCGATATGTTATAAAAGCTAAAAATAGATTCGACACTTTTAATATTAGCTATTTCCCAAAAATTCCTGTATTCGTATTCATTATAGTTACTAATATATTTTTTGTAATCATTTATTATCAGTATTACTCTCAACGTTCCTAAATAATTGAATTTGATTCCTAGTTCAGTTACAGCTTCCATATAGTTATCTGGAATAATTTTTTCTAATTCAGAAATGTTTGTAATTCCATATTTTTCTAATTCATATAAAATGTCAATTTCATTAGAATCATAATCTCCAAAACCTTCATATATAAAATCAGGAATTAATTTTGAGAATTTCAGTTTTAAAAATTCTTTCAAATCTGTTATATTTATTTCAGTATTTTTCATTATTTATTTTAAGTTGCGATAGATTCATGACTCTGCGGAAGTATTACTGCCAACGTGTCGCGGCTTGCAGAAGTGGCGAACTTCGTGACCGATTATTTTCGGCTAAGATAAAATTTCTTGCGAAAGATAAACGTGAATTTACCACATATTTCGCCATTTTTGCAAACCGCTGTTATAGCCAGTTTATTTTACCGAAATGATATTAGATTCAGGAAGTTGTAAATTTAATTTTTTTCTAAGAAATTCTGTTAATATATCTATTCTCGTACCTATAACTTTTGTTCTATCTTTAATTGGCCAATCTGTCATTATTGCAGTTAATTTCGGTCTTTTATTTTGAGTAAATATATCCATAGGATCAGTAAACCATAATCCACAACCGCTGATTCCATGTAAATCTGGACCTACAGCAAATTTATTAATTTTTAAATTATATGATTTTTTCCTTTCATAAGATGTTACAATATTAGAATTTATGTTTCTATTGTATTTCATATATTCACATTCCTTGGCTGGAGTTGAAAATTGAAAAAATGGATAACTATGAAAAGAGTTTTTGCTTTGTGAAATCTTTGAAAGTGTGGTAGGATATCCAAGAAAAGTATAATATGGTTGATTTTCAAATTTATGATTAATTGCTAAATCATCGTCTTTTAAGAATTTATAAGTAGTTAATAATTCTTCTACACTTTCTTTATCTAATTCCAAAAATCCGATGTCAACAGAATCCTTTTCCCTGCTTATAAAAAACTCATTAATATATGTTATTCCTCCTGGTTTAAATAAGTTTTTTCCTTTTTCTAATGGAATAACTAGGTTTTCAAAATTATCAAGAACATGTGAAGCAGAAACAAGAAAAAAATGATTTTTGACTTGTATGAACACACCTGAACCATAAACTTTATATTCTGGATTAATCGTTAAAAGCATACAAGTATAACTTTTAATTATTGTTAAATTGCTATATTGCAGTTCGGTGTATTTTTTCAGGATTTCCATTTTTCTGTAAATTGGCTATAACGTGTCGCGGCTTGCAAAAGTGGCGAACTTCGTAACCGATTATTTTCGGCTAAGATAAAATTTCTTGCGAAAGATAAACGTGAATTTACCACATATTTCGCCATTTATGCAAACCGCTGTTATAATATGTATTTTTCAGCACAAAATTTCGTCGTTATTCAATTTTTCACCGCAATACTTTTGGCTACAAACTGCATCACTTTAATTTAACCAAAATGCTTTCGGCGTAACGATTTCAACAAAATATTTTTCGACGCAAACTGCATCACTTTAATCGAACCAACTTACTTTCGGCTTAATGAATTCACCAAAAACTATTTCGACACAAACTGCATCACTTTAATTGAAGCAAATTATTTTCGGCTTGATGAATCGCCAGAATCTATTTCGACGCAAACTGTATCACTTTAATTTAATCAGATTACTTTCGGCTTAACGATTTTACCAGAATTTATTTCGACACAAGCTTTTTCAAAACCTTCTTAATAATCATCAATTTTTTTCATTGCAGATTATTTTCTTAGTAGGAGCGAAGTAAGTAATTTTTTCACCGCAAAAATGGCGAAATATATATTATAACGTTTTGCGGCTTTGCGAGGTTGCGAACTTCGTAACCGAGTATTTTCTGTTACTGCTAATGTTCTTGCGAAAGATAAACTTGAATTTACCACATATTTCGCAGTCTCGCAAAACCGCTGTTAGCCGTTCGGTGTTCTTTTTTCTACTTATTTTTCATTTTCTAATATGTTTATTATTCATCATTTTCTGCAGTTTTAAGTGTATAATTTCCAAGTCTCAATAACGCAATTATTAACAAAAGCATAACTGCTGAAGTATAATTTTTTGTGTTGAAAAAACAATGTGCTATATTGTTTCTTAAATTCATTCCCTCTGATGTAAATAGAAATTTAAAAAAAGCAATATCGTCTTCTGGAATTAATGCTATTAGCTTTTCGTTATCTAATAATTTGTCAAAATTAATTCTTTCCTCTGTTCCATTTTCTTTTATTTCTATTGTTTGAGCTTCAATCATTCTTGAAAATTCACGTAATAGGCCTTCAAATTTCAATACTAAACTGTCTATTGCCAAAATGTAACCTTGTGTATTATGGTTGTTTGTTTTTATATCAATTTCAGTCTGAATAAAAAAACTTTGTAAAGCTGGAGAAAGTAATTCAATCCAATTGAAACCTTGCGTTTCGCTGTTTGTGTCCAAGTATGTAAAATCTTGACCATACCAAGAATTGTTCTTTAAGTATTCAATTAAGCTTTCGTATGAAATTTTACCATTTTTAATTCCTTTTGAAACTACAAGCCAAATGTGATTAATAGAAAAATTATTTATATGTATTGAATATGGATTTATTCCACCTGATTTGTTTTTACTGATGTTATTATTAATGTCAAATGTTATCGTAGAAACTAAATCTAACATTACTGGCTTAATATCTTCGTTTAAGGTAGAAGCCTTTGGAAATAAGTTTTCTAAAATTAGATATTCATAGATATCTTTAACATTTCCATTTTCAATTAGTTGGTTAGTTTTTTCTTTAGTATAATCCCACCATTGATTTAAAGCTTCATTTATTTTTTCGTCTTTAATTTCAAAAGAAACTTTTTTAAGGTCAATAGTCTTTTTTGCTTGTTCTAGTAAAACTGCTGTTTGTTCAATCTTTTCTTTATTGTTTGCTTTTTTATATTCTTCTAAAGCGTTTGCGTAATAGTGATGAGCAATAAAGCCTTGATTTTTTTCAGTTTTGAGTTGTGATATATGATAATCTCCTATTTTTTCGTGAAATTCACTTGTTGATAGATTTAGCTTTTGACTTAAAGTAACAAGCAATTTTAGGTAGTTTTCTAATACCCTTGATTCTAAATTTCCAATCATATTATACGAATAATCGTAAAATTTTTGGGTTGTCGAAGAATTGTTTTTTTTTTCGTTCGAAACGATGAAATCCATTAATGAATACTTAGTAAAATCATTAAGTTTATCACTATCTAAAAGCGATACTAAGTAATCAATAACTTCATCTTTTTTGTAGTTGACTTTTTGGCTCAACACAAAAATATTTTTGAAATAATTCCCAAAAGAATAGCATTGTAAATTATCATCAACAGAAAAGGAAGAGTTTTGTAAAACCAACAAATAGTTTTCAATTGCTTGTTTTGCAAAATCAATGTGTTTAACAGGACTTAACCATAGCAAATGATTGTATTTTGCTTTATACTTCGGGTTGTTAACTTTGCTTGCTCGTGTTTTAATATAATCAAAGTTATCGTCAAATAATTCTAATTTTGGATAAGCATCTGCACCAACTTTAAATTTTGGAATATGTACGCCATTTTCTATTGAAAAGTCAGCGAAAAATAATTCATAAGAACAGATTTTCTTTAAGCTTTCTTCATTTGTTCTATCTCTTAAATCCGTAATATATTTATAAGTGTTTAAATCTAAATGTTTAAAATTAGTGTCGTTTTCAAGATAATCGTAATACTCTTCTAAGTTTTGAAAATTCATTTGATGTTTGATTTAGATTTCATTTTTTACGAGGTTTTGTCTTGTCCTGATATAGGTTGACCTTTTTTTGTTAATGTATAATTTCAAAAATAGGTGATTGTAGTCGGAATATTGATAAGTTTAGAAAAAATCTTTGAAAGGATTTTTTTCCAAACTTGTCAACATTCCTACGCAACTAAATTAGTATTTTTTTTCTTTTTATAAGGCTTGTATTGATGGGTTTGATTTTTATGTGCATATTGTGGTGTTTTCATTTCAAGAGAGCAATGTCTACGCTCATTATTGTAAATTTCTATAGCTTGTTTCACCATTTTTTGTGCTGTTTTTAAATTTGGAATTGTTTTATTTAGTCCAAATTCATGTTTTAAAATTCCGTTTATTCTTTCGGCTACTGCATTTTCGTAAGGGCTTGAATTTTGAGTTGTACTTAAAATAATGTTCTTTGATTTGGCAAATTCAGCAAAGTCCGGACAGCAATATTGTATACCTCTGTCGGAATGATGGATTAGATTTTCATTTTTATAAAGTCTGTTTTTAACAGCCATTTGCATTGCGTCTTTGACAAGTTGAACTTTCATATTTGTATCAATTTTGTATCCCATTATTTTCTTGGAATAAACGTCAGTAACCAGGGCTAAATAGGCATGTTGTGAAGCTAATTTAATATAGGTTATATCGCTAACAAAGACTTGTTCTGCGTGTTTTATTTCAAGGTCTTTAAGTAAGTCGTCTGACTTGTAAAACCCATGTTTAGAGTCAGTTGTTATATGATAAAGCTTTGTTTTTTTGATTAATAAATTATGATATTTTAAAAAGTGAATAAACTTATCTCTACCCATTTTTATATCATTTTTTAGAAAGTCATCTTTGATATCCAAGTGTAGTTTTTTACCTCCATATCGTACCATTTTTTGACGGATAGGTGTTATGAGTTCTTTGATCTTTACAGCCTGTAAATCTTCTGTTTTTTGTTTGTTCATTCGTTTGTAATAAGCCTGTTTGCTTATTCCGAAGCATTGGGAGAACCATTTTATTTTAAAAGGTCTTTCTTTTTTTTCTCCACTTCTTTTAGTAATGCTTCGGGTAATGACTTTTTTGCAAAATCAAGATTAGTGCTTACTTCAAAATCAGCAATTATCATTTGTTGAAAGTCTTTGATGAACTCAAGTTCTTCGATTCGTTCTTTGAGTTTTTTGATTTCCTCGTTTTTACTCATGGCTTTAGAATTTTGTTCAAAGGAACGCAATTTTTTCATCCAATAGGTTATTGAAGAGCGAGAAATTCCATGTAATTTGGAAGCGTGATTTACCGAAATTTGACCGTTTGAAATTTGGTCAATGATGGAAAGTTTTAGGTCAAAACCAATTTTTTTGTACTCAATTTTTGGACAGTGTCCGTTTTTTGTGGGTTCCATAGTTTACTAAAAGTGTTTAATTTTTAGTCAACCTATTTCAGGATTTGTCATTTTTTACACTGACGGCTAACGTGTCGCGGCTTGCAGAAGTGGCGAACTTCGTGACCGATTATTTTCGGCTAAGATAAAATTTCTTGCGAAAGATAAACGTGAATTTACCACATATTTCGCCATTTTTGCAAACCGCTGTTAGCAAACGTATTTTAATTAGAATTAATTAAGGGTAAAATTATTCCACCAATTATAGAAACTATTAGACTCAAGATTGAAATTAAAATTGTAATATTTTCTTTATTGAGTAATGATTTATCTCTATTGAGAATTATTTGCACATGCGGTAAAAATGTTCCTTTTGTAAAAAAAAATGTTGCTAAAATCCATGATAAAAAGAATATTCCTGTACTAATAGAATAAATTATTTCTCCGTTTTTTAAAAAGTGAGATAAGTAGAATAATGAAATTGCAAAAATTACACCGGTAGCATAGGGGAATATTTTATTTAGTAACCAATGCCATGGACGTTTCTTCTTTAAGAATTCGTTTATTTGTGAAGATTTACCAATAACCCAAGTTTCTTCATCTCCGTTAACATCAAGGTTTGTGAATATTTTATAGAATAACAATCTTACACTCTTATCTATATTTCCATTTTCATTCCAACCTGTCATACTAATAGATAAATTATTTAATTTATTTGGTAATTCTCTATGTTTCAAAAACTCTTCTAGTGATTCAGATCTAATGTCCAAGTCATCTAATCTCGTTAATATTTCAAAATCATTACTTCTTTCATTTTCAGAGAATGTCTTCGTTATAATTTCTACTAAATGGTTTAAATCATTTAATTCTAATTTGCTAGCATCAAGTTTGAATGATTTTGTATATTTTCTCATAAAATGAATTCGTCTCGTTCGGGTAATATGTTTGCTAACGTCTCGCGGCTTTGAAATGGTGGGGAATTCGTAAACGATAAATTTTCGGCTTAACGAAAACTTGAAGCGAAACGATAATTCCACTAAAACCCCACTATGTCAAAACCGCTGTTGTACGAGGCTTATTTTTAGTCGAAATTACAATTTTAACCGCAATATTCAATTTTTTTGATCGAATAATGTTATTTTCTTCTACTTATTTTTCTACTCTCAAAGTTCGGCTAAGTTCGGTTTTCAGATTTCACTTTTCAGGCAGAATTCGGCACGCACAGTTCGGCTAAGTTCAATTCTTAGATTTTCCTTTTCAGACAAAATTCGGTACGTACAGTTTGGCTAAGTTCAATTCTCAGATTCTGCTTTTCAGATAAAATTCTACGCGCACAGTTCCGATAAGTTCATTTTCCACGAGTTTTTCCTCTGATTTGATTCTACGCGCACAGTTCGGCTAAACACAATACTTAAAAGTTCCTGCGGAAATAAATTTTTAGTTGACAAAAGTGTTTTCTGCGTAATTTCGGCATAAGTCTCGTACAACGTTCCCGCGCTTGTAGTCTGTTGCGGACTTCGAAGACGAGAATTTTTGGCTATACGAAAATACAAATTAAAAACGATAATTCCACTAAATTCCGCAATAGCTACAAACGTGTGTTGTAATAAGTAATTATATTGATCATCATCCTTTTCGCAGATTTATTTTCCGCAATCTAATTCACCACAAAATTCTTCATTTAAATAGAATTAAAGTATTTTCGGCAAACTATGTTTCCTGATTCATTTTTTCGCAAACTGCATCACATCAATAGAACCAAAATATTTTCTTCTTAACGTTTTATTTCTGATTTTCAGCGCAAACTGCATCACATCAATAGAACCAAAATACTTTCTACTAAACAATTACTTTCTGTTTTTTTATGCGAAAAGCTCGGCAAAATTATTTATTACAACGTGATGCGGCTTTACAATGGTGGGGAATTCGTAATTGATATTTTTCGGCTTAACGAAAACATGATGCGAAACGGTAATTCCACTAAAACCCCACTATTGTAAAACCGTTGTTGTCATGAGTAATTTTTAAATATTTATATTTTGTTTCAACACAGATTATTTAGTTAAAAAGTCAATGCTGTTAAGCGAAGATAATGATTTTCTGTTTACCGATTTTGTAAAAATTAATTTAGCCACAGAATTAAATTCTGTTGATCGAAGAGAATGATTTTCTGATTATTGATTTTGTGATTTGAAAGTCTGTTACAAATTAAATTCTGTTGATCGAAGATGATGATTTTCCGTTTACCGTTTTTGTCGTTTAAAATCCTGCCGCTAATTAAATTCTGTTGATTGAAGCAAATTACTTTCTGCTCAAATATTTTGTCTTTAGAAATTCTATTGCTTTTTCTTTGCGTAAAACCATTATTTATGACAACGTCTCGCGGCTTGCAGAAGTGGCGAACTTCGTAACCGATTATTTTCGGCTAAGATAAAATTTCTTGCGAAAGATAAACGTGAATTTACCACATATTTCGCCATTTTTGCAAACCGCTGTTAGTGGCTGTTATTTTATTTTCGCTTCATATTCGTTTATAATTTTATAGTCTTTGTCTTTTATTATTATTTTGTAAATGCCTTTCTTTAGAATCAGGTTTGAAGTTGATTTTTCGTTTAAAATTTCAATTAAATCTGCTGGAATTCCATTCTGTTCAAATTCTTTTTTTCTGTATGCTAAAACTAAAATTGGATATTCAGTTATTTTATTTTCAGGAATTTTGTACGCTTTTCTTTCTCCGTTTAAATATAGCCAATTTGGTCTTTCGTTAATGTATTTTGTTATTGGATGAACTATTCTACAATCAGTTTGGTCGTTTGTTTCACTTCCATTAAATGTTTTTCCAATTTCATTTACCATAATTACTGGTTTTTCTGAATTAGCAATTAATACATATGGACTTATAAATTGTATATCTCCTTTTTCAGAATATGCCACTTGGTCGATAGTAAATGGGTCAATATTGGTTTTTTCTTTTAATCTTCCTGCCATTGCTTTTTCCCAACTTTTATTTCCTGGTGTTCCTTCGATAACGTGATCCCAACCGCAATGAATTAGAAATTTAGCATTTGGATTTTCTTTAATGATTTTAGCAATGTTTTCTGCCTGACCAATTTCTCTTTGTTTACCATTAGATTTATCATTTGGTTCATAAGTAAATAATGTAAATCCAATTTTAATTGCTTCTTGAAGTAAATTTGCCATTTGCGGTTCTTGTGTATAATATCCACTTTCTAAAACAGGATATTTTCTATTATTTATTAAAGTATCAGAAAGCGCTTCTAATCCAAAAAATCGATAGCCATTATCATATAATCCTTGTAAAAGTGAAGTTGTAAAAACTCGATGTCTTATGTTATGATGAGCTTCATTTATAATTATAATTTTTTCTCTTTTGGAACGATTTAAAATATATTCTTTTGCATCATTTTTTTTAAATGAATTAAAATACAAACTGTCTTCTTTTGAAATTTTTTTAATTCCACTTCCATTTTTATCCCAAGTTTTTAGTGCTTGTAAATAATATTCGCTAATCGAATAATCAGTTGCGCCCATTTGATATTTCCAAGACAAAGTATCTTTATCAATTTTAGTTTCTATGTCTTTAGAAAATTGATAAGTTTCTTTTTTAATTTGCGCTTCAATTTTGATTACAAAAAGTAAAATAATGATAAGATTAAGTATTTGTTTCATAGTATTTTATGCGTTATTTTAGGTATAATAGCCACTAACGTGTCGCGGCTTGCAGAAGTGGCGAACTTCGTGACCGATTATTTTCCGCTAAGATAATATTTCTTGCGATAGATAAACGTGAATTTACCACATATCTCGCCATTTTTGCAAACCGCTGTTGTGCGACGTTTTTCTTCAGTAATTGGATTAAAATCTATAGCCTACATTCAATGAAATTTTAGCAACTTGGGTATGGTCAGTTTTGTCAGCATTAAATAACATTTTTCCCCAACCAAGGTTTGCACCATATGTAAGTCCACTTTTTGTAACTCCTTTCCACCCAAAACCTGCACCAATAGAAAGATTAATAACATTTGGATTTTCAGTAAATGTTAATTTCTCTGGTGTGTCATATACTTTTTTTCCATCAATTGACATAACCATTCCAAATCCTTCAACAAAAAAACCTGAAGCATATTTTTTACCAAAATACCTTCTGTAGTATGGAGAGATAGAATAGTTCATATCTTTTTCCTTGGTATTGTCGAATATATAAATAAAAGTAATCCCTAATGATGATTTTTTGTTGAAATACCTTTCATAACTTGCATTAATTCCTCCCGAAAAAGCTGGTGCAATTAAATCAAGAATAACTTCATTTTTTTTTTCGTAGGGATTTAGGATGGTTTCATTTTTATTTTGTGCTTTAGCAACGAAAAACGAAAACAGTATTGTAACTGCTAAAAAGATTTTTTTCATAAGTTTTTTTATTTAATTAATTTCTGACAAACCTACATTGATTTTCTTTTTAAAATGTTAACTTACTCATAAACGACTCGTTAAATAAAGCATAAATAAATGCGACGAAAAGTTTGTATAAAGATTGTGGTACAGTTCCCAATTTTATTTCATGTGAGTTCAGAATATTTCGACAATATTTCAAAGCTTTTTTTAAACTTAAAATTCTTTAATTCTGATTTTCATTTGATTATCGACTTTCGTTTTCTACCCGTCTGCGCCAAAATGTCGCACAACGTGTCGCGGCTTGCAGAAGTGGCGAACTTCGTGACCGATTATTTTCGGCTAAGATAAAATTTCTTGCGAAAGATAAACGTGAAGTTACCACATATTTCGCCATTTTTGCAAACCGCTGTTAGTGGCTGGGCTTATTATCATATAATCATACTTTAATCAACCTGAGAAAAATGTATATTATGATCTTCTCTAACTTCCCTAATTTTCACCTTTATGTTCTCATGTGTTTTATTATCGCAATCAAAATCGCTTAAAATTATCAAGTCATTATATTGAACTTTTAACCACTTATATTTTTCAAAAACTTCAGATTGCTCAAAGCTTGAATCTAATCCATTAATAATAGTTTTGCGAATATTTTCCAAACTTAAAATTTTATCATCTTTCGTGAAATATGGACAACTGTCAATTACTTGGTAATAAATCATTTGATGAAATCCTACGCAACCATCTTCAAATCTCTTTAGGTATTGATGATAAGGATATCTATTTATTTTTCGTTCGATTGGATAATTTAATTCTTTTATTAATTTATCAGATAAGACAATTCTTGGGAATTTTGCGCTTTTCAGCTCAAGTAAATATGCTTCAATTAAACCTTGTCCAAATACGGTTCCGTTGTCTTTATGAATGATATTTCCAATAGTTAGACCACCGCGGAACAATATTCCTTTTTCCATTAACATAGAGCCAATATAAGCCAAATTACAAATTAAGGTCGAAGTCATTTCATTAATATCATTTTCAATTTTAACTGAAACTACGATACTATCTGAAAATGCAGTTGTATTTGTCTTAGTACTAATATCAAAATATTTCAAACCTTTCTTTTGAGCATCTTCTTCAATTTCCACAAATTTTAGATTCCAATTATCTGGTTTCTCCCAATTCTTTAAATATTCTAAAACTGAATATAGTAATTCGATTTTTGATGTATCACTTTCAGATTTTTTAACTATTTCTTTAAAACCTAAGATATCAATGAAAGCAATTATTCGGCGTTCGTATTTTAATTTTTCTGTCATATTTTCTGATTTACTTGCGATTTTTTCTAGCCTTGCTACTAACGTTTCGCGGCTTGCAGAAGTGGCGAACTTCGTAACCGATTATTTTCGGCTAAGATAAAATATCTTGCGAAAGATAAACGTGATTTTACCACATATTTCGCCATTTTTGCAAACCGCTGTTGTATGATGTTTTTTTATTTATCTATTTCTTTTCGTAATTCAGTAAGTGGTTTTAGGCCTGTTATTTCGTTTTCTTTCAACTCAACCCATTCTATCCAATCAATTTTTGTCACTACATTATATTCTCCAATTAAATTATCTAAAAGAATATATATAGCATTTTGTGTTCGACCTTTTCCGTCATAATTCTTTATATTTAACTCAATTCCTAATTTTCCGTTATTAGTCTGGCTTCGGTAAAAAATATCAGAATAACCAATTTTTAAATCTCCATAATTTATTGTAAAATCATCTCCTGGAACTGGTTGTCTAAATGCGTTAAATTTCCAATTTTTTAGTTTTGGAGCTTTTTCGATTAATTTTTCTACAATGGGAAATATTTCTTTGATTCCATCTGCTGAAATTGTAAATTCTACAGTATTATTTTTATGTTTTGGACTAAATTCAAATACTAAATCTTCATTGACTTTTTTTAAATTTTTGGAAAGTTCGTCAAATATTTTTTCTCTAATTTCAAGATTTACGGATTCATCATAATATGATTCTTGATTTTCTACAAACCAATTCCAAAATTTTTCTTCTTTAGTTTCTTTGTTATAAATTGAAAATAGCATAATCGAAAGAATTGTTAATATAATTGCTGTTATTCCTATACATTTGGTTTTCATTTTCCACGAGTTTTTCCAAAATATCATACAACGTGTCGCGGCTTTGAAATGGTGGGGAATTCGTAAACGATAAATTTTCGGCTTAACGAAAACTTGAAGCGAAACGATAATTCCACTAAAACCCCACTATGTCAAAACCGCTGTTGTACGAGGCTTATTTTTAGTCGAAATTACAATTTTAACCACAATATTCAATTTTTTTGATCGAAAAATGTTATTTTCTTCTATTTATTTTTCTACTCTCAAAGTTCGACTAAGTTCGGTTTTCAGATTCCACTTTTCAGACAAAATTCGGCACGCACAGTTCGGCTAAGTTCAATTCTCAGATTCTGCTTGTCAGACAAAATTCGGCACGTACAGTATGACTAAGTTCAATTCTCAGATTCTGCTTTTCAGATAAAATTCGGCACGCACAGTTCGGCATAGTTCATTTTCCACGATTATTTCTTCTGATTATTTTCTACGCGCACAGTTCGGCTAAACACAGTACTCAAAAGTTCTTGCGGTAATATATTTTTTGTGGCAAAAGTATTTTCTGCGTGATTTCGGCATAAGTCTCGTACAACGTTCCCGCGCTTTGCCGTGTTTTGGGGCTTTGAAAACGATTATTTTTGGCTTAACGAATATACGAATTAAAATGATAATTCCACTAAATCCCCAAATACGGCAAAACGTGTGTTGCAATAAGTAATTTTATGAATAATCATTCTTTTCGCAATTGACTTTTCCGCAATCTAGTTCGCTACAATCTGCATCACTTAAATAGTACCAAAGTTTTTTCGGCTAAACGATTTTTCATGATTCTTTTTATACAAAAACTGCATCGCTTCAATTTCGGAAAAATGTTTTCTGCTTAATAAATTCGGCTAAGTTTTTATACGCAAACTGCATCACATAAATTTAACCAAATAATTTTCCGCTTAACAATTTACTTTTTAATTTTTCAGCGCAAACTACATCACTTAAATCGAATCAAAATACTTTCTGCTTAACGATTTATTTTTTGATTTTTTAAACGCAAAGCTCGGCAAGATTATTTATTGCAACGTGTCGCGGCTTGCAGAAGTGGCGAACTTCGTAACCGATTATTTTCGGCTAAGATAAAATTTCTTGCGAAAGATAAACGTGAATTTACCACATATTTCGCCATTTATGCAAACCGCTGTTGTAATATGTTTTTATCAACACAAGGATTTCTCGTTATTCAATTTTTCGGCACAATACTTTTCGCCACAAACTGCATCATTTTCATTAATCCAAATTACTTTCGGCTTAATGATTTCGGTACAATATTTTTCACCACAAACTGCATCGCATTAATTGAAGCAAATTACTTTCGGCTTAACGATTTCGCCACAATCTATTTCGACGCAAACTGCATCACTTTAATTCAAGCAAATTATTTTCGGCTTGACGATTTCGCCAGAATCTATTTCACATAAAACTGTTCTAATTTTCTTTTATAAACGACAACTTTTTGGATTGCAGATTATTTTCTTAGTAGGAGTGAAGCAAGGAATTTTTCACCGCAAAATTCGGCGTTAAAATATATTACAACGTCTCGCGGCTTTGAAATGGTGGGGAATTCGTAAATGATAAATTTTCGGCTTAACGAAAACTTGAAGCGAAACGATAATTCCACTAAAACCCCACTATGTCAAAACCGCTGTTGTACGAGGCTTATTTTTAGTCGAAATTACAATTTTAACCGCAATATTCAATTTTTTTGATCGAATAATGTTATTTTCTTCTATTTATTTTTCTACTCTCAAAGTTCGGCTAAGTTCGGTTTTCAGATTCCACTTTTCAGATAAAATTCGGCACATACAGTTCGGCTAAACACAATACTCAAAAGTTCTTGCGGTAATATATTTTTTGTGGCAAAAGTATTTTCTGCGTAATTTCGGCATAAGTCTCGTACAACGTGTCGCGGCTTGCAGAAGTGGCGAACTTCGTAACCGATTATTTTCGGCTAAGATAAAATTTCTTGCGAAAGATAAACCTGAATTTACCACATATCTCGCCATTTTTGCAAACCGCTGTTAGGCACAGTTTTTATTACGTTCTTTGAGGTATTGGGGTATAATCACTTTCAGATGTCTGATGCAATATGCCCACAAACTTAAGTTCGATTTTTTTATCTTTCGTAATTAAAATTGTCATTGGCATTGTTGGTGTAATTCCTCTAGAAGCTTTCATTAGCTCTGCATTAACTATATTTCCATTTGAAAGTTTCACGTCTTTGTTAAATCCTCCATTGAACATTCCTTCGGTTGGCAAAGAAAAATTCAATTCTCCTTCAGCATTTTTAACTAAAATAAGAAAATTTGAAATTGGTTCAAGATAATGGCTAGCATAAATTTTGAAAGTAATATCAGTTTCAGTTTGACTTTCTATTTTAAAAGAAAGATTTGAAAAAGAATTAGTACTTGCATTAAAATTAGAATTTCCTTGAATGACATTTACCATTTGACCTACAGTTGCATCTAGTCCATTTGAATATAAATCAATATATAGACTTTGCGATAGAATTGGAGGCATTGAAGTAGCATCAAGTCTTATTGGTATAACTTTACAATTACCTTTAGATGCTTTATAAACTGCATTTTGCCATTCCATTTTTACCATATTACTGCCTATACTATTTTTAGATACAAAATAAAAAAAATGAGTACATTTTTCTAGTCCCTCATTCATTTTGTCAATAAGACCATCTCCTGGTTGCATTGACCAAGAATCATAAAAAACTTTTTCTTTTCCAAATATATCTGCAAGTTTTACTGCAATTGGCTCAATTATTATTTTGTCTGCGTGATTATGACTAATAAATATCATTTTCTGTTTTTTAGTGTTATATATCCGATTCTGCTGTCTTGTCCTGATATAGGTTGACCTTTTTTTGTTAATGTATAATTTCAAAAATAGGTGATTGTAGTCGGAATATTGATAAGTTTAGAAAAAATCTTTGAAAGGATTTTTTTCCAAACTTGTCAACATTCCTACGCAACTAAATTAGTATTTTTTTTCTTTTTATAAGGCTTGTATTGATGGGTTTGATTTTTATGTGCATATTGTGGTGTTTTCATTTCAAGAGAGCAATGTCTACGCTCATTATTGTAAATTTCTATAGCTTGTTTCACCATTTTTTGTGCTGTTTTTAAATTTGGAATTGTTTTATTTAGTCCAAATTCATGTTTTAAAATTCCGTTTATTCTTTCGGCTACTGCATTTTCGTAAGGGCTTGAATTTTGAGTTGTACTTAAAATAATGTTCTTTGATTTGGCAAATTCAGCAAAGTCCGGACAGCAATATTGTATACCTCTGTCGGAATGATGGATTAGATTTTCATTTTTATAAAGTCTGTTTTTAACAGCCATTTGCATTGCGTCTTTGACAAGTTGAACTTTCATATTTGTATCAATTTTGTATCCCATTATTTTCTTGGAATAAACGTCAGTAACCAGGGCTAAATAGGCATGTTGTGAAGCTAATTTAATATAGGTTATATCGCTAACAAAGACTTGTTCTGCGTGTTTTATTTCAAGGTCTTTAAGTAAGTCGTCTGACTTGTAAAACCCATGTTTAGAGTCAGTTGTTATATGATAAAGCTTTGTTTTTTTGATTAATAAATTATGATATTTTAAAAAGTGAATAAACTTATCTCTACCCATTTTTATATCATTTTTTAGAAAGTCATCTTTGATATCCAAGTGTAGTTTTTTACCTCCATATCGTACCATTTTTTGACGGATAGGTGTTATGAGTTCTTTGATCTTTACAGCCTGTAAATCTTCTGTTTTTTGTTTGTTCATTCGTTTGTAATAAGCCTGTTTGCTTATTCCGAAGCATTGGGAGAACCATTTTATTTTAAAAGGTCTTTCTTTTTTTTCTCCACTTCTTTTAGTAATGCTTCGGGTAATGACTTTTTTGCAAAATCAAGATTAGTGCTTACTTCAAAATCAGCAATTATCATTTGTTGAAAGTCTTTGATGAACTCAAGTTCTTCGATTCGTTCTTTGAGTTTTTTGATTTCCTCGTTTTTACTCATGGCTTTAGAATTTTGTTCAAAGGAACGCAATTTTTTCATCCAATAGGTTATTGAAGAGCGAGAAATTCCATGTAATTTGGAAGCGTGATTTACCGAAATTTGACCGTTTGAAATTTGGTCAATGATGGAAAGTTTTAGGTCAAAACCAATTTTTTTGTACTCAATTTTTGGACAGTGTCCGTTTTTTGTGGGTTCCATAGTTTACTAAAAGTGTTTAATTTTTAGTCAACCTATTTCAGGATTTGTCATGCGGTAAAATTGTGCCTAACGTGTCGCGGCTTGCAGAAGTGGCGAACTTCGTGACCGATTATTTTCCGCTAAGATAATATTTCTTGCGATAGATAAACGTGAATTTACCACATATCTCGCCATTTTTGCAAACCGCTGTTGTGCGACGTTTTTCTTCAGTAATTGGATTAAAATCTATAGCCTACATTCAATGAAATTTTAGCAACTTGGGTATGGTCAGTTTTGTCAGCATTAAATAACATTTTTCCCCAACCAAGGTTTGCACCATATGTAAGTCCACTTTTTGTAACTCCTTTCCACCCAAAACCTGCACCAATAGAAAGATTAATAACATTTGGATTTTCAGTAAATGTTAATTTCTCTGGTGTGTCATATACTTTTTTTCCATCAATTGACATAACCATTCCAAATCCTTCAACAAAAAAACCTGAAGCATATTTTTTACCAAAATACCTTCTGTAGTATGGAGAGATAGAATAGTTCATATCTTTTTCCTTGGTATTGTCGAATATATAAATAAAAGTAATCCCTAATGATGATTTTTTGTTGAAATACCTTTCATAACTTGCATTAATTCCTCCCGAAAAAGCTGGTGCAATTAAATCAAGAAGAACTTCATTTTTTTTTTCGTAAGGATTTAGGATGGTTTCATTTTTATTTTGTGCTTTAGCAACGAAAAACGAAAACAGTATTGTAACTGCTAAAAAGATTTTTTTCATAAGTTTTTTTATTTAATTAATTTCTGACAAACCTACATTGATTTTCTTTTTAAAATGTTAACTTACTCATAAACGACTCGTTAAATAAAGCATAAATAAATGCGACGAAAAGTTTGTATAAAGATTGTGGTACAGTTCCCAATTTTATTTCATGTGAGTTCAGAATATTTCGACAATATTTCAAAGCTTTTTTTAAACTTAAAATTCTTTAATTCTGATTTTCATTTGATTATCGACTTTCGTTTTCTACCCGTCTGCGCCAAAATGTCGCACAACGTCTCGCGGCTTGCAGAAGTGGCGAACTTCGTAACCGATTATTTTCGGCTAAGATAAAATATCTTGCGAAAAATAAACGTGAATTTACCACATATTTCGCCATTTTTGCAAACCGCTGTTAGCAGTAGGCTTTATTCAATTTTACTTGTCATATTTAGCTTTACAAAAGTTCCTTTCGGATTTTCCAACTCTAAAGTACATTCAGATTTCGTTATTGTTATTAGTTTGAGTTGCATATCAAATTTATTTTTTTCATCAACAACAAGTATTATTTGTGATGTTTTGTCATAAGACCAAGTTCCTTTTTGAACTTGATTAGTACTAATTGATTCTGCGCTTTTATCAGAATTAAATATCATTTTATCATTCTTATTTCTTTCACGCGGAGGAAATATCTGTCCATTTACTTCAAATGATTTCAATGTCCATTCATTCACAAGCAATGTTTCAACATTTTCAGTTTCTTGAGCTTTCGCATTCAAACATATTAGTATAAATGAAAGCGATAAAATTATTTTAGATGTTATTTTCATATTTTTTGGTTTAAGCTTACTGCTAACGTGTTGCTGCTTTGAGATGGCTGGAAGTTCGTAACCGATCAATTTTCGGCTTAACGAAAACTTGATGCGAAACGGTAATTCCACTAAATTCCAGCTAGCTCAAAACAGCTGTTATGCGTTCGGTTTTTTATTCAAATTTTATGTATTCGTATTCTTTTGGCAGATCGTTAAAATCAATGTTTTCTAATAAATAGTTTTCTCCAACTTTGTAAAAATCCTCGTCATTATCTTTTACAAAAGCATCAATAAAATCATTTTCTATATCTATTAGTAATCCAACGTCTACCACGTTAGTGCTTTCTGTTTGTATTTCTTTTTCCAATTCCTCTTTTGGATGAGTTAGAAAACCTCCAATACAGTTATAGTTTTTATTTTCAACATATTGTCTATTTCTATAATCGTGAAAATAAATTAGTGTTCGTACAATATAAATATTTGATATTCTTCTATTTTCAGATAAAACAATGCAACCATTAACGTTTGAATACTTTCCGCTTACTTTTTCAAAATTGACGGACATAATGAATCCATAATCATTGAATGAAACAGGATTTTTTTCACAACAATAAATTTCTGCCTCAATATAAAAATCTTCATATTCAAAAATATATTGAATTGGTGACCACCAAATTTTTTTCGGTGTTTCAGATTTTAAGTAACTGATTAAAACAAAATCATCAGTATCAAATAAATATGTTTTCATTCGGATTCTGTTTTTCTACGTTTTACCAAACTGACGCATAACGTTTTGCTGCTTTGAGATGGCTGGAAGTTCGAAACCGCTCAATTTTCGGCTTAACGAAAACTTGATGCGAAACGATAATTCCACTAAATTCCAGCTAGCTCAAAACAGCTGTTGTGCAACGTTTTAATTATATTCGTTAATAATATCTATTTGTCCATTCTGGTCGGTTGTCCTTCGCGAATCGAATTTCTAATTCGGTTGGTTGTTCGCTTAAATCAATGTCTTTAAGTTCAAGTATTTCAAGAACAGTTTCATTGATACTCAAAGATGTTTTGAATCCTGTCATTATGGAAGTATTTCCAAATTGTCTGTTCATTACTAAAATGTTTTTATCTAAAAGTCCAGATACTGAAGGGTTATCTATTGGCATTTCAATTGATTTTTGTCCATTTAGAATAAATTCTCTCAGTATTGATTTTTCTATTCGATCAAAGTTTTTTACTCTTTCTGCAAATTTCTTTTTCCATTTTGTCATTAATATCTTTCGTTGAATTGTTTTGAAAATCCAGATTACAAAATTCACTAAAACTAATCCCGTTGAAATAATAAAAATAATACCTAAAACCCAACCATACTTATCTTTTAAATTATCAATAAATAGTTTTTTATTTAGAAATCCTTCGTCGATGAATAAAACAAATCCAGAGACAGCCGACAAAAGAAAAAAGAATTTTGTCGGTAGTTTATTTAAATCAAATATTGCTTTTAAATATTTTTCCAATATATTTTATTTAATGTTATCTATTAATTCTGTAATATGTTAATGACATAATCGAATAGGTCAATCGCTGTTTCTTGTTTCATTCTTTCTGTTAGAGAGTTTTTAATTTGAGTTAATTCGACAACTTTATTTTTTTCTTCTTTTAATATTAAAGCGTCTAATATTTGATTAATGACTAAAATACCTTCTTCGTTGGTTTCTGGAATAAATAATGAATTATATGCACCTTGATGTGCAATATTATTTGGTCCTTCCCAACGCTGGCAATCAAAAGCATATCTTGCTAAACCTTCGTATCTCATTCCTGGATCAAAATCATCAGATAGTGGTATATAGACCATACAATTATTTTAAGTCATTAATAGAAATAATATTTTTCATAATCCCATTGTTGATTTCCTGCATTAAGAAACTATCCATTTTATTATAATTTAGTCCACAAATATCGTTAATATCCTCAATGGCAATTTTTGAATTAGAACTTGATATTAACGACTCAATTTTATTAAAATTTTCTGAATAACATTTTTTTAAATCGGCTAATTTTGGGTCGGTTTTTAAATCATTCAAGTTTTTTAGGATTGAGATTTTCATTTGATCTTCGAATTCTTCTTCTTTGTTCATATTTTTTTTGTAAATGTTGCACAACGTTATGCCACTTTGAGATGGCTGGAAGTTCGTAACCTTTCAGTTTTCGGCTTAACGAAAACTTGATGCGAAACGATAATCCCACTAAATTCCAGCTAGCTCAAAATGGCGGTTATGCACAGTTTTATTCGAAACGTTTTTGCAAGAAAGTAACTATTTTTTGAATTTGGGTAGGTTTATTTTCGATTAAATAATCAACTATAAGTTCTACAATTTCATTTCTACTTTTATTTCTGGCTCTCAATTCATTATCAATTCTGATGTATAGTTTTTTTCCATTATTATCACTAACATTTGCCTCATCATTTTTATATTTTTCAACTATCTCTTTTAAACTTACTTGATGAAATACAAAATCATTTAGTAAGCGGAAAAGTTTATGGTCAACTGTATCAAACAAATTCGTTTTTAAATATTTTTCTAAACTTTCTATTGGTAAATAATTTAAAGGTATATTATTATTAATTGAATTTCTAGATAAATAAGCCTCGGCATCACCCTTAATATCAGCATCTAATATTATTGAAATATTAGATATTTTACCAACCAAATTACTACTTACAACTTCTCTCGCTAATTCAATAACATTTGTATAACCACCACAAGGAAGTACATGAACAAGTTTATTTCCTAATAACGAATACTTTCTTAATATTCTAGTAACAATTTCTTTAGCAAGATCATCCTCGACTAAAATGATATAATCATACCCAGAATGGTCATAAAGCATCCTTGTAGCATAAGCTGGATAACAAGGGTTTATAACCTCTAAAGTGTTGTCAGAGTATCTATTAAGGAAAAATATATTTATAGGATCTATTGAGCTAATTAACTCAATAGAATGTGTAGAAAAATATATCGCATAATTAAATTGATTTGAGATTTCTTTTAGAAATGTGACTAGACGCTTTAATGATGATGGATGCAATGCTAATTCAATTTCATCTAAAAACAATAAACATGGTTTATTTAAACTGGCTCTATCAATATTTCTTATGTTGATAGAATTCAGTACACTTACTAAAAGGTTTTCACCAGTAGACATATGAAATTGACTAACACGTTTATCACCTTTTTGATAATAAAAAATATCTCCAGTAAATTTCACATTTTGACCAGAGTCTTTTGCATTCAAAAAGAACAATTTTTCGTAAAAATTCTTATTGTTATGTAAAATTATACCTAGGTTTTCTCTAATAAAATCAGGTGCTGGTTTTAGAACACTATCAGTAATTCTGTCAAGCTTTTTTAATAAATCGTAGCTTGTATTCTTAAACCTATTTCCAAAAATTATACTTCCTTCATAGAAACCTTTTATTTCCATATTACCAGAATAATCAGCTTTCCATTTTCCCTCAATTTTTTTCCACGACCTTGTCGCTCCATTTAAAGTAAAATCTATGCTCGCATCATCGGAAGTTTTGCCAAAATAGTCATGCATCGGAAGTCGGAAAAACACGCTTGATGCACAAGTAACCACAGTACTTTTTCCAGAACCATTCTGACCAGTTATAGCGTAAAGTCCTTTTTGTATTGGTAAATCAATTTCTAAAGTCTCAATAGACTTTATTTTCTTGATCTTCATGTTTAGTTTCATATTGTTATCTTGTTGGTTTTAAATTGTGCATAACGTGTCGCGGCTTTGAAATGGTGGGGAAATCGTAAACGATAAATTTTCGGCTTAACGAAAACTTGAAGCGAAACGATAATTCCACTAAAACCCCACTATATCAAAACCGCTGTTGTACGAGGCTTATTTTTAGTCGAAATTACAATTTTAACCGCAATATTCAATTTTTTTTGCTCGAATAATCTTATTTTCTTCTATTTATTTTTCTATGCGCAAAGTTCGGCTAAGTCCAGTTTTCAGTTTCTGCTTTACAGACAAAATTCTTCACGCATTTTTCGCTAAAATATAATTTTCCGTTTCACTTTCCAATTCAATTCTACGCGCACAGTTCCGATAAGTTCAATTTCCACGAGTTTTTCTTCTGATTAGATTCTACGCGCACAGTTCGGCTAAACACAATACTCAAAAGTTCCTGCGGAAATATATTTTTGGTTGGCAACGTTTTTTCTGCGTAATTTCGGCATAAGTCTCGTACAACGTTTCGCGGCTTCAAGAAGTGGCGAACTTCGTAACCGCATATTTTCCACTAAGATAGTTTTTCTTGCGAAAGATAAACGTGAATTTACCACATTTCTCGCCATTTCTTGAAACCGCTGTTGTGCGATCGCTTTTTTATTCATTTTTTTCTGCTTCAATTCTATTATTCCATTTATCTTTATGCAGTTCAAACCAAAAGTGTTCGATTTCACAATGTTCAAACTTTTCAATTATTTTAAAACCACTTTTTAGTAATACGTTTTTTGAACCTTCATTTTCAACGTTACAAATTGCATAAACTTTTTCCGTTTTTAAGTTTTCAAAAGCATAATCTATTAGCGCAACAGTTGTTTCCGTTGCAATTCCTTTTCCCCAATATTTTTCTATTAATCTATATCCAATTTCATAAAAATTATTATGATTATTCATCGGCTCAGTTATCAGTTTAATTCCTGACCAACCAACAAAATCTCCACTAACTTTTTCGATTACTGCCCAACGTCCAATTCCGTTTTCAGCGTATTGATTTTTTAAGTTTAGAATATATTCTTGTACTTCTTCTAATTTTTTTACCGGTTTATTTCCCAAATATTTATGAACCGCAGGATTACTATCTAATTCGAATAAACCATTTTCATCTGTTTGAATAAATTCTCGTAAAGTGAATCTTTCAGTTTCAATTCTCGTATTCATTTTTCTGTTTATTTTTTAATTTTCAGTTTCGTTTTCCGTCGCTCGAAAGTGTCGCACAACGTCTTGGCGCTTGTAGCAGTTGGGGAATAAAGACGCGAGTTTTTTCCATTAAACACCAATTTTCCAAATACAAAACCATCTTTAAATTAAGCCTAAAACCCCAATTGCTACAAACGGCTGTTAGTGGCTGGCTTTTATTCAATTGTATTAATTAAAATTTCAATATAAATTAAACTTAACCAATTTATTATTATGTCATTCACATTTTTGTAAAAAAGGTCAATTTCAGATAAATCCGAGGAGGTAAAATTATCACTATAATCTCCTGATAATAAATGAAAATATCTATTTCGCAAATCAATAATTAAACTTGTTAAGCCTTTTCTCGTAATTACAATTTCTGTATTTAATGTTTGTGATTTAATGGTGATATTTTTGTTGTTATCACATAATTTCTTAATTGCTTTATAGTATTGCTCTTTTAAATTTTGATTTGGCTCTTCGATTTTTATACTCAAGTCTAAATCTAATATTGGATTATCTTTGAACAAATGTTCATTTACAAATTTTTTAAAAAAACTTAATTCTCCATCCGTTTTTGTAAAAAAATCTTTTAGACTATTATATGTTGATTTATAACTTTTTGATTTGCTAGCGAAGTGTAGAGGAAAACTATAAGAAATTAATTCAGTTGCTCTGTATAAATGTAAAAATGCGGTAGCGTGACTTTCCTTTTTGGTTTGATAAAAATAGTTACAAAATTCTAAAAGTAAATTCTCGAAAAATATTTTATTACCTCTTGTTAAACAATGTTGATAATATCCTTCTATTTTTGCTTTTCTTATTTTTTTAGAATCAATTGTAAATACTTCATTAATTAATTTCGATGATATTCTTGAATTAACACTAAAATCTACTTCTGTGAAATTTTTCCTTTGCGATATTTTAGTTCTATTAACTGTATTTTCAAAATCTAATGTACCAGTAAGTAATCGTAGTAGAATTACTTCAGCAGATTGATTTCTCTTTACAGCAAGATAGCCAGGCAAAGCATTAAATGATTTAGCATTTAAGCATTCAGAATATGTAAATTGCTGAAAATTTGCCATTAGTCTATTTGAGATAAAATGTCAATTAAATCATTTTCACTTGCATTTTTTAATTCATCATAATTTTGAATAAAATAATTTCCGTTTGCTCTTCTTTGTCTACTTACTTTAATTTTTGAAATATTAAAAGATGTAAATGCTTTTTCGAAATTCTCCAAGCTTTTTTCAAAATCATTAATGCTTGTATTTTTTATTGTTTCAAACGATTTTTTTATTCCAACACAGAATCCAATTAAATTATTTGCATTTCTGAACCATTTAAGACTTTTTTCATTTTCTGAAAGCCTTTTTATTTCTTCAACTACAAGTGAAAATTCTAAATCATCTTCGGTAATATTTGATTCTAAAATCTTATCTGCAATTAATGCATCAAGTTTTTCTTCAATTATTTTTTGATTTTCAATGTTTGTTGAATTAGCTAAAAATGCTAAATATCCTTTTATAAAATCTGCTTTATTAAATGAAACTTTAATTTTTTCTCTTTTTGAATCTCTTTCAGTAATTATTGGAGTTTTTTCACTTTCGAATTCAAATAAATTTGTCGTCAATATTTCTATTTGGTGTCTTGCCGACATAGGTTTTTGTCCATTATTCAAAGTAATCATTCTGTACAATAAATTGTCCATAGAAGAACATATAAGAATGTTTATAAATAAAATCCTATCCAAATCTAAATTTTCATTCTTTTTAAAGGTTCTTTGTAAAGTATTTAACCTTTGTATTCCATCAAGAATAAATCCTTCTTGAATGTTAGCAGTTACATAAGTTTCTAAGTGAGTAATATCTTCAATATTTATGGCATTACTATCAATGAAAGCTAAAGTGAGCGCTGGCATTATGCATCCTTTGACTAAATCTGTCTCAAGTCTGCTATAAAATTTACTGTCTTGAATATTTCTCTGTATATCTAATCTATCAATTAATGGAACTAGATTATCTATCGCAAATTTATAATTTGTAGAAGCGGTTATAAAGCTACTTTTAATTACATTATCAAAATTTATTGAGTATACTTTCATTTTATTTTCTTATTTATCAATTTTTTCTTAAGCTTGCCACTAACGTTCCCGCGCTTTGCCGTGTTTTGGGGCTTTGAAAACGATTATTTTTGGCTTAACGAATATACGAATTAAAATGATAATTCCACTAAATCCCCAAATACGGCAAAACGTGTGTTGCAATAAGTAATTTTATGAATAATCATTCTTTTCGCAATTGACTTTTCCGCAATCTAGTTCGCTACAATCTGCATCACTTAAATAGTACCAAAGTTTTTTCGGCTAAACGATTTTTCATGATTCTTTTTATACAAAAACTGCATCGCTTCAATTTCGGAAAAATGTTTTCTGCTTAATAAATTCGGCTAAGTTTTTATACGCAAACTGCATCACATAAATTTAACCAAATAATTTTCCGCTTAACAATTTACTTTTTAATTTTTCAGCGCAAACTACATCACTTAAATCGAATCAAAATACTTTCTGCTTAACGATTTATTTTTTGATTTTTTAAACGCAAAGCTCGGCAAGATTATTTATTGCAACGTTCCCGCGCTTGTAGTCTGTTGCGGACTTCGAAGACGAGAATTTTTGGCTATACGAAAATACAAATTAAAAACGATAATTCCACTAAATTCCGCAATAGCTACAAACGTGTGTTGTAATAAGTAATTATATTGATCATCATCCTTTTCGCAGATTTATTTTCCGCAATCTAATTCACCACAAAATTCTTCATTTAAATAGAATTAAAGTATTTTCGGCAAACTATGTTTCCTGATTCATTTTTTCGCAAACTGCATCACATCAATAGAACCAAAATATTTTCTTCTTAACGTTTTATTTCTGATTTTCAGCGCAAACTGCATCACATCAATAGAACCAAAATACTTTCTACTAAACAATTACTTTCTGTTTTTTTATGCGAAAAGCTCGGCAAAATTATTTATTACAACGTGTCGCGGCTTGCAGAAGTGGCGAACTTCGTGACCGATTATTTTCGGCTAAGATAAAATTTCTTGCGAAAGATAAACGTGAATTTACCACATATTTCGCCATTTTTGCAAACCGCTGTTATAGCCAGTTTATTTTACCGAAATGATATTAGATTCAGGAAGTTGTAAATTTAATTTTTTTCTAAGAAATTCTGTTAATATATCTATTCTCGTACCTATAACTTTTGTTCTATCTTTAATTGGCCAATCTGTCATTATTGCAGTTAATTTCGGTCTTTTATTTTGAGTAAATATATCCATAGGATCAGTAAACCATAATCCACAACCGCTGATTCCATGTAAATCTGGACCTACAGCAAATTTATTAATTTTTAAATTATATGATTTTTTCCTTTCATAAGATGTTACAATATTAGAATTTATGTTTCTATTGTATTTCATATATTCACATTCCTTGGCTGGAGTTGAAAATTGAAAAAATGGATAACTATGAAAAGAGTTTTTGCTTTGTGAAATCTTTGAAAGTGTGGTAGGATATCCAAGAAAAGTATAATATGGTTGATTTTCAAATTTATGATTAATTGCTAAATCATCGTCTTTTAAGAATTTATAAGTAGTTAATAATTCTTCTACACTTTCTTTATCTAATTCCAAAAATCCGATGTCAACAGAATCCTTTTCCCTGCTTATAAAAAACTCATTAATATATGTTATTCCTCCTGGTTTAAATAAGTTTTTTCCTTTTTCTAATGGAATAACTAGGTTTTCAAAATTATCAAGAACATGTGAAGCAGAAACAAGAAAAAAATGATTTTTGACTTGTATGAACACACCTGAACCATAAACTTTATATTCTGGATTAATCGTTAAAAGCATACAAGTATAACTTTTAATTATTGTTAAATTGCTATATTGCAGTTCGGTGTATTTTTTCAGGATTTCCATTTTTCTGTAAATTGGCTATAACGGTTCACCACTTGCCTTGGTTGGGGAAATAGAACCAGATTATTTTCCACCGAAACGAATATACGAATAAAAACGATAATTCCACCGAAGCCCCAATCATGGCAAATGGTTGTTGCAGTAAGTAATTGTTCAAAATCCTATTTTGTTCAAAATTGTATTATTACAATCTAATTTGATCAATTCCGCAGCACTTAAATTGAATAAAATAGTTTTCCGCTTAACAATTTCTTTCTTAATTATTCAACGTAAACTGCATCGCTTAAATAGAACCAAATATTTTCCACTTAACAATTTATTTTTGATTTTAAGCGCAAACAGCGTCACTTAAGTAGAATTAAATATTTTTCCGCTTAACAATCACTTTCTTATTTTTAAGCGCAAACAGAATCACTTAAATAAAATCGAATAATTTTCCGCTTAACATTATCTTCTTGATTCTTAAGCGCAAACAGCATTACTTAAATAGAACTAGATAATTTTCCGCTTAACAATTCCTTTCTTATTTTTATGCGCAAAATTCGGCAAGATTATTTACTGCAACGTGTCGCGGCTTGCAGAAGTGGCGAACTTCGTGACCGATTATTTTCGGCTAAGATAAAATTTCTTGCGAAAGATAAACGTGAATTTACCACATATTTCGCCATTTTTGCAAACCGCTGTTGGCAGTAGTACTAATTACGTTCTCTTGTTTCATTTGTAATTTCGTCAACCGATATGTTATAAAAGCTAAAAATAGATTCGACACTTTTAATATTAGCTATTTCCCAAAAATTCCTGTATTCGTATTCATTATAGTTACTAATATATTTTTTGTAATCATTTATTATCAGTATTACTCTCAACGTTCCTAAATAATTGAATTTGATTCCTAGTTCAGTTACAGCTTCCATATAGTTATCTGGAATAATTTTTTCTAATTCAGAAATGTTTGTAATTCCATATTTTTCTAATTCATATAAAATGTCAATTTCATTAGAATCATAATCTCCAAAACCTTCATATATAAAATCAGGAATTAATTTTGAGAATTTCAGTTTTAAAAATTCTTTCAAATCTGTTATATTTATTTCAGTATTTTTCATTATTTATTTTAAGTTGCGATAGATTCATGACTCTGCGGAAGTATTACTGCCAACGGTTCCTGGCTTAGCTTGGTGGGGAACTTATAAGCAGATTATTTTTGGCTATACGAATATATGAAAAAAAACGGAAATTCCACTAAATTCCCCATCATGCTAAACCAGTGTTGTAATATGTTTTTATCAGCACAAATATTTATCGTTACTCTATTTTTCACCACAAACTGCATCATTCTCATTAATCCAAATTACTTTCTGCGTAACGATTTTAATAAAATTTGTTTCGACACAAACTGCATCACCTTAATTTAACCAAAATACTTTCGGCTTAACGATTTTACTAAAATCTATTTCGACACAAACTGCATCACTTTAATTTATCCAAATTACTTTCTGCTTAACGATTTCGCCAGAATCTATTTCACATAAAACTGTTCTTTTTTTTTTGATAAACGACAACTTTTTGGATTTCAGATTATTTTCTTAGTAGGAGAGAAGCAAGGAATTTTTCACCGCAAAATTCGGCGCTAAAATATATTACAACTTGTATATAACATCAAATATATACATCTTTTTTGATGTTTTTTAGTTGTCACTCAGTTTTTTCTTATTATTTTCTTCAACTAAACGATCAAGTGGACTTAGAATCTTATCTGTAGCTGTTTTTGATACATGTGTGTAAATTGTTGTGGTTTTAATACTAGCATGACCAAGAAACTTTTGTATGTATCGTATATCTGTGCCGCTTTCTAGCAAATGTGTGGCAAAACTATGCCTCAAAGTGTGTACAGTGGCTTTTTTATCTAATCCTGACTTTTTTAAGGCGGCACGCATCACTGCTTGAGCACTACCAGTACTGTAGGGTTCGCCTGCATATTGACCTTCAAAAACGTATTTATTTGGTTCGTAAAGTTTCTTGTAAATCTCTAGTGAGTTGACAATCGAGTAGGGTAGCATCACAATACGATCTTTTTTTCCTTTGGCATTTTTAATATGTATTTTATGTTCCGAAAATAATATGTCACGCCATTCTAAAGTTACAATCTCACTAACCCGTAAACCTGCACCATAACCTATTAATAGTAATAACTTATGTTTAGGGTTGTCTACTGCTCTAAATATTTCTAAACACTCTTCCATGGTTAGTACCGATGGTAATTTTTTTTCTGATTTTGGTCTCGGTAGTTTAAGATCAAAACCTTTTTGATGGTCAATTTGTTGGTAATAAAACAATAATGCATTTACCATACTATGTCCTGATGATGCAGATAGTCCTCTTTCCATTAGCGAAGCTAAATATTTTGTAACTTCTTTTTGTGTTATGGAATGTGGGTCTTTAAAATGATGATCACGTAAAAATTTAAGAAACGAACTCGTATAGGTACGCATTGTAGAACTACTATAATTTAATGCTAGAATAGTATCTACCATCATAGTGATGTATTCATGTGCTGCAGCCGGAACTTGATTAAATAATTGCTCTTTGGTTTTTCTCAAATCTAGCTGCTTTCTATTGGGTAAATTTTGTTTTAACAAATACCCTTTTGGCAGTCTGTTGTTAATAAGTACTTTATGTGGTTCAAACTGCATTCCCATTGCTTCATATACACTAGGTGCAGCGGGTAATAAATAACAATCTTTAATGGTACTGTAACGCGCCATTGAGAACCGTTTTATTTTTTCTCTTAATACAAGAAATGGAGGTACATATACTTCCATCCATTTTATGTCTTCAGGATGTGGTTTTATTACAATAGATTCTGATACAAAGACGGTTTCTTTTTTATAATAATCATTTTCCGGAAAAAAAGAGACTACTCCTAATATTTTTTCAACTTGTGTTTGTACGTTACTATGTCTTAATACCATATACACCTTGTAATTGGCATTCCAATACACTCCTTTGGTAGCTAATAATTGTTTACTAATATGCTGATAATAGTGCATCTTGAAAACCCAGTATTTACCTAAATTTGGTAATAATTCTAAACGCATGTTGGGTGCTAACGATTTTACGGTCGTTATATGTTCAGGGTTATGCAGCACAGGGGCCGAATCTAACTGAAGGTCGCTTTTGGCTATGGCTGGAAGGTCACGGCTTAGGGTAAGGCCGGCCAGCGGTTGCGTTTTTGTCTTTTTTGGGTTATCAATAACCAAATCGCTAAAATTTTGACTAATCAACTTATAGCTCACAACATTATAATCAAAATACCAGCATCGAAGTGACTGACTATAAATACCTCCCAATTGTTTTAATTGATCAATAGTAGTACTATCATACTTAAAGAAAAGTCCGATTCGGTCTGCATCACGATGCCATATCTTTTTTACAATTATTTGCATATAAAGGTTATAAGCAACTAAAATACAACTTTGTTTTTAATAATCGAATATTAAATTGTTGATTTTTAATTATCTACGTCCTTTTTTTGTTTAGAAAGTAATTTGACAGAAGTAGTGTATGGATAATAAGGCAAATTGTAAAGGAATAAACCAATTTTAGTTGTCAAATCGAATGTAGTGAAGATTAGTTATGCTGTTACTACTTATCAATTGAAGCAAAAAAACTATTGAATCCTTATGTAAAATCGAGCGGTGTCGATATTAGTTATACTGTTGTTAATCATTAATTTAATCAAAAAATTTCTTGTATCCGTATGTCAGATCAATCGGAGTCGAGATTATTTTGTTTGATGTTTTTCTTATAAACATCATCGTTGTTTATAGTTGCGTGAAGGATAGCAGTGAAAATCCTCCCGATTTTTCTTCGGGAGATTGTAACGGATAGCCTGACGCTGCTGCAACGTAGTGGAAGCAGGGGCACGCCCAAATGATCTTTATTGTGAAATTGCAATTGTAAAAAAAAACCTAGTAACTGCTGCTATTTTGCGGGTTACTAGGTTTATAATTTAAGATGGAGCGCGTTTAGCAATCGGCCATGTTTACCGCTATTGCTAAGCCTCCTTCTGAGGTTTCTTTGTATTTGTTATTCATATCCTTGGCGGTTTCCCACATGGTACTCACTACTTTGTCTAAGGGTACTTTTGCATTTTTAGCATCGGTAGATAAGGCTAATTCGGCGGCATTGATTGCTTTTATAGCGCCCATAGTATTGCGCTCAATACACGGAATTTGGACTAATCCGCCTATGGGGTCGCAGGTCAATCCCAGGTGGTGTTCCATGGCAATTTCGGCAGCCATTAAGACTTGTTCTGGTGTTCCGCCCATTAATTCACACAGCGCTGCAGCAGCCATTGATGACGATACGCCTATCTCTGCTTGGCAACCTCCCATAGCGGCTGATATGGTGGACCCTTTTTTGAAAATACTGCCTATTTCTCCCGCAACTAACAAGAATTGTTTGATTTCTTTAGGTCCTGCATTATGGTTTTCAATAACCAAATAATACATCAAGACAGATGGGATTACACCGGCACTTCCGTTTGTAGGTGCGGTTACAATGCGTCCCAAAGCTGCATTAACTTCGTTTACAGCAAGTGCAAAACAACTAACCCATTTCAGGATTTGGCGAAATTTAACCTCGGTTTTGCGTATTTCTTCTAGCCAACTTTGTGGATCACTATAATTAGATAATCCTATTAATCCTTGGTGCATATCAAATGCTCTTCGGCGTACGTTAAGACCACCAGGTAAAATCCCTTCAGAGTGGCAACCTATGTACATACACTCGAGCATGGTGTTCCAGATGCGCATTAATTCATGATCGATAACTTCTTCTGTTCGCATCGATTTTTCATTCTCATAAACAATCTCTGAGATGCTTTTATTTTCGCTTACGCAAAAACTTAACAACTCCGCAGCATTATTGACAAGGTACGGAAAAGCGCATTTTATCTTGATTTTTTCCTTGGCATTGGTACGTTCTTCTTTAACCACAAATCCACCTCCAATAGAGTAGTAGGTAGCTGTAAAAGGTGTTCCCAAAGCATCAAAAGCTGTAAACATCATTCCGTTAGAATGAAAAGGCAAGAAGTCTTTATTAAATACAATATCTTCTTTTATATGAAAGGCAATTGGGTGCTGGTTACCCAAAAGGATTTGGTTTGTAGACTCGATTGTTTTTATGATACCATCAATATTTTCAACCGGAATATACTCTGGATCTTGCCCACTTAAACCTAGCATTACGGCAAGATCAGTAGCGTGACCTCTACCCGTAAGGGACAAAGAGCCGTAAAGATCTATTTTTACTCTTGTAATTGTATGTATGATATTCTCCTCTTTTAGCTCTTCTAAAAAGCGTTCTCCTGCACGCCATGGTCCTAGCGTGTGGGAACTTGAAGGACCTACACCAATTTTAAGCATGTCAAAAACCGAAATGCACTCTTCCATATAATTTTTGTTTTATGAGACAAATATAATTGAATTTAGCAATGAACAGTACCAAAAACTTTTAAATATGAAATTTTAATTGTGATTTAGAAACTAGAACTGATTATTTAATAATTTGGAAACAGCTATTTTTTTTGTTTTCCAAAAAAATAAAAGCGTATTTATCTCAATATGATTAAAATGGATACCCTATTGCTAGGTTGAAAACCAAATTCTCATTTCGCCAGGATCCATTACCAAAACTCACTTTGTCCAGTACCCAGCGATTACCATCAGCTAGATAGGGTTTTCTTATAGGAAAAGCCAAATCAGTTCTTAAAACCAAAAATGAAAAGTCAAATCGCAATCCAGCACCTACACCTACAGCAAGTTCGTTTAAAAAATCTTTAGAAAATTTTCCTCCCGGTTTGTCTGGATCATCTTTTAACAACCAAATATTTCCTGCGTCTAAAAATACTGCTCCTTTTACTAAACCGTAAATTTTAGCACGATATTCAGTACTGAATTCTAACTTTACATCTCCGGACTGATCTGGTAAAAAAGTATTGGTCGTTTTGCTGCCGTCAAAAGTTCCTGGTCCTATAGAACGGGCTCTAAAAGCACGAATACTATTGGTTCCCCCATTAAAAAATTGTTTGATAAACGGCATTTGATCTGAGTTTCCATAAGCAAATCCTGCGCCTACAATTAAACGCGACGCTATTTGAGAATCTTCACTCAGTTTTAAATAATGTCTAAACTCGTTTTCTATTTTTATAAATTGGCTAAAAGGGACATCAAATATTTTCTTTGTATTCCCATCTTTAATATTTGCTCCCGTTGCTAAACCAGTAATATTTCCTGATAAATCAATTTTACCGTTGTAGTAAAAAGTATTCTTTTTTCGCTTTTCCATTGTATTGGTATACGTGTAGGAGTAGGTAGGCCCAAAAATTAATTGCTTTTCGATTACTTTCCCTAAAGAAGGAAGCGAATCTATTTGCGATTGGTACAAAGCGGTCACATTCTGCGGACTAGCGTACGTGATTTCAGTTAAGTTAAACAAATGCTCTTTACGCTCGTTTTCTTTCCATAAATACCCAAACGAACCTTTGAATGTTTGTAAAGAATATAATTTAGTACGGTTTTGAAATTCGTATCCTAAAGTCGCTTTTGTCTTCGGAACATAACCACTAGCTGAATGGAATTTAAAAGGTGAAATAATTCTTGGCCAAATTAAATTTGCTTCGGTACCAAAACGATAGACATTAAAGCCATTGTTTTGTCCTGAAACCTGAACTTCTAAACCTCCAAAAGCGGATATAGTTAACTGTTCAGCTCCTTTGAATAAATTACGATTACTCCAGTTTAAATTTAATTCGGTTCCCGTATAATTAGCCGAATTTGTTTTGGCTAAAAGTTCTAATCGAATTGATTTTTTAGGCAATGGAGTAAGGTAATAATAAGCATCTAGAAAATTGCCAGTGGTATCCGCTACTTTAAATTGGTTTTTTACAAATTTAAAAGTCCCTAAATTCACAAGTCGATTCAATGATAAATTATGATTTGTTCTATTGTATAAATCTCCTTTTTTGAAATATAAAGTACGATCAAAAATTCGAGGTTTAAACAAATTGTTTTTGTCAATTATAGTGAAATCATTGTACTGTACAGTTGCTTTAGGATCATTAACAATACTGTCTTTTGCCAACTTATAATTTGGATAAACAATAATTTTGTTGATTTCATATTGATTTTGAGCAAGCGCAGGGATTTCTTTTTTTACTTTCATAATTAAATCTACCTGATGATCAGCTACCGTGCTATCTACCTGTATTAATAAATAATCTTCATTAAAATAATAAAATCCTTTTTCTTTAAGTCGCACATCAATTCGCTCCCGTTCTAATTTAATAATGTCTAGGTTGTATGCTTGATCTTTTTTCAACAACGTTCTGCGTTGCGTTTTACGCACAGCAATCGACACTGCCGAGGAATCATCGGGGAATTTTACGGTTCTAATTTTGTATTGTCTCTTTGGATCTAAAGTATAAGTTGCTGTAGCTTTCTTCCCTTTCCGAGTAGAATCTGCAACTGCAGTTGTATTAAAATAGCCACTGTTTTCAGCATAATTTTGCAGCACTTTTTTATTGTATTCTAGATCTACTTTGCTGTATAAAACAGGTGGTTCACCTACTTTTGTGCGCAGCCAATATCTAAAACCTTTGTCTTTTTTGGGCTCTCCGGCCAAATTGTAAAAGAATAATTTGGGTTTCAATCCTAAAATAGAAGAATTAGGTTTTGGTCGTAATAGTGGTGTCAAAGCCGTTTTTAAAGCTTTCCTTTCTTTTTTAGGAGTGGTTTTACTTTCTACTTTTATGGTCGCTCCAGTATATAATAATTCTCCTTCGGGTAAATTGCGAGTACCTGTACATGCTGCTAAAAATAAAGCAGATAGTAGCAAGCAACTTAGGGTATATTTACTCATTATAATGTGTTTTTATGAACTAGTTTTTAGTCTCTTTTCTTTTTTTCGATTGAAACAGTTCTTTGAATTTGTTGTAATCAATGGTTAGGATAAAGGAAACGCCAGTTTCTACTACTTGTCCTTGTAATGCCACTTGGTATTTGTTTACACGATACGCCTTTAATTTATAACGACCGTCTTTAGATAATTGGTATTCTATTGAAACATCACCAGCAATATTATTAGCTTCTTCGTTTTTTTGTTGTGGTCCTTCTAACCCAAAACTACTTCCTACAGTGACTGTTAAGCGGTCGTTCAATAGCTTTTTAGAAAGGCCAACACTTAAATCAGTTCTGTTTTCTAATTGTCCAGTAGTATAATCTTCAGTTGAATTTAAGTCAAAATTTAGTTCGACACCATTAATTAAATCACCCGCTAAATTGTTTAATTGCTGTGATAATATTTTACTAGCACTCTCTCTTGCTAATGACGATACAGATGCTCCTCCAGCCTCACTAGCAAAAGGATTTTCGCCTATAAAACGATTTAATAATAATAGTGCAAATACTTGTTTGTTAAGCTCATCTGGTTGCTGACGCAATTGTGCTAATTTGGCTTGGGTAGTATTGATTATTTCTGTTGACACACTGTTGTTACCGTCAGGTAAAACAATGTCAAAAGTAATGGTAGGTTTAAGCAACTCACCGTTCATTTTTAATTCGGTTTCAAAAGGAATTTTTTGCTTATAAGTATTTCTAACGTCAGCGGTAACGCTTCCTAATTGGTCGTCAACTAAATCAAGTGGAGCAGCTTCGTTTTTATACACCGCAGTAATATTAATATCAGCAGATGTTGGTTCACCTGTCCATAAAATATAACTACCGTTTTTAATATCAAATTTTCGTTTTATGAAATTAAAATTCATTTCATAAGCGCCTTCATTTAACTCGTAACGTCCCGTAAGTGTAGTTTTTCCAGAAGGATCAATACCACCTGTAAGTTCTGCCTCACCTTTTAATTTTAAATAATCTCCATTGGCCTTGTCAATTACAATAGACAATGCGGCATCTTTATCAACTTCAATATTTACGGAGGCATTGATACCTTTTATCTCTGTACTACTTAATGATTCATCTACAGCTATTTTAGTAATCAAAGGCGGATTGTCTTGATCTATAAATTCAACAATTCCTTCACGATCTGCAATTGATGGGTCACTTTGCGGTAAAACAATTGTAAAATCAGTATCGCCATTTACTTTGATGCTACCGTCAACTGTAGGATTGTTTAAGTCTCCCTTGATACGTAGATTATTGTTAAGGTACATTTCGCCATAATAGGCGTCATTGTCTTTTTCTTTAGAATTGACTGCTTTAAAGTTTTTTGCTACAAGAGTAAGGTCAAATCCAGGATTTGTAAAATCCTGTGTACTTATTGTACCATCAATTACCATGTCATTGTCTTTCTCGTCTTTAATGGTAAATTTGTTTAAGACAACATTATTCGCATTAAATTGAATGTTATCATTCATGCCTTTAAAGGTCGCGTTAAGAGGCGTAACATTGAACCCTATTTCATTAAATTTTAAATTTCCTACAACTTGTGGTTGACTGGCTTTTCCTGTAATGTTTAGCTTTCCGTTTATAAAACCGGTACTTTCTTTTAGGTTCCCTAAGGTGAATCCTTGTATACTTTTTAAATTTAATTTAGCAACATCCAGATTCATGTTTAAAACTCCCGCAGTAGCAGCATAAGTTCCTGCTAAATCAAGCTGGTTTCCTTGCCCAGTAATACCTACTTGCGTATTGTAAGTATCGGCTACATTATTGTCTACATGAATTGCTACCGTTCCTAGTGTGTCTTGTTTGAAAGCAAAGTTATCAACTTTTAAATCAGCAGTAAATAGGGGAGTGGTGCTTAGGTTTTTGATTAAAGCATCACCATTGATATTTCCGTTGATTTGTAAATCACTTTTTTCAACAAAACTACTGATTGTTTCAATCTTGAAATCTTTAAAATTCACTGCCAAAGGAGCATTTGCTTTTTCTGATTGCGATTGTAATTGAATATTACTGCCTGAATTGCTTAACTCAAATTGATTAGCGTATATTCCGGTAGTACCAAAACGAATTAGATTGTCTGCGGCTACTTGCCATGATTCATAATTCAAAACTAAATTTGCAGGATCAAGGTGTAACTCCGTATTTCCTTTATTCGATTTTACATTACCAGTAATTAAATAGCGTTCTTGATCTTTTAAATCTTTTAATTGCAATTGGTAGGCAGCAACATTGTCTTTTAATTGCCCTGTGATTGCGGTGTAGGGTAACTGGAACTGGTTGTTTTGAATGTCATCAACTATAAATTCATAATTTAATGCTTTATCTGCAGTGTTTACATTTACGACCGCATTAGTAATTGTATTTTGACCGTAAACTAACTTTGGAATCTGACCATTAATTACAATAGAATCATTAACCGTATTGTATTTACCTGAAATTACTATGGGTTCCATACTTTGAATTTCAGGAACAATCTTCAATAATAACGGGCTGCTAGTTACATTAAGTTTAAAATCGAAATTTTGTTTTTCACTTTCTTGCTTTTTGACTTCAGGATTAATATCATAGTATGTAGCAAGTGAGTTTTGTAATGCGTTGGCAATTTTAGACAATTTATATTTTCCTATAATCTCTGCATTTAAAAAAGGGGAATTTATAACAATTGCCGTCGTGTCAGGTTTTGCTGTAGCCAATAAGCTAATAGAGTCCGTAACAATTTGTTGTTCAGCATCAGCAATAGTCAAATTCATGACAGTCAATCTACCATTTAAGTAATCTAAATTAGACGATTGAATATCAGCATCAATAGCGCCTCTAATTTTTAAAGGACCTGCATGAAGATTTAGTTTTTCTAAGTCGGCAATATCTACATTTAGCTTTGCTTTTACAGCAGGATATTTGTCTTTAAAACTTCCGCTACTGATTAAATCAAAAGTTAAATTGGGATTATTCATATCTGCTGCTATAGCAAATAATCCGTTGTTGATGTTTCCGTTAAGGGCTAGATTTTGATACGTATATTTGTTATAGGTAAGTTTTAGCAAAGTTCCTTCAATCTTGGCTTTGGCAGTTTTTGGATCTAAACCTGTTCCTTTAGCATTGGCTTTTAAGCTGATTTTACCAATAGTTTTGTCTTTTAATAATTTTCCTAAATCAAAATTGTTAAGGTTCACTTGCGCTTTATAAGCTTCTTTGTTTTTTATTCTTTGATCAAATAACGCATTAATTTTTGCGCCTCCGTAGGAACTTCCTAAAACAAGATTAGTATTAAAGTTGGTGATTGTTCCTTTAAAAGTTCCATTTACGTTCAATTGCGCGGGTAGTTGTATCGTACTAGGAATGGTCCCTTTGGGAGTAAATGATTTAATGTCTTTAGCACTTGATTTTAATTCTTTTATATCTAAGTCAAAAAAAGCTTTGTCTACATCAGGTAATCCCGTAATTGTTCCGCTGGCAGCAATCTTTGTGGTTCCAATACCGCTGATTTCCAGTTTCGGAATTTGTAGTTTTTTTAGTTTTCCTGTTACTTTACTGTTGATTAGTAAAATAGCATTAGGATTGTCTTTAAAAGGGACTGTACTCGAAAGTGTAGGAACAAATATCAGTACATCTTGAAATCCTAATTCACTATTTTTTAAGTTGGCGTTTACACTTAATTCCGCTAAGTTTTTACTAACCGTTTCAATAGAAGGATAACCAATTTCAATATTGTCCTTTAATGTTGTTTGTGGCGTTTTCAGACTTAGGTTTTTCAAGTAAGCATTTTTTCTTCCGTAGAAAAAGTCAGTTGTGAAGGAGTTAATTACTAAGCCGCTTTTTTCTTTAACTTTTAAGGAATTTAGGTTCCCGTCAATACTCAACGGACTATAATGCAAGTTTTCTAAGTCTAATGCAAGTGATTTGATAGCTAAATGTTGGTAATCTATTCCTTTTTTAACAGCTACAGCATTATCATTATCAAATTTGAAATTGATATTTTTAAATGCAGTTTGTTTGATTTTTATTTCTAATTTGCTTGTTTCTGATGGAGTAGTAGCAAGTTCTGTTTTTTTATTATTAGTTTTTCCAATTAGTAAATTTCCTGTGGCATTTTCGAATACAATAGCATCAATAATATAGAACTGGTTACTGATGTCTGTTTTTGTAAATTTTGCGCCAAGCTTTCTAAATTTAATGGCAGTGGCTAGATTACTTTTTTCATCAAAATAGCTAATGTCAAATTTTGATAAATCTACTTCTCCAAGTACAATATTCAAATTTTCTTCGGCAGTTGTTTCTTTTGCGGAAGCGGCTACCTCATTTATCTTTTCAGCAAGCCCTTGTGACAGTTTTAATTGTAAGCCTTTGATGGTGATTTTAGGAATTTCAAAATCCATTTTATCCAAATCAAAACTTTTGATTCTGGTATCTAAATGCTTCAAGTTAAATGCTAAATCATTTTTAGTGTAGGCATCATTATACCTGATTTTTATATTATTTAAATTAATTTTATCAAGCGAAAACTGCATAGGAGTAGAGGCTGCTTTAGGCTCTAAAGTATCTGCTGAAGCAAAAGCTTTAATGAGGTAATCAAAGTTAAAAATGGCATTTTCATCTCGACTCACATTAGCCGTTATGCCTTTTAAATCAATAGAATTAATAGTGATTTTATTGTCTATTAAATCAAACATATCAAGGTCAACGGCAAGTTCTTTACCTGCTAATAAAGTGTCTTTATTTTGCCCTTCAAAATAAACCCCTTTTAAGATTACTTTTTTAGGAAAACCTATTTGTAGTGTATCAATTGCAACTTTTGTTTTTACTTTTTCTTGGATATAGGCAACGACTTTTTGCTTCGCTAAATTTTGCACGGAGGGAACTTGAATAGCAATTAGAACCAAAAGTAGTAATGCAAAAATTATTCCTACAAACCAGAGGAATATTTTTAAACTTATCTTAAAGTATTTTTTCAAAAGCAAATAATTTTAGGTGTAAGTTGTTCTTATCAAAATGATTGAATTTCAACTTAATTAAAACGATTCACAAAGATGAAAAAATTAATCTGATATATATTACAACCATAACATTTAATATTATAAAATTATAAACAAAAATGATTGTTGAGGCAGCTATTTTAGTACTCTTCAAGAAGTAATTCACTACTGTAAAAAAACAATTATTAATAGTGATTTATAGGTCCAGTTCTTTAATTTGCTTTTCTAAAGAGCGCGCATAATTGTAGCCGTACTCAAAGATTTCATCTGCTTTTTTTAGATTAAAAAGACTAAATTGACTCATATTAGGTGGTTCAATATATAAGGAGCACAAGTTTGTTTGCTCTTGTACTGAACTCTTCATTGCCAGATGAAAACAACGGTCTACAATGTTATTCATATGCACTTGATCAACCTCTTTCTTGATAGAATTTACGTAGCTACCTATAATTACATCGCATTGCCCAATCAAAGGTTCAATAGGGAAATTGTTCATTACACCACCATCAACATAAAGTGAATCATTGTATTGTATTGGTTGGAAAACTAAAGGAATGCAGGAAGAAGCCATTAAAGCTTGGGAAAGATTACCAGAGGAGAAATAAACCAACTCCCCTTTTAAAATATCTGTAGCGGCAACGTATAGCGGAATCTTTAAATCTTCAAAGGTATTTGTTGGTAAAAATTCATTATAAATTCCTTGAAAACCTCTCATTGCAAATAAACCTTGTCTTTTTATCAGGAAATTAGAAAAATTAAAGATTTGGCTTTTCTTTAAAATAGTTACGATTTCATCAACCGAGTAATTAGCAGCATAGAAAGCACCAGCAATAGCGCCTGCGCTAGTTCCAGAAATATGTGAGAATTCTATACCAAATTCCTCTAATGCTTTTAAAATACCCAAATGTGCCATTCCACGTGCGCCTCCACCAGATAAAACAATTCCCACTTTCTTTTTCATTCTTGTATTGTTTTTTAAGGTTACGAAACAAAACTAGTAAACTATTCATAAAAAAAGCTGATAATCAATAAAATGGTATGATTATCAGCTTTTTTACTATCTAAAGGTAGTTTATTATAACGAAATAAAATCTTCTGTTTTAGGGAAATTTGTTAATGCTTCTACCGCAATTTCAGGTGTAGGATTAGCAATTTTTCTTAACTGAGTATCCATCCAAGCACCGTCTACTGTAATTGTAGCATACAATTGCCCTTCGGGATTTTTAAATTCATGAACAATAGTCCATCTTGAAGCATCCGGTTTCATTTTAGAAATTTTAGTATGCATGATAACTACATCAGAAAGTTTGATTTCTTTTCTGAAAACACACTCTTCTCTAAATAAAATAGGCCCAAAATGATTTATTTGTAATACTTTCATGGTCAAGCCAAGACTTTCTAGGATCTCAATACGATGTTGTGCACCAAAATCATAATAAGCGCTGTGGCGAACGTGAAAATTAGGGTCTAAATCTGACCAACGTAAAGATAATTGTTTTGTATATGATGTCATTCTATGGGGTTTTTGAAACTACTACTGAAATAGTCAATAGTAATTTCAAAATTAGAGAATTTTATTCATATTTCTAAGCGTATTGATTTAGAATAATGATCAATTTTTGATAATTCTTTCATACCCTTTAGAAAACAACTTGTTATACGTTTTACCAATTAACAGGCTGCAACTAATTCACTGTCTTTGTGTTTTTTTGAGAATTCAGGTGCTACCACAATAGTTTCTAAAGGGCTAATTTGTAATTGATGTTGTGCTACTTGGTATTTATTAAAGTTATCCCATTGAGGAGCTGCGTTTAATTTTTGACCAAACATAGCATCTACACATACATTATTGTCTTTGTATTTGTCGTGTAAAACAGCTACAATCTTAAAGAAGAATTCATCAAGTAAAACTATAGTATCAAATTCGGCTTTTAAAGTACTGTAATTATCGTTTGAATGGTCAAGTAATTGTAGTAAATCCAATACTTCTGCTTTTTCTAACGCATCAATTTCAGTTAAATAACCATATTTTAATGTTTTGAAAACCAAATTATTCCATGCAATGCTATCATGTCCCCATTTTACATCTGTGAGGTTCAGCGCATGTTCACATATTAAAATAATAGCAAAAAGTACATCGTTTAAATATTCAGCAGGGAATTCATCAAGACTTCTAAATTCAAATCCGCTTTGGTACATTTTTTCTTGGTTGAAATCAAGACCAACCTCTGGAAGTAATTCATATTCCATCTCTTGCTCAATTCGATCTCTCCACCAGATGTTGTCTTCTTTTTCGAATTGTAGTAATTTTCTAAAATCATCCACTTTATACGTTAGAATTTTCCCTTTTGGCATCGCTTTGTTGTATGTTCCCACACCTATGTAGCGAGACATAGCACTGCGCATTGAACCCAAAGTGAATTGCTTGTCTAAATTATGCTTGTTACTAATAACACCCATAATATCAGGGCTTCCTAGAGTAGCGATAAAAAACGGCTCAAACCATTGCAGTAGATAGATTGCGTTGCTGTGTGTCTTTTCAAAAGCAGTGTAATCTACGATACGGCTATCTTCGGTAAGCGTAGGTAGGGTGATGTGAAAATGATAGGTTCCGTTATTGAACAATACAAGATTTTCTTGATTGGTCATAAACATATTAATACCTGAATTGTAATCTGGATAGCTTAGTTTTTCGTTCAAAACAGCTGCTCCGTTTAGTTTATCCAGAAATAATTTTTTGGTTGCTTTTAATTCTTTGCAGGAATCAACTACGGTTCTATTTTCAAAATATTTAGTAACAAATTCAATAGAATCGCCATCAAAATGTACTGATCCCATAGTTTTCTCTCTTTGGGTAATCATACTTTGAATATTGTAAGGCTGATTGTTTAAAAAAGATTCCATGATTGACTGTCCTAAATATTCAGGATTGTCTATAGGTTGCGGTTTTACATCAATAGTTTCATCTGTTTTTACAGCTATCGTTTTGTGTTGGAAATTAATATCCAGTTTTTCTAAAGAATGACTGTTCATCATTCTACTTACTTTATAATTTCTATTGGGATCAAACCCTTTTGCTAATAAAGGAGCAATGCTTTCCGTCTTGTAGTTTTTTGTGTAATCAATACTATATTTCTCAAAACCAATTTTCTCTTGTATAAACTCACCAGTAACTATTAAGGATTCTTCAAATTGTAGGTAGGTTTCGTTTTCTAATCCAATACCCCAATAATATTTTGCTGTGTGATTTTCTTTCATTTATACGAGTTCTTTTTTTGATGTTATTAGCTATTCATTTTATTGTTGTGGTATACTGATTTTCTAGCAGGAATTCATCGAAACCCATTTAATAATAGTGTTTCAGAATTAACTGACTGCTGTCAAAAAAGTTTTTTTACTTTTAAATTATAGAAATTTAATTTCAGTCTTAGAAATTTAGTTTTGTATCGACGAAACGATTGATAAAAAGAAAAATTTTATAATGTATTTACAAAATTACAGATGATTCTAATTTCTTTTATTTCAATGTTTTAAGTAGACGAATAGCACCGTTTTTATTTTTGCTATTCTTGTATTTTTCCAGAGTGCAAAAGTACTTTTTTATTTTGGTTTTTCCAACAACAGAATGCTATTGAAAGGAAGTAATATTTAAGAAGTTTATTTTAAGTTTATTTTTTGATAAAAAGAGTCGCTTTATAAGTAAATAATAACAGTTAATCACTTGATTTTTATTACTTTATGTTATTGTCGAAATAAAAAACACTTCGGTTTATAATACCCATTTATTGATACTATTTTTCTTAGTTTTATTTATTGGCTAAAAAAGTAATTTAGCCTTTGTTTTTAGTACTTAAATTAAACCTCAATTAATCATGATAATAAAATACAGATGAAGAGTACAATTCGTTATTCCACCAATCCTTTTTAATAGTAGTAAAATACTTGTAATTCACCTTTCCAGCTTGCGATTGTAATGGGTAAATTACCTTTTCGTTTTCACGATACGCTTTGTGTTGCTTAGTTTCTGGAACTACGGGTACAATATGTCCTGAGAGTCCTCTTTGTCTTCTTTTGGCACAAATAATACCTACGCCGCCGTTAGTATTTACTTTTTCTTGCATTTTGTCAATGCTTAAAATTCTTTTCCATCCAAAACTGCTTCCCCATTTCAAAAACCAATCGTGAATAGCACTGGAGTAAATAGTTTGTACGGTTTCGCCATAGATTGCTTCCACTTCTTCTCCGTTAAGGATTTTTTCTATGGATTCATCTGTCCACCAAACGGTAGGGAGATAAACATTGGTAAAATAGCAGTAATCAAAGGAGTATACGTTGCAGTACGTGTCTTCAACTGTTCTTTTATATCGAATATTTCCTGTTACATCTAGTTTTTCAATAAGCTTTGCAATACTTTCTTTTTTAGTAGCTGCATTCGTTTCATCTCTAAAAGGAATACTGGCGTCACTAATGGGTTTGTATTTCATCTTGGTAGAATCTAGGCGAGATAATACATCTGGTAAAAAACCAGCCGCTTTTATTCTGGAATCAGGTAAGCTATCAGCAATTATTGACGCATTATTAGTAACAGTATCATTCTTCATTTTAACTCATTTTATTGGTTTAGTTTTGCCTTTAGAAAACAAAAATTTTAATTTCCGTCCTTAAAATTTAATCGGGCTAACTAGGTACTATTTGAAAAAATGCTTGAGTTCTTGAATAAACAAGCGCTAAATAGTATCGTTTTTCTCTAAAAAATAAATGTAATAAAAAAAACGACATTAGGATATGTAATCGATGCTTTTAAATTTTAAAATAGCGATTTAATCAAACTAAGAAGTTCATAAAATAATATTATCAGAAAAATAATGTGTCTAAAAATTTATTCTCAAACTAGCATTGGGTGTGATTCCAAGTGATTTATTGTCTACTTGAATGGTTTTATCAGTTGTAGTAGGATCTACTTTATAATAGCGGTTAATAGTATTTTTTTCATTTGTAAAGTTAATTACACCCGCATTAAGGTTGGCTTTAATCTTTTTTGAAAGTTGGAAACTATAACTCAAAGAGGCATCCAAACGCATGAAATTATCTAGATTTTGACTATTGGGAGCGTCATAATTTACTCTTGTAGTATTGCCTTTTTTTATGGTTTCGTTTCCAGTAACTGGAGTAGTATAAGGCTGACCATTACGCCAGTTTGCACCTATTGATGCTTTAAAGTTATTGGTGATTGAATAATTATAACCAACAGAAAAGGAATGTCTAATATCAACATTATTTGGGAATTCTGACGGTGTGAAACTAGCAAACTCATAATCATTACGGCTAAAGGTGTAACTCAACCAAGTACTGTATTTTTGAGTAGTTTTATTAATCAAAAATTCCACTCCTTTATTCGTATAACTACCATTTGCAGTTTCATACTTATAAATTGTAATTTTCAAAATCTTTAAACCCTCAAAATTCTGTATATTTGGAGCAAAATAAGGAACCACATGATTGCAACAAAAAAATCAACAACATTAGAACACTATTTTCAACAATTTAGAGACAACATCATAGGTATTAATCAAGAATTTGTTTCTCCTTATGGGAAGCAAAAAATCATCTATACTGATTGGACTGCTAGTGGTCGTTTGTACCGACCAATTGAAGAGAAGTTGATGAATGAATTTGGTCCTTTTGTAGCTAATACGCATACCGAAACCACTATTTCAGGAACGGCAATGACTAAAGCTTACCATAAAGCGCGTCATATTATAAAAGACCATGTTCGTGCTGATGAAAATGATGTTTTAATCACTGATGGAACCGGAATGACGGGTGTGGTAAATAAATTTCAACGTATTTTAGGATTAAGAGTTCCTGAGAATTTGAAAGATTTTATTACCATTCCAGCCGATAAAAAGCCAATTGTTTTTATTTCGCACATGGAACACCATTCTAATCAAACAACATGGTTAGAGACTATTGCAGATGTGGTGGTAATTCCGTCTAATGAAGACGGATTATTTTGCATGAAAAATTTTAAAATTTTATTAGATCAATATAAAGATAGAAGCTTTAAGATTGCCTCGCTAACTGCTGGATCAAATGTTACAGGAATTAGAACGCCATACCATGACGTAGCTAAGATAATGCATGAAAATAATGGACTTTGTTTTGTAGATTTTGCTTGCTCTGGACCTTATGTAACTATCGATATGCATCCAGCTAATGATCCCGAAAGTTATTTAGATGCGATTTTCTTTTCTCCCCACAAATTTTTAGGCGGACCTGGAACTCCTGGAGTTTTAGTTTTTAATAAAAAATTATACCAAAATTTAGTTCCTGACAATCCCGGTGGAGGAACTGTTTCTTGGACAAATCCTTGGGGGAAACACAAATTTATCGATAATATTGAAGATAGAGAAGATGGTGGAACACCTGGTTTTTTACAGGTAATTAAAACCGCTCTCGCTATTCAATTAAAAGAAAAAATGGGTGTGGATAACATGTTAGAAAGAGAACATGAACTGGTAGATTCTATTTTTGAATCACTGGAGTTAGTTCCTAATATCAAAATTCTAGCAGCACAGCAAAAAGATAGGCTAGGAGTAATATCATTTTACGTTGATGATTTGCATTTTAATCTAGGAGTGAAGTTATTGAATGATAAATTCGGAATTCAAACTCGTGGTGGTTGTAGTTGCGCTGGAACTTATGGACACTTTTTATTGCATGTAGATCAAGAAACATCTAATCAATTAATTGATGAAATCACACTTGGGGATTTAATTAGAAAACCAGGATGGATTAGAATGTCTATTCATCCAACAACAACAAATACCGAAATAGAATTTGTTTGTAACAGTATTAAATCATTGGCTGAAAACCATAAAATTTGGGCTTTAGATTATGAATACAATAAAAACACTAATGAATTTATCCACCAGAAGGCTAAAAATTTAGAAGACGGCTTAGTGGATAAATGGTTTTCTATATAATTTTTTTCTCAGCTTAGTTTTTATCGAAAAAGAATTAAGCTGAGAAAATTATTTAAAAATTGGCTTCTTATTTTTTTAAGAACTACAAGACAACATAGAACTTCCTATTTTCTCTCTCGCCCAATCAGGTCTTTTTGCAAACCATTTTTGAGCAGATTCTTGCTCATCGTACGGTTTTTTTAGCAAAATATGTAATTCTTCAATCAAGGAATAATCTTCATTTTCAGCAGCTTCTATGGCTAATTGTGCCATATAATTTCGTAAAACATATTTAGGATTTACTTTATCCATGGCTAGTTTTCTTTTTTGATCGGTTGCTGTTTCTATTTGTAAACGCGTACTATATTGTGTGAACCAATACAACCAAATCGCTTTTGTTTGCTCACTTACTTTTTCGGGATTATAAAATGATTCGGCAATAGTTGCAAAAGCAATTTCTTCGGAGTCGGATTTTTTAACTTCACTTAATTTCCTAAAGAAAATAGTCATATCAGTTTCATGTAAGAGTAAATTTTGCGAAAGCAGCCCTAGCAATTCGGTATCTGTTTCTGTTGGAATTGCTAATCCTAGTTTATCACGCATCATACTTGTGTAATCTTCCTCATAAAGTTCTTGAAAACTGTGTAGAATGGTTTCTAATGGCGCTGCCTCTTTAATTAAAGGAAATAAGGCATTTGCTAATTGGTATAAATTCCACAATGCAATTTGTGGTTGGTTTCCAAAGCGGTACCTTCTGTTTTCACGATCAGTGGTATTAGGAGTCCAGTCAGGATTATAATCTTCTAGCCAGCCGTAGGGTCCATAATCGATGGTCAACCCAAGGATCGACATGTTATCAGTATTCATTACACCATGCACAAAACCCACACGCTGCCAATGTACAATCATGGCACGTGTTTTATTGGCGACAGCCTTAAAAAAAGCAATATAATCTAGTTTTGAGTTCCCTTTAATTTCTGGGAAATGATTTTTTATAGTAAAGTTGGTAAGTGATTTTAAAGTTGTCAAATCATTTTGAGAAGAAAATAATTCAAAATTCCCAAAACGAATAAATGAAGGCGCAATTCTACAAACCACAGCTCCTTTTTCATATTCGGCGTGACCGTCATACATTACGTCACGTAAAACTTGATCGCCAGTAAGCGTTAAAGAAAGCGATCGAGTAGTGGGTACACCAAGGTGAAACATGGCTTCGCTACATAAATGTTCTCTAATTGAGGAACGCAATACCGCTAGACCATCAGCACGTCGAGAATAAGGTGTCATTCCAGCGCCTTTTAACTGCAGTGTGAAATTTTTATTTTCATATTCAATTTCTGTTAGGATAATTGCTCTTCCGTCACCCAACTGTCCAGCCCAGTTCCCAAACTGATGTCCGGCATAACTCATAGCATAAGGACGAGTTTCCGGTAAAACCTCTTTACCCGAAAATATATTGGTGAAGTAAGGTGTTTCTGCATCAACTTTGGTTAAACCAATGAGCTTCGCAGCATCTTTAGAGTAATGAATTAATTGAGGGTTGGATGGTACTCTAGGATTTACATAAGAAAAACAAGCGTTGCGAACTTGACGAGTAACATTAGTTTCATCAAGGTCAGCTGGTAATTCAGTACTAAATCTATTGTTTATTTTTAATTTCATCATAAGGTATATTACAACCAAAATTAACGAAATTTAGCGGAAACACTAGTTAATTAAAACTAAAATGTCCAAATAATTAGCGTTTGTGCTTCCATCTTTTATGTGTCCAAAAGTAATATTCAGGTGCTTCGTAGATTTGTTTTTCTACTTCTTGGATAAATTGATGCGTAATTTCAAAATTAGGAACAGACTTAGGATCATTACTTAATGGAATAAAAGTGGCTTTATAATAGCCTCTCTTTACCTTTTCTATTTTAGCAAATAATATTGGAAGATCATACTTTTTAGCCAAAACTTCGGCACCTGTATGCACAGGAACTTCAATTCCCATAAAAGTATCCCAATGTGTAACACGTGTTATTTTTGGTGATTGATCACTAGCCAAACCATACATGCAAAGCACTCCCTTGCGCTGGTTATTTGAAATCAGCGGAATTGTATCTCTAGTTACCACAAGTTGGGTATTGTATTTGGAACGAATATCTCTTACTAATTTATCAAAATATTTATTTTTGATTTTTTTATAAACTCCAATTCCCTGAAAAGCAATTTTTGTATTTAACGTCAATAACCATTCCCAGCTCGCGTAATGAGACGCTAAGAGCATAATGCTTTTGCCTTTGGCTTCATATTCTTTTATTAGTTCTGGATTAGTAACAACAAAACGCTTGCTCATTTCTTCAGGTGACATGGTCATTGTTTTTGTCATTTCTAAAAACATATCACATAAATGGTGGTAGAATTTTTTTTCAATAATTAAACGTTCTCTATCGCTTAGATTAGGTAAAGCTAGCGCTAGGTTAGCACGAACTGTTTTTTTTCTATAACCAATAATATGATAAACTAAAACATAAATAGCATCAGACAAAGCATAAAATATAGGAAACGGAAGAATAGACACCAACCAAAGTAGAGGATAAGTTACTATATAAACTAGAAATTGCATGCAGTTTTTTTTGCAAAGGTAAGTCAAAAATGGCTAGCGTTAAAAAAATATAAAGTGGTAAAGTTGGCTATTAGAGAATCACTATATTTACATTTAATATAAAATCAATTTATGAATACCATTTTAATTATAATTATTGCAGCAAACGTTATCTTTAGTTTAAAAGGATTTGAAGACACTGCCTTTTTTAGAAAATATGAATTTCACATGGGGAGTGTGCGATCAGGAGAGCAAATTAGATTGTTTTCATCCGGATTTTTACATGCTGATATTGGGCATTTGGCTTTTAATATGCTTACACTTTATTTTTTTGCTCCTGTAGTTATTGCTTACTTAGGAAGTCTATCCTTTGTTATTATATATTTAGGGAGTTTGTTATTTGGTAGTTTACTCACCATTGTTTTTCATAAAAATGATTATAATTATCGTGCAGTTGGAGCATCTGGAGCGGTAACAGGAGTTTTATATTCGGCTATATTATTGCGACCAGATATGATGTTGGAACTGTTTTTTATTATTCCAGTTCCAGCGTATTTATTCGGAATATTATACTTGCTATATTCAATTTACGGTATGCGTGCTAAAAATGATAATATAGGACATACAGCCCATTTTGGTGGCGCTATAGGTGGCTATTTAATCACTTTAGCGACAAATCCGGCTCTAATAGCGCAACATAGTTTAATGGTTGTTTTATTGGCTATTCCAATTGTTATTCTTTTTGTTATGGCAAAGATGGGTAAGTTATGATGGCACGGCTTTTGAAATAATAGTTATAACAATATAAAAAACAATCAAAATAACATATTATGAAAAAAGCAATAATAATTTTAGCTCTCGCTTTTATTTCAACTTCGTATGCACAGGAAATTAAACAAGTACCACAAATAAGTGTCAATGGTCAAGCCAAAGTAAAAGTGGCACCAGATCAAGCGACGATTACTGCTACAGTAGAGACAAAAGGAAGCAATTCAAAAGAGGTTAAGAGAGAAAACGACAAGCAAATTGATGCTGTTTTAAAGTTAATCAAGAAAAATAATATCGCCACTGCAGATTATAGAACGCAGCGTGTAGCCTTGAATCCTCAGTATGATTATGCTAAGAAGAAAACCAATTATAATGCGACACAAACAATAGAAATAATTGTAAGAAACCTGAATCAATATGATGAATTGATGGAAGGATTAGTTTCTGAAGGAGTAAACCGAATTGATAATGTAATGTTTCAATCTTCGGATTTAGCGAAACATGAGGCTGAGGCAAGAAAGTTAGCAATGAAAGACGCCAAGCTTAAAGCAGAGGATTACGTGTCTGTATTGGGGCAAAAAGTAGGTCGTGCAATTACAATATCAGATAATTCTCAAACCTATTCTCCACAACCTGTTTATGCTCGCATGATGAAAGCAGAAATGAGTGACTCAGTATCTACTAGGGAAACACTTGCTGTAGGAGAAATTGAAATCACAGCAAATGTAAATGTTAGTTTTATTTTAGAGTAAGTATTACCATAGTAAGTTTTAAAAAAAGCTACTCACTTTGTTATAAGATGTGAGTAGCTTTTTTTTTGTGAATGACTTTGAGACTGTTTTGGAAAAATAAGGCATAAAAAAAACGTTTCAATTTCTTGAAACGTTTTAGTGGGGAGAATAGGAATGTGATTAAATTTAATTTTTAACCCTTGATTCGCATTATACACTATTGGATCTGGCTTTATATCATATACAAGTGGTTGGGTGAAGATTATAAATAATATAACAGCTAACAAAAGTACGCTTGCTATAATAATTCCGATTTTTAGAATATCCATTATTTTAGGGTAATATTAAAGTCAACTTATTTTTATTATTTCCTAATTATTCTTTGGAATTGAAAATGCCGCATATGCATAAAAGAAGTTCTTGATACTATCATTACCATTAGAATTCTCTTCAAAGTATTTTAATAATTTTTGCAGCTTAGTTCTGTACAATTTTAAACTTTCCAAAATTAGATTTTGCTTATTACCAAAACTAGAATTTATATAAAATAGATTGATTTTTAATTATTTAGGTAATATTTATAAGGCGTTCTTTTATAGCCATCCTTCCAGAATGCGCCCATAGCACTTTCTATTACTTCAACTTCATTATATTGCTTTTATCTAGGCATAAAACTAAATTAGAGTAAAAAACTAATCAATTGATCAGAAACGAAAGTAAATTTTAACAAATATTTTAAATTAATTATTTTTATTACCAATAACTAGTCTCAATTTAGTTTTTGGTACATGGAACGAAGCCGAGCTGTAATAGGAGGGGCTTAGCTTAGAACGAACTAATCATTGGATTTTTTATAAATTGTATTGACTTAATTTATGGATGCAATTTTTTAGATGAAAAACAGCTTTGAAAGCGACTTTATGATAAATTAATCTTAAAATAAGGTAAAATAGCTTCATAAAAGGATTCAAAAAAGGATTAAATTGTACCTTTCTTAAAATTTAAAAGAATTTGGTATGATCACATTAGTAGTTAACAAAAAGAAACACAGTCTAGACGCATCGCCAGACATGCCCTTATTATGGGCATTACGCGATACATTGGGACTTACAGGAACTAAATATGGCTGTGGAGTAGGAGCTTGCGGTGCATGTAAAATCTTAGTCAATGACGAAGTTACCTACTCTTGTTTGACACCAGTTTCGGCTGCCGTTGGCAAAGAAATAACCACGGTAGAAGGGGCTACACCTAATTTACAATTACTCCAAAAAGCATGGATCGAATTTAATGTTCCTCAATGCGGATTTTGTCAGCCGGGTCAATTAATCGCCGCTACTTCCTTATTAAATTCCAATAGCAACCCTACTGACGAAGAAATCGATGACGCAATGAGTGGAAATATTTGCCGTTGCGGAACCTACCAACGCATCAAAAAAGCCATTCATCATACGGTTGAACTTAAAAAACAACAAAAATAATGAGCGATATTCAAAACATAAGCAGGAGATCATTTATCAAAAATATAGGATTAACTTCGGGCGCATTGATCATTGGCTCTCATTTGTCCTTGTTTGCTAGTGAAACAGAATCCGTTTTGGCTGGTGCTTTTCAACCCAATTTATTTGTTGAACTACTACCCAACGGGGACTTAATTTTAGTTGCTTCTCGTTCTGAAATGGGAAATGGAATTCGTACTTCCCTAACCTCTGTCATTGCTGACGAAATGGAAGCAGATTGGAATAGAGTGAGTGTTGAGCAAGCTATTGGTCACAAAAAATACGGTGATCAAAATACTGATGGGTCTCGTTCTGTGCGTTATTTATACGAAGCCATGCGAAAAATGGGAGCGACGACTCGAATGATTTTGATCTCGGCAGCCGCTCAAAAATGGAAGGTTCCAGTATCAGAATGTCATGCAGAAAACCATTTTATAGTCCATAAAAACGGTAAAAAAATTGGCTTTGGAGATTTAGTCGAAATAGCCAAAACAATCGAAGCACCAAAAGATATTATTCTAAAAGATCCAAAAGACTTTAAATACATTGGTAAAAACCTAAAAAGTATCGATGTCGAAAAATACGTAACAGGAAGTGCTGTTTTCGGGCTAGATTTCCGTTTGCCTAATATGAAATTTGCTGCCATTGCAAGATGTCCCGTAACTTTTGGAACGGTAAAGTCTTTTGACAAAACCGAAGCCATGAAAATTCCGGGTGTCGAAGCTGTTTTTGAAATTGAACGCATTAAGACTCCTTTTGGCGCACTTGGCGGTGTTGCAGTTGTAGCAACCAACACTTGGGCTGCGTTTAAAGGAAAAGAAGCTTTGATTATCGAATGGGATAACGGTAAAAATGGCAGTTATGATTCGGTTAAATACATGGAAATGTTAACCGAAAATGTCCACAAACCTGGTGTGGTGAGCAAAACCAGAGGTAATATCGAAGCCGCTTTTACCGCTTCCGCGAAAGTGATCGAGAGTACCTACCAATTGCCGCATTTGTCACACGCACCCATGGAAGTGCCCAACACTGTGGCTTGGGTGAAAGAAGATAGTTGTGAAGTATGGTGTCCAACACAAAACCCACAAGCAGCACATGAAGAAGTAAAAAACTATTTGGGATTTGATGATGAAAAAGTAATCATCAACGTTACCTTACTAGGTGGTGGTTTTGGCCGAAAATCAAAACCTGATTATGTGGTTGAAGCAGCTATAATATCCAAAGCCATAAAAGCACCCGTTCAAGTAGTTTGGACTAGAGAAGATGAAACGCAACACGGTTACTACCATACCGTAAGTGCACAATATATGAAAGCATCGCTGGACGAAAAAGGAAATGTAACCGGTTGGTTGCATCGTTTTGCTTTTCCACCTATCAAATCAACTTTTGATCCTACGGCAGATTATCCAAATGGTTGGGAAATCGAATCGGCTTCTGAAGTTCCTTTCGGTATTAAAAACTTTCAAATCGAAGTAGGTCAAGCGCCTGCCATGGTACGAATTGGATGGTTGCGCTCAGTAATTAACATTCCGCACGGATTTTCGATCAATGTTTTTACAGACGAATTGGCGCATGCTGCCAAACAAGATCCTTTGGCTTTTAATCTAAAATTATTAGGCGAAGACAACACTCCAGAAAACGATAAAAGCAATAAATTCAGTGCTAGTCGATTGAAGAATGTGTTGAAAAAAGCAGCAGAAAATGCGGGTTGGGGCAAGCCGCTTCCAGAAGGGCACGCGCAAGGATTGGCAGTTCATTATAGTTTCATGTCTTATGTAGCCTCAGTTGTTGAAGTTTCTATGGTAGAGGGTATAGTAAAAATTCACAAAGTGAATACCGTCATTGATTGCGGAATAGTAGTCAACAAAAACACGGTTATCGCACAAATGGAAGGTGCTGCTATTTTTGGTATGTCACTCGCTTTTTACGGAAAAATAACCGCCAAAGACGGTGCGATTGAGCAAAGTAATTTTGGTGATTATCGAATGGTTCGAATGAATGAAGCTCCTAAAATCGAGGTCGAAATTGTAGAAAGTACTGCACCACCAACAGGAGTGGGAGAGCCGGGTGTTCCTGTGATTGCTCCTGCAATTGTAAATGCCATTTTCAAATTGACCGGAAAACGCTACCGAAATTTACCATTGAGTGATTATGAATTGGTTTAATTTAAACAAATAAAAAAAACACGAATTCCACGAATTTGACAATAGTTGAAAAATAGGTGAAATTGGATTTTTAAAACCCCATAATTAGTGAAAATTTGTGCAATTCGTTTCAAAAAACATCTAATTCCTTTGCGCTGGAACATCAGCTACTTTAATGCTTTATAAATGAACAATTGGCTTGCCTTATTACAAGATTTTAAAACCAAAAATACTCCAGTAGCTTTGGTAACGGTCACTCATATTTTGGGTTCAGCACCTTGTAGATTAGGTGCAAAGATGATTGTCGTAAATCATAAAGAATTTTACGGCACTATAGGCGGCGGAAAACTAGAGTTTCAAGTTATAGCTGAAGCTGTAACAGCGGTAAAAGAGAACAAAACAAAATATTTTAGTTATACTTTAGGCCCCGAATTTGAACAATGTTGTGGCGGAAAAGTAGCCTTATTAATTGAACCTATGAATCAATCTCCTCAGTTGCATTTATTTGGCGCAGGCCACATTGGTGTTGCCCTTTGTGACATTATGAAAGACACCCCTTTTGGGATTCATCTGTATGATACTAGAGAAAACTGGCAAGAAATCATTGCCATTGATTCTTCAATAGCATACCACAATGAACCGTTTGATTTATACAAACAAACCGTGGGCTGGGGCGATAACTGCTATGCGGTAATTATGACCCACGACCACAAATTGGATTTTGAAATAACCGCTTTGGCTTTGGCTTCCCAAACTAAATACATTGGTTTGATTGGCAGCAAGACCAAGAAAAATAGATTCAATGCTATGTTGATAAAAGAATTGGGAATGGCAGAAGGAATTGCGCCAGTACATTGTCCAATTGGACTAGACTTGGGGGGAAATACCCCCAAAGAAATTGCTATCAGCATTGCTTCTGAATTATTGAAAGTTTATTATGGAAAATGAAACTGCTTATATACTGTTGGCAGGAGGGAAGTCAGAAAGAATGGGTTTCCCCAAAGGTTTATTGGTGTATAATAAAACGATTTGGATTTTAGAACAGCTTAATAGAATCGCCAATTCGTCTATTACCAATGTTTATATTGGTCTAGGTTATTATCACGAAGATTATTTTAGCTTAGTTCCTTGGTTCAAAGAGGCACAACACCGTTTTGTAAAATACAATAATTTAAAAGTCAAAATTATCGTAAACATTACTCCAGAAAAAGGCTCTTTTTCGACTTTACAAGCCGTTTTGGTACAAATTCCCGAAAATCAAACTGTTTTAATTCAGCCGATTGATGTTCCTATTTTGAACATCGCAGAGCTAGAACAAATAATTAGTACTACCAATACGATTGTGCAACCACAATTCGAAGGAAAAAATGGGCATCCCATTCAGTTATCAGCTCTGTTTTGGAATCCGTTGTTGCAATTAAATACAACAGATGAACATTCTCGATTGGATTTTCAAATAAAAAAAAAGAATCCTGAACAGTGTACCGTAGTTGCTGTTCAGGATTCTTCTATAATTCGTAATCTCAATACGCCTGCAGATTGGGAAAATTATACTCAAAATGTAGAAGCTTCTATATAATAACTATCTTAATTTTTTTACCATTTCTGGCGTTACCACTGATTTGTTATTACCCCAGCTCGCGTATACATACGTAAGCACATCTGCGACTTGTTGGTCTGACAACTCTTGCTTTGGCATTGGCGTAGTGTATTTTTTACCGTTGACAGTTATGGGACCATTCGAACCATTCAAAATTTGTTTAATCGCTCTGTTGACATCGGCATTTAAGTAATCTGACTTTGCCAAAGGTGGAAAAGCACCTGTGATTCCGGCACCATTCATTTGATGGCACGCCATACAGACTTTGTTGTAAATCGATTTTCCGTTGTTTGCTTGCTCTGGACTTATTTTAATATCTTGGTAAGTAGGTACCGAACTGAAACTAAACAACATAAAAGCGGCAACGGCCATTCCTGCGATATATTTTTTCATACTCTAATGCGTTTTTAATTTAATTTTTCATTTATAGTAAAAACTACTCAAAAACCAAGCCATCGGTAGGGTATGTCATAGGATTGATAATTTTCAGTTAGTAACGGGTAAACAAAACAACTAATATCTACCAAGCCGATTAAAAGCAAAGAAATGGGTTTTTATAAAAACACCACCGAAGAAGAATGTTGTTCTTGGTGGCATTTCCCTTTTTTATTTTTTATAAAAAACATTTTCAATTCCTTGTCGGAAAGCTTCGTCACCCACTTCGTTTCGCTGTGCGTACATTGCTTTAGCATCAGCGCCAGCAACATAGCGTAAGGTTGATTTTCCGTCAGTTGCGGCTTCATAAACGACAGCTGCAATTTGTTCCGGTGTCGAATAATCTTTGGCTCTTTCTGGATCCATAAAAACCGATAGGACTTTGTTCATCTGTTCTTGGTAAGCAGGATGTTGTGTCATCACTAAGGAACGACCTGCAAAATCGGTAGCAATTCCGCCTGGTGAAACTGTTTTTACTGTGATTCCAAATTCTTTTAGTTCGAATGCTAAACTTTCACTCCAACCTTCCAACGCCCATTTTGTAGCGTGATAAACCGAGTTGAAAGGTAACGTAATCAAACCGCCAATAGAAGTTGTAGTTATAAATGTACCCGCTTTGTTTTCTCTAAAATGAGGTAGAAACTGCTGTGTTACTCTCATTACACCCAAAAGATTGGTGTTCAATTGATTCGTTAATTGGTCATCTGTTGCTCCTTCAAAAGGACCTGCCAGTCCGTAGCCTGCATTGTTAAAAACGACATCTATTTTACCAAGTTCTAAGGTCTTTTTTACCGTTTCCTCGATTTGCTCTACATTGGTAACATCCAAGGGTAAGAGGGTTATGTTTGCTACTTCAGCAAGTGCTGTTTCGTTTTCTGGTTTTCTCATGGTAGCGATAACATTCCAGTTGTTTTTTGCAAAAAGTAAAGCCGCAGCTTTTCCTAAACCAGAAGAAGCTCCGGTTATAAAAATTGTTTTTTTCATACTACTATTATTTTATTTTTTGTTTTAATTGCTAAGGATTTGTGGTTCTTATTTGGCAATAGTCAGCTATACTGATGCCAAATTGTAAAAGGCAAAAGCATAAATTAATTACAGTAAAAACCGGATTATTTGGATGTATCCAAACAGAACGTTGCTTAATTCAAGCTTTGTCTGTACTCGTTTGGGCTCATTGCAGTTTTCTTTTTGAACATTTTACTAAAGTATTGCGGGTATTCAAATCCCAATGCATGGGCGATTTCGCTAGCACTTTCATTAGAATTAAGCAATTGGTTTTTGGCCTTTTCTATGATATATTGATGAATGTGGTCTTGCGTACTTTGACCCGTTTCTTTTCGTAACAAATCACTTAAATATTTAGAGGACATGTTCATCGCTTGCCCGCAGTATTGTACTGTTGGAATCCCTAATTCGATTTGTTTATTGGCTCTGTAATATTCCTTTAAAACATTCTCAAACTGACTCACAAAATCTTGATTCAAATTGGTTCTCGTAAAAAACTGACGGTCATAAAAGCGCACGCAATAGTTAAGCAACAGTTCGAGGTTCGAAATAATTAAGGTTTGACTGTGTGCATCAATATTACTATTGAATTCTCGTTCGATTTTCAAGGCTATTTCAGTTACCGTTCTTCGTTCTTCGTCTGAAAGATGCAATGCTTCATTCGATGAATACTCAAAAAAAGAATACTTTTCTATTTGCTTTCCTAAAGTTGATTTTCGAATTAGATCCGGGTGAAAAACGATACTCCAGCCGGTATCATCGCGATTTACATTTTGTTTTTCGACTTCCAAAACTTGATTCGGTCCCATAAAAACCATTGACCCTTCTTGGTAGTCATAGGAGTTTCTGCCGTAATTGGTGATGGTAAAAGGGCAATTGTCTTTTAGGCTAATTTGGTACAAGCCTACAGAATATTTGAATTTTTCGATATCTAAATCCTTTAACTCTTTGGCCAAACGAACCACCGAAACCAAGGGATGCTTTGGCTTTTCTAAACCAAAAAAGTCATGCAGTTCAGAGATGGTGTTTATGTTGATGATTTCCTTCATAGCTTTCGAATAAAATTAAATGACTGTTTCTTTGTAGCAACATTGAGCAAAAATGGAACGCGGATTAAACGGATTTTCAAACGTTGATAAAAACGGATTTTTTAACAAATGCACTATGATTTTGTCAAATCGAGCGCAGTCGAGATGCAAGACGTGGTTCTCGACTTCGCTCGAACTGACAATAGGACTGTTTAAAAGCATAATACTATTGATTAGAAATCTGTCTTTATCTGTGTCTTCGCGATAGCGAATCTGCGTCATCTTCGTACCTATTTTCCTTGCGTGTTATAAGTTTTGCCACCAATTGCTGTAGGTACTGTTTCCTTGTACTAGAATTTCTTGTCCAATTTTGGGCGTGATTACTTCTAGATTTAGCTGTTTGGCTTTGGCTTGCACTCGGTTAATTGGGTCTTTCCAGTCGTGCATTGCTAGTTTAAAACCTGCCCAATGTATCGGCATGATTTTTTTAGCTTGAACATCAACTCCTGCTTGAGCGGTTTCTTCGGGCATCATGTGTATGTCGGACCATTTGTCGTTGTACTGCCCACATTCCATTAAAGCCAAATCGAAAGGGCCATATTTATCACCAATTTCTTTGAAATGCGATGCGTAGCCGCTGTCACCACTAAAAAATAATTTCTCCTCTTTGGACTGAATCACCCACGAACACCATAGCGTACTCTGCCCATTGTTTAACTTTCGACCCGAAAAATGTTGGGCTGGTGTACAACTCAAAGTTAAGCTATCAAATTGAATATCTTGCCACCAATCGAGTTCGGATATATTAGAAGCGGGAATTCCCCAGGCTTTTAAGTGTTCTCCAACGCCTAGCGGTGTGTAAAAGTGTTTCGTTTTGTCTTTTATCTTCATGACCGTTTCATAATCGAGATGGTCGTAATGGTCGTGTGAGAAGATCACGGCGTCTATGTGCGGTAATTTTTCGATAGCGATAGGTAATTCGGCATTAAAACGGTCCGCTCCAAGCATTGGGTGCGGTGCGGCTACTTTACCAAACATCGGGTCTAGCAAAATCGTTTTGCCATCTATTTGCAGTAAGAAAGCCGAATGTCCAAACCACACCAATCGTGCTTTGCCTTTGTAATCGGCTACATCAATCGAATCGATTTTTTGGACTTTCAAATCTTCTTTTGGGCGGCCATTTTCTACTTTGGTAGTAAAAAAATAATAAGCCACATCTAACTTTTCCGAAAAGCTAAGTTCTTTGGGAACGGCCTTGGTATTATTAAATTTTCCGTTTTTGTATTGTGCCGATTTTTGGTACACGAGCTGTTTTTCTTTCGAAACATCTCCTCCAAAATTGGGATAGAAATTCGTAAAAGCCAAATATACCACCACCAAAAGACTAATAAGTGCAAGGATTGCTATCATGATTTTTGTTATAATTCGTTTCAATATTTTGTTCTTCATTATTATAGGACAAAATTAGACGAATTATATCTTGTAGCTGTATACTAATTACTTTTCGTTGTATGCGTATTGCTGAATTTTATAGTTTTTGAATTTAAATGGCTATTGTTGGTACTTCCTATGGTCGAGTAGTGTCTTTAGTTTACGGGTACAGAATGTAATTCTGCGTTGACGAACTGATGAAACTATTATCATATATGAACATTCATTATGTATGACTTTAGCATGGACATTTTATATCCTTAATTCCAAATTCATTTCTCAATAAGTTATTAATTTCGCTTTTGCTAAGTATTCTATCAATGATCTTTACGTCATTATATGTTCTTAATACATTTTCTTTGATAAAGTAAAATGAATCATCTTTAATTATTGAAAATCTCAAACTATTATGAAATGGATAAATGGAATTATCTTTATATCGGTTTTCTATATCACTTAGAATTTTAGATTCTGATTTAGTAAAAAAAGGAACTTCAATCATTTGTTTATAATCCCCCATAATTTTATGGTAAATAATAAGTTTACTTTCAAATATTTCAGTTTTGAAACTCATACCGTAAACAGAATATTCAACGGGTTTAAATTCAGGAAATAATTTTAATGATGGCCAACCCGAGCCAATGTCAATAAAGTAATTTTGATTTTCAATCGATACGGAAAGCATCCTATGACACTCTATATTATTAATAAATGATGAGTGTAACTTTGTTTCAATTCCATTATTTTTAAGAATTTCTCTAAAATGAAGCACCTTGTCAGAGCAAGTTCCACCTAAAGATAAATCTTTATTTTCAATATTATTGAGCATAAAAAGGTTATGAAAAGGTACACTTTTAAACTCTTCGAACAATAGTGATTCTATTTTATTAATTAAATTCATTTGTGACTGATGCTTCTTTTGGTTATTGATTTATCAAAAACAGGATATTGGTGATAGTATTCATTATTAGATATGTTTAAGTCAAAAAACTTACTCCAAATTTCTTTTAATGTTTCCCTTTCTGTTTTGTTATCTTTCGTTAGATATTCGACAACTAATTTTCTAACGCCTGAACCAACATCAAAAGATGTTTTTGTTCTTTCAATAATTTCTTTAGGCAGATCAGAACCAAATATATTTCTTAAAATTTGTTTGTCTTTCAAATCTGCAGTTGGTAATTTTTTTGAAATAGAGTACACTTTTTTATCTAAAAAAGGACATCTAATTTCTATAGTATTTGCCATTGATGATAAATCTAGTCGTCGTAATTCTGTATAATGTAGATTTTCTATTAGAATATTACTCATTTCTCGCGTTTCGATAATGTTTTCGGATATCTTGTAACCACAAAATAATTCATCTGCTCCTTCACCAGAAATCAAAACTTTTAGCTCATCATTTTTCGCAGATTTTGATAATAAGTAAGTTGCTAAACCATTACTTATAATTGAAGGATTGTAACTTTCTGTATGATAAACTACTTGTTCAATTAATTTTCCTATTTCCTCTTCTTTAGGTAATGAAATGTATTTAATTTGGTTTTCTATTTTTAAATATTTACCTAATCTTTTAACAAAAGCAATATCTTCATTTCCCTCATTCCCTAACGTATAATAAATTGTATTTGTAGAATACTTTGAAACGATTGAAGCAATAATTGAACTATCTAAACCACCACTTAGAAAAACGCCAAATTTTTCACGATTGAGAGGAATTCTCTTCCTTACAGATTCATCAATTGTTTTTTTTAATACTGACCTTTCTAAAACAGGAAACGAATGTTTTTTTAATGAAATAATTTTATGATTTATAATCTCAGAAAATCCTTTAGGTATAAATTCAAAGGATTGTATTTTGTTAAAGGATTTGAGTTCGCTACTAACAAATTCTATTTTTGTGGTTTTACCATAAAATAATGGCTTTTTACCTATATAATCCCTTATCGTAAAAATTTCACTTGTTTCATTATTGTATATTATTCCAGAATAAAAGCCATCTATAACATCTATAATATCGACACCAATGGCAGCGAATAACGGTAAAATGATTTCGATATCAGATTTAGAATGTACTGTTATTCCGTATTTATCTGCTAGCTCAATTGAATTGAAAATTTCACCATTAAATGCTCCTATTAAATTTTTATATTTAAAGGGTTGCATTCCGTTGTTTGTTTTGTCATTTATTGCTAAACGGTTAAAACCTATTGAAATATTTTCAGAATTATAAATTTTTGTATTATCTAATCCTCTGTGTTTAATTCTAGATAAAGCATTTGAACAGTCCGTTTCTGTATGATGACCAATGATTGCAACTATGCCACACATTTATATTTCAGTTTTATTTATCCATTTTATAAATTTTTTAAAGACATCATTATGCTTCACTAGCTTTTCAATACTCAAACTTTCGTTATCTCTATGAATATTACATAAACTGTCATTTGGACCAAATCCAACATAATAAGCATCTTTAGGAATGTTAGTTATAAATGGACATTTAGTAAATTTATTTAGATGTCTATTCGCATAGATTGCTGTACCGTCGTAAATAGCATTATTCATATCATCAATAAAATCTGGCCTACTTTTAGTTTCAGGTAAATGGAATATTACGGGAACATTGTCTTGATATACACCTGTTTCTTCAACATAAATTTTCGAGTTGAATTCTTCAATATGTTTTGGGATTACTTCAAAAGTTGTTTGTCCGGCTACTTCTTCCTCTCCTTGAATTATCCACAGAATATTTGGTAATTCTTCATCATTCTTTTTTAGTTCAATCAATGAGAATATACGACTTAACAAGACGCCTTTATTATCAGCAATTCCTCTTGCATAATACCTGCCGTCTTTCTCTACCAATACAAAAGGATCCGTATTCCATTTTTCTTCTTTGTGTATTTTTTCTACATCGTAATGTGAATATAGGGTTACTTTTTTGGTAGAATTTTTATTGGTATGCTTTGCAATAATAACTGGTTGCTTGAATGGACTATCTCCCTCAATCGAGATACTGAATCCTATAGATTTTAATAAATCGCTAACTAATTCAATTCCTTGACTGTTAGCTTTTTCATCATTTGCAATTGTTTCAAATGCAATAAATTGTTTAAGTGTGTTTATCATGTTATTTTTTTGTGTTATTTCTTCTAATTTAATGAAATTCTCATAAAATCTAAATTTGACTAAAATATCTTTATCAAAATATTTTTTTAAACTTATATTAAATTGTTCAAAATTGGAATGTTTAAGTGTGCATATTACTCCATTTTCTTTTTCTACCAAAATCGTCATTCCTTTTATAGCTCTTAGCTTCTTATTTGGATAATATGCAAAATGAACTGCTTTCCAGAAAGGACCATAATTAATGTCGGTATAATATTTTTGAATAAAGGAAGCAAAATCGATCTCGTTGTATCGTTGGAAGTTAAAGACATAACTTACATTCCATTCATTATTTTTTTTTATCAATAATTGATATTCATTTTCTTTGTTTTGAAATTGATATTCAGTCGTACCTCTTGTGATAATTCTGTTATCGTGAACATTAAGCGCTTTATAATAGGGTTGAGCATCTCCAAAATCGATAAAATAAGGGTTTCCGTTAAAATAAGTAATAATTGCGATATGCCGTTTTTCAGCATTTATTCTGCCACATAAAATGTATTGAACATCATAACCAATTTCAGTCAAAAGGTAAAACATAAATCTATTTATATCTAAACAAATACCACCATTTCCTAAAAGCATATTTCCTTTAATATCTTCAAAGGTTGGAATTTTACCCAAACCATTTTCAATCATAGAAATGTTTTGCCAAGGAATAAACTTTGCAACACCTTCAATAATAAGGTTTAAAAAATCTAGTGAAGTATCTCTTAAATTATTATTGACCTGAATAATGTCAAAAAATGTACTAATTTCTTTTTTAGATAATTTCATTCTCGGTTATAAATTTTCTTTCTAATTCATAGTGACCATCATTTGTAAGTTTTTTTGATTTTATAGCACACGCAAATTTTATATTCTCATTATTCAAAATTTCAATTATAGTAGAGCTGTATTGACCATCTGTATAAGCATAAGATTCTATTTCAATTCCTATATTAGATAGCATTTGTTTTGTTTCTCTAATATCTTCTCTAATTTCATTTTCGTCAAGTTTTGTATATATATCGTGATATAGAGAATGGCCACCAATTTCGTGATTTAAACTATCTAATTCTATTAATTGTTGTGTTGACATATAAGACACTCTGTTTTTTGAATTATTTATTTTTTTTAGAGTTTTTACAAACTCTTTTTGTTGCGTGATTGAGTAATTTAAGAACGTCTTTTTTTGATTACCTATAATCCAATTTTCTTTGTTGTCTATCGTTATATTTTCATTGACATAATGGTAATAATAATCTAAAGGCGCAATTGTATTTTCTTTGCAATAACCAATTACAGGATAAAAAGTAGCTTTGATATTGTATTTCTCTAAAATAGGTTTTGCATACAAATAATTATCTGTATACCCATCATCAAAAGTTAGTGCTACTTGATTTGTTTTGGAGTCATAATTCAGGCTTGATATAGTTTTGAAATAGAAATCTTTTTTTAAATATTCAAGTATAATCTGTTCTAATCTTTCTTGCGAAATTAACGTGCCTCTAATAAAATAAGCATCATTTAAATCTATTTTTGATTTAGGTAAAACTCTATGGAACATTAATATCTCAATCATTAAATATCAATTTAGAGAGTTCTTCTAGTGAATTAAAACCAATGAGTAAACCGTCTTTTCTATTGTCTAAGTTTTGATTTGCAAGCTTTTTACTCCATCCTTCTGTTCCTGTATAGCAAAATACTTTTTTTCCAAATTGCCAAGCATAACTAATTTCATTTAAGGTACCAGCTCCACCACCTAAAGCAATTAAAATATCTGATGACAAAACAATTACAGAGTTTCTAGCAAAACCAATTCCAGTTGGAATGATGATATCTAAATACTCATTTGCCGCTTCTTTATTATCAAAAGGAAGAATGCCAACAGTTTTACTAAGTATGTTCTTACTATCCTTAACACCTTTTGATACGGCTTCCATAGTTCCTTGCATTCCACCATTAACAATTGTATTCCCTTTTTTACCCAAGAGCAAGCCAAGGTTATATGCAAACTCATATAACTCATTTGAGCATTGACTTTTATTTGATCCTATGATGCCAATTTGCATAACTGTGATTTTAATTTTTCTTGTGTTATTATAAACTTTTCAAACTCATTAATAAAGTGATTTCTATCAAAAGAATTGATTTGAATGTCTAATTCTATTAATCGATCTATTTCGTTTTTAAATTCATCCTTGTTAATATTTTTATGTAATAATTCTAAGATATTTTTAATGTGTTTCTGATAGAAGAGTAAACGATTTGTAAATTCAGTTTCTCCCTTATACAAATACGAAACAAGTAATGCACCAATCATATCTGAAAAATATTTTTCAGAACTATTTTCAATTGATGAAGTGCTAAAAGTGCAGTTATGTACAAGACTAAAAAAGGAAATATCTCTTATTTGAAATCCAATTTCGGTTAATAAATGCGAATGTATCATATCGCTTCTTCTAGCTGGGATGTTATTACTTTCTGAAAATCCTAAATGTGGTATGCGAAAAATTTCAGAATTGAAAACGATAAAATTTCCACCTCTTAAAAGTTTGGACATTGTGAATTCTGGAGAAACATTTATGTTGTTTACAAAAGAAATTTTGGTAATAGGTTTTCCTATAAGTATATTTTTAACTATTGTCTTTTTATCTTTTGTGTTCGACAAAAGAACTGAATAGTTTGTATCATGATTGGCTTGATTATAATAATCGTGATATTCAGATTGTATTATTTTTGCTTCAGGTATGTGTTTTCCATTAAAGAAAGCATTTAATTGGCTTTGACAATAGAGTAGTGAAGGTATCGGTGGCACATAAGTTGAAGGAGAAATAATTGCATCAATATTTTCATTTTTATGATACATATTTACAATTTCAGAAAAATAATTGGTGGTGTAATTCACAGTATGGTTATTGTTTTTGAATTCACTTCTGCCAAAAAGCATATCATCATCTACTTGCCAGATAACTGAGTATTTAAATATTTCAAAATTGTCAATAATATAAATTTGTTGTTGAATTCTTGCTCGTTGTATGCTGTCGATTTTGGTAGAACAATTTGCTGTACTAAAAAAATGAGAATACTTTTTCTCTAATTTCTTAATTGCAGTAAGGTCAATTACTTTTATATTTAATGCAAAACGCTCTAATTTACTCTCAATAATTTGTTTAATAGTCTTGTCAAATATTACAATCGATAATATGTAATTTTTGTTCTTGTCAAAAGAATTTGATTTTACAATACTTTCAATTATGTTGTTTGTATTTTCTTCACTTTTTGTTGAAAATATGATATTTATTTTTGTCATTCTTATACATTTGAGGGCGGTGGCAAGAAATTGATCTTTCGTTTTTTTCAATTTTGGTTTTGAGAGCTGGCCAAAACCAATTTGTTTTTCAAATATATTAAATTATTCCTACAAATCGTAATACTAAAAAACAAGATGTTATATTTTAGCCCTGATAGCAACGGTACCCTTTATGACTGCTTTTAAAGCCATAAAGATACAGTGGATAGCAGGAAACGAAAGAAGCGAACTGACGAAGTAAATAGCTCCAAAAAATAACTAGCGATTCTCATTAAATAATGTCAAAATGAATACCAATTTCGAATTGGATTTATCTTAAAGTAGCCCTAATTTTGTAGTAATTGCCAAAAGAGTCAGATGGCTAGGATATATTTGCAACTATTTGTCGAAATTTTTTCCGCACCTCTAACAGTTGCAATGCTGTAAATTAGCGACCAATGGAGTAAAAACCAGTCAATCGCTAAAACAATTGTTTCACCAAACTAATTACTATGAAAAGCTTTCTTTGTATGATGACATTATTTTCTACTATGCCTCCACAGCTACTTTTTGATTTTACAAAAAAATCAAACATTCAAGATTGGCGCGTTGTCGATGATGTGGTGATGGGAGGCGTTTCGGCGGGTAGTTTTACATTAGATTCGGATGGATTTGGTGTGTTTGAAGGTGCTATTTCACTGGAAAACAATGGTGGTTTTTCGTCTGTTCGCTATCGATTTCCAAAGGTAAAAACAGAAGGATACAACACTATCGTTATCAAACTCAAAGGTGATGGCAAAAAATATCAATTTAGGATAAAAACTAATTCTGGAGATTCACATTCGTTCATTGCTCCTTTTTCGACTTCGGGAGAGTGGGAAGAAATCGAAATTTCGCTCCAAGATATGTATCCTGCCTTTAGAGGTAGAACATTGGAACAACCCAATTTTTCGGATGCGCATTTTGAAGAAATTGCTTTTTTGATTGGCAACAAAAAGAAGGAACAATTCAAACTCGTCATTGACCGAATAGAATTGAAGTAAAGGAGTTGATCGCAAAAATAACTTTGCTTACATGGATTTTACCTGTCTAAAAAAGAAACAAAGTTGAGATAAACCTTGGCTTGAATTCTCATAGCATGAGGAATTATGATGGTTTAATTCACTCTAAACAACCTTACAGGAAATAAAATTGATTATTAACAACTCGATTGCGCAGATTTGCAAGAAATTATAGTTTGGAAATTTTTCTGTGCCTTCAACAATTAGAATGCACCCGAATTGCAATTCTGAAATAGTCAACAGTACACGAATAACAACTTCGTTTGCTTAATAAAACAGTGTATTGGCAACTACTTTAGAAAGTTTATTCCATAAAATAAGGAACGCCAGAGTTAACACTGCCGTCATAATTAAAGTAGATTGTGCCATGAATAAGGTTAGTTCTGGGGAAGGTAATTTTGCTACTTCCAATTGCTTTTTAAATGTAGTTTGCAAAGGCTCCGTAAGCGTTAACAACCCAAAAATTAACACAAATATTGCAATAGTTCCGGTTATGAATCCGTTTGATTTTTTCATTTTATAACGTCATCTGCAAATAATCCAATCCCAATTGTGTTACCAATCCATATAGAAATAAGGAACTTACAAACTCAAATGATTTCTTTTTTACGTTTAGGTCCGTGAAATAATAGTTGAAGTAAATGCTTTTTGAAAGCACATCATAAGACTCACAAAATTCTTGGGCATCAATTTGTTCTTTGTACAACCCTTGTTGTTTGCCGTGTTCGATATTATCGACAATAAACTGCAAAATGATAGTGTCGTTATAATTGATGGCATTAAAAAAGCTATTGGCAGGTCCTTTTTTAATTTCGTTTTTGACCATTGGATAAACCCGATGCATTTTTTTGTTGATATAGGTAATAAAATGCATCAATTCTTCTAAGGCGTTGTGCCCTTTCTGCTGAATTCTACTGATATTTTTCTTGAGTATTTTGGCTTGTTTTTGGATCGTTTTAATGACTAAATCTTCTTTGTTTTCGAAATACTTATAAATTGTTTTTTTCGAAATCCCACATTTTGAAGCAATATCATCTAGGGTTACGTGATTGATTGCGCTGCTGTAAAAAAGTACAGCAGCGTTTTTCAATATTAGATTTTTGGTTTGGTTTTTCATTCCAATTATTTTTATGTTATTCTAAACTTGAAGTCGCTTTTTTGTAATTGGCTTCGCTAATTTTGAAAACTGCTTTGGCATCAATCACATCAGAGAAAGCGGTTTGCCACATCACTTGTGCTTCTAGAACATCTTTTCCTATCACCGTTCCGGCATCAAAACGGTCATTATTTAATCGTAAGTTTTCATCTGCTTGCGCTAATGATTTTTGAGTGATTTCTATACGCTCTTTGGCACGAAGCATGTCAAGTTTTGCATTTGCAATTTCGATAGCTACTAATTCTTGAGTTTGTTCCAATTCAAATTTTTGTGCTTCTACTTTAAAATCTTGTTCTTTTACTTTTTGTTTGCGACCTCCCCAATCAAAAACGGGAACTTTCACGCTCAACATGGCATAGTACGAACTAAAGTTATTGTCGCCTGTAGCAAAATTAATTCCTTTGCCCAGACCGTATAATCCGCTTACGTTCATTGCTACTGTTGGTTTTCTGTCTGCTTCAAGTAGTTTTGATTTTAATTCTTCGATAGAAACCGCTTTTTCAATTATTTTAATTTCAGGACGATTTGCGATCGCGTTTTCCTGCGAAAGCTGACTTTCGATAGCATCAATCTCGATATCAGCATCTTCGATGGTAAATTCAGTTTCTTTCGAACCAATTAATTGCGCCATTTTTAAATTTAAAATGGTCAAAGCATCTTTAGCTTTCGATAAATTTAATTGTGCTTGATTGAGTTGTACTTGTACACGCAAAACATCATTTTTGTAGATGATTCCGGCATTGTACGAGTTACTTAAATCCTTCAATAATTGACTCAACATTGCATTGGACTTGGTGGCCAAATCAATTTTACCTTTGACGTTGATAATTTGCCAATAAGTGGTCTCTACATCAAGAAGCACTTCGTTATTGGTCAATGTTTTTTGTGACGTATAAAGCGCCACTGCGGCAGTACTAATTTGTTTGGCGGTATTAATTTTGCCACCTGCGTAAATCACTTGTGTCACACCCAAGGTTACACTAGCATTGTACTCTGGTAACAAAGTACTCAACGGTTTACCCACATTTAGGCCAGTCGCACTCGCTTCTACACTTGGTTTGTTAACTGTAAAAGCACCTACTTCAGCGGCAGTGGCTGCATCGATTGAAGCAGTAGCTTTTTTGATTTTTTTATTGTTCGATAAAGCCTCTTTTTTAGCAGTGTCAAGGGAGAGATTTCTCCCCTGAGCAAAGCTGTTTGTGGTAAGGCTGGCAGCCAATAGTGTGAAAGCTACTATTGCCATCTTTATATTTTTTGCAGACATGATTATTTCCTTTTTTTTAATTTGTATTTAAAGACGTTTATTCTACGTACTAAATAGTTTTTCTTAGGTTTTGGTTTGTATAGAATGGGTTCAAAAGTTTCAGCATTAGGATGCGGATGTTTTTCTGGTGACACCTCAATAGTTACATATTTGTAATAAAGTACAGGAACAATAAACAAGGTCATTACCATAGAAACTAGTAATCCAACGGCTAAAACACTACCCAAAGGTGCCCATAGCGGTGATTTTCCGGCAATCATAGGCACTACACCTATCGCTGCTGCAACAGAAGTCAAGAAAATAGGACGCATACGTCTTTTTCCGGCGGCTTTGGCGGCTTCAAATTTAGAATAGCCATGTTCTAAGATTAGTTCATCGGCATAATCAACTAGTATGATTCCGTTACGAACCACAATACCAATCAAACTAATCACTCCCATAAACGCTGTAAATCCAAAAGGGTTTCCTGTAAGATACAACCCTAAAAAAGCACCTAGTAAACTCAAAGGAAATGTAGCAAGAACGATTAATACCTTTGTGAAGTTTTTGAATTGAAATAAGAGCACTAAGAAAATAAGGATCAAACTTATTCCCATTGAGGAAGCCATTCCAGGACCTGTTTCATTGATGTTTTCAAATTCACCACCGTAATTAATACTGATTCCGTCAGGCAATTTAAGGGCCTCTATTTTCGGCATAATTTCAGCTTGAATAGTTGCTGCTTTCACACCCAATTGCGCTTCTGCTCGTACTGCTAGTGTACGTAAACCGTTTCTGTGCGCAATAACTCCCGTATGCCATTCTGGAGTAATAGTAGCGACTTCTCTTAGCGGAACTTTAGTCCCCAAAGCGGTTGAAATATTTAAAGCCCCAAGTTCACCAACATTTTTTCGATCATTTTCATCATAACGCATTACAATATCAATCGGTTTATCACCTTCATAAATAGTGCTCACCGGATATCCTTTTAATCCTGCACCTAAAGTTTGAGAAACAGCAGTATTGGTAACTCCTAATCTATTGGCAACATCGTCTTTTAATGCTACTTTGGCACCCAAATAATCGTCTTGATAAGTGGTTCTAATCCAATTAAGCCCTTTGGTACCCCCAAGAATTTCTTTTATTTGCGCTGCTACCTCTTTTTGTTTAATCATGTCATCGCCAACGATTCTCACTTCAATTGGTGAAGGCGCTTCGTTCAAAGATAATTGACGCACTCTTATGTAACCATCTGGTACAAAGTTTTTAAACTTATCCATATATTCTGCGGCTAGTTCAGTCGTAGCATCTTTACCTGTTGTGGTAATGAATATTTGAGCAAAGTTTTTTCGTGGAAATTCTGGTGCATATGTGGAGTGAAAACGAGGAGAACTTGTCCCTACAAAACTGGCTACATTTACCACTCTGTCGTCTCCCTTAATTTTTTCTTCCACACGTTTTACAACGGCTTCTGTTTGTTCTAAAGTTCCTCCATTTGGCAACCAAACCTCTATGTTAAATTGGTTTCTCTCGGCTATAGGGAATAATTCTTGTTCTAATTGTGAAGCGACTCCAAATCCTAAGAAAATAGACAAAAGCCCCATTAGCATGGTTACATTTGGTCTTTCGAAACAAATATCTAATATGCGGTTGAATACATTTTGCAAGCGATCCAACATGCTTTCTTTCTTATTAGGATCTTTTTCTTTGTCCTTTAATCCTTTTTTAATGAAGATGTAACACAAATAAGGTGTTAATAAAAGTGCTACTAATAAGGAAGCAAATAAAGCGACAGCCACCGCAATAGGTAAGGCTTGAATAAATTCTTTCGAAATTCCGTTTAAGAAAAAAGCCAAAGGTAAAAACGAACAAATAATAGCCATAGTTGCTGTAAAAACAGGCACCATTAATTGTGTCGCACTTTGCCAGCCTGCCGTCCACGGATCTTCGCCTTCGTCTAATTTTTCGATATAATTATCAACTACAACAATGGCATCATCAACCACCATTCCTAATACAATAATTAAGGCCGCTAGCGTTACTTGATGGATTTCGATACCCATCATATTAAGTATTCCAAAAGTGATAAAAATAGATACCGGAGCCGCAACCGCCGATACTATTGCAAATCGAAATGGAAGCAATAGGATTACTACTGAAATTACCGCTAAAATGGCAATGGCAAATTCTAGCATAAAGTGACTTATACTTTCTTTCACCACTTCTGGCTGATTTACAATCGTTTGCACTTGTACATCTGGAGGTAACTCTTTTTTTATTTTGTCTAAAGCTAGTTCTACCTTTTCACCAAATTGTACAATATTGTTTCCTGGTTGCATTTCTATTGCAATCATGGTCACTTTATCGTCACCTACTTTTATATAGCTGGCTGTTTCTTCATAACGGCGTTCTATAGTGGCAACATCTTTTAAACGCACTACTTTTCCTCCGGCTGTGCTGTAAACAATTTGATTGCTTAAATCAGCTGCATTTTTATAATGATTTTTTGCAAATACCGAAACCTCCGAGTTTTTTAATGTTATTCCACCCGCAAAACCAGTGTTATTTTGACTTTGAATAACCTGTGCAATCGTAGAAAAATCAAATCCATACTGTCTTAATTTTTCATCTTTTACAGTAACATATATTTGTTCTTTTTGTCCTCCATATCGTTTAATTTTAGACGTTTCCGGAATGGTTTTTAGTCCGTCTTCTAGCTGGTCTAAATACGTTTCTAATTCTGCATAACTTCTTCCAGGAGCAGAAACCGTAATCATTTGAGAAACAACATCTCCAAAATCACTATTCACCATCGGCCCAATCATCCCCGGAGGTGTTGGGAAATTTTGTGGAAAAGTAGTACTTAAACCGCGTTGTAAAGTAGACCAAAATCGATCAGTATCTTTTACGTTTTCGTTTAATTCTACAGTAACAACAACCTGACCTTCTTTGGTATCAGAAAATGTTTTTTCTTTTCTAATTTCTTCAAAACTAAATAAGTATTGTTCTAATTGATCGGTCAACTGTTTTTCTACTTGTTCCTCGTCTGCACCAGGAAAAGCAGCGATAACCAACCCTTTACGTACTGTAATTTGAGGATCTTCACTACGCGCCATTGTAGCTAGTGAATAAATTCCCAAAATCATAAGAAGTGCCGTAATTACAAGCGTTACCTGATGGTATTTCATAGAGGCTTCTATGAAATTTATTTTTACTTTTTTCATTTTTATCTTATCTTTCAGTTAAATTAAAGGCTAATGGCCTGACCTTCTTTTACATTCTTTTGGCCTTCAATTAGCACTTTATCGCCTATTTTTAATCCGGAAGTAATGATGATATCATTGTTTTTAAAATCACCAACAGTGACTCTTTTTTTAATCGCTTTTCCGTTTTCTGCTACATAAACAAATAGGATATTGTCTGCATTTCTAACTATAGCTACAGAAGGAATGCTAATCACATCCACAACATTTCCTGTTTCGATTTTGATGGTACTAATCATACCAGGCAAAAGTTGGTTGTCGCTGTTGTTCAAACGCACTTTTACATTAAAGGTTCTCGTTAATTCGTCAGCGCTTGGATTTAAAATATCTACTTTACCGTTGAAAGTTTTGTCTAGTGAAGCAATGCTTACTGTTGCTGCTTTACCAATTTTTAATTTCGCGATTTCTGACTCGGTTATCGAAGCTTTTGCATACACTTTATCCGTTTTCATGATGGTAAATGCAGGAATACTTGGTGCAGCAGTGGCACCAACTTCAGCTGATTTTGTTGTGATGATTCCTGTGAAAGGAGCGTACAATTTGGTATCAGAAAGATTTTTGGCAGCCATACTTTTGTTAGCATTTGCTTGAGCAACAGCTACTTTTACGGCAATAAAATCACGTTCTGGTAAGCTTCCTTTTTGGTACAAACCGTTCAATCTTTTATAATTATCATTATCTTGTTCTGCGCTTGCTTTGGCGATATAAAAGGCATTTTGGTAAGTAGTTGCATCGATTGATGCTAGTAACTGTCCTTTTTGAACTCTTTGTCCTTCATCGACAACTACGCTTGAGATTCGTCCTGCAACGGCAAAGCCTATCGAAACAGTATTGTCTGCTTCGATTGTTCCGCTGTAGTTAAGCGTTTCATTTTCAGATGTAGTAGTGATTTCTTTTACGCTAACCTTTGCAGCGATTTCTTCTTGTTTTGTTTCTTTTTTATCGGCACAACTATTTAGTAAAAAAATAAAAGTGGCTAAGAGAGCTAATTGTTTCATAGTGGCAATTATGTGAGTATTTATTTTAAAAAAATTTACTCTGCAAAATTGCTACAATACTAGCTGTTACAAAAGGTCTAAAAAAGGGGAGTTTTGGTCAATATCGATTATTTAAAAAATAATGATAGTAACTTATTTACCATAAATAGGTTTCTACACTTGGTTTATTGGTCTAAATACCGTGTTACGAGATGTTTTTATATTTAGAAGGAGAAAAACCGGTTTGCTTTTTGAAATATTTTCCAAAAAACGACTGATCGCTAAACTTCAATTCGTCTGCGACTTGAGCAATCGTTAAAGAAGAGTTTTCCAACAAAAGTCTGGCTTCCATGATTACGGAATCCTCAATTAATTGGCTTGCTGTTTTTCCAGAAACATCTTTCAATACTTTGGATAAATGACCAGTAGTCACTGCAAGTTCATCGGCATAAAATTGCACGGTGCGTTCTTTTTTGAAATTAAGATTCAAAATAGATAGAAAACGTAGTGTAAGATCTTCTTGTCGAGAAAACTCGGCTTCAAGATTAGGATGAGCGGTTCTGAATATTGCTGCTAAATGATACATTAAGGTAATAAATCCATGTCGAATTATTTCTTTTCGAAAAGGCATAGCAATCTCTGTTGTTTGGTTATTTTTTGCCAATAGTTTAGCCAACGAAAGGGTAGCCACTCTTTCTTCCTTAGATAATTTCAATTTTGGAATGTTGCTTGCTGTGAAGAAATTCAAAGCATCATAATCTGTCTTTTTAAAATTATTTTGAAGAATGAATTCATTCGAAAAACAAAAGCCTACCAACTTTAAGTCAATGCTCATTTTTAAGATATGCATTACAGTGTGCGGTTTTATAACCACCATTTCATTCGCACCCAACACATAGTGAATCAGATTCAGCTGAATGTGAACTTCGCCTTTAAGGATTAACATGAAGGTATGATTGTCTGTTCGAAAGGGATAACTAACCGGAATTTCGTTGAATTCGTTTTTCGAAATATACACATGCAGCCCTTCAGATTCTTGAGGTAAGTCCCCAAAAAGCCCAACAATATCATTGGTTGAATGGTGTTTTATTGTAGATGGATGCATATGGTATTTTGTTTTTTTTGATGGTTACAAAGATAATACATTTATCTATAGAACTATTTCTATCGAAAAATCAATTATTGCTTTACTATTGACCGAATAGAATTGAAATGAAATGAAGGAGTTGATAAATCACTAAATTAGCGAAACAGACATCATCTGAGTTTCTACCTTACTAACTGATACAAATACCTTATGGAGGAAGATCACTCTAAGTAACTTGGTAACTATCGTTAATTGAAAAAACAGCCAATTTTAAACCTTCATCTTTTTATTCAAAAGACTGTAAATTAGACAGGCTTACTTTTTATTTTTAAAATTCGTCATCATTTCTAAAGCAGAAATATGGGGTCTTCCTGCTGCTTTCTCATAATCCGAAGGAACATCGTTGGCACCCATTTTTATCCCTTCATAGATTCCTGCGATCACGGTTCCCATAAAATCGCCTAACTCGGCTTTTCTTTCGGTTGCATAGTCTGCTACAGAAACGGAATTGTAAACCAAATCAGTTCCAAAAACCGTATTTATGTCGGTTGCCAATTGGGCTTGGTTGATGCCGTTGCCAACCAAATTATATACGTGTCCGTTATGTTGGTCTTCCACTAGCATTTTCGCGTAAGCGTAACCCAGCTCTTGCCTACTCGTATAGGTGCATTTGCCGTCGCTTGCACAATTGCGAATTTCGCCGTCTTTTTTATAGGTGTCTATATATTCCAAATCGGGCTCAATATAGATTCCGTTGCGACCAATAACCCAAGATAATCTAGATTCTTGCACGTCTCTTTCGGATTGTCTGTTGGTTTGAACAATTGGGCTAAAAGCGTTGTTTTCTTCGGCACCTACGATACTGGTGTACACGATTTTTTTGACTCCTGCGCTTTTTGCGGCTTCAATCACATTGCGGTGTTGCTCGATTCTTTTTTGTGGTTCGTCCATGCCCGAAACGAGTAAAACGGTAGTTATGCCTTGTAAGGCTGCATCAAATTCAGAGCGATTGTTGTAATCGCCTTTTCGAACTTCGACGCCTAGGTGGGTTGCTTTTTCGACTGTTCGGGCAATGGCGATGACGTTTTCTTTTCCGATTAAGTTACTGAGGTGTTTGACGATGGAAGCGCCTAAATGTCCACTTGCTGATGTTACTGCTATTTTCATATTATATTGTATTTATTGTCAAAAAGAGACACGGTTTTTATATTGTATTGTGCTGAAAAAGGGGGACACATATTGTTATTACTTTGATTGTGCTGAAAAAGTTAGACACGAATTACACTAATTGTCACGAATTATCAGTACTTAATTTAATTGCACGAATTTTTCCGTTGATTTTATTTGACTAATCGAATTCAAAATTCTATTACAAAGATGACAGTTTTCTACTTAGTGGTTTATATCAATCTTTGGCTAATAATGGTAAATCTGAGACTGTTATTCTGTTTGTGAAATGGCTTGTTCTATTTGAAGTTGTGCCATGTCTATGATTCGGTTATTGTCGGTTGGTTTTAATATCGACAATTCTGTACAGGCGAGTATTACGGGGAAATTTTTGGTGTATTTGTTTAGTATCGAATGGTAGGACGCTATCAAATCTGGGGTTTCAGTTTCGGCATAGGTTAGTTTTCGAACTTCGTCTATAAACAAACGGTCTTCTTTTGACGGAAGTTGGATTTCTATTCCTTTGGCGTTGAAATACGAACGTATGTAATTCGATTCCATAGAATGGAGTGAACCAAATAAAACGATGGTGCTCCAATGGTTTTGCTGGATTTTTTCCACTGCTAAAGTTAGTGGGTGAAGAATTTTTTTCTGAATAGCTAAGCGGTCAATGGTTTCATGCAGCGTTATATTCGGAATCAAAATAGTAGTAATGGCTAACTTTTCGAGCTCATCTATATACGCTTTCAAAACGACATCCAAAGCCTCCGAAGTATTGGGCAAAAGCGGATTGATTGTATCAAAATCGGCATTAATCATCACAAACGGAAAAGTGCTGTATCCGCCTTTTTTTTGATTATACAATCGGTTTAACTCCTTGATGTAGTACAAAGTAGAGTGACTGCCCAATCCCAATAGTCCAACGGTTGCTTTGCTCATTTTTTTTATTTATTTAAGATGTAGTACCGTTATTATTTAGGTAAAATACATATCTTGTTTATCCGATAAATTTAAAATTTAATTTCTGTTAGTTCTAAAATGCATAATTTTATTTTTCACGAATGGCAAACGAAGAATAAATCCAATACCTACTATTATTCCATAAATAAGCCAAGTTTTTTTGAGAAGTAGTACGTGTAACAAACTCAAAACAATAGCTCCGTAAGCATAAGTTTGAATTTTTTTCCAGTTCTTTTTTAATTTCTTCATTGCTTTTCTATTTGAAGTAAAAAACAACGGAATTAAAATTAATACAGCTATAAAACCTGCAATATAATTGGCTTCGGTAAAGGTTTCTGCAAATCCTTCGGCAGCAATAAAGATTATATAATGAACAAAACTCCACACGGCTGCTGCGATACCCATGGCTTGACGCACAAATAAGTTGTTGACCCCAAACAGTATAAAAAAGGGCGTACAGCTAAGCACAGCTGTCATCCACCTTATGGCAAACTCGCCCGAGATATGGTACAGCATTTCTAGGGAAGACTTGCCTTCGCCAGCAGTTCCTTCTGACAAACTAATCGAAAAACCATTGGAAAAATTTAGGGTAACCAAATTTAAAAGTGGAATGATCGGCAAGACAGCAATTAATGCGACTAGCATCCAACCGTAATTTTTTTTAATAAAACTCATTTGCTATTTTGATTTAAAAGCTGCTAATTCTTTTTCTAAAGCTTCTGCTTTTAATTTGAATTTTTCCATCGCATTTTTTAATTGACCAACTTTTTTTAGTAATTCATCATTTTGAATAGCTTGATAAGTTATTTCTCCGTTGGCTTCTTTAATTTTTGAATTTCCTCCACATGTTGGGCAAACTGCTACTTGACTCATAATTTTTAATTTATTTTATACAAAATTGCATCTATATAATCATTTTATAAAGGTAAATCCTCGGTTAAAAATGGTAAATATAAGCCTTTACTTTTTTTACTGTAATAATTTCTATTTATCAGGAAAGACCCCTCAGACTAAAAATAGGCAGGAAGATTTTTAAAATTGCAGTAGAATAGGGTGGGGGGGACTGATTTGCTGAAATCAGTAAAATCTACGGGCTAATTTTTAAGCAAACGACACACAAATTGGTGAAATTGGGCTATGATAAAGTTTTGAATTCTTTAGGAGTGAGATCTGTATGTTTTTTGAAGAATTTAGTAAAATTGGTTACCTCATCAAAACCAACTGCAAAGGCGATTTCTTTAAGACTAGTATTGGAACTCACCATTGCTCTTTTGGTTTCGAGAATCACAAAATCGTCTATGAAATGTTTGGCGGTGTTCAGAGTAAATTCTTTAACTACTTGGTTGAGATGTTTGGTCGAAATAAACAATTTATTGGCGTAGTCTTTTACGTTGCGAGTGCTTGTATAATGGTCTTCAACCAAGTTTTTGAACTGAATAAAAATAGTGTAATGGTTCGAATTGTTGTTTTCTAAGGTGTTATTAAACTCCCGTTCCAATCGCAATAAGTATAAGTTGAGTAAAGCAGCAACTATGTTTTCTTTGGCGTACTTATTTTCGTTTTTTACCTCTACGATTAATTCGTCCAAAAAGATTCTATTTCCCGCTTCATTACTAAATATAGGCGACGAAATATGGTAATTGTACAAATGCGAAATCATATTTATCGAAGATTTCGAAAAGTGACTCACCACAAAATTTTCGGTAAAAATGATCAAATAGCCCTCATATTTTGCGTTTTTCTGAAAAGCATGTACTTGTCCTTTGGCAATTTTAAGCACTGTGCCTGCTTGTAAATCTATTTGGTGGGTACCCAATCCTTTAGTTACTAATAATAAAGCAAAAAAAGATATGCGGTGTGGTTGTGTAGGATTGTGATCGACAATATCGGGCATTCTGGCAAATAAATCGGATAGATTCAAAAACTCAAAATCCTTTGATTTCTCTACACTTTGAAATGATATATTGGGAATATTTTTTAACCGCTATTTTTTTTGCAAATTACTAAAAATTTTGGCGTTGTGGAATATTGGAAAAAGAAGATACCATAAAAGGTTTTGAAAGTTGCTATTCGAAAAGATAATTGACTACTTCCTATATCAACAATAGATTTTGGGCCTTTTCGATCCCATAAAATGAATTAAAAGGAGATGGTTTGATGGATTTTGCTAAATTGTGCCCAAATTGAAAAGAGAATTAACAGCATTGTTACATTCGATTGGGAGAAACATAAAAACAAGGCTTAAAATGGAAGAGTATCTACAAAAATTTAATCTATTTACCAGTCAAGAAATCACCCATTTCTTAGCTCTTTGTGAATACAGAACGATAAAAAAGAATGATTTTTTCTTGCAACAAGACGAAATTTGCGACAATCTATCTTATGTGGTGTCGGGGATTTTTCGGTCTTTTTATTATTCGAATGCTGACGACCAAATTACCTATTGTTTTACTTTTCAAAATAGTTTATTAATGGCGTACTCGTCATTTATATCTGGAAACAAATCTCAGGAAAACTTGCAAGCTATTTCCGATTCTGAGATTATTTCGATCCCAAAAAAGAAGTTGGAAGAGTTAGCCAAGTCAAATACCAAATGGTTGGAATTTTTAAGAATCATTGCAGAAAAAGAGTATGTTGATCTTGAGAGTTGGATTTTCAACCATCAAAAAGATAAGGCACAGCAACGTTACTTAGATTTATTGAACAAGCAACCCAAATTTATACAAGAAATACCTTTGCAACACATTGCTTCCTATTTAGGAATTACGCAAAGACATCTAAGCCGCATTAGGGCCAATATCACTTATTAGACAAATGTCCTAGTCCTACTCTTTACGTCCTTCATAAATTTGCATATAATTTTAAAACAAAAAATATATGAAAACGATAATCTTAATTGGAGCAAACGGAAAAATGGGTCAAGCAGCATTAAGCGGCTTAGGAAAACATAAAGTAATCACTGCAGGACGTTCGGCTGCTGATTACGATTTTCAAGTAGACATCACAAGTGAGGAATCATTAAGAAAGTTATACAAAGATGTAGGCCATTTTGACGCCGTAGTAAATACTGTTGGAGTTTGTGAATATGCTAATTTCACTGAAATGACCGAAGAACAATGGATGACTACCATTATGAGCAAAATGATGGGGAAATTAATCTTGTACGTATTGGTCAAGAATACATTGCTGATAAAGGTTCGTTCACGTTAATTACAGGGATTTTAAATACAAAACCAATTCCGTTTGCAATTGCCGATGCAACTACAAGTGGCGCAATAGATACGTTTGTTAAATGTGTGGCTTTTGAAATGCCTCGCGGTATTCGTATCAACTCTATAAATCCAACGGTTTTAGAAGAAGCTTGGGATGTTTATGGTGAAATGATGCCTGGATTTGAACCTGTTCCTGGTAGATTAGTAGGGAAAGCTTTTGAGCGTTCAGTTGATGGTTTCATCACTGGTCAAGTACTTTTTGTTGATGCTTATTAATCAATATTGAAAATAGAAAAAGGCGTTTGATATTTTAATCAAACGCCTTTTTTTTGTTTATTTTAAATTTTAGGATCAATTCAACTGCTTGCGATACGCCACAGGAGTTTGTCCTGTTTTGCTTTTGAATAATCGGCTAAAGTATTGCGGATATTCGAAACCTAAATTAAATGCTATCTCCGAAACGGAATTATTCGTATTAATCAATAAATTTTTAGCCTTTTCGATCATATAAAAATGAATATGGTCTTGGGTATTTTTACCAGTTTCCTTTTTCAATAAATCACTCAAATAACTGTCCGAAAGATGCAATTTTTTAGCAAAATAATGCACCTTAGGCAAGCCATTCAAACGAATGTCTTCCGACTCAAAATAGCTCTTTAGTAAACCATTGAACTGACTAAGAACCGTTGTGTTTTGGGACTTTCGAGTCAAAAACTGCCTGTTGTAAAAACGTTTTATATAATTGAATAACAGTTCGATATTCGAAACCAAAACATCTTGACTAAACTCATCTAGGTTTGCGCTATACTCTTCTTGGATTTTTAGAACAATACCATTTAGCGTTTGCTTTTCTTTATCCGAAATATGAAGCGCTTCGTTGGTGTCATAGCCAAAAAAACCATAGTCTGTCAATTTTTCCATTAATCCAGAACCACGTATTATATCCGGATGAAAATAAAGTGACCAGCCTTCCATTTCGCCTTTCTCGGATGTATAATCGATCTCAATTACTTGATCTGGTCCTACTCCAAATAGTGCTCCTTCGGTAAAGTCAAAAAAGTCTCGACCGTACTTAAATGCGTTCGATGTTTTTGTCTTTAAAGTAATATTATAAAAAGGGACACTCACTTTTTTATGCACCACTTCATCAGTAAAAGCAACTTTGGACAAATCTAAAACAGTAATTAAAGGATGACATGGTTTTACATATTCAAAAACATCATGCAATTGACTAATCGTTTTAATCTTAAAAAATGTGCTTTTACTTTCTTCCTTTTTGTTTTCCATTTTTCCAATGTATAAAGTTACAGCCTTTGGGGCTATAAGGTATTTGCGTTAACAGCAATTAATGATTCTCGGTTTATAAACAAATATAGAAGAAAAGAACAAAATTGTAAAACTTGCTCTAAACTGCTATTTTCATATGTAGTTGTAAGCTGTTATTTTCAATTATAACAGAAAAGCTTAAACTAAAATCTAGATTTATCTTTTTATTTATTTAATATTTTTTTGTACCAATCTAGAATACCTTCTCCAATTTCGTGTGGATGCGATTCTTGTAGATAATGCTTTCCTTCACCTAAATCTACTGCAGTAATATTTTTCCAAGTTGCAGCTATATGCTCACCTAATTCTCGATTAATTATGAGACCTGGTTCTGCATAGAATAACAACTTAGGAACGTCAGAATTTTTGTGGTATTCATTGTATGAATTAATAATGTCTGTAGTGAATTTTGGAACACCATCAAACGAAATTTGACTAGGCCACATAAACAGTGGTTTACGGCTCTTTTCTTCCAAATAAGGCGCTCGATAATGGTCCATTTCTTCTTGAGTTAATTCTCTGCCCGCCATCATGGGTAGCATAGCTTCAATAAAGAAGTTGTTTTTAACGATCATATCATGTCCTTCTACAGGGTCACGAAATTTTTTGAATAGTGCTTCGGTCTCTTTAGTCGTGTTTTTCCAATAAGAAACTTGAACCATAGCTTCAAAAAACACAATTCCTTTTACATTTTCTCTATGCTGATTGGCATAATTGAAACCTAAACCAGAACCCCAATCTTGTATTACTAGAATGACGTTTTTTAGCCCTAACTTTTCAACAAATGCATCTAAATAAGCAATATGATCTTTTAATGTATAGTCTATATCTGGCTTGTCAGATTTACCCATTCCAATAAGATCTGGAACAACTACACGACCTAAGGCACTTACATACGGAATAATATTACGCCATAAATAACTTGATGTAGGATTACCGTGTATTAGTAAAAAAGTATGTTCTGAATTTTTATCTCCTTCATCTACATAATGCATTTTAGAATCTAATACTTCTTGAAATTTAGACTCAAAAGGAAACGCTGCTGATATCTGTTTTTTGTTTGTCATATTTTTTTACTTTTTTACTTTTTAAATTGAACTTTTGCGGTTTAAAACTCTTCCCACTTTTCTAATTTGCTTCAGTTTTTCCCGTTTTGTTTTATCCCATTTTTCTGTACCTGCACTATATCCATAAGCACATATTTTAGTTGCGTTTTCAAATAGAAATCCTTCCTGCTTTTTAGGGTATATATTTCCTATTTCTCTAAGTGTCCAACCTACTCCTTTCTCTACATAATAAGCTTTGTCAGAAATTAAAGGTACTACCAAATCTATAAGTACTTGAAAAGGTAAATAGTGTTTTCTATGTGCGCTATAATAAAGTAAACCTACTATGCTTTGTCTTCTATGCCATGGGTTTTTAGAAGTATTCCATTTTTTATACGTTGGCAAAATTAGTTCTGCATCATATTCTACTAATTGCGCGTATATTTTTGAAATACTATCACTTGTTTCCCAACGATTAATTTTGTCTTGCCATACTTTAATCGTCGACCAAGAAGCAAACATTTCTTCTTTGTTTCTAATATGCTCCTCCAAGAAATACAAACAAAACATTTCTGTTCTGTACTCTTGAGTATTTTTCCAAATAAAATCCCATATCTCTAGTTGTTCACTAAAAGTTAAAAGGCTAAAACTAAAGCCGGCATTAAAAGCTTTCCTTTGTAAAGGAACGGTTTCACCTGCTTTAGAAGTGATTGTTTCTATTTCTTGAAGATAGTTTTGCATATTATTATAAAATTCTTGTAGGAATGGCTTCTTTCGCTAATGTAGATTTACCGAAATCACCAACCGTTTGTGTTTTTATATTTTAAATTCACCAACAGCTTTTTCACAACCATTCCAATTGATAGCTACATTAGATTCATCAAAAAGTAGTTCTTCTGGTGCTAACAAATTAGGAAAACCACTTATCCCTTCAGTAGGCCCATAAAAATCACCAGATTTTGCCTCTTTATCCATAGCCGCTCTAATAATTCCAGCCGCACCATCTTCTGCAGACTGTGCTTGGCTCATAACTCCTCCGTTAACATCCATTCCACCTGTTTTAGATGAAGTTGATTGAAGGTTGGTTATTGCTACTCCAGGATGCGCTAATAATGAAATAATATTTTTAACGTTAGCTTCTGAAAGTTTCTTTTTTAAACCATAAGTAAAAGTGGCATTTGCCAATTTAGTTTGGTGATAACGCTCCCATCTAGCGCCTTGAAAATTTGCGGTTTCTTCAGGTGTGCCATTACCTCCTAAATTACTTCCATTTTTCTCAAAATAGGCAGATTCTAATGGTCCACCTAATCTAGATAACGACGTTTGGTTTATGACTCTAGCTTCACTACTGTTTTTAAGCAAAGGGTATAATTCTTTGGTTAAAAGAAAGTGTGATATGGCATTTGTTTGCATCTGAACATCATACCCATCTTTAGTCGCTTCATCTTTTACAGCCATAATACCTGCATTATTGACTAAAACATCAAGAACATTATATTCCGATTTAATTTTTTCTGCTGCTTGTTTCACACTTTCTAAATCTTGCAAATCGCAAGCTATAGCTTCAAATTTACCGTTTGGAACTGCTTCGGTTAACTGCTTATACGCATTTTCTGATCTTGCACTTGTACGATTAAGCAATAGGACTGTAGCCCCTTTTTTAGCAACTTCTCTTGCGAATACAAATCCGGTACCACTTGTTGTGCCTGTAATGGCAACCACCTTATTTGTCATATCTTGAGCATGTTTTTCAAGTACTTTATTAAGGTGTATTGTTTTATTTTGAGTCATAATTTTTTATTATTTTTAATTCTTATTATTAAGCTCCAAGTACATTAGCCACGTTGAGTCTTAAACTTTTAATACGCCATCCATTTTTTGTTCTAACATAGTCATTATCATAACTAGCAAGCATACAAATTACTTTTTCACCATCAATAGCTGGAGAAAAAAGTATCCATTTTGCAGTAGCTTTATCTTCATTAATTTCAATAATGGGGTTCGTAAAACTATGAATGAAAAATTTATTTTCTGCATCAAAAGATGTAAAGGATTCCATTATTTCTTTGTGTCCATTAGCTAGCACTCCAGCTTCTGGGGCTTCCCATAAAGCATCTTCCGTAAATATTTCAGCAAGCTTCTCAATATACATTTCCTTTCCATTCCAACCTTTATCTACATAATGACCGTAGGTAGCCTGTAGTGTTCTTATAGCTTCTAAATCTTCTAATTTTTGAATTCTTTGTTCTAATGTATTTTCCATTATTGTATTTTTTTATGAATTCCACAGGTACTAAACTCTTGTTTTGTACCCAAGGAAATACTAGTTCATTAACTTAGAGATTCTCTAATAGATTCTTCTCCGCTAAATAACTCAACTGTTTTGCCTTTTGTAGCGTTATTTTCTAGACAATACGCAATTACATTAGCGACATCTTCTCTAGGAATGACTAGCTCTTTAAAATTTTCAGATCTTGTAGTTCTAATTAAACCCGTTGCTTTTTCATTGATTAAACTACCAGGTTGTAAAATCGTATACGCTAAACCACTTTCTAATAAATAATAATCGGCAAAATACTTCGCTACTAAATATGGTTTTAAGTCAGATACAAACTCGTTAGGATCACCAGCACCCAGACCACTTACCATAATAAAATGCTGTATATCATTTTTTATAGCATAATCAACAGCCTTTTTGGCTGCCCATAGATCTATTAAAAGTGTTTTATCGTAACCTGTATTACCTCCAGAACCAGCACTAAATACTACTTTATCGCAATCTTTAAAAGCGTGTTCAAAATCGTTTTCAAGGTCTCCAACTACAATTTCTGCACCTAGTTTTTCAAGTTCTTGCCCCTTCTGTTCATTACGAACCAAGGCAACTACAGGATTTTCTTCTTTGAGCAATTTTTCAACAAGCATTTTGCCTATTTGCCCACTTGCTCCTATAACTAAGGTTTTTTTCATAATAGATTTTATATCATTAAAATTCCTGTACTGTTGGACGAATTACCAACTCATTAATATCTACATCATCAGGTTGCTCAATAGCATAAGCCACTGCTTTAGCAATAGAAATAGCAGGAATAGCATCTTTATATACTTGTTGTAAAAACTGAGAAGTAGCCTCGTCTGAGCTTCCTAGTTGCAATTCAGAATCTATTAGACCTGGTGTAAGTATAGTGGTTCTAATGTCCTTACCTACTTCTTTTCGTAAGCCTTCACTAATCGCTCTTACGGCAAATTTAGTCCCACTATATACGGCTCCACCTGGGCTCACATTTAATCCGGCTACGGAAGCAAGATTTATAAAATGACCTGATTTTTGTTTCTGAAATTCTGGTAATGCTGCAGCAATTCCGTATAATACTCCTTTGATATTTACGTCAATCATGCTATCCCATTCGTCTACTTTAAGTGCAGCTAATGGTGCTAATGGCATAATGCCCGCATTATTTATCATTACATCAATTTTACCAAAACTGTCAATTGCCTTTTTAACCAATGCCTTTACATCATTTGCTTTGGTAACGTCTGTTTTTAAAACTTCAATTGCTCCTCCACTTTTTCTGATATCCTTCGCTATCTTTTCTAATTTTTCAATTCTTCGAGCGCCTAAAACTATTTGGGCTCCTTTTTCAGCTAAATAACGTGCTGTAGCTTCTCCTAATCCACTACTTCCGCCTGTAATTACTACTACTTTACCTTCTATATTATTTTTCATTGTATTTGATTTTTAAAATTTTATTAATTAGTTCTTCCTACTATTAATTTTGAAAATGGTATTCCAGTAACTTTTACACTTCCAATTATGAAGACAATTGCTAATACTAAATCCATTCCCGTAGTGTATATCATTTCTTGTGGCACATCCCCAACCGTTGTGGCATAGGATACTAGAAATACGTTAAATAAGCGCACAAAACCATTCCAAAGGATTATGGGTGCTCTTGTGTTTACTTCTTGTATCGCCCAAATTAGTGATGCTCCCGCGAAGATTATAAAAGCACCTGCTACCGAATTGGTTATTAAGGCTTCGCCCGTTTTACTAGAGATTGCTTGTACAATCATCATAATACCTATTGGGAAGTTTAAGACACCTGCTATTAGAACTATTGTTTTAAATATTTTATTCATTTTGATTGATTTAATTTTTTGCTAATTTATTAACCTGTTCATTTTCTAAAAGTTTGTTGTCGGTTCCAAAAAGAACGCTATTAATCATAGCCAGACCAACGTTAACACTAGTGGTGTTATTTTTCTTTTTTTCTAAAAGTCCAAAAAACGGACGAGCGATAAAATAGAATGCATTTACCCAAGATGTTTTTGATTTTATGCCTTTCAAAGGAAGAATTACTTGAAGTCGAAACATATAAGCATCTTTAAAGCCCGTATTCAGAATCATATTCTCGGTTTTACCTTTTACACGGGCCCACATCAGTTTACCTTTTTCGGTACTATCGGTTCCTTCACCAGAAACATAATTGAATACCATTTGTGGATTATTAGCATAAAGCGTTTTAGCCAATGCTTGGGTAATTCCATAAGTAAATTGATAGTAATCTTCCTCTTTCTTTCCAATTGAGGAAACGCCCATGCAATGAAAACAAGCATCATATCCTTGCAATTGATCCTTAATAGCTTTGAAATCGAAGAAATTTTTATGAATAACTTCTTTCAATTTTGGATGCTGCATTTGCAAAGAGCTTCGGTTTATGACCAATACTTCTTGAACATTTGGAGATTCTAAACATTCTATTAAAACGCCTCGTCCCACCATACCCGTGGTTCCTGTTATAATTACTTTCATTTATTATTTTTATTTTTTTGAATTTCTAAAGAGACTTTAGCCCAAGCAATAACTTGGTTAGCATCTTCCAGAATTTCGATAGGAACTTCATAAAAAGAAGCGACCACACTGTTATTTTTAAAAAGTTTTAAAGCTTCAGAACCAGCTGCTAGATAGTCCGCTTTATTGTTTTCATCTACTTTGAAATAGAGTAGTTCTTTTGAAACAATTCCGAACATCAAGTCGTCTGCATACAGACCTATACAACCGAACATTCGTTTGTAATGAATCGTTTTCCAATTGGACAATTGATCCAAAATAAAGTCTAAATAATCAGTTGAAGCAGCCATTTAATTTAGTTTATATTTTTTAGAATTCTCCTCAATGAAAAAACAAAACTCTCTGGGCTATCTTCTTGTGTAAAATGTCCTGCTTCAGGAAGCAATTGTACTGGTGCTGTATGAAAAATAGAACGCCATTTATCTTGAATTTCTTTAGAAGCAACAACGTCATCTTTTAATCCGAAAATAAGTTCAACAGGCTTTTCTTGAAGTGTGCTTAATTTCCCTTCTAATTCTTCAAGCCAATCTGCTGCCAAGGTAATTTCTGCCGGAAAAACAGCGGTTCCTTTTCTAGACTCTTTGGTTGGAAAAGCCATTGAATATGCATCTGTAATGGCTTTGTTACTGCTTGATTTGGAATTAATCGAGCCTTGCATTAATGTAGTTGCAAAAAAGTTTTCGTCTATAATTTTTGCTTGCATTTCTGGCGTTCTCATGTACATGGAGAATTCGACCATTTTACCTTCCGCTTTCCAAGCCCAAGTATTGCTTATCACAACTCCCAACACTTTATCAGGATTACTAGTAGCAACAGATAAACCTGTTGGACCTCCCCAATCTTGAACAACAATAATAAACTTATCTAGTTTTAAATGTTCAAAAAGAAGAGCACTAATCCATTGTGCATGCTCTTGTGGCGTAAAACCATAATTTGCTGGTGTGTCCGAAAAACCAAAACCAGGTAAATCATAAGCGATTACTCTAGCTTCACCAGAAAGTTCTTTAATAATATTTCGATTCAAAAAAGACCAATCTGGGTTTCCGTGCGTCAATACAATCGGAATTCCTTCGCCTTCTTCAATATAATGCATAGAAACTCCGTCTCTTTCGAACCAATTACTTTGAAAAGGATATTCCGTTTTATCCACTATAAAAGGTCGCTGCTTTTTGTTGTTTCTATCTCTATTGAAAATTACCGGATCAGGTATTTGAGTGTTTATTTTGTTTTCCATGGTATTTTTATTTAATGTAAATGGTTATTTCTTTGCGGATTTTATAATTTAAATCTATAAACAAACGCTAACAATTTGTCTAGCACAAAGATAAGCAACACTATAGACTCAAAATTTATACTAATTCTTGAATGTTGTATACTTTTTAAGGAACGCAGTTGCAACGCTGCAATATAGATCGTATTTAATTCACTACGAGTTAGTTACTGTATAATAGTAATTCATCATTTACCGATAATAAAAAAGCTGAGACTATTTTTGTAATAATCTCAGTGCTCACGATGTAATTGAATTTTGAAAATCGAATTCGGAATTATACTTTAGGGATTGGGCTATTAAGTTGATTAGTTTTCAGTAAACAACATTTTTGCACTTCCTAACAGGTAATTTCTCCATCCGAAATTAGGATAGGCTTTATCCATTTTCTGAATGAATTCTTCTTCATTCTTAGCCGCAGAAAGTAGTCCTTTCATTTCTTTAAGATAGTTAATTTTAAGGGTCACATCTCCCGAAGTTTCCGGTGCACTGTGTGAAGAAAAATAGGTGGTATAGCCTTTTTCTTGAAAAGCAGTAAGCTCTTTAATTACCGTATCTATAAATTCAGTATTGAAAATCATAGTATGGTTGTCGTGCCCAACCATATGTAAGTGAACCGCCTTTATATCTGGCATTTCTACATCAAAACCAAAACCGGTAGGCGTAATAATAAAAGGAATCCCTGAAATCTCTTGAGCTCCCGCCTTTAATAAATCGGTTGGTACAATTGTAGTTTCGTCAAGATCTTGTCCTGAGACTTTTTTCAAGACAGATAGCGATTCATTTCCGGAATTCTTCATATAATCCAAAGATTCTTGATTAGAATAGATATGATTGAATTTTAGCTTGTCAGTATCAAAAAAGTGCTTTCCAATTAAATGATACGAAACCATTACATCAATATCTTTGTAACCCAAGCCAACAATATAATCCACTAGTTCCTTGTAATTATCTTTCATTGGAGGAGTCTCTATTAATACCCCTTTTCCCTTCTTTTCGATAAAAAAAGCGTGAGTATTAAAAAAGCCTTTCGTTTCATAAACGTGAACTTTCGTTTCTCCGTAATCAAAAATTTGCATAGTACCCTTTTTCAATTGCACTGCTTTTATATTTTCATTAAAAGTTCGCATACTTGGTTCTTGAGCTGAAACATTCTGAATTCCAAATGATACTATAAATCCGTAAACTATTGCTGTAATTATATTTTTCATCTTTAACTAAATTATATTTCTGTTACAAAATTCATGTATTGTTTTAAATCTCCATCTACAGTGTCTTCCAACAATTTTCCTGTTTTCATGGCGTACGGTTGATTAAAATGAATGTCCCAAACATCAGATTCTTTTCTCCAATGTTCATAAACGGCCAAAGTATCTTCGTGCCCGTCAACAGTGTATAAATCAAAAAGAATGTTTCCTTTCTCTTCTTTTCGAGTGTTGGTAACATGATCTTCAAATTGGGCTAGAATTTGCTTTCTATAAGTTGGATCGAACTTAAAGATGAAGAAAATGATGAACAGTTCGTCATCTGCATTTGCAGATTTAGAACGATCTGGTAACGGGTTTGTATCTCCTAAAAAATAAAAATCGGGTGCCGTTGCCAAGGCTGTTTGGCCTATTTGCATTAACTTTTGCGTATGAGGCTCTTTATCGTGAGATTCGATGGCTGCTTTGTCTGCCCAACGTTCGTACACAAAAAACACATTGGAATCAGCTTTCGATACAAAAACTTTAATTTCGTGATTTCCAGCTTCTTTTTGTGTTGCCGCTTGCGCTTCTTTTAAAGTTGCTGCAAAACTAGTTGCGTGTTCTGGTTTTGCGGTGAATTTTACTATGGTGCTTTTCATGATGTTTTTTTTTTTGATTTAAAAATTACTTATAAGATGGTGATTACTTCTTCCTCTGAAAATCTAGATTTTGGAAGGCTTGCATTAAAATCAGTATCTTTTCTATATCCCAAAGACACTACAGCTAAAGCAGTATATCCTTTTTCACGTAAACCAAACTCTTCGTCTAAAGCTTTTACATCTACACCTTCCATTGGGCAAGCGTCAATTCCTAATGCAGCAACACCTAACAAAAGTGACCCCATATTTAAATAAACTTGTTTTTCCATCCAATGTGGTAAATCTTTAAGGTCGTATTTATGAATATCTGCAAACAACATACGCCCACCGTGCATTTGGTCTTTAAATTGTTGAGCCGCAAAACGACCGTCTTTATCTTCTTGCTCTAAAATGCTATTCATATAGGCATCATCGGCATTTGTTCGCGCTGCAATAACAATTACATGAGAGGCATCTAAAACCTTTGGTGTATTAAAATGAAAGAAACCTTGTGTTCCTTTTGCAATACGTTCTTTTCCTGCAGCAGTGTCTGCAATTAAAAAATGCCAAGGTTGTAAGTTTACACTTGAAGGGCTCAAACGCAATACATCTTTTACTTGTTGGAAATCTGCCTCTGAGATCTTTTTAGTTGCATCAAATTCTTTTACAGAGTAACGGTTGTTTAAAATTGTAGTTAAGTTCATGTTTTTATATTTAGTGGATTATTTATACTATCATTTTTATAGTGGCAAAAGTATATATAGTTTATATACTGTGCAATAACGGTCAAGAAGTATAGTATGAAATAAATTTGTAACTAAATGTAAATCAATTATTTGTAAAATAAAAATAAACTATAAAAAATATAGTTGCACACTAATAAATAGCGTTATATCTTTGCACATTATAACATATATAAATAAGCAGTTATGGACAGGAAAGAACTTTTCGAAAAAAAGCCAAAAATAAAGATCAACGACAAAATATCGTGGTGTCCTACTAGTGCCGCAATGGAATTAATAGGTGGGAAATGGAAAAGTGTAATCCTTACTCATTTAATTAGTGGCACGAAACGCTACAACGAATTACGCAAAGAAATTCCAGGAATCACGGAGCGAACCTTGAGTTTGCAACTCAAACAATTGGAAGAAGACGGTTTAGTAGTTAGAAAAGTATTCACCAAAAAACCACCTTTGCGAGTAGAATATACCTTAACCGAATTTGGTTTAACGTTATGTCCAATTTTAAATTCAATTGTGGAATGGGGACTTATGGCTGCAGAAACCAGAGGGGAGTTTATTTTTGAAGAATAACGATCTAGGAAGCGTTTAAATAAGCGCTTGCCTAACTATTCTAAACAAAAAAGAATATATTTAGGGTTGCATACGATTTTATACCACCTAAAAAGATTTGTTGCTAACTATGAAAAACGACCTAATCCAACATCTGAGTAATTACATCAAGTTATCTGATGAAGACGCAGCATTGATAATTAATCATACCGAAGTGCAGCACTATAAAGCTTCGGATTTTTTTATTGAAAGTGGTGATAAATGCGACCAAATGGCATTTTTAATAAGTGGCGTTTTTCGTTTTTGTTTTATGGATTATAAAGGAAATGAAATAACCTCGTATTTTATGAAAGAGCACGATTTTGTTAGTAATATCACCAGCTTTTTTGAATTTTCTGTAAGTTCGGGTTCGATACAAGCAGAAACAAATTGCGAGGTTATTCAGTTTTCCAGAGCCTCTTGGGATTTATTTTGTGCGGAAATACCAGAATGGGAGAATTCTTTTCAAAAAATAGTGAATGAAACATTAGTAAATAAAATCAATTTTCAACGAGGCTTACTTAATCTTGATGCCAAGGATTCTTACTTAAAATTTTTAAAAACCTATCCGTCTATCTTACAAAGAGTACCTTTAAATCATGTGGCTTCCTTTTTAGGAATAACACCCTTCTCTTTGAGTAGAATTCGAAAATCAATTTCCATCATTTAGTATTAATTGCCAAATGACAAGTCCGTTAACTTAAAAAAACGGTTCCTTTGCGAATATAAATTAATACAAAAATATATGGAAGCTTTAGAACAACAGCGAATTTATAGAGTCAAAGCAATGATGCACCGTTTCTTTTCATTGTATGAAAGCAAGAATACCGATTTTTCTTTGGTAAGTGAATTACTTTATAAAGATGGTTTTGAATGGTTGAGTCCGAGTGGAAACCTAGAAGGCGTGGCAGCATTTGAAAACAGCTTTAACGAATTGAATAAAGATTGGGGACATTCGCACCGACCATTTGAAATGACAGTTACCCTCATTGATGATACAACAGCCTCATTAAGTTTTAACTACATCTATCAGCATGTGCAAGACGGTAAAATCGTTTTACACGCAAAAGGTCATTATGAAATTACTTGTATTGACAATGGCGAAGCGTTTCCACGTATTCAAAAATGCAATCTTAGCTTACTAAAAATGATTGAAGTTGGTGGCTTTATTGATATGTTCGAAATGAACAAAACTTTATATTTAGACTATCAACTGAAAGCTGAACAGATCATAAAAGCATAGTTCCTTAAAAGTTTGCCTTGGTAATTTAATTAACGGGCGAATTTTTGAATAGAAAAAAACACAAGCGCTACAGCGAAGTATATAAAGAAATTCTGGGAATCCTAGGATTTTTTTTAGTTTACAATTCAAACCACTGAATAATCACGTACAATGCCACAACAAAAATAAAGCTATCCTTATCCTTACTAAGCCACAATAGGTTTAATTTTCCCTATTATTCGACTTTATTTGTTTCGTTTTTTTTGTATTTCCAATGATTCTCTTGCCCATCTAATAAACGCCTCAGAATCTTCTAATATAATAGCTGGAATACTGTAAAATGAAAGCACGGTTGCATTACTTTTAAAAGGTTTCAATGGAACTGAACCTGATTCAATAAATTTAGCCTTATTGGTATCATCTACTTTCAGATAAACCATATCGTTTGCAATAATTCCAAAAGCTAAATCATCCTGATACAATGCAACACAACCAAACATTTTATTGATATGCACATTACTCCAACCCGATAATTGGTCCAGAACAAATTGTGTAAAATCCTTTGAAACAGCCATTTTTATTTGTTTTTCGAATACAGTTTTGACGCTATAAAAGCTCCAATAATCATCTCAGCCCAAGCGATGGGAAATAAAATTGCAGCCGTACTCCACACCCCCAAACCTGTATTGACACTGGCAATCCAGAAAATACCAATGGTTGCAAAAGCAGTAGTTGTACCTGAAATAATAATTGATTTTAAGTTATTCCCAAAAGCAACGGAACAAAGCCAAAATATAAATACTAAAACTGCAGACAATAAAGTATCCCAAATTCCCCAAATCAAGGCATTACTCACTTCCATTGCGCCAATTGGTATTCTGCCTGCAAAGAATTTTTCCATCAAGGGGAAGGCAACAAACATAGCTCTTGCTACTTCTGCAATATGTATCCAAATGCTGGTTATTAGAGTAATAATAACAAATTGTTTCAAATTAAAAACCTTATTTTCCATGGTGATGCTGTATTTACATAGCACACAAAGTTAGATAAAATGAAGGAAAATAAACGTTGCTATTTGCTAAGAAATGGATTGCATCGTTTGAAGTAACGCGCTTGGTGTCGTTTTGTGAATTTTTACCTCTAAGCAATCATTAAAACGTTTGAATGCTGCTATCTCTTTTGAAAAGGCAACTTTAAACGCATCATTAAAAGAAAAATTTTCTTCAAAAAACAAATGATGTATATGAAGCGTTGCACTCTTTTTATCGGCCTTGCAATCCATTCTGGCCACTAATTTACCGTCCCATAATACGGGTAATGAAAAATAGCCGTATTTACGTTTCGCTTCGGGAGTATAACATTCAATTTTGTATTCAAAATCAAATAAGTGCTGCATCCGCTTACGCTGAATCAGTAAATTATCAAAAGGAGATAGAATTTTCAGCTGACTTTTGATAGGGGTATTTACCAAATTCAAAGTATCAGGAAAGGCGTAATATAGTTGTCCGTTTACACTTAGTTGCACTAATTCATTGTTTGAATGCATCTCCTTTAATTCGGAAGCGACAACTGTTTTGGTGTTTTTAAGTAAATAGGCCATTTCACTCGCTTGACCAATACCATTGGCTCTTAGATAGCTTGTAATTAAAAAACGGATATGTTGTTGCTGACTAGGGCAAGTAGTATCAATGTTGTTGGGTAGGACGCGTTCCGTTAGGTCATACACTTTATGAAAATTCTTCCGACTCGAAATCATCAAATCTCCTTGCATAAACAAATTCTCTAAAGCTTGTTTTGCGGGTTTGCTTTGCCATTCTCCCAGTTTAGCCCCGTGTTCAAAGTCTTTTGCCATCAAAGGTCCTTCGTTTTCTATGCGTTTTAGTATAGAATCCATTAGTTTGACATCTTTCTGAAACCAATGACTTTGTTCGTTTTTTAAAATAGCCTCTTTACGGGGAAGCGAATACTTATAATCGCTCATGGGCAGATACGCTGCAGCATGCGACCAATATTCGAATATTTGTTTAGATTCAATTAAGGTATCAATATGAGATAGTTCGTATTCAGGATTTCTATTCCACAACGTATGATGATGGGCACGCTGAATCGCAGAAATAGTATCTATTTGCACATAACCAAGATGTTCAATACTGGCCAGCGTAGTATCTATCGCAGTTCCATTTACTGTATTTGGCAAAACACGTTGAGAAAGCAACACTATCTTTTGTGCTTCTGATAGGGAAAGTATTTCTTTCATCTAAGATTGTACTTTGTTTGTATTTTTTAAATCCGGTAAGATATAGAAAAACATTTAAGTTTTGGCACTTAAAAGCACACAACAGAATGCAAAGCAAATCTACCTAGTTTGTCATTCTGCAAGAATCTCACACACGCATGTACAGTGAGCATCTGCAATCAGGGTTATTGCGAGGAATGCGGCAATCACTTACAGTGCGTCAATTTTTATTGAGCTATAAATTGGACTTTAAAACTTTTATTAATACTGCTTGGTTTGGTTGGCTTTTTTAACCATATAAGCCATTTAAGTTTTTACCTTCTTTGAGACTTTTAAACATATAAGAAATTAAATAACATATAAGTTTTGGCGCTTAAAAGCACCCTACGGTACGCAAAGCAAATCTACCTAGTTTGTCATTCTGAAAGAATCTCACACACGCATGCACAACGAGCATAAGCAATTTAGGTCATTGCGAGGAACGCGGCAATCACGTACGCTGCATTACTTTTTATTGATTTACAAATTTGGTTTTGAACAATTGTTATTAGTATTTAATGTAGTCTAGTAACGGATTTAGTTTGCGGGCACAGAATGTAATTCTGCGCTAACAAATTGTTGAAACTGCTATCATATCTATGCAGTCGGGGCCAGAAAAAACCTGAAAGAATTTTCCAAATACACGAGAACCCTGGAATTATATATACATGGTGTTGGCCGCAGTTTCTATTTTTCTAATTATTATTTCTATTAGGCCTTTCTTTCAAATATACTTTTGTTTATGATTTTATTTTTTTAGAATTAAAAAAAATAATCCTTTCATAAAAAATGAAAGGATTATGATCGTAATTGTTTCATTATAATAATCTACTTCTTTTAATTTAAATAGACTATTTCGTGTAGGCCATCTGTATGATACGTTTTTGTTTCACCATTTCTTGTTACAATTAACTCTTCTTTTGCAGTATATCTATAAGCATCTTCACCTTTAGCGATTTCAGATTTCTCTATCATTACAATCTTTTCTAGTTTAACATTTGCAATAAAGCTAAAATCCCCTTTAGATCCTTTTAATGTAAAGTCTTTAGCAAAGGTATATCCCATAGTTTCTTCGGTCATAGTCGCATTAATAACACCCTCAGTTTTGCTTATATGGTTTGGGCCATCAAATGCATCTGTAGGTGACATTATTAAACTCTTTTCATCCGTAACTAAGGCCACAGAATTAGCAATTTCACCATCTAAACCTATCATCATTGAATAATCAATTGAGATGGCTGGCGTATGAATTTTTCCCCAATACCAATTCTTAAACGCACCTGCTAAACTTTTCTCACCCCAGTTATGGTCATGATAGCCAATACCCTTAACTTTAATAGCGTCTCCTCCTTTGTATAATTCTCCTTCTATTGGTCCGGAAGGAACAGCTACTGTCCATCCCATTGGAACCGGATATCCTTCTGTTGTAAATGGGTGATTCTTTTTCTTTAATTTTAATTTAGCACCATACCCATCAATCATAGTATAAAGCTCATAATAATCGCCACAATCTTTACAATACTCTTCACCAAGGGTAACATCACACTTTTCATAACTAGTGGATACATCCTCCTCTTGGTATAATTTTATTTTGCTGATTTCTGGTTGCCCGTGCGGATATATATTTAATCTAACAGACGGTTGTCTTGGGTTTAATCGAGTATCGTTAAGAGAATACATGACTACAAAATGATCTCCATTGTCAAAATGTGCATCAAAGTACCACCAATCAAAAGATTCTTCTCTGTTTGTTACTGGAAAAGCAATATGTGTTGCGTCTGCTTTTGTGTAATTAATTTCTTTTTTTTCCATAATATCTAGCTTTTAAATGGTTGTTATAGTTTTATCTTGTTTAAGATATTAATTTTTAGATTTATTGTGTTAAGTTATTGAATAGAAGTAAAAGTCCTATGGTTTTTATACACGGTTTGCAGTCTATTATTTTCCAACAGGATTCCCAAAATACATTAATTCCCAAACTGCTTTATTACTGGTGTACTTCTCTATTAAATTACCTGATTTGAAAACTCTTATTTCTGCTTTTCCAGTAAACCTAAAGTATGCAGGATCGATACTTGTAAGCATTTTTGCAAGTCTATATTTAAGCCCATGACCAACTGATGCCGCAATTAAATCTACTTCAACAATAGTGTTTTTTCTATAAAGTGAATATTCATATCTATATTCACTTTGAGGGTCCTCATAAATAAAAATTAAATCGTCACTTACATCTTTTTTTAATGTTGAATGCTCCTTACCATACGTTCTATATAGGGTTACTAATTCACCATCATCAACAACTGTTTCGCCATCCTTAGAAATATTAAAAGTAATTATATTGTCATTATTAAATTCTTTTTCAGATATCATTTCTGAAGCAATTACGGTATAAGGGCCAACTTCAGCTCTGGACCAATACCAATGGTTGAAAATTTCCATCATAGAGACATTTCCCCAATTATGGTCGTGGTAGGCAGAACCAGCTGTTTTTGTTGTTACACCTTTGTAATTGTATTCCATTTCCATTTCACCTTGAGGTACAGGCACTACCCAATTGAATTCTTTGCTTTCGTCGGCACCAAATACCATATGTCCTGTTTTTGGTCTCCAGCTTTGCGTAGTTCTTTTTATAACGGCTGTTAAGTTTATATCTTCATTTTCTATATGAATTTTATATTCCTTTAAGTTTCCTACTACATAATTATTACCCATCTTAACATTGCACGAATCTTTTGAAGCAAAGAAATCTTCGGGGTCACAGTAAAATTTTTCTGATATTTTACTGCCGTCAGCTTTATCTATACTAACTGTTAAGTATGGATTAAAAGGTTTTTTTATGTCGGTCATAAACTTGGTGTAAAACGTTATGACAACAGTACTGCCATCTTGTAAATGAGCATCAAAATACCACCATTCGTAGCTTCCTTTATCGCCAGAAGTTCTCATTCCGTCTTCCCATTTTTCAGGAATATTACCTTTTATTAAGTTTCGTTTATTATAGTCGTCACTAATTTTTGCTAATTTTTGACTGAATAAAATAGTAGAAAAAAAAAGTATTATAAGTGTAAGGCTAATTTTGATTTTCATATCCATTTGAATCAAGTTGTAATTTATAGTTCTTGTATACCACAAAAATAAATATTACTGATTCGAGTTTTATGAAACTAATTTCATGTTTTAACTAGTACGTTTTATTTTACTTAGCCATTGGGGCGTAACCCCCATAAATTCCGCTATATATTTAGATGGAACATTTTTAGTAATTGGATTGTGTTTTTCTAGAAGGTAGCTGTATAATTTATCTTTTGGTAGACCTATTAGTTTGGACTTTATTTGATTTATAAAAATGAGAGCTTCTATAATATGCGTATTGCAAAATTTATCAAAAGCGTTATGTTTTGAACTCAATCTTTCTATTGTATTTCTATGAAATGCAATTACTTGAGAGTTTTTGAATGCTTTTATTTGCGTATCAGAAGGCTCTTTTAAAAAATAACTTTCTGGTTGAGTAATAAAAGGATGATAATTGTCAATATGGAACGACGTTGTTCTAAAATTTGATTCATTATCATCAAAGTACTGACATACAAATCCACCTTTGATTACTATGTAGATATATTTACTATATTCTCCAACATTTAGAAGATTTTCATTTTTTTTGATTTCAATTTGCTTACCGTTCAAATTGATCTCTTGAATTAAATCTTCTGATAGACCGTATTGAATAGCATGGTTTATAAGGTTTTTCATTTTTCTTTCATTTTCATTTACTTTTTTTATTTCATCATTGCTAATTTCAATCTCCGAAAGAATATTAAGTTGTTTTTGGAATCAAATTTGATAAAATATTGGACTATTACAAAGAAAAGTTATATTTTATTGCAATTTTCCTATATATAGCAATTTTCTCTATTAAAACTTTGAAAAGAGGAAACCACGATGAAACCTAGCTTACTAATCTTACAAAAAAGAAGGCTCTTCGTCCTCTTGAATTACCTAAACTTGTTTATTGATATCCCATATTAGCGAAAGTAGAGCGGGTAATTTATTGCAGCGAATCAAGTAACGCGCTTGGTGTCATTTTGTGAATTTTTACCTCTGAGCAATCATTAAAACTTTTGAATGCTGCTATCTCTTTTGAAAAGGCAACTTTAAACGCATCATTAAAAGAAAAATTTTCTTCAAAAAACAAATGATGTATATGAAGCGTTGCACTCTTTTTATCGGCCTTACAATCCATTCTGGCCACTAATTTACCTTCCCAAAGAATGGGTAATGAAAAATAGCCGTATTTACGTTTCGATTCGGGAGTGTAACATTCAATTTTGTATTCAAAATCAAATAAGTGCTGCATGCGTTTACGCTGAATCAATAAATTATCAAAAGGAGAAAGAATTTTCAGTTTACTATTAATAGGCTTGTTTACCAAATGCAAAGTATCAGGGAAGGCGTAATATGTTTGTCCGTTTACACTTAGTTGCACTAATTCATTGTTTGAATGCATCTCCTTTAGTTCGAAAGCGATAACTGTTTTGGTGTTTTTAAGTAAATAGGCGATTTCACTCGCTTGACCAATCCCATTGGACCTTAAATAGCTACTAATTAAAAACCGGATATGTTGTTGCTGACTAGGACAAGTAGTATCAATGTTGTTGGGTAGGACGCGTTCCGTTAGGTCATACACTTTATGAAAATTCTTCCGACTCGAAATCATCAAATCGCCTTGCATAAACAAATTCTCTAGAGCTTGTTTTGCGGGTTTGCTTTGCCATTCTCCCAGTTTAGCCTTGTGTTCAAAGTCTTTTGCCATTAAAAGTCCTTCGTTTTCTATGCGCTTTAGTATAGCATCCATTAGTTTGACATCTTTCTGAAACCAGTGGCTTTGTTCGTTTTTTAGAATAGCCTCTTTACGGGGAAGCGAATACTTATAATCGCGCATGGGCAGATATGCTGCAGCATGCGACCAATATTCGAATAGTTGTTTAGATTCAATTAAGGTATCAATATGAGATAGTTCGTATTCAGGATTTCTATTCCATAACGTATGATGATGAGCACGCTGAATCGCAGATATGGTATCTATTTGCACATAACCAAGATGTTCAATACTGGCCAGCGTAGTATCTATCGCAGTTCCGTTTACTGTATTTGGCAAAACACGTTGAAAAAGCAACACTATCTTTTGTGCTTCTGATAGGGAAAGTATTTCTTTCATAGTAGAATTTTACTTTGTTGTATTTTTTAAATCCTGTAAGATATAGAAAAACATTTTAGTTTTAGTACTTAAAAGCAGCCAAGGGAACGCAAAGCTAATCTACCCAGTTTGTCATTCTGCAAGAATCTCACACATGCATTCACAACGAGCATCCGCAATCAGCGTCATTGCGAGGAACGTGGCAATCACGTACAGTATGTTACTTTTTATTGAGGTGTAGATTTGATTTTAAGGGAATAATATTAGTGCTTACTCTAGGTTGGCTTTTTTAACCATATAAGCCATTTAAGTTTTTACCTTCTTTGAGACTTTTAAACCATTTAAGAAATATAAGAACATATAAGTTGTGGCGCTTTAAAGCACCCAACGAAGCGCAAAGCAAACCTACCTAGTTTGTCATTCTGAAAGAATCTCACACACACATACACAACGAGCATCCGCAATCAAGGTCATTGCGAGGAACGCGGCAATCACGTACAGTACATCACTTTTTATTGAGTTGCAAATTTGATTTTAAACGATTATTATTAGTGATTTTTGTTGTCTAGCAATGGATTTAGCTACTGCAATTGTCAATAGGAATCGGCGAAAAGTCGGAGACGTTTGCGCAGCGTTCACGATGAAATTGCCGTTTGAAAATTGAATTAGGAATTATACTTTGCGGAGCGGGGGAGTTGGAATTCCACTAAATTCCGACTATCTTAAAACCACTGTTGTAGGCTGTGCTTTAATCACTTAATTTATGTGTTAAGTCAAACTCTAAAATATGGAAAATATCGCCAATTCTGTACCCGTAAGCTCTAAATTTTTGTGAACACCTAAACTTATAAACTTCAGTTAGAGGAAAGTAATTTTTAAAATAATTTTGATTATGATATTTTTCAAAAGCTAATCCGACCTTGTTTTTTCCTTTACCACTTTGTGATAATATGTTGCTCCAAGTCATGTCATTAAATAAATGAAATGAATTTAAAAACTCGTTTTCATCATTTATATCATTTATTAAATCAAAGGATTGTGATTTATTTGTTTTGTCAAAACATAATTTCGAATCTTTAAATATAAGATTGCAATATTTTTGAAAAGTTATCTTTTTGTTATCATATAAGTGTTTTGCTAATTCTAAACTGTTATAAAAATTGCTGATTTTTTTTGAAATATTACAACTTGTAATGTCAATAAAATCAGTGTTAAATGACGATGGAATAAAAGATATTAACGAAGAATTTCGAGCATATGCTTCCGCTAATGAGGTGTTAGAGACAATTTTATCACCCCATTTAAATTCATCATCTGGGTTGTGTTTTATGTCAATTTCCCAATAAGGCTCGTTTATACATTTGTCTGCAATCCGCTTAAATTTTCTAACTTCATCAGAAACGCCATTTTTATCTTTCAATGTTAGTAGTAAACTAAAGGTCTCGTTTGGAGTGATATTTGCACTATAAAAATTATATTTCTTTAGTGGTTGAATATTGTGAATATCAAGCAATGAATAAATTTTAATGAATTTATTTAAGGAGATATTAATAAATTCTTCAATATTATTAAATTGACCATGTAACGACAATTCGTTGATTAATATTTCCATATTAAAGTCCTAATAATATATCCAAATCATTGTCGAATTGATCAAATAATCCTTTTTGATAATTCATAATTTTACCTTTTTCCGAAAGTTCAATTAAATGATTTTGTGATAAGTTCTCATTATCCATGCTGAAAAAATTGATTTTCACATCTTCATTGGAAATGGTATTGTTAAAGACAGATTTTCTTATACCATTAAAAATATGGTCGCTATGACTTTCTATAATAACTTGAATTCCAGCATTTGCAATAAAACAAAAGAAGTCAGCTAAATCAGATTGTGCTTTTGGGTGTAGATGTATTTCGGGGTTCTCAATTATTAATACACTCCCTTTTTCAATATATAATCCTAAAATAATAATACCAACAATATAACTAATACCAGCACCAACGTGATATGGTCTAACCATTTTATTATCATTAAATGAATAACTCGCTGAAACTAAATTTGTAATTCCTAAATCCTGAACTTCTAATTTAACATTTAATATTTTTTTTAGCCAATAATTTACTTGGTATTCAAGCGTATAACTATCCTCAGTTATAATTCTTGATTTTTCAACATTAAATGTTTTGTTTTGATTTAATAAATCAATTAAAAACTCTCCTTTTTTTCCGATGATGTTTTTAGAGTCAAAGTTTTTAGAGTAAAAATTTTGTGGGCCAACTCTATGTGCTGATAAGTAATTTAAATTTAACTCTATGTGATTAAAGTTTGTAATAGGTAAGCCTATTTTTTCTTTTTCACTGTAAGTAAAGCTACTTTTTGCATTGTCGTTTGTTTCAAGTTCTATTGAAAAAGATTCAGCTCTAGTAATAAAATTTCTTGCTTCTTCAAAAGAACCTAAATCTAACCAATTACTATTTAATTGTGAATTTGTGTTTTGAGATGAATTTTCAATTAATAATAATGCTTGAATAGCCGAAGACTTTCCAGAAGAATTTGTTCCACTAAAAAGGGTAATTTTTCCAAATGGAATGGATATTTCACTAAAACATTTGAAATTTGATATATTTAGTTTCTTTAGCATTGCTCTTTTATAAATTTAATTTTCTTCTCAATTATTGTAAATCTTTTTATTACTGACTTGTTACTATCAACAGTATACGTTAGACTCCCAACAAAATCATCTTCTTCTTTGTTAGAAATTTTAAATAAATCGTTATTAATTAATTTCCAATATTCATCTAAAATAAATTCTTTTTTTTCTATAAATTCATCTTCAAGTTCAATAAAAAAATAAGTAATAACTTCAAACAATGCCATATTAATAGGTCTTAATGTTCCACCATCTTTTTTGGGTAATCTAAAGCTATTATTTCCAAACAAATTATAGATATTTTTCATTGCTTTTTCGAAAGAAAATTGAATGTTAGAGTAAATTAGATCTGATTGTGTTACAAATATTTCATTGTTTTTTTTCAAACAAATATCATTATCTTTTACAATTAATGTTAATATTTCCTCCTTCTGTAAATCTAATTGCTTTACTTCATATTTTTTTGAATTAAGATATTCCATTGTTTTTGCAAGAAAATCCTCTAAATCACTTTTATAATCTAAGGAGTTTTTAGTGTTAAAATCAATTGATATCTTCTTTCTCCATAAATAGAATGCAATAAAACGCAATATTAAGTATCTATCTTTCATTCTTGATGAAGAAATAGTCTCTGTTACATTTTTAAAAGTTTCTAATTTGCTTAAAGTTTTTAAAAATAAAGTTGAACTACCTTGGTAAATAGCATTTCTCATTTCTTGATTATTTAATCGTGTTCCTCCACGATTAACTCTATCAAATAAGTCATAAGTCAGCTTTTCAGGTGTTGGTTCTTTAATGATATGAAGCGTTAGGTTTACATCTTCAATTTTTCCTCGGTAAATACTTTTTAAAGTTTTTTCTTCGTCTTCATCATTTCCAGTAAATAAAAAACCATTAAATTTTGATAAAATTTTTAAGCCAGATAATGAAAATTTATTATCCATATAGTCAAAAATTGTTGATAATCTTTGTCTCCCATCAATTAGAATTAAATTTCCTTTTTTATCTTGTTTTACATAGAAGATTGGCAATGGAATACCAATTAATATAGATTCAATTAATTCGGATTTTTGTTTTGGATTCCAAACATTGCTTTCTCTTTGGAAATCGGGATCTAATTTTATTATATTTTCTTTATATTTTCTATACAATTGAAAAGCAGAAAAATTATCTCTACCTATATTTATATTTTCATAAGGGTATGGATTGTCTTCAGCAGTTTCTGGTTTATCTGACTTTTCTTTAGCTTCATTACTTAAAGTTTCTTCTCCTTCAATTTCGTCGTAATTATCAGTAATTAATTCTTTGTCCATTTATTAAATATTTTCAATACAAAAATAGTATTAATTAATTAAATCTCATTCTTTGAGTTTTATAAAATAAAATTGATGAGAATATTCAAAAGTTCTTGTGAAAATTAGTCTCCTTAGTACAGCCTACAACTACTACATACCCGTTACAAGTAACGACAATAGACCCAGTTTCATGTGTATATCCAATGCTAGAAGCATGATTACGTCAAATATAAAACTAATATTTTATTACAACAGATGGGAATTGTCTTTTTTGTTTAAAACTTTTAATATTTATTAAAATTACGACAAGAAAGATTGAAATTTGAATTTAGAAAATAATTGTCTACACCCCCAAAACCCCTAGCCCAGATAGAAGTGAAAATCCTTTTGGGAAGGCGTTTTTCAGCCTTCCCAAAAGATTGTAACGGATAGCTGGAAATAGCTCCAAAAAAAAAAGAGCTTTTGCACCATGTATTCACATTGGTCGCAAAAGCTCCATTTTCAAATTAAATGGTGTATTAGTTATGCAAGCATAGTCATTTTGTTGACCGCAAATTCGGCAATAGCATCTTTGGCTGCAGTTTGGAACGCTACGTAATGAGGCGTTGCAGCGTGTAAAGTAAGTGCCTCAGCATCTTTCCAGTTCTCATACATTGTAAATGTATTGGCGTCGTCATTGTCTTGAAGGCAGTTGTAGTTGATGCAACCCGTTTCTTTAACACTACTGGCAACTAATTTTAGTAATTCGGTTTTAACCAATTCTCTATTTTCTTCTTTGGCTACAATTTTGGCCACAACAGTTATTTTACTCATGATTTGTTTATTTTTATGGTAACAAAATTACAGCTTTCGGATGGTTTTACTGTGTAATTTAACGTTCTCTTCTCAGTTAAATTTGGATAGCAAAAACAACCAATCTACTGAATTTTTATCGCTATTTGTTAGATTTTGCTTTGTTCAAGTAATCTGGAACTTCTTTTGAAAGCCAATCTTCGCGCACGGGTACATGCACATCTAGATCCACGGTTTGCTCCAAAGCCCAGAATTCATGCGGTACATTTTCGGGGAAAACAATTACTTCACCAGCACCAACTTCTACAAATTGTTCTTTGCCATCGATGATCGTTTTAATTTTGACCTTACCCGACATGATGTAGGTAATTTGCTCGTTTGGGTGTTTGTGCCACGCAATATGAGCTCCTTTTTCGAGATTAAAAAGCGTCATTTGTCCCTTTTCTCCATGAAACCACTTGCGCTGAATTCCGTCACCAATAGTTTGCGACTTCATTTTGTCGAAATTGAAGTGTTGCACTTTTGAAGTTGCAACAGAATCTATGGTGTTTACTTGTGCCGCTGTGTTTTGAACGCTAAATGCGCTTATCAAAATCGCAGTTGCGATCGCTATTTTTAATTTCATTATTTTGTATTAGTTGTTAAAACCTTCTAGAACAATTTTACCTTTTGCTTTTCCTGTTTCCAAGAAGGCATGGGCTTTACGCAAGTTTTCGGCGTTGATGGTTCCGAAATTCTCACCTAGGGTTGTTTTAATAGTTCCGTTGTCAATCAAAGTGGCTACTTCGTTCAAGATATTGTGTTGACCAATCATGTCTTCTGTTTGAAACATCGAACGCGTAAACATAAATTCCCAGTGCGTAGAAACTGATTTCGCTTTGAAAGGCATGATGTTGAACGATTTCGGATCATCAATAAAACCAAATTTCCCTTGTGGTTTGATTACCTTTACAATCTCTTCAGCATGTTGTTCTGTAGCATTTAAGCTTACAATATAATCTGGAGCGGCAAGTTTGTATTTTTCGAATTCTTCGCTCAATTTATTTTGGTGGTTGATTACGGTATCTGCACCTAGTTCTTTCAACCAATCTGTCGTTTCTTCGCGTGAAGCGGTTCCGACAATTTTTAGTTTTGTCAATTTCTTAGCTAATTGCACCAAAATTGATCCCACACCACCAGCAGCACCAATCACCAAAATTGATTTGTTAGCGTCATCCTTAGCCACTTCTAATCTATCAAACAACATTTCGTATGCGGTAAGAGAGGTCAATGGCAAAGCAGCAGCTTCGGCATACGATAAACTTGTTGGTTTTTTACCCACAATGCGCTCGTCTACCACTTGATATTCGGCATAACTTCCTTGGCGTGTGATGTCACCTGCGTACATTACTTCGTCTCCAACTTTGAACAAAGTCACGTTTTCACCCACTTCTTTCACGATTCCGGTAGCATCCCAACCAATGATTTTCCAGTTGTCACCATCTGCAGGCATATTGGCACGTACTTTATAATCAGCAGGGTTTACAGAGATGGCTTTGATTTCGACAAGAATATCTCTTCCAGTTGCTTTAGGCGTTTCTACGGTTACATCTTGTAGTGATTTTACATTATCTACAGGTAAATTTTCTTTATATCCAATTGCTTTCATAATTTTATTTTTTATGTATTATATTACAGTGATAATTTCACTTTGTGGTAATCTAGATTTTGGTGTTTTTTCTGTTGAATTAAAATCAGATGCGGTTCTGTAACCAATTGAAACAGCCACTAAAGAGGTGAATCCTTTTGCTCTTAATCCGAATTCTTCATCTAAAGCTTTTATATCAATACCTTCCATTGGCGTTGCATCGATACCTAAAGTGGCAACTCCTAACAAAAAGTTACCAATGTTAAGGTATACTTGCTTCTCCATCCAATGCTGATAATCTTTTAAGTCATATTTATGAATGTCAGCAAAAGCGTTCATTCCTCCTTGCATTCCTTTCTTTATGTCATCATTTGGGAATCTTCCGTCTTTATCTTGTACCTCTAAAAGGTGATTAAAATAGGCGTCATCTGCACTTTCACTTGTTTTTGAACAAAACAATACAACTGCTGATGCATTCGTTATTTTTGGTTCATTAAAATGAAAAAAACCTTGGGTTCCTTTTGTCATACGTGCTTTTCCTTCAGTTGTTTCAGCAACTATAAAGTGCCAAGGTTGCAGGTTTACACTTGAAGGACTCATTCGTAATAAATTTTTAACCTGTGCCATATCTGTTTCAGATATTTTTTTGGTAGTATCAAATTCTTTCGTGGTGTATCTCCAGTTTAATGTTTCTTGTAAATTCATTTTGTTATTATTTTATTATACTATCATTTTTATAGGGACAAAAGTAAGCATAGTATTCAAAACACACAATAACGGTCAAAAAGGATAGTATGTTTACTGATTTCTAATATACTGATATATAGTTTTTTAAGTTAATAAAATTTACTATAAAAAGTATAGTTAGATAATTAATTATAGTGGATAAACTTTGCACGTTATAAAAACAGTAAAGTGATAATCACTATGCATATAGTTAATGGAGTAGAATATCCTTGTTGTAACTGGGCTTTACCGATTCGAGTCATTTGTCTAAAATCATTAAAAAGTAGTACAACACGAAAATTCAGAATTTCAAATGAGATGATGTGTAGGTAGGCGTGGGTTAAAAGTTTGTTTTTCGAAATTGTGAATATCTATTCGAATTAGATTCTAGTTATTTAACCTATAAAATAAAACTATAACTCATCGACTGCTTTTGGAAAAAATATAGATTATCCGTTTGAAATTTCATTCCTTAAAGCTTTCGATATCTGTTATTATCAACTTTTTATAGCGTTTTGATAAGTTTGCTTTATTGATTATTTTTCTTCCAATTACACGTTTTTTTTTAAATTATAAAAAACAAAAAAGATCAATCTATATAATGACAAGATCGTTAACAATCGTAAAATAAATTATAAAAATCCCTCATGAATTATGTAAATTATTAGTTAACCCAATAGCTATGTTTTTCAATGGCGATGTAGAATAGTAATACTTAGGACGAAAAAAAAAACCGTCTCAAAATACTATTGAGACGGTTTATTCAAATTGTTTATTTACTACTATTAAATAGATTTTTTGGCTAGATACCAATCTACCATTTCTAAATCACTGTTTTTTCTTTCTGCTAGTTCCTCTACAGATTTTGGAGCGGGTACAATTACTTTGTCGCCAGGTTGCCAGTCGAGAGGCATTGCAACTTTATACTCATCTGATGCTTGTAATGCAAGTAGAGAACGCTTGATCTCCGCCATATTTCGACCCACATTTAAGGGATAATACATCATTAAACGCACTTTACCTTTTGGATCCATGATAAAAACAGCTCTTACTGCTGCTGTTTCACTTTCACCTGGTTGCAGCATTCCGTATTTTTTTGAAACTTCCATACTAATATCTGCAACAATCGGAAATTCGAATAAAACGCCTGTTTTTTCGTTCACAGCATTTACCCAAGCAATGTGCGAGTGAATACTATCGATACTTAATCCCATTAATTTGGTATTGTTTTTTGCAAAGAACTCTTTTTCAAGAGCAAACCCACTCATTTCGGTGGTACAAACTGGAGTAAAATCAGCAGGATGTGAAAAAAACACCACCCAACTTCCTTTATTATATTCTGAAAATTTTATTTTTCCTGTAGTGGTTACCGCTTCAAAATCTGGAGCCATATCACCAATTCTCGGCATTGAAATTATTTGATCTTCCATTTTACTATATATTTTATTGATTATTTTATACTACAAACTTAGTACAGACGCAATGAATTTTATGTGACAAGAGTTACACTTCATTAGTTTTGTTTATCGTATTTATATATTTCGATTACTTTTAGTTATTTTAATTTAAAAGCCTCATGTGATAAATGTTACACTTCTTTTGATGATTTATAAATAATTTTACATGAACTTAAAAACGAATCATGAAAAGCATACTTCTACTTTTATCAGCAATTTTACTTTTTTCTTGTAATAAAAAGATTCGCCCTTATCAAGATATTGACAACACTACTAGTTTTGTTTATCAACCCCAAGAGGCCAAAGATTTAATGGAGAAGCACTGTTACACCTGTCATAGTCCTACTGCAGCCGAGGAGGAAGGTAGAATCGCACCGCCCTTTGTTGCAATCAAAGCGAGATATATTGATAAAGAAGGATATAATAGAGCAGAATTTATAAAAGCAATTTCTGAATTTGTAGCAAATCCCACAGATGATAATGCGTTACTATATGGAGCAGTGAGAAAATTTGGTGTGATGCCAAAGCAAGTTTTCCCTGATAGTGCTACCGTAAAAATTGCAGCATTTATGTATGATTATAAAGTGCAAGCGCCAACGTGGTTTCAAGAGCATTGGCAAGGTCACGGAAACAGCGGTTGGGAACAATCAGGTAAAGAGTTTGTTGCTGTAGCAAAAGATAAAACTTATGAAGATATAGGTTTAGAACATGCTCTAGGAACCAAAAAAATATTAGGCAAAAACCTGATGGGAACCATCCAAAAGAAAGGAACTATAGAAGCAATGGCTTTTTGTAACGTACAAGCGATACCCTTAACAGATAGTATGTCTGTGAATTACCACGCGACAATTAAAAGAGTTTCTGATAAAAACAGGAATCCAAACAATAAAGCAAATGCCGAAGAATTGATTTATATCAAGAAATTCAAGAAAGATTTGGTAGCTAATATTGACTCTAAACCGGTCATAGTAGAAAAAGGCGATAAAGTACATTTTTATTACCCAATACCAACTAATGCCATGTGTTTGCAATGTCATGGTACAGCTGAAAATATTAGACCAGAGGTACAAATGAAAATAAAAGGGTTGTATCCAAATGATTTGGCAACAGGGTATAGCGAGAATGAAGTAAGAGGAATTTGGAGTATTGTATTCGATAAAAAATAAGTTATGGAAGAGTTAAGAATAAAAGAGGTTTGCCCAACAAGCACATTAGAATTAATTAAGCGAAATTATCTATTACTTGATGTTCGTGAAGAAAAGGAATTTAATCAGTTCTCGTTTGATGTTCCGCGTGTTTTGCACATTCCAATGAGTCAATTGGCTTTAAGAATGAACGAAATTCCAAAAGAGGAGAAAGTAATTGTGGCGTCTTTATTAGGTGAGCGTAGCTTGCAAGCAGTAACTATGTTAAGTGATTATGGCTTTACCAATTTGTTACAAATGAAAAAGGGCCTTTCAAAATGGGCTCAAAAAGGTTATCCTATAAAAGGGGAAACTACAATTGAAAAAAAGTCCTGCTGTGGAGGCGAATCAAAATGCAATTAAAATGACGAAAAAACAATATATTTATACAGGAGTTGGAGTAGTGGTAGGTCTGATTGCGGGCTATGTCTATTATTATTTTGTAGGCTGCGCGACAGGAACTTGTGCCATTACCTCAAAGCCGATAAATAGTACTCTATATGGTGGTTTAATGGGTGGTTTGTTATTTAATATGTTTGTAACTTCACCAAAAAAGAAAGAAAACAATGAGTGATTTTTGGAACGAACGATATGCTGAAAAAGAGTATGTGTACGGGATTCAGCCCAATCAATTTTTAGTCGAAATGATTGCTAAATTGCCTAAAAAAGGAAAAATAGTATTTCCTGCGGAAGGTGAAGGTCGCAATGCAGTTTTTGCAGCAAAAAACGGATTCGAAGTTTTTGCTTTTGATACGAGTATCGAAGGTAAAAAAAAGGCAGACAAGCTAGCTAATGATCAAGGTGTAAAGATTGATTATCGCACTGGGATACTAGAAGAATTAGATTTTGAACCCGCTTCTTTTGATGGAGCGGTTTTTATTTATGCTCATTTTCCAAAGGCTATTCGTGCAACCATTCACCATCAAATTGAACAATTACTAAAACCGAATGGGGTTGTAATTTTTGAGGCATTTAGTAAGGAACAATTGCAATATACTTCTGGCGGGCCAAAAGATCTTGAGATGTTATTTTCTGAAGAGGAGATAAAAGCCGAATTTAAAAACGTTGATTTCGATTTCTTAAAAACAGAAATTATCGAATTAAGTGAAGGACCTTTTCATCAAGGTAAAGGATCAGTTGTTCGATTTATAGGCAAGAAAAAATGATGAAAACTTGGAAAGATTATTTATTTGTAAGCATACAATTCCTGCTATTTGGATTGTATGCTTTTGATTTTTTACCCTCTTTTGAACTTCCACAATCATTAAAAATACTAGGATTGGTAGTTGCCATTATAGGTTTTATTATCTCAGCACTTTCGGTCTTGCAGCTCAACAAAAATCTAACCGTTTTTCCAACGCCTAAAACCGATTCTGAGTTAATCACTTTTGGAATGTATAAACTTAGTCGACATCCTATTTACACAGGACTTATCTTGTTTACGTTTGGATATGCCTTTTATAAAGTTTCATTTTTAAAATTAGTTATTGCTTTCGTTCTATTGCTTTTATTTTATTTCAAAACAAAATATGAAGAGCAACAATTGCTTCAAAAATTTTCTGATTATAAAGAGTACCAGAAAAAAGTAAACCGATTTTTTCCTAAAATCAAAAAGCCTCAAGAATAACTTGAGGCTTTTTTGAGTTTTAAAATTTATAGTTTACAAAGAGTGTAAAGTTTCTACCAGGTTCCGTAATAGGAACTCTTCCAAAACCGGCTACATTGTTGAAAGCAAAGGTTAAATGGTTGTTGTAATATTGATCAAATACATTTAAAAGTCCCATTCCAATAGAAACTGATTTTATTGGTTTGTAACCAATGTTTAAATCCATCACTTCATATCCTGCGGTAGTAATTTCATCGTAACTAGTCGAAATTTTGTTTTGTTTGGCTGTCAAGGTGTACAACGCTTTGGCCCAAAACTTCTTGTATTCATAACTCAATTTTAATCGCGTTACTAATGGTGGAGTTAGTGGCAAGCTCTCATTAAAATCTTTATTTTCGGTATAGGTATATGAGACCTCTGTTCCAAAATTAAAATGCTCGTAGAATGTAATATTTCCGTAGGCTTCAAACCCCGTCTTTAAAGCCTTGTCTATATTCCTGAAAACCTTAGGATTTACAGGTGGCGTAGTCGAGTTGTATTTTCGAGTTAAAGAGGTATCAACAACGCCTAGAATGTAGTTTTCGTAAATAGAATAAAATACTGATGTTCCATATTGAACAGCATTAAAGAAACCTTTTAAGTTTGTTTTTCCGTCAAAACTCAGTTCAAATTGATTGTTGACTTCAGGTTTTAAATTTGGATTCCCTACGTATTCATAAGCATCTCTCCCAATGTTAAAAAAGGAAATAAAGCGTTCTTCTATATTGGCAGCTCTAGTTCCTCGACCAAAAGAAGCTTCTACTTTATAATTGGGATTAAAAAGGTATTGGTACGAAACTGTTCCGCTATAAATGGTCTCATTTCTTTTTTCTAAAGATGGATACAAAGCAGCAAAAGTTGGGTCTAAATCATTAGCATCTGAAGTAATAAAATCCAAGCGAGAACCAATAGTCAACCAAGATTTATCAGAAGCTTTAATTTTTGTTTCTGCAAAATAACCAAAGTCATTCGAGTAACTGTCTTGCCAAACTTTATCATAGAAAGTTATAGGTGTAGGAAGGATATTTCCCATCATATTAACTTTGACCAATCGATCTCTACCGCCTTCTCGAGACAAATTAACCATATCGATACCAGTAAATAATTGCACTTTGGAACCAAAATTCCATTCTGTTTCAATTTTCCCGCCATAAGTTAAAGCATTCACCTTTGCGACTGCTTCTGAATTTGCAAAACTAGCTCTTCTTGAATTGCTCATAATGTGATCGACATAGGAGTAGTACACCTTAGAAGTTAATCCTTTGAAGTAGGTCTTGTTAGTTTCTAATTTGTAATCTAAATTAACCATCGTACTATTGTCCTCATCTGTATCCATTGGTAAGCCCGCATGTAGCACATCACGACCAAAATTTTGACGTAATGTTGCTTGTAGACGTTGGTTGTCGGTGATTTGATAACCCGTTTTTAAGCCATAACTAAGACTTCTAAACGAGGACGGAATTTCGTTTTGATTTCCGTCTTCATAGTTTCCATAATCGCGATAACTGAAGTTTCCAGAAAAGTCAAACTTTTTAATTTTACTGTCTAATGTAAACATGTTTACCATAGAGTTCCCATTACTTTCATAGCCTGATGAAAGACTCCCACTAAGCAGCTTAGTGTTGTTAGCTGGAGATTTTGAAACTAAATTAATAAGTCCTGCAAAGGTGTTTCCGTAGCGAACAGAAAATGGGCCTTTTATGATTTCGATTTTAGTAATTTCCTCAGGATTAACCAAGGTAGTCACAGGATCCATTCGGTTGGGACAAGCATGAAACACTTTGGTTCCGCCATCGATCTGAACATTGAGCTGCTCGTATTGTGACGCTCTAAAAGCAGGGTCTACTGCATAATTTCCTCTTTTTATGAGATGAAAACCATTGATATCTTCAAATAATTCACCTGAATTTTTAGGTTGTACGACTTTTTCAGAGAAGTCTTGTTTTACAATAACTTGAGCGGGATTTTTTATAGACGAACCGGTAACTAGGACCTCGTTAAGCAGCGTCACCTTGATAGAGTCTATTTTCTGTGGTGCTTTTTGAGCATAACCGTTTAGCGCGCCTAATATCGTTAAGGCACAGATAATTTTTTTCATTTTAATAAATTTGATTAAACATTCTAGCTATTAAGCTGTTGCATTGTTAAACCAAATTTTGAGGAGGATGTTCTGGCGGATAGTTTATGTGAACCTGGAATAAATCTTTTTTAGAATAGATCTTTTTCTTTTGTGAAGGAATTAGATAGGAAATAGGGTATTGAACGGAGTCGTTAAAAAATAAAACGTCACGATCTACCAATGATTTTTTTGAAGAGTCCTGACTGTCTTGTTCTTTACTAATCTTTTTCAAATGACATTTACCGTTGCATTTCAGTTCTGGTTTTGCCTTATTTTGACAAAATTGCTCTGTAAAACTTTCATTAAAAAACGAATATTCAAATTGTAAAATAGTCGTTTTCAAATTAAAACATGCAATGCTAATTAGAATTAAAAAAAGAAGACTATTTTGAATTAATTTGTTCATTCCTGTTGAAAGTTATGCGATTTTCAAGGTTGTTTTGCTCTTTAATATAAGCAACATGAAAGGAGTATATATTGCTAAAATCAGATTCTTTTGAGTAAAAACAATAGTTTGTTTTACTTATAAATCGATATCGCTAATATATTGTAAAGATAGATCGTTAAGATAGATTGTACTGTGACATTTGTTACAGTGCAGCTCTTTAATTGTGGTTCTTTCTTAGATCAAAAGGCTAATTTTTTAAATACTTTTTCTTGAAACCGTCTGGAGTATAATTTTCATATTTTTTAAAAAAGCGTCCAAAATAAGAATTGTCTACAAAACCTAATTCGTAGGCAATTTAAGAGGCTGTCTTTTTTTCGTGAATGAGCAAACGTTTCGCTTCAATTAAAATTCGGTTGCGAATTAAATCACCAGCAGAATTGCTAGTTACCTCGTTGCAAATAGCATTTAGGTAGTTAGGTCTAACATGTAAAAGAGAAGCATAATCTTTGACGAAATGCTTCTCTTTGTAATACTTGTCAATTAGCTCTTCAAAGTGGTGAATAAGTTGCAGTGATTGACTAAATTCTGCGTTTTTGTTCACAGGTTCAAATAATCTATTAAGATCGATCAACATAATATTAAGTAATGAACGCAAGGATTTTTCGAAATTGACTTCAATACTATTGAACTCCCTTAACATCCAAACGGCAATGGACTCAATATGATTGAATTTTTCTTCAGAAATGGTTAGGTATGGCTGAGTATGTCGATAGCTTAAAAATGAAAATTCACTAAGTTGATAATTCTGATATCTTAAAGCAAAAAAGTCACTTTCGAATACCAAAACATAGCCTTCGATGCTTTCATAATTAAGCCATTGATGTACTTGCCCAAGATGCAGACATGTTACTGAAAAAGGGGCAACATCAAATTCTTTTTTAATTTCTTCTTGAGCTTTATATAGTGCCTTTTTAAATGTATTTATAGAAATAAGTTCCTTAGAGTATGCCTTGTACAGTCCTACTGTTGCTGTAGCCGTAAATGTTTTTGATGTGATTGTATTCATAATTGAAGTAACTAAAATTTTGTCTATTATGCGAGCTATTTTTTGATTGCGTTATATGTCTTTTAAAATTGATCTAACGATAAGGTTTGAAATAATAGCAAACGATTATAATACTGCATTCGAGTAATTTTTATTTGAATGAGTGTATTTTTGAACTGCTAGAAGTTGAATCATGGATTATGCATTGTTTCACGTATACTACTATTTCATTGCAACAGTAACTATTTGCAAGATAAAAGTAATTTAATTGTTTGTACCACGGTAATTGAGAATGTCTATTCATATTGCAATAGTGTTTTAACTAATCAAAAGTACTCCTTAATATATATAGGTAAAGATGACTAAGGTAGTTTGTCTATCTTTTCTGCAATCGTAGCCTACAGTTAATTGAAACATTTTGAGAATACATACTTAGTATGCACAACCCATATTATATTTTGATATGCTTATTAAAGATGCACAGCAATCTCTTCAATTGTATATTATTAAATTTTCGTCTTGAAATATATGTTTTAATATAAATTAAAACATGTTTTTTTCCACATATCTTAAAATTATGGTAAAATTTAACAAGTTAAGGGTAATCTTTTTCAGTATGTTTTTAGATAAAGGATATAATTTTACCAAAGTCTTAGAAGGATTGGATAGTCGTATTCAGAACTCCTGATGACAGCAGATCGATATTTTTGAAAATTTGCGGAACCAATTATTCTAACAGAACTTAAACCAAATTAAATGAAAATAAGTATGGACTTAAAATGTAGAAAATTATTGAGCGCTTGTTTGCTCACTTTATTTTTAATTACTGGATCCTTAACTTTTGCTCAGGAGAGTAAAATTGTAGTTGTAGGTGTGGTAACTAGTGCTGAGGACGGTTTACCGGTTCCGGGAGCATCAGTATTGAAAAAAGGAAGTAAATTAGGAGTTATAACTGACTTTGATGGTGTTTTTAAAATAGATGCTCAAATTGGGGATGTTTTAGAAATTAGCTATTTGGGTTTGGTTAAGCAATCTATAATGGTAAAAAGTAAATCTATGAACGTCACCTTAAAAGCAAATGTTGAGGGACTTGACGAAGTAGTAGTAATAGGTTACGGTGCTGTTAAGAAAAAAGAATTAACAGGTGCGGTGGCAACATTGAAAGCAGATGATTTAGCAAAACAAATCACTTCAGATTTGGGTAGCTCACTTCAAGGACAAATTTCAGGAGTAAATGTTGTTACTTCAGGAGAGCCCGGAAGTAGTTCAGAAATATTAATTAGAGGAATAACGTCTATATCAGGTTCAAATACGCCATTATATGTTGTAGATGGAATACCTCAAGAAGGCGATCCAAGAATCAATCCTAGCGAAATTCAATCTATCGACGTATTAAAAGATGCTTCTTCTGCAGCTATATATGGAACTAGAGGTGCAGCAGGTGTAATTTTGATCACTACTAAAAGAGGTGAAGAAGGACCAATGAAAGTTAGAATAGATGCATCAAAAAGTTTTGAAAGTCTAGGGAGAGGGCAACGATTACTAAGTTCAGTAGATCAAACGTATTCAGATGTGCTTTTAGCTAGAAACTTAACAGGGAGTTCAGATGATGCTATCAATTTAGCTTACTTGACTAATGCTCCAGATAGATATCAATATGACAATGATATCTCTAGATTACTATTTACAGATAATGCCAATACTCAAAATTATAACATCAACGTAAGTGGTGGTAGTAAAGACCTTAAGTATTCATTTGTAGGAACTATTTTTGAACGGAAAGGTGTTGTAATAGGTACTCATTATCAAAGATTCAATTCTAGATCAAATGTAAATTATAAGAGAGATAAGTTGACGGTAGATTTAGGTGTAGGTATTGCAAGAGAATATACTGATCGCGGTGCGTCAAATACAATTAGTCAATTATTACGTTACCAACCTACGCAGCCCGTATTAGCGGCAAGCGGGAACTCATTAGATCTTTTTGGTGGAGACGATTTTAATACAAATGTTTCGTTAATTCAAAGTTTAAATTCTAAAGATCAAACAAGATTAAATAAATCTTTTACTAACGTATCTGTAAATTATGATATTTTAAAATCATTATCTATCACTACTAGAGCAGGGATCACAGATACCTATACTACTAGAAAAAGATTCAGACCATCACAATCTACTTTTGATGTTCAAAGAGGATTAGAAGTTGTTCAGCCTAGTTTTATTAGACAAGATGCTTCTAGAAATACAGCTATTACTTGGGATGCAGCCCTAAATTATAAAGCGCAATTATTCGAAAATCATAATTTTACTTTAACGACTGCTGTTTCAGGTGAAAAATATGTGAATGAAGAATTTGGCGTTACAAAAGACAATGTTCAAGATAACGATATCCCGGTATTAAATAGTGCAACAGGTAATGCATCTGCTACGTCAGGATTTGATTATACTACAAGATTATTTGGTATGCTTGCCAGAGTACAATATGATTACAAAGGGCGTTACTTAATAAGTTCAAGTGTGCGTCGAGATGGATCGTCGAGATTTGCAAAACAAAATCGCTTCGGAATTTTCCCTAGTGTTTCAGCCGCTTGGAATGTATCTGATGAAGCGTTTTTTAAATCAATGCTATCTGTTGTAAACAACCTGAAATTAAGAGTGAGTAACGGTACCGTAGGAAATCAAAATTTTCAAGATTACTTCTACAGTACTTCTATTTATAGAGATCATGTATACGCTTTTGGTGATGGTAATGCGTCTAATGGTACTATTCAAACAACAATAGGGAACAGTGATGTAAAATGGGAAAGTTCGACTCAAAGAAACATAGGTGTTGATATTGGGTTGTTTAAAAATAAGGTAAGTGTTACTGCAGAGTATTATAGAACTGATAAAAAGGATATGTTGTTTAACTTGACTGTGCCGCCTAGTGTAGGTCTTGATGATTCTTCTTCAGGTTTTGGAGCGCCTAACTCTATTAGAAATTTAAATAACAACAATCAGGTCGTTTTAAACATTGGTAACATGACAAACAGCGGATACGAACTAGCAATAGGGTACCGCGACAATATTGGTAAGTTAAAATTTAAAATGAATGGGACATTCACAACAAACCAAAACAAAGTGACTAAAATTGCTGATGGTTTTGATGGTCCTATCTTAACTAATGATACAGGTATTGTACCAGGAGGTAATGCTAGTACAAGCCAGATTACTGCTATTGCAAAAGGATATGAAGCAGGTGCTTACTTTGTTTTTGCTACAGATGGTATCGCTAACACACCTGAGAAACTAGCTGAATTTCAGAAAATTAGACCTTCGGCAAAAATGGGAGATTTAATTTATAAAGATGTTGATGGAGATGGTGTTTTTCAATCAGTAGGAGATCGTGTATATGCAGGAAGCGGATTGCCAAAATACGAGTTGGGTTATAATGTAAGCTTTGATTATAATAATTTTGATTTGTACGTAAATATGTATGCTGCAATAGGTCACGAAATTGTAAATGGGGCTAGAGCAACAGCAGTAGGTTTTGGAAGAAGTAGCGAAATTTTAAATTCGTATTCAGATGTCAATCCTAATGGAACATTGCCAGCTTACAGAGGAATTTTCTCGGCACACCCAAATTACCAACCGAACACTGATTTGTTCATTGAAGATGGTTCTTACTTAAGAATAAGAAACATAACATTAGGGTATAATGTGCCTACAAAAATAGCATCATCAATAGGATTCGAAAAATTACGTTTCTTCTTTACTGGACAAAATTTATTCACTTTTACAAAGTACACAGGGTATAACCCAGAGGTAGGAGGGAATGTAAGTTCAAGAGGTTTAGACAAGGGAAGTTACCCTATGACTAAAATGTATGTAGCTGGTTTACAATTTAATTTTTAATGTATCTGATTATGAAAAAATCTATAAATAAATATATTGCGCTTATTTTCACTGCTGGACTTATCGTTTCTTGCAGTCCTGATTTAACTGAAACAAACCCTAATTTTACTGATGCAAGCAGCTTCTGGAAAGATCTAGACGATACTAACTCTGGACTTACGGCAGCCTATGCCACATTGCTATCTCCGTACACATTTAATTTACGTGAAGAAATGGTAAGGTCAGATATGGGGTATTTTTCTAATGTACGTCCTACGCCATTTGCTTCTAATGATTTAGCTTATACTTTTTGGTTTCAAAATTATACTAACAATAATCAGTCGATAGACCGCCATTGGGCAGCTTGTTATAGAGGAATTTTTAGAGCCAACCAAGTTATTGAGGCTTTAGAAAAAATCAAACCACAAGTAACAGATACTGATAAATGGACGTATCAAATGGCGCAAGCTCGATTCTTGAGAGGGTTGTTTCATTTTTACCTGCATACTTCATTTAATGAAGGTCGTGTGGTTATTGAAGATCATACGCCTATAACTAACGAAGACTTTTTTAAAACAGTGTCTAGCTCTGCTGATGTGATTGCTTTTTTTCGAAAAGACTTAATGTACGCTTATGATAATTTGCCTGCAACTCCTACAGCTGAGAAAGCAAGAGCCTCAAAAGCAGCTGCAGCGACTGTTTTAGGAATGAGTCATTTGTATCAAGGAGAAAACGACTTAGCGATTCCTTACTTTAAAAATGTAATTGACAATCCAGCATACAAACTATTCGGACTCACAGCAAGTCAGGATCCTATTACCATGTTTTACACAGCTAATGAATTCAATAGTGAATCTATTTTTGAAGTTAACTTTGATGGTAATTTCAGACCAGAACTTGGACTATTTGATGAAGAAAGTACTACAACCCGTAACGCTTTTTTAAGTTTCTCTCAAAATTTACTTTTTAGCGCTCCAGCTTGGGTAGCTTATGCTTACAAATCAGAGCCTATGGATGTAAAAGATGTTAGAAATCACAAAGGGGGTGCATTATCTAATCCATTGAGATCAGTTCCTTTGAGAGCATCGGCTATGGTGATTTTACCAGACGATTTAGATACACCTACTTATGGACAACCAGCAGCGATAGATGTGCTTACAGCAGGATTAACATTATCTGCAGCAAATCCTACTGCGCAAGCTAGAGTATTTGCGTATTATAAAAAGTATTTGAATGTAGATATTTATACAGGAGAAGCTGGAAATCCACTTGGTGCTCAAAAATCTTCTAAAAACTTTATTGTTCACCGTTTGTCTGAAGTGTATTTAATGCAAGCTGAGTGCTTGATAAAAACAGGCGATATTAATGGAGCGCTTGCTTTGATTAATAAGGTGAGAGCGAGATGGGGACTAGTATTATTAGGTACTTCTGGAGAATTTAGTGGGGCACGCACGTATAACGGAGTATCGTACACTGCAAAAACGTTGTTAGACCAACTTATGTTTGTAGACAAAGCATTAGAAACTGCTGCAGAAGGGCATGCTACTCGTTTTGCTGATTTACGTAGATGGGGAATTTTAAAAAATCGTTTTGATGATCTTGCTGCTAAGACTTTCTATTTAAATGATTTTACATATCAAAAAACTACAAACCCTAACATAGGAACTCCTAATACTAAATTTAAAGCAATAGTAGTAGACGATGTGGCAAAGGTGATCGTTAGGCCTTCTAATGACAACTTAGCAAATCATACTGTACCAAACGAATTTACTATTCCTGCACAAAATTTCCAAGTGGGTGTGAGCGAGTATTTGCCGTTACCTAGTAATGAAGTAGGAAGAAATCCTAACCTAAATAATTAATATATCTAAGATGAAAAATAAAATAGTATTCAGCATGTTGTTTTTAGGAGCGCTACTTACAGGGTGTTCAAATGATTCTGTTACTGAGGCTCCAAATTATTCTGATGTAACTTGGTATGCTAGTACACCGCTTAAAACGACTGAAAATGCGGTTATAGGTGTAGGAAAAGCAATTTCGATATTTGATTTATCGCAAGGTGCACTATCTCATGAGTGGAAAATTTCTGAAGGTAGCAACTTTTTAAAAACAGGTTTTAAAAATGGGGATGGTACTGGAATACCGCCAGATCTTACTGCTTTTATTGATGCAGATAAAGGTCTAATGACAACTGATAAAACGGTTTACATCTTGTACCCCACGGTAGGTACTTACACGATTACTTTAAAAAATACGTTCAAGGATAAGGTGATCTATAAAGGAGATCCAGAAGTAGAATCGGTTTTAGTTGATGGTGTTTGGGTGTTTGAACAAACATTTACTGTGACTGTAATTTAAAACGAAGTCATTTATAAAAAATATAAATGGTAGGTAGGTGACCATTTATTGTAAAAGACATTAGATCATTAGTATCTAATGTCTTTTTTTTGTTTTTATATTGGACAGCTTAATTAATAAGGAGCATCATACTGCCTATAATTGATTTTATTGAATTGTAAGGTCTTAAATGATGATATGGAATTTTTGTTAAGCAGTTTTTCCGTGATTCATTAATTTATAGTTATATAATTGTTATCTTCGTAATGTTAATCATGCATAATTTAATTAAATATTGTTCATGATGAGGTAATTTTAATTAGGTAATAGTAAAATATTATCTCTAACTACAACTATCTATAATATCACTGCTATGAAACTTGTTTTAAAAAATCCCGAAAATTTTGTAGGTCAAAAAATTAGTATTTTTAAAAAGGAAGTGCCTTGTTTAGATACAGCCTGGCATTATCATGCAGAATTTGAATTAATATACATATCAAGAAGCTCAGGTATTCGTTTTGTAGGAGACAGTGTGGCTCATTTTTCTGCCGGAGATTTAGTCTTAGTGGGTTCTTACTTACCACACTTGTGGCGCAATGAGGAAACCTATTATGAGTCAGAGGGGAATTTAATGGTCGAAACAATCATCATGAAATTTACCAGCAATTTCATGGGTACAGACACCTTTGACAATCCTGAATTTAATAGTATTAAAAACTTACTGGAGCAATCTAAATTTGGCGTTAGTTTTAGTGCCGCAATTGCTAACCAATTAAATGCTGAACTCATGGATATTACGGCTGTTTCACCGGCAGAACAATCGATGAGTCTTTTAAATATCTTATACCGCTTGTCTTTAACAAGTCCCGAAGATAGAATTGTATTATCATCAAGTGATATGAGGCAATTTTCTACCGAAAGTCCTGATCGTTTGGATAGTGTGATAAGATACATCTCTGAGAATTATAAGTCAGACATATCTTTAGGAGATGTTGCTGATGTTGCTTGTATGACTACTAACTCCTTTTGTCGTTTTTTTAAGAAGATGACTAACAAATCATTTACTGAATTTTTAAACGAAATCAGAATACGAAATGCTTCTCGAATGCTTATTCAAGAAAGTACTCCTATATCAGAAGTTTGTTATAATGTAGGCTATAAATCAATTCCCAATTTCAATAAACAGTTCAAAGCTATTATGGGTGAAACACCTAAGGGCTATCGCTATAACTTATAGCAGCCCATTTAATAGATACCTTTCAATGCTGTAAAGCGACTTTTCTCAAAAAAGCATAGTATTTATTTCAGTATGAACTTGCACTGCCTATGCGGTACTTTATCGCATGCTTGCATTTGTACTTGCAGTACTTGCGGTAACAGGTAAAATAACGCTGTTATGAGGTAATTTTTGACTGTATATTACAAGTATTTCTTCGTTTTTTTTACATAGGTACAGACTGTAAATTGATGAAATATCTTTGGTATAAGTTTGTTTATGATTGAATAATATAAAAGTATTTTAAATGATGATTACTACTAGAAACACTTCTGTTTTTTGTACAGCAGTACTGTCTTTATTTTTTGTAAAATGTGTAAGCCAGAACAATTTCAATGAAACAAGTGGTAAAGCATTACTGCCGTTATCTGACCCTACAAATAAAGGCCATTGGATATTAAATACCACTGTTAGTGATGAGTTTGATGCTCCTATATTAGATGAGAATAAATGGTATGTCGTAGGGAAATTTAAAGATGGAAAACCAGAGTATAAACATCCTGATTTACCTAATAAGAAAGTATGGACAGGTCGTGCTCCATCGCAATTCTCTGGGGATAATTACCGCTTAGAGAATGGCAAACTAATCTTAGAGACTAAATGGGAACCTGATTTCCCCTTCAGTAAAGACTTGGACAAACCATGGGGTAAAGACAACACCAGAAGCAAATTTGAAAATCTTACAACCGCCTGTCTTATTGGGAGAAAATTTTTTCAATACGGCTATATGGAGATTAAAAGCAAAGCTGCTGATGCTGAGATTACCAGTGCTTTCTGGGCGATGGGTCAGGGTTTAGAGGTCGATATGTTTGAACATTTTGGTGATCACAGGCAGCCAAGTAAGTTAGCATTAGATAAAGAATTATGGTGGTCTATTCATGACTGGACTGTCAAAGGAAATAATAGTGTCTACACAGAGCATCATATTTTAGATTTTAGAGTAGCTGACGCTTTTCATACTTATGGTGTAGAGTGGGATCAAAACGGTATCAAATATTATATAGACGGGAAATTATTCACCGAAGCTTTTAAGGAAAAAATAGATTTATGGGCGATTAGCAAAGGATTCCAAAAAGGATATGTTGCAACAAAACCAATTTCGATATGGTTAGATCAAGAAACTTTTCCTTGGCATGGTGTTCCAGATAGTAAGGAAGATCTAGAATTAAATAGCCCTGATGATAAAAAAGAGGACGGTATTGTAGACTTCGAAATTGAATACGTGCGTGTTTGGCAAAAGAAAAAATTATAGAATAGAATATCAAATTGATTTTATAAAAGCTAGTGCTTTTATAATGACAGTACTGGCTTTTATTACTGCGTTTTACTACAGTTATTACTACTATTATGTAATGGTTCATTTAAGGTAATTATGATGTAGTAGATGGTAATTTACAAAGGTAAATAACTAGAAGCTTCTGCTAAATTTGTTAGAATCTATTAATTGGTTTAAAAATGACAGACATTAAAACTTTTGTAAGTGTTGATTGGGGAACTACAAACCTACGATTAAGGTTGGCAGCAGTTCCAAGTTTGGAAATAATTGAAGAAGTAGTCTCTTCAAAAGGGATTAAAACTATTTATAATGAATGGTTGGACTTTGGCGGTGATAAAGAAACCTACTTTTTGAATTTCTTAAAAAATCAATTGGCTCTTTTTTCAAATGAAATCACTTCAGATGTGGCTATCGTTATTTCTGGAATGGCTTCATCTAGCATTGGATTAAGGGAATTACCTTATGCAAACTTGCCTTTTAAAACAGATGGTAAATCACTTTTTATCGAACAAATAAATTCAGATATCATCCCAAATACAATACACTTAATTTCGGGTGTAAAGTCACAGTCAGATGTTATAAGAGGGGAAGAAGTCGAAATTATAGGTTTAGTAAATGAGCAAGACAAGAAGCAATCGATTGTTTTTGTAACTCCTGGAACGCACAGCAAGCATGTGGTATGTGTAAATGGTGAGATAATCAATTTTTTCACTTTTATGACAGGAGAAATTTTTAGCGTAATCGCAGAGCATACTATTTTGAAAGCTTCGCTAGAACGAACAGATTATAATACAGCAGTTTTAAGCGCATTTGAACAAGGTGTTGCTAAGGCTATGGAAGGAAAATCACTCTTGAATACGCTTTTTACTATTCGAACAAATACGTTGTTCAAAGAAAAATCGAATGTAGAAAATTACTATTACCTCAGTGGCTTACTAATTGGTGAGGAACTGCAAAGTTTACGCCAATTTGATTGTGATTCGATAAAATTATGCGCTGGAGGAAAATTGTTTGAACTGTACCACAAAGCGATTTGTGTGCTAGGCTTAGAGTCAAAAACAGAAATTATAGAAGCCCATTTAGTAGATCTTTCAGTAGTAAAAGGGCAATGGAATATTTTAAAAAACAAACTTTAAAAACACTTGATTATGGGAACAAATTATAAACCAGAACTTTTTGAGCAAATGCCCGTTGTGGGGATTATCCGCAATGTATCATTAGAAACAATTGAAGAAATATTACCTTATTATAAAAAAGCAGGCTTGACGACACTAGAGATCACGATGAACTCTGATAATGTTTGTGCCATTATTAAAGCGGTAGCTGCAAATCATCCAGAGATAAATGTGGGTGCAGGAACAGTTTGCACCATGGATGATCTAATGCAAGCCCTAGAGGCAGGCGCAACATTTATTGTCACTCCAATAATGGACGTAGCTGTAATGAAGTATTGTAATGAAAATAACATTCCTATATTTCCTGGTGCTTTCACTCCTCTAGAGATTTATAATGCAAACAAGCTAGGCGCTACGGCAGTTAAAATTTTTCCAGCTACGCAAATGGGGCCTGGCTATGTAAAAGATATTTTGGGGCCATTAGACACCATAAAATTACTACCCACAGGAGGTGTAGATGTTAATAATATTCAGTCGTTTTTTCAAGCTGGCGCTATAGGTGTGGGTATGGGCGGCTCTTTATTCGATAAAAAATTAATTGAAGCTAAAAATTATGAGTTGCTTTATCAGCATTTCAAAGCTATTTGCGATGCAGTAAATACTGCTAGAGCAAAGTAAATTTAACTACTGATTCTATGATGATCTTGCTAATTTTAGAATTAATGCTAGATCCTTATCAGGAAGTATTTTAGTAATTAAAGAATTGAATTATTAGTTTATTAGTAATTAATCCCGATGGAATTTCCTTCGGGATTTTTTTTTGAGAAAGGAGGGAACAATCATTTTAATTCAGACTTTTTGTTTGCTAAGTATAAATCGTAAACTAACGTTAAATGTATAAATTGTGATACGAGCTGCTTAAACTATTGCCGTTATTTAAGGTCTAATATATAGTAGATGCGACCTATAATTTAGCACTGTTGTGATTGCATTTAATCTGGTATTACTAAAAAATAAATAAAAACTATAATGAAAAAAGCAATTGCAATCATGCTGTTCTTAACGACAATTACAGCCTTGGCTCAAGACCGATTAACGGATAATGAAAATAGGTTTTACACCAATAAAATTCCGAATAAAGAAATCGAAATCAAATTAACAGGAAAGAATGATGGAACAGATAGCGCTTTGCTAAACGCCAAGATTGCCTCTTTATCAAAAAGTGGCGGAGGAATCATTCATTTGAGAAAAGGGAACTACTATTTAATTGATGTGCTACTGCGTTCTAATATTCAGTTAAAGATAGATAAAGAGGTGGTTATCGAACCTTTTCTAGATGCAACAGCAAAAAAAATGGGGAATTCTATTTTTGAAGTGGGTAGAAAGTTTCTTGTTGAAAATGTAGCGATAACTAATGCAGAAGAAGATGAAGAAGATAAAGAAAACTGGTTTACCGCTAGGTTTCCAAAAGGAGATTACCGAATGAAAATAATTACAGCTTGTAATGTGCGAAATTTTAAGTTCTCTGGTTTTAAAGTGATTGATTCTTACACACCATTTTCGGCTATTGCTTTGAATTTACCTGACAATAGCAACCGCGATGAAGTTGCAAGACAAGGCATTGTTAAGAATGTTTTGTTAACTAATAGTCATGTGGGATATGGAGTGATTCAAATTCAGGCTGGTAAATCTATTTTGTGTAAAAACTTAGAAGGAGTGGGTGGCGTAACTTTGCGAGTAGAAACGGGAAGTGGCGAAACTGGAAAATTAAATGTGCAAACCGTAGATGATATTGTAGGTAGAAATATTACGATAAAAGAAGGAGATGCTGCGCTAACAATTTCTCCGCATAGAGTCGATCAAGGTAGAGTAGATGTCGAAGGGATTACTGCAATTAATTCCACTTTTGCGGTACAACTAGCCGCAGGTTTTAAGGATAGAAAAGAAACTGGAGTCGATAATATTGGAACTTTTGATAGTCGCTCTTATGTGGGTGATATTACTGTCACTGGTGGTAAAGGAGCGCAAGTAAAGTCTAAGGATTTTATGTTTTTTGATTGCGCTGAGCGTAAAGAAATGGTAAGTAAATGTCAGAATCCTGATTTTGAGAGTACTTCAGGACGTTCAATTGGTGTTTTTAGAGCCAACTCAACTTTAGAAAGCGGTTGTAAAAATGGGAGTGATGGTGGTTGTTACGAAATCAATATTGGAAAAATTACAAAAACCAATTCTGATTTTTTATTACCAGATAATTTTATTTACAAATCAATGGCGGTTAATGGCTGTGATAAAACGAAAGTGGAACGAAATGCAGATTGTTTAGAGAAAACAGCAACGGAAAACAATAAAAAAGACACAAAGTCTAAGGGTGCAAATAAGAATAAAAAAAGAGCTTAATTTTGTTTCGATATAATGGGGTAGGATTGATAACGAGTAATACAAAGCTGTCTTTATTCGAATAATAAATGTGCTCAGGCTAGACTAGGAAATTAGTAATTGTATTCGAATGCTATTATGCACTACAAAAGTTATTATTAAAATTAGAGCTACTTTGGCAACAGCCAAAATAAATAAATAATGCAACAACTGTTAGCTAGCTTGACAGTTACTTTAAATTATAAGAATCAGATTTTACTCTTAAACACAATCTGAAAGCACTTAACATGCAGCGCTATAGTTGCTTATTACTATAAAAGAACTGAGTTATGCAAAGTAAATTGACTTTGTGTAATTCAGTTTTTTATTAGACAAATAATCTATATAAGTAAAAAAATTACCCATTTTTTTATTGTTTTCTCATAATAAAGAGATAAAATAGGCTACTTCTTAGGTAATTTATTGACTTAAAAAAGCTTGTAATACATATAATTTAGTAAAAAATAATTCAACATTCATTTTAATGCCTATACCTCTAGGAAGCTGAATTATATATGAATCCTTAAAACTAAATTATTTGTTATGGTTATTGAAAAAATTGAAACCTATGTACTCAAAGATACGCTGTCTAAAAGTTTTTTCTTTTCGCAATGGGAATATGCTGAAAGATGTATTTGTGTAGTGAAAATAACTTGCTCTGACGGTACTTACGGTTGGGGAGAAGGCTACGGACCTGCAAGTATACTTGAGGCTGGAATCGAATTTTTGAAACCTATGGTTATAGGTCAAAACCCATTAGACAATGAGGTAATCTGGAATAGAATGTACCGTAGAACCCTAGATTATGCTCGTAGAGGAATCTTAGTGGCGTCTATGAGTGCAATTGATATTGCGGTATGGGATTTAAAAGGTAAAATTTTAGGGCAATCAATTGCGACTTTACTTGGTGGTGCGCATCGCACAAAAATCCAACCTTATGCAACTGGTTTGTACTTTTCATGTCACGATAATCCGTCTAAGGATTTTGAAGAAGAAGCGAGACTATATGTTTCTCAAGGTTTTAGAGCCATGAAAATGAAGGTGGGTTTAGGGATCAAAGCTGATGTTGCTAACGTGAAGAAAATGCGCGAAATTTTAGGACCTGATATTCAGTTAATGGTCGATTCTAATCATGCCTATACTTTGAGGGAAGCAATAGAATTGAGTCGATTGATTGAGCCATATGATATTGCTTGGTTTGAAGAGCCTATTTCGCCAGAGTTTTATGGGCAATATAATGAGTTAAGGCAAAAAACGACAATCCCAATTGCGGGAGGTGAATGCGAATATTTGCGTTTTGGATTCCAACAATTAATTCAAAATAAATCAGTTGATATTTTACAGCCAGACATTTGCAGTAGTGGAGGGCTCACAGAAGCCAAACGTATTTCGGCATTAGCTACGGCAAATGGAGTAGATATCGTTCCGCATACTTGGGGAACGGCAATAGGAATCCATGTGGCGTTGCATTTTATTGCTAATATGGAGTGCATACCAGGAAGAATGTACAATTCAAATTTTTTAATAGAATACGATCAAACAGAAAATGGTCTTCGAGAAAAGTTAACTTTCCCTTCGATAGTAATGAAAGATGGTTATCTTGAAGTCCCAAATCGTCCCGGTTTAGGGATAGATGTTGACGAGGACATATTGAAACAGTATGCAATCTCAAAAGATACTATTAAATTAAAACTTTAATTACCAAATTAAAAACACGATGAAAACACAAGATTTTGGATATAAAAAATTATATATAGACGGTCAATTAGTTGATGCAGTGAGTGGTGAAAAAGCAGCAGTAATTTGTCCAGCTACTGGAGAAGCTATCGCTCAAGTTGCCTTAGCAGGAAAAGCAGATGCCGAAAAAGCATTGATCGCAGCTCAAAAAGGATTTAAATTTTGGTCGAAATTATCTTTGGCTGAACGTACCGTTTGGATGACAAAATTGAGAACGGCTATTATCGAAAGAGAAGCAGAATTACGGTCGGCAATGGTGCACGAAATGGGTAAAACCTATGCTGGATCTGCAGAAGATATCGAAGCCATTACCAATGCATTAGAATGGTATCCTGCAGCAATGAAAAACCGTAGAGAAGAGCAAATTCCTGATTACGAGCACACGCATACACACAAGATGGTCGAGCAGGCTGCAGGTGTAGCCGTGGCTTACTTGGCTTGGAATTTTCCGTTATTGAATGTTGGTTTCAAAATCGGACCTGCATTGGCAGCCGGATGTTCATTGATTATCAAACCTTCTGAAATGTCGCCTTTGTCGTCTTATATTATTGGCGAAATTTTGCACAGCATTGATTTTCCAGCAGGAGTTGTTAATATTCTTGCAGGTCCTTCTGCAGAAGTGGCTACAACAATGACAACAAGCACAATTCCAGCGGTATTAACCATGATTGGTTCTACAGCGACAGGAAAAAGAATCATTGCAGATAGTACTACATCAATCAAAAAATTAGGAATGGAATTGGGTGGAAATGCACCTTTTATTGTTTTTGAAGATGCTGATTTTGATACCGCTTTGAACTTAGCAATTGGATTAAAATTTGGTAACTCAGGACAAATTTGTGTGGCAGCAAATAGAATTTTTGTACATAAAAACATCTACGATAAATTCTTAGCTGCTTATATCGATAGGGCTTCAAAAATTAAATTAGGGTTTAGTATTGATCCTAATGAAACAGTTGATATGGGACCTGTAGTGGACAGAAAAGCTAGAAACAGAATGTTTGATTTAGTGGCCGATGCTGTAAGCAAAGGAGCAAAATTAGAGTACGGTGGAAAAATCCCTGCGGGTTTCCCAGAAAATGGAAACTGGATGGAACCAACTGTAGTGTCAGGAATCACAACAGATTCTCGTTTGTTTAGAGAAGAAACTTTTGGACCTGTTGCCGGAATCATGTCTTTTGATACAGATGACGAAGTGCTAGAAATGGCAAATGACACAGAGTATGGATTGGCATCGTACCTTTTTACAAACAATCACAAAAGAATTCAACGTTTTACAGAGGATTTAGATTTTGGAGAAATTCAAATTAATGGAGTGAAATATGCCATCTACCTGCCTCATGGTGGAATTAAAAATAGTGGTATCGGGCATGACTGTTCACATTTAGCACTTGATGATTATTTGGTGAAGAAAAGAGTGTCTACTGCAATCTAATTTTTGAAATATTTAAAATGGAGATAATAAATAAACCTTTAAAGGTTGCACTTTACGCCTTTACCGTAAGTTGCATTCTAGCTAATGTAAGTAATGGTCAAGAGTCAGCGCTTGCTACTGCAAATCGCAACTTTACCGAAGTGGGTAAGGAGTTTTCCATTAAAGATAAAAATCTTAGAAAGTGGGACGCGCCTGTTGTAGTCGATTTAGATAACGATGGCTATCTTGATTTGCTAATTAATGATCATGGTTATGGCGTACAAGTTTGCTGGAATAATAAAGGGAAATTTGAAAAACCATACGACATATTAATAGGAGACGTTCACGGAGTTTCTGTGGGTGATCTTGATGGCGACGGAAATTTAGAGATTATAATGGCTCGCGGCGGTGGCTCTGGTGGTAATGCTCGAAATTCTAAATTGTTCACTGTAAATAAAAAGCGTGAATTTATTGAGCTTCCTGAATTTAATGTACCACTAGAAATGATGCGCGGTCGTACCGTTAAGTTTGTAGATTTAGATAATGACGGTGATTTAGATCTATTAAATTTTGCTTTCCCTGACGCAGATAAAAAAGGAGAAAGTGAAAATTATATCTATGAAAATATAGGTAAAGGGGAACTAGTTCTTAAATCTAAATTACCTGCTATAAAAGCAGACGGTCAAAAAACGCTAGTAACAGATTTTAATGGGGATGCTATTGTAGATATCATTATGTATGGTAATGGCATTGTGAAAGCTTTTCAAGGTTTAGGCGATCTTACTTTTAAAGAAGTTACAGATAAAATATTCCCATTTAAAATAGATGATGTTACGAGTATTAACGAAATAGATTTTGACAATGATGGCGATTTCGATTTGTTCTTTACACGCTCAAAAGATTTTGAAATAGGGGAAACATTCTTTGATAAAGAAAGTAAAACATGGGGCTTTTTTACAAAAAGGGGCGCTTTTAAGTTTGCAGATCTTGAAGTAGGCGATGTATTGAACATGGAAAATTTTCAGTCACAATGGCCTAATGCCGATACTTATTTTATTGGAGAATCTGGGTATGATTATAAATTCCCAGCAGAGACGCACTCTGGTAAAAACATTAGATTAGTAAACAGCAATTCTCTTGGGTTTCCTGATAATTATAAAGACAAATCTGGTTTTTACATAGGCTATGTAGGAAATGATAAATGGAGAATCGCAGGATCTCTTAATGCTCCGGCAACAGGTGTGGTACATGGTGTAGTAGACTATCCTGATTACAAGCACCCTAAAGCTCCAAGCACCTTATTGTTAGAAAATAAAGGAGGGAAATTTACTGATGTTACCGAGAAGTCAAAAATATTCTTGAATGAGTTTATCGAAGGAGCAACAGTGGCTGATTTTGATAACAATGGTTTTGCAGATATTTTAATGGTAAAACGAGGCGATTTAATTCATCCCAATAAATCAGTATTGTATCTTAATTCTGGAAACGCCTCATTTGAACCTATCCAAGATTTAGCAATTGTTTCTAATGAATTAGGAGCGATAGGGATGGCGGTTGAAACCATCGATTATGATTTAGATGGAAAAATAGATGTAGTCATTGGGAACGAAAGAGGAAAATGGCACTTGTTCAAAAATGAGTTGGAAAATGCTGCTAAAAATAAATCGGTTACTATCGAAATAGGCAACTCTAAGTCGGGAAAAGCGACAGCTTTAGGAGCAGTGGTCGAATTGCAGTCTTGTAACAAAAAACAAATACAACGTGTAGGATCCACTGGAGCATCTTACTCACTTAGCTTCAATAAATTTATCCATTTTGGACTCGATTCTTGTGATAAAGCAATTAAAGTTAAAGTGACCTGGTCAAATGGAGAAACTAGCGAACAAACTATTAATTCGATCAATAATAAAATTTTAATCGGAACCAAAAACTAACCAATAACCAATTTTTAATACATCATTTAGTTATGAGTTCATATAAAAGAAACGCATTTACTTATGCCACAATTGTAGCCTTTGGAGGCTTTGTTTTTGGCTTAGATGCAGCGGTAATATCAGGAACAGTAAAGTTTATTACTGAGGAATTTTCTTTAAATCCTATGCAATTAGGGATTGTCGTTGGTGCTCCTAGTATAGGTGTCTTGTTGGCTCTGTTTTTTGCAGGTAGTGCCTGTAACGCTTTAGGTAGAAGAACAACCTTAAAAATCATTGCTTTATTGTATTTAATTTCGGCGGTAGGAGCAACAATTGCACCTACATATTGGACACTAGTCGCTTCTCGTTTCTTAGGAGGATTGGCTTTTAGTTCTATTTCTGTTGCGTCAATGTACATTGGTGAAATTGCACCACCTAAATGGCGCGGTAAATTAGTATCGATGACTCAAATAAATATTGTTTTAGGGTTATCAGCTGCTTACTTTATTAATTATCTTATTCTAAATTATGCAAACTCAGATGCTGCTTGGGTAGTGAGTACTGGTTTAAAAAACAATGTATGGCGATGGATGTTAGGATCTGAAATCATTCCTGCGTTTGCCTGGTTAGTAGCTTTGTTCTTTATTCCTAGAAGTCCAGCTTGGTTGATGCTTAATGGTAAAAAAGAAGAAGCAATTAACACGCTTAGAAAAATTCAAGCAGAGGAGGAAGTAACCATTCTAATTTCAGAAATGGAAAATGAGATCACTACTGGTTCTCAAGATCATTCTCTTGTATCTCAATTAAAGGAAATCTTTAGTAAAAAAATGCGTGTCATTTTAATTATTGCAACCACCATTGCCATTGCGCAACAAGCTACGGGAATCAACGCAATATTATTTTATGCTCCTACAGTTTTTGAACAAATTGGAGGTGGATCAGATACTGCTTTTATGCAATCTATTTGGGTAGGATTAACTAGTGTGGTTTTTACGATTTTAGGTTTATTGTTAGTAGATAAACTAGGACGTAGACCATTAATTATATGGGGAATGGCCTGGATAATTCTAAGTTTAGGGATTTGTTTTTACGGATTTCAAACTGCGAGATATACCATAACTACCGAAGCGATTACAGCATTATCATCAGTTGATAATGTACAAAGACTGCAACCTATTGTGGGTGTGGAGTATGGTAGCGATATCGAATTTAAAAAAGCATTAGAAGATAATTTAGGCGCGGTAGATGCACGTAACTATGAGAGTATTTTGATTCAAAAAGCAGCAACTATTAATTCAATTTTGATACTAGTAGGAATACTTAGTTTTATTGCTGCATTTCATTTTTCTGTAGGGCCAGTAATGTGGGTATTGTTCTCAGAGATTTTCCCAAATTCTATTAGAGGGATTGCAATCCCATTTTTTACATTGATAACAAGCTTAGTGAGTATGCTAGTTCAGGTATTTTTTCCTAAGCAGCTCGCCACTATGGGAATAAGTTACACTTTGCTATTTTATGCAGTGACTGTAGCTATAGGCTTAGTGATTTTGTACCGCTATTTAGTAGAGACAAAAAACATGACTATTGAGGAAATTCAATTGAAACTCCAGAACAAATAATTTAGAATTTAAAGCACTACAGACTTTAAGTATGTGGGGTTGTATTGTAGGAAATAATATTATTAGCCACAGATTAAATAGTTATAAGCATAGTAATCTGTTGCTAAAATTAGTAGAAGTCAGAGCGAGATGTTGTTGAATAGCATGGTTTTGCAAGCTGTTTAAAGTCAATAAAATTTTATTATTAAACGAATATTAAAACAAAAAGAGATGAGATATGTCAGTGTTAATTTGCTATTACTTGTTAGTGCAATAGTATTTTCGAATATAGGTTGTGCGCAGAAAAAGCAAAGTAAATCGGCTATCAAAAGTAAAGCAATCCACCAAAAGGTATATCCGTTTTCTGATCAAGAAAATGCTGGTGGTTGGGTATTAAACGAGGAAGTAAGTGATGAGTTTGATGGTGATACAATCGATACTACAAAATGGTTTGTTGAAGGTCAAAATGGAGATTATTACATCTGGAAAGGGCGAGCACCTTCACAGTTTGCGCCACACAATGTAATTGTAGAAGGCGGTAAATTAAAATTAAGAACACAATGGGAGCCCAATTTTAACTTTGCTAAAGAAAATTATGCAGATGGTGCAAACACTGATGTTTATGGTATGCATGAAGGAAAGCCACTGCCAGTGACGACGGCAGGTATTGTTAGCAAAAAAAGATTTTTAAATGGCTATATGGAAGTAAAGTCAAAAGCAGGTAATGCTGCTATTACTGCCGCTTTCTGGGCTATTGGGTACGAACAAGAGTTAGATGTGTACGAACAAATGGGGAACCCTAAAATTGACGGAACCATCTTATCTAATACCGTTAGAACAGCGATTCATGATTGGAGTCCGCCTGCAATACGTCCTACAAAAGCGTTTGGAAATGACGAATTAGTAAATTATAAAACCGCCGATTCTTTTCACGTTTATGGAGTAGAATGGGGTGCGGATTTCTTAAAAGTTTTTAGAGACGGAAAGCTAACTTATGAAGCACATCAAAAAGAATTAGGTACAGACTGGGTGCTAAACAATCCGATGGAAGTATGGTTAGATTCTGAAATTTTCAAATGGTTAGGTGTTCCTCACAAAGAAGAGCTTCCGGTAGATTTTGAGGTAGAATACATGCGTGTATGGCAAAAACCATCAGATAATTTATTAGCAAGAGACCGTGCATTTTATGGTTTTGAAGGACCTATTTTATTCGAAAATAATCCAAGACCGCTTACTATGGTTCCTGAGGATTCAACGCCTAATGATTATCAAAAGTTTTGGTCAATAGACAGCACATCTGCAAAATATTTGAAAATAGTAGAAGGTGATTATGCTTCTGGTGTCAACAGTTTAGCCTTTTCAGGTTATGGTAAAAACGAAAAATTAGAAGCAGATAAAGTGCAAGCGATCACTCCAGAAGGAGCTTTGAAATTGGCTTCAGGGTCTTTTAAAATTAGCATGAAAGTATGGCTGGATGAAGGTAGAATCGCAGATAAAATACACGTGCAGTTAAATAACCCTAAAGTAACTGTAGTTTTTGCCGATCTTACAAAATTAGCAAGGAGACAATGGGTGACGGTTGAAGCTTTATTTACAAGAAATCAACCATCAGAGCTGAATGATGGAATGCTAATCGAAATCAAAAAAGAAGATTTACCAGAGACTAAATCAGCTAAGTTATTTATTGACGATATACAAATTACAAAAATATAATTACCATGTTAAAAACCACAAAAGTTAAACCATTGTTCTTACTTCCTTTGACCGTATTAATGGGAATAGGTTGTAGCAGTACAAAGGCACAAAGCACAGAAAGGACGCAAAAGACAGAATCAGCTGCTGCTAAATACAATCCTTATTCTGATCCAAAAAATACGGAAGGTTGGGTACTTAATGAAGAAATTAGTGACGAATTTGAAGGTACTAAAATTGACACTACAAAATGGTTTGTAGAAGGGCAAAACGGCGATTATTACATCTGGAAAGGAAGAGCGCCCTCACAATTTGCACCTCATAATGTGACTGTTAAAGATGGTAAATTAAAATTAAGAACAGCATGGGAACCTAAATATCCATTTGCTAAAGAAGAGTATGCCGATGGAAATATGGGAGCGTCTGTATATGGAATGATTGACGGAAAACCATTGCCTATCACAACGGCAGGTGTTATTTCTAAAAAACGTTTTTTAAACGGTTATATGGAAGTAAAATCTAAAGTAGGTAACGCTGCAATTACTGGCGCTTTTTGGGCCATTGGTTACGAGCAAGAATTAGATGTTTATGAATTAATGGGGAACCCAAAAGTTAAAACGGGAAACATTAAAGAAAATTCATATTTAGCAACGGCACACGACTGGAGTCCTCCGGCAACGAGACCCACAAACGTTTTTCAACACACAGAAAATTTGCCTTATAGAACCGCAGATGCTTTTCATGTGTATGGAGCAGAGTGGGGTGAGGATTACTTAAAATTGTTCATAGATGGTAAATTAGTGCATCAATTTTCACAAGACGAAGTAGGGACAGACTGGGTACTAAATAATCCTATGGAAGTTTGGTTGGATTCTGAAATTTTTAAATGGTTAGGTTTGCCTCATAAAGAAGAACTACCGGTTGATTTTGAAATCGAATACATGCGTGTTTGGCAAAAGCCATCAGATAATTTACTCGCTAAAGACCGTGCATTTTATGGTTTTGAAGGCCCTATTTTATTCGAAAATAATAAAAGACCACTTAAAATGGTACCGGAAGATTCAACACCAAATGAGTATCAAAAATTTTGGTTGATTGATGCGCCTTCATCGAAATATTTAGAAATTGTCGAAGGAGATTATGCTTCGGGAGTGAACAGTCTCAAATTTACAGGATTTGGTAAAAACGAAAAATTAGAAGCAGAAAAAGTAATTGCTAAAACGCCAGATGGATCTTTAAAACTACCGGCGGGTGATTTTACTTTATCTATGAAGCTGTGGCTAGATCAAGGACGTATTGCAAATACAATTCATGTGACTTTGCAAAACCCGAAGTTAGAAGTCGAGTTTAAAGATTTAGAAAAATTAGCGAGAAGACAATGGGTAACCGTTGAAGCAAAAATTTCTAGAGCACAAGCTTCTGCAATTAATGACGGAATGGAGATTGAAATTCGCAAAGCAGACCTACCCAAAACAAAAGCGGCCAAACTATATATTGACGATATAGCAGTGCACAAAGTAAAATAGATAAAAGAGAAGATTAGAATATAAAACACACATTATGAGCACAAGTTCAAACAATCATAACAACGCAATTACAAATAACTCTGAAAGTCCTTTTGTAAAACTGAAAAGTATCAATTTTGGTGACTGTAAATGGGATACCGGATTCTGGGCTGATAAAGTAAAAACGGCCGAAGATCACATGCTTCCTTACATGGGCGATTTATTGTGTGGAGATATTGGTCATGGTTTAAATAATTTTAAAATTGCTGCAGGTGAAAAAGAGGGAGAGCATAAAGGGTTCTACTGGCATGATGGTGATTTTTATAAATTTATGGAGGCCAAAACCTATATCTATGGCTTAACAAAAAACGAGTCTATTTTAAAAGAATTAGATGAGTACATTGCTGTTATAGGTAGAGCTCAAGAGGAGGATGGTTACATACATACTCATATCCAAATCACAGAAGGAGCAGACCGTTTTGAAAATAGAAAATACCACGAGATGTATAATTGTGGGCATTTATTTATAGCAGGTACAGTGCACTATCGCATTACAGGACAACGCAATTTTCTTGATATAGCGGTGAAAATGGCCAACTTACTATGTGCGTATTTTATGCCTGATACAAAGCATTATCAACGTTTTGGTTTCAACCAAACGCAAATAATGGGTCTGGTGGAATTGTTTAGAACGACACGAGATGAAAAATACTTAAAGCTAGCAGAAAAGTTTATAAACCGTCGAGGGACTTATGAAATAAAACACGATTCAACGACTGAGGGATATCCTATAGGGGATATGGTGCAAGAAAGAACGCCTCTGAGAGAATCTAAAGAAGCAGTAGGGCATGCAGTTTTAGCTTTGTACTATTACGCAGGTGCTGCTGATGTTTATGCCGAAACAGGTGAACAAGCCTTGATAGATGCATTAGACGGCTTGTGGGAGAATGTTACAGGCAAAAAGATGTACGTAACAGGAGCAGTTGGTCAAGCCCATTTTGGTGCTTCGACTAATTTAGATATGATTCAAGAAGGTTTTATAGACGCTTACATGATGCCTAATATGACTGCCTATAATGAGACTTGTGCTAACTTGTGCAATGCTATGTTTAGCAGTAGAATGATGGCTATAAAAGAGGAATCTAAATATGCAGATATTATAGAACTTGTACTGTACAACAGTGGATTATCTGGAATTAGTATTGAAGGAAAAGATTATTTTTATTCTAATCCGTTGCGTATGGTCAACAATTCTAGGGATTATGAATCTCATGCTGATGTTACTGAGAGCCCAGTACGACAACCTTATATTGAGTGTTTTTGTTGTCCTCCTAACTTAGTAAGGACCATTTGTAAAAGTTCAGGATGGGCTTATAATTTATCTGAAAATGGTGTGGCAGTAGTGTTGTTTGGTGGGAATACCTTAGATACTAATTTGCTAGATGGTTCGGCAATTAAATTATCACAAGACACAGACTATCCTTGGAAAGGTATCGTTAAAATTACCGTTGAAGAATGTAAGAATGATGCTTTTGATATTAAAGTTAGAATTCCTAATTGGGCTATTGGTAGTAGTTTGACTGTTAACGGAGAAGCGGTTACTACGACCATCAATCCAGGTAATTTTGCTACGATTACTAGAGCCTGGAAAGCGGGTGATGTTATCATTTTAGACATGCCTATGGAGGTTACTTTAATCGAAGGTCACAATAGAATTGAAGAAGTTAGAAATCAAGTAGCGGTTAAAAGAGGCCCTATTGTATACTGTTTAGAAACACCAGATTTACCTGGAGGCGTTTCAATATTAGATGTGTATTTTGATGGTAACGGTCCTAAAGAGGCTGTACATAAAGAGGATTTTCTTGGTGGCATAACTGTCGTCGAAGCGCCACTCTTAATTAGAGCAGCAAAGACAGATGATATGTATCAAACAGTTAATAAGCCAGCATTTCAATCGTATAAGGCGCAACTAGTTCCTTACTATGCTTGGAGCAATAGAGGACAGGCAGAGATGACTGTTTTTCTACCTGTTGTTTGGTAATAATAAAGCAAATTAACAAAGCCGAAAACTAAAACGTTACTTTTTCTAACGTCCAGTTTTCGGCTTTTTTATTGGACCAATCTTGATTTATTGCATAGTACGTGTTGGGAGCAACTTGGGCAATTGTGGTACTTTTATTTATTTTTTTCGAATGGACAACTGTCGCCGAAATCCAATTATCAGTACTAATTAACTCTCTGACATAATAGTCTTTGTTTTGATCTGCAGCAAATGATACTCCTACAATGTTGTTTTTTTCATTTAATAGCATACCATCAAATCCTTCAAATTCAAATTCTTTTAGTTCGATAATCGTAGCTTCTTCTGGATTTGATAACGGTATTTTTACTAGTTGTGAATGAGCATTGCTATAACTTACCAGTAAATAGCCATCTGGATGCGCTACAATTCCGTTAGGTTTTGAAAAGCCTTCTTTTTCGAAAAAAATAGTGGGTTGGAGATTACTATTAACTTTATAGATCACATCCTCTAAGCGACCTGTTACATAAATATCACTCGATAAACTTACAGCTACATCATTTACTTGATGGCTCTTCTTGTTAGTTAATAAAGGAGTTAGTGCAATAGAATGCTGCAAGTTTCCACTAATGAGATTATATATGGCTAGATTTCCTGATAATTTATCGTTTTCACAGGCTAGTAAACGGTTGTTCTTAAAATCTACTTCCAGACCAAAACTGGACATACTTGAACCCGTACTAGTATTCGAAAATACCGTAGCAATACCATTTAAACTTACTGCTACAATTTTTGGCTCTTTGTTTATCGCACTTAGATAAAAGTTGTTTTTACTATAGTCAAATGCAATTCCCTCTGGATTTTGACCAGCTGCATTAAATGTTATTTGGTTAGGATAGCTATTTGTTTTTTTCTTGTATACACTATCAGTTTGCTTTAGTTTACATGAAACGGGCAATAGAATTAAAGGAATGGCAATCGAAAATAGTAGTTTAGATTTAAGCATAATTGGTCGTTTATGTTAGTATTAGAATGAGTTATAAAGAAACTGCAAAATGGCTAATATTTTGCGGTAGAAATTATCCAAGACTTACTGATTATTAACGATTTCAAAATAATTCAGGCTAAAAAAAACACATTTTAATTTTTTATTTGCCAAATAAGGTTAAAATCGAATACTTATATGATAAAATGACCTTTATTAAATCAAATGTTTTTGCGTCAATTTGTAAAGCAACAGTAGTTAAATAATGTTAGTTAGGCTGGTGTTACTAAAAATAAATAAAAACAATGCTATGAAAAAAATAGTACTACTACTTACAATTGTTGGTTTCCAAATGACTGTCAATGCTCAAAAGAAACCCAATATTGTATTCTTATTTTGTGATGATGCTGGTTATGCTGATTTTGGTTTTCAAGGCAGTAAGATTATGAAAACACCCAACTTAGATAAACTGGCAAAGCGTGGGGTAAAATTCACGCAAGGTTATGTTACTGATGCCACTTGTGCGCCTTCAAGAGCAGGACTTATAACGGGTAAATACCAGCAACGTTTTGGTTATGAAGAAATCAATGTACCAGGTTATATGAGTGAAAGTTCAAAGTTTCTTGGTGATGATATGGGGTTACCATTAGATCAAGTAACAATGGCTGATTATCTTAAAAAGCTAGGTTACACTAGTGCTATGATTGGAAAATGGCATTTAGGGGATGCAGATCGCTTTCATCCATTAAAAAGAGGTTTTGATGAATTTTATGGTTTTAGAGGTGGTGACCGTAGCTACTATGCTTACAAAGGAGACTTAAAAGGGAACAACTTAGATAAGAGAATGGAGAATGGTTTTGGGAATTTTGAAGAACCTGATGGTTATGCCACAGATGTTTTTGGAGAGAAAGCAGTTTCTTTTATCGAAAGAAATCAAGACAAGCCATTTTTTCTTTACTTAGCTTTTAACGCGGTGCATACGCCTGTTGAAGCAACTGCTGAAGATTTAAAACAATTTCCAGAGCTAGTAGGGGTACGTCAAGAAGTTGCTGCGATGACCCTAGCTTTAGATAGAGCGTGTGGTAAAGTGCTAGATAAATTAAAAGAATTAGGCTTAGATGAAAATACGATTGTAGTTTTCTCAAATGATAATGGCGGACCTACAGATAATAATGCTTCTATAAATTTACCATTGAGTGGTACAAAATCCAATCATTTAGAAGGCGGTTTGAGAGTGCCGTTTTTAGTGAGTTGGCCAGCGCAATTAAAGGCAAACCAAGTATATAACTACCCGGTAAGCACGTTAGATTTATTGCCTACTTTTTACGTTGCAGGAGGAGGAAATAGCGCAGATTTGAAAGACATTGATGGGGTAAATCTTGTACCGTATTTAAAAGGAGAGGAAACACAAAGACCACATGAAACAATGTTTTGGAAAAAAGAAAATCGTGCTGTTTATAGAGAGAACGATTGGAAACTAATTCGTTTTCCTGATAGACCAGCAGAGCTGTATGACTTGACAAAAGATATCTCTGAGCAAAACGATTTAGCTACAAAATATCCTGAACGAGTTAGAAAGATGTACAAACAACTTTTTAGTTGGGAATTGACCTTAGAGCGACCTTTGTGGATGCTTAAAAGAAAATTTGAAAAGTATGATATTGATCGAATGGACCGTTATAGAAGTCCAGAGTTAGTTAAAAAGGAAATGAAGTTAATGAGTGATCCTTCGTATTTTGGAAAAACCCATTAATTAAGTTGGTTTTTTTTTATTAGTTAGTAAAAATCCAGTATTAGTAGTTCGCTACTGTACTGGATTTTTCTATTTAAACTATGTTTTGTTTCTGTTTTTACGGCTTTTTATTATCAAAGATGTTCAGGTTATCTAGATTTGCATAGAATAATTACAATTAATCGGCTTGAATTTTCAACAACCATTTGGCTGTTTTTTTGTTTTCGAAATGAGTAATAACGCGCTATTTTAATAAGGTAGAGGTAGCGCTATGATTCAAGCTAAGAATTAAGTTTTAATAGTGTCAAGAAAGTGTCGTTATTGATTATTGCTGCTGTTATGCTTGAATGTATTCGCTTCACAGAAAAATGTTTAATTGATACTAGTTTAGTTGAGATAACTAGCTAGCAGTATTACACTACCGTTTATCAGTGAATTCAGCCGTACCTATTATAAAATTAAATCAGTAATCTACCCAAAAAAAAATCCAGCAATAGAAAGTCTTTCTACGCTGGATTCTTCAATACTATCTTAATAAATTACGACTGCTTTTTATTAGATAAAGCTATTAATTCTTTTACAATTTTTGGATTTTGCTTTGCGATATTTACCGTTTCATTTGGATCTTTTACGTGATCGTATAATTCTACGTATAATGGCGTATCGTTGGGTTTTCTTCTATCTTTCCAAACAACAATTCTATAATTATCTGTTCGCATTGCGTAGCCCATTACAAATTGTTCAAAGGTTTTTCGATCCCACTTGTCACCCATTTGAGCCTCTATTTTTGCTTCTATTTTTTCGATTAGCGGCATGAAGAAAGTAGTTCTAAACGGCGGTGTAAATGGACGCGCTGCCCATTCACGCAAAGCTGGTGTTGGAAATACGCTAAATGCAGGTTTTGATGATTTTGCAGCAGGATTTTTCAAAAACGGAACTAAACTTTGACCCTCTAAATGTGCCGGTTTATTGATGCCCGCTAATTCACATAAAGTAGGATATAAATCAATTAGCTCAACGGTAGCATCTGATTGATGGCCTTTGGATTTGCTCGTTACACCAGGTGCAGAAATTATAAACGGTACGCGAGTGGCAATCTCATAGTTGGTTGCTTTCCCCCAATATCCCATTTCTCCCAAATTAAATCCGTGGTCAGACCATAATACGATCACAGTATTGTCATACTCGCCAGAATCTTTCAAGGCTTGGATCATTTTTCCTAATTGAGCGTCTATATAACTGATACACGCATAGTAACCATGTTTTAGTTTCCTCTGTAATTCAGGGCTAAATTCACCCGTTTTAGGCATGTCTGCTGAAACGCGTAGCTCTAAGGATTCTGATAGCGCCATACTTGCACCATCAATAGGAGGGCTAACTTGAGTCGCAATTGGAATTTTTGATTCGTCATACAGGTCCCAGTATTTTTTTGGAGCAATCCAATCAAGGTGTGGTTTTTTAAATCCTAGTGCAAGAAACCAAGGTTTGTCCCCTTTCTTAACCATTTCATTTAACGTTGCAATTGCAGACAAGGTGTTGTATCCATCATCATAGGTTTCGTCTGGTACATCAGCAGATTCTAAGGCAGGACCTTTATCTAGCCAATTCTCACGAATAAGTTTGGCGCCATATTTAGCTTCTAATTCTTCTTTATTTTTTGCATACATCTCTTGGCTTGCCGCAAGCGCATATCCTCCAGATATCTTAGGTACATTATCACCCACTTGTACCTTCACCGGTTTTCTACTCCAAGACATTTCATCATCTGTAAACCCAGGGTGAAATACTTTTCCTGTAAAGACAGTTTCATAACCGTTTTCCTTAAAGTGCTGTGGGATCGTCACAATGCTTGGTACATTTTCTCTAAAATCTTGAAACAAGTCAATTACATTTATAGTCTCATTGCGTGCTCCAGTCATGACACTAGCACGTGAAGGACCACAAATAGCCTCTTGACAATACGCACGGTTAAATTGTACTCCGTTTTGAGACAAAGCATCGATATTAGGAGATTTTACAATTTCTGAGCCATAGGTTCCTAACTCTGCGCGCAGGTCATCAACTGCAATGAATAAGATATTGGGTTGTTTCTTTTTCTGCGAAAAAGCACTGTAGGAACTAAGTACTGCTAGTAGTAAAAGTGGGAGTAGTTGTTTTGTTTTCATCGAATAAAAGTTAGCTAAAGTAAATTACGTTTTTAGTTTAATAGATCGAATTACAAATAAGGAAAATATGTCAGTTATTTTAATCATTAAGATTACCCTTTGCTATAAAGATTTTACCCGAAAATTACTTTAAAATTTAACATATCCAAAAAAAAAGCATTTTAAAATAGATAATATGATAGTAATGAGAGGTAAATTTAAGAACTCTTTAATAGCATAAATGTTTTTACTTAGCGAATTACAGTAGTACCAATTTAAAAAGTAAAACTAGTTTAATATAAATGAAGACAAATAAAAAAAATGTACTTTTTGGCGTTTTGATGGTTTTAGCAACCAATGTACAAGCGCAAACGTCAGAAATAAATGTAACTTCTAAAATAGCAAATTTACAAACGCTGATTCACGACCTAGAGGATAGAAAAATTGATTCTTACAAAGAAAAGATGACGGTACGTGTTGCCGAAGTATTTTTAAAATATGCTCGCTGGGATGAGAAAAACGTTGCTTTTAATCAAGATGCCTTTAAGATGGTTAACATGTACAAGGATCAAGCTGGGAAACTAGCTCAAGAACTACCTGAATTTGAAAGGAAAGACATCCTAACAATGCTTGATGCATCAATAAATACCGCAACACAGCTTAAAGAAGGAAAAATTAGTAGAAAGCCATATCAGGAAATAGATTGGTCTAAAATTGTCGTTAAGCAAGATCAATTACTATATAATGATAGACCTGTGTTTCTATCTGATTACACATGGAAACCAGAAACGAAGGAACTAACAGACTATTTTGGACAGCTAGACGGCTACCTTTTAAGTCCGATGCAATTAGCCGATCAAACAGGAGAATTAGTAGCTAAAACAAAGAAAGAGTTACAAGAAAAAGCTTCTGGAAATGCAGGATTTATTTTTATTGCAAACAATAATGTGCCGCAATGGACGGCAAAAGCTTACGGGGATCAATTTAATAAAATCATAGGAAAACCATTTACAGCTTATGACATTGATAATCCTGGCGCTAGAAACATGATGAGTGATTTGTTTGCAAAGACGGTTCCGTTTATAGCAGCTAAAAACTACTCGCAACTAGGCTACATGCTGGTAAACGAGCCGCGCTGGGCAAATTATACAAACGGAAAGAAGAAAGTATATTTTAGATCAGATGTGTCTAAATACACTATTGATAAATTCATCACCTGGCTTAAAGACAAACATGATTCTATTGCAGCGTTAAATGCACTATGGGGAACCAATTTTTCAAACTTTGATGCAGTTGCCACTGCTGTACCAATTGATATTTCGACAATGGGAACAGCAAAATGGTACGATTGGACCACCTTTAATCAAGAGCGTGTTACACAATGGATCGCGTTTTTAAAAGCTGAAATTATTAAATATGACCCGGCAGCAAAAGTACATTTGAAAATAATGCCTTCTATTTTTACGAATAATGATGCTGATAGTGGTATCGATTTTGAGGCTTTGACTACCTTAAGTGGTATCAACGGTAATGATGTTGCAGCGCATTACAATAATACAAGAGAAACTGCCGACTGGCAAGCTGATTACGTATTAGGTTGGCGAGAACTGTTTATGGGGTATGACTTTCTAAAATCAATACAGCCTGACCAAATTAATTTTAATTCAGAAAGTCACTTAATAACAACAAACCACGCTAGGGATTTATACATGAATCCCAAATATGTTAGAGCGGTAACTTGGGCGGCACATACATTAGGATTAAATGCTACGCAAACTTGGTACTGGCCCAGAGCAGAGGATGGTTCTTTCAAGAAGAAATTGACAAATGCTTATGCGGGTTCACTTAATCAACAGCCTAGAGTGACGCAAGAGCTAGAGAGCACGATGATTGATTTGAATACTTTTAGTGAAGAGATCACGGCAATGCAGGAGCAACGCAAACCAATTAGAGTTTTTTATTCTAAAACTACAGCAAATCAAAAGGCCACTTATATGGATGATCTTTTTAAGCTGTACGAGAGTTTAAATTTTGAAGGCTTGCCTTTAGGTTTTGCTACAAGTAACAGTATCCAGCGAATTGATAGTAAAAATTGGGATGTTATCGCAATTTATAAAACAGAGAAAGTGACTCAAGCGGAGTTTGATGCAGTACAAAGCTATTTGAACAAGGGAGGGAAAGTACTTATTGACGATGTAAGTTTTAAATCAGATGAATATGGGCGTCCTTTAAAGCCACTAGTGAAGGCGGCAGGTATGTTACAAATTGTTTCTGTTTTAGAGAATATGAAAAAGTCAGCACTCGAAATAGTACAAAATCTTGACCATATGCCTAAGGTAACTGTTGAAGAAGTTGTTATAGGAGCTAAGAAAAAATGTACTTGGAGAAGCGTTACAGCTAAGGACGGCCGTCAGGTCTTATCGGTTATTAATTTGGGAAAGGAAGCGATACAGATAAAATTTAAAATGACTAATTCAACACATGGAGTTGTATGTACTGATTTGATTAATGGAGTAGCAGTTGCTGCAACACCACTATTAAAACCGTACGAAGTGTACTTTGTATCGGTCTCTGAGCAAAAGTAAAAAAGCGCACGCTTACCGTTGAAACATTTAGTTTGAGAATATAATGCCTTTGAAAAAGAGGTCTCTTTTGAAACTATTAAAATAATTTAGGAATGAAACTACCCATAAAATACAGTTTGCTGTTACTAAGTTGTGGCATGTTTGCGCAGTCTTACAAAACCGTTTCTGTTGTTGATAATTACAACAATTGGGGTTGGAACAATGTATTAGTTGCTAAAAACAAGTTTATTACTGTTGCTGTAGTACCAGACGCTGCAGGGAGAATGCTCCAATTTGATTTGGGTAAAACAGCTTCATTATGGGTAAATCCTAAACTGCTAGGACGCAAATTTGCTGCTGACGATAAAGTTAAAATGCAAGACTGGCGCAACTTTGGTGGGTACCGCCTTGTGCCCATACCAGTAGATAATTTTGCTGTCAACAGTAATGGAGAAAAAACGAAGCGCTGGCCGCCACCGGTTATAATGGGCGATAGTCCGTATGACGCTTTTGTATCTACTGATGCAGTCGCTCACCAGCTGATTAATGTGAGTTCAGGAATTCAAAATCTTCCCGTACCAGTATTTGATCGCACTACAAATACATTTAGTACTGTTCTTAATTACGATGAGCAACTGCAGTACAAGCGTAGTATGTATATCGAGAAAGGGAAAAGTCTGGTTTTTATTACCCATAGCTTGCTAAATAAGGGAACAACCACAATTGAAAGAGGGCTTAAAATTACCAGTCAGCATCCTACTAGAAGCGAACCTCAACTAGAAGACGGACAGAATTTTTTAGCTTATATTCCCATTTCTAACAAGGATGTATTGCCAAATGGTAAATCATTTGAAATCATGTTGACACCGCAAGCAAGATGGAATTTTGTAAATAAAAACAGGAAACCATTAGATAAAAATAATGCAGAGGATGTAGCTAAATATTTCAATAGTGGTACAAACTGGAAAGGGGAGGTTGCTCCAGGGGTATATGAGTTGCATTATGATTACGATTTGATGGGTGGCGTACATTTTATAGCTGCAAAATCATGGATAGGCTTTGTAGACAAATTAAAAAAGACCGCTTTTGTCACTATGTTTGAACCCTATAATAAAAAGCTAAATTATGAGTATGGTGCCAATGCTGAGATTTACAACAGTGGCTTAGAAACAGGGTACTTAGAAACAGAAATTAAAACAGCGATTCACACCTTAAAACCTGGACAGCGTTTTGATTATAACGAAATCCAAGCTGCAGCAAAAATAGCAAGTACACCCATTCTTGATGTGAATAAAACAGGTATAATTACACAAAAACTCCATCTAACAAAAGACGGAATAGCTCATGGTGCTTATGGTGTTTTTATCCAAGGTAAAGCTATCGTAATTGCAAAAAACAATCAAGGTGAAATCATTAAAAAAAGAACATTAGGAAATGTAAGTCCGTTAAAAGCGTTTACTTTTGATGCCTATTTAAAAGAGGAAAAAGCAGTGGCTACTATTGCTATTTATATCAAAGCAGCTGGTGATCTCTATTTATTAGATAGTGTTGACGTTACTAGTAATTGAGGGTAATTTCTATTAGTAACGGGATAAAAAACAAGTACGAATCGCGATGTAAAAAGTATAATTTTGAAAGACAGTGCAACTTCTTGTTGTCAAATTTAATTTCGAATAAAAAGAAAGAGATATGAATAAAGTATTAGTTGTGTTATTTGCTGCAACATTAGCGTCATGCACAGGAGCAAAAGGACAGACGGCAGAAACGAAGTCTTCGAGACCGAATATTATTATCGTGATGACGGATGATATGGGGTATTCTGATGTAGGTTTTAACGGCTCTAAGGATATTACCACTCCAGAAATTGATCAATTAGCTAAAGAAGGAACAATTTTTACCTCGGCGTACGTTGCACATCCATTTTGTGGCCCTAGTAGAGCCGGATTGTTAGCGGGTAAGTATCCACATGAATTTGGTTCTCAGTTTAACCTGCCTGCAAACAGTGAGAGAACTGTAGGAACTGGAATTCCGTTATCAGAGAAATTTATTAGTAGCGTTTTGAAAGATTCAGGATATCATACGGGAATCATAGGAAAGTGGCATCTTGGCGCTGTTCCTGGATACGAACCACAAAATAGAGGTTTTGATGAGTTTTTTGGTTTCTTAGGAGGAGGTCATGATTATTTTCCAAATGAGTACCAACCTAAATATGAGAATTTAGTGAAGGCAGGCAATAAAAATATTTTCGAATATTTATTTCCTTTGCTTCGAAATGGGAAAGAAACGAAAGAAACAGAATACATAACTGATGCGTTTTCTCATGATGCCGTTAGATTTGTAAAAGATGCATCTAAAAAAGAAACGCCATTTTTTCTTTATTTAGCCTACAATGCTCCGCATACTCCGTTGCAAGCTAAAGCGGAAGATTTAGAGAAATTCAAGGATATTAAAGATAAAAACAGACGCACCTTTGCTGCCATGGTATATGCCGTTGATAGAGGTGTGGGAGAATTAGTAAAAGCCTTGAAGGAGACGAATCAATTTGATAATACCTTAATTGTTTTCTTGAGTGATAATGGCGGTAGAGTAGATCATGGGGCTAATAACTACCCGCTTCAAGGTGCTAAAGGGGATACTTATGAAGGAGGATTTAGAGTTCCAATGTTTTTCCATTGGCCTAATCATGTTCCAGCAGGAAAGCATTTTGACTACCCAGTTTCATCTTTAGATTTCTATCCTACGTTTGCTGGTTTAGCACATGCTGCTATTCCAAAAGAAAAACAACTAGATGGGAAAGACATTTGGAACGATGTTATTACAGGAAATAATCCTAGAAAAGGACAAATGATATTTGCTATGCGTCACCGTTCAGGTTTCTCAGATGTAGGGGTTAGATTAGACCAATGGAAAGCTACAAAAGCCTACAACGGTCCTTGGAAATTGTACAATATTAATGAGGATATAAGTGAAAAGAATGACATAAGTAAGCAACATCCTGAGCAACTAAAAATTATGGTAGCTGGAGCTAAAAAATGGAGTGAAGGTCACGAAGAGCCATTATGGTTTGATCCAGTAGAATTAAAGCAAGTTTGGAAAGACAAAAATATGGCTCAGTTTCCTAATACATTTAAAATTGATTAATCGAAGTTTGAAATAACACTAAAAGAAATAAGGTTAGAGTTTTTAAATAAATTCTAACCTTATTTTTTACGTTAAGGAAAAACTGCTATGATTCAAAAATAAATTTGTTGTAGTATTGCCGTTGCAATTTATTGAAATATTTTAAAATATAATTTTATGATTTCTAAAAAGAAAATACTTTATGTTTTAGCACCATTAGTAGCGCTATTACTGATTGGTTATATCGTTACTTCGTCTGATTTTTTTAAGAATTCAGATAGTAAGAGTGCTGATGCATCGATAAATACTGATGATTCAAATAAGGAAGTACGCTTTGGTTCTACCATCGAAAATAAAAACAATAAACCGATAGATGCTCCAGAAGGTATGGTGTGGATTCCGGGTGGAGAATTTTCTATGGGATGCAGTGTTAGTAACGAAAGTTTGTGCGGTGTAAAAGGGATTACAAATGATGCTAACCCAGTTCATAGAGTCTATGTTGATGGCTTTTGGATGGATAAAACTGAAGTAACTAACAAACAATTTGCCGCTTTTGTAAAAGCCACAGGATATGTTACTGTAGCCGAAATCAAACCCACTGCAGAAGAATTTCCAGGAGTTCCTGCCGACAAACTTATTGCTGGTACGGCTGTTTTTATGCCAACTAAACAAGAAGTTCCGCTTAATGATTACTTACGTTGGTGGGGCTATGTAGGTGGAGCAAACTGGAGACATCCACTAGGACCAGATAGTTCGATAGAAGGAAAAGATAATTACCCTGTGGTACAAGTATGTTATGAAGATGCAATCGCTTACGCCAAGTGGGCTGGTAAAAGATTAGCTACTGAAGCCGAATGGGAATTTGCAGCGCGTGGTGGGAAATCAGGGGAATTATATGCCTGGGGAAATACACTAACAGTAGATGGTAAATTTCAGGCTAATATCTATCAAGGGAAATTTCCAGTTGATGGTGCAGATGCTGCTGAAGATGGCTTTGCCGGAATAGCTCCAACAGCTCAGTACAAGGCAAATGCATACGGTTTATATGACATGTCTGGGAATGTCTGGGAGTGGGTAAATGATTGGTATGACGCTAATTATTATGCTCAATTAGCAAGTGAAAATAAAGTTAGTAAAAATCCGCAAGGACCAGCCACTTTTAATGATCCTGCTGAACCGGGTTTACCAAAAAGAGTGCATCGTGGTGGTTCTTTTTTATGTACGGAGCAATATTGTACACGTTATATGTTAGGTACTCGAGGAAATGGCGAAGTAAAATCTGCAGCAAATCATATCGGTTTTAGATGCGTGAAATAGTAATTCACTCTATGTTAAAGTAGGGTAGTAGCATGAAATCTTAAGGATGATACAGATTAACTGTACTATTTGATTGCTTTACTTATTTCTATATCAAGACCCTTTGTGTTAATTAAAGGAGTTTTGGCTACTATTTTTTTATAGATTAATAAATAATGCTAGCTACTTTAAGCGGGTAGTAAAAGCAACAATGCCAAGAACAATGTGTTCTTGGCTTTGTTGTATACGGTAATTTATGACGTATAAATTAAAAATTAGTATCCTGTATTTTGAATTAAGGCCGGAGCTTTTTGGATTTCAGTAAATGGAATAGGTAAGTAATACATTTTTGTATCAAATGCTTTAGTAATTACTGTAACTTGAGTGAAAGAAACTTTACCACTAGCATCTTTTCTCCAGTTAAGCCCTTTAACAGGGAAGGCTAGGTGAGATTCATCCATCCATCTTCTTTCATCAAAGAAACTGTGTCCCTCAAAGCAAAGTTCTACGCGACGCTCTCTTTTAATAGCTTCTAATAAAGTAGTTCCAGATGCTGTTATAATAGGCTGTAAAGCCCTGGTAGAAACTTTATTTAAGTAGATGCGAGCCGTTCCTTCATCTCCTAAATGGTATAAAGCTTCGGCATAATTTAAATAAATTTCGGCTAAACCATACAATACGTAAGGTCTTTTTGAAGAAATACCTCCAGCAACGTCAACTGACTCATCCTGAAATTTGCGAATATTGTACCCTGTTTTAGAGGAGTGTTGTGTGTTGCCAAGTCCTTTTGAAGAATCTAAACCATCAGGAAAATCTGTTGGATTATCAGATAGGAAATACTGTACATCACGACCTCTAAACTGCGCTCCGTTATACAACAAGTCGGCGTAATATCTCATCTCTCGATTGTCATTAGGCTTTGTAGCGTCAAAAGTTGTACCATCAGTATTTCTACCATCAGCCATATTAAACTGCAAAGTAAAATTGTAAGTAGGAGAGGAGAGTCCCCAACCTCCATAACCACTTGGCGACTGTGTTAAGTCACTTAATGAATTAGCATCTGTACCTAATTCATAATATTGCGAACTGTATGGTCTAGCAAAAATAATATCAGCATTAGGAGACAAATATAGTTTTTGATATTCTGTAGCATTATTTACGGCAATTAAGTCGCGACTACCTGCTAGATCTACAACTGCTTTTGCGGCATTTGCGGCATCTTGCCATTTAGTAGTTTTAGTATAAACAAATAAAGGATCATTAACAGGAGCTGATGATGGATCATGTAGTTTACTTGCAGCATATAAAAGTGTACGAGATTTAACTGCTAGTGCAGCCATTTTGGTAACACGACCAAACTCAGCGTCAGAACGGGTACTAGGTAAAACTGCTGCAGCTTCATCTAATTCTTTTACGATAAAAGCAACGCATTCCTCATAGCTATTTCGTTTAATATTAAAATCATCATCCAAGCCGAGAGCATGTTCCATTATTGGTACACCACCAAAATATTTTATTAATTTGCTATAACAATTAGCTCTTAAAAAACGCATTTCGGCTTTTAAGACAGCCACTTTTGCAGGGTCTTTTTGCATTGCTTCGCTATCATCTATACGATCTAAAAATTCATTAGACAAACGGATATAATGAAAGTAGTTACTCCATTTGTTCCCTAAAACCCCTACATTGCTTGAGGTCCATCCAGCTTGCTCTTTAAATAAATCTAAGTTTTTAAAATTAAATTTAGATTCAAATGAAGCGTTTTCAATATTAAAACGAATTCCCCACCAATCGCTTCTATTAACTGACCAACTTTCGGTGCTGTTGTAAACATTGTAAAGTAATTTTTCTACTTGTGCGGGATCAGAATAAATTAAGTCTTCACCAAATGCGTTTGAGGCTTCTGTTTCTAAAACGTCACTACATCCTGTAGCCATAAAAAAGCTAATGAAAGCACCTATATATATTAATTTTATTTTTTTCATTTTATTAAAATATTTAATTTAAATTTTAAGATAATGCGATTCGTTTTATAATTAGAAACTAACATTGAAACCCATTGAAACCGATTTTAAGGAAGGGTATGTACTTTCTCTAAAGTTATTGTAACCAGCAGCTTCTGGATCTAAACCTAATTTATAGATGTCAGAAAACATAGTAAGTAAATTAAATCCTCTTACAAATAGTTTTAGATCACCAAACTTCATTTTTTCTTTGCTAAAAGTATAACCTAGTTCTACTTCTTTTAAGCGAACAAAAGTGGCATCTTTATAATATAAATCTGCACCTTGAAAACCACCATTTAAAGTATAGTCAATTGCGTTTTGTTGGCTACTGTATTTGTCTCCTTGAGCAAAAGCTCTCGGGTAAGAAGCATTTGGGTTTTGAGGTGTCCATCTATCTGAATATGTAAATTCAGGTTTAGCGCCAGATTGATCAAAGAATACTAATGTTTTTGCTTTGGCTTGACCTTGAAATAAGAAATTAAAATCAAAACCTTTGTAATTTAATCCACCGCTGAAACCAAATTGAATTTCAGGAACATTTGACGAATAAAGGCGTATTCTATCATTTGCATTTATTTTACCATCATTATTTGTATCAATATAATTAGGCTCACCAGGTACTGTACCTGCTAATTTTGCGGGAGCATCATCAATTTCCTTTTGATTTTTAAATATTCCGTTTGTAGGGTACACAATATATGAATCTAACGAATGCCCTTCTCTTTTTAATACATCAGGAACGTTTGCAGCTTCAGCCATATAAACAACTTTGTTTTTGGCTTGAGTAAAGTTACCACCTATATTATAGGTTAGTTCTCCTATTTTATCACTCCATCCTAATTGAAATTCCCAACCGTAATTATCTACTTTTCCTAAATTTTGTTGCGGTAGGTTAAGTCCTACTGCATCTGGGATTGCTGCTTCTTTTGTTATTAGAATGTCTGTTCTTTTTTGATAAAAATAATTGGCATCAGCTGTTAATCTGTTATTGAATAAAGTAAAATTGACTCCTAAGTTTTTAATATAAGCCGTTTCCCAAGTAACGTCAGGATTAGGAACATTAGAACTAACATAGCCATTTTCTCTTGTACCATTCGTACCAAAAATATAGTAGTTAGGTTGCGCAGCATTAGTATTACCTCCATAATTATAACTTGTTTGGTATTGGAAACCTGCAATTTGGTCGTTACCCATCACCGCTGATGAAGCCCTTAAACGTATTGAGTTAATCCAAGCTACGTTTTCTAGAAACGATTCTTTATTAATTGCCCATGATAAAGCAATACCAGGGAAGGTACCAAACTGTTTTCCAGGTCCAAAATTACTAGAACCATCACGACGCAAAGTGAAATCTACGTAGTATTTTTTAGCATAATCATAAGAAAGAGAACCAAAATAATTCACTCTTCCCCATTCACTTGAGGAACCACCAGATATTTGTCCGTTATCACTACCAGCAAATAATTCCGGATGATCTTTACTAGGGAAACCAGTACGTTGGGCATAGAAATTCCTAGAACTTTCAGTAGTTTGCTCTGCACCTATAAAAGTAGTAATAGAATGTTTATCACCTATTTTAGTGTTGTAGTGCAATGTAGAATTAACCATTACTTGATCATTTTTCCAGAAGCTTTCACGTAAAATACTTTCATTACCTTGTTGCGAATAACCTGTTGAAGGCACGTACTCTCCACTTGAAGCAACATATTGATTAACAGTCCAAGGAGTGTACCAGCTTTTTATATCATTATTCATTTTTCTAATTCCCACAAAACCTTTTATTGAAAGTCCTTTTGTTATTTTATGTAAGTCCCAATCGTATGAAAATCTACCTCTTAAGTTGGTGTCATTTTGTTTTTGAAAACCAGAGGCATTCGTAGCCATTATTGCAGGATTTGAGCCATTTTCTCCACCCCAACCTACAAGACCATTTGGATAGATCCCAACTTGTGTAGGTTCATTAGTGTAAATATGTTTATAGATGTACCCTAAGTCAACACCAGGTTGGTTATTTACACCAAAACGAGCGTTTAAATCTACACCTAATTTAAAGTCTTTTCCAATTTTTATATCTATATTAGAGCGAATTTGATTTTGTTTAAAGTTTAAACTACCAGATTTGAACATTCCTACTTGATCCATATTATCAGCACTAACAAAATAATTTATTTTTTCGGTACCACCAGAAATATTTAATGATGTTCTTCTTAAAGGAGAATTTTTAGCAAAAGCTAGGTCAGCAAAATTTGTATTTGGATAATTTAAAGGATCTGTTCCTGCTGCATATTTGTTTATATCATCCTGAGTGTAGGGCAGGGCAGTACCATTTCTTTCCGCTATTTCATTGTTATAAATCGCATATTGCTCAGAAGATGTAAATTTGTTTTTTACTGAAAAAGAAGATAAACTATATGTTGAAGATAAGTTAATTTTAGTTTTTCCAGTTTTTCCTCTTTTTGTAGTGATTAAGATTACACCATTTGCAGCACGTGCACCATAAATTGCAGCTGCTCCATCTTTCAAGATAGACATAGATTCAATATCTTGTGGTGACAAATAAGAAAAGTCTGAGGAGTAAATTCCGTCAATTATAATTAAAGGAGAATTGTTTCCAAGCGTTGCTTTACCTCTAATTAATAATGTCATATTACCCGTTGCACCAGGGTAACCACCTCTATCAACAACGATTAAACCAGGAACTTTACCTGCAAGAGATTTGGCTACATCATTATTACTAGTGTTTTGAATTTCTTTAGAACTAATTGTACTTATGGAACCCGTCACTTCTCCTTTTTTCTTAGAAGTATACCCTACAACTACCACTTCATCTAGACTTGATGATGTTTCAGTCATAACAACTTTAAGTGATGTTTGGTTTTTTACAGCTACTTCTTTAGAGTCAAAACCGATATAACTAAAGACAAGTATAGCACTATTATCTTTAACAGATAAAGTAAATTTACCATCCATGTCAGTAATCGTTCCTACTGTAGAACCTTTAATATTTACATTTACTCCTGGTAATGGTCCTGTACCATCGCTTACTTGGCCAGTAATTTGTTTGTCCACTTGATTGATAACCGCTACACTACTTGTAGCGATAAAAATAGGCTTGCTCTCTATAGGAGCATTCGCTTGTACTTGAAAGAGGGAAAATACAGACAAAAGTACTGTAAATTTCTTTTTTAAATCAAATTTGAATAATATATGAGACTGACCATTTATATAATTGGGATGTTTCATTTGTTGGTTATGAATTTTTGGTTAAAAAAAATGTTTTATAATTATTATTTAAAAAATGCTATAGATAATAACTGATTTCTATACCCTGCTTTTTTAATACGCAGTTTAGTTTACTTTTTAAGTTTGCTTCATAATTGTAATTTTCTTGTGATTGTTAGTAAATGAAGGAATTATTATGTTATTGTTATTTAATATGTAGATAAAAAATATATATAATAATTTATTGTAACAAATGAACTACTATATTAAGAGTTAAACTTCCTTAATATTACCTTGTGTATGTGTTTTTTTACCCTAAATGTATTTTAAATCACTTTAAATAAATTTTGGCGCTTTTATAGATCAAATATGTTTTAACATTAGACTGATTATTTTTTTATTTGAATAGCGAGATTCACTAATTAATAAAGAATCATTATGTATAATTAAGCCTCTAATAAGTTGGGTGTGATATTTTAAATTTCAAATAGTGCATTTGAGATCTGATATACAAGAAAAAGTTAATAAATTTGGCCTCTTCTTTCGAGCCAGTTGCTCTCTCTGATTTTGATCCCAACAAGAGATATCCCACTTCAGTTTTGTAGATGTTTCTTTTGGAATTCCGTCTACGGTGATTCGAAGATAGATAGTTCTAATTTTACTTTCATTGCGGGGGATTTTCAAAAAGAAAACCAGTCCAAAACTACTCTCTAACATAATTCCATTTTTAAGTTAATAAATGACAATTATAAGTTATTAAAATCAAGTCGTTAAGCTCGTTAACACCTTTAGCTATTAGGTTTTGTACATATTCTGTGGCAGTTTTGATGCAAGTGATAAACTGCCACGATTCTGCCATAGAAACTTTGAGCGCTTTTATAAATTTTGATTAGTTGCAGAAAATAAAAAAGCCTGCAAATCGTTGGATTTGCAGGCTTAATACTTTTTTGAGGACTTTTGAAAAGATTGAAAAGCTTTCACTTTCTTCACTTTATCCCTTATAGTGGGGAGAGTAGGATTCGAACCTACGAAGACGTAGTCAGCAGATTTACAGTCTGCCCTCGTTGGCCGCTTGAGTATCTCCCCGAGGCCTTTGATAACAACGTTTGTTGTTGTTGTTAGCGGTGGCAAATATAGGAACACTTTTCGTTTCTACAAACAAAAAAAGCACTTAATTTTTGATTATTTTTTAATGTGTTGGTATTGAATAAAATAAAAACAAAATAAATACTAGTTTTTTTTTATTTACCAATGAAATCAATCAAATCTAACTCAGTTTTTAAATAATTCCTCGTACACTTCTTCTTGTTTTGGCTATTCAAAAGTTGTTTTTTTCTGTGCATTTAATTAAAGTTAATAAAAATAATACCAATACTATTTATAAAACAGTCTAATTGTCCGATGGAGTAGAGTGAAAGACTATTATTCTATCTCGATTTCATTCAATTTGATAAAATTACGTCTAACTATATTTTAACCCTTTTGTGGCATAAATTAAGTCAAATAAATTTCAGGACTAGGAGGTGTTTTTTGAATTAATATTTATTGAGGTCAGTAGTTACGAACATATAATTTTAGATTGATATATTTTTTCTGACTCGACCATTCTTACTATCAAATTGTTGAATATTGTGTCTTTGCTTTGAGAACGGTTAATTCGATAACAAAATTCATCAAGATACCTGTTTATATTAAAGTCACTTACCGATGAATATGTTGTTCTAATCCATGATTTTACTTGATGAATCATTGTGTGCAATGCCATAAAATTCATCCCTTTGTTGCTTTCTATTTGTGTGATATTATAATCTCCAAATAAAGGACGATAACCTTTCCATTTATCTGTGGTTATTTTTGCATTTTTATTAATGTGCTTTTCAAATATTGTCTCTAATTCTTTGGCTGAATAATTATCAATTTTCAAGGCATACATTCTTTTAATTTTTCCTTCATCTGTTAGTTCCACTGCTGTTACAACCTTTTTTTTCTTGCTATCATAACTCCTGCCTACTTTACCTTTTTCCTTTCCTCCAATAACGAATTCATCAACATGAACAGTTCCGTCCATTGGATGATTCTCACTAGATTTCATCGCTTCTCTAATTTTGTGCATAAATAAACGTGCTGTTTTTTCTGTAACTCCATAGCGAACTCCCATGTAACTGGCAGATAAACTTTTAGTGGTGGTTGACATCTCAAAACATATAAAAAAGGCTTTGCGTAAACCAAACTTAACCTTATGAAATAAAGTGTTTGCCGCCGCGGTTTCTGTATGGCTGCAGATATTACAAGTTCTGGAAAAATCTTTGCGGATTTGACTCTTTGTATGCTTACATTTTAAACAAATAAATCCTCGTTCCCATTTATAATTTGCTAAATATTCTTTGCAGTGTTCATCTGTTTTAAACCGTTCAGCGAACTCTAAAAGGTTTTGCCCTGTAAATAAATCCATGTTTCCCTTGTTTTATTGATCTCTAAGATATGAAATTATCTACTTACCTCAAAAAATTTAATTTAATTTTAAGCAAAAAAAAATCTCCACGAGGGAGATTTTTATTTAGTCTTTTAAAGCTATTATTTTGCTAAAAGCTCTAATACCTTTGCTTTTAATTCTGCTCCTCTTAGATCTCTTGCAACTATCTTTCCTGAAGCATCAAGAATGAAAGTTGCTGGTATTGCTTCTACCTTGTATTGTGCAGCGATAGGTTCATCCCAAAATTTAAGATTAGAAACTTGATTCCAAGTTAATTTATCCTTTGCAATAGCTTCTTTCCATTTTGCAGCATCTTTATCTAAAGACACACCTATAATATTAAGACCTTTGCTATGTAATTCTTTATAAAGAGCAACTACATTAGGGTTTTCTTGTCTACATGGAGCACACCAAGAAGCCCAGAAATCTACTATAGTTACTTTACCTAAGCTTTCTTTAAGCGAAATTACTTTTCCATCCGGATTAGGTGCAGAAAAATCTGCACTTCATTTAGCGTCACCAACAGCAGGTGCAGGAGCTCCAGTTGTAGGCGATTTTGTTTCATCTAATTTCTTTTTAATCGCTTTACCAGGTTTTGTGTTTTTTAAAGACTCATCAAAACTGTTGTAAATAGCTTCTGTTTTTTTAATATCAGCACTTGGGTCACTAGACATACCTTGAATAATTAAGGCACTAATTAATGATTTTGGGTGTGTTTCAGCATAGCTAATGTATTTTGCTTTAGAAGTAACAGAAACCTCTTCTTGTAATTTAGAGAATTCTTGCATTAAGTTATTGATTACTGCAGTATCTTTTGCTTGTTGTGCAGTATTCATAGCTACCATGTTTTTCGTTTGAAAATCCATTAGTTTCTTTTGAACTACTTTGATTTCTTCATTGAATTTAACATATTCGTCATTGTTATAAGTCCCAGAAACTTTAGATTTTTGGATACTGTCTTTATCAATAACAACTGTAATATCTCCATTTTCAAGGATGAATGGAACTTTACCTTGAACACCTTCTACTTGAAGTGTATGGAAGATAGGCTCTAATGCTTTTCCTTTAATTTCAAATTTTTCGTTTTCAACCTTTACTGTATCTACAGCAATTAATCCCATACCATTTGCGTCTTGAGTTTCAACGATAATAGTTTTACCATTTTCAATTCCTTTAGCAGTTCCTGAAATAGTGTACTTGTCTTTGCTACATGAAGCGAATACAACTGCAGCAGAAAGGAATAAAATTATTTTTTTCATTATAAATTAGTTAATTGAGTTAAGTATGCAAAAGTATTTAAAATAATCAAAGTTTAAATAATTTTCTGCGCTAAATTTTTGTTATATTTTAATTTTTTTGTCTTATAATTTTAAGATAAAATCACTCATAAAGTGAAAATGTTACGTTTTCGGTTTATAATGAGAACTTTCTATTAAAAAAAAACTAACGTAATGTAAGTATACTTAAGTACGTTTTATAATAAAAAGTTAAGAGTAAATTGTTAAAATGGATAGTAAACTAAAGGTTTTTTAAATTATGTATAAAATAATGCAATTCTTAAGTTGCATTAACTTACTATTTTTAAAATAGAGGATTGTGCTAATTCAATATCAGCTTCAGCTTGTTCTATTTCATTAAGAGTAATTTTTATTTCTAACTCAACAGTTTTTAAGTCTTTATTTAAGTTAGGACAAATGGGGTTTTTCTTTAATTGCTTGGTAATTACAGTTTTTTGGAACTCTAGTACATGGAGTATTTCCTTCGCCCGCTTGTGTTGGGCTTTGTACAATTGATAATAGTTTTTCACGGTTGGTTAATGTTTTGGTTTTTGTGATCGCTAAAGTATTAAAAATCTGTCAATTGTAAGCTATTAATTTTTTATAAAAAAAAGCCCAATTATATTTAATAATTGGACTTTTTAAATTTTAACGCAGGGTTAAAAAAACAACATCAAATTAATCTTGATTGATTGTTTTTCTCCATGTGAATGCGTTTAAGATATGTCTTTTTGCGAATCTACCTGGTGAATCAGCATTTACCATTTTCACGTAAGTAGCTTTAGGAACACTAATGTATTCATATACACTTCCGTTAGAGAAATTGATAATCAATCTACCTTCAACAAATTTGTAATCTGAAATGGTAGCAGTACTGATTGTTTCAGTATATTCAGGTAAGTTTACTTTGATAGTTTCAGGATTGATACTTACTAAAAAATGGTAAGCTTCAATAATTTTTTTACTATTTTCTTCTGCAGCTTTCAAACCAGCTTCATCACCTTGAAATTTATCAGGATGTGATTCTTTCATCGCATTACGATAAATGGTTTTTAAATCTTTTAATTCTGCAGTTTTGTCTACATTAAGTAACTTGCGGTATTCAACTATTTTTTTCATAAATAAGGTAACTACTTGTCTTCTAATTAGAAATTAATTCAATTTAATTTTAAAAAACAACAATTTTTTGCAAAGGTACACTTTTTTTTATGTTTTTAGTTTATCAGAAAAAAAAAATAAAGTATTCTGTTCTAGCGTATAAAAATAGAACAGAATAATTTGTTGTTATTGCTGTGGTTTGTGATTTGCTTTGTCAAAGTTTTTTGATTTTTTTGGATACTTGTTATGACTAATATCGCTAGGGTTTTCAATGATTGATTTTATTGTAATCAAGTCACCTAAAGCATGTTTAGCTTGCACCATTTTATAATCTAACAAGTACATTCCGCAAAAGAAATTATTGTTTTCATCTTTTTCAATTACTCCTGTGTAAACCCCTTTCTGCAACATTTTTTCGTCTGAAGTCTTTGTCATGATATTTATTTTTAGATTTTGAAGTGGCAAAGTTAATCATTTATTCGTTGTTTTCTATTCTGTACTTTCTGATTATATTTGCGCATGGAAAAAAATTTTAAACCGGGTCCTAAAGCATTCAAAAATACTTTTTGTGTATTTCAAGAAGTTCCGCTATCAAAAGTAGAAAACTTGAAATTGCAATACGAAAGCAAAGCAGGAAGCAGTTATTATTATACCACGCTAGGAATGTATCGATTATCTAATCATTGGGGGCGGCTAGCAAATAGTAAATGGCGACTAATAGCTCTTGATGAACCTAGTCCCTCTAAGTTTAAGGTAGGATTTGCTTCATGGGATAACTTTTACCCTGATAATGCTATCGAAAAATTGTATTATTTAGAAGTTGATTACACAAATAATACAGTCAATTATCAACATAAAAATAATCCTCTTTATGATAATAAAGCGATTTTGAGAACTAGCTTTGATACCACTAAAAAAATCAAACAAATTAGAAACTTATTTGAATTGACTTCTTGGGCTAAATATTATGACTATGAAGACTTAGCTGTTTTAAGAAAAATAATTATTGATCAATTGGTATTTACAGAACTAACTTTAGAAGCAATAAAAGCGGCAATGTAAGGTGTTTTTAATCAAATGAAGCGATTAATTTAAGGTCATCAAGGCTAATAGGTTTAGACATATACCCTAAAATATCTGGATTGTTTTTAGCTCTTAATTTGTCTTCAACAGCTATTGATGAACTTGATATGTAAATATTTATAGCATTAGCTAGTGTTGGCTTTATAGCAACCATTTCTTCCATAAACGCCCAACCGTCCATTATAGGCATTTCAATATCTAATAGAATGATGTCCGGTAAATCATTGTTATTATCAATGGTTTCTTTTAAACAATTAATTGCATCTAGACCGTTACAAAAAGTAACAGTTGATGCGAAAATTTCAGATTTATTAATAATTTTTTTCATGATGGTTTTGTAAATAATATCATCATCAACTACCCAAATTATTCTTTCTTTCATTATAGGTATATTTTAAATTTTGTTCCTAAATCAGGCTTACTTTCAATAGTTATTGTTCCGCCCATTGCTTCAATTTGATTTTTAGTTATGAATAAACCTATTCCTTTAGAGTCAGTGTTGTTACTAAAGGTTTTATACATTCCGAAAATTTTATTTCCATTTCGATCTAAATCAATTCCAATTCCGTTATCTGTTATTTCAATAAGGTTTTTGTTATTTTCGAGCTTATAATTTATAGTCACAGTAGCACTTTTATTAGTGTCACTATAACGAATGGCGTTAGATATTATATTATGCAAGATACTTTCTAAATATGCAGGATTATATATTAGTTCAATGTCGTTAGTAATATTGGTATTTACAAGGACTTTTTTTAATTTAATTTGATCTGCTAGTAATACTAAAGTGGTGTCTAAATAGTTTTTTAAATTTAATTTTTCAGTAACAATGCCTATGTTAGTTTGAATATTAACTACTTCATTTAGATTGTATAAAGTATCGTTTAAGTTATTAGAAACAGATTTTAATAACTGCACCATTTCTTTCTTTTCATCTTCATCATCAGAAGTTTCAATAAGATTAGTTAAGGAACTTATGTTACTTGTATGTGACCTTAAATTATGAGATACAATATACGAAAAATTCAATAAACGTTTATTTTGTTCATTTACTAAATCAAAAGATTTTTTTAGATCTTTTTCTACTTCTTTAGTTTTACTAATATCGATCATGATTCCTCTTAAACTGACTACCTTGCCGTTTTCGATAATAATACTGATAATGTCTCTAAGCCAAACAATGCGACCATCTTTTGCTATCATGCGGTATTCAAAATCGTGGTCTTCTTTATTTGCAGTTTTTTCTACACAAAACGCAATGGTACTGCTTTTGTCATCAATATAAATATGCTCCTTCCAGAAATTAGGATTCGACAGCCATTCTTCAGCTGTATAACCTAGTATTTCTTCTACTTTTTTACTAATAAAAGTAAAATTAAAGTTGTTAGGAGTACACTCCCATACAATCCCATCTATTGTATTAATTAAGGATTCAATTTTTAGTTGTGATGTAGTGATTATTTTTTCAGCTCTTTTACGTTCCGTTATATCCTCACTTGAAACTATAATGCGACCTAAAGTTTTTTCATATCCTCTTAAAACATTCCACTTTAAATTAATAAAACGAGATTGTTCTTCGGAGTTTTTGATGATTGTATCTAAAACGATTTCTTCTTGGTTTTTAGTTATCGCTATGACTTGCTGTGTAAAATCAAAATATGACGCAGGACTTAATAAAGAGTTTTGGGTATTTAATAATTCTTCCTTAGTGCTTACTTTATAAAGGTTTAAATAAGCTTTATTTACGTTTACAACTTCTACTAAGGAGTGTAGTTTGTAAGTTACTTTTGGATTGTTCAGCAAGTAATCTTCAACATAATCACTGTTTTTATTCATTAAATTGAGTTTACTAAGATACAATTTAACGTTAGAGAAATCTTCTTCTCTTAATGGTAAAGGCGAGTCTTCAAAAAGACTCTTAAAATGATTTTCGCTTTTTTTGATTAATGCTTCAGTTTCTTTTCTTAAAGTAATGTCTTCAACAATGGCAATGGAGCTAATTTGTTCGTTGTGATGGTTTAATAGTGGAGTTACATTTAGATTTACCCAAATTATTTTTCCCTGTTTTGTAAAATATCTTTTTTCCATAGAGTATTCATTGATTACTCCATTTTTCATTTTTTTTACATTTTGTAAATCTTCTTTTAAATCATCAGGATGAGTGATGGATTGAAAGTTTTTTAATTTCAATTCAATCGCACTATAACCAAGCATCTTACAAAAATAATTATTGATTTCAATAAACCCACCAGTTTTACCATTTACATTAGCGATACCAACTGCAGCTTGATCAAAAATTGTTTTGAATTTTATCTCACCTTCAATTAAGCTTGCTGCTTGTTCTTTTACTATTTCATGTAATTGTGCGGGTTTTTTTAAAAGGATAAAGGTTAAAATAGCAAATGTTAATGCAAGCAAAACACCTAAAATAATATTGACTATATAACTGATTAGTAAATGACTTTCTTTAGCATCTATAATATAAATTTCCCAATTACCATCAGGAATAGTACTTTTGAGAAAATTACTGTCTGTTAATTTGATTTTTTGTGGCAAAAAATACTCTTCTTTACCGGTATTTACATTTTTCTTCGATAGCTGAAATTGATATTTGGAATGGTCTATTTGATTGATACCGGAGGAAGCAATAAATTTATCCAACTTAACAATAACTGCAGAAAATCCCCAGAATTTCTTTTTAATATAAATGGGCAACCGGCCTACGATTGCTTGACCTCCTTGTTTTAATTCGAGTGGACCAGCAAAATACATTTTCTGAGCATGTATGGATTTTAAAGCTTCTTTTTTTGTGTGCTCAGCTTTAAAAATATTCAAATTCATTGCCTCTTCATTTCCTTTTGAAGGGTAGGTAAACTTTATAATACCATTAGGGACTAATTGAACTGCGCTTATTTCAGAATTAGACTGAAGTAGTTTTTGTCCAATTTCTTCAAAATGTTCAGGATCACCATTGTCATTTATAGTTAGTGCTAAGGTCAATGCTGATATGTAACAGTTTTTTAAAGATTGCTCAATGCTTTCTTGAACTTCTTCAAGGGTTTTAATTCGTTCTGTTTTTTTAATCGCTATATCTGCGTAATATTGCTTTGTTGATACATAAGAAAAAATAGCGGCTAGTAATATAAAAACAATAAGACCAGAAGTCTTAGGATGAGTTAAATACCAATTTATAAACCTTGGCCAATTTGTTTTTATTTTTGTCATATTGTATATAAAGCTGTTGCAGTAATTTGATTAACTAAAAATAGAAAATATATTTTGCATTATGATAGGTATAAAATTATAATTTATGTTAAATCCTGATTTAATTGACAAAGCTATGAAATATTGAGTGTTTCCTATATTTTTTGATATCTTATAAGAACACTTTTGCTAAATAAATTAATTTGTCTATTGAAATTTCAATTTGTTACAATGCTAAATTAAAAATACCGAACTTTGCACACTAAATTTTATCTAAAAAAAGATAAATGACATTAATAAACAACGCTGTTAAACAATAAATAAGCTATTATGGGTAGAAATAATGATAGAAATATTAAGAAACACAATGATAAACTTCACAAATCTCAGGATAAAGCCAAGGCAGCCAAAATCCTTAGAGCAGAGAAATTAAAACAAATAACTAAAAAGTTTAACGAAACTAAAACAACTGAAGGAAATTAATTTATCAATTATGGAAGAAAGTAAATATGCTCTTTTGAAACAGAATGTTCAAGTAATTATTGACCTAATTACAGCAAAAAATGCTAAAGAAGCAACTAATAAATTAGTTGACGTAAGTGAACAATTAGATGATTTGTTAGATTTTTCTGAAGATGATGACGATTTAATTGAGATTAGTAAATACCAAGTACTATTGAATCAATTGCAGCAAAAAATTGTTGCTTTAAACGGCCAATCATAATTTAATACTATGATAAATTGTTATTGTGGCTCTGGTATAGCTTTTGAAAAATGTTGCTTACCTTATATTAAAGGGGATTTAAAACCACCAACAGCCGAAACTTTAATGCGTTCTCGTTACTCCGCTTTTGCAACTCATCATGCTGATTATTTAATGGCAACCACGCATTTCTCTACTAGAAAACACCACAATAAAGAAGATATTCTAGATTGGGCCATAAGCAATCAATGGATTAAATTATTGATTTTGAGTGCTACAATAAATACCGTGAGTTTTAAGGCTTTTTATCTTGATAGCGAAGGAAACTCACAAATACATCATGAACATTCTATCTTTAAACTCGAAGAGGGGAGTTGGTTTTATGTTGATGGTGATTTTCATTAAAAATACAATATTAATTTTACCACTAAATCGCGTGAGTGATTGCAGCGGAAATCCTCCCGTTTTTTAGGGAGATTGGGAGCATAAAGCACGACCCTTGTGGTCACGCCAAAAATAGTTTTTTAAATTTTTATCTTGGCCGTTGAACCTGTTTTATTGGGTGTTAATTCAAGAATAAGATTTGGGTTTATATTAGCTTCAATTCTATGAGAAACATAGATTATTGCCATAGTTTTTTGTTGCGATAAAAGGGTGATTAATGCTGCAACAATAGCCACATTTTCATCGTCTAAACCTTCTACAGCTTCGTCTAGAATAAGCAAAGGAGGGTGTTTAAGAACAGCGCGCACAATAAGCGCAAGCCTTTGCTGACCTATTGAAAGGTTTTTAAAAGGAGTGTTTTTTAGTTCACTTAAACCAATTAAATCAAGCCATTCTAAAACTATTTTTACTTGTAAATTAGTGGGTTGCACATACAGACCTATAGAGTCAAAGAAACCCGATAAAACCATGTGTTCTAGACTGTCATTTTTTTGAAACAAATCGGTCATGGCTGTTGAGAAATACCCAATATTTTTTTTAATATCCCAAATGTTCTCGCCACTGCCTTTTTTTATTCCAAAAAGAGTTAAATCTTGTCCGTAACCTTTAGTATTTTCTCCAGTAATTAATGATAATAAAGTACTTTTTCCAGAACCATTAGGTCCTAATAAATGCCAGAAATCCCCTTTTTTAATTGTCCAATTTATAGTGTCTAGGATAGGTTTTTCGTGATAACTTACGCAAAGATTCCGCATTTTTACGAGCACTTCTTCAGTATAAATTCTTGCTTCAATAGGAGCAGGAATATTATTTGATTTGAAGAAAGTGGTCTCTTTATTTTCAGTGTTTATTGGGTGTAAGTAAAATGAGTTGTCTTTAATATGAGCTTTATTTGTAATAAAAGAAAGCATGTCAGTTTGCCTGTTTACCAATAAAATTAATGGTGTTGTCTGAGCTAATTGTGTTAATGTAACTGTTATTTCCTTTCTGGAGTTTTGATCCAAATGGTCTAACGGATTATCGATTATAATATAATCAGGTTTTTGATTGATACAGTAGTTTAAAAATACTTTTTTTCTTTCTCCAGATGAAAAAGTGCGCAGTTTTCTAGTATCGTTAATACCAGTCGCTACGGTATCGTATTGGTACTCTTTCTTGATGAAATTAGCAATCGCAATATCTGAAAAAAGGATTCCTTTTTTACCATTAAAAATACTCAGTTCATTACTGTTTTCTCCCGAAAGAATGGTTGCTACAAAACCATTTTTATCAACTTGATTTGACAAGAATATTCCCCAATGTGCTCGTATGTCCATACTTTTTATTTTAAAAATGCTAAAATTAAACTTATTTATTTTAAGATAAAGTGATTAGTAGAGAATGTCACAATAAAGTTATTTTTAACTAAAAATTAATATCCGTTTGTCCTAAGACTGATTCAAAAGATGTAATTTTAATGTCTATGGAAAATGTAAATAAAAAAGGATTTTATTTCAAGCAATACACAGCGGCAAGTCAATCTCCGTTTGATAAACTCTTTGGAATCTTCAAAGAATTAATCACCCATACTGCAGGGGATTTTGACGAAGCAATTGACTGGTTGCGAGAATTAGATAAGGAATATAAACTCACTGATGAACACTATACTATTGATGATTTTATAGAAGATTTAAAGAAAAAAGGTTACATAAGAGACGAGATTAAAGAAGATGGAAGCGGTGGTATAGGTATTACTGCAAAAACTGAGCGCGCAATTAGGCAGCAAGCTTTGGACCAAATTTTTGGTAATTTAAAACGCTCTACTGGTGGGAATCATAAAACCAAACATTCTGGAAATGGTGATGAGCATACGGGGGAATTTAGAGAATTTCATTTTGGAGATGGTTTAGAACGCATTTCTCTGACCGAAAGTTTAAGAAATGCTCAAATCAATAATGGAGTTGCCGATTTTATGTTAACCGAGAATGATCTAGTTGTTGAAGACACTCAGCATAAATCCCAAATGAGTACTGTATTGATGATTGATATTAGTCACAGTATGATTCTTTATGGTGAGGATAGAATTACTCCGGCCAAGAAAGTAGCGATGGCTCTGGCTGAATTAATCACCACAAGATATCCTAAAGATACCTTGGAAATTCTAGTTTTTGGGAATGATGCCTGGCCTATTGCAATCAAAGATTTGCCGTATTTAAAAGTGGGCCCTTTTCATACAAATACGGTTGCAGGATTGCAACTTGCAATGGATATGTTGCGTAGAAAGCGCAACACCAACAAGCAAATTTTTATGATTACTGATGGTAAACCAAGCTGCGTTCGAGAGAAAGACGGTAGTTATTATATGAACAGTAACGGACTTGATGAATACATTGTAGACAAGTGTTATAGTCAAGCGCAGCAAGCAAGAAAACTTCACATTCCTATAACTACCTTTATGATTGCTAATGATCCTTACTTGCAAAAATTTGTAAATAAATTTACCGAAGCAAATCAAGGTAAAGCCTTTTATACGGGACTAAAAGGACTCGGGGAAATGATCTTTGAAGATTATGAAACTAATCGTAAAAAAAGAATTAAGTAAGTTGTGATTTACTATTTTAGAATAAAGAGTCAAAAATAGCATTTGGAAAAAAGAGAGAAATAATTTAATGTTCTTTTAATTTTAAATGTGGAATAATAAACTTAACACGCAGAGCTGTTAATTAAATAAAAATATGAAAATAGAAAGTATAAAAAATCTTGGAGAATTAAAAGCTGCAGGATACGAGAGTAAAAGTATAAAAGAAGAATTAAGAGCAAATTTAGTACTAAAAATTAAGTCTGGGCAAGCTGCTTTTGAAGGTGTTCATGGTTTTGAAAACACCGTTATTCCAGAGTTAGAGCGTGCTATTTTATCCCGTCATAATATCAATTTATTAGGTCTTCGTGGTCAAGCCAAAACTAGATTAGCACGTAAAATGACTGAATTGCTAGACGAGTACATTCCGTTTGTGACTGGGTCAGAAATTAACGATGATCCGTTTCATCCTATTTCACGTTTTGCAAAAAACACCTTAGCTGAAAAAGGGGATGAAACTCCTATTACTTGGTTGCATAGAAGTGATCGTTTTTATGAAAAATTAGCAACTCCTGATGTAACTGTAGCTGATTTAATTGGTGATATTGACCCTATAAAAGCGGCTAATTTAAAATTGTCATACGCAGATGATCGTGTGATTCATTTTGGAATGATTCCGAGAGCAAATCGTTGTATTTTTGTAATCAATGAACTCCCTGATTTACAAGCTAGAATTCAAGTAGCTTTATTTAATATTTTACAAGAAGGAGACATTCAAATTCGTGGGTTTAAACTAAGAATGCCCTTAGACATGCAATTTGTGTTTACTGCAAACCCAGAGGATTACACCAACCGTGGAAGTATTGTAACCCCATTAAAAGACAGAATAGGTTCTCAAATTTTAACACATTATCCTGAGACAGTAAAAATTGCAAGAACAATTACGGAGCAAGAAGCAAAACTAAATAAAGCGCAAAGTGATATGGTCTATGTACCTTCATTAGCCAAAGATTTATTAGAACAAATAAGTTTTGAAGCTCGTGAAAGCGAATATATAGACAATAAAAGTGGAGTTAGTGCTCGTATGAGTATTACTGCTTATGAAAACTTACTAAGTACAGCTGAACGCCGCGCTTTACTATCTGGAGCTGATAAAACAACGGTACGTTTATCTGATTTTATGGGAATAATTCCTGCAATCACGGGTAAAGTAGAGTTGGTTTATGAAGGAGAGCAGGAGGGAGCCGCTGCAGTTGCACAAAATTTATTAGGAGCTGCAATTCATACTTTTTTACCAGGCTATTTCCCTAAGATTGAAAAATTAGAAAAACCGGATGAGAAAACGGCTTACACTGATCTTATCGAATGGTTTTTTGCTGAAAGTGGATTTGAATTATTAGACGATGCTACAGATGAAGAATACCAAAGAATTCTTGGTGCGATTGTACCTCTTGAAATTTTAGTTAAAAAATACCAACCTGAATTAGCTAATGAAGACAAGTTCTTTATGAAAGAATTTATTCTTTGGGCAATGGTTGAATACAATAAATTAAGTAAAGACCGTATTGCTATAGGTTATCAATTTAAAGACATTTACGGAAGCTATATTAGTAAATTGTAATTACGATAATTAGATATTATAAACTATTATTATAGAAATAGCGCTTAATTTATTTAAGCGCTATTTTTTTTAAAGATGTACAATGTGAGGTAATATATACTACCTTACAACGTTGGCCGTACTTGCGATCAATGAAAACCAAATGGAAAATAGCTTTGAAGCTTTGATTACCACCTATATTGAAAATAAAGTAGGTATCTCTGAAAATTTTTTGAATACCGATTTATCAAATAATTTAAGACAAAATTTATTTAATCTACAGCAAAAAAGTTTGCTTACTGCTGCAGGAATAGGGAATTCTAATTTAATATCTTACGATGCTGAGATTAGGAGTGATTCTATTTACTGGCTAGATAAAAAACACAATGATCCTTTTGAAAATGAGTTTTTTGCTCAAATGGAAGCATTTATACTTTATTTGAATGAAAGCTGTTACGCTGGAATCACAGGGTATGAGTTTCATTATGCATTATATGAAAAGGGTGATTTTTATTTACAACACTTAGATCAATTTAAAAGCAACCCAAGCCGAAAATATTCGATAATTAGCTATTTAAACCCAGATTGGCAAGAAAGTGATGGAGGGGAATTATTGATTCATCAATTAGATAAGAATCAAAAAATAGCACCTACAGCAGGTAAAACAGTTTTCTTTAAAAGTGACGAATTGTTACATGAAGTATTGCTTACAAATGCTACGCGCATGAGTATTACGGGCTGGTTAAAAAGCGACTAATTCTACTTTTATATTAGTATTAATGAATAGTCTCTAGTAGCAGAAAGAGTCTGTTTAACTCGTTGTCTAGTTTATCAATTGTTTTATTACTGTTATTTATTTTTTCTTGTATGGTATAAATTTGCTCTTCCTTACTGTCTTCACTACGGAGTATTTTATATTCCTTAGCGTTTTCTAGATCCTTATTTATTGTTGCTAAAGTTGCCTTGTTTTGAGTTATCAAAGTTTTGACTTCTTCTATTCTTAAGGTAATCGAGTCTCTTTTTCTTTTAGCATCATTTTGAGATTGAATTCTTTTTTGAATTTCTCTTTGAATTTTGTCTTCATTAGATTCTTTTTGTTGAATCTCTATTTTTACGTTACTGAATTGGGTTTCTTTATTTAGAAGTTCTAATTCTTTTTGTTTATTTGTTTGAATAGTATTCAAAATTAAAACAGCTCCAAAAATCGCTAAAAATAATAAACCAAGATAGTAATAGCTTTTCTTAATTCTGAATCTTTTTTTTGAAGCTTCTTCTTGAGTTGTTATTTTAGGAGTAGTTTCGGTTTTTATAGTGGGTGAAATTGGGATAATTAATGGTTGTAATTCAGGTATTTCTGTAGCATATTTCCATTCATCCATTCCTTCAAACCAGATCAATGTGGATTTATCTATGAGTTGATTTTTTAATTCGGATAGGGTAAAGGGGCCTCCATTTTCTTTTCCGTTATTGATATAGTAAGTTCTCATTGTATACTAATGTTTTAAGAGCAATAGTGTACCGTAATATTACAAAAAAAAGTATTTTATTAGGTTTTAAAATTGCTAATTAATGTATAAACTTTTTAACGTTGTACTATTTTTAGCCCTAACTGCAATGTAATACCAAACACACATATTATATAGTCCAAATTTTATCTAAAAACACATAGCTATACCCACAGATACTCATTACCTCTTTTTTAGTTGTATTTTTTACCACATCAGTAATAAAATCTTCAACATCCTCCAATGATTTGTAAAATTTATTAGAGAACTGTCGTTTATATTTTGCCCACATTTTTTCAGCGGGATTAAGTTCTGGACTATATGGTGGTAAAAAAACAAGAACAATATTTTCAGGAATGATTAATTTTTTAGACTTATGAAATCTTCCATTATCCAGCACGACTATTTTAAGTTCCTTGGGTTTTTCTTTTGTGAAGTTATTTAGAAAAACTTGAAAATTATCAGCATTACAATGCGGGAGTATTAGTTGAAAATGGTCTCCTGTTATGGGAGAAAATGCTCCAGAAAGCCAAGTTGATTTGAAGACTTGTTGGAAAGTGCAAATTGGTTTCACACCAATAGCAGTAACTGATTTGCCATTGCGTGTAAATAAACCATAACGCGATTCGTCTTGAAAAAATAGATTTATAGATTCAAAATTCCCCACAGCATTCAGTGCTATTTCTTGGCAGATTCTTCCGAAGTCTTTTTAAAAGAGATTCCTTGGTTTTCATCTTTTTTAACGTGACTTTTTCGGGCTACTTTTACGCTTGATTTAAAATTTCTAATGCAGTAATAAAGTAAGGTGTTGTAATTGAAAGTTTTCCCTGTTTCTTTTTCAATCCAATCTTGAAGCTCAACATAACCTTGAAGGCCATTTTGAGAATCATTGAGTTTTGTTTCCAACATATTGTGTTCAGTAACAGAGAAAACCGAAGGTTTGAAGCCTGTTTTTTGATGTTTCATCAAACCCTCAATTCCTTCGTTAATATATAATGTTCTCCATTTATGAACGCTATTTGGATCGACCACAGCTAATTTGGCAACCTCTCGTTTGGAAATCCCTGTTTTTTCGTTTTGCTTTAAAATCAGTAGAACTCTTAAACGTTGTCCAATGAATGGGATAGATTGTTTAAGTAGACTTTTAATTTCTATTTCGGTTTCCTTGATAATCAAAATTTTTGAATGTGCCATAATACCACTGTTATAATATAGCCCAAATATAACATTAAAAAACCAATTATAAAAATTGGTCTATAATATATTTTCGTTTGGTATAATTCCTTATAAAAATAGCTTGTATGTTTTTCTTAGTATAAAAGAGCGACCGATACTGTACTAAAAAAGTGTGTAAAGTAAAAAAGTTGTAATTTTAAATTATGACAAATAAACTTACATACTATGAACCTTACACACGCTCAAATTTCGGAATTATTGTTGAATATAGCAAATTCTGAAAATGGAACAAACTTACTGATGCAAATGACATTAGATGCTTTTATGAAAAGTGAACGACATCTACATCAACTAGAGCATCCAGGAGATTCTGCAAATGGATATCGTACAAGGAAAGCACGAGGATTTGGTAAAGAAATGGTTTTAAAAGTACCTAGAACAAGAAATGGAACATTTTATCCAGTGCTTTTAAATGTGCTTCGCAATGAAGATGAAGAACATCGCAAGTTGATTTTTAGTTTATATCGCCGAGGCTTAACAACCGAGCAAGTTAGTGATGTTTACGAAGAAATTTACGGAAAAGAGTACAGTAAGCAGCAGATCAGTTATTTAATGAAAGATAGTCGCGAGGAAGTTTCAATTTGGCTTAAGCGCAAATTAGATTCTCACTATTTAGTGTTTTATATAGATGCAACTTTTGTTCATACTCGAAGAGAAAAATCGGTCAGCAAAGAGGGATATTATACTATATTAGGCATTAAAGAAGATGGTTCTAGAGAAGTCCTTAGTATTGTAAATCATCCTACAGAAGGAGCTTTGTTGTGGCAACAAGAATTAGAATCATTAAAAGAACGGGGTGTTCAGAGTGTTGGCCTAGTTGTCTCAGACGGCTTAACGTCAATAGAAAATGCCATTGCAAGGTCTTTTGTTAATGCTCAGCATCAGTTATGTGTAGTGCATCTCAAACGTAATATTTTAGCAGTTTTTCCTAGAACAAAACGTTTAGAAATAGGTAAGGAACTTCTTGAAATATTTGCAATAGAAACAAAAAACATTACCGTAGTAGAAGCATTTGAAAATTTATGTAAATTCGTAGAAAAGTATAAAAAAAGTTATCCTAGTTTAAAATCATTTTCAAACCAGCGAAATATAGCATATTTCACCTATTTAAATTATCCAATTTCGATTCAGAGAATGATTTATTCAACCAACTGGATAGAACGTTTAAATCGAGATTACAAACGGGTATTGAAAATGAGAGGAGCAATGCCAAGCTCAGAATCGGTACTTTTTTTAATGGGATCAGTGGCTATAGAAAAAGAATATAAATCCTATGTTTATCCCGTATCAGTTTTTAGAGAGATTGAAGAATTAAAAAGAATAATAGAAAAAGAAGAAGTCTAGTTCCGCTACGCTTCACTAAACTTCTTCTTTTTCTATTGAAATAATAATAATAACTTTTACACACTTTTTAATACACTACCGAGCGACAGAGGAAGCTCCTTTTATGCCTTTGAAAAAAACAAGCTATTTTATAAGAATGCAATGGAAGCTAGGAAATAGCTACTAAATAAAAGTCAAAAAAAAAGACTATCCGTTTTATTAGATAGTCTCTTTAGTATTGTGTTATTGTTGCAGATATAAGAAACCTGCTTTTTGCTTATTATTTTGGCCAGATCTATATTTAATCACATAGAAGTAGGTACCTGTAGGTAATTTATTGTCTTTACTGATAGTTACACGACCTTCAGAGTATCCTCTAAAATAGTTGTTACGTGTTCCATAACCAGTGGTTTCATAAACTAAAACTCCCCAACGGTTGTAAATTTGCACCGTGTTCTCTGGATATTCAAAAATCCTACCCAATACAAGAGCATCGTTTTTACCATCTGTATTTGCAGATATAAAGTTGTAAACCTCGATTTCATCATCTGGAATATTAGGGTTAAAATTCCCAACTTCAAGATAATCTGGAAATCCATTAGCGTTGGCATCAATAGCGTCATCTGGATTTCCATCTCCATTAGGATCAGCACCTTCTTTTCTAGTCGATAAACCGTCACCATCATCATCTGTATCTAGGTAATCTGGAATTCCATCTTTATCAGTGTCGTCTGGACCATTTTTATCACCGTTTGGATCTATTTCGTATTTGGTAAACACGCCGTCGTTATCATCATCTGTATCTCGATAATCAGGCTCATCTGCTCCATCAGTATTATTTGTATCGCTGCTTCCATTTTTGAATTCATTGTTAACTACAAATCCATCCATGGTATTGGCGCCTTCAAAACTATCGTCAAGTCCATCTTTATCGGCATCATTACCCGAGATAAAAATATCTGGAATTCCATCTTTATTTTTATCGAAAGCTTCGATGATATCTGCAACGCCGTCATTGTCGGAGTCAGTATCCAAGTAATCAGGAGTGTCGGTTCCATCTGTATTTACAGGAACAAGACCAATAGAGGATGCTGTTTCATAAGTATCATCTAGGCCATTTTTGTTGGCGTCGATTTTGCTTGGTGCTTTGTAACCAGCGGTAGTTTGCGCTTCAAGATTATCAGGGATTCCGTCATTATCAGAGTCAATGTCTAGGTAATTTGGTATTCCGTCGCCATCGCTATCAACTGTTCCTTCAACGGTGTCAAGGATACCATCATTATCATCGTCAATATCAGTAATATCTGCAATTCCGTCGCTGTCAGTATCTAAGAAACTAGTGGTTGGGTCTTCAAAATCACCATCATTATCAATATCAACATTGGTTGCATTGGTTGGATCATCAGAATCTTCTTCAATAGTAACAGTTGAGTTTGGAATCAAAGCATGAACTACTGCGGTGTTGTCAATATAACCAAAGAGAATATCATCTGCGGTTACAAGATGTTGCGCTGTAATAGTAAACGATTTCCCAGGAGCCAATACATTAATTGATGATTGACTAGTGAAAGTTCCGTTGTTGTCTCTCACATTAACATTCAGTAAATTAATATTTCCAATATTAGTCACCACAATCGTGTAGTTTATAGGATCTCCAACATGAGTGAAAGTGTCGTTACTAGTAACCTTGGTTACGTTTAAAATAGCCAATTGAGGAGTTACGGTTACAGTAGCGTCATCTGGTTCTCCATCGCCATTGGTATCTGTATTGGTATCATTGTTTGGATCATCAGAATCATCGGTTACATTTCCGCCTTTTGGATCCTTAGCCGTAGCGACTGCCGTATTGGTAACCGCACCTTTGTCCAAATCAATTTGAGTAATGGTGTGTTGCGCTTTTAACGTCACTTTTTGACCTGGGAGGAGTGTTACAAAATTGGCTGGAATAACACTTCCTGCATCTGCATTGGTGTCGGTTATTGTAATATTAGTTAAGGTTACGTTTCCTGTATTTGTCAATTCTAAATTATACAAAATCACTTCGCCAACCGTATCCCAAAGTCCGTCAGGAGCTAGTGTAGATGCTTTGGTCAGTTGCATTTGAGGTTTTTGCACCATGGCAGAAACTGTTGCGTCGTCTGGGTCACCATCAGCATTTGCATCCACATTTGTAGGGTTGTTTGGATCATCAGAGATGTCAGAAACCGTGTTTCCTAGTGCGTCTTTACTCGTTACCGTAGCCGAGTTACTTACCGAACCAGAATTTAGGTCTGCTTGTGTAACGGTGTGCAAAGCAGTAATTGTTACCGATTTTCCGGGATTTAACACTGTTATTGCACTTGGTACAACTGATCCAAGATCAGCATTGAGATCTGTTATTTTTATATTCGAAAGGGTTGTACTTCCAGTATTTGTAACTATGATAGTATAGGTTATTTTTTCGCCAATCGTATCATATGCACCGTCAGCAGCAGCCAATGCTGTCTTTATAATACTAATTTTTCCTTCAACAGGGAAATTAGTTATCGTAACATCATCAGGATTTCCATCATTATTAATGTCTGCGTTCGTAAGGTTATTAGGGTCATCAGAGAAATCTTTGACTACAATTCCATTAGGGTCTTCACCCGAAGCAACAGCAGTGTTAGTTACTTTTCCAGTGTCTAAATCTTCTTGGGTAAGGCTATAAACAGCGGTAAAAGTAGTCTTGTTTTTTTGACCAGGAGCCAAGCTTATGGCTGCTCCATTTACAGTTACAATTGGATCGGTAACAATAACGTTTGTCAATGTTAAGTTTCCAATATTGTTAACTTCAAAAACATAGGATATTGTTTCGCCTACGTTTGCAAAGCCATTACTGTTTGTATCGTTGAATGTAGCAGTTTTGGTAATACTCAACGCTGCCTTACCGGTCAATGAACTTACTGTTGGATCATCTGGGTCTCCATCACCATTCAAATCTTCATCTGTTGGATTATCAGGATCATCAGAGAAATCGCTTACATCTGTAACAGTAGTTCCATCTTTATCTTGACCCACTGCCAATGCAGTATTGGTAATGGAACCCGAATCAATATCTGACTGTTTAATAGTATATAAAGCAGTAAAAGTAGTTACGTCAATGTCAGCAGGGTCTAAATCAATAGGCCCGCCAGTAATAGCTACCAATGGATCTGTAATTTGAATACCAAAGATTGTAACGTTTCCGTTATTTCTTATGTCAAAATTGTATTTGATGGTTTCATTAGGTTGTGGCAAACCATCTCCATTTTCGTCGTTAAAAACTGCTGTTTTAAACAATGACAATTGTGATTTTCTTGCTAAAGTTGTGTTGGTGTCATCATTTTTAACAGCAGTTGTTGGATCATCAGAAGTGTCACTGACAATTCCTCCAAAAGGATCTTGACCATTTGCTGTAGCAGAATTAATTACAAAACCAGCATTCACATCATCTTGTGTCAATACATAGGTTGCTTGAAAAGTGGTTGTGTTTTTTGCTTTTGGAGCCAGTGTAATAGGTGCGCCAGTAACCACTACTAAAGCATCTGCGATTGTAATATTCGAAATAGTTACATTTCCAGTATTGGTGATCTCAAAATGATATTTAACTGTTTCCCCCGCCTGAGGTAGGCCATCTTTATTTGTGTCTATAAATGTCCCTGTTTTGGTTACGGTTAATTCTGGCTTGCGAGCCAATGTGGTTACCGTTGGGTCATCTGGATTTCCATCGCCATTCGTGTCGGTATTGGTTGGGTTGTTCGGGTCATCCGATACATCTGTTACAGGATTACCATTGGTGTCTGTACTTTTTACGGAAGCTGAATTGGTAATAGCGCCCGAATCAATATTTGCTTGTGTAATTTTGTAGGTTGCATAAAAAGTATGCGCATCTACCTCTGCAGGAGCCAATGTTATTGGTCCACCATTTACAGCTACCAAAGCATCTGTTACTAAAATGTTACTCAAGGTTACTTTTCCGCTATTTTTAACAGTAAAATTATACGTAATTGTTTCGTTTACTTGTGGGAAACCATCTTTATTTTCATCATTGAAAGTAAATGTTTTTTCTAATGAAATAGCTGGTTTTTGTGAAATCGCAGTAATTGTAGCATCATCTGGTTCACCGTCTCCATTTGCATCTGCGTTGGTTGGGTTGTTTGGATCATCAGAAGTATCGCTATTGTTTTGACCAGCAGAATCAGTAGCTGATACGGTTGCGCTGTTAGTTACAGAACCCAAGTCGATTTCGCTTTGAGTAATCGAATGTGAAGCGTTTACCGTTGCACTATTTCCAGGAGCAAGAGTTGTAATTACAGCTGGTAAAATGCTTCCTGTGTCTGCATTAGCATCTGCTACTACAATATTGGTAAGTGTTAGGTTACCCGTATTGGTAATGGTTAAAAGATAATTGATTTTCTCACCAACGGTATCATAACTGCCATCAGTAGGAGCTAGGGTTGTTTTGATTAAACTAATTTTTCCTTTTCCGGGAATAGTTGTAACGGTTGCATCGTCTGGTTCTCCATTTCCGTTACTATCTACATTAGTTGGATTGTTAGGGTCATCAGAAGTATCCGAAACCGTAATCCCTTTTGGAGTTAATCCAGAAGCGATAGCCGTATTTGTTACTTTGGCAGCATCAATATCTGTTTGTGTTAATGTATAAGTAGCATTGAACGTAGTAGTATTTTTTTGATTTGGATCTAAAGCTATTGGGCCGCCGCTTACAGTGACTATTGCATCTGTAATTTTGATTCCAGTTACACTTACGTTCCCAATGTTACTTACTTCAAAAGTATAAGTAATAGTTTCACCCACTTGTGCTATTCCATCGTTGTTTTCATCTTTGAAAACCCCTGTTTTGGTCACGCTTAATTTAGCATTAGCTCCTAGTTTAGTTAAGGTAGCGTCATCAGGATGTCCGTCATTATCGCTATCTACGTTGGTAGGATTGGTCGGGTCGTCAGACAATGTAGCGACTACTTTACCATCAGGATCTTTTCCAGTAGCTGTTGCAGTATTAGTTACATTTCCTGCATTAATATCTGTTAATTTAATTGTATACGTCGCTTTAAAAGTCGTGGTGTCAGATTTGTTTGGGGCCAATGTTATTGGTCCACCCGAAACCGTTGTCAAAGGATCTGTAATTGTAATTCCAGATACCGTTACATTTCCGTTGTTTTTAACAGTGAAATTATAGGAGATTGTCTCTCCAGTGTCTGGGAAACCGTTCCCGTTTTCATCGTTAAATACAGCTCTTTTCAATAATGTTATTAAGGCATTTTGCGTTAATTTGGTTACAGTTGCATCATTGTTCGTTGCTGTTGTAGGATCATCAGAGTCATCGGTAATTGTTTTTCCACTTGGGGATTTACCAGACGCTGTAGCTGCATTGGTCACATTGCCTTTGTTAATATCACTTTGTGTTAACGTATAAATAGTAGCAAAAGTAGTGCTATCCGTTTTTCCTGGAATTAAAGTAATAGGACCTCCAAGAACAGGAGACAAGGGATCATTAATTGTGATTCCTGTTATTGTTACGTTTCCAGTATTCGATACCTCAAAACTATATTGAATCGTTTCGCCCACTTGCGCAAGACCATCACCATTAGCGTCTATGAAAACACCTGTTTTCTCTACGGTTAATTCAGGTTTCGCCGTGATGGCAAAAACCGTATTGTCATCTGGATTTCCATTTCCATTGGTATCTGTATTTGTCAAATTTGATGGGTCATCAGAAATGTCTGTTACAGATTTTCCTTTTGGATCTGTACCTTTTACGGTAGCCGAATTTGTTAAACTTTCAGAATCGATTGTCCCTTGCGTAATAACGTAGGTACCAGAAAAACTAGTGGCATCAACTGCATTAGGAGTCAGATTGATTGGGCCTCCGTTAACAGTCATTAATGGATCTGTAATACTGATGTTACTTATTGTAACATTTCCAGTATTGGTCACTTTAAAGTTATAGGTGATTGTTTCTTTATTTTGAACCAAACCATCTCCATTTTCATCATTAAATTTAAATGTTTTCTCTAGTGCTAAAACCGGTTTTTGAACCAAATTGGTTACGGTATTGTCATTTGGAGTTGCAGTATTTGGATCGTCGGAAAGATCTGTTACTATTGTTCCGCAAGGGTCAAAAGCAGTTCCAGTTGCACTATTGGTAACTAGACCAGCGTTCAAATCATTTTGTGTAATAGTATGCGAAGCAGTAAAAATTACTTTTTGAAATGCTGCAACATTGGCAAATGAAGTTGGGCTAATGCTGTTGGCATCCGCATTTAGATCTGCTAATGTTAAGTTACTTACCGAAACTTGATTTGCGTTCTCAACAGTAATTTGATATTTAATCACTTCTCCTACCGTATCGTATTGGCCATCAGTTGCAGGCAGCGTAATTTTTGTTACTACTAATGCTGCTTCTGGGCTTACTGTTACGGTGTAAGTGTATGGTTTCCCTGTACATCCTGCTGCCGATTCAGGAGTTATCGTGTAAATAACTGTTTGAACAGACCCTGATGTATTAATTAATTTGTCTTTAATACTTGTACTAATCGAATTAGTTGTCGTTTCACCCGAAACATTTGGGTTGTTTGCAGCAGCCCATGTAAAAGTAGTTCCGGCTAAATTAGTATCGGTACTTAAGTTATGGTTTAATGCAATTCCGCTACAACTAGTTGCAGTTGGGTTTGTGCTTACAGATGGTTCTGGTCTTACTGTAACTACCAGTTCAAATGTTGGTCCTTGACATCCCTTATTATTAAAAGGGGTAACTGTGTATTTAACAGTTTGTGATGTACCACTGATATTTAAAATAGCATCAGAAATAGTAGTTCCAGTGCCATTTTTTTCACCAGTTACATTTGGATTGTCTGTTGCTACCCAGCTAAATGTTGGGTTGACTAATGTTGTAGCCGTTTTTAGATCATAATTTAAAGCTACATTACTACAAGCTGTCCTTGTTTTATTTGAAATAATTAATGTAGACGTTACATCAATGGTATAGGTATACGTATACACTGCACTATTTCCAGCACAATCGGTATAGGTAAACGTATACACTTTAGTACCGTCACAGACCGGACTAGCATTTTGAGTAATTACAGGGGTAATGTTTTTACCGCAGTTGTCTGTCACTGTTGGAGCAATAGGTTGTACTGCTTTTGAAATATCATTCACGGTTGTACCAGCACTTACAGGAACCACTGGATTAATGGTCATGTCAATAGTATATATGTATTTCCAATTAGAAACTAAACCAGAACAATCCGTATAGGTGTAATTGTAAGTTCTAGAACCTTCACATGTTGAAGTACTTGCCGAATCTACTGTAGAAGCTAAAAAAGCTGTAATTGTAGTTCCACAAACATCTGTAATACCAGTTGGAGGAGTTGGAGTTGTAGCATTAGTCAAACATTCCACCGTCGAACCACCATCTGCTGGTACCACCGGTTTGGTAGTTTTGTCAATGGTATAAACGTATTTCCAATTTGAAACCAAACCAGAACAATCCGTATAGGTGTAGTTATAAGTTCTAGTTCCTTCACAGGTTAATGAAGTTGGATTGTCAACAGTGGATACCAAAAAAGCAGTGATAGCAGTTCCACAAATATCTTTTATTCCCGTTGGTGGAGTAGGTGTTATAGCATTAGTCAAACATTCAACAGTACTAGATCCGTCTACTGGAATTGTAGCGGGAGGAGTTGTTCTATCAATAGTGTACGTTCTAACATAAGTGGATACATTTCCGCCGCAATCGGTATATTTAAAAGTGTATGTTTTTGTCCCTTCGCAAGTTGGGTTTGCATTTTGAGTTATTACAGGAGTTATAGTGCTTCCTTTGTAATCTTTCACCACTGGAGTGGCAGGTTGAGTTGCTTGCGCTAGACATTGAACAGTGACACTTTCATCATCTGGAACTTCTAATTCAGAATGAATAGTTACTAAATATTTATAAGTATCTATCGTTGTTCCAGATGCATTTTTAACAGTAATATTATATTGAACAATTTGATCAAATGTAGATTGATTAGTAGGTGCGTCATTAATTACGGAAGTAGTTTTTGCAGTAGTTGATATTCCCGTAATTTCGTCATTTGCAACAGCAACCCAAGTAAATGAAGCTCCTGAAAATGGACCGTCAGTAGCTAAATTATGGTTTAGCACAGCATTACTACAGATGGTTTCTATAGGATGTACCGTCACTATTTTGTTAGCTGTTGGATTTGTTATCGTTCCAATTCTAGGAGTTCCAGTAGCAGTTACAGTATTCGTAATATTTTGTTGGTTGGTGATATCAGTTTGATTTACCAAATAAGTAGCCGTCCATATAGCTGTTTGACCAGGTGCCAAAATTTCTATTTTGTTGTCTGAAGTATCAGTATCAGTACCTGTTGTACTTTGAATAGCAGGTAGTGATAAAGTCCCATTACCAACATGTACATCACTTATAGAAACATTGTCAATAGTAATATTACCATTATTTGTTACTACATAAGTATAAGTAAGAGTTTGTCCTGAAGCAACATTAAATTCATCACTTACCGATTTAGTTATTGATAAAGCAGGTTTTGAAGTCGTCAAGGTAATAGTTGGGTCGTCAATCGCATTGTTTGGATTATCTGGATCATCAGATAAATCTGTTACACTCCCTAAACCGGGATCTTGCGCTCCAGCCGTAGCTGTATTTTGCACTTTTCCATTGTCTAAATCAATTTGCTTGATGACATGAGTAGCTATAAATGTAGCTGTTTCTCCTGGTTCGATTTTATCTACAAATTTGTCATTCGGGTCACCGTTGTCACCTGTAGTAGAACTCACTATAATCCCTGTTGCATTCGAATCAATAATATTTAGATTCTTTAACGTGACCGTTCCTGTATTTTTTACAAAGATAGTGTAGGTAATAATTTCGCCCACAGTATCAAAACTACCATCTGCAGGAGCAGCATCTCTTTTAGTAACTTCAAGTCTACCTACTTCAGGTATAGAAACTACTGTAGCATCATTTTGAGCAGCTGTTGTTGGATCATCAGATTGGTCTGTAATTGTAGCTCCGCCTACTGGTTCTGTACCCGTAACAGTGGCTACGTTGGATATATTACCTTTACCACTATCAAAATCAGCTTGGGTAATTAGGCGTTTTGCTGAGAAAACTGTAGATTCCCCAGCTGGTAAGTTAGCCAAAACAGTGGGCAGAATAGTTCCTGTATCTGCATTTGGATCGGTTACGGTAATATTATTTAGACTAACATTACCCGTATTGATAACTCTTAGTTCGTAATTGATTATGTCTCCTGGTGTATCGTATAATCCATCAGCTGCAGGTTGTGCTATTTTTTCTAAAACTAATTTTCCTTTCTGAATAATTGGAGTTACCGTAGGATCATTAGTTGTGCTAGTTGCATTGGTAGGATCATCCGATACATCTGAAATCACATAACCGTTTGATAGCGTAGCTTTGGCTGTAGCCGAATTAATTACTTTCCCAGCTTCAATATCTGCTTGTGTAATTTTATGAGTTGCAGTAAATGTTGTTGAAGCACCTATTGGCAAAGTAGCTACTGATGAAGGCGAAATACTTCCTGTATCAGCCTTTGGGTCCGTTAATATGATATTGGTCAAGTTAGTGTCACCAGTGTTTTTTACAGTAATAGTATAATTGATGAGTTCACCAACAGTATCATAACTTCCATCTGACGCTGCTAATGAAGTCTTTGTAACTTCTATTTGACTATTGGTGATCTTTATTGGTTCAGTATCATCATCTAACTGCACATCTGCCTCAGGTATATCTTCGGAATTAGAAACAGAATTTATAACCGTCGAACTGCTAGTAACATCGTTAACTTTAGCAGTAATAAAAATGTTAAAAACTTGACCGCTAGTCATTGTTCCTATATTCCAATTAGGTGCAGTCCAAGTTCCGTGTACAGCTGTCGCAGAAACAAATGAAAGTTCTGCCGGTAGCAAATCGTTTATGACAAGATTTGTTACAGGATTTACACCTAAACTTTTTACACTCACTTTAAAAATTACAGTGTCACCTTCAAGTACATTACTTTTATCGACTGTTTTAGTCAAAATAATTTCAGGGTCACAATTATAAGCGGATAATATAGAGGAATCATAAGTACATCCTCCTTTGGTTACTCTTACAAAAAAATCACCAGGAGATGAGGGAGTATAGGAACTAGAGGTTGCACCTGGAATTATAGTATTGTCTTTAAACCATTGGTAGGCATCAAAACTTCCCGATAGCTCTTTTAGATCTGATCCGGGTAAACAGCCTCCCCCTGTGATTTCTAAATCAACAACAGGTACAGTATCAAAACCTGAAAAATAACCTGCGATACCTGCATTATTATTAACTCCAATAAATCCAACGGCAATAGGACCTGTTGATTGAACGGACACATTCCCTGTTAAGTTGGAGACAAAAAAGGACTTCCAAGGTAATCCCGCAGCATTTGTAGGTGCTGGTAATGCAACGACTCCTGAACCATCAGTAACAGTTATATTAGCATTTGGAGTAGAAGTAGTGGCAAGAATAGTAATCCCGCCCGTAAAATTTAAATTTGCTACATCTCTAATATCTGGAATGTTACTTAAATTATCAGGAAGTAAGCAGTTAACAGGAGCAATAAAATTAAGTCCAATGGTTTGTATACCATTAGAACCAGCTAAACATTGATAGGCATATGCTTCCTTTGAAGTAATTACGGTCATATTAGCACCGATACTTCCTGAGGAATAATTACTACCTGGAATTTCAAAATACTCACCATCATTGATCGTTGCAATAGGAGTAGCTGATCCGTTAACAAAAATATCGGTTCCGTTTTGAGTTCCTATGATTATAGGAAATTCAGTTTCGTCAGTTCCGTTACCACGTACGAATACATAATCACGACCTACAATATTTTGAGGTACAGGTTGGTCAATAGCGGCATCTCGTGAGCCTGAGCCTGCTCTGATTCCTACATTTAATCCTCCGTTACTAATTGCAATATTTTCTGTAGCGCTAATCGTAGCGCCTAACCAACCATCTCTATTGGCTTCTGTTTGATTTGGAGATGCTTCTAAAACGTACGATTGTCCAGCACTAAGCTCAATTGTTAAAGTAGTAGTACCTGAGATACCACCTAAAAAATTTCCTTGTCTAAATTGACAATTAGGATCGTATCCACTAATAGTTACTATTGTACCATCAGTGGTAGCCATTATCCCTAAGGTATTGGTCAAGGAAGCATTATTAGCCCTGTTTGGAATACCACCCCACTTAAATTTTTTACCAAGAGCTTGTCTTCCTTTTGAAGTTAAGGAAGTGGCTTGAGCACCTGATCTACCACGATAATTCACATAGAATTTTTGACCACCAGCTGCTACAAATCGTAATCCACTATTACTTAATTTTACTCCAGTATTCATATTTGAAACCAGTGTAATATCATTATCACCGTCTGCAACATCATATTTTACAGGGCTTCCATTAGAAACTGTTAAAGTGGCCACAGCAGTTGTCCCTGTACCTTGAAAAACTTGCACCGTAAAAGGAGCTGTCTCTGGTGTTGATAAATAAAATGCTTGTTGTACAACAGCTTGACTATCAGAGCTTTGTTTTAAGGGGGGCAAATAATGCAAATCACTTAACTGTGAGTAAGAAGTGTGCGCAAAGAGAAATAATAATAGGGTTAGTAAGGAGTATTTGTTTATCATATAGAGAGTATTAATTATATTGTTTATAAATTGTAAATCATAATTTTTCGTTAAAATACAACAAACATGTCGTTTTTTCAACTTTTAACTTTCAAAGGTAGGTATTTTCGGTTGATTTGTATTAACAAGACTTTAAGAATTACGTATTCAGTTTATTATTTTGATAGATACTAAAAGACCACTTTAATTTATTGTGCTTTGCGTTTACAACTCAACGTAGAACTAAAATTAATCTAATTAACTATTTGTACTATTTTATGAAACATTTTCAAGATTACAATGAGATCTGATCCTTATAAAAGTTTAGTTATATCTTTAATATCAAATAAATTTAAAAACCTATAAATAAAGCATTATGAGTACTAAAAACTTATTTAGCGAAGAGGCTAAACAGAAAATTAAAGACCTAGCAACTGATATTGATTTTGCTATGTTTGCTACTGGATTAAAGGATAATCCCTTACATATGGTACCAATGAGTACAAAAAAAGTTGACGATTCAGGACAAATATGGTTTCTAAGTAATAAAAATAGTCAACATAATAAAAACATTATTCAAAATAGTGCGATGCATTTAATATATTCTGATCCTAGTAAAATGAAATTTTTAAATGTTTTTGGTCAAGCCAAAGTTTCAACAGATATTGATATTATTAAGGAGTTATATAAAAGTTCAGACGATGCATGGTTTGAAGGTGTAAATGATCCAAATATTACTGCAATTGCTGTAATTCCTGCAGAAGTATTTTATTGGGATCCAAAAAATAATACTCTTGTTACTTTATTAAAAATGGGAATGGGAGCATTAACTGGCGACGAACCTGATCTAATGGATCAAGGTAAATTAAATGTTTAAATTATAAAGGCATCAATTATATAATTGGTGTTTTTTTTTATTCAATTTTTTTTTTCTACCATCTAATCAATAACCACGGGCTATTTTATTTAATCAGATTATATTTTCAATTATAATTATAATATTTTAGAAATAAACACGTTAATTTGGTAATCCAATTTGGTGAACCAAATTAAGTACCCCAATTAATTATTAATATTAAATATTATTTTATGAAAAAAAATTTGATTTTAAAGAAACCTACGAACTTTTTAAAGTTCAAAAATGCTTTGTTGTTAACTCCTTTGAGTTTCGCTTTATTTTGTAGTTGCTCATCTGATGATGCCACTCAATTAGATGCTAATAGTGTGATCACTGAAAATGTTACTAGTGGTTTGACTGCAAAAACGACTATAAGTAAAATCACTTCTTTAACTGTATCTGCTAATGGAGATGACGGAAATGTAGCTGCAAACACAATTGATGGTAAATCTTCTACTAGATGGTCTTCTAATGGAGCTTCAGGAAAGTACATTACTTATGATTTAGGAAGTAGTAAAACCATTTCAAGTTTGAAAATTGCTTGGTATAATGGAAATGAAAGAAAAACGTATTTCCAAATTAGAGTAGGAAACTCATTGAGTGACTTAACAACTGTTTATGATGCTAAAACATCAGGAAGTAGTGGTAGTACTTCCTCCTTAGAGACGTATTCATTGACTGTACCTACGAGCGCAAGATATGTAAGGATTTCTTGTTTTGGAAATTCAGTTAATAGCTGGAATAGTATTATTGACACTGAAATTTATAGTCAAAGTGATAGCGATAGTGGAACAGTAACTCCTCCTACTGGAACTACTTATCCTACATCTATTTTAGGAATTACAGCAAACACTTGGAAAATTAATAGCTTCAAAGGTACTCCTGGATCATCAGCAGTTTATTATGATGATATTACTACTGCAAGCGGAGTATCATATAATACTTACAATGACCCTAATTATTTTTATACTGACGGTTCTTGGACTTATTTTAAATGTTACAGAGGTTTAGGAACATCTTCAAATTCTTCTAATCCTAGAGTTGAATTAAGAGAATTAATTAGTGGAAACGAAGCAAGTTGGGATGGCTCTACCGGAACACATACTATGACTTGGACAGTTAAAGTAGACAAATTACCTAAAGGGGAGAATGGAACTTCTGGGACTTTATGTTTTGGACAAATTCATGGTCCTGAGAAAAATAAAAGTGGTGTAGCAGTTGATGATATTATCCGTGTTCAATTTGATGGCGCAGCTAATCAATCTACAGGAGCCGTAAAGTTAAAAGTAAGTGGTTATATTACTGAAAAAGTACTTGGAGGTAGTAAATCATTTACAGGATATTCTTTAGGAACGACTTATACTTTTACAATTAAATATACTGGAAGTACAGTTTACCTATATAATGGTTCATCACTAGTATTCTCTCAAAAAATGAATACAAGTACTGAAGCTAATTATTTTAAAACGGGTAATTATTTACAATCAGTTAAAGGTACAAGCTATGATGGTTCATACGGTTTAGTAGCGATTAAAAACCTTAGTGTTTCACACAATTAATAATTGTTTTCTATACTTGTTACTCATCAAATAGAATTTATTTCGTAACAGAGTTTTATAATTTTTTCATAATAAAGAGAGATAGTCTATAATGTAGACTGTCTCTCTTTTTTGTTTCTAAACAATCAAATTAATTTTAGATTAATTTCTATCCCTTAGTATTTAAAGACCGGATATATTAATGCTATTACAATGAATGTTAACACAATGTTTCATTAATAACTCTTTTTATTAATGTAAGCGTAACCTTGAAAACCTACCCTTGAGGTTATTTTTGAAGACATATAATAAAACCAAATACTGTATTATATGTCATTTTTAAAATCACGAATACATCACAACAAATTAATCCCATTAAGTCTTACAAGACAAGTTTACTTTTTGATAAATAATAAAAAAGCGAACAGTCATGTATAAAAAACATACGGATGAAGAACTTGTCGATTTGTTACAGCAAGGCAAAGACAAAGCGTTTGACGAATTGTATTTTCGGTATCGAGACTTATTGGTTCGATTTGTCTACGTAAGGATGAAATCTATTCCTATTGCTGAGGAGATTGTTCAAGAAGTTTTTACCACAATTTGGGAACGACGCAAAGTCTTAGTCATTCAAAAGAAATTTTCGGCTTATATCTACACCTCCGTACGCTACGTAACCTTAGATTATATAAAAGCGCATACCATAACGGATCAATATATTAGGGAAGTTGCTGGTAATAATATAGTAACATCTAATAGTAACAATACGATAGAGTCTATCTATCATGACGAATTGCAAGAAGCAGTAGACAAAGCCACTTCGTTACTTCCTAAAAAAGCCAAAGAAGTTTTTGTATTAAGCAGATTCAAACAATACACCAATAAAGAAATTGCTGAAGAGCTTAATATTTCGCTGGAAACAGTCAAATACCACATTTCGTATGCGCTTAAGTTTATGCGTTCCTATTTAGGTGAGTTCAATTAAAAGACTGCTATTATTAAATGGTGTTTTTTTTTCTTAACACAAGCGTAACCTTACAAACCTACCTAAAAAAACAATTTCAAAGACATAATATTAAAGCAATAATCAAATTATAATGCCAGAACAATTACAGCAACATATAAAACTTTTCTTAGAAGGAAAGACATCTTTAAAAGGACAAGAACTATGGAACAATTGGTTTACTAACCCCAAATTTACAGCAGAGAACTTAAAGATGATTACTTCTAGTGATGCTAAAATAAAAAGGGAAATCGCAGTAATCAAAAAGACAAATAATATGTTTTTTATATCGAGAAAAAATTGGGCTATTGCCGCTTCTTTTTTAGTACTAATGGGACTTTCTTCTTTTTTTTATTTTTCTACCTCACTTTTCAATAATAGAGAATATGTCACAAATAAGGGGGAGCGCTCTAAGATTGTTTTGAGTGATGGTACCCAAATATGGCTCAATGCAGCGAGTACGTTAAAATACCCAGCCGAGTTTAAAGGTGGTACTCGAGAGGTTACTTTAATAGGCGAGGCTTTTTTTGATGTTGCCAAAGATAAAGTGCATCCATTTATAATACACACTGATAAGATGGATACAAAAGTAGTAGGAACTAGTTTTAATGTGCAAGCTTATCCTGATCAACTAAAACAAGAAGTTTCGGTATTAACCGGAAAAGTAAATGTAAAATCGACTGTTACTGATAAGAATGTGTATGTAACTCCAGGTCAAAAAGTAGTTTTTAAAACTCAAAATAATAAACTTCATGCATATAACGGTGTGGCAAAAAATACAGTATCGCCATGGCGAAAAAACATTCTGGTTTTCGAAGAAACTCCTTTTCCAGAAGTGATCGCTACACTAAATCGCAATTATAATGTGGTTATAAAAGTTGAAAATAAAAATTTGAATAATCTAAAAATAAGTGCCTATTTCAAAGCGCTTCCCGTTGATCAAGTTATTGATTTAGCGTGCAATATTGTCAATGCTACTTATAAATTAGAAAAAGGAGTTTATACTATAAAGTAATTTTTTACTTGAAAAATTGAAATCCATACTAGATAATTTACAAATGGGTAAATAGAATACTAAAGAATGCTACGTAGAATAATTATATAAAATCAAGAACAACCTAACTTAAATTTAAAAATGACGATTATGAATGAAAAACAAATGCGGTATGTCAAAAATTATCAGGGCATTAAAAAATCTGCGTTGGCAAAACTACTCCTCTTTGTTAGTTTATTTTTCATCGGAATAACAGCAAAAGCAGCTGGGATTGATGGCAATAAAAGAGTGACATTAAAAGTAGAAAATGAAACTATAAAAAATATTTTTCAGAAGATAGAAAATCAAGTTGATGTACATTTTATGTACGAAACGAATCAAATCAATGCCAATCAAAAAATCACTTTAAAATTTAACGATGTTCCTTTAGAACAAGCGCTTAATAAAATTTGTACAAACCTTTTTCTTCGTTACGAAATTGTCAATAACAATAACATCGTCATAAAAAAAAGTTTAAAAGTAAGTACCATAGATCTAGATAAAATCACTATTTCTGGAATTGTTTATGGAGATGATGACGGAATGCCATTACCTGGAGTAGGGATAAAAGTAAAAGGTTCCACTATTGCCACCGTTACTGATTTTGACGGAACATTCAGCCTCGTTGTTAATACAGCAGAAGCTACACTACTATTTTCTTATATTGGATATGTTACGCAAGAAGTAGCCGTAAATGATGCTAATAAAGTTTTAAATGTTAGGCTATTGGCCGATATGAAGCAACTCAACGAAGTTGTGGTTATGGGATACGGAAGTGTAAAAAAATCTCAAGTTGTAGGCGCAGTCTCTAGTGTGTCAATGAAAGAGTCTTCAAGCAGAACTTACAATTCAACAGCTGAATTATTACAAGGAACGGTTGCTGGAGTTACGGTCATCAATAATGGGGGAGACCCAATGGCGCCACCTACAATAAATATTAGGGGAGTGGGTTCTATTAATGCAGAATCACCATTAATCGTTTTGGACGGGATTGTTTACAGCGGTTCTTTTAATGATATAAATCCTAATGATATTGCTTCGATAAGTGTGCTAAAAGATGCGGCTTCTGCAGCCATTTACGGTGCTCGTGCTTCGGGTGGGGTGATTTTAGTTACTTCTAAAAAAGGATCTGCTGATCGTGTTCGTGTAAACGTAAATTATCAAGGCGGGTATCAAAATGTAGCCAAAAAATTAGAAGCTTTAAATGCAGCTGAATATGCTGATGCTATGAACACAGCAACCGATAATGCTGGTTTGCCTAGAGTTGCGGCTTTTGATGTAAATCAAGAACCAAGTGCTAGAACCACAAATACCGTATGGATGGATGAAATATTTCGAAAAGGTAATATTCAAGACCTAACCCTTTCTATTGATGGCGGTAGCGAAAAATCAAACTTCTTTATTTCTGGAGGATACCGTAAAAATGAAGGGATTTTGTTGAATACCTTTTCTGAAAGATATACGGCTAGAGCCAACTCTTCTTTTAAAATAACACCTAAATTTACTATTGGTGAGAACATTACTTATTCGTTAAAAAACGGACAAACGGCCAATACTAATGATGGCTATGTTGGAGCTATTCTGTCGGCTATTTTTTATCCTCCTAACGCCACTATTTATAAACAAGATGGCTCAGGACAATTTGGTGGTGTCCCTAGTAAATACATTGGTTCTTACGGTGACGTTATTAATCCTGTTGCCTATTTAAAAAGATTAGATAACAGTAATCCTATCTCTACCATTTTGATTAATCCTTATGCACAATGGGAAATAGTTAAGGGATTAACTTTTAAATCTAACTGGGGTATTACTCGCATTGAAAATAATAGCAAACAATTTGTTTCTAAAGTTACGGAGCCTGGAAAAATATTTGATTTTAACCAACTAATTCAATCTTCGACTACGCTAACGGATATATTAGGGGAACAAACTTTAACATTAGATAAAAAAATAGGAGACCATAGCTTTACGGTTTTAGGAGGATATACCTACCAAGATACGAAACAAGAATATTTCCAAATATCGGCTACGGGCTTTGATAATGAAGATCCTTCACAACGCTATTTTGTAAATGGAAAAGATTTTAGACAGTTAGGTGCAAACGGAAACCGTCAGTTACTAATCTCTTATGTAGGGAGGTTAAATTACTCGTATGCTGATAAGTATTTATTCTCTGGAATTGTACGCCGTGACGGAACTTCTAAACTTACTTCTGCTAACCGTTGGGAAGTTTATCCATCGCTATCAGCGGGATGGTTAATTTCTAAAGAGGGATTCATGGCAAACACTAAGTCCATAATTTCTAATCTAAAATTACGTGCTAGCTGGGGACAAATAGGTAACCTAGGAAGTCTGCAACCTTATGAATTTAGTGTGCCGTTAACACAAACATTGTCTTTATTGGGAGATACTCCAATTATCAATTATGGGTATGCCGAAAGAAAATTATCTAACGCTAACTTGATTTGGGAAAGTTCTGAGCAAACGAACTTAGGTCTGGATTTTGGTTTGTTAAACAATAAATTAAGTGGTACTGTTGACGTTTTTGTGAAAACAAATAAGGATATGTTGGTTAACAATCAATTACCGGGTCTTGCTGGTGCAAATGAAGGGCAAACGGTAAACGCTGGAAAGGTAGAAAACAAAGGGATCGAGTTAAGTTTGAATTATAAAGAGTCTATTGGTGATTTTAAAATGGACTTTACAGTAAATGCCTCGATGCTAAAAAACAAGGTGGTTTCAATCAAAGATGATTTGACAAACTTTGAACCTCAAGGTAGAGCGCGTGTGCGTAGTTTACCTATTGCCAATGTATATGAAGTAGGGAGCGCCCTGAATTCTTTTTATGGTTTTTCAACAGATGGATTGTTTCAATCTGTAGACGAAGTGAACACTTATGTAAATACTACGGGGGTTAAATACCAACCCAATGCCGTAGCGGGAGACATCAAGTTTAAGGATGTCAATGGTGATGGCGTAATTAATAATAGTGACCGTATTGTATTAGGAAATCCTTTTCCTAAAACAACGTATAGCTTCAATGCAAATTTTAATTACAAAGGGTTTGATATGAATATCTTCTTGCAAGGTGTTGCTGGAAATAGTGTTTTTAATGCCGTAAAACATACGGGACTTAATGCTTCTTTCCCAGGTTATAACTTATTATCTGACTCTAAAAACGCTTGGTCGCCAACTAATACTGATACTTCAATTCCTATTCTATCGGCTAAGGATAACAATAATAATTTTGGTCGAATTTCAGATTTTTATATTGAAGATGGTTCATTCTTACGATTGAGAAATGTGTCTTTAGGATATACTTTTAACAACCAATTATTTAAAGATAAAGTAAAATTAAGAGTGTATGTCTCTGCTCAAAATTTATTTACCATTACTAAATATTCTGGAATGGATCCAGAGGTGGGGTTAAACAATTTCGGAATGGACTTAGGGCGTTATCCACTATCTAGAATTTACATGTCAGGAATCAATTTATCTTTTTAAAGAAACAATAAAATTAAAGCAAAATGAAAAAAATAAGTTTTTTATTCATCGGTTTAGGACTTCTTTTTGCAACATTAAGTTGTGAGAATGAGCTGGATCAAATACCGCAAGGAGCGCCTTCAACTGGTAATTTCTGGAAAACTGCTGCTGATGCAAAAGCAGGCGTAAACTCCATATATGCACTTTATAATGACGATAATATGTACGGGCGAGGGTTCTTTTGGCTTAATAATGCCAGTGATGATATTGGAACTAAACCAAGACAAAATGCCGAACGTATAAAGAACTTTATTGTTGATGGCTCTGAGTCTGATACTAAAGATATCTGGAAAGTACATTACGAAATTATGAAACGTTGTAATGATGTGATTCGAAATATTCCAAACATTACTATTGACGAGCCTACAAAAAATAGAATGTTAGGCGAAGCGTATTTTAATCATGCAGTAATGCATTTAGAATTGGCTTATCGTTATGGAGATGACCGCGCCGGAATTCCAATTCAAGATAGAGAAGATCCTACAAATATTTATATTCCGCGTACAAAAAATGTAGCAGAAAATTACGCTTACATCGCAGCTGACTTAGTTAAAGCAGCAGATTTACTTCCTTATTTTAGTGAGTTAAGTACTGATAATTATGGGCGAGCGCATAAAACTGCTGCCTGGGGATATTTAGTTCGTACTTATTTGTACGCAAAGGATTATGATAATGCAATAAAATATGCTGACTTAATCATGAAAAGCGGTAAACAAGCTTTGTTGCCAAATTTTGAAGATGTGTTCAAAGTGAGTAACAATTGGTCTTCAGAATATATCTGGTCTGCAACTTCAAGTGCGGGAACAACTACATTAGGATCTATTTTTCCAGGTGTTTGTCTTGAAGATAAAGGTTGGGGCGCATACAATGGATGGGGAAATTTTTATCCTACAAAAGAATTATTAGATACTTATGTTGCAAATGATAAAAGACTTGCGGCTACAATATTGAAAAAAGGTGATAAGTTCACTTATTTTGGTAACGAAGTGACTTTTAACGAAGGCGCTTACCAAGTAAGTTCTAGCAACCGTACAGGTATGCAATTTAAGAAATATATGGATCCTTTTAGTTTTCCTAAAACAACTTCGGGTAGCGTTGATACGCGTTACGTAAATGCAAACGGGGACAAACCTTCAACGGCTTTAAATGTGCCCTTATTGCGTTATGCAGATGTGATTTTGATGATGGCTGAAGCCAAATTAATGAAAGGTCAAAATGCCGATACCGAAATTAATATGATTCGCAATCGTGCTGGTTTGCCAAGTCTTTCGGGAGCAACAATGACCGACTTAAAAAGAGAAAGACGTTGTGAGCTAGCAGGGGAGTGGACAGACCGTCATTTTGACCTTGTACGTTGGGGTGATGCGCAAGCAACCTACGCACAACCGTTACATGATTATAACGGAGTAGTAATTTACCCAGCTCGTAATTTTAATCCAGTAATACATAACGTATGGCCAATACCACCAGATGAAATCGCAGTAAGTAAAGGAACGCTTACGCAAAATCAAGGTTGGTAATCTATAATTTCAATTTTGTTTTTTTTAGTCTTTACCCTGTGGGTTTGTTGTGATCTCGCAGGTGTAAAGCAAAAAAAAGACATGATTTCTAACTTAAAAACCAGTCTTTTAGCTCTAAAAGGTTGGTTTTATTATTAAACAGTAGTACTATTTACACTTCTAGCAGCATAATTAATAGACAAACAATATTCTAATGAAAAAAATAATTATCCTCATTTGTTTTCCTGTTTTCTTGTTTGCGCAAGTTCAAGAGTACACCTCTTCAAACATCCATTCACACAATGATTACGCTAACGCACTTCCTTTTACAGCTGCCTATAGTAATGAAGTTGGAGTCATTGAAGCCGATGTATTTCTAGTAAATAACGATTTATTTGTAGCACATTCAGTAGCAGATAGTAATCCAGATAACACTTTAAAGAAACAATATTTAGAACCGCTTACCAATAAAATAAAAGCTTTGCAGGGTAAAGTGTACCCAAACAATAAAGCCTTAATCTTGATGATTGATGTAAAGTCGGATGCAGTTGCTACTTTAAAACTGATCGTTCAACAATTAATCAATTACCCTGAAATTATTGAAAACAAAGCACTAAAAATTATCATTTCAGGGAACAGACCAGATCCATCTTTATGGAAAAATTATCCTTCTTATATTTCTTTTGACGGACGAATAAATGAAGTTTATACAACAGAGCAATTGGCACGAATTGAAATGATTAGTGAAGACCTAAAAAACCACACGCATTGGAACGGTAAAGGTGTTTTAACTGAAGTGGATGCTAATAAAATAAAAGCCATTATTGCCAAAGTGCACGAGCAACATAAAAAAATTAGATTTTGGTCAACGCAAGATAATGTGAATACTTGGATTGCTTTAATGAATTTAGACGTAGATTATATCGCCACAGACAATACGACTAAGTTATCACAATTCATAGGTGATTTAAAAAGGAATTACTATCAAAACACTGAATTTCATACCGCTTATATTCCTGAAAATTCTTTGGCTTTCGCCAAAGTTAAAAAGCCTAAAAATATTATATTGTTGATAGGTGACGGAATGGGATTAACCCAAATTTATGCTGGTTACACTACAAATAAAGGGCAATTGAATATGTTTAACATGCCAGTGCAAGGATTTTCGATTACCAATGCCTCCGATAGTTATATTACAGATTCTGCTGCGGCAGCTACAGCTATGGCAACTGGACATAAAACTAATAACCGCTTTATAGGTGTTGATGAAACTGGAAAACCTCTAGAATCCATCATACAAATAGTAACTAAAAACAATTTTCAAACGGCCCTAATTTCTTCTGGAAATGTCACCGACGCAACTCCAGCTGCATTTTATGCAAAACAAAGCGATCGAAGTTTTAATGAAGCCATTGCTTTGGATTTTTTAAGCTATCCTACAGATATTTTAATAGGAGGAGGAACAAACGAATTTATACATAGAAAAGATGGTAAAAACTTAGGCAAACAACTACAAGAAAAAGGATATACCTTTTCGGATAAATTTAGCGCGCTAGATACTATTAAAAACAGCAAATTTGTACTAGTAGATAATGAAGCCGTTGTTTCTAAAAAAGAAGGAAGAGGGGATTTTTTATCTAAAGCTTTTACAAAAACAATTAAGACTTTTTCCAGATCTAAAAAGCCATTTTTTATAATGGAAGAGGGAGCTCAAATTGATTATGGAGGACATAAAAACGAATTGGATTATGTGGTAAGAGAGCTTTTAGATTTTGATCAATTAGTAGGTTTAGCCATGGAATATGTTGACAATAATAAAGAAACCTTGCTAATCGTTACTGCTGATCACGAAACAGGCGGTTTATCATTAATTGATGGTAGTATTGAAAAAGGATATGTTCATGGTGATTTTAGTACTAATGATCATACGGCAGTTACCGTTCCTGTTTTTGCTTATGGTCCAGGTGCCGAAATTTTTAAAGGCACCTATCAAAACACCGCTATTTTTGATAAAATACAATCTATTTTGCTCTAAAAATAAAAGCTTTTTTTGTTTATTAGTAATAGCTGTTTTACTTTTAAAAAGTAGAATAGCTTTTTTTTTTATATTGATTTACAATTACTTAACTATTTGTTAAATGCTTATTACCCAACTTAAAACTGATTTTTGAGACATAGTAGTAGTATAAACTCAAATCATATTTTATGAAAAATCATGTTTTAAAATTCGGTCTAAAAATGTTTATTGCAGCTACATTTTTAGTTTCTTGTTCTGCACCTTCTATTGAAGGCACTGTAAATGCAAGTATTCAGGAAACTAAGGTTAGTGTCCCACAAAGTAAATTGCTAACGGCTAAAGCAGCTTCCTACACTTTATCAAACTGGATGGGTGCCTTAGATGAAAACCAAAAGTTAACTGCTTTCACCATTCCAGGAACACACGATTCAGGGGCTCGTTATGAAACTTTTTCTGGCACAGCAAAATGTCAAAACTTATCTATTGACGATCAATTAAAGGCGGGTGTTCGTTACCTGGATATTCGTGGGCGTCATTACAATAATACTTTTGAAATTCATCACGGAGTAGTGTACCAAAAAATAAATTTCACTAATGTATTGAACAGTTGTAAAAGTTTTTTGACTCAAAATCCATCAGAGACTATAATCATGTCTTTAAAAGAGGAGCATACAGCATCAGGAAATAACCGTACGTATGAGGCTACTTTTGATTCTTATGTGCAACAGTTTCCAGAACTGTTTTCATTAGGAAATACAATTCCAACTCTAAAATCAGTAAAAGGAAAAATTGTATTGTTAAGACGTTTTGCTGCTGTTAATACAAAAGGTATTGATGCTACAAACTGGACAGATAATACCGTTTTTGAAATTAATGCTACACAGGCTATTAAAGTACAAGATGTGTACAAAGTAGCTGATAATAGTGCAAAATGGACAGCTATTACTGCTTTAGCAAATGAAGCAAAACTAGGTAATGATGCTAAATTGTATTTAAACTACTGCAGCGGTTACAAGTCAGGTCTTTTTGGAATTCCGAGTATTCCAACAGTTTCAAACGCTATAAACCCAAAAGTTAAGAATTATTTCACGACTAATAATGCAGGTCATTTTGGGATTGTAATTATAGATTTTACTGATGCAACTACCAATGATTTAATGATTAAAACAAATTTTAATTAAAGTACTACTTTAACCTAATTCTTGCTACTTTTTTTTAAATGGTGAAATAAATGGTACCGTCCTTACAAGAAATAAAGTTCTTAAAAAAATGAATTACTGTCAAGGATAGCAACGGAAAGCCCGCAAAGGTAACAGTCTTTTTATAAAACAAACCCCAAAATAGCGACCGTAGGAAGCTCATTTTGGGGTTTTAGTTTTATAGACTGGTTCCTGCGGACTTGTAGTGAATAGCCAGCCCGGACAGCCTTATTATTTTAGCATTTTGCAGTTGTGATTTCGCCATTTACCAACCTGAAAATATGTAATGGATTGGCATTTTTTAAAGCATCAGGCAATAAAGCTTCCGGATAGTTTTGATAGCAAACCGGACGTACAAATCGCTCTATAGCGCCTGTTCCTACTGAGGTAGAATTAGGTGCTGTTGTAGCAGGAAATGGGCCTCCGTGTACCATTGCGTGGCAAACCTCAACACCAGTAGGGTAGTTGTTGATAAGGATTCGGCCTACTTTTAACTCTAATATATCAAAAAGTTCTTTGTAAGCCAAAAGATCATTTGATGTTCCAAAAACGGTCGCCGTTAAATGACCTTGTAAGTCGCTGGCATGTTTTAAAATTGCTTCTTTAGAACTGGCTTCAACAATAATACTCGACGGGCCAAAGTTTTCCTCAGCTAGAGATGGATTTGCATTAAAATGCTGACTTGTTGTTTTGAATAATTGGGCAGTGGCATTATTTATAAGCGTACTCGTTTCTCCTTTAGCAAGCACTTCAATTTGGTTCGTTTCTTGTGTCTCTAATGCGCCCTTATCATACATTTTCTTGATGTTAGGAGTTAACATTGTTCCAGCTGCTATCACACTGAATTTAGCTTGTAATTCCTCATAAAAAGGGATATTATCGATATTCTCATGAAGGAAAACAAGACCAGGATTAGTACAAAATTGGCCTACACCCATGGTGATCGATTGTGCTAAACCAGCGGCAATTACAGCAGCATCGTTTTTAAGCATTTCTGGCAATATAAAAACTGGATTGGTGCTTCCCATTTCGGCAAAGACAGGAATGGGCTCTGGGCGGGCATTTGCATAATCAAACAAGGCTTTACCACCAGCAAATGATCCCGTAAAACCTACCGCTTTTATTCCGGAATGCTGTACTAAAGCAGCACCTATTTTCTTTGAATTTCCTTGAATTAATGCAAAAGTCCCTTCGGGCATATTACAAGTTTTTATGGCTTTGTAAATTGCATTAGACATCATTTGTGATGTTCCAGGATGTGCTTCATGCGTTTTTACAATAACAGGACAGCCTGCTGCAAGGGCTGATGCAGTGTCACCACCAGCAGTAGAAAACGCTAACGGAAAATTACTAGCTCCAAAAACTGCCACAGGCCCTAGCGGAATTAAAATATGTCTAATATCAGGTCTAGGTAGTGGCGCTCGGTCAGGAATAGCGGTATCTATGCGGGCATCAACCCAGGAACCCTCGCGTAAGTAACTTGCAAACAAATTCAGTTGATTGATCGTTCTGCCTCGTTCTCCTAGTAGACGCGCTATGGGCAAAGCTGTTTCTAAATGACAACGGTTGATAAGTGCGTCACCTAAATTAGCAATTTCAATTCCTATTTGTTCTAAAAAATGGGCTTTTTCAGCATTAGTTTTTTTGCGATAAGCAGTAAAAGCATTGGTAGCTTTTTCAACAACTTCATCAATTTCTTTTGGTGTAGCATTAGCAAATGTGTCCGCTAAAATTGTGTTGTCTACTGGGTTTATAGCTTGAAAGGTATCTTTAGAAATCATATAGTATGTTTTTGGTTTTCCAAATTGGTTTACCAAAAATAAACATATTTAAATAAAACAAGGCATAATCCTTAAAGTATTTAAGATTATAGGATTATCGTTTTAATGATAAATAGGAGGGAAGCGGTAATTTTTATGCATAAAAAAAGTCCTTAGCGTGAACTAAGGACTTTTGTAATAATAAGCTATTATTTTTTAGACTCTTCGATAGAAAGCTTTCTAAATTCTTTTAACATTTTTTCCATTTCTAAAGTTGACTTACGTGCTCTTGCACCAGCCGCTTTAACTCCTTTATCAATTAGAGATTCTGTTTCTGCAGTAAATGTTTCAAATTCAGCGTTAATCTTTGCTACTAATTCTTTCATGATTGTTATATTATAGTTAAGGTCGCAAAAATAGAATTTTGCGGTGGATAGCCTAGCAATATTATGTTAAAAATATTTCAAAACGGACTTTTTTTCCTCAATTACTGGGCAAAAACGAGGTTTGGACTGTTTAATTGAATTTCGGTTTGAAAAAAAAAGCCGTTTTTATTGTATTTCTTTTGATAAAAAAGGAATTATTCCACCAACAAAAGTAGAAAAGCGACGCGTATTACTTAATTTTTTAAGTGATTTTATTGCTTAGATGGGTCAATTTGGTTTGTTTGAATATCGTATTGACGGTCTTGATATTCCTTACACATTGCTACAAATTCTTCAGTGTGTATGGTTCTAAAATTGTGATTTTCTTGCGGAATGATTTCAACCATTTTATCAATCATTATTTGGGGATCAAGTTGCTTTTTACCCATTTGTTCCGCTGCTTTCTCAATATCTTTTTTAGGAGTAAAGTGTACGTCTTCATCAAACCATTGTTTGTAAGAATCATAAGCGCGATCGTTAAAACCAGTTTCGAATGGCCCTGGATTGATAGTCGCTACCGTCACTCCAAAAGGTTGTAACTCATCACGTAAACATTGAACAACGGCCTCAAGCGCGTGCTTTGATGCGTTATAAGCTCCTAAAAACGGATTAGTCACTAATCCAGCAATCGATGAAAGAAAAATAACTTTCCCTTTTTTCTTTTCAACCATTTTTTTAATAAAAGGCTGTGAGAATTCAAGTGTTCCAAAGGTGTTGACCTCCATTACTTCTCTAAGATAATTTACTGGAATCTCTGCCATAGGTCCGGTTTCGGCTCTACCAGCATTGTTTACTAGAATATCAATATCGTATTGCCACGCTCTTTTGCGGTCAATAGGATCTAAAATGTCTATTTTTATCAATTCAATTTGTTCTTTATAATCGGTGTCTGCTAATTCTTCTTTAAATCGAGACATTTGTTCCCATGTATGCACGGCAGCAATTACTTTGTGCCCTTGTTGTGCTAGTCCTATTGCTGTTCCTTTCCCTAATCCTGATCCTGCTCCTGTGATAAATATTGTTTGCTTCTTCATTTTGCTTGTATTAAAATTATTTTAGTACAGTAAAATTAAGGTTCTTAATAAGGGAATGGGTTATGCTACTTTTTACAATAGTTATAATATTATATATGGAGTGTATGAGAATTAGAGGTCTCAAATAGAGTTTAAAACTATTAGCTTAAAATGCATCTTTTTTTTTCTTCTCAAAATTTTAGCCACAGATCAATACGATTAAAAGGATTTAACCTTTGAAAATCAATTTAATCTATGGCTAATTTTAATTTTTTCTGAAATCCAATCATGCAGACTATCAGGATGCCAAACCAAATCTATGGACTTATAGTCTATAGTTGTTTAGTTTATAAATGCGATTAGTGCAAGCATAAAACGAATTTATGCGCCATGTAAGAAGACATTTGCTGGAATACCAAAAAAGTTTTTAAGCTTTTGAGCCATCTTTAGTGTAATTTCACGCTTGCCAGATAATATTGCAGATACGTGTCCTTTACTCCCAATGATAGGTTCTAAATCTTTGTTTTTTATACCTATTTCTTCCATTTTTATTTTGATGACTTCTAAAGCATCCAGTTCAGGCATAGGATAATTTTTATCTTCAAAATCTTTTATCAAAATAAGTAAAACACCCAGCTCGTCATCTTCGGGAGTTTCGGGTTCTGCTTGAAAAATTTCCATTGCACGCTTTACAGCTATTTTATGTTCAGCTTCGGTTTTTATTACTTTCCAGTTCATTTTTTTTTAATCCTATAATTTTTTAAATTTTAGAATTACCTCTTCAAAATCTTCCTTTATAAATCCCCAATATTTTCCTTTAAAACAAATTGGATTAAAATCTTCATCAGCTTGATCGAAGGAAGTGAAGTTTTGAATTATTAAATCTCTGTCATGAGTATAAGGATATCTTTGCTCATGTAAATCTAACATTTGGCTGATATTGTATAATTGAAGCAAATCATGTAGATCCCAAAAGTCTTTTTTTCTCCCACCTCGTTGCACAACATCTATTTTCATTGCAATAATTTCTTCAATAGTTGCCATTCTGACTCCGTTTACTTCGATATAAGGTTGTATATAACTATCTGTGTAATATAGGTCTAATTTTATCGTGTTTTCTTTGTCTTCTCCAATAAAATAAGACTTTCCCATTGCTGGAATTGTATCTAAATAATCAACAATTTTAAAATTTTCTTTTAGATAGTTCTCGATGCTTCCAAAATCTAATGTTCCATAGTCGGCATCACTAAACAAATCAATATCGATAGATTCTCTGTGACCTATTTGTAAACTCAATGCAGTACCTCCTACAAGTCTAAAATCATTAAAAATTTCAGATTGCATTAATTGTAATAAACTGTTTTTCAGTAAATCATTTACAGTAGAGTAGTATAGCATTATGCGTTTTCATTATTGCTGTAAATGGTGTAAGGTTTACGACTACTTTTTGCAAGTGTACCTTTAACGATGGCACTTTTATAGAAGTGTTTAATTTCTTCTTTTTCGATATCATTACCACGTTCAAATATTCGTCTAATTACCGCTTCTCTTTGTTTTTGCCAATCTATTTTAGAAATATCAGTATCCCAAAATAATGATTTTCTTAAAAGAGATAAATCAGGCGTGCTTTGTTTTGATTTGCTCTTCTCTTCTTTAATGTCATAATACGTTTGTAGTAAAGCAAGCGAGCCTTCTTCTAAGTTTAATTTCTCCTCAATTTTCAATGCTAAAGCAGTATTAAGCCTTCTTTTGCCTTTTATTATAGTGTTTAAGGTTTGTGGATGTTCTCCAATAGAAAGGGCAAATGGACGTTGTGAAATCGCTTTTTTGTTCAGTAAGCGTTCCAATATTATTCCAGGGTGTATGCCTTTGTATTTTTCTATTAATGTATTCATAGTACAAATATAAACAATTTTGTTTACATTAAAATAATGCGGTGGTAATTATCTCTAGTCATCTTATATATAGTACTGCTTTAACAGTAATTTGAAGCTTTTTTATTTTTTCATTAGCAAAAACACCATTTATAATTTTTTTTACCTCAATAACAGTAAAATACGCTTATTTTCAATAGGAATATTTAATACGATAAGCAAATTGATTATTCTTGGTAAATGGTAAGTAAGACATGCATTTGAAAAACTTCTTGTTAATCACCAATAATGGAAAAACAACCCTAGCACCTATTTAGGATTATATAAATTCTACTATAACGATTAAAAATCCTGATTAAGAAATTGTATTAACATTAAAAGGAAAAAGAGCAATTTCAAAGCAACTGATTTCATAGAATATTATGCCAAAGAAAGATTACAACCCAACGAAAAAACAGTAGCTACAATTTAGATCAAATGAAAAAAGCAACTCTTAAATTGAAGGAGCTGCTTGAAATTTCTTTTCTTACTAATGAAATGAAAGAGAAATATTTGGAGTTATTGGAAAGTAGGATTGTATTGTTTGATTAAAATACTATTTTCTTCATTTCTCAATCACAGGAATAGGAACTCCTAACTTTTTAAACTGAACAAAAGTGCCTAAATCTTCTGCTTTATCTATATCAATCTTGAATTCGACTGAAGAATTACTGCTTATCGGTAACGGATAAATTAGTAGGCAGTTAATGATTTCAGTAGGTTTTGTATCCAATTTATCGAATACTTTTTCATCCCTAGCATAGCCACTTAATTGGCGGATGTTCTCGATATCATATTTACCTGAGCTATTATACAAAGGCTTGTATTTAGCATCTGCAATGCATTTTGAATCAGATTTTGTAATTAAATAATCGGGTAATCCATAAGTTAGTCCAGCTTCTTTTTTACCATAGAGGACTTCTTTTCCGTACGTATCTTTCAGCAAACCCAATACATAAAGCTCAAATAAATTACTCATATCAATCCAAAATGGGGGAGTATGAATGGTTTTTTCTTGTGTATTGGAAATGTTGTATCCAAAACGTTTCAAGATTAATTTTGCTAATTTTATCGCTTCTTCATATTCTTTATAAAAGACATTTGTTTTCGTGTTTTTCACATCGTAAAGACTTACTTCAGCAGACACAAATTCAAAAGCTGGATTGATATAGTTGAAAATTTCTGAAGTATATCTCTCTGTTTGCAGATTTTTAATACTAGGTAAAAAACGCTGTACAAAAACCAAGGCTTTTTTTAACAATCTGTTTTCTAAGCCATTCAAACCAAATTCGTCATAACTACAATAGGTATGCAACGGTTTGTTTTTAACAAGATTGTGTTTGATGGTTTTACTAACCAAAACTTTACCTTTTACTTTTGCATATAAATTATCCTCTACTTTATAATAGGATTTCTTCAAACCTTTACGCACAATTTCCTTTACAATTCTTAAAAACTGAACAACTAACAAAGGTGTTAATAAATCTTGCTCTTGAGTAATTGGAATCGTAGGTTTATCCCATCTTATTTCAAATAGATCTTCTGTGTGTTTCGCAATATCGGAATGTTTTAATGCCGAAAACAACATTTTAAGGTAATCCGTTTGATGCGTACAATCTTTGTTGAGCTTAGGCTCTATATAGATTGCTCTTTCGCTTTCCACAATCCAATCCACTCCAATAAAATAGGAATTAGCAATTGCGTGTGTTTCTTTTACTTCGTCAGAGAAAATCCTATAGCAATCTACTTTTTCATTTCTCGACTTTTTTGTAAACTGATAAAAATAGTCTTTTTCAAAAGTTAACTTCCCTTCAAAATCAAAGGGTACTTTTGCATTAAAACCATTGTAATGTTCATGAATGATTGAAATCATAGTGCGTCAATTTGGGCTAAGGCACTTTCCTCTAATATTCCATCTCTCACATATTCGTTTAATAATGGTTTTATTTCGAACTCCAACTTTAACTCTAGTTGCTTTTCATTTTCTACTAAGAAATAACTATGTCCTAATTGAACGTCTTTGGCTTTAAAATCAGATTGTAGATAAACGTTTTTCGATTTATCTTCATTGAACAAGTCGGCTACTTTATGGTATAAAACTTTTGCCTTAGCTTTCAAAATTGGATCTTTTACAACATCATCTATTGCGTCAGCAGTTGGTGGAACATTAACAAATGCAAAACGTCTTTTTATTGCATAATCAATATGACCTACACTTCTGTCGGCAGTGTTCATGGTGCCAATAATATATAGATTGTCAGGTAGTAATAAAACTCTGTTTGATTCTCCATCATCTTCTGATATGTCATACAAACTTTCAACAGCTGCTTCTTTGAAATTATTTTTTTTATGACTGTATCTGTATTCTAAAGCATAAATTAACTCACCCAAAACCGATGGTAAGTTTGCCCTATTTATTTCATCAATGATTAAGACATATTTTGCTTTCGGATTGTCAAGGGCTTCATTAGCAAATTCAATCAGTATTCTATTTTCAACTTTATAGTTTACATCACCTTTGTCGTTTGTTTTTGCTGAAATTCCTCTAACAAAGTCTTCATAACTGTACGCTGGGTGGAATTGAATGATTTTATAATCTCCTTCAACTAAAAGTTCATCATTTTCCAATTTGACTTCCTTCTTTAAATTGAAATTACCAAATAGGAAGTACATGAATTCATTATTGGTAATGTCAGTTTTATAATTTGCCTTTTTTTCTTCAAATATCTCCTGTAACCTCGTGTTTTTTTGAATGTAATTTAGTCCAGCGGTATTTTCTCCTACTAGCTTTAAAGCATTTGTTAAACATTTCTCATTGCTGATTGGGAAGTATTTTTCAGGATAGTAACTATTTAGCATTTTTAAAATAAAACCTTTTCCAATAGGATAATCAATTCCTATATTGTGCTTTTCATTTACAATATTATCTAATAACTCCGCCATTTTAGTCATGGCTTCATCATCGTTAACTATATTTTGTAAAAAACCACTTTTCACATACCTTTGTTCATCATTTTTCCAGTATATTTTACCTTTATCAGCTTGACCGTTATATTTACCAGTATCAGTTAATATATATTCCTGCCAATAACAGAAACCATCTTTGTCATCTGTACCTAAAGCATAGTTTTCTAATGGTAAATTTTTTAAATCTTCTTTTTTAAATTTTTCTTGAAAATTTTTGACTAACTCGTTAATCTTTTCGCGGAGTGCTATGCTTGATTCGTCTGGTTTATATGTTTTAAAATGATTACTAATTACATCAATAGGTCTTTCTAATTTATTGACTTTAGTCATTTCCTCTGCCATCATCTTTGCCAATCTAGTTTTACCTGTTCCTGGAGGACCTTGAAGAATGATTTGTTTTTTATATTCGAGTAAATCTATTTTATCTTGCATTTTTTTTTGCTTTGTAACTAATTTATACCATTTATTTATTCTATTAAATGTGGCATTTCCATTTTCAACTTGAGCAAAAGTTCCTTGGAAGGGAATATTTTTATACAACTCATTCAATTCTGGAAAATCTACTATTGCTGAACTATAATCACTTATTATTTCAACGTAATAATCAATACCAAATGAAGGTTCTTTTATTTTATCTTTTGGAATTTTATCAACTATTTTCACTAATGCAATTGGTATAGAGCCTTTATGAATTAATACGACAGAACCACACTTTAGATGCAAAAAGCGTTCACCTGCATACTCAATATCTGAAGTTATTTTATTTTGAGAAAGCACCTCATCCGTTATAGTATCACCATTAGAACCGGCCTTCATTTGCATTCTAAAAAAAATTCGACTCATTTTTAATTATTTAAACAGTTCTTTCCTTTTGCACTCCTCTAAAAAAGGTTTTTTAATAAAATTACAATCCGCAATTTCCGATATATTACACTCATTAATGTTGAAACTATACCATTCTTCTTTCGTTAAGTTAGGATTCAGTTTCTTTTTTGCATTAATGTATCCTTCTTCAATTTTTTTATACCATAACTTTCCATAAAAATCAGAAACAATTTTTGCTTTGTACCTTTCTTCAATAGAATAGACTTCTTTCCAACTTTCTAATTCTTCTTTTTTTACATTTGATTTTATATTTATATCAACATCCTCAATGTTTAAAAGATTTATTTCATTATTGAGTGTTATATCAACTTCTATTTTCCATGTTTGTTTACCATAAGGATAATATGCTTTTCTGCGAATTCTATCATTAATTATAGAATCAATATTAAATAATGGTTCCTTTTCAAGTTTATAAGATGAATTACATTCATGACACATTGGAGCAAGATTTCTGAAATTTATCGAATTGAAAGGAAATTTTCCTTTTGAAATAAAATGGTCATAAGCTTCTAGTTTTGTATGGTCATTACCTTTAATCGAATTAAGGCCACAAAAAGGACAGATCCCTTCATGTCCACCAAAATTTTTATTTATAAACTTTTCATAATGATCTTTCTTAATTAATCTTATGTCACCAAATGCGACAAGAATAAATGGAGACTCCCTACCATATAATTTCGAATAAAAGCTTTTTAATAATTTACTTAATTCAGGATGCTTTTTTTTTAATCTTTCATAAGTAATTGGATCGACATTTTTTTTTCTGTAAATGAATGATATTTTATTATTTAGTTTATACCACCTTTTTAATCTATCCTTTGAATACTTATCAAGTTTTAAAAATTCTGCGTATATTAATTCAATATGACTGTTAAAAAAAGTAGCCCCTTTTCCATCATCAGTATGAAAACCCTCATAAATTTTCATTAATTCCTTGCAATTCCTTAATTTTTTCGAATTAAAGCTACCTTTGGCATTACACCATACATCAAGGAATAAAAAATCGGAATAATATTGAAACTTTTCAATATTATGATTTATGTAATTATAAGTGAATAACATATTATTTAATGAAGCCTTTTAATTTATTAATAATAATGGTTTTTTCTATAGAGTCTCCAAATTTGAGATTAATTTCTTTGATCAAATAATCTACATTATTTACATTAAGTTTTCCTAAATACTTTTCGATTTCTGAATTTGAATAGTCTCCAATAGTATCTACTCTTTCAAATACCTCCATAGTTATTTGATTTACGGATGCCCCAAAAGTGTTAAACTCTGGATTTATTGGGTTATCATCCTTTCTAAATTTGAAAACATTTTGCGTTGAGCTATCTGAAATAACAAAAGGTGAATGGGTAGTAATCAGCATTTCGCATTTTGGTGCTATTTCTTTAAAACAATTTCGAATATTTGTGATAAACTTTGCTTTCCAGTCTGGATTAAAATGGGTTTCGGGTTCATCAAAAAGGAATAAGCATCTTTGCTCTTTATATAATAAACATAATCCCAGAGTGTGTAATAATTGATGTTCACCGTCGGAGAGTTCTTTTGTATATATCGTTTTATCAATTCCTTTCTTTTTTATTTTAAAGTCTTTAAAGCGCAATATTCGTTCTTCTTCCTCAGGTATGAAATTTATATCTTGATTTAAAAAAACATTTTGTGTTGTATATATTTTCTTTTTCCTTTCTGTTGATACTTTGTAAGCGTCTTGCAACATTAAGAGCTGGAATAGCTCAAATAATTTTAAAGGATCTTTATCAAAATGAAATTGAAACGCTTCTTTAGTTGCTTTGTTTACTTTAAAATCCAAATACAAATAGTTTGCATTATTACTTTGAAACACTTCATAATATTCTTGATCATAATCAGTATACCATGTAGTGGCACAGCTTTTTAATTTTTCAATGTAAGATGTTAAATTTGTTCTTTGCTTTGGTATTTTTAAGTCTAAATTCTGAATTAAATACATATCTTTTTCATCCTCACTAGAATTAAAATTTTTAGGTGGATTAATTCTAATGTCAGTACGAATGATTAATCTAAATTTATCTATATCTTGTACTCCTACATTTTCTTTAAATGGATCTAATAAATTATTTTCTTCATCCTCATTGATGTTATCAAGCATTAAAAGATTAGTAAGTAAGATTGCTTGACTATATACTTCATCTAAATAAACCAATGAGGTTTCTGCAGTGGGGCTTACAAACTCTTTTGATAATAATGTACTTAAGTATTCATCAAACTGTAAAAATCGACTTTTAATAAATGGGAAACTTAGAGTTTCATTATTTCCTGAAGCATAACCTACAACATATTTTGGTAATAAACTTTTTGCCTGTTGTTGCGATAATTGAGTATTCTCTCTAAATTCATCTTCATTTTCCCATTTAATGACGGGTCTATTATCTTTTATTTTAGTTATAGATATATGTGCTTTCTTGGTTTTGTCTTCATTAGGAAATGCGTCATTATCTAAATAAGTATAATACTCTAACTCATATTCATTTATTCTGGATATTGAAGGATTAAATCCATCAGGGTTTTCATAACTCTGATCAAAATTCTCAGGTTTATAACGTACGTAAATACAATCTAAATGATAGAATATTTCTGCCAACGCTTCTAATACATTTGACTTACCACTTCCGTTTTGACCTGCCAAAACATAAGGGTAAAAATCACTAGGTTCATAATCGTTAAAACCATTCTGAAATTTAATTTCAAAATCTTTATTTAAAGACTTGAAACGGTTTTCGTCAGTTATTTTAAGCCTTAAAAGCTTCATCTGTAAGTTTTAGTTTAATGATTTTTTCGTCTTGGTCAAATATTTGCTCTATTAAAGGAGGATTAGCTTCTAAAAATTTAAAGATAATTTGTTTCCATTTTTCATTGTCAAAATCCATATCGCCTCCATGGTAAAAGAAATTATGAAATCTATTTTCTAAATCTTCAAGGTTAAACGGAATGTTCTTAAAACTATCTTTTAATAAAAACTGATAGAACTCATCTTGACCTAAAAACATAAAAATCCACTTTTCATCTTTTTCTTGGTATTCTTCAGGAAAATCAACATATTCAGCAAAAGTCATATTTGTAACATCTCTTTTATCTTTATTGTTTTTTAATTCTTCCACTTCTATTATATATTTTTCAATATTAAAATCTTCACTATTCAGTTCTTTAGTTATTTTATCACTTTTTTTTATATCAATCTGTAATTCATATTTAAAAGCCTTTTGACTCAAAACCCCATACATATTCTCTAATTCTTTCAAACTTGCTTGATAGTCAGTTTTTAAAGTTTCTATTTTTTCAACTATTAATGCAAATTGGTTTTGGCGAATCATTTTAGGAATAATAATTGGAAATGATCTAATATCATTAAAATTTAATCCTGCTTTCACGGCTGATCTGTTCTTCTTTTGAATTGCATTGTTCCCAAAAGGCATATTGTAAAAATATGCGGCATATATCGGATTAATATTTTCATTAAGTCTTATCAGAGCCAAATGTTGATTTATATATGCTTCTCCAAAGTTTTTAGGAACTACAGATGTTCTTCCCAAATCTGCTGTAATTGAGATTATTAAATCGCCTTCTTTTACTCTCGTTCTTCCTGTTTCTGCTGAATTTGGAGGGTTAACAAAAATCAAATTATCTGTTCGTATAATTCCACCACCAATATTTTGTATCCTTAAAAATTTAGCTCCACTATCAGAATAATGTTTAGCCCAACCTCTTGAACCACTAGTTAAATAAGAAATATTATCTCCTAAATGTTCTAATTGTGACGTTTCTTCTAATTTATCCCCAAACATCTCCAAAAAAGTACTCTTCAACAATTCATCCAAAAGCAAAATACTTTCTTTGCGTTGTGTTATTAAGTTTTCGGCTTGGGTAAGTATTTCGGCAATACGAATTTGATCTTGTAATGGAGGAAGTGGTATTTTAATTTTACTTAATCCTTCTCGCGTGATTTGTGGTTGTGCAGATCCTGTTATTACATCTTTAAATCCTCTATTAAACAAGGAATAATATAAATATTTTATATTAACATCATCACTCAAATTATCTAATGCCATAGCATTAGAATTAATATATGATTTTGGTTTAGTAATATGTAAACTACCACAAGTTGCACCACGACAAGTAATTACTAGTGTTGGAAACTCATGATTATATTCAGTATATTTTCCAATAATACCATTTGCACCATAAACAAAATAGCCCTCCTGTGTCAATTCTGAAGAAGGTAAGTTTTTCCATTGTTTAGGTTTGGAAATATCTAAAAGCTTGACCGTTTTAAAACTCATTACACTAATTTTTTAAGTTCACTAATCCCTTTCAAAATCGTAGTTTCAATCCCTTCTAATTTCTCAAAAATAACTTTAGGATTTTCATAGGTTACTTCTTCATAGACCTCTTTTTTGTATTTGCTTAAGCTTAAATCATAGCCATTATCCACAATTTCTTGTTTGGGTATAGCAAAGTAAAAACCTTCTCTTTGGGCTTCGGTACTGGCGGTTCTAGGTCGATTTTGGTATTGCGTAATTATATCTTGTAAGTCGCTTTTGTCAATTTTGTTGCGTTTGTCGTCTAGGGTGTAGCCGTCGTTTTGCATTTCGTAAAACCATACGTTTTCGGTTTCGCTCCCTTTGGTAAACAACAATATGGCGGTACTTACACCTGCGTAGGGTTTAAAAACACCACTTGGCATGGTAATCACGGCTTTCAGTTCGCTTTTTTCTACCATTATTTTTCGGGCTTCCACAAAAGCTTTTCCGCTTCCAAACAAAACCCCTTGTGGTACTACTACTGCGGCTGTTCCTCCCATTTTTAACATGGTAAAGATGCGTTCTATAAAAAGTAATTCGGTTTTGGTTGTGCCTAGTTTTAAACTTTCGTTAATGTCGCCTTTGTCAATATTTCCTGTAAAAGGTGGGTTGGCAAGGATAATATCAAACTGTGCATCTTCGTTGTAAGACTTACTCAAAGTATCTTTATAATCAATATTGGGTTGGTCAATACCGTGCATCATCAAGTTCATTAAACCCAAACGCACCATAGTGGTATCAATGTCATAGCCAAATAAGGAGTCTTCTACAATATGCTTTAAATTTTCGTTCAAAGTAGCCGAAACCGTAGCACGCATAAAACCATCTTCATCTGGTTGTAATGCTGTTGGGTTTTCTTTCCTAACCAAATCGGTCAAAATGTATTGGTAAGCACCCAACAAGAAACCTGCTGTTCCACAAGCAGGGTCGGCAATGCGTTGCCCTAATTGCGGTTGTACCAAATCATTCATTAATTTAATAATGTGTCTTGGTGTTCTAAACTGTCCGTTTTTACCCGCACTAGCAATAGCACCCAACAACATTTCGTACACATCTCCTTGTATGTCTTGAAAAGCATGGCCACCCTCTACGGCATCTTTTTCAATTTCAACAAAAATTTCTTCTATAATTTTAATGGCTTCTACCAACAAAGAAGGTTTTGGCATAATGAAAACAGCATTGCTCATGGCATGTGTAAACTTAGAACCCCCTTCAAAGGCTTTCAAAAACGGAAAAACTTTGGTTTGTACATGCAACAACATGGCTTCGGCAGGCATGCGCTTGAAGTTTCTCCAACGCAAATCTTGCTTATCCACTTCTTCCATACTTCCTGGAACTTTATACATTCCCACAAATTTAGAAGTGTATGTTTCTCCAGTAAATTCGGCATCACGTTCGCGTTTGGCTTCTAAATCGTCCATTTGTTTCATAAAAAGCAAATAGGTAATTTGTTCAATCGCAGTTAGTGGGTTGCTGATACCACCACTCCAGAAGTTGTTCCAAAGGCGGTCTATAAGTGATTTTAAAGCGGAGTTGTTTTGTAACATTATTATTTTAAATTTTTTAAGTTTTTGTTTCCCAGTAAGGAATTCATTTGCGAAATGGCCATTTTATTCAATTGTAACAAGCGTTCTTGTTGGTTTAATTCCTGATGGATTAAAACCGAATTGATGCTTTCCATATTAGACAATACAACCAATTGCTCTATTGTAGCTTGATCTCTGATATTTCCTTCGGCATTTGGATTGGTTTCTCTCCATTCTTTGGCGGTGGTGCCAAACAAAGCCATATTGAGCAAATCGGCTTCATTGGCATAGATTAAATTGATTTGATTTTTGTGTAGTTCTTTTGGAATTAAATTTTCTTTAATGGCATCCGTATGAATTTTATAATTTATTTTGGATAAGGTACGCTGTAAATTCCATTCGAGTTGTAATCGGTCGTTTTCATCGTCTTTAAGGCGTTGAAATTCTTTGATAAGGTAGAGTTTGAAACCCGCATTTACCCAAGATGCAAATTCAAAAGCAATGTCTTTGTGGGCAAAAGTTCCACCATTATAACCTGATTTAGAAATAATTCCTTTTGCATTTGTTGTTTCAATCCATTTTGAAGGTGAAAGGGTAAAACTGTTGCTTCCTGCTTCAAATAGTAAGGGGTCGAATTCGACCCCTTTGAAATCGGCATTGTATAATTGTTCCCAAAGTCCTAGAAATTCAATCGTTGCACGCGAACGCATCCAGTTTTTGACCACATCTTTGGGTTCTGTAGCATTTTTATTTCGAGCAATATCTGTTAAAGAAATGTAATCTTCTTTTCCGATTTTTAGCATCGAAATAGATAGATTTTGTACCGTAAGAGTGCTTTTTTTTGCCATAGTAATGCTGTTTATGCCGCTAACAATTTTTCAGTCAATTTTATTATTTCTTCTATTTCACTAGGTTTAAAAACCCCACGAATTCCCTCTGGGTGTAACATGGTAAAAGGAGATTCAATCAAGTTTCGTTTATTTAGTTCACCTTTATCTATGATGAATTTTTTTAGTAAATCTAAAAATTGCAATTGTCTTGCTGTGAGATACGTATGTGCTTTTACAAATTCGGAAAAAGCATTGGAAACCGTTTCTGGAAAAGATTCTAAAATCTGAATTCCTAAAATATGTTTGATGAACTGCACCAATTGTGCTTTTCGATGGGAATAGACTCTACGCAATAAATCAACGGTTATGTGCGGGTGTTCGTCATGCAAGACTTCGGCAAGACTGGCAGCTTCATCCGAAGATATTTCTTGCCCTTGTTTTAGTTTTTGCAAAATAGGATTTTCAGAAACTAAGTCATTCACGGTTTGTTCCACCAATTCACGGTATTTTGCAATGCTTAAGGCTTCATGTTGTGGACCAAACTCCACATATTCTTTAGCATATACTTCATCTTTAAAATTGTATTTAGCCGTTCCTAGCGGCATAATTGCTTCTCTAAACTTCATTAGAGGTGCTAGTTTTAGAATCAATTCATCAAATAGATCTTCTGTAGCGGTTGCCCAAAAATTATTAGTTTGCGCTTTTCGTATTAAAACCGCTTCTTTGGCAATCGTACTTACTGTGAGCGGTAATTCACTAATTTCTTCAATGATGCTGTCTTTTAGAGCCTCAAACTTTTCTTTTTCTTCACATAACTGTGCCAAAGAAACTTCGAGAATGTCCTTTTCAAAACGCATGGCTTTGAAGTCAACATCTGAGACAGTTCGTAGTAATGGTTTTACCACCAAACGTAAAAAATCTAATTTATCATCAGTCAAAACATTCCAAAAATTGTCTTCTTCCAAACGTTGCAATTCCGATTGCGCATCCAGAATTACAATGGAGTTTTTTGGTAAAGAACTTATTTGCTTTCGTAGTTTTTCTACTTCATTACTTACAATAGAATCTGAAGCTAATTCTTGTGCCTTTTCTATTTTATCCAATCGAATACCAAACAAACGGACTGGCAAAGGGATTGAAGTATTGATTTCTTTACCACGAGGATTCAGTTTGAAATACTCAAAATTGTCCCAACAGTCCAAAATCAAGAAGTTATCTTTAACGGTACACCAAGGTTTCATTTTGGTGGGTTCTAGTAAACGAGTTCCACGACCAATCATTTGCCAAAATCTTGTGTAGGAGAAAACAGGTTTGGCAAACACCAAGTTAACCAACTCCCGAACATCTACACCAGTGTCTAGCATTCCCACACTAATAGCTATGCGAGGCATATCATTGTTGGTAAATTGATTTAATAATCCACCTTTTCCGTAGACACGAGGATCATCACTAACCAGCACTTTTGCCAATTCACCATTGTATTCTGGATAAAAAGCATCAAACAATTCTTCCATGCGTCGAGCATGTTTTATAGTCGTACAAAAGAAAATAGTTTTACCAGGTAAAACACCGTTGGGGTCTTTTATAGATTCTTCCATAAACTCCCTTATAATCAAAGCATTTGTCCCTTTGTTGGTCACTGATTTTTCAATGTCAGTTCCTTCAAAATTGATTTCAGCAACTTCTTTACCTTCTAAAATCAGGTTTTTTTGGTCTTCTAAAGAAATGGTTCTTTTGCTGATTCCTTCTTCTTGAAATTTGGTTTTAATTTTCATTACCTGAAAATTACTCAAGTACGGAGGGATGTTATTTACTGCCTCTTCATACGAATAGGCAAAAGTAGGCACTCCTTCTTCACATTCAAATAACTTAAAGGTATTGTGGTCTATAACATCTGTAGGCGTGGCGGTCAAACCTAATGTTATGGTATTAAAATAATCTAATATTTCGCCATAAGTGTTGTAAATAGAACGGTGGCTTTCATCAACCACTATCAAATCAAAGAAATGTGGACTTAATGAATATTCTTCATCGCGAATAACATTTAGCATAGTTGGATAAGTAGAAACATAAATCCTTCTGTCTTTTGCAATTGACTTTTCACCAATTTTGGGCCATCTTGGCTCATTTGGTAAAAATTCTTTAAAAGCTTCTAAGGTCTGATCTCGTAAAGCGATTCTATCTACTAAAAATAAAACTCTTTCTGCCCAACCCGCTCTCATTAATGCATCTACTAATGCAATACAAGTTCTGGTTTTACCAGTTCCTGTTGCCATTACTAAGAGAAATTTTCTTTTTTTCTTTTCAATCGCTTCCATTACAGCACGAATAGAAGCAATTTGATAATCACGACCCGCAATAGCCGTATTGATTAATTCACTTGCTAATGCTTTTCTATTTTTTCGAATGTATTGGTAGCGTTCTAAATCGTCTCGAGTAGGAAATCCATGAACTTTTTTAGGTGGATAATTTCCTAAATCCCAAAAGTAAATATCATGTCCATTAGTAAAAAAACAGAATGGCAGTTCGCCTCCTTTTTCGTTTTGAATATTATGGCAATATTGTTTTGCTTGTTCTTTTCCGATATTAGCATCTACTAGAGACTTTTTGGCTTCTATAACTGCTAAAGGCTTACCATCTTTCCCTAATAAAACATAATCGCTGTATTGATGTCCAGCATAAGATGTAGGTGCTTCCTTCACTAAATCTGAATTAACTATAATATCAAACTCCTGAACTACTTGCATAGCATCATTGACATTCCATCCCGCTTGCTGTAAGCGAAGGTCAATTATTTCTTTACGGGTATGTTTTTCGTTTTTCAAGAATAAACTATTAGCTAAAAGATGAGATGATTTAAAATGTAATTTTAGGATAGAAGTAATACTAAATCTTTTCCATCTGTTATAAAATATCAGCTAAGATATTGAAAAAATAAAGGTTACGGATACGGGAAACCACAAAGTACTATGTTTTTTCTTTCTTTTAGTTTCTTTTAGTTTCTTTTGATGGTTTGATTTTGATTATGTATAATCATGTAATGTTGTAAAAACAAATAAACCAGTAACTTACATTACTGGTTTAAATAGTGGGAGCAGTACATTTTATTTTAAAAATAAAAGATGTCACAAATATTTTAATTCTGCATTTTAACTGAAAATTTTATAAACTGCCTTTCTATTTGCTTATCATTTATTTTTTTGTTTAAATACTTTTCTTAAGAGGGATTATGCTGCATATAAATAGAAGTTCTAAATTGTAGTTAGAAGGTCCTGCATGAATTTTTACTGATTACAGGCACGATAATTTCATATTTATGAAACGCAATTGAGATATTAAACTTCTTTTTTAAAGAAAGCACTTTTACTTCCCGATACAAAAGTTAGCAAAAATATTTCCCAACAATTCATCATTGGTAACTTGACCTGTAATCATCCCAAAATGATACAAAGCTTCACGAATATCTAGAGCCATAAGGTCGCTTGATAAGTTAGTTTCTAATCCGTATTTCACTTTAGTTACTTCGTCTAATGCTTTCAGTAATGAGTCGTAATGTCTTGTATTGGTGATTATTGTTTCATTGTTTCGTAAGGCTCCTGTGTTTACAAAAGAGAGTAGCTGATTTTTAAGTTCGTCAACACCAATTTTCTCTTTAGCACTCAGAAAAATTAATTTAATGTTTAAGGTTGCAATTTCTTTTTGAATAGTATTGATTTCAAGATCTGACAATAAATCCAGTTTGTTGATTACAACTACCAAAGGTTTTAAAGGAAACTGGTTCTTAATTTTTTCAATTTCGACAATGTATTCTGAACTTTGAACTTTAAACTTCAAACTATCAAACAAGTATAAAACAACCTGTGCTTGCTCAATTTTTTCGAATGTTTTCTTGATTCCAATGCTTTCTACTACGTCTTTAGTTTCTCTGATTCCGGCGGTGTCAATAAATCTAAAACCGATACCGCCAATCGTTAATTCATCTTCAATTGTGTCACGGGTAGTACCAGCAATCTCTGAAACTATAGCACGTTCCTCATTTAATAAAGCGTTTAATAAAGTCGATTTTCCTACGTTGGGTTCGCCTACAATAGCAACTGGGATTCCGTTTTTAATTACGTTTCCTACGGCAAAAGAGTCGATCAAACGTTTTAAAACAAACTCGATTCGGTTTAATAATTCGTGAAACTGCGTTCTATCGGCAAATTCTACGTCCTCTTCGGCAAAGTCTAATTCTAACTCGATTAGGGAAGCAAAATTCAATAATTCTTCACGCAGTTTGGCAATTTCGTTAGAGAATCCACCACGCATTTGCTGCATAGCGATTTGGTGCGACGCTTCATTGTCTGACGAAATCAAATCGGCAACGGCTTCTGCTTGTGATAAATCGAGTTTTCCGTTCAGGAAGGCACGTAAGGTAAATTCACCAGGATCTGCCATTCGACAACCTTTGCGAAGTAACAATTGAATGATTTGTTGCTGAATGTAAGTAGAGCCGTGACAGGATATTTCGATAGTGTTTTCGCCACTATAGGAGTTAGGTCCTTTGAAGATTGATACTAAAACTTCGTCTAAGGTTTTAGCATCATCAACAATATGCCCTAGATGTAGGGTATGTGTTTTTTGATTTAATAAATTTTTATTTTTAATGGATTTAAAAACCGAATTACCAATGGTAATGGCTTCTTGTCCTGAGATTCTTATGATGGCGATGGCTCCAGCTCCTGATGGGGTTGCTAGTGCTACTATGGCGTCGTTGTTTAGCATTTTTTATTGTATTGGTTGCAAAGGTACTAAAACAAAAGAAGTGATGGAAAGGATTTAAGTTGATTGTTTGTAGGGATCGCGTGAGGGGTAGAAGCAAGTTACCGCAGTAACGCGTATGACCCGACAGCAGCTAGCAAAAAGGGGGATGGCTGCAAACTATATTACCCTTTTTTCTAGCTGGTGGCACGCCCTAATTTATCTTAAAATAGTTATAAAGAACTGATGTTTATCATATTATTAGCGTAATTTTAAACGTAATTTTGATTTATCAATCTATTAAAACATTAGAAAATGAAACGAATCCTTTTTCCAACCGATTTTTCTGAAACGGCAAACAATGCCTTTGTTCATGCGCTAGAATTTGCAAAATTAGTTCAAGGTGAGCTTATTTTACTACATACTTTTGAAATGCCTGTGTTTGATAATCAGTATTTTCCTGAGAATTATATGGTGATTTACGATTCTATGCAGTTATCACAATTTGATATGTTTAAGGATGAAATTCCTAAATTACGTGCTATTGCTGAGCAACATCATTTGGATAAAATTAAAATGACGCACCGTTTAATGGATGGTAGTTTGCTTTTTAATATTGAAAAATCGATTAAGGAAGACAAAATTGATTACGTGGTTATGGGTACAGCAGGCGCCACGAGCTGGACTTCATTTTTTACGGGTACTAACACCGCTAATGTGCTTACGGATATTGACGTACCATTATTGAGTGTTCCTGCTGAAGCAAAATACCAAAAAATTCATAATATAGGCTTCACTACGCGTTTTAGATCTAAAGATAAAAAGGCATTGAAGCAAGTAATAAAAATTGCTAAACTGGCTGGAGCAAGAGTGAAATGTTTGTATGTAAAAACAAGCGATGCTGACGTTGATGAAAAAACAATAAAAAAATGGGAAACAAAATTTGAAAACGAACCCGTAGAATTTTATATAGTAAACAGTGATGAAGTTAAGGAAACTATTGTTGACTTTATTATGTATAAAGAGATCGATATCTTGACCATGCTAACCTATAAAAGAGGTTTCTTTGAAGGTATTATGAATCCTAGTTTGACTAAAAAATTAACTAAGAATTTTGAAATTCCTATTTTGTCGATTACTATTAAGCCGTAATTTTTTTAACGGTTTATTCTAAAAATAAATTTAATAGTATTCTTGTAGTCCCTTATTTTACTATAATTAAGGAGGAATATTTATTGTGAAAGAAAGCAGCGATACTCTTTTGAGTTTTGACTGCTTTTTTTATTAATTCCAGCAACAATTTAAGATTTTATTAGTGAACTTTTTACAATGGAATCCTATATTTGTTTTTCATAAATCAAATAATGAATATATACCAAACCAACCAAGAAAAATACGCTCAAGAGTTAGCGTTAATTAATAAAAAATACACAAGTATAAGCGTTTTAAGGCTTTTAAGTATCTTGTTTTTCATAGGATTCTCCTACTTATACCTTAAAGAAAGTGATCTGCTTTATGTAGGTTTAGCAGTGGTTTCATTCGCAGTTTTTATATTTTTAATGCGTTACCATTCAAAATTATTACTGAAAAGAAAAATTACCGAAGCGCTTGTAGCAATCAATAAAAATGAAGATGATTATTGTAGTAAGAACAGTTTGCCATTTGCAAATGGTGCGGTTTTTAATGATTTTCAGCATCCTTATGCTTATGATTTAGATGTTTTTGGTGACCATTCTTTATTCCAAAATCTAAATAGAACCGCAACTTATGTGGGTAAAAAAACACTTGCCAATCAGTTATTAACGCTTTTGCCAAATGATGCGATTGTGCAAAACCAAGAGGCAGTTAGCGAGTTGACTAAAAAAATAGATTGGCGTCAGGAATTTTTGGCTTTCGCCAAAGTAAGTAAGGACAACAAAACGAGTTATGAAGCTTTATTGACATGGAGTAAATTCCCAAGTTCGTCCTTGCCAAAATGGACTGATGTTGTTTCATACATCATGCCTATTTTGTTTTTTGGTGTTTTGATAACCTATTTTGTTACAGATAATGCTACGTTTTTAAACTACTTGATCTATATCTTTTTAATCAATTTAGGGATTTTAGGGAAATTTTTTAAACGCATCCAGATAGAAATTGCTAATGCCGAAGATATTGATAAGGTCATTAGTCAATATAGTTTGTTGCTAAAAAAGATTGAAGACGAAAAATTTGAATCGACTAAATTAATCGCTTTACAGCAAAAGCTAATTTTTAAAACCACAACGGCTAGTTTGCACCTCAAGAAATTATCGGGATTGTTTGCCAATATGGACACGATTGGAAATCTTGTAGCGGCATCGTTATTTAATGGTACCTTCCTTTTTAATCTTCATGTTTTGAAAAAATTATTGGCTTGGAAAGAGGAACATGCTTCAGTTTTAGAAAATTGGCTGGAGGTAATTGGAGAATTCGAAATGCTGAATAGTTTGGCTAATTTAGCTTATAACAATCCGGAATTTGTATATCCAAAATTAAACTCAGAGGCTAAAATTGATTTTAAAAATTTAAGCCATCCGTTATTAAATTCAGAAAAGAGAAAAGGAAACGACGTCTCTTTTCATCCACAAAGCTTTATGATTTTGACGGGTTCTAATATGTCTGGTAAAAGTACTTTTTTACGAAGCCTTGGTGTTAATATGGTTTTGTCTGGAATGGGATCTGTGGTCTGTGCTAATGAGGCGAATGTGCATCCGTTGCCTATTTTAGTTTCGATGCGATTATCAGACTCTTTGTCTGACAGTGAATCATATTTCTTTGCTGAAATTAAGCGTTTGAAACAAATTATGGATGCTCTAGAAGATCAACCTGCTTTTGTTTTACTAGATGAAATATTAAGAGGAACAAATTCTGACGATAAACGAAACGGAACTATCGAAGTCGTTAAAAAAGTAATTGCTAAAAATGCCGTTGGAGCAATTGCAACCCATGATATTGAAGTGTGTTTAACTACAAATGACTACCCAGAGACGCTTATAAACAAATGTTTTGAAGTAGAAATCGTTGATAATGAATTGCATTTTGATTACAAACTTCGCGATGGAATTTGTAAAAATAAAAGTGCTACTTTCTTGATGAAAAAAATGGGGGTAATTTAAAAAAGGATTGCCAATTATAAATCTACGTAGTTACTAGGTAATATCTAATCCAAATGTTGTTCTTAAAAGATCAATGTTTGGATTTATTTCGTGCAAACGATTGTACCTGTCTTGATCATTAAAACTACGTTTACTCTCAATACTTTCATTTACAATAACTTCAATCGTAATATCATGATTGTGTAAGTGGCCGCGTAAATGGCCAACTAATCCATTTTTTTGACTTTCAAAATCCAACTTAGAACCTTCATTAGGCAATTCAATACTTACTACGGTTCCATTTAATACAGGATCGTTGATCAGTAATAATGACTCCATGATTTTAAACCCTTTCGAACCTAATTTCTTAGCATAGTTCGTCCATTGAATCATCATGTCTGTTTCAGTAAAATCCTCGGTAGGTAAGTTCTCGGTAGGTTTTACAAAGTTTTTATTGCTTTCTTCTAATGCTTTTTTAGCTCGGATACTCGCTAATGAAAATGCCGAAACTTTAGGACCATCATGTAACGGAGTTTCCTTTTTAACTACTGGAGGCGGTGTATTTACAGGAGTAACCGTAGCTGTTGGAGTAGGAGCTTTAGTTTCATTAGTTGCTACTGCAGTTGGTTTTGCAACTTCAGCAATGGAGTAATCTTGTTTTCTAAAATACGTAGGCGGAATTATAAAGGACTCAGCTTTTTTTTTTCTCCATCATAGTTGATAGAGGCTAGTTGCATTAAACAAAGCTCTACTAGTAATCGCTGGTTTTGACTTAATTTGTATTTTAAATCACAATCATTCGCTATTTCGATTCCTTTAAGTAAAAAATCGGTGCTGCATTTTTGTGCTTGAACGCCGTACATTTTCTGCGCTTGTTCACCAACTTCTAATAAAGTCAAGGTAGCAGGCGTTTTACTCACTAATAAATCTCTGAAATGAGATGCTAATCCTGAAACAAAATGGTGCGCATCAAATCCTTTAGAAAGAATATCATTGAAGGCCATTAATAAATCAGGTATCTTATTTTCTAGTAATAAGTCGGTTATATTAATGTAAGTCTCGTAATCCAGCACATTTAAGTTTTCGGTTACGGCAAGACGTGTTAAATTAGTACCACAATAAGAAACCACTCTATCAAAAATTGACAAAGCATCACGCATAGCGCCATCAGCTTTTTGAGCAATAATATGCAAAGCATCGTCTTCAAAAGAAATTCCTTGACTAGTTGCTACTTCGGCAAGATGTTCTTTGGCGTCTTTTACAGTGATTCTTTTAAAATCAAATATTTGACAACGGGATAATATTGTTGGAATAATTTTATGTTTTTCGGTCGTAGCCAAAATAAAAATAGCGTGCTTAGGCGGTTCTTCTAGCGTTTTCAAAAAAGCATTAAATGCCGCAGAAGACAGCATGTGTACTTCATCTATAATGTACACTTTATATTTTCCGGTTTGTGGCGGGATACGAACTTGATCAATTAGGCTTCTAATATCATCAACAGAGTTGTTTGAAGCCGCATCTAATTCGAATACATTAAAAGCAAAATCTTCAGTTGGATCATCATAACCTGGTTGGTTAATTTTACGTGCTAAAATACGCGCGCAAGTCGTCTTTCCTACACCACGAGGTCCAGTAAACAGCAATGCTGAAGCCAAGTGATTGCTTTCTATAGCATTCAATAAAGTATTGGTAATAGCTTTTTGTCCTACAACATCATTAAATGTTTGAGGACGATATTTACGTGCCGATACAATAAATTGTTCCATAGATTTTTATTCGATAGCAAATATAGTCATTGCCTTTATATTATGAAAATGATAATTTGGTTAATTCTAAAATTAACAATAGAATAAAATAGGTAAATGTAAAATGTTTTTTAATCAAGTTAATCAAAGCTTTGAAATTCAAAATAATAGCATTTTTTAAACCTATAATACACTAAGGGACCTCTTTTTATAAAAGGCCATAATTATATTAATGGTATTTAATTACGGCCTTTTATTTCAATAGCAATTAATGCTCTTGTTGCCGCACTAATTGAATTTGCTGCAAAACCAGCTACAAAGACGCCTTTAGTACCATCTTTAGATTGGATGCCATATACTACTGATTCATCAGCTGGATTAGAATTTCCTTCATAGCGGTAAATGTGAATTATTTCTAGATCAGTTGAATCATTTACAATGGTATCTTCGTGAAGATTGTAATTGTAAACAAATCCCATTTGTGCTAACTCTTCAAGTGCTATAGAAACAGAAGCATAACGGTAGGTATTTTTCATAGTTTATTATTTTAATAAAATTAAAAAGAAAAAACTATTCTTAAACTCTTTGCTATACTAACTGCAACTAGTTATGACTTGTTTTTATGTCCTTCTATTTCTATATTAATTAATACTTGAGTGGCTTCGGTGATAGAATTTGCTGCAAATCCTGCTACAAAAACACCTTTTTCGCCACTTTTTGATTGAATTCCGTACACCACTGCTTCATCATCAGGATTAGAGTCTCCTTCGTAGCGGTAGACATGCATAATTTCATAATCAGTAGGATTTGCTACGATATGATCTTCGTGTATATTAAAATCATAACTAAATCCTTTTTGTTTTAACTCTTCTAATGCTTTTGAAACTGAAGCGTAGTGATAAATATTTTTCATAATGTAAATTAAATGGTATTGTAATAAGTTGTTGAATTTTAATTGAAAAGCAAATAGAAGTTTTTTATCGGTTACGGCCGTCTTTGGTAGTGATATTGATCAGTATTTGTCCAGCTTCACTAACCGAGTTTGCTGCAAATCCTGTAACAAAAACACCTCTTCGTCCCGTGGTGCACTTTATACCATAAACAATAGCTTCGTCACCGGGATCTGAATTGCCTTCATAGCGATAGATGTGTTCTATTTCATATTTTTCTGGACATTTAACAATATCTTGTTCATTTAGATTAAAATCATAAGTGAATCCTTTTTCATGTAAATCGTCTAATGCTTTAGAAACAGTGGCGTAATGGTACATTTTAATTTTCATAAATACGGCTGGTGTTAGTTATGTACTAAAGATAACTATTTTATAATTAATAGATTGTAAAAGTGTTGTTAAAGTAAATAATAGAAAGTAGTAAAACAGCAATAAATAGTGTAGATTTGCGACACAGACCGCCTTATCGCTGTTTTGCTTCTGATAGCTATTGGGACAAAAGAGAGGAAAGTCCGGACACCATAGAGAAGTATAGCGGGTAACACCCGTCAGTTCTAATTTATTAGGGCTAGGACAAGTGCAACAGAAAGTATGTACAGGTAATGCTGTAGTGAAACCAGGTAAACTCTATACGGTGAAATATCAAGTATATCAGCATTTAAGGGCTTCTCGCTCGTTGTTGAAGGGTAGGTAGCTTGAGTCTCAGAGTAATTTGAGATCTAGATAAATGATAAGGCTCCAATTTATTGGAGACAGAATCCGGCTTATAGGTCTGTTTTTTTTCTTTTTATTAAAATTTAATGAAGTAAGGAATGTTAATTCTAAAGTAACCCATTAAAAAATTATGTTTCTTCAAGTTTATTGGCTTGATGACTTAATTTTTTAGTGGTTTTATTTTTATATAAAAACGGTAAGCATGAAAACAAGAATTGGAATTTTAGGATTAGGTGGAGTAGGAGGGTATTTTGGTGGACTTTTGGCGAAAGCCTATAGCCAATCAAATACCATTGAAATTGTTTTTATTGCACGCGGAAAAACGCAAGAAATAGTTGCAAAATCAGGACTTAAACTAATCACAGATAATGATGAAACCTATGTTTTTCCCACTGTAGTTTCTAATGACCCTGAAGTAATAGGTAAATTAGATTACCTAATATGTGCTACTAAAACGTATGACATCGAGGAGAGTTTGTTATCATATAAAAAATGTATTACTAAAAACACCATTTTTCTACCTTTATATAATGGTGTTGATGCTCCTGAGCGTATCAGTGCCATTTTTCCTGATAATGAAGTATTACAAGGTTGTGTGTATATTGTTGCTTTGATCGAAAGTCCTGGTGTGATTAAAAAAGTAGGCCCTTTTGAAAAATTATTCTTTGGTTCCCATTCGGTTTCCATTTCTAAATTGAAAGCGCTGCAAACTATTTTTGAAAATGCTGGGATTCAAAGCACTCTAGTTGATCAAATTGAAGAAACGGTCTGGGAGAAATTTATTTTTATCTCTAGTTTAGCTTCAGCAACATCTTATTTGAATCAAAATATTGGAGAAATTATAGGTTCTAATACTAGTAGAGCTGTTTTTGTGAACTTATTACAAGAAATCACGATGCTCGCAGCTGTCAAAGGGTTGGAATTACCTAATGACATTACAATGAAAACTATTCAAAAATTAGAGAAAATGCCTCATGAGGCTACTTCCTCAATGCACCGTGATGTGATTGCAGGACATAAATTTGAATTAGAATCGCTAACAGCTTTTGTAGTAAATGAGGGGTTGAAATATGAAGTAGACATGCCTACCTATCAAAAAGTACTGGATGCATTGGCTTTGAAAATGCCTTCTGAATAATGTACTATTCCAGAATATTAATAGATTATAGTAATCTATTATAAAGTTAGATTCATAATAAAGCCCGTCTAGAATACTGCTATGACGGGCTTTTTTGTTTTAACGATTGATCAGTTGTGCTTTTTCACGCATGATATCAGCTATTTTTCTATTTTCAATTTTACTCTCTAACCAAGAGATAATATCTAGGTATAAAAAAGCTCTTTTTTCATAGGTATTTTTCTCTAACTCAATAAAGCGGACACGCATTTTTATGAACTCCTTTTTAATATCTGCAGGGTATAATGAATTTAAGTTTTTCAAAAACCGAATAATCTCTTTTTGAACTTCATGCAAGTCATTCATTTTTAATAAAAACTTATAGGTACTTTTAAGTTGTGCCTCTAGATTAAAATCTTTACCCATTTCATAATGTTCAATTAAATAAAGCAATCGTGCAAAACACATCAAATCCTCACGCATGCTTAGATTTTTGTTGTTTATAATTTTCTCTAAGTAAAAAATAGATTCGGCATACTTTTCTGTTCCAAAATAAATACACGCAATTTTATAATAAAATAACATCTCGTGATGCTCATCTAGATGTTCACTATGCAAGTTTATTTTATGTAATATTTCCGGAATTAAATATTCGCTTTCGCTAAAAGTACCCTCGAGAATATGATAATTTAGTTTATTATTATACAAATACAAGAAAGACAATGACGCTACATTATCATTAACTGGAAATTTGGGGTTGTTAATCGTCTCTTCTAATTTTAATAAATATTTTTTAAAATTAGACTTGTACTTTAACATGAACAATGATTCTAATAAATAATGGTTTCCTTTTAAGAAAAATACCGGATTTAGATAAATCATATTGGGGTTGTCATAAAATAAGGTAACCCATTTATAAGCATATTTATAACTGCCTAAAAAATCTTGTACTAAAAAACTGTGCCATAAATTAGCATTGTAAAACCAGTATTTTTCGCGAAAGCCAAACTTAGTCTCATCAAATTTTGAGATGTGCTTTGTAAAATAGTCATCTATATATTGAAACTCTTCATCCGTTTTTACGTAGCCTGTTTTAAGCATGATGCCATACAGTTGAAGTGATAAATTAGATAATTTACTAGAAATAGTATTTTGGTAATTTAATTCTTTGGCTTGAATAACTAACTCGTCTGCGCGACCTTGTATACTTCGGGTAATGTATTGTGATTCGATTAATTTTTCGAACTCTACAATTTCAAAGGCCATATACTTTTCGTCATTCTCTAGCGCTTGAATTTTAGTTTTGTCCAATATTTTTAGACTTTGCTTATACAGTCCTTTATTATAAAGTATGCTTGCAAAGTCAATTTGCTCTCTTAATTGGTATCTAATATTCTGACTTGGAATATTCAAACGGATACTTACTAATATCTGTTTGTACAAATATGATTTCAAATTAGATAGTTGTACTTTTTTAATTGCACCACTTTTTAAAATTATTTTCTCGTCATACGCTTCAGATTTATCTAAAATATTAAATAATTCAATGAACTTAGTATGTGAACTTGTTTCTAATCGGCTGGCAAAAATCTTGAATTGCCTTTTCTCCGACTTAGAAAGTGATTTAATTAATACAAATAAAAAATCTTTTTGATGGTTAGCCATTGTAAAATAATAAAGCTTAAATTGTTGTAAATCAATAACTTGTATGTTTATAGTTTGCTTTATGAGCAGTATATTTGCTAGTATTTGGTTTTATTATGAGGGAATCAAATCTAACTTTGTTATTGAAATGTGAAATTACATTAAATAAATGAATATGAATAGAGAGAAAGTTCAAATTTTTGACACCACTTTAAGAGACGGAGAACAAGTTCCAGGATGTAAATTAGATACCAAACAAAAACTAGTTATTGCAAACCGACTGGATGAGATGGGTGTTGATATTATAGAAGCTGGTTTCCCTGTATCGAGTCCTGGTGATTTTTTATCTGTTTCTGAAATTAGTAAAATTGTAAAAAACGCAACTGTTTGTGGGTTAACTAGAGCAGTAAAAAATGATATTGACGTTGCAGCAGCGGCTTTAAAATACGCTAAACGACCAAGAATTCATACCGGAATAGGAACATCAGAATCTCATATAGTTCATAAATTAAATACCACTCGCGAAGATGTTCTTGCTAGAGCAAAAGCTGCTGTAGCGCATGCAAAATCATATGTTGAAGATGTAGAGTTTTATGCCGAAGATGCTGGAAGAACTGATAATGAATTCCTTGCTCGAGTCTGTGAAGAAGTCATTAAATCAGGAGCAACTGTGCTTAATATTCCAGATACTACTGGATATTGTTTACCAGAAGAATACGGGAATAAAATTAAATACTTGCGAGAAAACGTAAAAGGAATTGAAAACGTGATTTTGTCTTGCCACTGTCATAATGATCTTGGAATGGCAACAGCAAATTCAATTTCTGGAGCAGTAAACGGCGCAAGACAAATAGAATGCACAATCAACGGAATAGGAGAGCGAGCAGGAAATACAGCCCTTGAAGAAGTGGTAATGATTTTTAAACAACATCCTTACCTTAATTTATATACTGACATTGATACCAAACAATTGAACGAAATGAGTCGTTTAGTATCCGAAAGTATGGGAATGGTGGTACAGCCTAATAAAGCAATTGTAGGCGCTAATGCATTTGCACATAGTTCTGGAATTCACCAAGATGGTGTTATTAAAAACAGAGCTACTTATGAAATCATGGATCCTTTAGATGTAGGTGTCAATGAATCTTCAATAGTACTTACAGCTAGAAGTGGTAGAGCGGCACTAGCGTATAGAGCTAAAAAAGTGGGTTACGAATTGACAAAAGTGCAATTAGACATTGTATATGTAGAGTTCTTAAAATTTGCAGATATTAAAAAAGAAGTCATAGATGAAGATATTCATCAAATAATAGAAGCTTGTAAAAGCGTTACTGTATAACTGTTTTATTAGACCAAATAACACAACTAATTATTTTTTCTAATTACCATTAATAGCGAGAGATATGAATTTAAAAATAGCAGTATTATCAGGAGACGGTATAGGTCCTGAAGTAGTTTTACAAGCAAAAAAAGCATTGTATGTCATTAGCGTAATGTTTGATCACGAGTTTATTTTTGAGGATGCTCTTATAGGCGCTGTCGCTATTGATAAAGCAGGGGTAGCATTGCCAGAGCAAACCTTAAACTTATGTTTAAATACAGATGCAGTATTATTAGGAACCGTAGGAGATGGTAACCCTAAACATGATAATAATCCAGATGCCCAAAAACGTCCTTCGCAGGCTGTTTTAAAATTAAGAAAAGAATTGGGGCTTTTTGCCAATAAAAGGCCAATTAGAACGTATTCGACTTTGATGCATTCTTCTCCTTTAAAGAGAGAAATTATTGAAGGAACTGATTTTATCGTTTTCAGAGAATTGACTGGTGGAATTTATTTTAGTGATAAAACCTTAAATGAAGCAAAAACTAAAGCGTCAGATGTATGTGAATATTCCGAAGAAGAAATTACTAGGATCACACACTTAGCGTTCAAATCGGCACAAAAAAGAAGAAATAAAGTCACTATGGTGGATAAAGCGAATGTGCTAGAAACTTCTCGTTTATGGAGAAATGTAGTACAAAAAGTGGCGCATGATTATCCTGATGTGGAATTAAACTTTTTGTTTGTAGATACAGCAGCAATGCAATTAGTATTGAACCCCAAACAGTTTGATGTTATTTTAACAGAGAATCTTTTTGGAGATATTCTTTCAGATGAAGCAAGTGCTATTACGGGATCGATTGGGTTGTTAGCTTCAGCTTCTTTTGGAACTACAAAAGCATTGTTTGAACCTATTCATAAATCGTTTCCACAAGCTAAAGATAAAAATATTGCAAATCCTATTGCATCAATCGTTTCAGCGGCAATGTTGTTAGAACATTTTGGCTTGACCGAAGAAGCAAAACTTGTTCACGAAGCGATCGAAAAAGCAATTGAATACAATGTAGTAACTATTGATTTGAATCCAGGAACTAGTTTTGGAACTAATGAAGTAGGAGAGTTTGTTTCTAATTTTATTTTGAATAAAGACGACTTAATGTACTTCAATAATGACAACGTACACATCGGGCAATCGACAATCGTTTAAAAACGAAAATTAAATTAAAAATACAGATACACAACATATAGATAATGGAATTAAATAAATACAGTAAAACCATCACACAAGACGAAACGCAACCAGCTGCTCAAGCTATGTTGTACGGAATTGGTTTAACCGAAGATGATTTAAAGAAAGCACAGGTTGGAATTGTAAGTATGGGGTACGAGGGAAATACTTGTAACATGCACTTAAATGATTTAGCTAAAGACATTAAAAAAGGAGTATGGAAAGAAGACCTTGTTGGTCTAATTTTTAATACTATTGGTGTGAGTGACGGAATCTCAAATGGTACTGACGGAATGCGTTTTTCACTAGTATCAAGAGATGTAATTGCTGATTCTATCGAGACAGTAATGGGAGCACAATGGTACGACGGTTTAATAGCTGTTCCCGGTTGTGATAAAAACATGCCTGGATCGGTAATTGCAATGGGGCGTGTAAATCGCCCATCGATTATGGTTTATGGGGGTACCATTCACTCTGGAAAATGGAAAGGTGAATCACTAAATATTGTTTCCGCTTTTGAAGCTTTAGGGAAAAAATTCAGCAATACAATCGAACCAGAAGACTTTAAAGGAGTAATTAAAAATGCTTGTCCAGGTGCTGGTGCTTGTGGCGGAATGTACACGGCAAACACCATGTCATCAGCAATTGAAGCCTTAGGAATGAGTTTGCCTTATAGCTCTTCTAATCCGGCTTTAAGCCAAGAAAAAAAGCAAGAATGTATTGATGCTGGTAAAGCAATCAGAATATTATTAGAAAAAGATATCAAACCTAGAGACATTATGACTCGTGAAGCATTTGAAAATGCGATTACGATGGTGGCAGTTCTAGGTGGTTCTACAAATGCAGTAATGCACTTAATTGCAATGGCGCATTCTGTTGATATCGAAATCACATTAAAAGATTTTCAAGATATTAGTGATAAAACACCTTTGCTTGCTGATTTAAAACCCAGCGGAAAATACCTAATGGAAGATTTACACGAAGTAGGTGGTGTTCCAGCTGTAATGAAATACTTATTAAAAGAAGGATTGCTTCACGGAAATTGCTTGACTGTAACCGGAAAAACATTAGCTGAAAACTTAGCAGCTGTTCCAGATTTAAATGACGGACAAGAAGTTATACACGAAATACAAAAAGCTTTAAAAGCAACAGGAAATATTCAAATCCTATATGGTAATCTAGCCGAAGAAGGATGTGTTGCTAAAATTAGTGGTAATGAAGGAGAATATTTTGAAGGTGACGCTATTGTTTATGAGAATGAGCATGATGTAATTACAGGAGTTCGAGCGGGAGAGGTAAAACCAGGTAATGTGGTCGTCATTAGGTACTGTGGACCTAAAGGTGGGCCAGGAATGCCTGAAATGCTAAAACCAACATCAGCAATTATGGGTGCGGGTTTAGGAAAAAGTGTCGCTTTGATTACTGATGGTAGATTCTCTGGTGGTTCACATGGCTTTGTTGTAGGTCACGTAACGCCTGAAGCTTTTGATGGAGGTGGAATTGCACTAGTTCAAAATGGTGATATAATTACTATTGATGCCGTAAAAAACACAATCAATCTAAAAATTTCTGACGATGAGTTTGCTGCAAGAAAAGCAAAATGGGTACAACCCGTATCGAGTATCAAAAAAGGAGTTTTACTAAAATACATTCGTTCAGTATCAAGTGCATCTACAGGATGTGTAACTGACAAATAAAGCAAAGAGCAATAGTCTCAGCGCGAATAAATTATAACCGATGGAAACAAATAAAATATCAGGCGCAGAAGCCGTTATTAGATGTCTATTAGCAGAAGGAGTAGATTTGGTTTATGGTTACCCAGGTGGTGCAATCATGCCAGTTTATGACGAATTATATAAGTTTAAAGATGAATTGCATCATGTGCTTGTGCGCCATGAGCAAGGTGCAACGCATGCTGCTCAAGGATTTGCTAGAGCAACAGGTAAGGTAGGTGTAGCCATCGCTACTTCAGGTCCTGGGGCAACTAATCTAGTTACCGGTATTGCTGATGCGCAAATTGACTCAACGCCTATGGTGTGCATTACAGGTCAAGTGGGTAAACATTTGCTAGGATCAGATGCTTTTCAAGAAACAGATATTATTGGCATTTCGACTCCGGTAACCAAATGGAATTACCAAATTACAGAAGCTTCTGAAATTCCAGAGATTATGGCAAAAGCTTTTTATATTGCTAGATCAGGTCGTCCAGGTCCAGTATTAGTAGATATTACTAAAAATGCTCAGTTTGATTTACTTGATTTTAGTTATAAAAAATGTACAGGAATTAGGAGTTATGTTGCGGTACCCAAATTAAAATTGGATAAAGTAAAAGAAGCTGCCACTTTAATTAATAATGCTAAAAAACCATTGATCGTTTTTGGACAAGGAATTATTTTGGGTCAAGCCGAAGCATTATTCAAGGAATTTATTGAAAAATCAGGTATTCCTGCAGCGTGGACAATTTTAGGCCTTTCTGCTTTGCCTACTGATCATCCTTTGAATGTGGGAATGTTAGGAATGCACGGAAATTATGCTCCTAATATGTTAACTAATGAATGCGATGTACTTATTGCGCTAGGAATGCGTTTTGATGACCGCGTAACTGGAAATTTAGAAACGTATGCTAAGCAAGCAAAAGTAATTCACTTTGATATTGATCCATCAGAAATTGATAAAAATGTAAAAACTGAGGTTGCAGTTTTAGGAGATGTAAAAGAATCATTAGCAGCCTTGCTACCTTTAATCGAAAGTAAATCACATGCAGTTTGGCATGACGAATTCAAGAGATTATATAAAATTGAATGTGAGAAGGTAATTAACGAAGAACTTGCACCTACAAATGGTAAAGGAATTTCTATGGGTGAAACGATAGAAATGATTAACAAACATTCAAAAGGAGATGCTATTATGGTATCTGATGTTGGGCAACACCAAATGTTTACTTGTCGCTACTCGAAGTTCAATCAATCTAAGAGCAATGTAACATCTGGAGGATTAGGAACGATGGGATTTGCTTTACCAGCAGCTATTGGTGCAAAAATGGGAAGACCTGATCGCGAAGTAGTCGCTATAATAGGTGACGGTGGTTTCCAGATGACAATACAAGAATTAGGAACTATTTTTCAAACTAAAGTTCCTGTGAAAATTGTGGTACTTAACAATGAGTTTTTAGGAATGGTACGCCAGTGGCAACAGTTATTTTTTGATAGAAGATATGCATCTACCGAAATGACCAATCCTAATTTTGTAGCCATTGCTGAAGGTTATTATATTAAAGCTAAAAAAGTTACAAAGCGAGAAGATCTTGATGCTGCTGTCGCCGAAATGATGGCGTCAAAAGAGTCTTACTTTCTAGAGGTTATGGTTGAAAAAGAAAATAATGTATTCCCAATGATACCTACAGGAGCGTCAGTTTCGGATATCAGATTAAGTTAATAATATGGAAAATCAAACATTCACTATTTCTGTTTATTCAGAAAACAACGTTGGATTGCTGAATAGAATATCAGGAATATTCTTAAAGCGTCACATTAATATATTAAGTCTAAATGTTTCAGAATCAGAGATTGAGACTGTTTCTCGTTTTATTATTGTTGTCAATACAACTGAAAAATGGGTGCAAAACATTGTAGGTCAAATAGAAAAACAAATTGAAGTCATTAAAGCATTTTATCATATAGATGATGAAACTATTTTCTTAGAAAATGCTTTATTTAAAATAGAGTCGAGTTTATTATTTGATGAAAGACAAATCCAGAATATCATTAAGGAGAGTAACTCAGAGATTGTTACTGTTGCAAGAGACTTTTTTGTGATTTCAAAATCAGGAAAACGTTCAGAGATTGAGGAGTTGTACAGTAGGTTAAAACCCTATGGAATTATGCAGTTTGTACGTTCCGGAAGAATATCTATTTCCAAAGAAAAAATGGAAATTTCAGCATTATTAGAAGAATTAAAACAAAGATAAAAATAAAAAAAATGGCAAATTATTTCAATTCATTACCACTAAGATTACAATTAGAACAATTAGGCGTTTGCGAATTCATGGATCAATCAGAATTTGTTGATGGAATAGCAGCATTAAAAGGTAAAAAAGTAGTAATTGTTGGTTGTGGAGCTCAAGGTTTGAACCAAGGATTAAACATGAGAGACTCTGGGTTGGACATTTCTTATGCATTACGAAAAGAAGCAATTGATCAAAAAAGAGCTTCTTATATGAATGCTGCAGATAACGGTTTCAAAGTAGGAACTTATCAAGAATTGATTCCTACAGCTGATCTAGTTTGTAACCTTACGCCAGACAAACAACATACGGCAGTCGTAACCGCAATCATGCCACTAATGAAACAAGGAGCTACATTAGCGTATTCTCATGGTTTTAATATCGTAGAAGAAGGAATGCAAATTCGTAAAGACATCACCGTTATTATGTGTGCCCCTAAATGCCCAGGATCTGAAGTTCGTGAAGAATATAAAAGAGGTTTTGGTGTGCCAACATTAATTGCCGTTCACCCAGAAAATGATCCTAATGGAGACGGTTTTGCGCAAGCAAAAGCGTATGCAGTGGCAACTGGAGGTCATAAAGCAGGTGTTTTAAATTCTTCTTTTGTTGCCGAGGTAAAATCGGATTTAATGGGTGAGCAAACTATTCTTTGTGGGATGTTACAAACAGGTTCTATTTTATGTTTTGATAAAATGGTAGAAAAAGGAATCGAACCTGGATATGCTTCAAAATTAATTCAGTACGGATGGGAAACAGTAACAGAAGCCTTGAAACATGGTGGAATCACAAACATGATGGATCGTTTGTCTAATCCTGCTAAAATTGAGGCTTACAGACTTTCTGAAGAATTAAAAGACATTATGCGTCCGTTGTTTCATAAACACATGGATGATATTATCTCTGGCGAATTTTCAAAAAACATGATGATTGACTGGGATAATGATGATGTTAATTTATTGACTTGGAGAGCCGCAACAGCCGAAACTAATTTCGAAAAAACTCCAGCACAAGAAGCCCCAATCTCTGAACAAGAGTATTTTGATAATGGTGTATTGATGATTGCTATGGTAAAAGCAGGTGTTGAATTAGCTTTTGAAACAATGACCGAATCAGGAATCATTGCAGAATCTGCTTACTACGAATCATTACACGAATTGCCTTTGATTGCAAATACAGTAGCGAGAAAGAAACTATACGAAATGAACAGAATCATATCGGATACGGCTGAATACGGTTGTTACTTATTTGATCATGCTTGTAAGCCTTTGTTAACTGATTTTATGAAAACAGTAGAAACAAATATTATTGGTAAACCTTTTTCAAACTCAAACAGCGTTGATAATGCCGTTTTAATTGCAGTAAATAGAAGCATTAGAGTACATCCAATTGAAGAAGTAGGTGAGTGGTTAAGAGCGTCAATGACTGCTATGAAAAAAATAGGATAAATTAAGTAGAAATAGGAATTGCCACACATGAGGTGTGTTGAAATGACACCATGCATTGATTTCAATATTTTGAATTAGTAAAACAACATAAATTTAAAAAATGCATAGGGTTGCTCATTACATTCACTTAGTTTATTAGTAAGCTAAGTGAAGTAATTCCTTTATTAAAGGTTGTCTATAATTTGTTTCCGTTAAAAATTATAAAAAAGGCAGAGTTCCCTATGTCGTTAAAATAATAGTTATAAAGGAAATTCATAATCCCCAATATTGCGGATAAAAGGGGTGTTTTTCTTTAAAGGCTAAATTAATTGTTAGAATAATTGTTAAATTTAAAAGGCGAAATAGATATTCTATTTCGCCTTTTTTACAAGCATTCGTTAAGAAAATAATTCATTTTATTAAATTTTCATTTTAAGCTGGATTTCGCTATTAAAAATGTATTTTTTCATAGGAATTTATAATTTAAATAATTTTAAGAATCGGGAGAGTTTTAATATATTTATAAAAAATTAAAAAGCATGAGTTACTATAAAGTCGATAATTTAGAACAATATTTCAAACATTATAACAAATCTGTTAGAGAACCTAGAAAATTTTGGGGTAAGATCGCCGAAGAAAATTTTACTTGGTACCAACAGTGGGATAAAGTTGTCGATTTTAATATGGCTGAAGCAGATATAAAATGGTTTACTGAAGCAAAATTGAATATTACAAAAAATGCTATTGATCGCCACCTAAATAAGAGAGGCGAAAAAACGGCAATCATTTTTGAACCAAATAATCCAGAGGAAGCGGCATTGCATATAACATACAATGAATTGCATCAAAGGGTTTGTAAAATGGCTAATGTGTTGCGTGAGCAAGGCATTAATAAAGGAGATAGAGTTTGTATTTACTTGCCTATGATTCCTGAATTAGCCGTTTCAATTTTAGCATGTGCAAGAATTGGAGCAATACATTCTGTAGTTTTTGCAGGTTTTTCTGCTTCGGCTGTAGCCAATAGAATAGTAGATAGCGAATGTAAAATGGTAATCACCGCAGATGGTGGTTTCCGCGGAAATAAAACAATCGAATTAAAAGAAATAATTGACGAAGCATTAGAAAAATGTCCTTCTGTCGAAAAGGTTTTAGTTGTTAAAAGAACTAACAATAAGATCAATATGATTGATGGCAGAGACCAATGGTTACAACCATTATTAGAGGAAGCTTCTGATAATTCTGTTGCTGAAATTATGGACGCCGAAGACCCATTATTTATACTTTATACTTCTGGTTCTACCGGTAAACCTAAAGGAATGGTGCACACTACGGCTGGTTATATGGTGCAAACAGCTTATACTTTTAAAAACGTATTTAATTACGAAGAAAATGATATTTTCTGGTGTACTGCTGATATTGGTTGGATCACAGGACACTCCTACATTGTATACGGACCATTATTGAATGGAGCTACCACCGTTTTATTTGAAGGAGTTCCATCTTATCCTGATTTTAGTCGTTTTTGGCAAATTATCGAAAAACATAAAATAACGCAATTTTATACGGCACCTACTGCTATTAGAGCTTTGGCCAAAGAAAACTTAGAGTACGTAAATAAGTATGCTCTTAAATCATTAAAAGTGATTGGGTCAGTAGGCGAGCCTATTAATGAAGAAGCTTGGCACTGGTTTAACGACCATGTGGGAGCCAAAAAATGTCCTGTAGTTGATACATGGTGGCAAACAGAAACCGGCGGAATAATGATTTCTCCAATTGCTTTTGTTACACCTACGAAGCCTACGTATGCAACGCTACCTTTACCAGGGATCCAACCTGTTTTAATGGATGACAGACGTATTGAAATTGAAGGGAATCAAGTAGTAGGAAGTTTGTGCATTAAGTTTCCTTGGCCTGGAATTGCAAGAACAATTTGGGGAGACCATCAACGCTATAAAGACACTTATTTTACAGAGTTCCCTGGGAAATTTTTTACTGGTGACGGTGCTTTACGCGATGAGGTGGGCTATTATAGAATTACTGGTCGTGTAGATGACGTAGTAATAGTTTCTGGACATAATTTAGGAACCGCTCCTATTGAAGACGCTATTAATGAACACCCAGCAGTTGCTGAGAGTGCTATTGTAGGTTTCCCACATGATGTAAAAGGAAAAGCATTATACGGTTACGTAATATTGAAAGAAACAGGAGAAATAAGAAATAAAGAAAATCTTTTTAAAGAGATTAACCAGCATATTTCTGACCACGTAGGACCTATCGCTAAATTAGATAAAATTCAATTTGTTTCAGGTTTGCCTAAAACGCGCTCGGGAAAAATTATGCGTAGAATTCTTCGTAAAATAGCCGAAGGAGATTTTTCTAATTTTGGAGACACGTCTACTTTATTAAACCCTGAAATTATTGAGGAAATAAAGAACGAAAGAAAATAATTTTTGGCTTTTAATTTTACCAAATGTTAAACTGCTTCCTAACCGAAGCAGTTTTTTTGTTTTTGGTCAATAAGTATGAATGAAATAACTTAAATTAGGCCTTATGAAACAAACTAATGCTATCGTAATTGTAGGTGGTGGATTAGCAGGTCTTACTGCTGCCATTCATTTAACTAAAGCTCGATTAGATGTTGTTTTGATCGAAAAAAACGAATATCCTAAGCATAAGGTTTGTGGCGAGTACATATCGAATGAAGTGATACCGTATTTCAATTGGTTGGGTATTGATATTCTAAAATACAAGCCAACGATAATTGATAAATTGCAATTCTCAACAGCAAATGGAAGTTTGATTAACTGCCAATTGCCTTTGGGGGGTTTCGGAATCAGTAGGTATTTATTGGATGCTATTTTATATAAAAAAGCAATTGCAAATGGTTGTAAAATAATTCAAGACACTGTCGAGAGTTGTACTTTTTTAGAAAATGAGTTTACTATTACAACATCAAAAAACACTGTTTTTAAGTCCGAAATTGTATTGGGAGCTTTTGGAAAACGCGCTAATATTGATGTTAATTTGAATCGGGATTTTATTCAAAAAAAATCGAATTGGCTAGCTGTAAAGGCACACTATTCTGGTGATTTCCATGATGATCTTGTGGGTTTGCATAATTTTAATGGTGGTTACTGTGGGGTTTCTAAAGTTGAAAATAACAGTATTAATATTTGCTATTTAGCAGATTATAAGACATTCAAAAAATATAAGAACATACAGGATTACCAAGATAAAAACATCATGTTGAATCCACACTTAAAAAAGATATTTTTAAACAGTACCTTATTATTTGAAAAACCTCTAACAATTAGCCAAATATCATTTGAGAAAAAAAAAATAGTTGATAATCATATTTTAATGATCGGAGATACAGCAGGTTTAATTCACCCTTTGTGTGGAAACGGAATGGCAATGGCCATACATAGTGCTAAAATAGCATCAGAACTTATTATTTATTTTTATAAGAGTAATACAACTAGTAGGTCTATTTTAGAAAAAGAATATGAAAAAAGTTGGAATACAAATTTCAAAAAGAGATTAAAAATGGGTCGGTTTCTAGCAACTATTTTGCAAAAGCAAAAACTAGCTAATGTGTTATTACGCATACTAATTGTTTTTCCTTTTTTATTACCTAAAATTATAAAAAGTACACATGGAAAACCTATTCTTATTCAAAAATAAATGGGCATAAATACAAAATTTAGAACTGATCAAGAAGAGATTATGGATGACTTTGCTTTAGAGGGTGAAGTTTTAAGAGCTACTTTGGATAAAATCGCCCAAATAAATCAATTTTTAGGCGGTAATAAATTAACGCTTTCAGGAGTGAAAAAATTATTAAAAAAAATAGCTGAAAATAATATAATCACAATTGTTGATGTAGGTTGCGGTAATGGAGATATGTTGCGCTTATTGGCCGACTATGGTAAGAAAAACAGCTTAAACTTTAATTTAATAGGTATTGATGCGAATAATTTCACTGCTAATCACGCAAAACAACTTTCAGAAAGTTACTCCAATATTTCCTATCGATGTGAAGATGTTTTTGAAACTGATTTTAAGAATTTAAAATATGATATTGTTTTATGTACTTTAACTTTACATCATTTTAAAGAGGAGGCAATTATAGAATTAATGAGTATATTTAATCAAAATGCAACGGTTGGAATTGTTATTAATGATTTGCAACGTAGCCTTGTTGCATACCGCTTATTTCAAGCTGTATGTTATGTTTTTCGGTTGAATGACATGTCAAGAGAAGATGGTTTAGTATCTATTTTGAGAGGGTTTAAGAAAGTTGAATTAGTAGCTTTTTCAAGAAAATTAAAATTTAAAAAGTATCAAATTAGCTGGAAATGGGCTTTTAGATACCAATGGATAATATCAAAAATATGAGTGTAAAAATAAATTCCGTTTGCAAACAATTGCCTAAATATTCAAGGACCACCGATGAAATAATGCCATTTCTGGACAATTGGTTAATGGGTCAGGAAGAGCGTTTCATACGGAAAGTAAAAAAAATATTTGAAGGAGCCGCTGTTGATAAAAGATATTCCATTATGGATCCTATTGAAGTTTTTACAAAAACCTCTTTTGAAGAGCGCAACGATATTTATACTCGTGAAGTTATCGATCTAGGCGAAAAAGTACTTACTAAAGCGTTAAAAAAATCAAACTGGAAACCTGAGGACTTAGATTATATTATTACAGTAAGTTGTACTGGAATCATGATTCCGTCACTTGATGCCTATTTAATAAATAAATTAAAATTAAGACAAGATATCATCCGACTTCCCGTTACTGAAATGGGATGTGCTGCCGGAGTTTCAGGAATTATATATGCCAAGAATTTTTTGAAAGCAAATCCAAATAAACGCGCCGCAGTGATTGCTGTAGAAAGTCCCACTGCAACGTTTCAGCTTGATGATTTTTCTATGGCAAATATTGTAAGTGCAGCCATTTTTGGCGATGGTGCTGCGTGTGTTTTATTGTCTTCTCACCAAAATGATGAGGGACCAGAAATTTTAGATGAAGCCATGTATCATTTTTATAACAACGAACACATGATGGGTTTTAAACTCACTAATTCAGGATTACAAATGGTTTTAGATATTGAAGTTCCTGATACTATTGCATCGCATTTTCCAGCGATAGTGCATCCTTTTCTCGCTAAAAACAATAAAATAATTGAGGATATAGATCATTTAATTTTCCACCCTGGCGGCAAAAAAATTGTACAAACTGTAGAAGCACTATTTTCTGATTTAGGTAAGAATATTGATGATACTAAAGAAGTTTTGCGTTTGTATGGCAACATGTCTAGCGCTACTATTTTATATGTTTTAGAAAGAATTATGGATAACCAACCCAATAAAGGAGATATAGGGCTTATGTTAAGTTTTGGTCCAGGATTTTCGGCGCAGCGTGTTTTATTGCAATTTTAAAAGTTATTGAAGATGAATTCACAAGAAATATTAAATAAATTACCTTATTCAAAACCTTTTTTATTTGTTGATGAAATTAGTAAAATAGATGAGAATGGAGTGATTGGTTCATATACACTGCATGAAGATTCCTTTTTTTATAAAGGACATTTTAAAGACCATCCTGTAACGCCAGGAGTTATTCTTACGGAAGTTATGGCACAAATAGGGTTAGTATGTTTGGGAATTTATCTATTAAATGATGGTTTTAATTCATCTAGTTCAATTGCATTAACATCAACAAATATTGAGTTTTTAAAAGCAGTTTATCCTAATGAAAAAGTGATCGTAACTTCTGAGAAAATCTACTTTCGATTTGGTAAACTAAAATGTAAAGTTTGCATGGTAAATCAAGAAGGAGTTGCAGTTTGTACTGGAGATATTGCGGGGATGCTCATTCAAAATTCTAAAAAAAATGAATAGAAGAGTAGTTATAACAGGACTTGGAGTTGTTGCTCCTAATGGTGTAGGATTGAAAAATTTTACTCATGCAATAAAGAATGGTATTTCGGGAATTAAGAAGGACGCTGAATTAAAAAGATTGCAGTTTTCGTGTCAGATTTCTGGAAAGCCTGAAGTCTCTGATGAAAAAGCACTTGAATATTTCACTGAATTAGAAATGCGCAATTTTAATGCGACGGGAATTTTATATGGAGTAATTGCAGGAATAGATGCTTGGAAAGACGCTGGGCTCACTATTGAAAACAATGAAGATCCAGATTGGGAGAGCGGAACTATTTTTGGCACTGGTACTTCAGGAATTGATAAATTTCGCGAAAGCATTTATAAAATTGATGATTTTCAAACAAGACGCTTGGGAAGTACTGCGGTCGCACAAACAATGAATAGTGGTATTAGTGCCTATCTTGCTGGAAAATTAGGATTAGGAAACCAAGTCACAACAAATTCATCTGCGTGTACCACAGGAACAGAAAGCATCATGATGGCTTTTGATCGAATAAAATCTGGGCAAGCAAAACGAATTTTAGCCGGAAGCACAAGTGATTCAGGGCCTTATATTTGGGGCGGATTTGATGCCATGCGTGTCTGTACGTTTAAACATAACGATAGTCCTGAACAAGGTTCTCGTCCCATGAGTGAGTCGGCATCTGGTTTTGTGCCTGGCAGTGGTGCTGGCGCATTAGTTTTAGAGGATCTAGAAGTGGCAATTGAAAGAGGAGCAAGGATTTATGCAGAAGTTCTAGGAGGAAATATTAATTCAGGAGGGCAGCGTGGTTTAGGTTCTATGACTGCGCCAAATCCTATTGCTGTAAAAAAATGTATTGTAGATGCAATGCACAATGCTGGTATTGAAGCGAATGAAATTGATGCTATAAACGGACATTTGACAGCTACATCAAAAGACAGTTTAGAAATTAAGAATTGGACCGAAGCATTAAATCGAAAAGGAAATGATTTTCCCTATATTAACTCCTTGAAATCATTGGTTGGACATTGTTTATCAGGTGCAGGAAGTATAGAAAGTGTAGCTACGGTTTTGCAATTATATGAGGGTTTTATTTTTCCAAATATAAATGGTGCTGATTTACATCCTGAAATTAGTGCTATTATAGACAAAAGCCGAATTCCGCAACAAATGATTGAAACACCCTTGACGATTATTGCTAAAGCTAGTTTTGGTTTTGGAGATGTTAATGGCTGCGTGATTTTTAAAAAATATACAACTTAAATTATTAAACATGAATAGAGCTATTATAATCGAAGAGTTGAAAGACATTGTCAAGCCGTATGTAAATAACATGGAAGCGTTTGACACAATGAATGAAGATACAGATTTTATCAATGATTTAAGTATCAATTCGGCTAATCTTGTTGATGTTATTTTAGATATAGAAGATCTTTATAATATTACAATTGATAATGAATCAATGGAGAAAATGATCGATGTTAAAGCAACATTATCGATTATTGAAGAAAAATTAGCGACTAAATAAAGATTAACTAATTATTAAAGTAAAGTATGTTAAGTTATTATTATATTGATTTTTAATAATTATTTATGATAGGAAATGATATTATAGATTTGGCTTTGGCCAAAAAAGAGAGTAATTGGAATCGTCCTCGATTTTTACAAAAAATATTCACAGATTATGAACAGTCTTTAATTTTAAAAGCTGAAAATCCAGAGATTATGGTTTGGAATCTTTGGAGTAGGAAGGAAGCAGCTTATAAAATTTATAATCGAGAAACTGGAATACGAGCTTATATTCCGTTACAATTGAGCTGTAATTATCAAGATATAAAAAGTGGAGAAGTTCACTGTAATGGTACTGTTTATTGTACAAAAACGACAATTAAAAATGATGAAATTCATACAATTGCTGTAACAAATAAGGAATATTTTAATCAAATAATTGATTTGTCAAATAGAAACTTAGTTTTAAAAATTAAGGGAATACCTTATTTAACAAACCCAATAACTAAAGAAAAAAATCCTGTTTCAATAAGTCATCATGGCAGATTTAAAGCGATTATTTCATTAGCATTATGACTATTTTAATCCCAATCTAGATTTTAGCTTTAAAAACAATAATGAAATTCGGTAGGCATCTTCAGCAGAGGAATTACGATCTCTAATAGGCATTTTGAATGCTTCTGATAATTCATCCAATGAAAACTCTTTGTCAGTTATATCCTGAAGTTTGCGATACATAATATCAATGTCAAGAGCTTCATTTTTTAATCTTCCACATTCTAATTTTTCTAACGCAGCATTAATCATTTCAACATCAAAATCAACATGATGTCCTACGATTACAGCGTTTCCTAAGTATTCAATCAAATTTTGAATAGCTACTGGTTCGCTTAATTTTTCCATTTTACTTTCAATAATAAATTCATTTGAAAGTTTATTATCATGAAAATATTTATACTGCAACAATATGTTTTCAAAACTATCGCCAATCAGTATACTATCATCTACCACAGCAAAAGCAGAAATTGTAAGAATAACATCTTCTTTTGGATTCAATCCAGAAGTTTCTATAGAAAGGATTACATACCTATTGGACTTTTTACCAAATTTAGCCAAGTAATTCTTGTAAAATTCAGGATACTCTTTATTAATATTTTTAAGCCAGTCTAGCATAATTATGAAAATTGTGTTAGTTGAAATTTATCTTTTATCAAATCCTCTAAATCACGCATTGGAGCCAAAGCATTTTTTAATTTGTCTTTATCAATTTTTGATAATTCTTCAAGATTAATATACTGTCCAGATGTATCATTTTTAAGACCTTCAAGAGCTCTAATTTTTGATAAAACTAAGAAGGCTTCAGCACATTCTAAATATGTTTCAGCATGCTTAGGATCAGTCATCGCTAATTGCTTAAAGCGTATGTAGGTGTTGTTGATTCCTTTAATATTAAAACTCAAAGTAAACAAACGTGCACCATCAATTAGTGGCATAAGAGCGAGTGTTTTAATATCAAATTTATCTTTATTAGGACCTTCTTCTTCTACGTTGAAATTTTTAAAGAAACTAAGTGGCGCATTTTTTCTTAAAGCATCATTACCTAAAAAGTCATAAAATAAGGTATTATTTTCTACATTTTTAAAAACCTCATTATTAATAGCATCTTCAATTTTTTGTTCTCCATAAACAATTTCGTAATCAAAGAAAATACTCGCTAAATCATTACTGTTTTCTCCGGGAGTATTGATCCAGTTATGGTATTGTTTAATCCAATCAGTTAATGATTTACACCATAAAGTATTACTGGCCATGTGCCCGTTTGGACAATATTCATAACCTACTTTTTCAAGAATTTCAGTTGCTTTCTTAGCTAAATTCAAGAAATAATCTTTTACTTCTCTATATTTTTCAGGTATTACATCCTCAAAAATTAATATACTATCTTGATCTGTGGGTAATAATTGTTCCTTACGCCCTTGACTACCAATGCTTAACCATGCAAATCGAGCAGGAGGGGAGCCTAATTCTAAAATAGACAATTCAATTGCACGTTTTAGTAACGCAAAGGTAATTTCGCTAGCAATATTATTAACATGTGTGAGCGGTATGTTTTTTTGAATCGAGTGTTGAATCAAATCGGCTAATCTTAATCGAATTTGTTTTAATTCTTTAGCCGTTTGTGAACGTTTAATTTCTTTGACTAAAACGCCAGGATTATTTGCTTGAGCAACAACTAAATCATGTTCAGAAATTACGCCTTTAACAATAGATTTATCTGATCCGTCTTGGGTAACACACAAATGAGAAACGTTATTTTTAAGCATTAGAAGTTGAGCTTCTGCCAAAGAAACATTTTCTAAAACGGTGATTACCGGAGAAACCATTATTTTGTCAATTAAAGCCGAAATAGGGAAACGTCCCGTAGCTATTTTAGCCGACAAGTCATTATCAGTTACAATCCCTATAGGTAAATCATTTTTACAAATAATAGCACTAGTAATTTTTGATTCGGCCATTAATTGTGCAACTTCCTGAACCAATGTCAATGGCGCAACAATAAGTGGGCTGTTATTATAAGATAGTGTTTGAAAATACTGCATTTCAGAAGTTTGACCCGTATAAAAAACAGAATCCGAAATCTGATTGTTGTGCATGCTTTCTTTATCTTTTGAATTGCGAGTATTTATAGCAAAATTTTCAAGTAGAAAATTCAAAACATCTGTATTTTCAGCTATAAAAGGTCTAAATACGGCTATTGGAATGGCATAAACAACACTTTCTTCGCGTGCTTTTGCTGTCATTGTATAATTATTTTTAGCAAAAAAAGGTCTTAGTCCAAAAATAGCGCCCTCATGACATTTATTTAAAATGTTTTCTTCAGCATCAGCAATTACAGATAAATTAACCAAACCTGACGCTACAACATAAAAACTATCATGTAAAGAATCGTTTATTTGAAAAAGCGTTTTATTTACTTCTAAATTAACAACACGAATGTTTGTAGCAATAGTTGCTAACTCTTCAAAAGTTAAATGATTGAATGGCGCATATTCTTTTAAAAAATCAGCAATATTATTCGCAATTGTATTCATAGACATTAGTTGTTTAATAAAAACAAAATTAGTAAATATTTTATGGTTTTTACTGTAGAATCTGTTGTATGATTATAATTTATCGATAAAACGTTTTTTAATATAAATTCTACGCTATAATTTATTGTAGCAGTTATTCAGTGATTTTTTTTCAATGTTTTTAAAGTGTTTTAGGATTTTGTTTAAAAAATTGATTATTGACTTAAATGTTAACAGTAGGGAGGTTTTATCATTTTCTATTTTACATAATATAAATTATAGTTCACATTATACATGCTTTAAAAACTTTAATATATTGGTTTTCAACGCTTTGTCATTCCTTTCTATCATAGAACTTTCGTTTTGTAATGATGTACACTTTTATTCTAATTATACAAATCTTACAACAGAAAAATTTTGAACATAAAAAACCCCCGTTTTATTGGGGCTTATTTATTTTATCTATTTTGTTATTTCACCAATACTTAAGTTATCATCAATAGTCAGACTAAATAATACTTGTCCATTCATATCAACATTTTTATAATTTCCATCTGCATCATATTCAACAAATTCTAAAGCATTACCAGTCCAATATACTTGATTTTCACAACTAGCATGAATATTGATTTCATTAGAAAATTCTCCGTTACGGTTAATTATTTGAGGATTCCAATTTGTTCGAACATCAAGTTTTTCTGCGACAAATTTTGAAGCTTCAATAGCACACTCCATAAAATCAATTTTACCGTAAGTATTATGTATAATTGTAATTCTATTTCGCAAAAATCTATACGTTGCATCTGGACTTCTTTCAAACATAGTTGATACGCTTATTGAACATTGTCTAGCTTGTTTCCTTAATTGTCCATGTTTAATGGAATCGCCTAAGTCATGAATTATTTCATACGCTTTATTTTCTTTCGCTAACTGATTTGGGTCAGCTTGTAAAACATTCTCAGGCATATGTTTAATTGATATCGTTAGCCCATTTGCGGAAGTTATAAAATCATTTATATTAGGATTCATTGAAACAATTGTTGAAAATTTTATATTTAGTTCTTCCCACGGTTTTATTATTTCAGTAATAAATTTTATTGCCTCTTCTTTCATAGTTTGTTGATTAAGGATTAAAAATACTTATTTTAATTTAATCCCTCATATGGATTTTCACTAAATACTTCTTTGCCATTTTTGTATAATTGAAAAAAGTTTTTACTTTTCCCTTTCGTGGAAATATAATGATACTCAAAATCGCATATTTGAACCAATGTGTGTAAAATAATAATTTAAGCGATTCTCAGTACATCACTAAATAGTAAAAACCAATAACAAGAATTGAATCTCATTATTGGTTTACATAAATTTTTAAAATTAAATTGGTATTATTTAAACTCTTTGCGTCCTCTTATAATATCTTCATAAGTGCAGCATTTAACAAATTCTTGCTGGCCATCAATCATCATTGGTAAATAAATGCAATCGACTTCAGTTAAATCTTCTTTTAGATAAAAAGCAATATCGTCAAATTTATAAAACCATTCTTTATCAAATTGCACTTTATTTATAGTGGCATCTTTGAGAATATTCTTTTCATTTAAAGGCTTCATTATGGTAAACAAATTAATTTTTGATGAATTTATATTATACAATCTTAATTCTGAAATAGTATAATTTAAGCAATTTGAGTTGTTTTATATACTTTAAAAGGCTCAGTAAGTAAATCTTTTGCAATAGCTGCAAAATCTTTTAAATGTTTTGGGTCATTATGTTGCTGTAAAATGTATTTTCATAATCAAATTAAAATTGGTATCACTTTATAGAACTGTTTCATTTTTTTTCAAAATTAATAGATTTTATTTCAACATTATACTGTAATGAAGATTTCTGCATTTAATTGGGGTAGTTTTAACAAAAAATAGAAATACTAACCAAAAATTTAAACCATGAACGGATTCTTTAAAACAATACTCGCAGGCTGGGGAGCCAAAAAATTAGGTGGTGGATGCTTTGGTACTATCCTCCTATTTATAATTATTTACTGGATATTAGGCTATTTTTAGAGTAAAGATAAAGACCCAATTAGCGTTATTAATTGGGTCTTTTAATTTTTACTTCTTTTTATTTTTTACTTCCTGCAGCATCAATCCTTTTATATATTTGACTGGAGCGCTACCATAGCTCAAGAATTTCTCGTGAAATTGTTTCAAATTAAATTGTTCACCTTGCTCTTTTTTTAGTTTTTCTCTAAAATCATAAATCTCAGTATATCCTGTAAAGTAAGAACTAAGTTGTACTTGTGATAAAGTAACACGGTTCCATTTTCCTTCTGCTTCAGCTTGTTGTTGGAATGCTTCATTAATTAACAAATGCATAGCATCTTCCTGACTCATGTTTTTAGTATGTACGCTGTAATCCAAAATCATATTACACGTTGTTCTTAAATTCCACTTGTAATACATCAACCACATTTCATCAGAGTTTTTGTATCCGCTTTCAAGCATCATCAACTCAGTATAAACTGCCCAACCTTCTATCATAGCGCCATTTCCTAGAATAGCCTTAATGATACTTGGTGATTGATTGCTGTAAACTAATTGTGTATAATGACCTGGAATTGCTTCGTGAATATTTAGAATTTGTAAAATGTAATCGTTGTATTCTCTTAAGTAACTTTCTGACTTTTCTGATGACCATCCTGACATGCTTCCTACATTATAATAGGTATTTGCATTTTTATCATACGGTCCGGGCGCTGAGATTGACGCACCAGCAACACCAGCCATATAACTAGGTTCTTTTCTAACAACTAAAGGTTTTGAAGGGTCGATATACAACAAATCTTTCTCTTTGACATAAGCAACTAACTCTGGAATTTGTTTTTCAATTTCCGATTGAAATTTAGCTGGTGTTGTATGTTGAACTGATATTTTATCAATTACTAGTTTTATTAACGTTAAACTATCTAGAGGTTTAACTTCTTTTTTATTGTATTTTTCCCATAAACGGTCAGCAATTATAAACATTTTTTGGTGCAATTCTTTTTTATGATGTACCGCTTTTTTATAAATAGAATCGACTTCATAACTCGACTGAATGTCTAAATCAAATTTCTTTGCATACAAATCAGCTCCTAATCTAAAAGAACGCGGTGTGGTATTGTCTAATTCTTTCAACCAGTCAACATATTCTTTTACTGCTGCTACTGCAAGTTTCGCTTTTGCTTTAATTTCGTCTTTTTCAGTAACGCTTAATTTACTTTTGCTTAAAGCAGCAATCAATTCTTTTTCAAAAACGGAAATACCACCTAAATTTTGGGCTATAGCCAATGAAGTGTGCTCTAAAGTAGGATTTTTAATTTTCTTTTTGGCTGCTTCATAATAAGCAGGAATGCTGTTCATTTTTATATTAAAACTATGTAAACGTGCTTCTAAAGAGTCGTATTTTCCATTTAATATTTCGGCAAAAGAGCCACAGACATTATATTCAGAAGGATTCCACTCGTCTGATTTTAATTTATCAATTCTAAAAATAGTATTCTGTAACTGATTTTGAATTAGATGTAAGTCGGTTTTATTATTATCCGAAAGTTTCTCTAAAGGATAAGCACGCAATGAATCTAATTGTATGTGAGCAAAATCCAGTTGCCTTTTTGCGTAAGCAGAATCAGGTACAACTAAAATACTATCTCCATTATGATATCCTTGGTTAGCAGCCCAATCAGGATAGACATCCCAGAGGTTTGTGATGAAACTTTCCTTATATTTTTCGAATTTTAAATCTAGATTTTCAGCCTTAATGACTTCTTCTTTCTTTTTGCAAGAAACAAGTACACTAAGGAATATAAAAGAGAATATTATTTTTTTCATAGTGGTATATTTTAAAAAAAATAAAGATAGAAAAAAATGCTTTGTAGCAAGCACTATTCTAGTATCCTTTTTAAATGAAAAAAAAATCCCTTATTTGATACGGAATCAATAAGGGAAATTAGTTTTTATTTTGATTGTTTTAATATGTTAAAAGCGTTAGTAATTCTTTTTCAAATCGGCCTTTCGGCAAATATTGATCCTCCAAGGCTTTTGTAAACGGAATAGGCGAATCTAAACTGGCAACTCGTTTTACGGGAGCGTCTAGATACTGGAAACATTCTTCCATGATCATTGCCGAAATATCGCTGGCAATACCACCAAATAAGGAATCTTCTTGATAGATAATCACTCTTCCTGTTTTCTTTACAGAAGCAAAAATAGCAGTAGTATCAAGCGGTTGTAATGTTCTTAGGTCTAATAAATCAGCTGAGATTTCCTGATTTTTATCTAAAGTATCTAATGCCCAATGTACAGCAGCACCAAAAGCAATGATAGTTACCTCATTACCTTCTTTTAATAAAGCTGCTTTTCCTAAAGGCAAAGTATAATAGTCTTTTGGCACTTCTTGATAAACAGAACGGTACAATTGTTTGTGTTCAAAAAATAAAACTGGATTTGGGTCATTGATAGCCTCGTTCAATAAACCTTTGGCGTCATAAGGAAAAGCTGGGTAAACCACCTTTAAACCTGGCGTTTTAGTAAACCAAGCCTCATTTGTTTGGGAATGAAACGGTCCTGCCTGAGTCCCTCCGCCGCAAGGCATACGCACCACGACATCTGCTTTTTCTAACCAGCGGTAATGCGACTTAGCCAATAAATTCACAATAGGATTGAATCCAGTCGAAACAAAGTCGGCAAACTGCATTTCTACAATTGCTTTATATCCATTGATTGATAATCCCATTCCTGCAGATACTACAGCACTCTCGCAAATAGGCGTATTGATTACCCGTTCTTTACCAAATTGTGCAACAAATCCGTCCGTGATTTTAAAAGCTCCACCATATTCGGCTATGTCTTGGCCCATAATCACTAAGTTGTCGTGGCGTTCCATAGATTGTCTTAAACTAGTAGAAATAGCATCTATAAAACGAATATTTACTTTTTCTGTTTTAGGCTTAACTTCTTCATATACAAACGGTTTGTAAATATCATTTAACTCTTCAGTTAATGTAGCTTCAATTTCAGGTTCTGCATTGGCTATAGCCAAACTATCATCAATTTCTTTCTTGATTTCGGCGCGAAGACTTTCGTCAAATTCTTCTGTTAATATTTTATTTTCTTTTAGAAATTTTCTGTAATTTTCAACGGGATCTTTTATTGCCCAGTGGTCCATTAATTCTTTCGGAACATATTTAGTACCACTGGCCTCTTCATGACCACGCATTCTAAAAGTTTTAAATTCTAATAAAACAGGACGTGGATTAATTTTCATAGAAGCTTTCAATTCAGACAAAAGAGTATAAACTTCTAAAAGATTATTTCCATCTACAATATGGCTTTCCATGCCGTATCCTTTGCCTTTGTCTGCAAGGTTTTCACAGCGGTATTGCTCGTTTGTAGGAGTTGAAAGTCCGTAACCATTGTTTTCTATAACAAATAATACAGGCAGTTCCCAAACCGAAGCAATATTCAACGCTTCATGAAAATCGCCTTCGGATGTAGCGCCTTCCCCAGTGAATACAGCAGTGATTTTTCCGTTTTTCTTTAATTTATTTGCTAAAGCGATTCCGTCAGCAACCCCTAATTGCGGTCCTAAATGCGAAATCATTCCTATAATCTTGTATTGTTGTGTTCCAAAGTGAAAACTTCGATCACGACCTTTGGTAAAACCATTGGCTTTTCCTTGCCATTGCGAGAATAAGCGGTACAAAGGAATATCCCTACCAGTGAATACCCCTAAGTTACGGTGCATAGGTAAGATGTATTCATCATTGTCCAAGACAGCGGTCACTCCTACAGATATGGCTTCTTGCCCAATTCCTGAAAACCATTTAGAAACCTTTCCTTGACGAATCAAGATCAGCATTTTTTCTTCTATTAACCTTGGTTTCAGAATTCTTTTATATAAATCCAATAGGATTTCATCACTGAGATTTTTTCTTTCAAATTTCATTAGTATGGCTTTAATTCGCATCTCAAAGATAAAAAAATATAACACTTTACGTTAAAATTGTTATATTTTTATAAATAATTTAATCATAATTACTTCAGCTAGTACATTCCTAATTTTACCAAAAAATTATGCTAATAGTTTATTTGATTTTTTTATTTTTGTCAACGATTCTTAAAATTATGTTAATCACTTTAAAAATCTTCAAAGTACATGGACAAAATTAAAATATTTTATGCAGATGACGATGAGGATGATTTAATGTTTTTCAATGATGCTGTTGAACAAATATCTCAAGCTATAAATACCCCTATTAACTTAGATACTTTTAAAAACGGAATAAATTTAATTGAAAATATTAAAAAGAATGATGTAAAAAATTCAATGCTCTTATTAGATATTAACATGCCATTTAAATCTGGTTTTGATTTATTAGAAGAAATAAGACAAGATCCTGAATTGAATCATTTCCCAATAGTTATGTATTCTACAAGTTCAGAAGAATATATTATAAATAAATGTCAAAATCTTGGAGCAAATCATTACGTAATAAAACCAGCTGATTTTACTGATTTGGTTGCGTTAATCACCTCATTTATAAACACCGATTGGGAAAATCATCAAGTAGATTTTAATAATTTTTTTTACGTATAATTTTAAATAAATGCCTACATAAATTAAAATAGAGTAATGAGTTTTAAAAATATTCTTAATAATAGCCTTGTTGATTTAAATAATTGTGAGGACGAGCCCATACATATTCCCGGAGCAATTCAGCCACATGGATTTTTACTTTCTATCGATTCACAAACAACTATTATCACTGTTTGTAGTGAAAATAGTTCTAATTTTATAGGTTTAAATTACGAAAAAGTTTTAGGACAAAAAGTTTCCTTATTATTTAATAATGAAATGATTGCTTCACTGCAAGACTTTAAAATAGATTGCAGTAATCAAGTAAAAACCTTTAACTACAAACTTAATAACACTATTTTTTTGGTTAGTATGCATGCTGCCAATGATCAAATAATTTTAGAATTTGAACCTCTTAATGAACAGTTTGATGAACGAAATGATTTGTTTAATTCCTCTAAACAATTGTTAAGTTATATAGAGAATACACATACATTAATTGATTTAGCACAAGTAGTTACAACTGCAGTAAAAAACATAACCCAATATGATCGAGTAATGGTTTATCGTTTTGATAAAGAGTACAATGGAGAAGTCATTGCTGAAAGTAAAGAATCGTTTTTAGAACCATATTTAGGGTTACATTATCCTCATACTGATATCCCAGCGCAAGCAAGAGAATTGTATATTAAAAATCATCTGAGAATTATAGGTGATGTAAACTACATTCCGGTTCCTTTATATAAATTAAATGAAGCCAAATTTGAGACTCTTGATCTAAGTATGTCAATTCTTAGGAGCGTCTCTCCTATTCATATTGAATACTTGAAAAACATGCATGTGGGTAGCACGCTAACAATTTCATTGATTCATAAAAATAAGCTTTGGGGTTTGATCACTTGCCATCATTCTTTGCCTAAATTTTTAAGTGATGAAATTAAGTCAGCAGTTAAATTGCACGGTCATTTTATTACCTCGCAAATTGATGTGAGATTATTGAATGAAGAATATGAAGTTGCAAAAAAAGCAAATGCAGCATTACGCAATTTAACATCAAGAAAGTCAGACATTAGTAGAGATGGTATTAAAGAGTTAATTGAGAATAAAGCTATTTTAGAACTTTGTAACAGTGATGGTTTTACTGCAGTTATTGGTAATGAAGTATATCAATTTGGTGAAACACCTGCTGATGAAAACAGTAAAAGATTGGCACTTTTTTTATCTGAATTTGTTAAAGAAGATAATTTTTATACCGATTCTTTGTTTTCGATTAGTAACGATTTATCGTTTATTTCTTCTCATTTTCCGGGTATCAATTATTATTCGTTGAATAACGATTTTGATTGTATTATTTGGTACCGCAATCAAACTATAAAAGAAATTAATTGGGCTGGAAACCCTACAAAAGGAACTGAAAATATTGTTGATAAATTGACTCCTAGAAAATCATTTGCAAAATTCATAGAGAATGTTAAAGATCATAGCCGCATTTGGCTAAACTCAGAACTGAGTGCTTGCGAAAACTTTTATAATTTTTTACAAATGCAATTGCGCTCAATTGTAATGCAGGAAGATAAAGAAAATCAGCGAAAATTAACTGAAATTCTTAAAGATACTAATGCAGAGCTAGAGAACATCAATTGGATTAGTACACACGATCTACAAGAGCCTCTTCGTAAAATACGAATGATGGCATCCGTATTAATAGGTGGGAATGAATTACAAGTTCTTCCCGAAGATGTCCAAAATAAAATTTTAAAAATGCAGAATTCGGCTGAGCGCATGCAAAACTTAATTACTGATATTCTTAAATATACTAAAACTGGTGCTCAAAATTCTAATTTTGAAATAATAGACTTAAATGCTTTGTTTGTAGAGTTAAATGAAGAAGAGTTAGTAGATAGTTTTACAACTAATAAAGCTACTTTAGTTATAGAAAAATTGCCTAATATTAACGGAGTTCCTTTTTTATTAAAGCAGCTTTTTTCAAATATTATCAATAACTCAATTAAATTTAAAAGTTTAGATGAGAGTTTATTTATAAAAATAAGCGACAAATCTACTACTCTAAATTCACACCCAAGACACTATCATATTATAGAAATTGAAGATAATGGAATAGGTTTTGAAAATGAATATAAAGAAAAGATTTTTAAAATATTTTCAAGATTAAATAGCAAGGAAGATTATGATGGATCAGGCATTGGTCTCGCTTTATGTAAAAAAATAATGAGTAAACACGATGGTTTTATCACAGCTGATGGGGCTTTAGGGAAAGGAGTGAAAATTCACCTCTACTTTCCTGTTAATTAAGTAGTAGCCAATTTTCTAACGCTTTAAAGGTGTTTTGCGCCGCATTTAAAGTGCTTTTTTCATCAAACTCGACTTTGGTTTCTTGTATCGAATTTTTAAACTGCTTCCACATTTCCATGGTGTTTTCACCGTAGGAAAGAAAATAATTTATTTGAGAATCGTCTAATGAAGGTAATTGCTTTTTTAGCATCCCTGCAATAAACTGACCACCTAAGGTAGAACCTTCTATTACATATAGAACACCTAAAGCCTCAGAAACAGTTCTAATGGTTTCAGGATAATTATTTACACTTTTAATGGCTACGCTGTGATTTAAGTTTACCAAATCAGTATGTAAATTGGCAACATGAACCCGCTTACTCATATCAGGTAGTAGCGTTTTATCTATAATGCTGTGCACTTTTTTCTCTAACTCAAAATAGAATCCGTACAGCTGAAAAAGTAAATTAGCATATTGCTCCTGTGAAGAGAGGTTTTTCAGTTTTTGAACTAATACCTTCTCAACGCTACTGTGGTTTATTTTTGTGGCAATTTTTAAATGATCTAACAAGGATGTTTTTTTAAGATTATAGATGCCAAAAGTAAACTATTGGTACAGATAAATACAGTGTATAGCTGTTAATGAATACTAAAAATTGTTATTGGATAAAAAAAGTAATACAAATTAAATTATTACATTTACGGCAATGAAATTAATATAGCTATTATATTAATAAATAAATTTATAAGTATGCAACAAATTCCTAGTGTTGACTTACGTGATTTCCTGTCGGATGATCCGGCACGTAAACAAAAATTTGTAAATGAAATCGGAAGTGCATTTGAAGAAATTGGCTTCGTAGCACTAAAAGGTCATTTTTTAAATGATCAATTAGTAGAGGAACTGTATGGTGAAATTAGAAATTTTTTCTCTTTACCATTAGAAACAAAACGCAGTTATGAGATTCCAGGAATTGGAGGACAACGCGGTTATGTATCTTTTGGGACAGAACATGCAAAAGGAAGAAAAGAAGGTGATTTGAAAGAATTTTGGCATTTCGGTCAGTATGTGAGCGAAAATTCAAAATACGCTTCAGAATATCCTGAAAATGTGCAGGTAAAAGAACTGCCTAAATTCAATGCTGTAGGTAAGGAAGCGTATCAAATGCTTGAAAAAACAGGAGTTTATGTTTTAAGAGCGCTAGCTTTGCGTTTAGGATTAGACGAATTCTACTTTGACAATTATGCTAAAGATGGAAATTCTATTCTAAGACCTATTCACTACCCTCCTATTACATCTGAACCTGCAAATGCAATTCGTGCAGCTGCTCATGGTGACATCAATTTGATCACTTTGTTAATGGGAGCGCAAGGAAAAGGATTACAAGTTCAAAACCACGAAGGCGACTGGATCGATGCCATTGCTGAGCCAGATGAACTAGTTATTAATGTGGGAGACATGTTATCGCGTCACACTAATAATAGATTGAAATCTACAATTCACCAAGTGGTTAATCCACCAAGAGAATTATGGGGTACTTCAAGATATTCAGTTCCATTTTTTATGCATCCTGTTAGTGATATGCCGTTAAACTGTTTAGAAAACTGTATCGATTCAGAAAATCCTAAACAATTTGAAGACATTACCGCTGGTGATTATTTATATGAACGTTTAGTAGATTTAGGTTTAATCAAAAAATAATTCCTAATTTTACTTCTAGTAATAAAAGACATTGAGTTTACTTGATGTCTTTTTTCTTTTTGATTACTATTGCTAATAAGCACTGAAATATAAAAATTGAACGCGGATGACACGGATTTAAACCGATTTTCGCTGATTAATTATTTAGTGAAGTTTTTTATTAATTCATTAGTATATTTTATGAGTAGTATTTTACATCGCGAGTTAACTCAGTCAGTTTTGAAACATTTTTATGATGTTTACAACGAATTAGGATATGGATTTCTGGAAAGAGTATATCAAAATGCATTGTATTATGAACTTAAAAATAACGGGTTTAAAGTAGAAGCTCAAAAAAAGATAAAGGTGTATTATAAAAAAGTTGAAGTAGGAGAATATTACGCAGATATCATCGTAGATGATTTGGTGATTTTAGAGTTGAAAGCACAAGATTATTTAGTTGAAGAAAATGAATTTCAATTATTAAATTATTTAAAATCCACAGATTGCGAGGTTGGCTTACTTTTAAATTTTGGCAAAAAACCTGAATTTATTAGAAAAGTATATCAAAACAATTATAAATAAAACTGGACATAATATCATAGAGAAAAGTCCGTATCATTCGCGTTCCATTTAAGTCATTGATAGACAAAATAGTTAAAATATACTATCTAGTTATAAGATTAAGAAGTAGATATAAAACAGAAAATAAACAAAAAAATCCGTGACCATCCGTTTAATCCGCGTCATCCGCGTTCCATTTGAGTTATAGCAAGACAAAATAATTGAATTGCCCTATCTAATTATATGATTAAGAAGATAAAAAACAGATAAAAAACAAAAAAAGCCATGACCATCCGTTTAATCCGCGTTCCATTTAATTTATTGAAGACAAAATAGTTAAATTGCAGTATCTAATTGTATGATTAAGAAGATAAAAAACAGAGAAGAAACAAAAAAATCCGTGACAATCTGTTTAATCCGCGTCATCCGCGTTCCATTTAACGGATAATTGGCATTGACATAAAAGCATGAGCAAGCAAAAATAAACATATTATGGACTTAGCAGACCAATTAAAAAATCTTTTCCCAGATCACGAACCACTTCCCGAAGAGCAACCAGAGGAAGTACCTCATGAATTATACGTTCAAAAAGAACCTATGATTTGTAAATTCGAAAAAAGAAAAGGCAAAGCAACCACGATTATCGAAGGCTATGAAGGATCCGACGAAGATTTTAAAATCTTAGCCAAAGAAATCAAAACCAAACTAAGCGTTGGTGGTACCTTTAAAGACGATTCTATTATCATACAAGGCGATTATCGCGATAAAATAATGGAAATATTGAAACTAAAAGGTTTCAAAGTTAAACGTGTGGGTGGATAATCCCCTCCTTGCCTCCCGAAGGGAAGGAACTAAAACAATATAAATAAAAATTGAAATCTAAATCCGGCACTGACTCCCTCTCCTTTGGAGAGGGCTGGGGTGAGGAAAAAACAAAAAAAAACAAATGATACAATCATCAGAATTAATATTAAATCCAGACGGAAGTGTTTATCACTTAAACCTTAAACCAGAAAATATTGCACACGACATCATCTTTGTGGGCGATCAAAACCGTGTGGAAAAAATCACACAATTTTTTGACAGCGTAGAATTTTCGACTCAAAAAAGAGAGTTTAAAACCCAAACGGGAATTTTTAAAGGCAAAAGAATTACTGTTATGTCAACCGGTATAGGCCCTGACAACATTGATATTGTAATTAACGAACTAGATGCCTTAGTGAATATTGATCTAGAAACTCGCAAACCAAAAGAAAACTTAACTTCGCTTAATATCATCCGTATTGGGACGTCGGGTTCTTTGCAAGCTGATATTCCTGTGGATAGTTTTGTAATGTCAAAATTCGGTTTAGGACTTGACAACATGCTCCGCTCCTACTTGATCGACGAAGTCTCCAATGTTGCGATCGAAGATGCTTTTGTGAGCCATACCAATTGGGATTTACGCAAAGGGAAACCGTATGTTATTGCTTGTTCAGAGAAATTAGAAAAAGTAATCGAAAGCGATAAAATGCACAAAGGAATCACGGCTACAGCTGGAGGTTTTTACGGACCACAAGGGCGTGTATTGCGTCTTAATATTCAGGATGAAAGTTTAAATTCTAAAATGGACAACTTCACATTTGAAAATAATCGCATTACGAATCTCGAAATGGAAACGGCAGCAATATATGGTCTTTCGGCGCTTTTAGGACACCATGCGCTATCACTAAACGCAATTATTGCTAATCGTGCTAATGGGACTTTTAGTGCTGATCCGTACAAAGCAGTCGACGCCTTAATTGCTTATACATTAGACAAATTAGCTACTAATTAATTTATTTAGGAGCTGTTTCCTGCTATCCGCTGTATTCCCGATAAATAAAAACTACGGCTTAAAAAAGCCTTGTTTTTATTTATCGGGAGATGCCGCTCCTATCAGGGCTAAAAATGAATAACCATGAGGATCATCATCGAAACCGAAAGGCTTCTTTTAAGAGAAATACTAGATACTGATCTCGAAGGAATGTTTGCGTTAGACAATAATCCAAATGTGCACACATATTTGGGCAAAAACCCTATACTGACTATTGATAAAAGTCAGGATTATATTAACAAAATCCGGAAACAATATGTAGTGCACGGTATTGGTCGCTATGCGGTTATTCTTAAAGATACCAAACAATTTATAGGCTGGTGCGGTATAAAGTACATCACAGAACCCGAGAACGGACATGTGAATTTTCACGAAATAGGCTATCGTTTTATCGAAGACTATTGGGGAAAAGGCTACGGTTATGAATCGGCGAAAGCTTGGCTTGATTACGGTTTCAATACCATGAATATTAAAACCATCTATGCTTCGGCACATATTGATAATAAAGGTTCGCGCCACATTCTGGGAAAATTAGGGATGCAAACAAAAAACGAGTTTGAGTGGAATAAAATTCCGTGTATTTGGTTCGAATTAGAAAATAAAACGATTTAACATGACTACAATTAAAATAGCTGGAGTACCAGAACACTTCAATTTACCTTGGCATTTAGCCATAGACAATAACGAATTTGAACAGCAAAACATCAATTTACAATGGACAGATGTTCCAGAAGGAACGGGTAAAATGTGCCAAATGTTACGTTCAGGAGAAACAGATATTGCTGTAATCTTAACTGAAGGTATTGTTAAGGATATTGTTGCTGGCAATCCTTCTAAAATTGTGCAAGTTTATGTTGATTCTCCTTTAATATGGGGAATTCACGTAGCTGAAAAGTCGCCTTATAAAACAATCTCTGACTTAGAAAATAAGAAATGTGCCATTTCAAGAGTAGGTTCTGGCTCGCAATTAATGGCTTACGTTAATGCTGGAAATCAAAATTGGAATACAGATGATTTGCAATTTGAAATTATCAATACCATCGATGGCGCTGTCGAAGCTTTGACTGCGGGAACTGCAGATTATTTTATGTGGGAACGTTTCATGACTAAACCTCTAGTTGATAAAGGTGTTTTTAGACGTGTTGGTGACTGCCCAACTCCATGGCCTTGCTTTGTAATTGCTGTTCGTGAGGAAATTTTAGAACAACATCCAGAGGTCATCAAAACAATTTTGGATACCATTAATAAAAAAACAAACAGTTTTAAAAATATTCCAAATATTGAAGAAGCTTTGGCTACAAAATACCACCAAAAAACAGTTGATATTCAGGAATGGATGGCTTTGACGACTTGGTCACAAAATCCATTATCTAAAAATTTGTTAAACAATGTCCAAAATCAGTTATTTCAGCTTAAAATCATTGATAAAATAGGTACTTTTGAGGAAATTGTAAAAACATTATAGTTCTTACACTTTTTGGTAAACAATGATAAACTTTAAAAATATTTCTTTTCAGGATATAAAGCAAAAACTGCAGGTTAAAAAACCGTGGGATGATGTGATTATATTTGTTTTGAATATTCTTATTGCTATTCCAGTTTTTATAGTTGCCCATCAAAATTTAATAGAACTAAATTGGCCTTTCAATCTAGATCGAATTTTGCTTTTTTTATTATTAATTGTAGTAATACAGTTGATTTTAAGAATGTTGAGAACAATAATTATAATTTGTATTTTAATATATGTCTTAGTATTATTCTATGGAACCGTATTTGGAAATTACGGTTTTAATAGCGTATATGAGGATTACGACTCGATGATTTACACGATGTCTGACAATCCGTTTCCGCAGGATATTATTATTTCTAAATTACTGCCTTTTCCTAATAAGTCAAAGATATTGAATGCCATTGAGTATAAAAACCCAAAGGTTAGAAATTTTGCTATAATGGCCACTTCAAAAAATTTCAAAGATGTCAAAGGGTATTCTGATTACAGGACCATTATTCAATGCTTTGCTGTTTTTAAAGAAATAAACGGCCGTTGGAATTATGTAAACGATCCTAAAGACGGAGATTATATTGCTACGGCAAGTGAATCATTAGATTATTTTTCAGGAGATTGTGATGATCATTCCATCTTGATGGCGGCTGCAGTACGTGCTATTGGCGGTACACCGCGACTGATTCATACTAAAGGGCATATTTATCCGGAAATATTAATTGGTACCATGAATGATCTTGAAACAGTCAACTATTTGATAAAAAATGTATTATTTGTTAAAGAAAGTTACGGCAAACAACTGCATTATCATATTGATGAACGTGACCAAGTTTGGTTAAACTTAGACTACACCGCGAGATATCCAGGCGGACCCTTTTTATCCGAAGAAATTCTGGGAGCTTTAACGCTTAACTAAGTAATATAGTAATCATTAGAAGGAACAATAGCTTCAATTTTTTCATTATTGATTTCTGATAAGGTATTTTCAATCATTTTAGACATGGCATCTAAAGCCAAATCATTTGGCTGCGTACCAAAAGGATCTTCTAGTTCATCAGCAATGGCTTCAAGCGCTACAAATGTGTAAGCAATAAAAACAAGTACAAAAGGCATCATCCACAACATATTTTCTCCAAAACCAAAAGGCAATAAAAAGCAATAGATATAAACTGTACGATGTAGCAAAATGCTATAAGTATACGGAATGGGTGTGCTAGAAATCCTTTCACAGCCTCCTATTATAGCAGATAATTTATTAAGATTTTCATCAAAAGCAATTTGAGTAATACTGTCTAGTTTACCGTCTCTTTTTGCATTTTTAACCCAGATTCCAAGTTCTTTCAAAATCATTATAGGTTTAAAAACTGCTGCTTGCAACTTGCTATCGTATCCATTTCCTAGTAAACGCTGCATATCATTGTCGGGATTTGTCTCTCTTAATTGATGTTTTAAAGCATGTACTAAAGCAGATAAGAGTAAAACGAATTGGGTTTGCTGTTCTTGATAATCATCGCTATCTATTAACGTATGTGATTGACGCGCTAGAGAACGAGTATCATTTAAAAGCGAACCCCAAAGCTTCCTGCCTTCCCAGAATCGATCGTAACTAACCGTATTTCTAAAACCTAAAAATATAGCTAATGCGATTCCGAAGAGTGTAAATATTGCTGGATTGATATAGAAATTATTTTCATGTAGAAAATCTCTAAAATAAACAATTACAGTAGTGTAAATGAAGAGTATTGTTAAGCGAGGTAATAATTGTGGTAGCACTGATCCGTTCCATTCAAACAGCATACTAAACCAGTTGGTTTTTTTCTTTGTAATCATATCGTAAAAATACTAATTCTTGATTAAAATTATAGATTTCGATAAAAATTAAAAATAATAGTTGATTTCAAAATGCGATCGTTTCGCTCTATTATAAGGTAGTATTTCATTATTCAATAGCAATAAAACAAATAGTAATTGTAGTATAACGATCTGGAATAAGAATATTTCCAGGGAACAATGTTGAGTAATGGATACTTTTTGGGTAATATGTATACACTATTAAAATTGGCACCGTAGCTTAAGCCACTGTATTGTAGTGTTTAGAGGTTTTGGAACAAGAGTTGCTTAATTGATTAAAACAAATACTCAATCAAATAAGTACACAATATGAAAACACAAACTCTAAACGCAAACAGCATTTTCTTTACTAGTGAAGATACTGTTACTATAAATAAAACGAAACCGTCTAAAAGTATGCTAACCAATCGCATTATTTTAACGGCAACAATGTTGTTACTAATTGGTGGTGCATCTGTTGTGTATATCCTACAGCCTGAATTTTATAACTTTAATCAAAGTAGAATCAATTCACCACTTGGATTAGCTTTTTTAGGAGTAACGCTTGCTTTGCTTTTATTTAAAATTTCGTTTTTACTTTATAATGTTTTTTTATATTTTAAATACAAACCTATCGAGTCAGTTACTGATGAATTATTACCTACTTGTACCGTGATTGTTCCTGCTTATAATGAAGGAAATCTAGTGTATCAAACTTTATTAAGTATTGCTAATAGTGATTTTCCAAAACATAAGCTTCAAATTCTAGCCATTGATGATGGTAGTAAAGACAATACATGGGATTGGATGAAGAAAGCTAAGCAAGAATTGGGTGACCAAATTGTTATTTTTCAACAACCAAAAAACATGGGTAAAAGGCATGCCCTTTACCGTGGTTTCAATATGGGAACAGGAGAGATTTTTGTAACAATTGATAGTGATTCAATCATAAAAACAGATACTTTAAGAAACTTGGTTAGTCCATTTATAGTTGACAAAAGTTGTGGTGCTGTAGCAGGAAATGTGCGTGTTTTGAATAACAAAAATGCTATTTTACCTAAAATGTTAAACGTAAGTTTCGTAATGAGTTTTGAATTTGTTAGATCTGCTGAAAGTCAATTAGGTAGTGTATTGTGCACACCTGGAGCTTTAGCAGCTTATAGAAGTTCAGCTGTATTTAAATGTCTTCCTGATTGGATCAACCAAAAATTTATGGGAACTGCATCAGATATTGGTGAAGACCGCGCAATGACGAATATGATATTGAAACAAGGAAAAAAAGTACTTTTTCAACGCAATGCAATTGTATTGACTGATGTACCAGAACAATATAAAGGGTTGTACAAAATGTTCATCCGTTGGGGACGTAGTAATGTTCGTGAAAATTTAGCTATGGCTAAATATGTTTTTACAAATTTTAAAGAAGAGTCTAAAGTTGGAACACGATTATTGTTCATCAATCAGTTTCTAACAATAGCAATGACGTACCCTTTTTTATTATTTACATTGTTTTTTATAATAATACATCCATTATTATTTTTAAGCTCAACGTTATTAGGAATATTAATTTTCTCAAGTTTTCCAGTACTTTTCTATGCTAAAAAATACAGCGCTGCTGAATCATTATGGGCTTATGCTTACAGTGTTTTGTACACTTTTGGTTTATTTTGGATTGCACCTTATGCCATTGCAACAGCAGGAAAAAGTGGTTGGTTAACGCGTGAATTACCCCAAAAATAAAATTAATACAGTAATGCTGTTTCATTAATTGTATCAATAAAAAAAACCGACTCAAATTAATATTGAGTCGGTTTTTTTTTAGGTATTATAATAGTTTTATAAAACTAAGTAACGGTTAAAAATTTATACGTCAAAAGTTAGATAAAATTCATGCAAATCCTGTAAAAGATAAAATTGTTACTTTACCAGAAGACAATTATTTTAGTTCCACACGAAATTATGCGGCTTTAGGTGCTGAATTAGAGGTAGTTTTATTAGATTTCTTTTAGATGACAATTGTAGTGATCGCAGGTAAATACCTGCTCGATATCAAAATTAAGATCAGTTTTTTCTTTTGGATTTTTAAAGGCTCATATCATGATATCATTTCTGAAAAATATAAAAACAGAAACTTATGGATAGGTTACATTTTAACTTTAGCGACAGCTTTATTAGTGGTTTATTTTATAGTAAAAGGCGAGATATAAATTCATTTTTTCTATTCGTTTACTGACAAAACGAGAGCAATTTATTGCAAACGCTAACTTTTCATCAACCACTAAATTATTTCAAATTTTCTTGATGGGCTAGAATGTCATATTCTTTTGTCTGCTATTAAATTTGTTTGTAAAATACTCATTAAAATTAATTTTCGGAAAACTTCTACAAATAAATTTAAATACCTAATTTTATGATCCCTAAATAAAAAAGCATGAAATATCTTGGCGCCTATATTTTACCATTACTAGCAGCATTAGGAATCTATTTACTTGGTTTTTATACTTGGCTCACACCTGTATTTACTTTTGGATTACTGCCAATTTTAGAGCAATATTTGCCAAAAGACAGTCAAAATTATGATGAAGAGGAAAAAATAAGTAGAAGTAAAAAAGTATTGTACGACATCATGTTGTACGTAAACGTGCTTTTTATCTTTTCATTACTGTATTTTGCGCAGCTCACATTGTTAACTAAAAACATACCGCTTTGGCAATGGATCGGATTAGTATTCTCCGTCGGGATCGTTCTAGGTAGCAACGGAATTAATGTAGCACATGAATTAGGACATCGCAATAAAAAATTCGAAAGAATATTAGCAAAAATACTACTTCTTCCGTCCTTTTATACACATTTTTTTATAGAGCACAATCATGGTCACCATTTAAATGTTGCCACACCCGAAGATCCATCAACGGCAAGAAAAAATCAGAATATATATGCTTTTTGGGTCCAAACAGTATCAGGAACCTATATACAAGCTTGGCAAATACAAAACAATTTAAATAAAAGAAATAACACCTCTTTTTGGAGTATAAATAATGATATGTTATGGTTTCAACTGATGCATGCGTTGTATTTACTGCTAACTTTTATACTTTTTAGTATACAAGGATTGTTATTTGCTGTTTTTGCTGGTTTTGTTGGGCTTTTATTGCTCGAAACTATAAATTACATTGAGCATTATGGTTTAGAACGTAAAAAGCTCGCATCAGGACGTTATGAAAGAGTATCGGAATTACACAGCTGGAATTCGAATCACAGCGCAGGAAGAATCATTTTATATGAATTAACAAGACACAGTGATCATCATTTTAAAGTCACAAAAAAATACCAGATATTAGAGCATAAAGATCAAAGTCCGCAACTACCTTACGGCTACCCTTGCTCAATGGTTATGGCGCTTGTACCACCACTTTGGTTTTCTGTAATGAATAAGGAAGTACCTGTAAATTCATGAAACGAGTTTTATATAAAAAATAGCTTATAAATAAAAAACCTCATAAATCGTTTGATTTATGAGGTTTGTAGTTTGTGGGCGATGAGGGGTTCGAACCCCCGACCCCCTCGGTGTAAACGAGGTGCTCTGAACCAGCTGAGCTAATCGCCCTATTCTTAGCTTTTCACGAAGCGTGTTGTTCGTTATTGCTGGTGCAAAGATACACCTAGAATTGGTATTTACAAGCGTTTTTTAAAAATATTTTAATAAAATTTCACCTCTTTTTTCTTTTATCCTCAAATACAATAACTTACTAAAAAATATTGTGATTATTATTTTTTTGTAATGAATCCCTATAGTGGTACATTTGCATCATAAACAAATTATAATGGCAAGGTACAAAGAAAATGATTTACCGAAAGCGAAATTAAATTCGAATTCACTTCACAAAGCATTAAGGATTTTTAAATATGCTAAAAACCACAAATGGAAATTCTTCGTTGGATTGGTTTTCTTATTATTAACTAGTGCTACTGCCCTAGCCTTTCCTAAATTAATGGGAATGTTAGTTGACTGTGTTACTAATAAAGACTTAGATAAAGCTAACGAAATTGCTCTAGCCTTAATGGGAATTTTAGTCTTGCAGGCAATCTTCTCTTTCTTTAGAATATCACTCTTTGTAAATTTTACTGAAAATTCGTTATCAAACATTCGTTTTGCACTTTATGAGAATTTAATCAAGTTACCAATGACTTTTTTCTCTCAAAAGCGTGTTGGAGAATTAAATAGTCGCATTAGTGCTGATATTTCGCAATTACAAGACACATTTACTACTACTATAGCTGAATTTCTACGTCAATTTATATTAATTGTTGGTGGATTCATTATTTTAGGAAGCATTTCTCCTAAATTGACTTTAATGATGCTTTGTATTGTTCCTATTGTAGCGGTTGGAGCAGTCCTTTTTGGTCGTTTTATTCGTAAATACGGAAAGAAAACTCAAGACAAAGTAGCCGAAAGTCAAGTTATCGTTGAAGAAACACTGCAAGGAATCACTAATGTTAAGGCTTTTGCCAATGAGTGGTATGAATTGCAACGTTATAAAAATAAGATTAACGAAATAGTAAAAATCGCTATCAAAGGGGGACAATATAGAGGGTATTTTGCCTCCTTTATCATATTGTGTCTTTTTGGATGTGTTGTAGCTGTAGTTTGGTACGGAATCACATTAACAATTAAAGGTGAAGTAGAAGGTGTTGGAGATTTGATCTCATTTATATTGTATACTACTTTTATTGGAGCTTCTTTTGGTGGAATTGCTGAAATGTATGCACAAATTCAAAAAGCGGTGGGTGCTACTGAGCGTGTTTTTGAACTTCTTGATGAAGTGCCAGAGGTAATATCTACAACTCCTAACACAGCAAATATTGAAAAATTAAAAGGAACAGTACGTTTTAAAAACGTTGCTTTTAGCTATCCTTCGCGTAAAGAAATTAAAGTTTTAAATGATGTGAATTTTGATGTGGCTTTTGGCCAAAAAATTGCCATTGTAGGTCCTAGTGGTGCTGGTAAATCTACTATTGCGTCATTATTACTTCGTTTTTACGATATTGAAAGTGGTACTATTACTATTGATGATAAAAATATCTACGATTACGATCTTGAAACATTACGTGGAAACATGAGTATTGTTCCCCAAGATGTAATCCTTTTTGGAGGTACAATTAAAGAAAATATTGCTTACGGTAAACCTGACGCTAGTGATGAGGAGATTTACACTGCAGCTAAACAAGCCAATGCATTGAATTTTATCGAAAGTTTTCCTGAGCAATTTGAAACCGTTGTGGGAGAAAGAGGAATTAAACTTTCTGGAGGGCAACGACAACGTATTGCCATTGCTAGAGCGTTACTTAAAAATCCAAGTATTTTGATTTTAGATGAAGCGACTTCTTCTTTAGATAGTGAAAGTGAAAAATTAGTTCAAGAAGCATTAGAAATTTTGATGCAAGGAAGAACTAGTATTATCATTGCCCACCGTCTTTCAACCATTCGTAGTGCTGACCAAATTTTAGTTTTAGACCACGGTGTTATTTCTGAAAAAGGAACACATCAAGAACTAATGGCTTTAGAAAATGGAAAATATAAAAACTTAAGTAACCTACAATTTACCGAATTCTAATTAACAACCAATGAAAACAAAGCTAAATAAAGCAGCTGTTCTATTATTTTTATTTTTTTTAAAATCTGTTGCTATTCAAGCACAAGAGAAGAAAAATCCGTTTGTAGTAAACCTTTCTGAAGACGGAAAAAAATACATTAAATTTGGTGCCAACCTACAAATATGGGGCCGCTACACGGAGCTCAATCCGAATAGTAAAATTGGTGATAATGTAGTTTCACAATCTACTGATGTTTTAATTAGGAGATTACGTTTACAAGCAAGCGGTATGCTTACTGATAATGTTTTTTTCCATATTCAATTAGGGCAAAACAATATCAATTTTACACAAAATTCTGGACCATCTAATGCACCACTATCTCTTTTAGACGCTATTGGTGAATACCGTTTTAATGAAAAGTTTAATTTAGGTGGAGGTCTAACGGCTTGGGGAGCTGGAACTACACGCTATTCTGCAAATAGTTCTTCTTCACAAATGACACTGGATGCACCTATATACCAACAGAATATTAATATCTCATCTACTTTTGGAAACAGAAATTTAAGTATTTATGCCAAAGGAATGTTTGATAAATTAAGCTATCGTGTAGCGATCACAAATCCGTATCGCAACGCAACAAGTACTTTGAATCTTAATTCTACAATTAGTACACACACTCCAAAAGCGCAATATTCAGGTATGTTGACCTATGCTTTTGCAGATAAAGAATCTAATAACGAACCGTACAATAAAGGAACTTATTTAGGAACTAAAAAAATATTTAATATTGCTGCGGGCTATCTAACGCAATCAAAATCAATGTGGAGAGTAGATCCTAATGATGCTACGGCTACATTATATGAGGACATGAATATTCTAGGATTAGATATTTTTTATGATAAACCTCTGAGTGCAAAAGGAGATGCTTTGACCGTTTATGCTGCTTACAATAATTGTAATTTCGGGAAAAACTATATTCGTAGTATCTCAACTCCTAATCCTGCAGTTGCTGATGGATCCCTTATTAATGGTTCTGGTAACGGATTCATTGGTGTTGGAACCGGGAATATTTATTATAGCCAAGTAGGTTATTTATTTGCTAAAGCAAAAGATGCCAATGTAAAAGGCCGTATTCAGGCTTATGCAGCAGGTCAAATAGCCGACTTAGAAGTACTAAACAGCCCAATGAGTATGTATGAATTTGGTGCTAATTATTACTTAACAGGATCATTAGGTCCTAAGTTAAGTTTAGGATATCAAAGCAGAGCTATATTTGATAAAACAGCTGATATAAAGTATTCTCAAAGTGACCGTAAAGACATGTTTGTATTGCAATTTCAGGTATCTTTCTAAATTTCTAAATAATTGTAATAAAAAAGGTTTCGCTATAATGGCGAAACCTTTTTTATTTAGAAGTGAGCATTAATCTTCTTTTCTTCTTTTTCTTTCTGCTTTTATCATTTCTAATTCACGGCTTGTTTGCCCCGCTACTGAAGTATTTTCTTCCGCACGACGAATTAAGTAAGGCATCACATCCTTAACTGGTCCAAATGGCAAATATTTAGCTACATTATAACCATTTTCGGCTAAGTTGTAACTGATATTATCACTCATACCATATAATTGTCCAAACCATATACGGTTATCATTCGACTCAATTCCTTTACTTTTCATTAATTTCATTAAAGTATAAGTACTTGATTCATTATGTGTACCTGCAAAAATTGACATTTGGTCTAAGTGTTCCAACATGTATTTTACAGTAGTATCATAATTTATATCGGTATCATTTTTTGAAGCACAAATAGGTGTTGGATATCCTATTTCGGTAGCACGTACATTTTCTTTTTCCATGTAAGCACCACGAACTAATTTCATTCCGATATAAAAACCTTCATTTTTTGCTGTTTCGTGCAGCTTTTTTAAATAATCCAATCGATCCCAACGGTACAATTGCAGTGTATTAAATACAATTGCTTTATCCTTATTGTACTTGCGCATCATATTAGTGACTAAATCATCGGCAGCATCTTGCATCCAGCTCTCTTCACCATCAATCAATAAAGCAACATCTTTTTTATGACCTTCACTACACACTAAATCAAAACGAGTTACTACTCGATCCCATTCAGCTTGTTCAGTAGGATTTAATAATTCATTGCGTCCTATTTTTTCATACAATTCAAAACGTCCAAGTCCTGTAGGTTTAAAAACCGCAAACGGAATCGCCAAACGCTCTTTAGCAAATTCAATTGTTTTAAGAGTCATTTTTAAAGCTGCATCAAACTGATCCTCTTCTTCTTTTCCTTCAACAGAATAATCCAAAACCGAAGAAACTCCTTTGGTATACATTTTATCAACTACAGAGAGGCAGTCTTGCTCATTGATACCACCACAAAAGTGATCAAATACTGTAGCACGAATCAATCCTTCAACAGGTAAATGTGCTTTTAAAGCAAAGTTTGTTACTGCTGTACCAATGCGAACCAAAGGCTGATTAGCAATCATTTTGAATAAAAAATAAGCACGATCCAGTTCCGTATCGCTCTTTAATGAAAAGGCTACTTGCGTATTATTAAATATTTTGTCCATAGGGTGGTTTTTTACGCAAATATAGCTATAGTTTGATTTTATGATTGCTAATTTCTCAAAAAAAATATCCAAATTCTTTTTTATGATAATTTTTAGTAAAAAAAAGACTCCAGGAGAAAATAATATATAAATTTGGCTCAAATATATTTTAATAAAGCATTAGAATATTACAAAAAAGCTTCAAAAGAAGATCCAAATAACATCATAATAACACAGAATATAGGAATTTGTTATTTTAAGACGAATCAGTTTAAATCAGCTATCGTTTATTTAGAAAAAACCTTAAATTCGCCACTACTTATAGATGGTAAGACTGAGTTTATACTTGGAGCCAGCTATTTGAATACAAATAATAAAGAAAAAGGCTGTAAAAATATGATTGCGGCCGAAAATAAAAACTATCCTGGAGCTGCAAAAATAGTAGCCCAATACTGTAATTAATTCATTATGTCAACACATCTAACCACAATACAAGCGAGTAATCATCCTATTTATTTTAATGAAAAAGGGTACGAAGCATTAAACATACATCTAAAAGAAAATAAATACTCTAACTTATTTATCATTGTTGATAGTAATACAAATGAGTTTTGTTTACCTAAATTATTACCAGTTTTAGAAACCGATTTAACGATTGAAATCATTGAATTTGAAAATGGCGAAATCAATAAAAATATTGAAACTTGCGTTCAAATATGGAATGTTCTAACAGAACTAGGAGCAGATAGAAAAAGTTTAGTGATCAATCTAGGTGGTGGTGTTGTTACTGATTTAGGTGGTTTTGTGGCTTCTACTTTTAAGAGAGGAATCGATTTTATAAACATACCTACTACCCTACTTTCTATGGTTGACGCTTCTGTAGGAGGTAAAAACGGTGTAGACTTAGGAAATTTAAAAAACCAAATAGGTGTTTTTAATTTACCCGTAATGGTATTAGTTGATACCGATTATTTAGAAACAGTCCCAAAAAACGAAATGCGTTCTGGTCTTGCCGAAATGTTGAAACACGGTTTAATTTTCGATAAAAACTACTGGGAACAATTCTTAGATTTAGATGCAATTGATTTTGCTGATTTTGATCTCTTAATTCATCGTTCTGTAGCTATTAAAAACGAAATTGTCACACTAGATCCCACTGAGAAAAATATTCGTAAGTCATTGAATTTTGGACATACCTTAGGCCATGCTATTGAAAGTTACTTTTTAGAAAGTGATGATAAAACAACCTTACTGCATGGAGAAGCAATTGCGGTGGGGATGATTTTAGAAAGTTATATTTCATTAGAGAAAAATTTAATCACCATTGCAGAATATAATGAGATAAAAACTGCGATAAAAGCAATATTTGATGATATTTCTTTTGACGAAAAAGACATCGATCCGATACTTGAATTGCTAATTCACGATAAAAAAAATGAGTACGGTAGCATTCAGTTTGCACTAATTGAAAGCATCGGTAAAATAAAAATAAATCAATTGGTTGAAAATGAATTAATTCTTAATGCTTTTAGGGATTATAAATCTTAATTTATTTTTAGGCAAAAGGATTGCATTGGGTATATTTTATTTTTTACATTTGTAGCAATGAAAAACACAAAAAACAAAGGTAATTATCGGTCGAATCGAATGGAAAACAATAGTTCTTTTTCAAGAGTATTGAAACACTTCTATTCTATTAAAGGAAGTTTTACTTTTGATATTTTTCAGTATTTAAAACTTGAGAATAAAAAACTACAAATTATATATGCGAATATTAGGGTTTGAATACTCGATTAATTCCGTTTTATTTCAATAATCTTTTATACTCAAAATTCAATGAATACTAAATATTCCGACTTAATAAATCAAACATACTATTTCCCACAAGAAGAATTTACATTAAACAAAGACAACCTTCAGTTTCACAATATTGATTTGATGAAATTAGTAGAAAAATATGGTACGCCATTAAAATTTACTTATTTACCACAAATTTCAAACAATATAAATAAAGCTAAAAGTTGGTTCAGAAAATCAATGGAGAAAAATAAGTACGATGGTAAATATTTTTACTGTTATTGTACTAAAAGTTCTCATTTTGAATTTATAATGAACGAAGCTTTTAAAAATAATATTCATGTAGAAACCTCTTCGGCTTTTGACATTAATATTGTTGAGAATTTAATGGCAAATGGGAAGATTAATAAAAGTACTTATGTAATTTGCAATGGTTTTAAAAGAGACCAATACATAGAAAATATTGCTCGTTTAATTAATAACGGACATAAAAATACCATTCCAATCATTGATAACTACGAAGAGTTAGACTTACTACAAGCAGAGATCAAAGGGAAATTCAAAATAGGAATTCGTATTGCTGCAGAAGAAGAACCTAAATTTGAATTTTATACTTCAAGATTGGGTATTGGGTACAAAAACATTGTAAACTTTTACAAAAAACAAATTCAAGAGAACGACAATTTAGAACTTAAAATGTTGCACTTTTTTATTAATACTGGTATCAATGATACAGCGTATTACTGGAATGAATTAGTTAAATGTATTAAAGTATACATTGCCTTAAAGAAAGAATGTCCTACGCTTGATGGATTGAATATTGGTGGTGGTTTCCCTATCAAAAATTCATTAGCATTTGAATATGATTATCAATACATGATTGATGAAATTATCAATCAAATTAAAATTGCTTGTGACGAGGCAGAAGTTGATGTACCTAATATTTTTACAGAATTTGGTTCATTTACTGTAGGAGAAAGTGGTGGAGCTATTTATCAGATTTTGTATCAAAAACAACAAAATGATAGAGAAAAATGGAACATGATTGATTCCTCTTTCATTACCACATTACCGGATACATGGGCAATAAACAAGCGTTTTATTATGCTTGCAATTAATAGATGGAATGAAACCTATGAACGCGTTTTACTAGGTGGACTAACATGTGATAGCGATGATTACTACAACTCTGAGCAAAACATGAATGCCATTTATTTACCCAAGTACAATAAAGAAAAACCATTGTACATTGGTTTTTTCAACACTGGAGCTTACCAAGAAACCATAGGAGGTTATGGAGGTTTACATCATTGCTTGATTCCGCAACCTAAACATATCTTAATAGATAGGGATGAAAACGGAATTATTGCAACAGAAGTTTTCTCAGAACAACAAACTTCTGATGATGTGCTAAAAATTCTAGGTTACAATAAAAAATAAATAATTACATAATTAGTCAAATTAAAAAATTAGTATATTTGGATTGTGACACTATTCAATGCAACCGATTTTTTAAAAATTAAAATCCAATAAAATGAGTAAAGGACCAATCAGTCAGTTTATCGAAAAGCATTACTTGCATTTCAATTCTGCGGCTTTAGTAGATGCAGCAAAAGGTTATGAACAACAGCTAGCAAATGGAGCTAAAATGATGGTAACTCTTGCTGGAGCAATGAGTACTGCCGAAATTGGAAAGATTTTTGCAGAGATGATCCGTCAAGACAAAGTACAAATCATATCTTGTACAGGTGCAAATTTAGAAGAAGATATCATGAACTTGGTAGCGCATTCACATTACGAAAGAGTACCTAACTACCGTGATTTGACTCCAGAACAAGAATGGGATTTACTTGAAAGAGGATTAAATCGAGTTACAGATACTTGTATTCCTGAGCATGAAGCATTCCGTCGTTTACAAAAACATATTTACAAGATTTGGAAAGACGCTGATGACAAAGGAGAACGTTTTTTACCACATGAATTTATGTATAAAATGCTTTTATCAGGCGTTTTAGAAGAATATTACGAAATTGATTTAAAAGACAGCTGGATGTATGCAGCAGCAGAAAAAAACTTACCAATTATCTGCCCAGGATGGGAAGATAGTACTATGGGAAATATTTTTGCTTCGTATGTCATTAAAGGAGATTTAAAAGTCTCTACGATGAAATCTGGAATAGAATACATGACATTTTTAGCAGATTGGTATCCTAAAAATTCTGCTAATGGAGTTGGTTTTTTCCAAATTGGTGGTGGTATCGCTGGAGATTTCCCAATTTGCGTGGTTCCAATGTTGTACCAAGATATGGAAATGCCTGAAACTCCTTTTTGGAGTTATTTCTGCCAGATTTCAGACTCTACAACAAGTTATGGTTCGTATTCTGGAGCAGTACCAAATGAAAAAATAACTTGGGGTAAACTAGATATTAAAACTCCTAAGTTTATTATCGAATCTGATGCTACAATTGTAGCACCGCTTATTTTTGCTTATATATTAGACCTATAGAATATCATTATGAAAAGAGTAATTGTTGATTACGCAAAACTTACCAACGAAATTTTAAACCTATTAGTGGAGAAATTTCCTGACGGTTATGATGACTCAGATATCGTTCGTTTTAGAAATGCTAAAAACGAATTAATTGAAGCTGTTGAAGTACGAACTGAAGACACTATTTACTTAGTTAAAGTAAGTATGAAACTAGCAGACCGTATCGAAAACCACGATGAAGATGATGAAATCGATGATGTTATCGAACCAATCATGCCAATTAAAGGGCTTGATTTAGATGATGACGAAGATGACGATGAAGATGACGATGAAGATGACGATAATTTGGACAGACCAGATAATGATAGTGAAGATTCTGACGATGATGATGACGATGACGAAGATTAAAAAAGCATATAAATAAAAAAAGGAACTCTAAAATGGAGTTCCTTTTTTTATACTAATAAATTATCTTTGTCTTTTAGAACTATTTTTAAGCTACTCCAGTATAAAACTATAAATGATTACATCTCAATTATTACATCAAACACTTAAGGAAAATTTTGGTTTTGAAAAATTCCGCGTTAATCAAGAAGCGATTATAAATACAGTATTGTCTAAGCAAGATAGCTTAGCGATTATGCCTACTGGAGGCGGAAAATCAATTTGCTTTCAATTACCAGCCCTAGTTTTGCCGGGAATTACGATCGTGATTTCGCCATTAATTGCCTTGATGAAAGATCAAGTAGATAGTTTAAAAACAAACGGAATCCAAGCTTGTTACATCAACAGTAGTCAAACTGCTGCCGAACAACAAGAGCATATTGAAGATTTAAAAAGCAACAAAATTAAAATTGTTTACTTAGCTCCAGAGAGTTTATCCTACTTAGAGAATTTGTTTAATATACTAACAGTAAGTCTTATTGCAATTGATGAAGCACATTGTATTTCTTCTTGGGGACATGACTTTAGACCTGCATATACCAATCTAGGTTATTTAAAAAAACGCTTCCCTTCTACTCCAATCTTAGCTTTAACTGCAACTGCTGATAAGGCTACACGTAAGGATATTAGCGATCAATTAAACTTAACAAATCCTAAGGTTTTTATTTCTTCATTCGATAGGAAAAATTTAAGTTTAGAAGTACGACCAGCATTAGATCGAGTTAAACAAATCATCGATTTTATACATAAAAAGCCTAATGAATCAGGAATAATTTATTGTTTAAGTAGAAAAACAACTGAGGAATTAGCTCAAAAATTATTAAAAGACGGAATAAATGCTAAAGCTTATCATGCGGGACTTGATGCTAATGTTCGTTCTAAAACTCAAGATGCTTTTATTAATGATGATTGTCAAGTGGTTTGTGCAACGATTGCTTTTGGAATGGGGATTGATAAATCAAATGTGCGTTGGGTAATTCATTATAATTTACCTAAAAACATTGAAGGCTATTACCAAGAAATTGGTCGTGCTGGTCGTGACGGATTACCATCTGAAACTATTTTATTTGAAAGTTATGGTGATGTGATTCAGTTACAAAAATTCGCATCTCAAGGACTAAATGCTGAAGTACAATTAGCTAAACTAGAGCGCATGAAACAATATGCAGATGCCTTGAGTTGTCGTAGGAAAATTTTACTTTCTTATTTTGGAGAGCTTGTAACCGAAAATTGTGGCAATTGCGATATTTGCAAAAAACCACCCGCTTTTTTTGACGGAACTATTATTGCTCAAAAAGCATTATCAGCAATAATTCGGTTGAAAGAATTTGAACCGTTACCAGTAATTATTGATTTTTTAAGAGGATCCAAAAATGCGTATATCTATGAGAAAAACTACCAAGACTTAAAAACTTATGCCGTTGGGAGTGATATTTCATGGCAAGATTGGAATCAATATATTATTCAGTTAATGAATCAAGGATTTTGTGAAGTGGCTTTTGACCAACAAAACAAAATTAAGCTCACAGCATTAGCACATGAGGTTTTATTTGCTGGAGAAAAAGTACAGTTAATTGAACCACAAAAAGTCGTTATTCAAAAAACAACAGTAAAAGAGCCAAAAACCAAAGCAGATGCCAACTCGTTATTTGAAGTTTTGAGAAAATTACGTTATGAAATTTCAAAAGAGGATGAAGTACCAGCTTATGTTATTTTTAGTGATGCGGCTTTACGCCAAATGGAAACCATAAGACCAATGAGTGACGAAGAATTACTCGCTATTGACGGTGTTGGAAAAGTGAAGCTAGAAAAATATGGTGATGCGTTTATAAAAGCAATTATAAATTTTCAGAAAAATAAAAGTGTAAAAACTAAAAAAGAAGCTTCTACTTATAAAGAAACTTTAAGCTTATTTCAAAGTGGCTTGACTGCTGAAGAAATTGCTGAAAAAAGAAAATTAGGACTTGGTACTATAATGTCGCATTTTGCTAAATTATATTTGGATGGATCCGAAATTGATTTACGCGAATTTATAACAGAAGAAGAAATAAAATTAGTTGCTAAAGCAAAAACAAAATTAGAGACTCCAACGACTTTAAAACCCTATTTTGATTACTTTGAAGAAAAACTAGCTTATGATAAAATACGAATGGCATTATCAATTATCGAAAAAGAAAATCTATAATTAGCTTTAGTATGATTAATTCTTTTACTCCTTACATAAATTCAGAGACAAAAATCTTAGTTTTAGGAACTATGCCTGGAATTGCTTCTATAGAAAAGCAAGAATATTATGCACATCCCAGAAACCATTTCTGGAAAATCATGTATACTTTATTAAGCGAGATTCCCGTAGATGAAAAATTTGAAAATAAAATAAAACTATTGCAAAATCATCATATTGGATTGTGGGATGTCCTTGAAAATTGCGAAAGAAAAGGCAGTCTCGATGTAAATATAAAAAATCAAAAAGAAAATGATTTTGAATCATTACTCGAGAAGTATCCAGGCATTAAAAAAATAGTATTCAATGGTAAAGAAAGTCATAAATACTTTTTTAAAAAATTTGGTCAAATAAAAGGCATCACTTATTATGTGATGCCTTCTACAAGTCCCGCTAATACCATGTCTTTTGATAAAAAATTAGAATATTGGTCTGGTTTTTTAAAATAAAAAAGACCTATAAATACCTTTCTTGATAAATTTGTTGATGGTGTTTTTGATGACCTATGGTAATAAAACCAATCGCTCTTACCGAAACGGCATTGTTAGATGCAATTCCTGTTCTCAATAACTGCTCTTTAGAAAAACTTTTAAAAAGAGACAAAGTTGCTTGTCTAACCACAGCCATTTCTGTCAATAATCCTTGAAGATTTCTTTCATTAGCATTTGAATTTGCTACATAATCATTTTCTTCAAAACCTGGTAATGGTGTTTGATCGTTTCTAGAAATTCGTAAAGCTCGATAAGCAAAAATACGTTCAGTATCTATTAAATGTTGAATGATTTCTTTTATAGTCCATTTCCCTTCTGCATAACGGTAGTCAAATTTATCCATGGGAATATTTTGAACAAATCGAATAAAATCATGAAGACAAATTTCTAATTCTTCAATCAAATCTGCCTGTTTAGCTGCTTGAACATACCCCTCAAAATAAGGGGCATATTCTGTTTTGTTTAATTCACTTGATGTCATAATATTTTTTTAAGCAGAATTTCTACTTGCATTTGTATTTCCAAATAACGAACGCATTACTAATTTCTCATATACCTTAATTAGGTTCTCATCAGGAACAGCAGCTTTATTTAATTCGTTAATTCGTAATAATGAATATTGTTGTATTGTTAACAGTGGTAATACAATACGCTCTCTTATTTGAATAGAAGCTTTACCATCAGGATAGTTCTCCATTAACTCAGTATGCCCCGCTATTTTTAATAATAATCGTTTTGTATCCAAAAACTCATCGTAAATAATTTGCCAAAATTCTCCAAATTCAGGATCCTTTTTCATATATGCAGTTAAAGGAAAGAAAGACTTTGCTAATGACATCATACTGTTCTCCAAAAGTGTTTTGAAAAATAAGGAGTTATCATATAAATCCTGAACTTTCTCCCATTGATTTGTTTCTTCAAAATGTTTTAAAGCAGCACCTACTCCAAAAAATCCAGGTACATTTTGCTTCAGCTGGCTCCAAGAACCCACAAAAGGTATTGCTCTTAAATCAGCAAAATCTAATTGATCCGACTTGCTTCTTTTAGATGGTCGACTACCTATATTAGTTTTTGCATAATATTTCAACGTACTCATTTGCTCTAAATACGGAATAAATTTTGGGTGGTTTTTAAAGCTTAAATATTTTTTATACCCTAAATCAGCTAACTGATCCATTACCACTTTTTCATCCGTGGACAACTCGTTTTTATTTTTGCTAAAAACTTGGTTGGTTACTCCAGCGCTTAATAGATTCTCCAAATTGTAACGGCATGAATCTAAAGTTCCAAAATTAGAACTAATAGTTTGTCCTTGAACTGTAATTTGAATTTCGTTATTTTCGATTGTTGGTCCTAAAGAAGCATAAAACTTATGTGTTTTTCCACCACCTCTAGCAGGAGGACCACCACGACCATCGAAGAAAATTACTTTAATTCCATATTTTCTAGACATCTCGGTCAAAGCTTCTTTTGCTTTAAAAATACTCCAGTTTGCCATTAAATAACCACCGTCTTTTGTTCCATCAGAAAAACCAAGCATGATTGTTTGCTTCATTTCTCTATCTTCAAGGTGCTTTGCATACATAGGATTAGTATACAATTGCTCCATTATGGTGTGTGCTTTCAATAAATCCTCTACAGACTCAAACAATGGAATAACGTCTACAGTAGGTTTTTCCCAATTTGACAGGCGAATCATTGCAAAAGTTTCCAATACATTCAATGCACTTTCATTGTTACTAATAATATATCTATTAGCACCTTCTTCTCCGTTTTGCTCTTGAATAATTTTTATAGCTTGAATTGATTCAATTGTAGAGCGGGTAATTTCGTTTTCAAAATCAGCTGGATTTAAATCACCTTGAACTTTAGAAAGGATTTCAAATTTTGCTGTTTCATCTAATTCATAATAGTTTTTAGGAAATATACTGCTACCGCTCTTTTGATAAAAATCAAAAATATTTCTAAAAACACCATCATGAATTCTGCTATTCTGACGAATATCAAGTGTAGCAAAATGGAAACCAAATAAGTTTACTTTAATAAGTAACGCATCTAACTCGTCTAAATATAGTGATTGATGTTGCTCAATTACAATCGTTTTAATTTTATGTAATTGCGACTTAAACTCTTCTAGAGTGATGTATATTTCTCCTTTGGAATAAAAAACAGAACGATAAAGTTTATATTCAAGTTCCGCTACCAAAACATCTACATTAAAGAAGGTTAGCTTTCTTTTTAAGTTTCTTATTTCAATATAATAACACTTTAAAATTGATGTTCTTAATCGGTCAGCTACATTCAGGGTAATCTCGGTAGTTACAAAAGGATTTCCATCACGATCACCACCTGGCCAGAAACCTAATTTAATTAATGAATTTTGAATTTCTACGTCTTTAAAAACATTTTTTTGTAAATAATGCACCATATCACCAGATGTATTATAAAATACATTTTCAAGATACCAGATCAAACTTACTGCTTCATCAAACGGATTAGGTTTTTCATTTTTTATAAATGGTGTTTTTCCTAATTGTGCCAATAAATGTTTGATTTTCAATAGCTTATTATCTCGAATTGCATCTGTTAAATCATTGATAATTCCAAGTACAGATCCAGGATAAAACTGTGTAGGATGAGCAGTTAAAACCGTTCTAACGTTGAATGTTTCTAAAAAGCTAATTAACTCCTCTTTTTTACCTTTGGCATCAGCCTTTTCTTTAATATCTCTTAACGAACCTCTACCTTCCATGTTATTTACAATAGGAAAAGCAGCGTCTTCTACGGCGTCAAAAAGCACAATTTGACGTTCTATATATTGTATAAAACGAAACATCAAGTCAATTTGATCTGCTTCAACTGTGCTGTGTAGGTATTTTTCAGAGAAAAAATCAATAATCTCTTTTGGAGTTTCTTGCTTTTTAAATCCTGACTCGCAAACCTCTGTAAATAAAGGCAATAAAACACCTGTGTTATCAATGGAGTCAAAGGGTAGCGTGATAAATACACTGTTGTAAATGTTGTATTTTGAAAGCACGTTTTGATTAAAACGTTCAATTTTAGGTAGTGTATACATAATTTTGTTATAGTTGGTTGGTTGTAGTGGAAAATAGTTATAAAAAAATAACCCCAAGAACTAACTTGAGGTTATATTTTAAATATAGCATTCAAGTTTGTATTACATATTTTTAAAAATAGTATGCATTAAACGCTTCTTATCATTGATGCTTTCTTCAAGTGAGATCATAGTTTCTGTTCTATAAACACCATCAATATCATCAATCATAAAAATAACATCTTTTGCATGCTTTGTATCTTTTGCTCTAATTTTACAAAAAATATTAAATTTACCAGTTGTCACAGAAGCTACTGTTACAAAAGGAATCTCGTTGATTCTTTCTAAAACAAATTTAGTTTGTGAAGTATTGTTAAGAAAAACACCAACATAAGCGATAAAAGAGTATCCTAATTTATCATAGTCAAGTACTAGTGAAGATCCCATAATGATTCCTGCATCTTCCATTTTTTTAACCCTAACGTGTACAGTACCAGCAGAAATTAATAATTTCTTTGCTATATCTGTAAAAGGAACCCTTGTGTTGTCAATCAACATATCTAAAATTTGATGATCTACTTCATCTAAACGGAACTTACTCATATTCTTTTAATTAATATTATTATTTGCTCAAACAAAGTGTAAAAATATATATAAAAACATGAAAAGGATGTAAAATATTATTTTTTTATCAATCCGTTAACACTTTTCATGTTATTATCTAATGAAAAATTGGCTTTTTGATTTAATTTCGGAAAACTCCCTTGCTCGTCACTATACTTTGCCCCTTGGGCATCATATTCAGTGTGAGCAAAATAACCGTCTATATTGCCGATTTCTGATATATAAGCATTAAATGATACATTATTATCAATTAACTCTTCTTTGTATTGCGCAGCAAAATTCGTTATTTTTTCTATACCATCATAATTTATTTTGACATTTTTATATATAAAATCATAAAAAACGACTTTATTCTGAGGAATACTCAAATATTTGTCATATCCATTGCTAACTATATCGTTTTCGCAAAGTGTAGTAAAACTTGTAATTAATGCCATATATACATATTTACGTGTTTCCTCTCTTTGATAATCTTCTTGAAAATGCCCCGCTTCAAACAAAATCGTGGCAGCACCAAGGAATTGAAAAGTATCCCCAATACAGTCAATATTAAAGGAATCATCAAATCTACCTACTTGATTGGGGATATATTGTTGCAAAACGGTATTGATACCCGCAATTAAATTTATTGCCTTTAATCTTGATTCATTAACCTCACGCGCCTCATTATAAGCCGGTGCTAAGAACGATAATGTAGCTGGTTTACCAGAATCAGCTACACCAAATATTGTTCGCTGATCATGAAGGTTAAAGCAGTAATCAGGCTGGAATTCTTCAAAAACAGCTCTAAGTAACTTGCTTTCTGGTTGTGTTAAGTCTTGTGAATCCCTATTTAGGTCTACTTTATTTGCATTTGCACGTGTATATAAGGTAGCGCCATCTGGATTCAACATGGGAATTGCGCAAAATGTAAATGTATTTAAGAATTGTTTAGCTAAATCAGTACCACTGTGCAATAGATTTACAAAATCAAACAATGCTTTTGTAGTAGTACTTTCATTACCGTGCATTTGCGACCAGAGAAATATTTTAGTTTTCCCATTTCCAATTTGATATTTATAAATAGGCCTTTCTAGTACTGATTTTCCAATAATTGAAAGTTGGTTATTAGTGTTTAATCGGTTTAATATTGGTTCAATATTTTCTAATGTAATGTATCTTCCTGAAATTGATTGTTCTTTATTCTCAGTGTATAGTTGTTCTAAATTCATAGCTTCTTATTTGGTTTACAAAAGTAAACATCTTTATTTTTACAATTGTAAACAACTAATTTAAGTTGTTTTTTATAATTGTAAACAGCCTAGTTTACTATTATAGTAGTATTAGCGCTTAATAAAATAACAATTGTTACTAATGTTAAATAAACACACTAAAACACTATTTTTCAGTAGATTGATTTATGTAAGCTAAAGTATTAATGTAGCTTTATATGGATTTAAAACACTGTTTACTTATGTAATATTGTTTAATCAACTTCTTTTTGTTACATTTGTAAATAGTATTCTTTAAAATACAATTTACAATGGTAAACATCGAAGATTTTATAAAACGTCTAGAAATTATTTTGGATTATTATGGCATAAATGCCTCTGCTTTTGCTGATAAAATTGGTGTACAGCGCTCTAGTTTATCCCATCTATTATCTGGTAGAAATAAACCAAGTCTTGATTTTGTATTGAAAATTTTAGATGTTTATCCTGAAGTAGATTTATATTGGATTTTAAACGGCAAAGGTAGTTTTCCAAAAAATGCTATTTCAGATAACGAAAAAACAATACCCCACGCTCCTATTAATCATACCATCCCGAATGGCTTATTTGATGAAGAAAAAAATGAAAGTGTGGTGCCAATTCAAGATAAAAGAGAAACGGAAATGAAAACGATAAAAAAAACTAATGAAGCCGAAATTGATAAAATTGTAATTTTCTATAAAGACGGTACTTTCAAAAGTTATGTTCCATAAAAAAACCTCCATTCAGTTTATGAATTGAGGTTAAGCTTAATCAACTATAATTATAGTTTTACAATTTATTATCAAAAAATAATTATTGAGGTCAGTAGTTACGAACATATAATTTTAGATTGATATATTTTTTCTGACTCGACCATTCTTACTATCAAATTGTTGAATATTGTGTCTTTGCTTTGAGAACGGTTAATTCGATAACAAAATTCATCAAGATACCTGTTTATATTAAAGTCACTTACCGATGAATATGTTGTTCTAATCCATGATTTTACTTGATGAATCATTGTGTGCAATGCCATAAAATTCATCCCTTTGTTGCTTTCTATTTGTGTGATATTATAATCTCCAAATAAAGGACGATAACCTTTCCATTTATCTGTGGTTATTTTTGCATTTTTATTAATGTGCTTTTCAAATATTGTCTCTAATTCTTTGGCTGAATAATTATCAATTTTCAAGGCATACATTCTTTTAATTTTTCCTTCATCTGTTAGTTCCACTGCTGTTACAACCTTTTTTTTCTTGCTATCATAACTCCTGCCTACTTTACCTTTTTCCTTTCCTCCAATAACGAATTCATCAACATGAACAGTTCCGTCCATTGGATGATTCTCACTAGATTTCATCGCTTCTCTAATTTTGTGCATAAATAAACGTGCTGTTTTTTCTGTAACTCCATAGCGAACTCCCATGTAACTGGCAGATAAACTTTTAGTGGTGGTTGACATCTCAAAACATATAAAAAAGGCTTTGCGTAAACCAAACTTAACCTTATGAAATAAAGTGTTTGCCGCCGCGGTTTCTGTATGGCTGCAGATATTACAAGTTCTGGAAAAATCTTTGCGGATTTGACTCTTTGTATGCTTACATTTTAAACAAATAAATCCTCGTTCCCATTTATAATTTGCTAAATATTCTTTGCAGTGTTCATCTGTTTTAAACCGTTCAGCGAACTCTAAAAGGTTTTGCCCTGTAAATAAATCCATGTTTCCCTTGTTTTATTGATCTCTAAGATATGAAATTATCTACTTACCTCAAAATAATTATTTAAACTCAAAACCGTTTTTAGGAATTTTGCCTTTCACTCCTATAAAATGTTTGCTTAGGATGGCCAAATCTTCTTCGAGATTTCCTGTTGGCATTAATGGTTTACCTAAACTAACTTGTTTTCTTCCAAAATCAAATGTTACTGGAATAATAGGCACATTGGCCTTTAAGGCTATAAAATAAAAGCCTGTTTTTATAGTATCTACTTTTCTACGTGTTCCCTCAGGTAGTACGGCAAGTCTAAAAACTTCTTTTCGATCAAAAATAGCCGCAATCGAATCAACTTTATTTAATCCTCCCGACCTATCCAGAGGTTCTCCGCCCATATATTTGAAATAATAATTCAGTGGGAATTTAAACAATTCTTTTTTTCCAACCCAATTCATTTCTAATCCTGTAATTCCTCTTGTAAAAATTCCTAAATAAAAATCGTGCGCACTAGTATGTGGCATCACCATCATCACGCATTTTTTTACTTCGGGTGCAATAGTTCCCACTATTTTCCAACCCATTAAGCGAAAAAATATCCATTTGTAAATTACTTCCTTCATTCTTATGATTTTTTATGCAAAATATATAATTTAAAGCTTATTTTTGCGAAAAAGTTATATTGATGTTAAAAAAAATAATGAGTTATCTCATTCCAATAAAAATATATACCTTAAAATCAGCCTTAAGTAAATCAATTGAAGTAACTTGGTACAACGGAAAACTAGTATTAGATTCTGAAAATACAAATTATTCTTACGGAAGTTTACAACTAATTTTACGTCTTGGTTTAAAAAAAATTGGTTTTACTAAGATCTTAAATATGAATCATATTCTGATCTTAGGTGTTGCAGGTGGTAGCGTAATTAAAACGCTAGTTGATGAAGTTAAATTTAAAGGTAAAATTACAGGTGTTGAGATTGATCCTGATATTATTGAAGTTGCAAATAATTACTTCAATTTAAACCAAATCGACCAATTAGAGATTGTTATTGATGATGCTTTTGAGTTTGTTTTAAAAACCAAAGATAAATATGATTTAATAATCATCGATGTATTTCAAGATACTAAAATGCCTAATTTTCTGTTCGAAGAGTACTTTGTAAACCGAGTTTGTTTTTTATTGAATAAATCAGGCGTAGTGTTATTCAACACAATGTTATTGACTGAGCAAGACAACATAAGAAATAAGAAATATGTAACTGATTATAATGTAGCAAATTATAAGATTAGAACTATTCCGAGAGTGGAAGTTCACAATGAATTAATTTTGATTGAAAAGCAAGATTAAAGAGTTGTATCGTTTTCCAAAATCATTAAGCGTCAAACATGAAAAAAATAATCCGAAAACTACTTTTAGGAAACGTTGCTAAAATGGGGAAACCTAAATTTAATCCTATTGAAAGAAGGATTCAAAATATAAAAGCGATTTGGAATAACGATCATCAAGATGACAACGGAATCGAAAAAATTGTACGCTTGTTTCTGGCTTCTTCTCAATTATTTTTTCCTGGGATTTACATTAAATATTTAGTTTCTAAAAAAGGATCTGAATATGAGGATTTAACAGTAGATTTTTATGTTTTATTTAAAGTAGCGCTTCCTTTAATGATTATAGTAAATCAGTGGCAGGATAATAAATTCATCTTAGCAATTATGGTTTACTTAATGCTGGAAACCGTATTATACATTCCTACTTTAATTTTTGCATCAGACTTATTCTCAAAACCACGTTCTTATAAAAGATCAATGCTACTGTTGTTTTTAAATTATCTAGAAATGGTATTTGCTTTTGGCGTTTTATATTCATGTGATAATTATCTAAATAAACCATTTGATCATTGGTACGATCCTATTTATTTTAGCACTGTAACCTCCTCTACCATTGGTTTTGGGGAATATTATCCCGTCAAAGCTTTTGGTAAGTTTCTAGTAAGTATGCAAGCACTTTTGGTTTTAATGTATGTTGTATTGTTCTTGAATTTTTTCTCTACCAAGGTTAAGTCTAAAGGTTATTTTGAACAAGATGGCACTGATTAATTAAAGCATTTTTCTGGCCTTTTCTAAATCTTCTATCGTGTCAATCCCAATTCCTACATGTGTAGTTTCTACCATTTTGATGCGTTTTCCAAATTCTAAATAGCGTAGTTGCTCTAATTTTTCGGATGCTTCCAAAGATTTCATTGGTAAACTATAAAAATCAAGTAATGCTTGTTTTCTAAAGGCGTAAATTCCTATATGCTGCATGTAACGCACACCCACATTTCTCTCTCTAGGAAACGGAATAACAGAACGCGAGAAATACAGAGCAAAGTTATTCTGATCAGTAACTACCTTTACATTATTAGGGTTACTAATGTCTTCTTCATCAGTGATTTGGCGCATTAGTGAAGCTAAATCAACTTTTCTATCGGCATCATTCCTGAATACTTCAATCACTTTTTTCAAAGGTTCAGCGTCTATAAAAGGTTCGTCACCCTGCACATTTACGACGATATCTACATCAAGATTGGCTATTGCTTCAGCAATTCGGTCGCTCCCAGATTCGTGTTCTTTCACGCTCATGATTGCTTTCCCTCCTTTCGAAACAATTTCGTTATAAATTAAATCAGAGTCCGTCACAACAAAAACATCATCAAATAAGGCTGTTTCTACAGCCGCTTCATAGGTTCTTAAAATGACTGTTTTTCCTCCCAAATCCTGCATCAGTTTTGCTGGAAATCGTGTAGAAGCGTAACGTGCTGGAATGACTGCTATTATTTTCATATTATTATTGTTTGCTATAGCGCTAAAGTAATTGGAAATTTTGATAAAATAAATAGCTATTCATAAGAATAATTAATAAACCGTTTATTTTAATTTTGATTATTAATAAATATTATTAATTTGGTATTAAGTAAACTATAAGATCACTCCACAAAACTATCATCTTTAAAACCAATCAAGTATAATTTGTTTTTTGCTCTCGTCATAGCGGTATACAACCATCTTATATAGTCACGGTCAATACCGTTAGGCAAATAAGGTTGCTCAACAAAAACGGTGTTCCACTGCCCTCCTTGAGATTTATGACAAGTGATTGCATAGGAGAATTTTACTTGCAATCCATTAAAATACTCGTTGGCTTTTACTTTTTGGAATTTCTTATATTTGGTCGTTTCGCTCTCATAATCTTTCATCACTTCTTCATACAATCTGTTTGATTCTTCATACGTAAGTGATGGTGATTCACTTTTTATGGTATCTAATAATAAAACTGTTTCTAAAGGTTTTTGATTGGGATAATCTACCATGCGTATTTTTACATTGGCAAATTTAAAACCGTACAATTCTTGAATTTTAAAAATCTCGAGTATTTCTATAATATCACCATTGGCAATAAAACCGGCTTCATCAGCATCTTTCAACCAGAAATAATTGTTCTTTACCACCATTAAAAAATCGCCTGTAGAAAGCTCACTTTCTTTATCCAAAATTTTAGTTCTAATTTGCTCATTATATTGATTGGCTCTTTTATTAGATCGCACAATAAATGCAGTATCTTCAATACTATAATTGCTATAAGCCGAATTTATAGCATCTTGAATATCATAACCATCAGTTAATCGTACAATATCTTTGAATTTTTTTACATCGAATTTGAAATCGGTTATGAAGGAGTCTTTCAATAATTCCCGCAACTCTGTAGCATTGAATAAGATTCCGGAATCCCCTTCTTGACGCATCACTTCGTCTAACTCAATATGTTCAATTTCTTTATTATAATGCAAACCCAAAGTATGAATATCCAGCGCCGGACTAATGTCTAAATTCACAGGAGGCAACTGTGCGGTATCTCCTAACAGAATCATTTTACAGTTAGTTCCAGAATACACATACGAAATCAAGTCATCTAAAAGGGAGCCATTCTCATATAATTTAGAGTCTGAATTGGAATCAGAAATCATCGAAGCTTCATCCACAATAAAAATCGTGTTTTTATGCTTGTTTTGTTGCAAGGTGAAAGATACCCCACCGCCAGAAGATTTCTTGGGGAAATATATTTTTTTATGAATTGTAAACGCTGGTTTTTCAGAATAATTAGCAATTACTTTTGCAGCACGACCAGTGGGCGCTAACAAAACATACTTTTTATTAAGTTCCAGCAAATTATTTACAATAGTTGAAATCACTGTAGTTTTTCCGGTTCCTGCGTATCCTTTAAGTACAAAAATAGTGTCGTTATGAGTATCAGTCAAAAAAATAGCAATCTTTTGAAAGAAGATATCCTGATTATAGGTTGGGCTAAAAGGAAATTTTTTACGTAAAAGACTATAAAACAGGGAGGAATTCATTGTGATGTTGTTAAGGCAAAGTGAACCTCAAATATAAGGATGAATTTTGGAGCAACCATATAAATTGACCATAAATCATCCTCTAAATTACCCTCAAACTAATAACGAATTTAACACGCATTCTTTGTAACTTTGCTTCTTTACCTTTTACAATAAAGAATGATATCCATTACAGAAAAAACATTACAAGATTTACAATTTCCTACGGTTCTCGAAACTATTTCGGCAATATGTAATACTGATTTAGGGAAACAAAAAGCATTAGAAATTATTCCATTTAGAGACAAAGAAAGTTTGATGGAATCTTTGATGCAAACATCTGAATATGTTTCTTCTTTTCAGAATAATAACGCGATTCCCAATCATGGATTTGATGCCATAACGCACGAAATAAAATTTCTAGCCATTGAGGACAGTTTTCTTGAAGTAGGTAGTTTTAGAAAAATTGCTACGCTATCTGCTACAGTGAATTTTTTATTGAATTATTTCAAAAAATTCGAAGATTACTACCCTCATTTAAACAACAGAGCCAAACAAGTCGAATTTACTAAGGACATCATCACTCAAATAGATGTTATAGTTGATAAATATGGCGAAATTAAAGACAGCGCTTCGCCCCTATTACTGGATATTCGTAGAAATATGAATACCGTACGAGGGAAAGTGAATCAAAGCTTCGGTTCTGCTTTAACGCAGTATAACAGCCTAGGCTATTTGGATGATATTAAAGAAAGTTTTGTTCAAAACCGTCGTGTTTTAGCTGTTTTAGCCATGTACCGCCGTAAAGTAAAGGGGTCTATTTTAGGAAGTTCTAAAACAGGTAGTATTGCCTATATTGAACCCGAAGCGACTTTGAGATATTCTCGTGAACTAAGTAATTTAGAATACGAGGAAGCTGAGGAAATTACCCGTATTTTAAAGAATTTATCGAATGTAATTCGCCCTTATTTGCCGTTATTAATTCAGTACCAAGACTTTTTAAGTGATATTGATGTTCTTGCTGCAAAAGCAAAATATGCTAATAAAATTAACGGAATTTTACCTGCAATTACCAACAACAGACGACTTTATTTTAGAGATGCCTACCACCCTATTTTGTACTTGAACAACAAGCAAAAAAAGGAAATCACGCATCCACAAACAATTGAATTACAACAAGAAAACCGAATTATTGTAATATCAGGACCTAATGCTGGTGGTAAAACCATCTCATTAAAAACAGTTGGTTTACTGCAATTAATGTTACAATCAGGAATGTTGATTCCAGTACACGAACGTTCCGAAACTTTTTTATTTGATAGAATACTTACAGATATTGGAGATAATCAATCTATTGAAAATCATCTAAGTACCTACAGTTACCGATTGAAGAACATGAACTACTTTTTAAAGAAGTGTAATGATAAAACAATGTTCTTAATTGACGAATTTGGTACGGGTTCTGATCCCGAATTGGGTGGAGCTCTTGCCGAGATTTTCTTGGAAGAGTTTTATCATCGAGAAGCGTTTGGAATTATTACTACTCATTATTCTAATTTGAAAATTTTAGCAAATGAGTTGCCTTTTGCCACAAATGCCAACATGCTTTTTGATGAGAAAACCTTAGAGCCCATGTACAAATTAGTACTAGGCCAAGCCGGAAGTTCGTTTACTTTTGAGGTCGCTTTAAAAAACGGAATCCCTTTTAGTTTAATCAATCGCGCCAAGAAGAAAATTGAAGTGGGAAAAGTACGTTTTGACAAAACAATTGCTACGCTTCAAAAAGAACGTTCTAAAATGGAAAAAACTTCACAGACATTAAAAGAAGAAGAAACCAAAGCGCGTGAAGAAGGTAAAAAGATGGAAAACATCAATACCAAGATAAAACAAAAATTAGAAAGCTATCAAGAATTGTACGACAGCAATCAAAAAACAATATATATAGGTCAAAAAATTGAAGATATCTCTGAGAAGTACTTCAATAACAAAAACAAAAAAGACCTAATAGGAGAATTTTTAAAAATTATCGAAATTGAAAATTCTAAACGTAAAAAAGCAACTCCTAAAGAGGTAAAAGCGATCGTTGAGAAGAAAAAAGAAATCATCAAAGAAGCTGAAGTCATTGTAGAGGAAATTCGAAAAGAGAAAAAAGAAAAAAAACTCAAACCAGTCATCGAAAAGCCAAAAGCAATCATTCGTTTAGGCGATCGCGTGCGCATGCTTGATGGTAAAGCTGTGGGGACAATTGATGCGATTGAAAAAAATAAAGCTACCGTAAATTACGGTATGTTTACTTCAAAAGTAAGCATGGATGAACTGGAACTCGTAGAATCAATGAAAAAGAAATAGATAATCTACGGTCATTGAGACGAAATAAGCAATCACACAAAGAACTTCAAACAGACCACAACGGATGCAGCGAGGGGGATCGCTTCGTTCCTCGCAATGACAAAAAAAATAAAAATGCAAAAACTACCTGAAAACAAAAAAATAGTACTCTTTGACGGCGTTTGCAATTTGTGTGATTCGGCGGTGCAGTTTATTATTAAAAACGACAAAAACGACATTTTTAGATTTGCTTCGTTGCAATCAGAAATTGGACAGGAAATCTGCAAACATATCGGTATTGATGTTTCAAAAATGGATAGTATTATATTGTATGAGCCTGGAATTGCTTATTATTACAAGTCGGAAGCAGCTTTGAATATTGCTAGTGATCTGGGTGGTGCGATTAGTCTTTTGTCGGTTTTTAAAGTGCTGCCTTCTGGTTTTAGTAATGTAGTTTATGATTTTATTGCGCGCAACCGCTATAAGTGGTATGGCAAGAAAGAAAGCTGCATGGTTCCGACAGCTGATTTAAAATCAAAATTTTTAGATTAAAACTACTTTGGTTTTAATCCACTTTTAAAATTATAATTCTACTCCCCAAACTTTGGGATGCTACAAATAGTAGAAAAGTAATTAATTTAATCTCCTCTTCTTGAATTGCACTTCCTCTGCCCCTGATTGTAGCGACAGCCCCGATTGAAAAAAGTTATTTTTTACAGGAATAGCAGAGCGACCAGCGGAAGCTCCTGCTATGACTTAGTAAAAAAAAACTTTATGATAGAGGGCTATAGCGGAAAGCAGGATTAGGCTCAACTAAGAATATAACACATAAAAGCTGTTAATTAGGCACTAAATTTCCTGCTATTACCAAAAAAATCTAATTTATTTGTCAGGAAAAGGATCGGGCGGCGACTATTATAGTGTACCATAAAAATTATATACTATGAAAGTTATGAAAATATTTTGGATAATTAGTCTGTTTTTAGGCCTGAGCTCCTGTATTAGCGAAGATATTGTTAATGATGAAATAGACGAAAGCATCCGGATTAATACTAATTTTTCAAATTTTGCTGTTGGGCAATCTTTAGTATTAGATGCCTTATTTTTTGACAGTCAAGGTATAAAGCAAACTGTAGATTTTAGCTTAAAATCAAATAATACGGCTGTTATCACCGTAGATAATACAACCAAAAAGATTAATGCAATAAGCAAAGGTGATGCTGAAATTGTAATTTCGACATTTTATGAGGGTAAATCAATTGAAACGACTATTGCAGTTACAGTTATTGAAAACAGCGTTACTCCTACTCCAGTAGCCAATGTACAAATTGGAAGTATTACTAAAACGAGCTCTTACGCTTCTGCAGGTGACTTTGAAATCACTGAAATTCCAGGAGGTATCCGAATTAAGTTTGCAAGTAATTATCGTGCAGACCAGTCCTTACCCGGTTTTGCAATGTATTTAACTAACAATCCTAATGTGATTAACGGAGCACTCAAAATTGATTCGCAAGGTGATGCCGATGGAGTTACTTACAATGGAGCTTTTACGCTTGATGTGATGGGTGTAGGAATTAATGATTATGGCTATTTGACACATTGGTGTGAGCCTTTTAAAATAAAAGTGGGAGAAGCAATAATCAAAAACAAATAATGATGACCAATAAATTTACAAAAATAGCAATTGTACTAGTGATGATCACGCAAATGTCATACGGTCAATGGAACAAAGGAAAAGGAAATGGCTATTATAAACTAGCTGCAAGTTCACTAGTAGCTGACGAGCATTTTACAAGCGCGAAAGAAAAAGATCCTAATATTACCCGTGGAAATTTTGTTGTGAGTGCTTATGGTGAATACGGAATTAGTGATAAAATAGACCTTATTGCCTATGTACCGCTTTTAGCTAGAGTGTATCAAAATAAGCAAGTTTCTGGTAAAACGGGAAATACAATTTCGGACGGTGAGGCAGTAAATTCAATTGGTGATATTGATTTAGGCATTCGTTACGGCATTTTAAAAAATGATCTAATAGCCTTGTCAGGAACCTTAAAATTAGGATTACCAACAGGAAAAAAATCTGGAGGAACTGATGGTAGTCTGCAAACTGGTGATGGAGAATTTAATCAGTTACTTCAATTAGATTTAGGAGTTCCTTTTAAAATTAGTGGCCATAATTGGTATGGGAAAATATATTCGGGATTTAATAATAGAAATAACGGATTCTCTGATGAATATCATTTTGGAGGCGAAATTGGAAGTAAATTTTATGATAAAGTATTTATTGCGCTAAAATCTAGTAATGTTCGTTCGTTTAACAATGGTAACTTAGTTGGAACTGGGCAAGGGATTTTTGCAAATAATGTCGAATATACCAATCTAGGCTTAGAAGCAGCTTACTATATTTCAACTAAATTTGGTGTAAGTTTGAATTACACTGAAATACTATCTGGAAAAATTACCTATGCAGCACCTACCTATAGCGCTGGTTTATTTTTGGATATTCAGTAATTAGATTAGCTTTTTATCTGTATACACACTAAAAACTGACTTTTATCATATTTTTTATAGCTCTTGATTTTTACTTTTGTACACTTAAATCTATACATTATGAAAAAAGGAGTACTTATAAATTGGGATAATGGTTCAATAATTATCGTTTTTGTCTTTGGGTTAGTAATTATAGCTTTAGTAGCTGCAGTAGTTTTAATGATGAATAACGATAAAAAGAAGAAATAAAAAAAGGATATCCAGTACGGATATCCTTTTTTTAGCTTCATAATCAAAGGAATTATCCTCTGATTAATTTTCTGTATTTCAAACGTTTTGGAGTTAAATCACCACCTAAACGTTTTTTCTTATTTTCTTCATATTCAGAAAAACCACCTTCAAAATAATACACATCAGAGTTTCCTTCAAAGGCTAGAATGTGCGTACAAATTCTATCTAAGAACCATCTGTCGTGAGATATTACTACCGCACAACCAGCAAAGTTATCCAAACCTTCTTCTAATGCACGTAGTGTATTAATATCCAAGTCATTGGTAGGCTCATCCAATAATAAAACGTTACCTTCCTCTTTTAAAGTCATCGCAAGGTGCAAACGGTTACGCTCTCCTCCAGAAAGTGTGGATACTTTTTTGTTTTGATCACTTCCTCCAAAGTTGAAACGGCTTAAGTAAGCACGAGAATTCACTTGACGGCCACCCATCATAATTAATTCTTGACCATCACAAAAGTTTTCCCAGATTGATTTATTAGGATCAATATTAGAATGCGCTTGATCGACATAGGCAATCTTTACAGTATCACCAATTTCAAATTCACCTGCATCTGGTTTCTCTTCACCCATTATCATTCTGAAAATAGTTGATTTACCCGCACCGTTTGGCCCGATTATTCCAACAATTCCAGCTTGTGGTAAAGTGAAGTTCAAATTATCGTATAATAATTTATCTCCATACGCTTTAGAAACTCCTTTTGCCTCAATTACATTGGTACCTAAACGTGGTCCATTAGGAATGTAAATTTCTAATTTCTCATCTAATGCTTTTTGATCTTCATTAAGCATTTTATCATAGTTCTGTAAACGCGCTTTTTGTTTCGTTTGACGTCCTTTGGCACCTTGACGAACCCAGTCCAGCTCACGTTCTAAGTTTTTACGACGTTTAGAAGCTACTTTTTCTTCAAGAGCCATTCTGCTCGATTTTTGGTCCAACCAAGAAGAATAATTCCCTTTCCAAGGAATACCTTCTCCTCTATCCAACTCTAAAATCCATCCTGCTACATTATCAAGGAAATACCTATCGTGCGTTACAGCGATTACTGTTCCTGAATATTGTGCTAAATGTTGTTCTAACCATAAAACCGACTCGGCATCCAAGTGATTGGTAGGTTCATCAAGAAGCAATACATCCGGTTGTTGCAATAACAAACGACATAAAGCTACACGACGACGCTCACCACCCGAAAGATTTTTGATAGGCGTATCACCATCTGGCGTACGCAACGCATCCATAGCAATCTCTAGTTTGGTGTCAATTTCCCAAGCACCTAATGCATCAATTTTATCTTGTAAAGCGGCTTGACGGTCCATTAATTTGTCCATCTTATCTGCGTCAGAATAGTTTTCTTCAAGACCAAATAAGTCATTGATTTTATTGTATTCTTCTAGAACCTGCATTGTTTCGGCAACCCCTTCACGTACAATTTCGATTACTGTTTTGCTATCGTCAAGAATAGGTTCTTGCTCTAAATAACCTACAGTGTAGCCTGGTGCGAAAACAACATCACCTTGGTAATTTTTATCAACTCCAGCTATAATTTTTAATAAAGAGGACTTTCCTGATCCGTTAAGACCTAAAATACCAATTTTAGCTCCATAGAAAAAGCTTAAATAAATATTCTTAAGTACTGGTTTGTCTGCTCCTGTGTAGGTTTTACTCAATTTTGACATTGAGAAAATCACTTTCTTATCGTCTGACATTTTTTATAATTTAAAATTTAAAATAATTTACAATCTCCCTTTTAGCGAACTAAAAACCCATGCATTTGCTAAGAACCCTACTCCAGTAGCGGCAAAACCCCATCCAGATACATCTCTATATCTAAAAAAACCGAGACCTATTAATAACAAACCCATCAATATCATAATTAAAGTGGCCCATCCTAAAATGGTATTCTTATTCATTCCCATATTTTGCTTTATTTTTAATATGCAAATATCGCTAATTTTTAATCGTTAATTAAATATTTTGTAGAGCATTTCTCTTAAAAGGTCATAATTAGACATCGATTGTGCCCCAACTCCTTTACTCTTAACGTCTATATCCCGTAATGTAGCCACAATTTGGCTTACTTTTCTCATGGGGTAATTCTTTAGAGCAACATCGTAATCTTTTAAGAAAAACGGACTAACACCTAATACTGCAGCTACATTTTTAGGATTTCGATCTTTTAACCCATGGTATTTAAGCAGTTGAATAAAAAAACTAAAAACCAAACTCGTAGTAACCACCATAGGATTATCCTTTGGGTTGTTAGCAAAATTATCCGCAATAGTATATGCTTTTAATTGGTTGCGTTCCCCAATGGCTTTTCGTAACTCAAAAACATTAAAATCTTTACTAAAACCAATGTTCTCCTCAATATCCTTTGGAGTAACCGTACTTCCCTTTGGTAAAATAATTTGTAATTTTTCCAGTTCGTTGTTAATCTTACTTAAGTCAGTACCTAAAAACTCCACTAACATTGCTGAAGCTTTGGGTTCAATATTGTATTTCTTACCTGCTAGAACACGTTTAATCCAGTCCCCTACTTGATTGTCATACAGTTTTTTACTCTCATAAACAATCCCAGCTTTAGCAAGTAGCTTGGTTGTTTTTTTACGCTTATCTAAGGTTTTGTACTTGTAGCAAAACACAAGAACGGTGCTAGGCATAGGATTCTCAGCATAGGATTCTAACTTATCAATAGTACGGCTTAAATCCTGCGCTTCCTTAACAATAACCACTTGACGATCTGCCATCATAGGATATCGTTTTGCAGTCGAGACAATATCTTCAATTGATACATCTCTACCGTACAAAACCGTTTGATTAAAACCTTTTTCCTCTTCAGTCAAAACGTTTTTCTCAATATAATCTGATAATTTGTCAATATAATAGGACTCCTCACCCATCAAAAAATAGATTGGTTTTATATTTCCCGCCTTTATATCATTAACAATTTTTATTACTTCGTCCATTTATCTTCTTTCAATTTAAAAAAAAAATCATATCTTTTTATAAGTTCCATTTGGGCGTGCCACCAGTAAAAAAAAGGGCTTCACTCACTTTCTACTTATAAAGCCCTTTTCTTCACTGCTGTCGGGCTATCCATGCTACTTCGGTAGCTCATTCCTATCCCTCACGCGGGAATTTAGGTAAACCAATTCGTTTTAGATTAAAAACCTCATAAATACAAAACTGCAAAATTTAAAAAATGCTGCGAGTATGCTAATTATGCAGTTCCTATCCCAAAAAAAATATTATTTTTGCGCTATGCAAAAACTAAATTTTCCTTCTTATACATTTCGATTCAAAAATAGCGAAAATAAAGTGGCTATCTTTGATGAAATCAGGAAAAAATTTATCATTCTAACACCCGAAGAATGGGTACGTCAACATGTTGTACTCTTTTTATTAGAAGAAAAAAAGTATCCAAAATCAATGATAAACGTCGAAAAAGTTTTAAAAGTCAACGGCTTGCGAAAAAGGTATGACGTTGTCGTTTTTAATCCTGATGGTTCTATTTTTGTACTTATTGAATGTAAAGCCCCCGAAATTAAAATTGCTCAAGCTACCTTTGACCAAATCGCCCGTTATAATATGACTATGAAAGCCGATTATTTAATGGTGACCAACGGATTGAATCATTACTTTTGCCAAATGGATTATGAAAATGAAAAATACGAATTCTTACGAGACTTACCTGATTTTGGTCAATCCAAAGCCGTACTTTAAATTCATTTTCGATTATAAAAACATAAAATATTTATTTTGAAAAAAATCGCAGTCGTTATACTTAATTGGAATGGTGTTTCACTCTTAGAGCAGTTTTTACCATCTATAATCGCTTATTCACCAGAAGCAACTATTTATATCGCTGATAATGCTTCAACAGACACTTCTATTGAGTTTATAAAAAATACTTATCCTGAAGTACAAATTGTAATTAACAAAGCTAATTACGGTTTTGCACAAGGCTATAATGAAGCGTTACAACATATTGATGCTCAAATTTATGCCTTAGTAAATTCAGATATTGAGGTAACTAAGAATTGGTTACAGCCAATATTGGAAACTTTTGAAAAGGAACCTAAAACTGCAATAATTCAGCCAAAAATCTTAGATTTTAAAAAGAAGAATTACTTTGAATACGCTGGAGCTGCTGGCGGTTTCATTGATAAATATGGCTACCCCTATTGTCGGGGACGAATTTTTGACACACTTGAAGAAGATTTAAGTCAATACAACGATAATAGAACAATTTTTTGGGCATCAGGAGCTTGCTTTTTTATTAGAAGCCGAGTTTATAAAGAATTAGCGGGTTTTGATGCTGATTTCTTTGCACATCAAGAAGAAATAGATTTATGTTGGCGAGCTATAAATAAAGGACATACTATTAAATACAATTACCAATCTGTGGTATATCATGTGGGTGGCGCAACGCTGCAACAAGGCAATCCAAGGAAAACCTACCTCAATTTCAGAAATTCGCTATTAATGTTGACTAAAAATTTACCCAAAGAAAAGTTATACTTGGTACTTTTTACCCGTATGATTCTAGACGGTGTTGCAGGAATACAATTTATTTTTAAAGGAAAATGGAAACATTTTACAGCCATTTTAAAAGCACATTTTGATTTTTACGCCTTATTCTCAAAAGCTTATAAAAAAAGAGAGGATTTCCAGCAGCATAAGTACTATAGCACTAAAAGTATCGTTTATAGTTATTACATAAAGGCTGGCAAGGTATTTGTTAAGTAATTTTAACAGAACTTTATGTCCAATATGTAATCATTAAAAACTAAATTTGTAATTAAACTAAACATTAAATTTTATGAAAAAAATCGTAATCGCCTTATCTGTTATGGCACTTTTAAGTTCATGCGTTTCTAAAAAGAAATACGCTGACCTAGAAGCAAAAAATAAAGAAACTCAAGATTTATTAAATTCTGCTACTGTCAAGTTAAATTCTTGTTTAGAAGAGAAAGCAGGGCTTACAGCTACTGTATCAGGATTAAGAGAACACAATCAAACACTTATTAGTTCCTCAAAAGACATGACTGTTTTGACTACTAAAGGTGCTGAGAATATCGAAAAAGCTTTAGAATCTATCAAAGAGAAAGATTTAAAAATAAGCAGAATGCAAGATGCATTAACTAAAAAAGACAGTGTTACACTTGCTGTAGTTACTAGTTTAAAAGGTGCTGTAGGTTTAAATGATCCAGACATCGAAATTAACGTTGAAAAAGGAGTTGTTTTTATCTCAATCGCTGATAAATTATTATTCAAATCAGGAAGCTACGAAGTAACTGATAAAGCAAAAGGTGTTTTAGCTAAAGTGGCTAAAGTAGTAAATGACAAACCAGATTTTGAATGTATGGTTGAAGGTCATACTGATAATGTTCCTTATAACGGAAGTGGTGTTTTACTTGACAACTGGGATTTAAGTGTGAAACGTTCTACATCTATTATTCGTGTTTTAACAAACCAATTAGGTGTTAAACCAGAACAACTTATCGCTGCGGGTAGAAGTTCTTACGTACCATTAGTTGATAATGATACTGCTGAAAACAGAGCACGTAATAGAAGAACACGTATTGTTGTTTTACCTAAAATTGACCAATTCTACGAAATGATTGAAAAAGAAATGAAAAAACAAACTAAATAGTTTTTAATTCTTTTAGAATAATTAAAAGCGCCTCGAATATCGAGGCGCTTTTTTTATGTAATTAACGGAACATCGATTATAATAATAGAATATACCAATAACCATATAATATAGTCGTAATTCGTTTTCTGACAGTGGGCGAACCTCGAGAAGCAACATTATTACCTACTCCATTTGAAATAAATTTAGACTGTTTTTATCATTACTACTGATAAAAAAAATTGAGTGCTATTTCATAAGACTTACACCAAAAAGAAAAAGCAGGTCTTGCGACCTGCTTTAATGTATCCTTAATCTTTTTCTAATAACCAATTAAATATAATTAAGAATAACATACTTTTAAATTGTATATCCTTATGCTAATATAAAAAATATTAGAGTAAAATCAAATATTTTGCCAATAAATTATATAATATCAATATCTCCTTTTCCTGCTCTAACTACAACTGGCTCATCTCCAGACAAATCAATGATAGTTGACCCAACATTATCTCCATAACCACCATCAATAACCAAGTCTACTTGATTTTGCCACTTTTCAAAAATTAACTCTGGATCTGTAGTATACTCAATTACATCATCATCATCGCGAATAGAAGTTGAAACAATAGGATTTCCTAATTGACGTACTATTTCTAAAGCAATTGCATTATTTGGAACACGAATACCTACCGTTGTTTTCTTCTTGAATTCCTTTGGTAAATTATTATTACCAGGTAAAATAAAGGTATAAGGACCAGGCAAGGCTCTCTTTAAAATTTTAAAAGTAGCGGTGTCAATTTGCCTCACATAATCAGATATGTTGCTTAAATCGTGGCATACAAAGGAGAAATTAGCTTTCTCTAGTTTGATCCCTTTTATTTTTGCAATACGCTCTAATGCTTTGGTATTAGTGATATCACAACCTAGACCATAAACCGTATCAGTAGGATATATAACTAATCCCCCATCTTTTAAAACCTTAACAACTTTTGCAATAGCTGCTTCGTTAGGTTTGTCTTCGTATATTTTTAAAAATTGTGCCATTTTCTTTTAATTTAACTACAAAGTTAACCTTTATTTTTTCTTTTTGTGTTTTAAGATGCCGCGTTCGCTAAAATCGAGTCCGTAATTAATCCATCGCAGCAATTGATTATCCGTTTTAAAAGCTTCTTTTTCAATAAATAAAAACCCTTTTATAATTTTTTTAGTAAAATCCATTGGTTTAACATGATTCTCCTCAAGTAATGTTTCGTAAAATTCATCCATAACCCGCAGCATTATCTCCTCCTGCATAATACCGAAACACATTTTATCATTAACCATAAAAGTGTTCCCTCCAAACATTTTCTTTTGCTTAAAATCAACATTCATTTCAATCAAAATTTTTTCTATACGCAGCGATAAAAGTTCGTTATAAGGCATTTTTTAAGTTATTAATGATTTAATAATATTTGGTTTTAGCTTCTAATATTTTAGTTTTATTTACTGGAACAAGGGCTTTGTCTCTCTTCAATTGTCTTATTTTATCTATTTTTATGTCATCAGCCAAAAGTTTTTGTAAGGTGCTTTGGTCTTTAATTTTATAGATGGAATGAAAAATGAGTTGAGTATCTCCGAGTTCATCAAAGTAAAAATAGGCATCGCCATTCTTCCAAACCGATGCATAATGATGATTACTAACTATGCCAATTTTCACCCAATTAGCTTGTAGATTTTCGTCGAGTTGAAAAATGTAAGTGCTACGAGAAGCTAGGCTTTTGTTACTTCTGCTATTATGCCAGATTGATCCTGATTCTAAATACAAGGTTTTTTTACCATCTGAAAAAATAAGAGGAGCAATTTCTGTGAAATTTCCATTTAAAAATGGGTTTTCGCCTGCTTTTTCAATGTTTTTGTTTTGATTATTATAATAAAAAACACCATTCTTACTCAAAAATAGCGCGTGATTAACATGATTTCCATATTTACTAACTACTTTATAAGGTGCGTTTTGTTTATCAAAACTTATATTACCTATAAATACATTTCCAGACGTTGGATCGAAAAGGTAAACATCATTAAATAAATTTTCAATATAAAATGTATACAAATTTTCGTGGCTTTTAATAGGCAGTTTGTTAGTTTTATAGTAAACACTCTGTTCATCTGCAAAATAATTTCGGCTTTTTCTCACATCACTATCATCATATTTATTATCAAGCTGATGCAATGACTGCACGATTGCATCTGGTATTATTTCGCCATCATAAAACGCTTTACTGCCATCTGTTGCAGTATTAGACTTCAAAATAGCGTAATATGGCTTATCACTTTTAGGTAATAAAGTGGTTGAATGCAAATAGGTTTGAGGTTTTTTACCCTCAAAAAAATTATATTGAATTTGTTTCCAAACTCCTTGCCTCCATCCTAAATTGGCATTTTGTATAGTGTTAGGGGCACAAAAATAAGCTGTTTGTCCGTCAAAATAATAGTTATTTCCAATTGATTTAGTAGTAGATGGGTCTAGCGTAGGAATTATTTGGTTGCCACAGTAAACGTTTTTCTTGTCAATAGCCATATGTTTGTCATAATAACTATCAGATATGGGTTTAAATGTTTGTATATCCGCTTGCTCTACCATGTAATATCCATTACTAGGCACGCTAGCGTATATTTTGTTTTGGTACAAAGTAAAATCACCAAATAGTATTTCCCCGTATAAATCAACATCATTATTTTCATTGTCAAAAAGATACACGAATATAAAAAGAAACTGCACCGTTAATACTGTACCTAAAATAATAAGGATTATTTTATTCCATTTTTTTTTTTGTTTCTGCGTTAAAGGTTCAAGGTTTGTCATAAGGTTTTTTATAAAACTACCATTAACCTGTCACTGCTTTGAAATGGCTGTAAAATCGTAACCGCTCAATTTTCGGTTTAACTAAAATATTTTTCGAAAGGATAATTCCACTAAAATCCAACTATATCAAAAAATATAAGATGTTTTTTTTACGTAATATTTCTTTTCTTTCCGCACAAAACACACATTTTTGCTTCAGGTGTTCTAAAAGGTCTTCCACAATTAGTACAATCAGGACCAATAAGTTCGATTGCGTGATGCATTATTGCATACGGTTCCGTCTCTACAAATCCAGTTATATTATTATAGTAATCTAATAATGATTTAAATCTCTCTTGAATATTTCCTTTTGCTATTGAAAATGCTTTGGAATATAATTTAGATGCGATTGCAAACTCTTCTTTATCAAGCATAGGCATATCCATTTTACATCTCCAACAATATTTAATTTCCATTCTTTTCTGCTCTATTTTTTAAGTATTCAGATTTCTACCCATTCGAACTAGATCTAAGACATTATCCGTTTTTAAATTAGTGTTTACAATTCACCATTACTAATAATTTACGAGTAGAATCAGGACATAAATGCATCACTTTCGAACTATCTTTATAATACTTAGATTCAAATTCTGTACAAACTATTTTTCTCAGTTCATCGTTTTTTTTCAAATATCTAATAACGGCTTTGCGCTACACGAGATTTGGGATTAAAGAGGCGAGGTTTTTCCTTTATGCACAAATTTTCCAAGTACAAAACCATTTTTAAATTTAGCCAAATGACCAAATATCTTGTAACTGTTGTTACCAGTAGTTTCTATTAGTTATTTCGGGTCAATAATATTTTTCACAGAGTCAATTTTTTCAATTTTATTTTTCAGCTTTTCTTGATTAATCTCAAGTTCTTTTATTCTGGATTGATACATTAATATTCCAGTTATCAATGAACCAATTGCTACTAAAAGTGATATCGCAGAAATCGGTACCGCATATTTTCCGTATGTTGCCTGAAATTTTGAGATTTGTGCGTCATAAATTGCCTTTTGCGCAGTTTGTTTCTTAGTTTGCTCTTCTTTAAGTAAATACTTTTTCCAACCTCCTAACTTCAAAACTTCCTTACCTTTTTCCAAAATAGTAAATTTACCATGATTTTTAAAAGGCTGTCTTATGAAATCATTTTCACATAGAAAACTTATAATTTCCCGATATTGTATTTGTGTAGCGCCGTTACGCACTATATCTGATACTTCTAATATGTATTCAGGTTTATTTTGAATATCATTTAAAATAGCATCAATTACATTTTTATCCATATTTTTTCGGTTCTTATTGATTCTGTTCTTGAATACACCCACAGTTTTCCGCAATTATTGTCAACGTTTTGGAGCTACAAGATGTTTGGGATTAAAGAAGCGAGTTTTTTCCATTATGCACAAATTTTCCAAATACAAAACCATCTTTAAATTCAGCCTAAAACCCAAATATCTTGTAACGGCTTTTAGCTGTAGTGCCTTTTACCATTCTTTAATTAATATTCCTTTACTGTATTTTTTTGATGATACTGAATATCCTTTTGCTTTGGTATAGATATTTAATATAGATTCAATTGGCATATTTATTCCTGATGAATAAATGCAATCAGATTCACTAATTATATACTCAATTTCAGAAACATATTTTTCTACAATATTTAGTTTGCATATTTCTAAAAAATCTTCAATATTTGGTTTGTTCATTATGTGAAAATATTTTGTTAATCCGCATCTTTTTTGGCATTAGAGCTAACGTCTTGGCGCTACAAGATGTTTGGGATTAAAGATGCGAGTTTTTTCCATTATGCACAAGTTTTCCAAGTACAAAACCATTTTTAAATTCAGCCAAATACCCAAATATCTTGTAACGGCTGTTAGTGGCTGTATTTTTATTCAGTAATTTTCTTTAAATAACTTTTTTTCATATAATTTTTCGGTCCAAAAATGAGATATTTTCTTCTGTTAGAATATTTTTTTCCTTTTCGGACTAATTTTCCTGTTTCAATATTATATACTTGTAATTTGTTTTTTGAAATTTTGTATTTCAAATGATATTCTATTTCGTTTTCCTTTTTTAGTTTGTAATTGTGCGAATTATTTAGTTTCTCAAAATCGACAATAGTATCTTTTCCAATAATTTTCACAGCCCTTTTTTCTGTTTCATTATCTTCTTTTTCAAACCTCAAATACAGTTTGTCATTTAGGATTGTATAATTTCCATTAAGTTCTATATGTTGTAAATCTCCTGATGATTCATAATGAAAAGTATTATTTGGTTTCAATTCAATTTCTGTTATGAAGAAACCTAAATCAGCAAAGTTTGAACGATATTTTCCATCAACGTTTCTGTTCAAACTACAAGAAATTAAAAATGTAGAAAAGTAAATAACTAAAATAATTTTCAATTTCATTTTCGGTTTATTTTCGTTTTTTGCAGTAATATAGCCACTAACTACCCAATAACATCAAGTTTTGCAAAACGCAATAGCAACTTTTTAAGTCCGCCAACTTCAAATTTTATTTCCGCTTTTTTATCAGCGCCTACTCCTTCAATATTTACAATTTGACCTCTACCAAAACGTTCGTGCATTACGATATTTCCCATAGCTAGGTTATTATCAAATAAATTGGGTCCTGATGCAGGCCCGCTACCGGTCATCGGTTTTAGTTTTCTAACTGAAGATTCTAATTTTTGATCATTCCCTACTGCTTTTTGAGGCGGAGTACCATTAGATGGTTTTGATAAACGCATTTTAGATTTATCTACATCCCCAAAGATATCCTTATCAATAGGCGAATTATATCGGTAATTGGATTCGGCTGGTGTTAGGTATTCTAAAAACTGTCCGTCAATCTCCTCAATAAAACGCGATGGTTCACTATCTGTCAATTTTCCCCAGCGGTATCTTGACTGCGAGTACGTTAAATACGCCTGATGTTCTGCACGTGTTAGCGCTACATAAAACAAACGACGCTCTTCCTCTAACTCACTACGGGTACTCATACTCATCGCACTTGGAAACAAATCTTCTTCCATTCCTACCACAAAAACATGAGGGAATTCTAGCCCTTTTGCAAGATGAATAGTCATTAACGCTACACGATCTTCATCACTAGTATCTTTATCTAAATCTGTAGCCAAAGCCACATCTTCCATAAATTCAGCCAAAGCACCACGAGCGCCATCAATTTCTTTTTGACCTTCAGTAAAATCTTTTAAACCGTTTAATAACTCTTCTATATTCTGAATTTTAGCCATTCCCTCTGGAGTAGCATCTTTTTTAAGCTCTTGAACTAATCCTGTTTTTTTAGAAACATGATCTGTTACATAAAAGGCATCATGGTTTTGATCAATGGCTTGAAAACTCAAAATCATCAAGACAAAATCTTTTAATTTCTGTTTCGTACCATTGTTTAGTTTTAAATCAATCTTATCAATATTCTGCATGACTTCAAATATAGAACGCTTGTAATGATTTGCAGCAACGACTAATTTTTCAACTGTCGTATCCCCTATTCCTCTTGCGGGATAGTTAATAACACGCATCAATGCTTCCTCATCTTTTGGATTGATAACCAGCCTTAAATAACATAGGACATCTTTGATTTCTTTTCTTTGATAAAAAGACAAACCACCATAAATACGGTACGGAATATCGCGCTTACGCAAAGCATCCTCCATCGCTCTTGATTGTGCATTGGTACGGTACAAAATTGCAAATTGACCATTTGTCATTTGCTGTTGCATTTTTTGTTCAAAAATGGTGCTGGCAACAAAACGTCCTTCTTCAGCATCAGTCATGCTGCGGTGCACTTTTATTTTTGGTCCAAATTCATTTGCTGTCCAAACAATCTTATCCAGCTTTACTTTATTTTTATCAATAATGGTATTTGCTGCTTCTACAATATTACGCGTTGAACGGTAATTTTGCTCTAATTTAAATGTTTTTACGCCTTCATAATCCTTCTGAAAATTCAGAATATTATTAATATTTGCCCCTCTAAAAGCATAAATACTTTGCGCATCATCACCTACAACACAAATATTTTGAAATTTATCTGATAAAGCACGTACAATTAAGTATTGGGAGTGGTTGGTATCTTGGTACTCATCTACCATGATGTAACGAAAACGGTTTTGATACTTGGCTAAAACTTCTGGAAAACGTGTCAATAACTCATTGGTCTTTAATAACAAATCATCAAAATCCATTGCACCTGATTTGAAGCATTTCTCTACGTATTTCTCATAAAGCTCACCCATACGTGGCTTTTTGGACATTGCATCAGCCTCTTGCAACTCTTTGTCATTAAAATAAGCTTTTACGGTGATTAAGCTATTTTTAAAATTAGAGATGCGTCCTAGTACTTGTTTTGGCTTGTACACATCTCTATCCAACTGCATTTCTTTAATAATTCCTGAAATGGCACGAAGCGAATCCTGAGAATCATAGATAGTAAAATTAGAAGGATAGCCTAGCTTATCGGCTTCTGAACGTAGAATTCGAGCAAAAACCGAGTGAAAAGTTCCCATCCAAAGGTTTTTAGCCTCGCCTGAACCTACAATATCTGAGATACGTTTTTTCATTTCACGCGCTGCTTTATTAGTAAAAGTCAACGATAAAATGTTAAATGCATCAATTCCTTGTTGCATTAAGTACGCAATTCGTATGGTAAGCACCCTTGTTTTTCCGGAGCCAGCACCAGCAATAATGATCATTGGACCTTCTTTTTGTAATACGGGTTCGCGCTGGGCTTCGTTAAGTTGGGATATATATTGTTGCATGAAGTTTTTTCTATTTATGCAAAAATAAGAATTTAAGAATTAATACAATCGGAAGCTGTGAAGTTTTAACGGCATAATAGTGTTCGTTTAATACAATAATTATTATTTTATGTATCGAAAGTAATCCATGCTATTACTTCAAGATTATTAGCTCGTACTATTTTTTTATTTGTTCCAAAAAACATCGTACGCAAAACGAATTAACGTTCCAACAACCACAACTAAAAAGAAAATTCGGATAAAACCGTTTCCTTTATTAATCGCCAGTTTAGCTCCTAACCAACCGCCTAATGCATTGCAAGCAGCCATGGGTAAAGCAATAGCCCAAATAATTTTACCTTTTAAAGCAAACAGACAAATGGAACCAAAATTAGTTGCCAAGTTGACCATTTTAGCATTTGCAGAAGCATGAAGAAAATCAAACCCCATTAACGCAATAAAAGCAACTACAAAAAAACTTCCCGTACCAGGACCAATAAAGCCATCATAGAAACCCACTATAAAACTGATTAGTACGGCATTTAGCACTAACGTTCTATCTGAAAGATTTTTAGCTACATGTTGACCAAAGTTTTTCTTTGCATACGTATAAATCGCTAGTAAGGAGAGTATAAAAAGCAGCAGCGGCTTCATGAAATCATTGCTCATGTAGGTCAATAAAGTAGACCCTAAAAAGGCTGACGGCATGGCTAATGCCATCATGATAAGAAGTAATTTCCAGTTCATATTTACCTTCTTTAAATACTGATAAGCAGCAAAAGAAGTTCCGCTAAAAGCAGGGATTTTCAGAGTACCTATAACTGTTGAAACAGGCAAATTAGGCAAGAAAATCAAACCCGCTGGTGTTTGAATAAGTCCGCCCCCACCAACAATTGCATCTATAAAACCAGCTACAAATGCTGCGATGCAAAGAAATAATAGGATATAGTTTTCCATGAAAATGTAAAAAATTGAAAATGCAATTAGAAAATGAGGACAATTGACAAAAATACAACTCAACAATCTAAATAACACTATAAACGTTATGAATTTCAACCAAAAAGTATATTTTTGTTTCTCTAAAAAAAAAATTATGGATTCTACTATTATTACAAACATACTTGCTTATACGATTCCTTCAATAATTACAGGAGCAGTTGCTTATTTTTTATTCGATTCGCATTTTAAAGACCAACAAAACACACGTCGATGGATGTTGCAAAAAGACAATCAAGCAGCGACTTTACCTTTGCGTTTGCAAGCTTACGAGCGCATGACATTGTTCATGGAGCGTATAAATCCTTCGCAACTCATGGTGCGCGTAACGCCTATATCTGATGATAAAAACGAATATCAAAATTATGTTGTAGCACAAATTGAACAAGAATTTGAACACAATTTATCCCAACAAATATACATTAGCGAAGAATGTTGGTCGATTATTTTGGCTGCCAAAAATGCAACCATACAAATGATTCGTTTGGCAACAAAAAAAGATTCGGTTACTAATGCTGATGCCTTACGTGAAGAGATATTGACTTCTTTATTTGATAAAACATCTCCTAGTGGTGCTGCTTTATCCTTTATAAAAAATGAAGTAAACCAACTCTGGTAATCAGTAAATAAAAAAGTGCCTTTAATTAACTTTAAAAATTAATTGAAGGCACTTTTTATTTTATTTTTTACGGTTTCAACTCAAGAAGCAATCTGTTTAGCTGAAATTGTTCCTTTTCGTTTAGATTGGGTAATATTCTTTGAAAAGAAACCACCATTTCGGGATTTTTAAGCAACAAACGGATGTTGTCTCTACCAAATTTTGAAAACTGCCACATATGGTGCGTTGTTGCATTGACTAAATTTTCTAAAACTTGATCATTGAGCAACTTAAAAGCAAGGAGTTTTTCTAGCGCGTTTTGCCGTGTCGTTGCCTCATAATTAATTGAGGAATAATTGATTAATTCAGTTATTAAAACAGATTTATCTATATCATATTCTTGTGTTGACAATGCTAATGAAAGCCATAATGTTTTGATATTGTAATCATTAAATCCTAACCAATCTTTAGATGCTTCCAAATAAGCAACTCGTTTTTCAGGAAAATTATTCCACAAATAATACAATGCTAATTCTTGTGTTTGATACGATTCATCATTTAGTAAAGTCTCGTATGCCTTTCTAAATTCTTCCGGAATTTTAGACAATGAACTCGCTACGGCTTGCCTAACTTGAACGTTATTTGTGGCTAGAGCCAATTGTAATAATGCTTTTTTAGCTTTAAATTTCTCGTTTCTTAATTGGTTAACGACGGCTATTTTTACTTCAAAATAAACATTAGATTGCAACACTTCAGCAAAAAACTTTTCTTTATCTACTAATGGATTTTTTTTAAGCTTTTCAACTTCAAAAAGGGTTTTTATCATTTTGTTAGACAATAGTAAGTCATTGGCTTGTGATGTATTAAAGGTAGTTGATTCAAGCCATACTTTACTAAAATCTGCAGTATCAAAATCAGCTATTTTTTTAATTTCGTTAAAAAAATCATCTGTTTCTACTGTTTGATAGCGGTACTTTTTTAAATAATTACAAATTGCTTTTTTAAATTTTTTATCCCCTAATGATTCATTCAAAACAAAAAGTGCCCAAGCCCCTTTTTGATAAAAGCTTAACGAACTTGCTTTGGCATTCAAAACCGGAATACTATCTGTTCGAGAAGCGTATTTTATTTGTTGGGCTGACTCGTATAATTTGTAATAAAAATAATCGTCTCCAAATAGTTCACGCTCAGCTAATAAAGCATAGTAGGTTGCAAATCCTTCTTGCAACCAGTGGTCCTTACCACTTTGTGCAGTAATCAAATCACCAAACCATTGATGTGCTAATTCATGTGCATTGACATTGGTATAACTACGGTCTTCAAATCCTATAGCGTCTACCACATACCTGCTTGAAAATAGTGTTGCTGTGGTATTCTCCATTCCAGCATACAAAAAATCTCGAACCGGAATTTGTCGGTATACTTCCCAAGGATACTTCACTCCTATTGCTTTTTCTAAAAAATTAAACATTGCTGTACTGTAGCGGTAAGTCGTTTCGTAATTAGCTGTGTCTTTTGGTTCAATATAGTATTCTAAAGGAATTCCCGACTTTGATTTTTCAATGTGTTTATCAAATTTACCTATGGAAAGCATCAATAAGTAAGAGCTCATTGGTTTTTTCATTTGATATTTCCAATGATTCAATCCTTCGCTGGTAATTTTAGAATCTAAAACTCCGTTAGAAACTACCTGATACTTTTCATCGACAACTACTTCAAGACCAAAAACTAATTTTTCATTGACATCATCAAAACTTGGAAACCAATTACTTGTATAACGCCCTTGTCCTTGTGTCCAGATTTGTAAATTGTCTTTTTCTTCAGATCCTACAAAGTACAAAGCTTGTTTTGGCTGAGCCAAATAATTAAAACTAATCTCGTATTTTCCTTTTTGGAACGGAAAAATCAGTAGCAATTGTTTTTCATTATTTTCAAAAAGTAGCTGCGCTTGATTCAACTCCACATTAGTAAAGGTCATGTTTTGTGCATCAATTTTAATCGTGTCTATAGGTTGTAAGACTTCTACAATGTAATTGACCGACCCAGAAACTGATTTCTCCTTGGCGTTTACTCTAATTTGTCCCGTAACCGACTTAAAATCGACTGACTGACTTTGTTGTGCAAATGCCACAGTAGATAATAACAATAAAAGGTATTTCATTTTATAGGATTTTATAGTATCGTAATGCCATTTTTTCAGGATTATTAGTACAATAACAATGATTGCTATCAAATTAATTATAATTCCTTAGTCTTTAAAGTGCTAAAAATAAATTTATTCACTTTAAAAATCCCAATTTTTCAATCGGTTAGAGGTTATTTTATAGTTGTTTTGTAATAACGCTATTGTCAGTTCATTGTCGCCAAAGTTACAAAGATTTAGTATTAGAAGTCACGGCTTGTTATAAAAACAGTACTTTTTTTGTACGTTTACAACCAAATTCAACAACGATAAATTGAAAAAGAAAGCCTTATTTAATTGGAGTAGCGGTAAAGATTCCGCTTTAGCATTATACAAAACCCTACAGAACCCTGAAATTGAAATTTGCACACTGCTAACGAGTGTTAATGAGCAGTTTCAGCGCATTTCTATGCACGGTGTTCGCGTAGAATTGTTACAGCAACAGGCAAAAAGTATTGGATTGCCTCTCGAAATCATGCAAATTCCTGAAATGCCCACAATGGAAGTTTATGAAACCGTAATGTCAAATACACTGAGTAAACTTAAACAACAAGGTATTACTCACTCCATTTTTGGAGATATTTTCCTTGAAGACCTACGCAAATATCGAGAAGACAAGTTAACTACGCTCGATTTTGAAGGTATTTTTCCGCTATGGAAAATCCCTACACATGATATAATTCAGGAATTTATCAGTTTGGGTTTCAAAACCATTGTGGTTTGTGTCAACGAACGTTATCTCGACAAAAGTTTTGTTGGTAGAATTATTGATCAAGAATTCCTCAATGATTTGCCTGAAAATGTTGATGTTTGTGGTGAAAATGGAGAGTTCCATACATTTACTTTTGATGGTCCATTATTTTCATATCCAATAAATTTTGAAATAGGTGAAATTGTTTACCGAAAATATGAAAAACCCGAAAAAGAAGATAGCTCAGACACAGCCTGTGATACTAGTGCTACTGATGCATTTGATTATGGGTTTTGGTATTGTGATTTGCTTAAAAAATAATAAAAAAGCACTTAAGTTAATTTCTTAAGCGCTTTCAGATAAATTAATAATTACTATTAGCTCACTTTACTGTCTTCATACATTTTCAACAAGTTAGTAACGGTATTCCAGTTTCTAATAGTAGCTGTAAGGTTTAATTTTTTCTCTATGTATTTTTGATCTAGCCTTGTTTTTCCAGCACCTACCGCATATTTAATAAAAATTTTGTTTTTATCAATTTGTGCTTCGTCTGGCTTGAACTGACTAATTTTTAAGTCGTTGATGTTGTCACTTCGTAACTCTTTTGATACAAAAGCCACGTATAATTTTTTTAAGTCGGCTTCTTTTTCTTTCAAAAAAGGATTATTTGAAAAGCAGTTTTGCAAATCCTCCATTCCCAAGACTATAGCAGGTACATCATAACCAAATTCCTTAAAAATCTCTTGTTTGATTTTAAAACCCACCGTAGCGGCATCTGGTTCTTCACTAGTCACAAAAACATTTCCTGATTGTATATAGGTAGCCACATTAGTAAATCCCATGTTTTCTAGCATTTTTTGCAAGGCATCCATTTTAATCATGTTGTGTCCTGAAACATTGATACCACGTAATAAGGCGAGATGAGTTGTCATTGTATGCTTTTTTTTTATTTGGTTCCAAAGATATTGTCTTTACAATAGAAATCACAATTTAAATACCCGCTTTATTCTTTAAATGTAAATTGAAACAATCGAGATTTAAATAAAAGGTATTGCTCCTACTTCCTTTTCTTATTATTTTCCTCTAATAAATATAAAGTATGGTCTAAAGCTTTTGTGCTAGTCCAATCGTGGTGCCCCGTTATGATGTATTTGGGATCTTGAAATTTAGCTTGCACTTTTTTTATCGTTTTTGGCCATTGCGGGACATTTGCTTCCCCAACATACTCTAAATCTCTTGCATCGATACTTTTTACAAGGCAACCTCCATAAAGTACTTTTTGGTCGTTGAACCAAATAACAATATTATCTTTTGTATGTCCTGAACCGGCATAATATGTTTCAAAAGTTTTATCGCCAACCGTAAAAACAGTATCTTTTTGTATCAAAAATTGCGCTCTAGGCTGGTTCTTTTTAATCGAAATCTTATCAGTCAAATTGGTCGTGTAGGTTTTGATTCCGTGTTGTTTATAAAAATCCAATCCTGATGTTCTGTCTTCGTGAGAATGGGTGGCTATTGCCATAATTACTTTTTTATGGTGGCGCGATTCAATGCTGTCTAGTAAATTTTGATAAGGAAAATCATCCCATGGCGAGTCAATAAGTACTACACCAGCAGTAGTAACAACATACATGGCATTAGCATCTTGTTTTTTAGTACCAAACATTTTGTAGCTGCTGTAAACATAAAAATCAGTTGTAATTGGCGTAATTTTTAATTCGTTTTTTACTGTTTGTCCAGTAGCAACAATGCTTAGAAATAAGAACAGCAAGCAATTAGTATAAAAAGTTTTCCTTATCATTTTATTTTTTATCCTCTAGTTTTAAAATAATCTCTTTTACTTGATTACCAAAATAATACGCTAACTCTAGTTTGTCGTTCATTTGGTTTTCCAAAACTACGACACTAATTTTATTTTTAGGAAAATAAATATTTAAAGACGCAAAACCATCACCCAAGCCAGTGTGTCCTATGTATTTTGTTTTTCCATTATTATTTACTCGAATCCCATAGCCGTAACCACATTTTTCTTTCCCAAAGGAATTGTGTTGTGCTAAAACGGTTTCACTCACCATCAATTTATAGGTTTCTGGTTTTAAAATTTTACCCTCATGCAAGTTAGAATTCCAAATCACCAAATCTTCTGCGGTGGTAATGATACCATCAGCGGGAGTAGAATCGGGATTTATTTGTGACGTTTCTACTTTCGTGAAAACACCGTCTTTGTTTTTGTAACCCGTTACAATAGGTTTGTTTTTATCTTTTACATAAGCAAAAGTATGTTTCATTTTTAGTGCTTTAAACAATGAATCAGCCATTTGATTGTAGGTTTTTTTACTCGAAAAAGCGATAATTTTCCCTAAAAGTACATTAGAGAAATTTCCATATTTAAAACTAGTTCCAGGTTTGAATAATAACGGTTTGTCTATAGCATCAATTCCGTGCGTGTGGTTCAGCAATTGATGCACTGTAACCGTATCAGCCCAAGATTGCGTTAAATAAGGCAAATAAGTTTTTATAGGTGCTTGCAAATCAACCTTACCTTTATCAACTTCTCTTAAAAGTAATGCTGCTGTTATTTGTTTCGAATTAGACATGATTTCGAAATTATCTTGCATTTTTAAGGGCGTTTTCTTTTCTAAATTCGAAAAACCATATGCTTTAGTATATTTCACGATACCATTTTCTGCTATAGCGATCACTCCGTTAAAGTTTCTAATATCAGTAGTTTTGATCAAACTATCTACAGAAGCTGCGTAATTATTCTTTTTTTGTGCAAACAAATTGCAGTGGATAAAGAGTAGTAATACTGTAATATAACAAGAGATGTGCGTGCTTGTTTTCATTTATTTACGGTAGTTATTTTAGTTTAATTTTATATTATTACTTTCTGCTATTTTTATAAATAAAGCTTCTTTATCTTCCGCTTTTAACTTTTGATACATCATTGCCATAATTTTTTCAGAGTCCGCTTTGTAATCTGAATTTTCATTAGTGTAAATGCGGTGTGCCTTAAAAATATTATCCAATGCTTTTTCATATTCTTTTAAACCAAAATAGGCTTTTCCTGCTCCATAATACCCCTCTGCATTATTCGGTTCATAATCGATGAGTTTTTCATAATAACGAACCGAGTTTTTAAAATCGGATTTTAAAGAATACACAACAGCAATATTCATTAATGAAAAGTTTCCCTCAGGATAAATTGCTAGTGATTTTTTATAATATTTTATAGCATTGTCATAATCGTCAAGCTTACGGTAACAAGCAGCCATATCATCATAAGCAAGAACATAATTTTTCTCTTCTTTAATTGCCAATTGAAAACCTTCAATAGCCAACTCGTATTTGCCCTTAATCATCATGTCTTTGGCCATTGTATAATAATTCGCCGCACTTTGATTATCCGAATCAGCGTAATGCACCTCTCTCTTAGCCTTAATTTTATCTTCTTTTACAACGTTGCAAGTTTCAGGTAAAAGAGCCTTAATCTCTCGCATTATTGTAGTAATCCCTTCCACTGTATTAGCTTTTTCTCTAATTTTATCATCCTTTTCTTCCATAAAAGTTTTTGCAAATGAATTCCCAATACATTCACTAAAGTTTTTTTCAGAAGGCCTATTATAATCCGCCAAACAATTGCAGGTTTCTATTGCCGCTCTTTTTTCTAAAGATTGTGAAAAAGAGAATATGCTATTAAGTAGCATGAAAGTAAATAAGATCCATTTTTTCATATTTGTATTTTAATTTCTAATTTTTTTAATGAGGTAGATAGTTTTTAAATCAATTACCAGTTTAGATTCTCGTCTTTTCTCTTGTCCAAATACGTTTTCATAAATAATACAGCAACAGCCAAGCGAAAAAAACGATATACCCAAATATTTACTTCCCAAAACAATAGTTCGTGGTTAGTTCTTGTATCAAATAAGGAATAGATAAAAGAGATTAAAAATAATATGGCTAAGCCTAAATAAACATTTTTGGACATCTTCATAATTAGTTCGTTTTTTTAAACTAGGTAATTGGTTCGTTTTTTAAGTATTTGTTTTAACTTATAAACGTAGTAAAAAATTAAATATAAATATATAAAAAGTACTACATGTGTTGCTATATTAAACAAGCTTTGAATAAATTCATAAATTGAACTATAGTCTGTTATGTTGTATAAAAATGTAATTAGTATAAAATCGAATAGTAAGGACAGTATAATAATCCAAAATTTTTGTTTTATGATTTTAGTAACTACACTTCCTAAAAGACAACTTAAAATAACTGCTCCTGCAAATTTTTCAGTTGCACCTATTTGATTATTAGACATGAAAACCGTTAAATATGAAAAAAGTGCAATAATAACCGTATTTACAATTGCCATTACCGTTAGTAATTTCTGCATTTTTATATTCTTTTAACTATTTAATTCTTCTTATAGTAACCATCTCAATTAGGTGATCACATTAACTTAGAGAAAAAAGTGTTGGCATTAGTAATTTTTATTCAAGAATAAATATCTTTTCAAATAATATTGTTTTAGTAATTTTAGCATTTTCAAGATCAAAATAGCTATTCTTTCCGCTTAACTTTGTTAATCCAAACCATTCGGTAAATCTTTCAAAAGTTCTTAAAGTGTAACAGCTATTGAATAGTTTCTCGGGAGTCGAATAGTCTTCATTAAAATAGGTGATGAATTTTTCAAAAACTTGTAGGTACTTTTTAGCAAAATAGTTTGTTGAGTTTTCTTTATCGCCAAATTTTTTCAATAAGTAAATTGAAAATAAATAGCCATATTGTCCAACTGGTTCTTTTGTGTAGCCATCGTTGTAAGCCCAATTAAATTTTTCTGAAAAAATTAAAAAAATTATTTTAAAAAGTTCAACACGATTTTCGTTTTTTAAACATCTTTCGCCATTTTTTGTAAGCAATAATTTCCCCTTAGTCTTTTTGACAAGATTTGTCGATTCACATACAATTCTAGCGGTCTTTATTGGAACACATACGTCTTCTCTATAAAGTTTGTTAATTCCAGATTCGATGTGTTCGTCAACAATAAATCTAAAATCATATAATTCAACAAGTATTTTTTTTGGAAGTGCCCCTAGTGGCGTGAGTTTTATAAATCCATCTCGTTTTATAATTTTCAGTAACTCTTCTGAAATTCTAAAAAAAGGAATTTCATCAAGTATCTCAGAATTAATTGTACTACTAAACTTAATACAAGAATTTTCACCCAGCGGATTATAAATTAATTCATGAGTTTGATTTGGAGTTAAGCCAGATAATTTATCTAATTCAGAATTATTATATTTAAAAATTTCGTCAGGAATTCCCGAAATATACATATTTAGTTGGTTTTTAAATTATTACTGTATCGTCTCACGCTTTATACTTGTGAGTTTTGAGACCGATTGTTTTTTGCTAAACAAAAATACACTTTGAAACATTAAAGCTACTAAAATTCCAAATATGGCAAAACGGGTGTTGGTGAATGTATTTAGTTACTTTTTGCAATTCTAAATCCAAATCCGTCATTCCGTGTATTTTTTGGCGATTGATACCTAACTTCTGGCATGTGAATGCCGTATTCTAATGGTTCACCGTTTGTGTTTTGTGTTTCGTAAAACCAACTTACACCTTTTGAAATTTTATAATTCCCTTCTCCTTCGGCAGGTCCTTGGGGATTTTTATTATTAACCAAACTGTCTTTTTCAGGATTATACCAATCAAAAACCCATTCACCAACATTTCCTGTCATATCATATATTCCAAGTTCATTAGGCTTTAGAAGTCCAACTTTATGAAATGTACTGTTTGAGTTTTCTTTAACCCAACCCACTTCAATTGGATTATTACTACCACTATATTTAAATCCTTTTGTTTGTTTGCCACCCTTTGCTGCATATTCCCATTCTGCTTCTGTTGGAAGTCTTCCTCCCGCCCATTTTGCAAAATCATTTGCTTCGTCCCAAGTTGCAAGCATAGGATTTTCATCAATCCACTTGTAATTCACTTTAATTCCGTTTGCACTTTCTATAGGTGCGTTTGGCATTTTTCTAGCAGTATTTTTACAAAATTCCTTAAACTGTTTAACGGTAATTTCATACTTGCTTATATAAAAGTCATCAAGTTCAACCATTCTGTGTGGACTTGTGAAACCTTTTATGGTGTCGCCTTTAGGGCTTATTAATATTTGATTTTTACCTTGCTCAAAAGTGCCTCCTTCAACAAAAATCCACTCCGTTTCTTCTTGACTTTTTGTGCAAGAAGTAAATACAATTAGTCCAATTAAAATTATAAATGTCAATTTTACCACAAATACCCGATTAAAATTACTACTAACTAACATATATTATAATTATATTAATAAATTTTTCCCTCCTTAAAAAGGTTTTAGAGCTACCTACTCCAATAAAACAAAATCCGTAACAAAAAAAAAGTCATCATTCATTTGCTGTGGATTAATTTTTTTTTCGTGCTGTTCAAATATAAAATATATTATTTTAAACATTTAATTTAGATGGTCAAGTGCTGATTTAGAAAAAAATCTTATTTTATGCTATGTTCTGACTTATCAAGAAACTGTAATTACAATAATTCCAACTAGACAATAATTGCTGTCATCAGTTAGTTTACTTTATTTATGGATATTCAAATCCAAATTCATAATTATCTAATTTATCATCCCGTAATTTATAACTCGCATAATAAACTGGCATATTATAGTTTTCTAGTATTTTACCTTTTGTATCTTTTGGTGCTTGAATGCGGTAATAGATTTCAATGTAATTATTTGTACTGTCAATTGGAGCGTAACATTTTCCGAGCTTTTCAATAATTTGATTTTTACTCATTCCTAATTTTATTCCATTTTGAGTTTTAAAAGAATTAAAATTTAATATCCGATAACTATTTGACCCTTTATTAGAATTCTCCACTTTAATAATCGAAATTTGAAATTTACTATCTTCTGGATGTTACTGGATAGTTATGCCGAAATTACGCAGATAAAAACAATTTAAAAATACACATTTTTTTCCGCAGAAAGTTGGATTTTAGTAGCAGAAACTTGAAAATTTGCGGTTAAAAATATCATTTAAAAAAACCAACTGACAATGATGGAATGGAAACCAATAACATTAATTGAACTTTACGACGAAATTCAAAAAACAGAAAACGACTTGAACGGAGAGTTATGGAATTTTTGGCAATTACTAAAAATTGAGCCTGAAAAATGGGCAGAAGAACAGTACGGAAACGAAGGTGGAGGTTTTTGGGTTGTAGCAATTTGTGGAAAAAAAATTATTTGGTATAATGATATAGAAGATGGTTTCAATATTTCAGATTATAAAAACTATGGACAGATTGACCAATATTACTGTAATCAAGAAGAAATTAGTTCAGCTGTTACTCGACTATTTGATTTGATAAAATTTAGCGGGAACATAATCGGACAAGCTGGGCCACCTATAAACTTTTGATTTAAAAATCATAATTCCGACAAAAATAACCATCCAGTAACAGCCGTTACAAGAGATTTGGGTATTTGGCTGAATTTAAAGATGGTTTTGTTCTAGGAAATTTTCCAGACTATTTTTTTTTGTGAATTTTTACAGCTTGTAAAAAGTAGAATTCCAATAATTAGGATTAGAATATTTTTCATTTATCTATTAATTTCGCTTTCAACATTTCTTCTAAATCTTTTATGCTTTTTTTACTTTCAATTTTAAAACCAAATGAAATCATAATAACACCAATTAGGAGCATAAAATAAGGAATTAACATCAAAAAACCTCCTTCAGAATTTAGTCCATTATTGAAAATAATGATATAAGTTGTAACTAAACAACCTACTATGACAACACTTAGCCATATTAACATAAAGACTTTCACCATTACAACAACATTCATTGTTACGTTTATTCTAGAACCATTACTATCATTATGAATTTCGCCATTTATTTTAGGAAGAAATGAGTTTCTATAGTTTATAGCTCTTTTAATTTCAAATGAATTATTATCTATTTTACCAATATAAGGCTTAGAATAAGAATAATTATTAGCACCAAAACCAAAAGATTTTTCAGCTTCAATTTCATTTTGAAGATGAATTACAAGTTCTTCTTTAGTTAATGAAGAATGATAAACTAATTTTTCAAAAGGCAATAATTTTTTAATCATCTGTTTTTATTTTTATTTCTGGAAATTTTATTATTTAATTTTTGGATTAAATAGGTTCAAATAAATAGTGACTTGTAAATAAGCTGTTGTATTACATTTTTTTTTATGCTGTGGGATTAATCGACCGTTTTGAGATGGTATATTCATTGTTAGCGCTCAATTTTCAGAATTCTCTATATCATGTTTCGGCAGTTCAGAAAATTCAGATTCTTGATTTGTATTTACTATAATAACTTTTGTTGTTTTTATTGTGTAAAAAAGAACAAGTGTTCCAACTATTAAATTTACAGATATCAATAGATAATATTCTAGCCAATTTATGTCAATTCCATAATTGAAATTTTTAACTAATCCTTGGACTAATTGAATTACTGAAAATATGAGCAAAAAGAGAGTTGTCCAAATTATTATTCCAATTCTTGCGTATTTATGTTTAGTTAAAATAAAAACTAACAATAAAAATTGTACTATCATTGGCATAATACCAACCGATTGATTATAATAAAAAGTTATAAAAATTGTTTTAAGTAGCAATCCTCCAACTATTAAAATGACTATCCTATAGAAATTTTTGTTCTTAAATTCTGTTTCTTTCATAGTATTATTTTATAGTGATTTTCCGGTCAGCGCGTGAACTGACGCACAACGTCTTGGCGCTACAAGAGGTTTTGGATTAAAGATGAGAGATTTTTCCATTATGCACAAATTTTCCAAGTACAAAACCATATTTAAATTCAGCCAAATGCCAAAAATCTTGTAACGGCTGTTATGCCTTCGTACTTTTACGCTATACTATTTATACCATTCTTTTTTTAATTCATCAAAATCCATATCCTTCCATTCACTTTTCCAAAGTTCCCAATATGGAATATCATTTGAAGAAGGTTGAGGATTACATCTATCAATTGTTACTATAGAAGGCAAAATTATTGATTCACCTAATAATAATGCGTCTCCTTGTTTTAAAGAAGTCATTTTATCAACTAAAGAACCTAATGAATCAGGTAATAGTTTTTTAACATAACTTTGATCTACTGGATTAGTTAATCTCATCGCAATAAAATTATTACATTGTGAAAAAATTGTTTCCGAAATTTCAGATGGTCTTTGGCTAGCAAGTAATAATGTTATACCGTATTTCCTACCTTCTTTTGCTATTCTTTCAATTGATTGTTTTGCTGATCTATACTTAGCTAGGTCACTATTTGGCACATATTTATGCGCTTCTTCAAACACTAATAATATTGGAATGTCATTGTTTATTTTCTCATCAACATCTTTTAAACATCTTAATCTTTTGTATATATAACCATATTCAAAAATAAGTCTTGATATTAAAGAAACGGTAATACTTAATACATCAAAAGGAACTCCACTTAAATCAAGTATAGTAACATTTGAATTTGATGCAGAATATCCAATTAAATTTTTTATTGTATCCTCAAAAGATATTTTTGTAGACTTTTCGCCTAGCAAAAAGTCTAATCTTTTATCAGTAAGTTTATTTTCTAAGCGATTAATGAAATTTATTAGTTTCCCGTTATGACCAACAGCTGCTGTCCCGGTTGATGTTAGTTTTTCAGTAAAAAGTCTATAGCAATTTTCTTCATTGAAGACAAATTTAAAACCTTTTGAATCTTCCCATGTAATGTCATTGTTAGTGATTTTTCTTTCATTGTTTCTGTTCGAAACATATTGCAAGATTTCTTTTAAATCAAATGGAATTGGAGAATCAAAGTGAATTTTATTTTTTTCTTCATCTGTTCCAACAAATTTTAATTTTCGGTTATTAACTATTGCCTCTTTTAAAATCGTTCTTTGATTGTGGTCATTTGCTTCTGTATCTAAAAAAAATTCTTCTAATTCTTCTCCTTTTAAAAGCCAATAAGGTAAAATCAAACTCGAAATATCTATTATATTCGCATCTGGAAAAGAAGCTTTATATTCTGAATGAATATCAAAAATAATAACATGCGAATTATTTAATGAAAAACTGCCTTCTTTAGCTGAAACTGCTTTTTGAATAATTGATGATAAAGTATGTGATTTTCCGGAACCTGTCGAACCTACAACAGCAATATGTTTATTAAAAAACTTATTTCCATTTACTGGAACTTTCACTGTAGGATTTGTTGAAAGTGAAGAGAAGCAAAAACTTTCATTTGTTGTTATTGATTCTTCATATATTTTTTTGATTTCATCAATTGTAGCAGGAAAGACGTCTTTTGGAGGTATAGCGAGAGAATCTCCTCCTCTTTCAAATTTACCATCTCTCAAAACACCAAGAGGAAATGCTTCAATAATATGCTCTCTTATATGTATAATTTCTCCATTTGCATCTTTAACATCTCGTATTGATATTTGAAAATTTTCAATGATTGCTATTAAACTAGCATTTTCACTATCTTCAATTTTTAGGTATGAACCTACTTTTAATGTTTCATCAACATTTCTAAATATATCCAAATCTTTAACAGATATTTTTACTTTATCTGGAAATACAGCAATAACTTGAGCATTTTGCTCTTTTAAATCTTCTAGGCTCATAATTATAGTATATTTTTAATTTTATTTATATTGTCAATTTGAATTTTTATTTCTTTAATAGAACTTGAATTATAGTCAAAAAAAATGTCATTTAGATAAAATTGAAAAATTTCAGTACGTCTTCCAGTTAATTCAATAGTATCATTTAAAAAATCTATATTATTGATAAATTTTAGTTTTATTTAATTCGAAAGCGTTGGTTTTTTTACAACAGATTTTGGATTAAATTTGGCTCCTTCATAATCAAAACCATCGATAATAACTAGTTCATCTTCAATTAAATCTTTTTTTAATTCTATTAATTCTTTATTATTTATTCCATGAATATACACATAAGGTGAAAAAGGTTTTTCTTGTAATTTTATTTTAGAATATTTTTTAATTATTAAATATAGAAGTTCTTTTAACTCGCTTCTAGAATAAGAACCCTGGTTAATTTCAAATAGAAAAAAACGTTCTTTAAATAATATATTTACGTCACCAAAAAATTCTTTTCTTAAATTAGAATAGTGTATGTTCTTACCTTTTTTCAAAACAAACCACTCGTTGAATAATAGATTTGAATTATTTATCCGTTTAAGAAATTCTGATTTAGTAATATTTCTGTTTAATTGATTTTTATCTTTTGAAATATCTCGAATCACTTTTAATGCACTATTATAAAAATAGAATTCAGCTGAAAATTCAGTGCAACTGAAAGTAGATTTCAATAAAGTAATAATATTATTATACTGTTTTTCAAACTCAACAGCATTGATATCAATTTCAAGTAATTGTATAAATTCATTTAATTCTATATCATTCAACGTGAGATCATCGTGATGAAAATGTTTAACTTTAGTGTTTACATTGTTGACTTTTTCAGTGCAAGTATATGTCAAAAAATCATCCTTAAGATTTTGAAGACTTAAAGGTAGTAACAGTTTTAAGTGTCCTGACTGATAGTAACCTTTTAACTTATATTTTATCTGAGCTTGTTTACCTAATTTTACTTGCTTGAAGTGATCCAACATTAACATTATTGGCTTTTTAATAACTGAATGATTATACTCTGTATTCTCGTAGTATTTACATTGAATTGCAGAAGTTTCAGTTGCAGTAGTAATATCAACGTCTTCTATCCCTTCAACTAAAATTGAATCTGTATCATTTGATAAGTTTAAAAGAGAAATTATCGAATAGTCAAATTGATAAAAATATCCTCGTATAGTGTCTATTGCTGTTCTGTCTGCCATTTTATTTAATTATATCGGTTTTTTTTAGTATGAGGCATAACGTCTTGGCGCTACAAGACGTTTGGGATTAAAGATGCGAGTTTTTTCCATTATGCACAAATTTCCCAAGTACAAAACCATCTTTAAATTCAGCCAAATACCCAAATATCTTGTAACGGCTGTTAGCAGTAGTTTTTTTATTTAAATCGTTTTTCAAATTCTTTGTAATTAGCGTTGTAAAGTATCGTATAATTAAAATTACAGTTACATATTTCTGTTGAATTTTGTGGATGCCGATGTTTAATTGGTATGTGACCTAAACCATATAAATCCATTTCATTTTTAATTTTTTCAAAAGCATAATCTCCTACATTTTTATTCCCACCTAATTTCAGATTCACAAAAATATTAGGTTTATCAACTCCAATAAACTGTAAGTAATCACTCAACCTGACTTCTTTATTAGGTGATTTGAAAGTAAACATTATTTGAGAATCTAATTTATTTGTCAAATAATCTTTTTTTACGTCATCAAGATTTGAATAATATTTGTCATCCATCGTATGAAAATCTCTCCAATACCAAGGATTTTTTTTTGTGATATAAACAATTGGAAATTTGGCAGATAATAATAACTCTAATTTCAATACAAATAATATCGGACCATATTTATTTGGTCTTTTATATTTATAATGTAAATCAAGTGCGTCTACAAATACATCATCCCAAACATTATATTTTTTATCTTCAGCATCAGATTTTTGCATTGTTTGATTTTGTCCTGTTTTCTCAACATATGAACGTGATAATAAAGCATTATTTTTTATAAAAGTAAGTGAAGTAACTACTGTGTTTGCGTGATAAAGGTTCGTCACACCTTTGGTTGAAAGTATTTTATAAAGTTCTTTTGTACATAATTCATATTTCTCCATTTATTATAAATTTATACGATTTTTCTGTAAAATTACTGCTAACTAACTTATAATATAAAATTTATAAGTATTTTCTTAATTAAGAAGGGGCAACTCATTCCTACTCCAACAAAAAATAAAAACCCACAACAAAAAGGAAAGTTGTATTTCTTTTTATTGTGGATTAAAATTGTTTTTCGTGGTTTTCAAATATAGGTTTTATTTTGTTAATTAATACTTATTTAAAATATTATTTTTTCAAAATAATCGATATCACACTTTTCTATAACGCAACTATTTTATTTTTAAAAAAGTAAATTCCCAGATAACGGACTTTAGGTATAAAATGATAACATAACTCTGGTGACTAATGTACTAATACTTTTTTTATTCTTTGTTTCATTCAATTGTTGCTATCTTCTTAATCAGTTTTACCTCTTCATCAGCCATGTCTGTATCTAGAAAATAAACCATACTATTATCTACAAAAATTCTATTTTGTAAGTCTTCATCACTCATGTACTCGCACCCTGTTGGTATTAGAAATGTTTTAATGATTATCTTCCAAGCTCCTTTTGTGAAAGAATAGGTGGTCATTGCATAAGTACAACCATTCATGGGAGCTTGAAATATTGAAATTTCGTCTGCACCATCGTTATTAAGATCTCCTTCATTGATTAAACGAATTTCACAACAACCTGAGCTAATCGATTTCAACTTTTTACCAGAAAATTGAACCTCATACTCATCAGCTGTTCCGTCTTCTACCGGATTTCCCTTTCCAATTTTTACTCTCTTAACAGTCGCAATTGAGTTTTGTCCATCGCCGTAGAAATTTCCCTGAATTTCTTCTCCAATTAAGGGCAATGTTGAAGTCTTTATTTCTGTCTTATCTTTTTTATCTGCAGTACTTTTTTTCTCCTCTGAAGGCCTTCCGCAAGCAAATAACCCAATTACTACAATATAAAATAGTCGTTTCATATCACTAATTTTTATCTAATTTTATTTAACACGCTTATAAATCCTTTCCTATTCTACCAAATTTAAAATATGCTTAAAAAACAAAAAACCACAATAAAAAGGAAAGCAGCCTTTCTTTTTACTATGGATTAAAATTGTCTTTTTAATGGTTTTCAAATATAGGATTTATTATGTTAATGATTTGTTTTTATTTTTTGATAGCCAAATGTAAAATAAAGAATTAGGGTTGTTTTATGGTTTCCCGTAATTAGAGAATTTAATTGTGAAAAAGTTTGAATATTACATTCTCATCTTTATAAATCGAGTCGCGCGTGAGGGACGACAACAAAAAGCCCACAGCACTGCTTTTTTGCGGGGCGCGGACTTGTAGTGAACTGCCCAACATGACCCAATAACAATCGTGGTTTCTAAGGGCACGCCAAAAATAATTACAACTTATGTGCTCCCATGGGAAATAATATGCCCTAGACTGTGTTATACTATTAAATTTTATAATAATATTAATATCCAAGCGCCTTAAAAAAATGTAATTTGGCACATTGATACTAAATTTTAGACTAGATATATGGACAAAATAAAAATATTATGGGTTGATGATGAGATTGATTATCTAAAGCCCCACATACTGTTTCTGGAGAAAAAAAACTACGCTGTAACTACTTGTAATAACGGTCGCGACGCTATTGATATTTTTGAAAAAGAGAATTTTGATGTTGTTTTTCTAGACGAGAACATGCCGGGAATGAGTGGACTAGAAACCCTATCAGAAATGAAGGAGAAAAAGAGTGCTATTCCCATGATTATGATCACTAAAAGTGAGGAAGAGTACATCATGGAGGAAGCAATAGGTTCTAAAATTGCTGATTACTTGATTAAACCGGTGAATCCCAACCAAATTTTATTGAGTTTGAAGAAAAACTTGGATCACTCACGCTTAATTTCGCAAAAAACGACCTTGGATTACCAAAAAGAATTCAGAAAAATCACCATGGAAATGGCAATGGTCAATACCTATGAAGATTGGGTAGAATTGTATAAAAAACTAATTTTCTGGGAGCTGCAACTGGAGGACATTAACGATCAAGGCATGATTGAGATTCTAGAATCTCAAAAGGCGGAAGCCAACTCAATGTTTGGAAAATTTATTGAGCGCAATTATGAGGATTGGTTTTTACCAAAGGCAGATAAACCAATCCAATCTCATGAATTGTTTAGAGAATTAGTGGTTCCTGAAATTGTAAAGAAAGACAAACCGGTACTTTTTATAGTAATTGATAATTTACGCTATGATCAATGGAAAACTTTTGAGAGTGTTGTAGCTGATTATTACAAATTAGAAAAAGAGGTGCCTTATTACGCTATTTTACCTACAGCAACACAATATGCGCGTAATGCTATTTTCTCTGGATTATTACCTTTAGAAATGGAAAAGCAGTTTCCGCAGTACTGGAAAAATGATCCTGAGGAAGGTGGGAAAAACTTGTATGAAGCTGAGTTTCTTACAGCGCAATTAAAACGCTTGGGCTTGAACATTAAAGAGGATTATTTTAAAATCACTAATCTTTCCTCAGGGAAAAAACTAGTAGAGAACTTTAAAGGCCTTAAAGACAATGATCTTGTGACTATTGTATACAATTTTGTTGATATGTTGTCCCATGCTAAAACTGAAATGGATGTAGTGAAAGAATTAGCCTCTGATGATAAAGCGTACCGCTCTCTTACATTGAGTTGGTTTAAAAATTCGCCTTTATTAGAGATTATTCAGCAAGCACAAAAACTAGGTTTTAAAATGGTCCTTACCACAGACCACGGAACCATCAATGTTAAAAATCCGTCTAAGGTTGTAGGGGACAAAAACACAAGTTTGAATCTACGTTATAAAACAGGACGTAGCTTGACATACGAGTATAAAGATGTATATGCGGTAAAAGATCCTAAAAAAATAGGTTTACCTTCTATTAATATGAGTAGTTCTTATATTTTTGCAAAAAATGATTTGTTCTTGGCGTATGTCAACAACTACAATCATTATGTGAGTTATTATAAAAACACGTACCAACATGGCGGAATTTCCCTAGAGGAGATGATTATACCTTGCTTGGTGTTTAACCCAAAGTAATACCAATACGTTTCATAAAACAATCTATTTATAGTTCGAGTGCAGTCGTGAAAAATATTGCATTTCTACTGCGCTCGATTTTAAATGAAGTAGGTTGAATTATAGTGTACTGGTTTTAGGCATACATTAAAAACAGTTTCTATCTTAATCTTTGTGTTTAATTAGCAAAAGTTATCCATAAATTTGCGTTATAAAAACATTGCTATCGATTTGCACATTTAAGATAGTTAAATGCGGTACAGTTGACAATTTATAATTCAGAATTTAAAATTAATATTTAGTAAATGGAATTTATATTTTCATTAGAAGACATTGCCTCAGTGGCCGAAATTGTAGTTGCAGAGAACCCACATAAAGTGATTTTATTTCATGGAGAAATGGGTGCTGGAAAAACTACTTTTATCAAACAATTGTGTAAAACACTTGGAGTAACGGAGGCTACTAGCAGCCCAACCTTTTCTTTAGTTAACGAATACCAAACCACTACTAATCAAACGGTTTACCATTTTGATTTTTATAGATTAAAAAATGAGCATGAAGCACTAGACATGGGTGCCGATGATTATTTTTATTCGGGTAATTGGTGTTTTATAGAATGGGCTGAGAATGTGGCTAGTTTAATACCAGAGGAACACAGCGTCATTAAAATTGAGGTATTGCCTGACGGAAAACGATTGTTACATTTAAGCTAATTCATCACTATGAATCCAGATCATACTGTGGTTATCATTCCATTTACTGCTGACTTAAAAGAGGATATCAAAACCTTAAATTTAGAGTGGCTTGAACGTTATTTTAAAGTAGAGCCTAAGGATGTGTTAATGCTTTCTAACCCACAAGAAGAGATTATTGATCAAGGCGGACACATATTTTACGCGCAGTACAACAACCAAATTGTAGGTACGGTCTCTTTATTAAAAATCAATGAAACCGAATATGAATTGAGCAAAATGGCTGTTACTGATGGCGTTCAAGGTTTAGGAATAGGTAATAAATTAGTACAACACAGCATTCAAGTTGCTCAGGAGCAGCATTTAAAAAAGCTAGTTTTATACTCGAATAGGAAACTCACTCCCGCCCTGCATTTGTATAAAAAGCACGGTTTTATGGAGACAACACTAGAAACCACTGATTATGAACGCGCAGATATCAAAATGGAATTACTCTTAAAGTAGTTTCTTTATTGATTTGTGCTAGCTAAAGTCGGTTTTTTAAACTTTTTACGTATTTTTACTCTAAAATTAGTAGCCAAAATGTCAATATCATTATCCCCTTTTACAAAAGAACAGTTATTACCTCAGGAAGAAAAACTTGAAGTAGCACGTCACAAAAGCGAACTTTTTATTGGAATTCCTAACGAAACTAGTTACCAAGAGCGCCGCATTTGCCTAACTCCTGATGCTGTAAATTCCTTGACTTATCACGGTCATAGGGTAATGATTGAAGCAGGCGCTGGACTCAATTCTAGTTATACTGATAAAGAATATAGTGACGCTGGCGCAGAAGTAACTAATGATACTAAAAAAGTATTTGGCTGCCCTATGATCTTAAAAGTAGGAACGCCTACACTAGCCGAGATTGAAATGATGAATAATCAAACGATTTTAATCTCTTCAATCCAACTAAAAACAAAAAACAAAAGCTATTTTGAAGCACTAAGCAAGAAAAAAATCACTGCGCTAGCCTTTGAATATATTAAGGATCAAGATGGTTCTTACCCAGTAGTGCGCTCCTCAAGTGAAATTGCAGGAACGGCATCAGTACTTATTGCAGCCGAATTAATGATTACAAACGAATTTGGAAAAGGATTGCTATTTGGTAACATTACCGGCGTCCCTCCTACTGATGTAGTTATTCTAGGCGCTGGAACAGTAGGTGAGTTTGCTGCAAAAACAGCCCTTGGCCTAGGAGCAACAGTAAAAGTATTTGATAATTCAATTACTAAACTACGCCGTTTACAAAACAGTTTAAACCAAAGGATTTTTACGTCAACCATACAATCTAAGGCCTTATTAAAAGCCTTGCGTCGTTGTGATGTAGCTATTGGCGGTATGCGCGGTGTAGATCGTTGTCCTGTTATTGTTACTGAGACCATGGTAGAACACATGAAACGCGGAGCAGTAATTGTTGATGTAAGTATTGATACAGGAGGTTGTTTTGAAACTTCAGAAGTGACAACACACGAGAAACCTACATTTATAAAAAGTAACGTAGTGCATTACTGCGTACCTAATATCCCGTCACGATATTCTAAAACGGCCTCCCTTTCGATCAGCAATATCATCAGTCCGTTTATTATGAAAATTGCCGAAGATGGCGGTATAGAGAGCGCCATACGTTGTGACAAAGGCTTGAAACACGGCGTCTATTTATACCACGGAATCCTGACCAATAAGGCTATTGGCGATTGGTTTGATTTACCCAATAACGACATCAATTTAATTGTATTTTAAAGAATCTTTCGTTTACCTTTGCCAAAAAAATAATTCATGAAGTTTGCACATCGTTTTGCCTACTATTTAGTGGGATTAGTTATAGGTCTTTTTTTTGTTGCTCTTGTATTCACTGGTAAGGATACCCGTTGCAACTATTTTCCTAACGCGCGCGTCTTAAATGACATTAGAAACAAACCTTTTAATTATTCTGAAAAAGCATCTCAGGTGCTTGCAGAACCTTGGATAGATACCATTGACATTAAAAATACATTACAATACGGCGATGTAGATTTTGACAAAAGCAACACTGAGTTCAGAAAAGCTAAAGTGTATGTTATTGAGGGAAAAACAATGAAAAATATTCCTATCACCTTAAAAATTAGCAACGGAGAAAATAAAGCTACTCTAGAAGAAATCATAAAAAATTAGTACGTTCTTAATTTGGGCGTGCCACCACAAATAAAAAGGAGCTAATTACTATTGCGGTAATTAGCTCCTTTTTTTTGCGCTGTCGGGTCATACGCGCTACTTCGGTAGCTTGCTCCTACCCCAATGTCATTAAGTTAAGACACAAATAGATAAAAACCATTGGGTTACGAACCTAAATTAGGTTCTTTGTAATTGACAAAAATACAATCCCAATGGTAGAAGCAAATATAAAAATAATAGAAGAGTTAAAAGAATTTTTAAAAATTATTAATACTGATCATGATTTAAGAAAATTATTTACAAATAAGGCTTCCGATTTTACTAGAAATAGAAAATTGACCTATAACCGAACTGTGTTTCTAATTGTTAACATGCTCAAAAAGAGTTTATCTATAGAGATTCAAAATTTTTTTGAGAATTGTCTTTCGGAGAATTTAAGCTGCACAAAATCAGCGTTAAGTATCCAGAGAAAAAAGCTAAAACCATTGTTTTTTGAAGTTTGGAATCAGCTATTAGTAAACTCTTTTTATAATTATTATGGTGATAAGGTCAAAAAATGGAATGGTTTCTTACTCATAGCAGTGGATGGTTCTACTATTAATCTGGTAGATAAGCAAGAAGTAAAAAATCATTTTGGTACTCATGGAAATCATATTAAGGAAGTCCCAATGGCTGGAATAATGAAGTTTTATGATGTGTTGAATAAAATTACTGTATTCTCGAAAATACATCCAATAAAAATTGGTGAAAAAAGTATAGTTGCACAGCATATTGAATGCATCCCAGAAGGTAGTTTGTCTATTTATGATAGAGGATTTGCGAGTTTTTCATTGATGTATTTATTGATTCATCAGGAAAAGACAAAACATTTTGTGATGCGATGCAAACAAGGTTTTAATAAGGAAGTCAGTGCTTTTATGTTAAGTCCAGATGTTGATAAAGTTGTAAATCTTGGACCAAATTATAGAGCCATCCATAAAATGAAAGAATATGGGTTCAGTGTTTTTCTTCATACAACAATAGCTATACGAATGATTAAGGTAGAATTGGAAACAGGAGAAATAGAAGTTTTACTAACCAATTTGTACGACTGTAAAAAGTACAAAAAAGAGATTTTTAAAACGCTTTATTTCATGAGATGGAAGATAGAGACCAGTTACAGCCATGATAAAAACGTGTTGCAGTTAGGACAATTTAGCGGGCATACGATTTGTAGTATCGAACAGGATTTTTATGCCACAACTTTGGTGTCAAATTTGCAAAGTATAATAGAGAAGCAATGCGAGCCCTATCTGGAAATCAAAAATAAAATTAGGAAGCATGATTATCAAATTAACAGGACATTGAGTATTGGAAGCATGAAAAATAAAATAATAGCTTTATTACTATCAAAGGAACCCAAAATAGTATTAATAGAATTACAAAATTTATTTGAGAGGTATCTTGAGCCTATTAGGACCAATAGAAATTATGAACGTAGAAAATCGAAAATAAGACAATCAGGAAAATATAAATCCGTAAATAACTATAAAAGAGTGATCTAATCCTTAACTTAATGACATTGGCTCCTACCCCTCACGCAAAACACTGCACTTATTATGAGTTTTTTATATCCATTTTATTACTTGCTTTCCTGTACTTTTTAAATATGCGTTTGCTTTACTAAAATGCTTGTTCCCAAACCACTTACCTTGATTAGCACTCATGGGTGATGGATGACCTGATTCTAAAACTAAATGCTTGCTACGGTCAATTTTACTTCCTTTTTTATGTGCAAAAGCACCCCAGAGTAAAAATACAATTCCCTCTTTTTCATCTGATAGTTTCTGGATAACAGCATCTGTAAACAAGCTCCATTTTAAGTGTTTGTGACTGTTTGCACTGTCTTTCCTTACTGTTAAACCTGCATTAAGTAACAAAACGCCTTGCTGCGTCCAAGCTTCTAAATTTCCTGATGTGGGCATAAAAATACTTTCTAAATCTTCACACAACTCTCTATTTATATTGCGTAACGATGGCGGAATGCGTACACCATCATTCACAGAAAAGCTGAGTCCGTTTGCCTCTCCCTCTCCATGATACGGGTCCTGCCCTATAATTACCACTTTTACATTATCAGGTTTGCATTGATTAAATGCAGCAAAAATCAACTCCTTTGGAGGAAAACAAGTCCCGCTAGCATATTCTTTATCAACTTCTTGTAGTAAGTTGCTAAAATAAGGTTTGCTAATTTCATCTGATAAAAAAGACTGCCATTCTGGATTCAAATTGATTTGCATAGTGATTGATTTACAGTACAAAGATACATTTATCAATTAAAAACAAGCTTTAAATAAAAGGAAGTATACTATAAAAAACACTTCCTTTTCTGTCCAATTGAACGAATGATAACGCTATAAAAATAAAAAAAAATTGTAAGTTTGTCATCTCATTTAATCCCAGTGGCATTACCCATAAAAACGGATTACAAACTAATTTATGTCAACAACAGCTATTAATATCACCGAAAAGAAATATAAAAAACTCTCCATTCAGGTTTCACTGTCTGGACTTTCTTTTTGTTGTTTTGATACACTCAATGGTACCGTTAGTTCTTTTCACGAAGTACAATTTGACACCATCGATAAAGGCATAAAAATTGAGGACTTGTTTGCAAGTGCTTTTCGCGAGTATCCTCAATTAAATGATCAGTATGATGATGTATTAATTATTCACAGCAACAACCTGTCAACATTTGTTCCGGCTGCCTTGTTTGATGAGCAATACATTGCGAGTTACATGCAGTACAATACTAAAGTTTTTGAAAGTGATTTTTTCTCTTTTGACGAAATCAGCAATTACCAAATCAATGCCGTTTACATTCCGTACGTGAATATGAATAATTTTTTCATTGATAAATTTGGTGCTTTCGATTATAAACATGCTAATAGCATTTTAGTATCTAAACTTTTAGACCGTTCTAAAAACAATGACAGTAAGACCATGTATGTGCATTTCAATAAAAACCATTTTGAAATTACTGTCATCCAAAACCAAAAATTACTACTCTTCAACTCTTTTGAATACCAAACCGTTGAAGACTTTATTTACTATATTTTATTCACCGCAGAACAACTGAATCTAAATCCCGAAAATTTTCCGCTTGAATTAATGGGAGACATTAATGAAGAGAGTGAATTTTATAAAATAGCATACAAATACATTCGTAATGTCAATCTAGTTGATGTAGAAGCATTGCGATGGAATAATTATTTTTCGGAGGCCGAAAACAGGAAAAATTATATACTTTTCAACTCATGAGAATCATTTCAGGAAAATACAAAGGAAGACGCATTTCTCCACCAAAGGGATTGCCGGTACGTCCTACGACAGACATGTCTAAAGAGGCATTATTTAATGTTATAAATAATCACTTTAATTTTGAAGGATTAAAAATTCTCGACTTATTTGCTGGAACAGGAAACATTAGTTATGAGTTTGCTTCTAGGGGAAGTTCACCTATAACTGCTGTAGATGGTGATTTTGGTTGTGTAAAATTCATCAAGCAAACAGCGAGTGAATATGACTTTAATATTGCAGCCACTAAGAGTGACGTTTTTAAGTTTTTAGAAAAAAATAAAGCTTCGTTTGATATTGTTTTTGCCGATCCTCCTTACGCTTTAGATCAAGCTACTTTTGAGAGAATTGTTTTGTTGATTTTCGAAAAAAACACTTTGAATGAAGACGGAATGATGGTAATCGAGCATTCTAAATACACCAAGCTAGACCACATGATTCATTTTTCGTTCAAGAAAAGTTATGGCGGTTCCATATTCAGTTTCTTTGAATTGCCTTCTAAAAATGAAGAATTAGACCCTGAATTGTTTGAAAACGACAACGAAGACGAATAAATAATAATAGTTACAAAAACAAGAAAGCCTTAGTTAAACACTAAGGCTTTCTTGTTTTATTTACTAAAACTACATGCTTTAAATTATTAAAAATCAACTTTAACTAAAGCAATACAGCTCTTTTAAATCCAAGTAGTTGCGTGAGGGATAGTAGTGTAAATCCTTTTTATTTTTTCTTTAAAAATAAAAAGATTGCAACGTATAGCCCGACATTAACCAGAACGATAGTGGCGGTTTATGTCACGCCCAATAAATTATTTTATTTTCAGTATACCCACTTGCTTTTTTTAAATTTATGAATACAGCTTTGAGCAACACTTTTAAAAACAAATTAATCTATCCAAATGGTTTTAGTATTCACAAATTCCTGGATTCCGTAGGCAGCTAACTCTCTACCGTAACCGCTATTTTTTACTCCACCAAACGGCAAACGAGGATCAGAAACTACTAGTTTATTTACAAAACTACTTCCAGCTTCGAGTTGCAAAGCAATTTTTTCACCACGTTCATTATTTGTTGTTAAAACTCCAGAGCCCAAACCATATTGGGAATTATTGGCCAATGCAACAGCATCAGCATCATCTTTAGCACGAATCACAGAAGCCACAGGACCAAACAACTCATTATCAAAACCTTCCATTCCTGGTTTTAAATCGGCTAAGATAGTGGCTGGATAATAAGCGCCTTTTCTATTAGGAATCTCACCTCCAAGCACTAATTTACCGCCTTGTGCTACCGTTTTTAAAACTTGCTCGTGCAATTCATCACGCAAATCTGCACGTGCCATTGGACCATAATAAGATGCTTCATCAGTGGGCTCGCCCATTATTGCCGCTTTCATTTTTTGAGAATACAAAGCTAAGAATTCGTCATAAATTGTATCTAGAACCACAAAACGTTTTGCTGCGATACAGGTTTGTCCATTATTCTGTAATCTCCCTAAGGTGGCTAGATCAGTAGCTTGTTCTAAGTTAGCGTCATCAAGAACAATATACGCATCGCTTCCACCCAATTCCATTACAGTTTTCTTTAAATTCTGCCCCGCAATTGAAGCCACAGAACGACCTGCAGGATCACTTCCTGTTAAAGTTACAGCAACAATATTTTTATCTTCAATAATATCCTTAACGTGTTTTGAGTCTACATTTAAATTACTAAAAGCCCCAACTGGAAAACCTGCTTTAATAAAAGCTCCCTCTAGCGCTAAGGCACAACCTTGAACATTAGAAGCATGTTTTAAAACGCCTGTATTACCTGCCATCAATGCAGGAACAGCAAACCGAATGACTTGATAAAAAGGAAAATTCCACGGCATTACTGCTAAGATTACTCCAATAGGTTGAAAAGTAACGTAACTTTTAGTCGCTTCTGTTTTTACCATTTTATCAGCTAATAATTCTTTAGTTTTATCAGCATAATACCTGCATATCAAAGCACATTTTTCAATTTCTTTACGCGACTGACCAATTACTTTTCCCATTTCTCGCGTGGCGAGTTGCGCGTATTCTTCTTTATTCTCGTCAAGAATAGCTGCTAACTTGTGCATTAAAACCGCACGCTCCTCATAGGTTTTCAGTTTCCAATTTGTGTAAGCGGTGTTAGAAACTGCTATTTTATCTTTTGCTTCTGCTGTTGTTAGTCTTTTGTATTTTGCTATTTCTTCTCCCGTTGCCGGATTAATTATGATTGAGTGTTCCATTTTGGTTTATTTTTATATCTGATAAATTTAAAAAATCACCAGCGAATAAAAGCATCGGCAATGATAATTAATTCCTAATTTTTAAAAGAACAACATTTTAAGATGTACAATATATATTTTAAATGTATTTATTTAATAGCTACAAAATTAGGAACCTTTACTATAATTCCATTTATTAGACGGTGCTTTGCGCTGTGGGAAATTATAAAAATGCCCCTAAAATTTCTAATAAAATGGTTAACTAACAGCACTTGAATTAGAACAACACAGACTTATTTTGGAAAAAATATCCTATTAATTTAATAGTCATTTTTTTATATTTAAAATAAATTTAATAGGTAAAATAGGTTTATTATTTGGTAATTAATACTCATTCAGGAACATCTTGAGGTAGTAAATTGCACATTAATAAAAATCAAACCTTATTATGAAATTACAATTAAAATTATTTTACGTCTTTTTTATTGCGCTATTATCAGTAAAATGCAGTAAAGAGTATGAAAACTTATCAGAAATTCAAAATTCTGAAATCAAAGAGAAACCATTAGAATTTGAGGAAAACACTTCAAGATTTTACAAAAAACCTAAAACTAGTGTCCTCGCTAATAAGAAGAATTTAGTTACCGATTTTGGTGCTAACAACACCGATACAAATGATGATAGCGACAAATTAAACGAAGCTATTTTAAGCTTATCTAATGCTAGTGGAGGAAAATTACTTATGCCAAAAGGAAAGTATTATTTGAGTAACATTAAAATGCTTTCTAATGTACACATAGAAATTGAAGAAGGAACAGAAATTTATCCAACTATAGGTCTTTCTCCAAATAAGAATCATAGAATTTTTGATTTTGCTGGCTTAACAGAAGGGAAAATTGAGAACGCAAGTATTGTAGGTAAAGGAGGTAATTTTATTGTTAATTTGAGAAATAACTCTTCACAAAACCTCATCGTTGTAGACTTAGGTAATGTAACCAATTTTGAGTTAGCTAATTTTACTATAAAAGATGAAAAAACCATTTTTGCATCTATTTTAGTAAGTTTTACAAATAAACCAGGTGATGCTTGGCCACATAATGGTATAATTCAAAATATAAATCAAATTGATGCACATACCGGTTATGGATTAATTCAAGCTTATGCTGCTGACAATATTTTGTTTAAGAACTTAAAATGTACAGGTGGTGTTACTTTGCGTTTAGAAACAGATAACTTAGCTATGAAGACTGCTAATAAAGGTGGTGTTAGAGACATTTTTGCTACAAAAGTAACTAATATCAACGGCTTAACACCTGTGATGTTTTCACCTCATTTTATGGAAAACGGAAAAGTTACAATAAATGATGTTACAGCAATTGGATGTGCTTATGCAGTACGTGTTGAACATGGTTTTATTGAAATTTTTGATAAAGAAAATAGAGCGAATGGTCAAGACTTTAAAAACTATATTGAAGGTATTCTTGGTAATGGATCAGTATCAGAATTATACAAGCGTAATAATGGTAGAACTTGGGCTGTACGTATTGATAATGACTTTAGTGAACTAGCTTATAATAGTTCTAACCCTGCTGTAAATGGTATTAAACCTGGGAAATTCGAAAATTCAACTGTAACGGATGTAAAAGTTATCTACAAGAATACAGGAGCAAAATTAAAACACTTATTTTTACCTTATCTACCTTGTTCAGAACAAGCAAAAGTATGCAAACCAGGAGCTTCTGGTTTTGAATACAACGGTCCTTCGTTAGGTGTTTCTATTGACAACACTAAAAGAGATAATAGTTTAGGTAATTATAATGTAAATGTAACTACTTCTCGCGTTCAAGGCTTTCCAAGTGATTATATTTTAAATGTAAAATATAATACTCCAAAACTTTGTAATCCAAATTTATCAAGTATTCCTAGATGTAATTAAATTCCATAAAATTATATTTAGTTTAAGACATTCCAATGACTAGTATAATGTTATCCACCTCGTTATTTATCATAAGCGCGTAATCAAGATGAAATAATTTTTCCTACTCCGCTTGAACCGACAAATGGATTGTTGTATAAATAGCATTGTTATTAATTAAAAAAAATGTTTAGAACGTGTTTTTCATGATCTAAACATTTAAACTTAAAAATAAAAAAAACAGCATCTAAATTTACTTTAGATGCTGTTTTACTATCGTTAAATAAAATTATATATTATTTAAGTGATTTCATATCAATTACAAAACGGTATTTTACATCATTACTTGTAACACGATCATAAGCTTTATTAATGTCTTGAATGTTGATTAATTCAATATCACTCGTAATATTATGTTTTCCACAGAAATCTAACATTTCTTGTGTTTCTTTTATACCACCAATTAATGAACCAGCGATACGCTTACGTCCCATAATAAGATTTCCTCCATTGAATGGTTTTAATGGCTCTACTGCTCCAACTAAAACCATTGTTGCGTCAATTTTAAGTAAACCTATATAAGGATCCATCTCATGACCTACAGGAATGGTATTCAAGATGAAGTCGAAGCTGTTTTGGTGTTTTTTCATTTCTTCAGCATCTTTAGATACTAAAACTTCGTGAGCTCCTAAACGTTTCGCATCTTTTCCTTTTTCTGGAGATGTAGTAATCATTACTACATGCGCACCTAAAGCATGAGCAAATTTAACTCCCATATGACCTAAGCCTCCTAGACCTACAATACCTACTTTATCGCCTGCTTTTACTTTCCAGTGACTTAATGGAGACCAAGTTGTTACACCAGCACATAAAAGTGGTGCAGCTGCAGCTTCGTCTAGATTTTCAGGTATGCGCAAGACAAATTTTTCATCAACAACTACTGAAGTCGAGTATCCTCCATAAGTTTCTTTACCTTCAATATGTTTGTCAGGACTGTTATAAGTAAATGTTGCTCCTTCTTCACAAAATTGCTCTAAGTCTTTCTGACAAGAAGAACATGTTTGACAAGAGTCAACTAAACAACCTACTCCAACTAAATCTCCTACTTTATAACTACTAACTCCATCACCAACTTCTACAACACGACCTACAATTTCGTGTCCTGGAACTACTGGATATGTAGATCCATGCCATTCGTTTCTAACAGTATGAATATCACTATGACAAACACCACAGTAAGTAATATCTATTTTGACATCACCTTTACCCACTGCTCTTCTTTCTATATTTAAAGGTTTTAATTCTTCTGTTGGTGTCGTTGCACCATATGCTTTTACTGTAGTTGTAGCCATTTTATTTATTTAAAGTTTATTGAAATTTATTTTTAATACTTTATTATAAAAACTTATTTAAAGTCTTTTAATTTGAAGCGGTTGGATAATCCGTGAAACCTTTAGCTCCAGCGGTATAAAATGTATCTTGATCCCAAGAAGATAATTCTAAGTTGTTTTCAAAACGTTCCACTAAATCAGGGTTTGAAATGTATAACTTACCGTAAGCTACTAAATCAGCATTTCCTTCTTCGATTACTTTATTTCCTTTTTCTTGATCAAAATTAGCATTAATCATTAATGTTCCGTTGTATAAAGGACGGAAATGTTTAGCAATTTCTTTTACTGCAAATGGTATTTTAGAAACATCAGTAAAAGGCTCTGATAAATGTACGTAAGCTAAGTTGTAATCATTTAATTTTTTAATGATGTACTCAAATGTTGGGATTGTTTCTTCATCCATAGTCATCCCAAACATACCGTCTAATGATGGATTAAAACGCGCTCCAATATTTTCTTGTGGCATCACTTCTTTAATAGCATCTAGAACTTCAAAAAAGAAACGACATCTGTTTTCGATACTTCCACCGTATTCATCTGTTCTTACATTTGAGGTTCCATTAAAAAATTGGTGAAACAAATACCCATTAGAAGAATGAATTTCTACTCCATCAAAACCAGCTTTTACTGCATTTGCAGCAGCATTTCTAAAATCATTTACGGTAGTTTTAATATCTTCAATCGTCATTGCTTTGGGTGTAACGGTATCTTTGAAACCCTCTGGAGTAAATGCCTTAGAATGTGGGTTTATTGCCGAAGATGATAATGGCAAAGCTCCATTATGAAAATCAGGATGAGACATACGTCCTACATGCCATAACTGAATATAAATTTTTCCGTCTTTATCATGCACTCTTTTGGTCACTTTTTTCCAACCTTCCACTTGCTCATCAGTATAAATACCAGGTGTATTGATATACCCTACAGCCGCAGTCGATACTTGAGAACCTTCGCTAATTATTAAACCTGCAGATGCACGTTGCTCATAATATAGTCCTTGCAATTCATCTGTAGGTACATGACCTTCATTGTTTGCTCTACTACGTGTCATAGGCGCCATGACTACTCTATTGCTTAAGGTAAGGTTCTTATTATATGGTGTTAATAGCTGTTGCTTATTCATGTCTAGTTTGATTCATTGTTAATTATTACAAATTTACTGTAGTCTATAAGCAATATCATTGACCTAGATCAATTAGGATTTATTTAACTTAAATTAATAAGGTTGTGAATCTCTATATAAAACCAAAAGAACAGGTGATCAATTTGTGGTTTCTAAGATAAATTTCATTTCATCATTTGAAAGAATTTTAGTGAATCAAAATCTTTCTTTATATGTCTAAAATTAAATAAGTTCATTATAGCCGTTTTTGCTATGTTTGGTGTGTTTATTTTTACTTTTAAAAGTTGTTTTACTTATTTAGACACAAAAAAACCATGACAATAAACCCCTAACCGTGTAAGATGAAAGTAAATATATGTATTTTTAAAAGGTTTTCTATTATTCGAAATTTACTATTGCTATAAAAATAAGTTTGGATTGATTTTAGAAAAGATAGATTCCATAAGTACTTAAGTAGTATAATTAATTTCACCCAAAAGATATGCTTAATTAAAACAGTATCTAAAATTACTCTTACTGACATAATTTCCGATTATGCAAAGTCAACTCTTCTATTTGTAATAATTTTAGCTTAGAAAGCTAAAAAACCCCAAAATGTAAAAGAATCATTAAGTTTTGACTGTTTTTTGAATATTTCTTTTAAAAAAGGGGTTTTTGGCTTAGTTTTAGTGCTAAATAAGATAATTAAGTTTAAATAATAATCTTTTTACAAAAATTAAAGATTTTAAAATTAAAAAAAGTTATGACTCAAGTTAAAGAGAACAACACGGTTAAAGTACATTACACAGGAAAATTAGCAGACGGACAAGTATTTGATACATCTGAAGGTAAAGAGCCATTAGCTTTTACATTAGGAGAAGGACGTTTGATTCCTGGTTTTGAAAAGGGCCTAATTGATATGAAATTAAATGAGAAAAAAACGATAAACATTGCAAAAGATGATGCTTACGGAGATCCTCGTGAAGATTTGATTATCGAAGTACCTAGAAGCGAATTGCCTCAAGAAATGACTCCAGAAGTTGGAATGGGATTAGTTTCTAAAACTCCAGAAGGACAAGAAATGAACTTATTAGTGGTTGAGGTTAAGCCTGAATCTGTGGTTCTTGATGGAAATCACCCATTAGCTGGTAAGGATCTTATTTTTGATCTTGAAGTTGTTGAAATTACTGCGTAATTTACAGCATTATTAAAAAAAAGCCTGACAGATACTTTTTCTGTCAGGCTTTTTTTTATGGTATAGCTTTAATTGTTCGTGTTTCTTGGAGTAATCCTTTTTTGTAGTTTTCGATTTTTGAAATTTCTCCAGATTTTTTATTAAGGTATCTTATACTTTTTAATCGTTTTTTACTGTCAAAGTATTCTGTTTTTAAATTCCTCCCATCTTCTTGATAATGTATGAATGCTAACTTTCCGTTGTTTTTATAGTTGTAATTTTTTGAATCGTAAAAATTACCTTGTTTATTTTGTTGCCCTTCGTAACGCTGTTCTATAGTATATTTTCCAGCTTTTATTAGCTGTTTTTCATCATTGTAAATAAAATAATATGCGCCTTCAATGGGATTAAGCAACTGATATTGTTTTACTAGTTGAGGTTTAGAACAAGGACGGTGAATGAAGATTTCTTCTTGTTTAAAAACTGTAGTATCATTTTGTGAAACCCACAGTGTATCGATCTCTAGGGTGTGTTTTTTGTATTTTACTTTTGAAATACTATGCTGTTCTGTTCCAGCTGCCACTTTTTCTTGGGAAAAACAAGAATGGGATGCGCTAAAAAGTAAAATAAAACTGAAGATTACTATTTTCATGAATTGTTTTTTAAACTATAGCTACTGTTGTTGGTACATTTCTTTTTCTAAAATATATTTCGATTCCTAATATTGCTATAAATTGGAAAACAACTGCTAAAACAGAACCTTCAAACCCAAAATCGCCGCCGTTGATTCTGTTTTTATCATTTAGGGTAAATTCAACTAATGAATACATCGTTAAACCGCTTACTTTAAAACCATACCAGCTTTGAAATAGATTCCAACTCAGGTGTAACGAAATAGGAAACCATAAATTTTTAGTATGAATATAAGACAATCCAAGGAGTATTCCTGCCAAGAATATATTTACTAATGCAAATAAATCAATGTTAGGATTAAAGGCATGCATTAAAGAGAATACAACTGACGAAACTAATAATGCGAGGTATTTATTGAAGGAGGTCATTAGGTTCCTTAAGATGTAACCTCTCAATAATGTTTCTTCGGTTATTGCTACAAATGTGAATAGTAAAATAGACAATAGGATTTCTTTTAGATCAAAATTGACTCTAATAAAAGTAATTTGGCCGCTAAACATTAATATTAAAAACCCAAAAGACATTATGGCAAAGCCAACTAAAAGTCCTAATTTGATGTCCTTAAGCTTGTTTTTTATTTGAAAACCTAGTTTTATGAACTTCTCTTTATCAAGATATTGCATAAAAAGCGCAATAACTAATAGAGTTCCCATACAACTAAAGAGCGACACAATTACTTTTTGAAAAGATGTTTTATCATAATTGAATTCATCAATATTAAATCCAGCAATTATGGCCCCAATATATTGAAAAATTCCTACTATCATAAAGTAGGGAATAATTATTAGTAACATTCTTTGCCATCCAGTATGTTTGTTTTGCATTTGTTATATTCGGTTTTTGGTTGATATTATTTGTTTGTGGAGATCTTGATAATCAATTGATAAAATTCAAAACACCTATTATCATTCCTTTTTTGTGAATGCTGTCAATATAATTAATGTAAATTTCTTTGCCTATATTAGCTTTTATGATTTTATCAATCTCATTTTTGGATAATAAAAATGGAACGTGACTTCTATTTTTATCTTTAAAAGCTATCAATATTTTGTTATTATAAATTAGTTCAATTTTTCGATCCATTATTTGATTGTTAAAATCATAAAACAATTTAAAAATTAAAAACTTATAATTATCATTAGTTTTAACTGTACCTGCTAGACGATTAGAGTCTAAAATATTACTTTTAAATAATAATTCTGAATCTTTATAAAATTGCCAATTTGTAATTGTATCAGCAACAATAACTCTTTGTTGGTAAACCAAGTTATTATTTTTGAAATTCAATATAGTTTTCATTTCCGCAATCTTTCTTAAATTAAAATCATAATCTCGGATCATTTCTTGACTAGAATTAATTAACATAAACAAAATAGGAATTAAGAATGTATAAGTTATTTTCATAATGCTGTTTTAAAATCTATATTTCTAATGTTATTTAGCGTCAATTCTATTCTTCATTTGCATTAGGTAAAGATCAAAACCTTTTGCCCAAAAATCTTTTTCGACTTTTATTAAATTAAATCCCATTTTTTCATAAAATCCATAAACAAGCTGTGTGGTTCTTACTACAATCAATTCTACATTTGGATTATTATTCAAATGGCTGAATCGGAAATGCGTTAGTTTTTTTCCTATTCCCATTCCTTGTGCTTCTGGAGCTATTAAGTCCCACGAAATTCGGGCAATTCTATCTTGTGCAAAATAGTTGATTCCGCCCGCTCCTATTATTTTTTCGTTTTCTTCATAAACAAAATAATCTTCTACTTCCTTTTCTAAATAATTTTCTAAGTCACTTTCCTCTGCTGGATCAAAGTAATCAAGAGTATTTTGCTGTAACAATTTAATTACTTCTAATTTGTCTTTTTGGGAATATTTTCTAATCATTATATAAGTATCAAACGTATAAGACTAAGAGTTATAAAGTTATTTATTGCTTAAACAATAATCCTTGTATACTCAAGCATATTTCAAATATATAATTTATAACTGAATATTCTGATTAAAAACCAACGTTGCTAAATTTCAAAAGCATTTACCGCTTTAAATCAAACCATAATCTTCTTATTAATGTTACTTGATTAGCCATAATAGGCAGTGAAAATTCATTAGATATTGAAAATCATTATTTTATGATGATCAATGCGCAAATATTAAAAAAACTAAAACTGTTACTAATTAACCTAACAAAGAACCTCAATCGAAAATTTGAAATTTTTAAAAGGTTTATAAACGAGAATTGGAATTCAAAAGTAAATTTTATCAATTTTAACTTACTAAAAAAACGATGTAGTTGGTGTTTTTTGTCTTGTCTGAGTAAATAGTGTCGTTTTGAAGTATTTGTAATTTAAAGTAGTATTCTAGTAATTATTTTTAATATAATTCAATAAAGCGTTAAATAAACGTAATATAAATATGTAAAAATATACATGATTTAGTATTAATAATTTAACAAATAAGGCTTTAAAATAAAATAATCATTTTTTTTATTCCCTTTTGGTATTTATTATATTAAAAAATAATATACATTTGTTTTTATAAAGCGTAAATAATACGTTTTATAAAATAAACCGAACCAAAAAATATTGATCATGAAATTATTAATCCTGAAATCAAAAAGCGCTACATATGCAGCGAGCCATTTCAAACCTAATGGCAAATTAATTTTCAAACTACTAACTGTTGGTTTTCTACTGTCGTATAATGCAATAAAAGCACAAGAAAAAAAAGAGGACACAGAACAAGCAAGTATTGTTGAGGATGATTACAAACCATTCAATATAGGTTTGCATTTAAAGAACATGCATACATGGCATGGATTTGTAGTTACGCCTGCACCTATGCTAGCAACTAATTTAGAATACAATTCTAGAAATAAGAAATTTACTTTTGGACTTTGGGGTGGCGCTGGTTTTTCGGCAACTACAACAACAAATTATAATGGCGAACAAATAAACGCGAGTTACAAAGAATTGTCAATCTATACATCCTATCATATTACAGACAAATTCTTTGTTGAAGCAGTCTCTCATAACAATTATACTGGTGTTGAAGAAAGAGGTGATAAATTGCATTACTGGAGTTACGATAAAAAACAAGGATATAATTTTGTAGATTTAAACTTTGGATATCAAGTAACTAAAAAAACTTCATTGTATTTAGCAACAATATTAGCTGGTAGATCAGGAGATTACGAAGTGCAAACTGATGGATCGTTAAAAGATTCCTATACCCATTATTTTGAGGTAAAAAGTAAAGTATGGGAACAAGATAACAATAGTTTAAGCTTATTTGCTGGTGGTGCTTGGTCTTTTATCACTGACAAAACATTTTATACTGAAGGTAAAGGGAATATCATTAACGTAGGTGCTGTTTATGCCCGAAAAATAAAGGCAGCAAATTTTGAATTGCCTGTTGAAGTTATTGCAATGTGGAATCCTGAAAAACAAAAAGCAGTTTTACAAGTTGACTTAAGAATATTTTAATAGCATTTATATTTTAAATTTATTAACGATTAAAAAACAAATAACCATGAGAAATTTTTTAAAGAAATCAGTTAAACCATTTTTAGTAATGGCAATAGCCGTAAGTATGACTGGCTGTATTGACAAAAGTAATGATGCAAAAGCTACAGACAAAACAACTAGTGAAGGAATAACTAAAACTGAAAGTGCTAAAGATTTAAAAGGATTAAAAATAGGGTATTGTACACCTTCACTTGATGCTCCTTACTACCAAGCACTTTTAACAAGTATTAAAGAAAATACGGAAGTTAACGGAATGGAGTTTTTATCTGCTGATGGTCAAGGTGATATCAACAAACAAATTGCTGCTGTTGAAGATTTGATCACTAAAGGTGTTGATGCTTTATTGTTAAACCCTAAAGATCCTATGGCTTTAGTGGCTGTAACTAAAGTAGCTAAAGCGGCTAATATTCCAGTATTCATTATCGATAGCTCTATTGATCCATCGGCTTATTTTGTGACAACTATTCAATCAAATAACTTGGCTAACGGACAATTAGCTGGAGAATGGGTTGCTAAAAAGTTTGGTTCTAAAAAAATGAAAATTGCTTTATTGAGTGGAAATGCAGGAAACCCTGTTGGAGCAACTCGTAAACAAGGACTTTTACAAGGTATTACTGAAGAGCAATTACGAACTTTAGGATATATTGATCTAAATGTAGTTACTCAAATGTACACAGAATGGACTTACGCAGGTGGATTAAAAGCCATGGAAGATGTATTGGTTGCTCATCCGGATGTTAATGTAGTAATTACAGAATCTGATGTGTGTGTATTGGGTGCTATCAAAGCAATTGCTCAAGCAGGTAAAACTAAGGATATCTTAATTGTAGCTGGTGCAGATGGTCAAAAAGAAGCTATCAAATACATTATGGATACTGATTTTTACGGTTGTACAGCTATGAATAGCCCCGTTCAAATTGGAAAAAATGCTGTAGAAGCAGCAATTCAATACATTAATGGTAAAAGAGATTTTCCTAAAACTTCTTACACAGCGCCATTATTGATTACTAAAGAAAATGCAGCTCAGTATTACAATCCAAAAGCATTGTTTTAATATTATAAAACTAAATTAAATGGGAAATTCAGAAAGTGAATACCGACTTGAAATGACCGGAATAACCAAGAGTTTTGGTGTTGTTTCTGTACTTGAGGGTGTTGATTTAAAAGTGAAGCATGGGGAAATCCATGCTTTATTAGGCGAAAATGGCGCAGGAAAATCAACATTAGTTAAAATTCTTAGCGGCGTACATCAAAAAGATAGTGGTACAGTATTGCTTAATGGAAAAGAGATAAATCCTAAAAATACCCACTATGGTCAATTATTAGGTATTAGTGTTGTTTACCAAGAATTGTCTTTGGTAAACGATCTATCTGTTGCCGAAAATATTTATTTACACAAATTAGGTGCGAGTAAATTTTGGATGAACTGGAAAAAAATTACTAAAGATGCACAAGAATTAATTGATTCTTTGGGTTTTGTAATTGATGCTTCAGCCAAAGTTAGAGATTTAAGCATTGTTCAAAAACAAGTAGTCGAAATTGCAAAAGCTTTATCAGAAGACACCAAAGTGTTGATTCTTGATGAACCTACCACCGTTTTTGATCCTAATGATGCTAAAAAATTATTTGATAATTTGATCAGACTTAAAAATGGCGGCATGTCTATTATTTATATTTCCCATCATTTAGAAGAAATTTTTAAAATTGCAGATACCATTACAGTACTTAAAGACGGTGTTGATACGGGTAGCATGGCTACTAAGGATATTGATAAAGATGGTGTTATTAGATTGATGATTGGTAGAGAATTAGAGGATTTATTTCCTACTCGAAATGTAGTTATAAGTGATGAACCCATTTTTGAAGTTCAAAATCTTACTGGAAGTGATAACTTCGTAAAAGACGTCTCTTTTTCAGTACGAGCGGGAGAAGTACTTGGTATAGCTGGTTTAGGAGGCAGTGGAAGAACCGAAATGGCGAAACTAATTTTTGGTGCCGATAAAAAGAAATCAGGTACACTTATTTTAAACGGAAAAGTAATTACTACAAAAACACCTGTTGATGCTGTAAAACACGAAATAGGATTTGTATCCGAAGATAGGAAAGAAGAAGGCGTGTTTTTGCCACTTTCTATAAGAAGAAATATTAGTATTACTAGTTTTAAACCTATTTCTAGTAAGCTAGGTTTTATAAATAATGAAAAGGAGTTTAATAATGTTCTGGGCTTAATAGATAAACTAAATATAAAAACACCTAGCTGTGAGATTGATGTCAAAAATTTATCTGGAGGTAATCAACAAAAAGTAGCTCTTGCCAAATGGTTGAGTATTGATAGTAAATTAATAATTATTGATGAACCTACAAGAGGAGTTGATGTTGGTGCCAAAGTAGAAATTTATAACCTTATAAACGAGGTAGCAAAAAAAGGAGTTGCGGTAATTGTAATTTCTTCTGATATGCCTGAGATTATGGGAATTGCTGACCGAATTCTAGTAATGCACAAAGGAAGCATTTTTGGCGAATTGCCTAAAGATAAATTCTCTGAAGAAAATATATTAAGATATTCTATTGGCGAAGAATTAAAATATTAAATTTTAAATAACATTAAACATAAAAAAGATGAATTTAACTATAAAACAACAACTTAGTACTCCTGGTGGAATACTAAAGTTTTTAATAAAACACAATACAATTGTCATTTTTGTATTGCTAATGATTTTTTCAGCATTAATATCTGATGTGTTTTTTACAGAAACAAATCTTTCTAATTTACTAAAACAAGTAGCTGGTATTGGGGTTATTAGCATTGGTATGCTAATCGTAATCCTTACCGGAGGAATTGATCTTTCAGTTGGTTCATTAGTGGCTTTATTAGCGGTCACTTTTGCGCTTTTAATCAATTCAGTGCTTTTACCTGTCGCAATTGTATTGACTATTCTATTAGGGTTTGCACTCGGGAGTATCTCAGGATATCTAGTCGCTTATCAAAAAATTGCTCCATTTATAGCCACATTAGCCTTAATGACTATCGCTAGAGGATTAGGTTTTATTTATTCTAAAGGTTCTCCTATCACATTCGATTCTGCTGGTGGAGCCTTCATGTCTGACTTTGCTAATAAATCTACTATTGGTATACCTAATATTGCTATTGTATTTTTCATTATTGTTGCAATGACTTCTGTAATGTTAAAATACAATGTATTTGGAAGGTTGGTAATCGCAATGGGAAGTAATGAGGAAGCTTCTCGCCTATCAGGAATTAAAGTAAACAAATATAAATTTTTAGTATACGCTATTTCAGGTTCATTAGCAGCCGTAGCGGCTATTATTACCGCTTCAAGAACAAATTTAGGTTCTCCTAATATGGGCGTTTCTTGGGAGTTAGATGCTATTGCTGCTGTAGTTATTGGTGGTGCAAGTTTAAATGGCGGAAAAGGAACTGCAATAAACACCTTAATGGGAGTACTTATTTTAGGATTAATAGGGAACATCTTGAACTTATTAAATGTACCATCCTACCCACAACAAGTGGTAAAAGGGGGTATTATCATTTTAGCAGTATTATTTCAAAAATTCGAAGGCAAAAAACAATAAATCATGAAACATATTACATTAAGCAACAGCAGTTTGAAAGAACTTGCTGATAGGGTTGCTGTACCCAATTATAACCGAGAAAATATCAAAACAGGTATCGTACACGTAGGTGTTGGAGGCTTTCATAGAGCGCACCAAGCCATGTACTTAGACCAATTATTACACGACAAAGCAAATGCTAATTGGGGGATTTGTGGCGTGGCTTTATTATCTTTTGATCAAAAAATTTACGACACATTAAAAGCCCAAGATGGTTTATATACTTTAGTCGTAAAAGAACTTGACGGAACTTTAACAAAGCGCGTTATTGGGTCTATTACAGAGTATTTATTTGCTCCAGATAGCCCAAAAGCAGTAATTCAAAAAATGGCAAATCCTGATGTGAAAATTATTACATTGACAATAACAGAAGGAGGCTATAACCTGAATGAAGCTACGGGCGAATTTAATTTAGAGAATCCACAAATTATTCACGATAGTAAAAATGCTACTACTCCAAAAACTATTTTTGGGTACTTAACCCAAGCATTAAAACTCCGTAAAGAAAATAATAGTGGCGCAGTGACACTACTTTCTTGCGATAATATTGAAGGTAATGGAGCTGTTGCTAAAAAAATGCTTTCGGCATACGTAAGGTTTGTTGAGCCAGATTTATTGCCATGGATTGAAGCTAATGTTTCATTCCCTAATAGTATGGTAGACCGCATCACACCTGCTACTGTAGCAAGTGACATAGCTGAACTTAAAAATGTTTCAGGAATTGAAGATCAATGGCCTGTGGTTTGCGAATCTTTTCAGCAATGGGTTGTAGAGGATAACTTTATTGCTGGTAGACCTAATTTAGAGTCAGTTGGCGTACAGTTTGTCACTGATGTTGAACCTTTTGAAAAAATGAAATTGGGTTTATTAAATGCTGGTCATTCAGTTATTGGGATTCTAGGAAGTTTACTGGGTTACAATACCATTGATGAAGCAATTAGCCACCCTGAAATTGGCACTTTTTTAGCTAATTATTTAGATAATGAAGTTACTCCTACCCTACACGACCTTGAAGGTGTTGATTTACCTAAATACAAAAAAACTTTAATAGCTCGTTTTAGTAATATTTATATTAAAGATCAAGTTGATCGCATTTGTTCTGAAACTTCTGCTAAGATTCCTAAATTCATTTTACCAACCGTTCAAGCACAACTAAAATTAAACGGAACCATTACTAATGCTGCTTTTATAATTGCTGCATGGGCAATTTATTGCTTAGGTGTGAATGAAAAAAACGAAAAAATAAATATCAAAGACGCTTTGTCAGATACGCTTTTCGCGAAAGCAATACTAGCTACAGACAATCCTAAAATTTTCATTGAAAATGAAGAAGTTTTTGGAAAATTAAGCCAATCAGCGGTTTTTTCTGAAGCTTATTCTAAAGCTTATCAAGATATTACTACTTTTGGTATAGAAAAATGTCTAATAGCCTTAAACAGTAAACTTTTAAAATAAAAAAGATGATAAAAGCGACTTGTTTTGGAGAAATATTATGGGATGTATTTCCTACTCATAAAAAAATTGGCGGAGCACCCCTAAATGTTGCGGTTAGATTAGCGTCTATGAATAATGAAGTCGCTTTAATTAGCCGCGTAGGCAAAGGAAAAAAAGGAAAGGAACTAATTGATTTTTTGAATAAGAATAACGTTGATACTATAGCAATTCAGATTGACACCAAATATAAAACCGGAAAAGTAAAAGTGACTTTAGACGAAAAAGGTTCGGCTACTTATGATATCATGCAACCTAGAGCTTGGGATTATATTGAACTTACACAAACGGCTTTAGACTTAGTAAAAGCTTCAGATGTTTTTATTTACGGTAGTTTGGCTTCACGAAATATAACATCAAAAGAGACTTTGTACGAACTATTAAAAGTAGCTAAATATAAAATTTTTGACGTCAATTTACGCCAGCCTTATTACACTGCTGTAGTCTTAGAATACTTGATGACACAAGCAGATTTCATCAAGTTTAATGATGATGAAATCTACGAAGTTGCCGGATTACTGGGTTCTACAAATCAGTCTTTTGATCATACCATTTTGTTTATTGCTGAGAAAACTAATGCTAAATGTATTTGTGTAACTAGAGGGAGTCAAGGTGCTGTATTATATATAGATAATACTTTTTATTACAACTCAGGATACCATGTTGAAGTAGTAGATACGGTAGGCGCTGGAGATTCATTCTTGGCTACAATTATTAGTAAATTAATGAAAAATAGCAACCCCCAAGAAGCTATAGATCATGCTTGTGCAATAGGTGCATTAGTAGCAAGCCGCGAAGGTGCTAATCCAAAAATAGAGGAAAAAGAAATTCTTAATTTGATAGGGTAAACATCTCTTTTAAACTATAAAAATTATCCCTAGAACAATATGCTTAAAATCTAATTAAGAATGCTGATCTTATTTTTTTTAGCTTCTAATTAAATTAAAAAACTTGAACTAAATAATTTCACAAATTAATTACGCAGCTAATTATTAATTCTATTAAAAATAGCAATTGTTTATTTATGTTTGTTTGTAATAATTGTTGATTAAACTTCATAATTCATTTTATGAAGTTTTTTTTTATCCAAAATTTTAAATCCATTACTAGTTCAAAATCATTTTTTTTATACAACTTTTCACATCGTTTGCACGCAATTGCATAAGTGCCTCTATATATGAAGAAGCAAAGGTTTCATTTTGACTCAAATCTCCAAAAATAGCTTTAATTTCAATAAATTTTATTGGGTTTTGTATCGAAAGTGCTGCTGTTCTAATCAATGTTCCACTCATGGTATCTAAGATATTATAGCTGTTTTCGTTATCATCAACGCCATCATTATACTTCGCCCATGCTGCAATAACAAAGGCTGCTCTTTTAATATTTTGATCGTTTAGTAATTGGTGTTTAACGGTAGGCAATATAAACAACGGAATCTTAGCAGAACTTTCCTGGCAAATACGAAACAATTGGTCATTAATATGCGGATTCAAAAATCGAGAAACTAGACTATTTTTATATTCAGTAATGCGTTCATTATTTGAATCAGTTAGAGTTGGCGTAACTTCATCATCAAGAAAAGATTTTAGAAAAAACATAAAATCGTTGTCGCTAGCCGCTTCATAAACCGTTTTATAACCATGTAAAGTTCCTAAAATTCCTAAAATAGAGTGACTGGCATTAAGTAACCTTAATTTTAAGTTTTCGTAGGGACCTATATCTTTAGTAAACTGCACTCCTACCTTCTCTAAATTGGGTCTTGCGTGAACAAATTTATCTTCAATAACCCATTGTGAAAAAGGCTCGCAAACCACTGGCCATTGATCGCTAATAGCAAAATCATCTTTGAGCATACTAATGTCGTTCGAATTTGTGATAGGTGTGATTCGGTCAACCATCGTATTGGGAAAACTAGTGTTTTTAGTAATCCAATCTAAGAGTTCTGGTGCTGTTTTACTCACGTAATCAAACAAAGACTGTTTCATTGTATCGCCGTTAGACTTTATATTGTCGCAGGAAAGAAGAGTACAACCGGGTAGGTTTCGCGCTTTTCGTAATTTAAAAGATTGTGTTAGATAACCAAAAACAGTTTTTGGATTAAAAGGATTTTTAACATCATCACTCACAGCAGGATGATTAATATCAAAAGCACCAGTAATTTCATTTAATAAGTAACCGTCCTCAGCAATAGTAAACGATATTATTTTAATTTCAGGGCTAGCCATTTTTTCGATAACTGCTAATGGATTTTCAGGGCCATAAAAATATTCTACAACTGAACCTATAACTTTCGCTTTATGCGCACCATTAGACTCCTTAGTGTATAAAGTATAAAGACCGTCTTGGTCTTTTAGAATATTATAAATTTTTCTGTCAGAATCTAATAAATCGACACCACAAATTCCATGATTAAGCTCTTTGTATTTATCGATTAATTCGTGAATGTAATACGCTTGATGCGAACGATGAAAATTGCTCACTCCGATATGTAAAATGCTCGTTTTAATTAAATCACGATTATAAGAGGGAACAGCAACATTAGCAGGCAATGAACTTAAATTTTCTGCATTGAGATAAAAGAATTTTGCCATATTATTGCGTAACTAGAAATTTAATTTTGATTGCTTTTTTAAAGGCTTAAAAATACACAATTATAATTGAAACATAATGGTTTTAAATAAGGAATTGAGTCAGTAATTAGAATCCAATAAATAATAAATTGAATTCAGAAAATGTATTTGTATAATAGTAACTAGGTCTTAATGAGAAAAATGTTCTGCTTTGTTTTTACAGTTTCTTAAATCAATTTTCAAAACAAATAATAATAGAAAAACTCGAGTACAATATTCTAAAACAAAACCGTTAGAATAACAGTCAAAAGCTTAAAATAATTATATTTGTAAGGTGTACTATTTTATTGCAAATGCAACTTTGAATTATGGACTTTAGAAAAATAAATAACTTATCTGTAGAATGTGTTATATTTGGTTTAGACACAGATAACCTCAGTGTTTTATTAAAAAAAAGAACCCTAAACTTATTCGATGATAACTACCCTGTAATTGACGATTGGATCTTGCCGGGACAAAATGTTTTTAAAAGCAATAATTTAGCACAATCTGCTGATAATATTTTAAAAACCATTACTAGTAAACAATTCGGTAACAAGAAACAATTTAGAACATACGGAAGCCACAAAAGAGTTCAAACTGACAAGGATTTACTATGGATTAGAAGTAAAGGTGGCGAAACCCGCAATCTTACTGTAATTTATTATTTAACGCTACCATTAGAAAATATTATTATTGAAAAGAATAGCGATTTTAAATGGTTTGCCATAAATACGTTACCCGAAATAGGATTTGATCATCAAAACATCATCAACGATGCTTACGATGATCTGAAAACCAAAATTATGACTGAGCCCATTATGTTTGATTTGGTTCCAACCAAATTCACTTTGAATGAGTTACAATCAGCATTTGAAATCTTATTAAATATTGAACTCGACAACAGGAACTTTAGAAAAAAAGCAATCAGTAAACCCTATATTGTACCTTTAGAAGACAAGCGTAAAGTAGGAATTTCTAAAAAACCCTCTAAACTCTATATGTTTAGTAAAGATGTATTTGATAAACTAACTGAAAAGGATAATATCATTAGTTCGATTTTAGTATTAGTAATAAAAATGATGGTTGTTTAGGTTAATTAGAATTGTTGAAATCATTTTAACCGTTATAAGATCAACGCATTTTGTATTGTAAAACAATATGATGTCTTACTATTCTGCTTTTTCTTTTCTTAACCAACCTAAAATGCGCTCATTCTCAATGTGCCATTTTCCATCTTTATATTTAAGACCATAATTAACTCTTGATGGACTAAAAGGGCCTGGATTTTGTTGTATTATTTCAATTTCATTTTCTTTTACATTTGAAATTATTGCTACATGTCCGTACTTATTAAAAACAGTTCCGCTAAAAATCACAAGATCACCATTCTTCGGCTTTGCCAAACTTGGATTTGTATATTGTATTAAACTACGCTTTTCATTTTTCTTTCCGTCAGCAACTGAATGGTCAAAAAAGTCTTTAGCATGTCCATAACTGTCTGGCATTTTATGATTAAAATGTTCATAATAATATCTTTTTACAAACTCAACACATTGATATTTTAATCCTAAATTATAACCGTCACTTGTTGTATTTCTCCCTGTAACATTATTTACACCACCGTTATAATAAACAACTACGCCATTGATACTATCTAGTTTTTGACCAATAGTAAAATTGTTATTAAAATTGAATTTTTTAAAAGACCAAACACTAATTAAACTCAAAATAACGATTCCAATTACTATGTATTTCCACGATTTAAATTTCATTTTCTTTATTTAATAATTTATACAACAGTTATTTAATAACAATATTTCTTGACTATTTTTTTCTCTAATCCCGTAATCTTGCCAATAAATGCCAAAGATAGTATTCCTATTTTTTGAATAAAAAGTGGCAAATCAGGAACATAAGCATCCATCATTTTTATAGCGATAGCCATATAAAATATATTTGTAGGTAGTCCGTTTTTATAAACTTTTCCATCTTGAGCTAAGCCGTATATTATTTGTAATCCATTTTTAATTTGGATTGATGGTGTTATCTCTACTTCAAAAATCACATTCTTTCCAGATTTATTTATAAATTGATGACGATCTAATGCGTTAATAACTAATTCATTATTGGTTTTAAGTACACTTTCAATGTTATTCACAATTACATTTAGTACTCCTTCAATAATTGTAAATTTTTCCGTTATTTTTGTATGATAATGAACCCCAGATTGCCCCCCATTTGGTTTTAAAAAAGTCCTAAAAATCAACTTTTCATCTGACTCAAAAAGAATTTCAATTTCATCCTTTATTACTGGATTTGAAAACCTATTGTTACTTCCTAACATTTAAAGACCATTTTAATTAGCTATTAAAATATTTGTTTCTTCTCTATTTCAGGAATTGCTTGATCAATCCTTCTGGCCAGTTCAGGAAGTTTTATAGTTGGAATTGCAGGAAATAAATGATGTTCTAAATGATAAAACATACTAAATGTTATTTTATTTTTCCAATTACTTCTTTGAGTACGAGCTAAACCAGGATTTTCGTGAGTATCGTGATGCACGGTCCAAACAGCAAAAAATGCCATTAAAAATTCCCCTATAATCATTATTGTCATATGATAGTATAGCAAATATATATTGAAATAAAATGCAATTGCTATAAGAATCATAATTGAAAAAAGCTCAATCAACATGTTTTTACGGTACTTTTTACTTCCTATTTTCCATGTAATTTGGTGAATTTTAAAAACGTGAATAGGTCCATAAAGTATTGCTCCATACCAAGTCATGTGCGCCGATTTCCCTTCTTGATCTTCGTCGGTTAAGCAATATTTATGGTGTCTCAAATGATTAAATTTAACCGCATGAATTGAAACCATCATTAAAACACTATTTATATACAAGGATAGCCAAGTTAAAAACTTATTTGTTCCAAGGGAATTGTGAAATCCGTTGTGTACTTGTCTTAACCCAGTTAAAAAAAAGAAAGCTGAGAAAGGAAGTGCAATCCAATAATATTCAAAATAAGCTAGAATCCATGATGATAATGCCCAAGGAATAGTTAGATTATTTTCAATAAGCATTTCTTTCAAAGATAATTTCCTTAAATCTTGCCACTCTACTTTTTTTAATATTTCTTGATGTGTCATTTTTTTATTTTATTGAAATCATTTTTTTATCACTTATAATAAATTTTAAGCGCAGCAAACTTATTGTTACAATGAGTTTAACAAAAAAAAAAATTTGTGAAGTGATCTATTTTTTTTACCACTTAAACTCACTTTGTGTTTCTATATTCCAAAATATTCCCGTTTGAAAGTTAGAAACGACAAATTTATAAATTTCATTTGCAGATTCAGATGCTGAAAGTAGACCATCAGTAATATTACTTTTTGCAATTGTTGTTCTTACCCAACCCGGATGGATTGAGGCTACTTTTATATTTTCTAAAAGTCTATTTGACAAAACTTTAGTGTACATATTTAATGCTGTTTTAGACATTCTATAAGCAACAGAATCAAAACGATTACACAATTCAATAGATCCCATTTCTGAAGATATATTGATGATTTTTCCTTTTAATTTTATATTTTCGATCAATGATTCCGTTAAAAAAGTTGTTCCAATAACGTTAACATCAAAAGTTTGTTTAAAACTTATCTCTTCGGGATTACTAAAATCTAAATCTGGTCCAATGGCCGCGTTATTTATTAAAATATCTATTTTTATTCCCTTGTCTATAATCTCTTTTTTAAACAATTCTATATTTTTAAAATCTGATAAGTCCAATTTTAAAACATCAAAACTCTTATGTTGTATTCCATTAACTTTTCCTGATCTTGATGTTCCAATTACTTTGAAACCATTTTCTAAAAATTTTTCGGCTAAAGCGAATCCAATTCCTCTACTTGCTCCAGTTATTAAAATCGTTTTATTCATTTTTATATGTTTTCATTTATCGCTTTACAATGATCCAATTCAGTTTTTGTTACATCGAGCGGATTCGAGATCTAAATAGTGGTTCTCGACTCCGCTCGAACTGACAATTGTACTGTTTTATAAAGAGTAGGGTATTAAATAGTCGTTTAAACCTCTATTTAATTTACTTGTTATTTAAATTCAATTAGTTTTTCATTGGGCAAGTCATATTCAAATAATTTATTAGTATCTCCATGCTCGTAATATAACCTCTTTATTGTATTTACTCTATGTTCAAAAACAAAACAAATATGTTCTAATTTATTGCTATGAAACCCGATTAATTTCTAATTTCAAATATATACTATTCTACCGAATCTTCTGATTAAAAATTTTGTTTTTGTATTTATTTAAATCAAAAATAATTTGAGTTGTGAATAGTGTAGTTAATCTTAAACGGGATTAATTTTTGTAGTTTTTTTTAGCCTTGATAGCAGTGAAAAGCCTTTGCGAACGGAGAACCATTTTTTTCTGGTTGTGGTAGAGCGACCAGCGGAAGCTCCTGCCACAACCTAGAAAAAAGGTTTGAAGCCGCAAAGCTTGTAATGCATAGCGAGAGTTGCTCCTAAAGAAAAAAAGTCGCTAATTATATTGGTTTTATAGCAGGAAATTTGGAGTCTTTTTAGGGTTTTATTATTCTACCTTTGCCAGAAATTAAATTTTACATTTCATGACTAAAGGTAAATATTTCAAATTAATCTTAATTCTGGGTTCACTTACTGCCTTAGGGCCGTTTTCAATAGATATGTACTTACCTGGGTTCTCTGGAATTGCTAAAGATTTGAATACTTCGGTGGCTAAAGTTGCCATGACTTTGTCTAGTTATTTCATTGGAATATCAGCTGGACAGTTGCTTTACGGTCCGCTATTAGATCGTTTTGGTAGAAAAAAACCACTGTTTATTGGGCTTTTAGTTTACATTTTGGCATCATTAGGTTGTGTTTTTGTCAAAGACATTGACACTTTTATAGGTTTGCGATTTATACAAGCTGTGGGCAGTTGTGCTGCTACGGTGGCATCAGTTTCTATGGTACGTGATTTATTTCCTGTGCGTGATATTCCAAAAGTATTTTCATTATTAATGTTGGTTGTTGGGCTTTCGCCAATGTTAGCGCCTACTGTAGGTGGTTATGTAACGGATTATTACGGATGGCATACCGTGTTTTTTATCTTGATGTGTATAGGAATTTTGATTATGCTAGCGGCACAATTTGGTTTACCAGACAGTTATGCTCCAGACAAAACGATTTCGCTAAAACCAAAACCAATTATCTTGAATTTTATGACTGTGCTTAAAGAGCCGCAGTTTTATACGTATGCCTTTACAGGTGCAATTGCCTTTTCGGGATTGTTTACTTATGTGGCGGCCTCTCCTATTTTATTTATGGATGTTTATAAAGTAGACCCCAAAACTTATGGTTGGATTTTTGCGTTTATGTCCTTGAGTTTTATTTTGGCTAGCCAATTGAACTCGCTTTTACTAAAGTGGTTTACTAGTGAACAAATGATTTATGGCGCTTTATTAGTACAAACAATTGTTGTTGTTGCCTTTTTTATTGCAGCTCAAAACGATCTTTTAGGATTATACGGAACCATTGCCATGCTGTTTTTATTTCTAGCCTGTATAGGAATCTCTAATCCCAACACGGCAGGTTTAACACTGGCTCCGTTTACTAAAAACGCAGGAAGTGCCTCTGCTTTAATGGGCGCTATTCAATTAGGATTAGGTGCATTAGCTTCTTTTGCCGTTGGGATTTTCTTGAAAGATTCTATGGTGCCTATGGTAGTAATCATGGCGGTAGCTACTATTGCTGCTTTTATTGTTTTAAATATTGGAAAACGAAAAATAAAAGTAAAATACTAAATCAGTTTTGGTTTAACAAGCTGTTTCAGTAGGGTTGTTTTTGTTTTTTTTATCAGGTCTAATAATCATACGTAAAGACTGATCACTTGCAAAATAAGCAATCATCCAGTTATAGAACGTTTTGATTCGGTTTCGATAAGTTATCAATGAAATTAAATGCACAAACAACCAAATTGCCCAAGCAAAAAAGCCTTTAAAATGCATTTTGGGTTTAGGTAAATCAACTACGGCTTTATTTTTCCCGATGATTGCCATTGATCCTTTATCATTGTATTTAAAAGGAACAAAAGGTTTTTTATCCATCATTAATTTAAAGTTCTTTGCAAGGTTTATTCCTTGTTGAATCGCTACTTGTGCTACTTGTGGATGCCCGTTAGGAAAATCAGTATCAGTAGTTTGAATACAGGTATCTCCTATGGCATAAATATTATTAGTAGCATTGACTTTATTAAAAGCATCTGTTGCCATACGCTTACCACGACCATAACTTTCTGTTGGAATTCCTTCAAAAACTTTGGCTGAAACTCCTGCTGCCCAAATCAAATTTTTTGTTTGTATGGTATCTCCATTAGACATAAAAACCGTATCGTCCTTATAATCGACTACTTGAACATTAAGTTTGACTACAACACCTAAACCCGTTAATGCGTCATAAGTGTCTTGCTGTGACTCCTTGCTCATAGGAGCTAACAAAGCATTACCTCCATCTACTAAATAGATATTACTTGCAGCAGTTGCTAGTTCAGGATATTCTTTTAGAAAAATACTCTTTTTCATTTCGGCAAACATTCCAGAAACCTCTACTCCTGTAGGTCCTCCTCCTGCAACTACAATTGTCATATAGGCTCTACGCTTGCGAATGTCTTTACAAATTGCGGCTTTTTCTAAATTTTTCAAAATGGTATTTCGCATTTCGATGGCGTCGTTAAGGGTCTTCATTGGTATGGCATTTTTCTTTACATTTTCCATTCCAAAATAACTCGTCTCTGCTCCTGTAGCAAAAACCAACTGATCGTAATGCAACTCGCCGTTGTGAAGGATAATTTTATTTTCTGCGGGAACAACGCTTTGCAATTTCCCTAAGCGGAATTGCAAATTTTTCTTACCAGCAAAGAATTTTCTAAATGGGTAACTTATACTTGATGGTTCTAAAAAAGCTGTTGCAACTTGATAAATTAAAGGTGGAAAAAAATTATAATTGTTTTTGTCCACTAAGGTAACGTGAATTCCTTTTTGGTTCAATAATTCTTTAGCTAAGTTTAATCCTGCAAATCCACCGCCTATGATAACAATTTCCATATAATTTTTTATTTATTATTCTAATAAAATAGTTGTTTATAAAACTAATGTTTCTTTTAATCTACATAATTACCAAGGATCATTTTAAGAATCAATTTGTTTTTGAAACTTTTTTTATCGAAAATTATGTTGACCACCAGTCTAGTGATAAATATACGTCAATTATCAAAATCAAATGAATCAAAACTATTAAAAAAGGGTTAAAAGTTTGCAAAAAAACTAAGCAATTACTAATTGATTTCAATCGCCCTGTTTTTTTTGTAACTTGCATAAAACAAGATATTTATGATGTTTAGACAAAAATGGCTAAATTTGATTGGTAATAAGGAAGAATTCTCACTTGAGAAACGTGTCTTTCATGGTGTTTGTTTAATCACCTCTCTTGTACTTTTAATCTCATTTCCGGCTAACTTTTTTCTAGGTCTTATCATTTTTGGTTACGTATTATTAGTAGTGCTTATTTTACTATTAATATTATTTTATTTTTCTCGTTATAGAAGTCATTCTAAAGCAACATTTGCCATTTATGTTAGTTTTATGTCGATGGTGTTAGTGGTAGGATACCTCTTTAATTGTGGAATCGATGGCCCTGTTATATTAATTTTTGCAATAACTTTTGTGATTCTTGCTGCAATTGTCCAAAAAAAACATTTGTTGTTTTGGATGCTTTTTCAGCTTTTTATTGCCTATGCTCTACTCTACTTAGAATACCACTATCCTAACATTATTATTATTCATTATGAAGAACGCTCTTTTCGGTTTCTAGATACTGCTTTAACGATAGGGATTTTGTTATTGACGATCTATTTAACCATACGTTATCTTAAAATTAACTACCGCCAGCAGCAAGATTTATCTAATAAAAAGAATGAAGAACTCGCTAAAGCTAATGCCACTAAAGACAAATTATTTTCTATTATTTCGCATGATCTAAGATCGCCATTTAATGCTTTAATTGGCTTGAGCCAAATGCTAAAAGAAAATCAAGATGAACTAGACGAAGCTGAAAAAGAGGATTTTGTAAACGCAATTTATGAGACTTCGACTAAAACGTTTTATCTACTGCAAAACTTACTAGAATGGTCGCTTTCGCAAACAAATGAAATCCAATTTTCACCTGAAAAAATTAATTTAAACCAATTAGTAAACCATGCTTTATCCATGCCTTTAGAAGTTGCTAAAAGTAAGGAAATCGAAATAGAAGTCATTATTCCTGAAAATCAATTCATTGTAGCTGATAAAAATATGATGGAGACAGTATTGCGGAATATAGTTTCTAACGCGATAAAATTTACTGAAAGTCAAGGGGAAATTATTATCACGTCACATATTGATAATAAAGGTACAACGCTTAAAGTTGCAGATAATGGTATAGGAATGACTGAGGCAACTCTTAGCACTTTATTTGATCAAAATACAACTCCAGCCCCGCAAGAAATTATTGTTGATCGCGGCATGGGATTAGGACTCATGCTTTGTAAGGATTTTGTTGAAAGACATGAGGGGAAAATTTGGGCCGAAAGTAATCTAGGAAAAGGAACTACTTTTTATATTTTTATTAAAAAATAAAAGCAATACAATAATTTTAAAAATTCTAGAATTATACCTTTTTTAAATGGTCCGCTTTAGAACTTAACCTATAATAGGAACGAAAATTACCAAAAGCGACCTAAACAAAATTTAAAAATAGAGTACGAGTAATTTCTGTTCCATATATAATGTAATCAATTTTTAAATTATAATTCTATTTTGGAAACTTTGATTTGACTATAATACTTCTCTATTAAAGTTCTTTATCCAAAGGTACTTTTTGGGGTATCAATTTATAAAAAAACCATCAGCAACAACTGCAAGAACAAAAGCCAGAGTTGTAATCATCACTAATTTCTACTACTGAAATTCCGAGTTTAAAACAAATTAAGTTTAATTTTTTTCATAGTATTTCAAGATTAATAAAGAGAATAAAGCTTAAAATTTAATACCATTAATCCCCACAACCACCACAGCTGCTACAAGAACTACCACAGCTACTTCCACAGGAGCTTCCACAACTACTATTGCTACTGCTATTATTATTATTATTTTCAACATAATTAACTAATGGTACAAATGCTGTCGTTAGAACCGCCGGACCCATTAAAAAATAATTCCATTGCCAGTTATTTTCAATATCTCTAGTTGGTAAGATATCTTTTTTGTACATTTCTGGTAATGTTTGAATACACACCAATTTTGTCAAACGATTTAAATAATAAATAATTGCTATTAGTAAAAATACCGTTGTAATAAAAATTTGAGTCACCGGTTTATCTCTAGAAATCCCCATTACTAATCTTATAAAACCCAATAATAATATTGAAGCCAAAACAGCAAAATTTATATAGAATAAATAACCAAATTTAACCGACTTGTTGAAGTACTTTTTAAACGCATCCATGCAATTACTAACGTTTTCATAAATAGGTTTGTTAACTAACTGCTTAGCTAAAACAGGATAAAAAGATTTTCCAATTTCTTTTGAAACACGAATCGTCTCTATAGCTTCTTTAGTATTTAATAATGTCTTTTTCCTTGTAGCTAACGCCGTAATAGTTTTGGGTTTAACCTTAGTTTTTGAAGTATTTACAACTCGAATAGTATTATCAGCATTAATTTTTAATGCTTTATTGTCAATTAATTCGTTTACAAAACCATTGATTACATTGGTCAGTTTTTGTGTCTTAAGATAAACTAACTCATAAGGTTCTAATTTATAAATGAAGGATTGTGAATCAGAAGAAAGAAGTATTTTTTTTATATAATAGCGATTTATAAGTTCTAGACCTATAAATACAATAATGATTAAACTTATAAATAACAGCACAAAATTGGGATTGTGGATTTGTAAATAAATGGGTTTCAACAAACTGTAAGAAGGTAATATTAAAGCAATAAAAACCAAAATTCCGAATACTAAAAAGGTTCTTAACTTGATTGTTGCCTTCTTTAAATTCAAGCTTTCGTACATGCCACTGTATTCCCAAAAGATATTTGATTGTTCACCAAAACTTTCTGAGTACAGCTTTTTTGTTCGTTCTTTTGCTTGTTTAAATTTATCAAAATCTTCTTTATTATGGGTAGACGGTATGTGCTGCACCTGCTTTCCTATTAAAGTGCAAAACTCTTGATAGGATTGAGTAAAGATTAAATGCTGATGCCAAACAGTATCTACAATTTCTGAGGGCGAAACCATAAAATTTGAAGTTGCCGCCAAGTACATGAATTTCTTATATTCTAGAATCGCAACAGCTGTAAAGTCATTGGTCCAATAATTTTCATTTGCAAGCCGCGTACTAAATCCATATTCACTTGGTGGATTGTCTAGATCAAATTTTAAAATACTATTCCAAAGCTCATTATTCATATTTATTGTGGTTTTGTTGCTAATATCATACATTTATAAAACATTCAATTGTCATATTGAGCGGAGTCAAGAAACACTGTTACATTTGGGTTCCGCTCAATATAAAAAAAACAGATTAGACTATATTCTCTAATTATTAGTATAACTTCAAATTAGTATCTATAATGAAGTGTTGTTTTAACAAAAAAATTGAATCAAATATATACAATATGGTATATTAAAAAAAAATATTTATCTAATACTTCAATTATTTATAATCCTGAAAAAATGTAATTCTGTTAAACATTAGGTAGCTCAAAATACATTATAACTGATATTTTTATTCAAATTCTGTCTTATAATAGTTATATTTTTTTATCCATTTATCATTTTCATAGACTTCTTCATAACCTTTTACATAAAAACTGTTATCCGTTTTCCATACAATTTTTTCAATAGCAAAGTTGGTAGAATTGTAGCTTGCATATTCGCTTAAATAAGTTCTCGGATTTGATTTGTCGTTAATTTTCAAAATTCCAATGTCACAATTTTTATGTTTATAAGTCGAATTGTAATAATAAACAAAGTATTTATTATTAATAGAAGGAATTGGTAATTCTACGCTTCCGTCTCCAAATGAAATAATATTATAAACAAAATCATTCAAACTATCCAATAGTAAGAAATCTCCAAAACCTAAATTATCAGAAGTTGAATTTTCTGTAATTGCAAATAGCTTAGAACCAGGATAATATCCTAAATACTCAAATCCGCTCCAACTATCTTGACCTCCATAATCCTTATATTTTTTAAATTTATGTTTAATTAACGCTGTTTTAACGTAAAAAAAATCATCATTTTGTTCTGGTTTTGAAGTTTGAATATATTTTTTTTCCTGATCAAGTAATAAAAAATCTTTTTCAGTAACTGTATCAAAAGTTAATTTTATTAATTTTTCATAATTGTCATTATAACCAATAGTAACTTTTTTTAAACTGTCTATTTTTAATTCTATTTGTCTTGAACTTAAATTAATTTTAGAAATTGTATCAGTTATTGTTGCATTGGTATTTTTTGTTGCATTTCTTTCATTACAAGAATTAGTTAATATAATTAATGCTAAATAGATTGTAATTCTCATTTTTTTTATTTTCAAAATACTAGTTAACTAATTGGTAATAATACAACTGCGGAATAAAAGACAAGCGGTATTGCTTTTATTTGTATTCCGTTCCATTATATTTTAATTTTTTTAATGTTGTGTGGATTTTTTTCTTCTCTACACAATCGGAGAATTCAATAACCGCTATTCTGCGACGTTAATCGCCCGTACTAACTCTAATAGGCAGTTTGTATAATGTCCGTACTATTTCACTATTCTTTTTACCAGGTAGCCATTTTGGACTTATATTTAATAAACGTACTGTTTCTTCAGCACACCCAAAACCAATATCTTGAATAACATTTATGCTAGTTATTGAACCATCTTTCTCTATTATAAATTCGACAATAATTTTTCCTTTTAAGCCTCTTTCTTCTGGCATTTTAAAATTTTTCGCTATGAACCTATAAAACTTTTCAAGTCCACCATTAAAATACGGTTTTTCGTCGACTTCCGAATTGTTATATACTTTGTCGTTAATTTTTTGGGAATAAATATTGGTTGTAATTAGTAAGATTAGAATTAAGAAATATTTCATTATTGTAATTTTATGTATTTTATTATTGTTTTTTAAATGCCCTCAATACCTGTAGTTTCTTAACATCATATGTAAAATTATGGTAATTTAATAAGCAATTTATTTTAATTTTACGTTTATTCAATTTTATTATCAATATCGCTCAACGTTTAGCCATTTTGAGATGATTTGAATTTCGTAATCACTCAGTTTTCGGCTTAACGAAAACTTGATTCGGAACGATAATTCCACTAAATTCAAGCTATATCAAAATGGCTGTTAGCTGCCTTTTTTATCGGATTCTTTTCAATACAATTTTAATAGTATCGTTTTTAATAATTAGTTGCTTGTCGGTTAACTGAAATCTTCCTTTTAAAAATGTTATCGTTTTGGTACTGTCGGGGTTTGCAATAGCGCCAGTTTTATCATTTTCTAAAACTTGCTTATATTCTTTACTAAAAGTTTTCAGAATAATTGTATCGTTTTTAAATGAGTATGTTCCATCAGTAATTTTGTCAATATTATTTGCTCCTTTAACTTGAAAAGTATTAAAAATTTCAAAATTGAAATTTTTAAGTTTTCCAGCTTTATCAACATTTTGCCAAGTACCGTAAAACTGGCTTTTTTCCATGTATTTTGATTTAAGTGCTAAAATCCCAAAGAATATTACAATAAAAGCTAATGGTATGTAAACCCATTTTACTTTACGAAATTTACTAACCCAAAGAGGTTTTTCGGCATCTTGACCGAAAGATGGTTCTGTAAAAAAATATTTTATAAATAGTGGGTATTCTGAAAAGAAAATAAAAAACGCCATCAAGGTCATTATAGTAGCCATTCCTTTCGCTCCATTTATGTCATAAGCGTAGTCTACTAATAAAATATTTACCATAAAAGACAGGAAAAGTATAATTCCAATTCTTGTAGTTTTTCTAAAAAATAGGAGTAATGAACTTGCAATTTGAGATGTGGCTATAACTACGCCATACCAAAAGGAATAACCATAATAGTACCAAGTTAAATTAAATCCACTTAGTGAGCCTATTGGTTGATCATAAGTAGAAGGTTGAGACGTGAATTGGGTGCCTAAAATTTTAGCAAAAGCATAAGAAAGTATCATTGTTGCTAAAAAGTAGCGAAAGATTGTAAAAAAGGTATAATGTAATTTTTTCCAATTCATGTTTTTGATTTCTTAGTTATTTTATGACGGGGTATTTTTAAGGTTGCAGCTAACGTCAGTCTGTGAAAAAACCACCGTTTATTTCTCCCAAATATAAGTAAATAATTAATTTAATCGAAAGAAAAGTTGTATATTTAAGTATGCAACATATCACAGGAATACCTCGCAATCAGCTGTTTTTCTCTAGTTTGGAGGAAACTATTTTACCCAATAACCCGGTTCGTTTTGTAGATGCTTTTGTAGATGCGTTAGACCTGAAATGTTTGGAATTTAAGGTAAAAACAATCAAAGCAGAAGGTCGCCCGAGTTTTGACACTAAATTGTTTCTCAAGCTCTATTTATACGGATATCTTAACGGGCTTAGGAGTTCTCGAAAGCTTGAGAAAGAGTGCGTTCGAAATATTGAATTGCATTGGTTACTAACGGGTATTGTTCCCAATTATCATAGCATATCCGACTTTAGAAAAGAGAATTCAGCAGGATTAAAAAAACTTTTCAAGCTTTTTGTTAGTTTTCTTAAAGATGCCGACTTGATTGCAGGAGAAGTTGTCGCCATAGATGGTACCAAAAGTAGAGCGCACAACAGTAAAAAAGCCAATTTCAAACAAAAGAAAATAGACCGTCATTTAACTTATATCGAAGAAAAAACAGAAGAATATTTAACACAATTAGCCCAAAATGATTCACTAGACAAAGGTATCGAAGTAAGCAACGTCCAAGAGAAAATAGCCCGTTTGCAAAAGAACAAAATAGGTTATGAACTCTTAGCAGAAAAACTAAAAGCTAGCGGAGAACCGCAAATTAGTACCACCGATGAAGATGCACGAGCCCTGTTGGTTCAAGGTGTAGTTGTCGAAGTGAGTTACAACATCCAAGCAGCGGTAGATAACAAACACAATTTGGTCGTTGCCACGCACACCATCAATCGCAACGATTTGAACGCTTTGGGAGCTATTGCATTGGAAGCAAAAGAAAATCTAGGCGTAGCAACCTATACTGCTTTGGTTGACAAAGGTTATCACAACGGACGAGAAATCACCCAATGCAAAGACCATAACATCACCACCATTGTCGCGCATCCTACACCAGGAATAAGCAAAGAAAGTGTCACTCAGCCGGATTATTTGGTAGCTAAATTTATCTACAATAAAGAAGACGATACCTACGAATGTCCACAAGGAGAAACCCTAAAAACTACTGGCCGTTGGCACAAGAAAACAGGAAGAACAGAGCAAAGTGGTTATGAGTTTAAGAAATACCGAACATCAGCCTGCAAAGAATGTCCCATAAAAAACATTTGCACCAGTAGAGCAGGCGGACGGGAGATTGACCGAAGCCAATATGCCGATGCAGTCGAAGAAAATAACCAACGCTATCGAGAAAATCCGCAACTATATCGCAAACGGCAAGAGATAAACGAGCATATTTTTGGTACTATTAAGCGTCAATGGGGATACAATCACACTAATTTAACGGGACTCGAGAAAGTAAATGGAGAACACAGTTTAATTATGCTCGTGTACAACATCAAACGCACCATAAATATCTTGGGAATACCCAATCTCATTGCCAAAATAAAGAATTGGAAATCACCTTATAAAGCCAAAGGTTTTTTTGTTTTAAAAAGGGTTTATTTAAGACTTTTTAAGGACGTATTCGTAATCAACTTGGCAATTTCTGCCTAAAAACTATCATCTTGTACAGAGGCTCTATTGTAGTCAAAAGCCATTACTATTTGTTGACCAAGACTGAAAAACGGAGTTTTTTCACAGCCTGACGTTCCCACGCTTGCGAGGTTGCAAGGTTGCGAGCTTCGCAACCGAGTATTTTTTGTTACTACTAAATTTCTTGCGAAAGATAAATGTGAATTTAGCACATAATTCGCAATCTCGCAAAACCGATGTTGTGCGATTATGCTTTATTTTCAATTCATTAATGTTTCTGCATCCACATTTTCTCTTTGTTTTTCGGTTGCAAACTCCCATTGGTGGATTTTGAAACCAAATAAACCTGCTATAATATTGGAAGGAAATACAACCACTTGGTCGTTATAATCTGTAATAGAACTGCTCAAAAACCTTCGTCCAGCTGCTATTTGCTCTTCACATTCGTTAAAGCTATATTGTAGGTTTGTAAATTGGGTATTTGCCTTTAATTCAGGATAGTTTTCTACGTTTATCATCAAACTTTTCATCAGCTTTGTGGTTTGGTCATCTTTTAGATAGTCGTTTCCATTACTAGTGCGTAGTTTAGTAATAGCTTCCAAGGTTTCTTTTTCGTAGTTTACGTATTTTTTTACTACCGAAATTAAATTAGGTATTAAATCGGTTCTCTTAATAAACAGAGCATCCAAACTAGATATAGCATTGCTTATCTGGTTTTTTTTAACCGAAAGTTTATTGAAAGTGATTATAAGCATCACCAAAACAAGTACGATGCAGACAACCAATGATATAAATAAATTTGTCATTTTTTAATTAATTTAAAGGTAAAATTGAATAAATCCCTTTTGGATTTTTAGTTAATTCAGCAGTAATTTTATCGAAGGCTTCTTTGTCTTCAGATTCGGGATCCCAAGTAAATCTTCCTTTATTATAATCTACCATATATTCTTCCCAAGTTTTAAATTCTTTTTGTGCTAATGCAAAAGCATCGCTTATGTATTTTTTAGCTTCTTCTTTAGTTAAATACCCAGCAGCATAGCCCATACAAGCATTGTTTGCAATACGCGCATAATCCCAAGCTTTGTGCGGGTTTTCGGTATCTTTTACGGTCAATAGTTTAGTCATCGATTTTTCTAAATCTGCTTTATTATGGATGTCCCACATATTTCTAAACATAATTTTAATACCATTACCTTGGTCAGTTCCAAATGGGAAGATTAAAATTTCACGATATGAAGAAATCATTTCTTCCGCATCATCTGTTGTTGGAATCATGCCTTCTACAGCAGTAACACCACCATAGCCGTTTATAAAATACATACCACCTAGCATAAATTCTTTTAGTTCTTGTGCTTCTGGGGTTACTACAGTTTTGTCCTGTTCTTTATCTTTTGCACCATCTTTACACGATTGAAATGCGACTGTTACAGTTAAAATTACTGCCAATAAAATTGCTCTTTTTTTCATTTTTTTGAATTAATTGTTAGTATTTATTATTTATGTCCAAATATTAATATTCAGTTTTAAGGTTTCTACCATTTCTAAATTACTTACTATGTCTTTAAAAAGGGTATTGATTAAATTTTGATCCATTTTGGTAAACATTGCTGCTGTTGGGGCGTCTAATTCGGCAGTTTGGTTGGTTTGGTTGTTTGCCAATACTATGTTTTGGTCGTTTATTGCTATATATAAATTGCCTTTGCTCTTGGTGTTTACTGTTTTTAAACGCTCCATCATGGCTGGTGTAAGTACATAACGAACCATGACTTGATCTTCACAATATACCGTAAATTGTTTTTCGAATTCAGGATCTTCTAATCTTATTTTAGTACCATAATCGTTTATGTAAGTCGAAATATCGTTGTCTTTAACATTGGCAAAAAAACTTTTTTTAGGAATGATATAAATAGGCGATTTGAATTTTTTATTGAAGCGCGCTACAAAATAATTACCTGCAAAAACGCTGTCGTCTGCTTCTTTTTCATTTCGCAATTGCGGACGATAACTTACGTATAAATTACACATTTGAAAAGGTACACCTACGTGTGTACCATATACTTGGTCGCCACCAGTAAGTTTATAGTCTTTGTCTATAAAAAGCTTAGAATGCATGAATTCAGGATAACCAATATGGCTGTTTCTATTGTATTCAAAATTAGGATTGATAAATGACACAACACGCCCAAGTATAGCATTTTTTATATCAGAGAAATCGCAACCAATAGCTATGTTTCCTTGAGTTTTTGCTTTAATCATATTGTATATATAATATACAATTGATAATGCAAAAATCGCACCCATTGCTATAAAAATAGTTTTGGGGTTATTCTTAATGTCAGCAAAAACAATCATATAAACCATAAAGGCAACCGAAACCAAAATGCTGCCGTATAAAAATAATTTTGACTTTTTTCTACCACCTTCCAAAGCTTTTAATTCGTCTGTAAATGCTGTTTCTGAATAGGTTTCAAAAGCAGTTAAACTTGGTAAAGCAACTTCTGCTTCATTAGGATCTAGCTTAGTATCTTCCCCATAAATACGGTTTAGAATAGCTTTCGATTTTTCTAAATTCCCCCCTCTTAAAATAATTTTTATTTGAGGGGAAAGACTTTCAATAATTGGCAAATCGTAGGTTTTTGCTGCACTACTAAAATATAGCGAAATAGCGTGTATTGGGTTTAAGTTTAACTTAATATAATACAATGGAATAGTCGTTAAATACCGTGTTTCTTCTCCAATTATAGTACACTTTTCTCCATTTTCTATTTTAGCAAAAACCTCTTCAGCATCTTTCTTTCTTTTAAGTACTTTGTATAGCTCTTTAGCTGGATAAAAAATAGTTAAAAAGATAACCAAAGGTATAACCCATTTTAAATAATTTTTTGCAATGCCTGAAGTAGCCTCTTGATGGATATTGTTAAAATATGCCATTATTTGTGGCAACGCATAGGTATAGAGTACTCCTAGTAAAACAATAACGAGTAGTGCAATAATGATGAGATTGCGAATGGTAATCCGTTTTTCTCTATCACATTCCTTATAAACTATTTCTTGGGCTTCTAAAAAAGTCATTTAGTTTTTTTTTATGATTAATCTTTTTTCCAAAGTTTAGAAATACCAAAATTTTCTTCACGCTGTTTTAATTCAAATTTATCTTTTAGCGCATTTTCTATATCTTCATAATAATCGTTACTCTTACCATACATTGTTTTAAGTATGAATCCTCCAATAAAACCGACTTCTTTACTTAAAATTTTAAGCCACCATTTTAAGCCATCGTTGTCAAATGAAACCATTGTTTGATCTTCTGGTTGTTGACTTTCTTCTTTTGAGATAAAACTTAACGTAATAAAAGTTCTGTGGTATGCGTTTTTTACGATAAATACTCCATCAGTTGATTTGCCACCAAATGCTTGAGCAGCTACACTTCCTTTTTTTAATAATTCGACTTTGTACTTGTTTTTTAACTTGCTTTGAATAGCTTCGTTAATTTGTTCGATTGTTACATTTCCAGGAATGTAATTTATTGTCAATTTGTTGTCTAATAATCCCATAATTTGTTTTGTTTAATTTGTTATTTAATTGATACTTGTTTTTATATTTATTTGTTAAATTTTAAAATATTGTACTTAATTTCTTGTTTATTTTTTGTCAAATATATATTTTTATTTTCAATTTTTAGCATATTGCACAACTTATCGATAATATTAAATACACACAACTTTTCTCATATTTACTTAAGACAAGTGCATAAAAAAACCATTACAAACTTCTTAAAGTAGTGTAATGGTTCAATAATTTATTAAAACAGTAAAATTTACTGTTTCATTTTTTGTCTTTTAACTGGTTTTTCTACCGGTTCATTTTTATTTTGCAATAAATAATTAGCTAGTAATTTTTCAATTAATTCATCCTTGGTTAGGTGATGAAAAACAGTTTTTATTTTTGTTTTTAATTCCGCGTCCACTTCATGATTGGGTTTGGTTTTAAAAATCTGTTTTGCCCAAAGCAAAGTATTATTTTCTTCGATACTTAAAGCAGATGGTTTCTTGAATTTTGCAAATTTAATTCCTAGCTCTTTTTCAAAATCAGCTATTTCTTTTTCTTCTTCTGGTTGTAAAACCGTTAATGAAAGTCCCTTTGCTCCTGCTCTTGCTGTTCTCCCACTACGGTGCACATACGATTCATAAGCATCTGGTAAGTGGTAATTTACTACATAAGAGATTTCTTTTACATCAATTCCTCTAGCAGCCAGATCTGTAGCGACTAAAATATTGATGTGTCCTTCACGAAATTGTTCCATGATTCGGTCTCTAATTCCTTGTGATAAACTACCGTGTAATGCGCCTGAAGAGAAACGGTTTATTGCTAAATTTTTAGCCAGTTTGTTTACAGCAGCTTTAGTTTTACAAAAAATGATACCACGTTCTCCTTCTTTAGAATTCAAGAAATGCATTAAAACATCTAGTTTTTCGATAGGATCCACCACAATGTATTCGTGATCAATTCCTTGATTTCCTACTGTCTCCATATTTGCACTTACTTGAACTACATTTTTGTTCAAGTAATTTTGTACTAATTGCTTTATTGTTCCTGGCATGGTTGCTGAGAACAATAATGTTTTGTGCTCTTTAGGTAATTCGGCTACGATCTCGTCTAGGCTTTCTTTTAAGATGCTTACCATTTCATCGGCTTCATCTAGAACGAGAAAATTAGTTTCTTTAAGATTGATTGCTTTACGCGAAATTAAATCTATTAAACGACCTGGTGTTGCTACTACAATATGTGTAGGTGCTGTAAGGCGTTCTATTTGTGGTTTTATAGGAATTCCTCCACAAGTGGCTGCAATAGCTACTTCAGGAAGGTATTTAGCAAATTCCTCTAAGTTTTTAAAAATCTGGTGGCCTAATTCTCTAGTTGGTACTAATATTACTGCTTGTACTACATTACTTTTAGTATCTATTAATTGTAAAAGTGGCAATCCAAAAGCAGCTGTTTTACCTGTTCCTGTTTTGGCAAGTCCTACTACGTCAGTTTTATTAGTTAACAATAGCGGAATTGCTTTTTGCTGGATTTCTGTTGGCGCAACAATTTTCAATTCGGTAAGCGCTTTTAAAATTGGTGCCGAAATTCCTAAATCTGAGAATTGTTTTGACATGTTTTTGGATTTGTTATTTTATAAAAAATAGTTGTTTTGTTTTCAATCTTTCTAGCCGTGATAGTCCGTCTCGAGAGGCAGAACTAGGTAGCATTCCCGATAACTATTGGGAAGCTCCTTATTTTACTCTTCGTCATCAGGTTCGTTCATGATTTTCTCACGATACTTTTTCCCAATTAATAAGACCATTTTAAGTTTGTAATCGTCTACAAGCCATTCGCGGTAATTTTTACTACACTGGCTTAAACATTTAGAATACCTCTTGATACGGCAGTCAATATCATCGTCTAATTCTTTACCTAGTGATTTCGCTTCTTGCAATGTCTCTGTATTATCAACACACATTGCCGCGTGTTGCTCCAGCGATTTTTCAAGTACTACCTTAGATCGAGAATTTTGTGCAATGGCTAATTTATGCTCTTCGTCTACATCAAAATCTACTACGGCTGTTTTACTAAATTTTGCTCTTAATTCAGGTGGCATTGCATATTTAAAATACAATTCAATCTCAGTATCATCACGTAAATTTTCCAGATAAAACTCTGGTGATTTAAAGATATGTTGCCAGTTTACAGGCTCACTCCATAGTCCAAAACGAGCGGCGTTATTCCCTAAGTCAATTACCGTAAACATATCTTTGTTAGGTAATTTACGCGAACCACGACCAATCATTTGGTAATATAATGTCAATGATTTTGTTGCTCTATTTAGTATAATAGTATCCACTGTAGGCTCATCAAAACCTGTGGTAAGAATACCAACCGAGGTTAAAATAGCATCTGAAGTGTGCTTAAACCAATGTAAAATTTCTTTTCTTTCCTCAGTACTACTTGTATTATCCAAGTGGCGAATAGGATATCCTGCTTCTCTAAAAGTTTCATAAACGTACAAAGACGTATTGATCCCGTTATTGAAAATCAAGGTTTTTTTATTTAATGATTTCTCAGTATAAGCATGCAATAATTTCTCTTGCATGGCCATATTAGTATACAAATCATCAGATGATTTTACGGTGTAATCTCCGTTGATACCTACTTTTAATGATGTAAGTCCTACGTCATAACTATAGGTAATGGCTTTAGCCAAAAAACCGTTGTCTATCAATGAACTAATAGTATCTCCTACTATTAACTCATCATAGCTTTGATGCATAGGTAATTTAATATTTGAGCTCAAAGGAGTCGCGGTTACTCCTAAGATAAAAGCGTTTTTAAACGAACTTAATAATTTTCTAAAAGAGTTGTAATGCGCCTCATCAATAATAACTAAACCTACATTATCTAGATGTAATTTTTCATCATTGATACGGTTTTTTAAGGTTTCTACCATGGCTACAAAACAAGAATATTCGTTTTGATCTGGAAGCTCCTTTACTTTACTGTTGATAATTTTATTCTTAACGTCAAAACCTTTCAACATTTTTGAGGTTTGCTTACACAACTCAATTCGGTGTGTTAATACCACCACTTTTTTATCATTGTTAGCCAGATAACGGCGTACAATTTCTGAGAAAATCACAGTTTTTCCACCACCAGTAGGAAGTTGGTAGAGTAAGTGATGTTGCTTAGGTGCATTGTCTATTCTTTCAAAAATGGCATCGATGTCCTGTTGTTGATACGAATAAAGTTCTTTTTTTGCTTCTTTTTTGTCTTCTTTTTCTATTTCTATAGTATTTTCAAACATTGTTTTTGTTGGGTTTTTGCAAAAATACACCTAAAAAACAGTTTATGTGTAGTAAAATCGATAAAATATAGTAGTAAGTTTAAATAAATTTGATTTATGGGCCATTTTATGATTATAATCTTTCAAGAACCGCTTTAAATTGCGGTGTGTTTTTCCATTTTTGGCTGCGCACTTCTTCATAAACCCCATGAAGTCTTGATTTAAAATCACTTAAGACCCCGTTTGCAACCGCATATTGAGAGGCTTGTTCAAAGGAATTGAGCATACTTTTATAAAAAAGTTCTTGTTTTATGGTATTTTCTGAAGCAAAGGTTTGGGCGATCTCAATATTGTAAAGCATTACATCAATCACTACAAAGGGGTCTACTCCTAACAAAACAAAGTGTTTTATGATTTTTTGAGCTACTGAGCGACGCATTTTTGCCTTTTTCTTTTTCCTCCCCGTTTGCTGCGGAAAATATTCCTGCGAAATTTTGAGTTTGGCCTCTTGCAGCAAGCTTTCTTCTTTTGGATTAAAAACAAAGTCATAATATACTTTTACCGGACTAAATTTTTCGTACAATTCTATTAATTGTTCTTCCAGTTGTTCCTTGTTTAGTTCACCTAAGTATTTTTTTAAATCGCGTTTACTCATGATAGCCTTTTTATATCCATTACAAAAGTAAATTACTTTAGCTAGGAATACCATTATAATGAATCATAATACTTAATTTTGTACTTTATTACCTAAACAAAAATTCATGCTTAAGATTTTTAAGATTACTGCTATCCTTGAAGGAATATCCTATTTGGTTTTATTTTCGAATATGCTTTTTATCAAGCCTAAATATTTTGAATTGTACCACACCTTATTATATCCTATTGGTATGAGTCATGGTGTATTATTTATTGGGTATATATTATTGGCTTTTTTATTGAAAAAAAGAATGCAGTGGTCGCTAACAACTTTTGGAATCATCTTAGCAGCCTCATTAATTCCTTTTGGAACTTTTTATGTAGAATACAAATACCTAAAAACTGATCAAAAAAACCTAAAAAATGTATAAATTGATCGGAAAAATATTCACTTACCTCTATCCTTTATTCAGGAAATGGGGAATGGGATATAGTTTTTCTTCGTACTTAAGTTTGGTTTTAAACATTGCGTTGCTTTGTTTATTAGCCTACAGTATCTATGTCATTTTTAGATTGATTCTGGTTACTATAATTGTATTTATAGCGCAACATACTAAAACACAATTTGATGATTTTTTGGTTACCAATAAAACAGCCAAATACATTGCACATTTAATTCCGCTACTTTTTATCTATAAATCAGTTCCTGTAATTCTGGATAAATTTGAATATTGGGAGAGTGTTTTTGGAAAACTCGTAGGGATTTATATTGTATTCTTAGTTTTATGGATCGTAAGAACGGTTTTTAACGCTTTACGTGATTACCTAAAACAAAAACCAAGATACAGCGATAAGCCTATTGATAGCTTCATTCAGGTTATTATGATTGTGCTCTGGATGGTAGGAGTTATTGTGATTATTTCTAAATTATTTGATTTTGAAATCAAAGAACTCTTAACTACTTTAGGAGCAGTTTCGGCATTGATTATCTTGATTTTTAGAGATATTATACTTGGTTTTGTTGCTAGTGTGCAGGTGTCTATTAATGACATGATACGCATTGGTGACTGGATTACGATGGAAAAGTTTGGCGCCGATGGAGATGTTATCGAAATCAACTTAACTACGGTAAAAGTTCAGAATTTTGATAATACCACCACTACAATTCCTACTTATAGCTTGAGTTCAGACTCTTTTCAAAACTGGAGAGGAATGTTAAAATCAGACGGTAGGCGTATTAAAAGACATATTTTAATAAAACCAAGTACCATACGTTTCTTGACTGATACGGAGCTGAACAATCTAAAAAAGATTGACTTGATTAGCGCCTATATTGATACTCGAAAAATTGAAATCGAAAAATTCAATACCGATAATGCTGTCGATAAATCACTAGCCCTTAATGGTCGTAACATGACTAATTTAGGTTTGTTTAGAAAATACATTACACAGTATTTACGCAACCATCCATCATTAAATCAAGACATGCTCTTGATGTGCCGCCAGTTACAGTCTACTGCTCATGGTGTGCCTATCGAAATTTATGTATTCTCTAGTGATAAAAGATGGGAGAATTATGAATACGTAATGTCGGACGTATTTGATCATATCTTTGCTTCAGTAGGTTATTTTGATTTAGAAATATTCGAACTGCCATCTAAAGGGAACTTTGTTAGTTAAACTAAAAAATATGGAGTTACATACCAGCCGATTAAAATTGCGATTAATTGAATTTTCAGACTTAGAAGCCATTCATCAATTGCATTCTATACCAGAAGTAGATGAATTTAATACTCTAGGAATTCCTGAAAATATTGAACAGACAGCTACTCTAATTGAATCTTGGCTTTTAGCCAATGAGCAACAAGAAGTAACAAGCTACACCTTTGCTATAGAAACAATTAGTAATAAAGTATTCATAGGTTTATTAGGTCTTAAATTATGGCCTAAAAAAAACAGAAGAGCTGAAGTGTGGTACAAACTACAACCAGATCATTGGGGAAAAGGTTACGCTACTGAGGCAGTGAATTCAATTCTAGATTTTGGTTTTAATAAACTAAACTTACACAGGATTCAAGCAGGTTGTGCTGTTGCTAATATTGGATCTATCAAAGTGCTTGAAAAAGTAGGCATGATTAAAGAAGGTAAGTGCCGACAGGTTTTACTTCTAAAATCAGGATGGTCTGATAATTATGAATATGCCATACTAGAAACTGATTACGAATTACTTAAAAAATAAACATATATAAAAAAGATAGCCCTAAAGCTATCTTTTTTATCTTATTACAACCTGTTTTTTACATATTCTATTTCCTTTTTCCCATGTGCTTTAGGTTTTCCATCTTCACCTAGGTTCACCATTGTAGTACTATCAATACTAATAATAGTTTCTCTAGTCATCATGTTTCTAGCTTCGCATTTTAGCGTTAGCGAGCTATTACCAAACTTTACTACATCAATACCTATTTCTATTATATCTCCTTGCCTAGCCGAACTTCTAAAATTTATTTCAGACATGTGCTTCGTAACCACTTTAGAGTTTTCTAATTGTATGATGGTGTAAAGCGCTAATTCTTCGTCTATCCAAGCTAATAATTGTCCTCCAAATAATGTACCGTTTGGATTTAAGTCTTCGGGTTTTACCCATTTTCTAGTGTGAAATCTCATCTTAATAATTTAGTATTGCTAAAATAAGATTTAGAAGTCAAAAAATGCTTAATTTTATAAAAAAAAGATGAGCAATAGAGATGTTTTTATAAAAGAGTTTAGAACAGAAACCATAGGATCTGTAGGTACTGAGTCCTCACAAGAAGAGCAATTTCAAAATCAAGTCCTTCGCCCTATACTAAAATTACAAAATGAATTATTTATAGCTTCTTTTTCTAATTATATAGCAAAAAATAAAGGCGATTTTGCTAATTACACAACCGAGAAAAAAAATACTTTTATAGAAAATAGTATTCAAAAAGATACCAAATACAGAAATACACTCAAAGGAATAGTTGTAGGATTATTCACCATTGAAGAATATAGAACGTATGCTAACAATACATCCAACTTAAACAAACGTATGATGAGTATGCTGCAGGAGCGTTTAAAAAGCCAATTGCAATTGTTTTAAACTAAATTTTCAAAGATTATATGGCTTCTCCACTAATTAAATCAAATTAACTTGTTGTAATAAAGTTTTTACAACGCTAAAACAAGAGTTTGAACACTACTTTAGATTAATAAATTACAGCCTTAAAAAGAAAACGGTTTGCAATAGTTACAATACTAAAGCAAACCGTTTTTAAGATAATTTATTGGACAATTATTTCTTCCATAGATTTTTATATAAAACTGGACAAATTTTTGCCATTGTTTCTGGCTCATCTACATTCCATGTAAATTTTAAAATTGGATAGTTTTCGTCATTCGTCTTAAACTTTTCATAATCAATATAACTGAAAAGCTCTTTTTGGGTAGTGTTTTTAAAAGCATTCATAGCAACATACCAGAATCCTTCAAACTCATATACTTCTTGGTCTTTAACCACTTCTTTTAGTAGCGAATCCGGATTTGCTTTCGTAGCATAAAAAACATCTTTCCCTTTTGAAATTAACCAACATCTAAAATACTCAAAACCTCCGTCAGAACAGCCATGATTCATTATATAAGCTGCGCACCACAATTGTTGATCATAGGTATCATAGAGTAACTTATCAGTTCTTAAACGAAAACCAATCATTTCGCTTGGAGTCAGTTTTTCAATTTCTGAAATTAAAAACAACTCTTGGTCTTCTTGATTACTGGTTTCTTTTAATGAAGTCGCAATAATATCCCAATAAACTGCTTCGTCAAGCATTGTACTTGATTTTTCTAAAACCAATGTATCCTTTTCGATAATTAAAGCTTTTATAGGAGCTTTGATTTTTTTATCTAAAACTGACACACTATTTTGCGCTAAGCCTATGCCGCTTACAATAAGAAAAAAAAGAGATAGGTGGCTAATTGTATTTTTCATAAAATAGTTAAAAATAGTACCGTTTATTTTTTTGAATTCCTTTGTAAAATTAGCTAAATTTATTCTGTTATATCAAATCCTGCTACATAAAAATTAGGATCAATTACTAATTTTGCTTTTCCGCTTTTAACAGCTTCTCCGTTCCAATTAGTGGTGGGTTTTAACCAAGTATCTTTACCGTCAATTTGTACTCTAACTGGCATATTAAATCCGCTAACGCAGTTTGTCCAGCGGTATCCTAAATTATTATCCTGAAAAAAATACTCTAAAGTTGGAATTCTTACGTCTCTTAAATATTGATCAAAAACCGTTTGTAAATTACTACCCACTTCTGTACTTAAATAATCTTCAATTTGTTTAGTAGTTACCGTTTGATGGTAAAAAGTACTGTTTAAACCTCTTAGAATTGTTCTCCATTTTTCATCGTTATTCACAATCTGACGGATGGTATGCAACATGTTCGCACCTTTGTAATACATGTCACTAGAACCTTCATTGTTCACATCATAATGCCCTATGATGGGTTTGTCATTTTCAATGTTTTTTCTAATTCCACGTACATATTCATCTCCAGCGTCTTTGCCATAGTAATATTCTACAAAAAGGCTTTCAGAATAATTAGTGAAACTCTCGTGAATCCACATGTCGGCAATATCTTTGTAAGTGATATTATTAGCAAACCACTCGTGCCCCGACTCGTGAATAATGATAAAATCAAACTTTAAGCCCCATCCTGTTCCGCTTAAATCCCTACCTCCATACCCATTTTTATACCCATTCCCATAGGTTACTGAACTTTGATGTTCCATGCCTAGATACGGTGCTTCTACAAGTTTGTAGCTGTCTTCATAAAATGGATAAGGACCAAACCAGTGTTCGAATGCCTTTAACATTCTAGGAACATCTTTGAATTGTTCTTTGGCTTTAGCCAAATTATCTTTCAAAACATAATAGTCACAATCCAAAACACCTTTTTCTCCTTGATATTTCTCAGAGAAGTTGACATAATCACCAATATTTATGTTTACTCCATAATTATTAATAGGATTTGAAACATACCAATTGTAAGTTTTAGTGCCATCTTTCAGCTTTTTCACACTTTGCAAACGACCATTGGATACATCCATCAAATCTCCAGGAACATTTACACTAATCAACATGTTTTCAACCTCGTCATACATGTGATCCTTATTAGGCCACCACACACTTGCACCTAGTCCTTGACAAGACGACGCAATAAACAATTTTCCATTAGCATCTTTTCTCCAAGTAATTCCGCCATCCCAGGGTGGATTTACGGCAACTTTAGGTTTACCACTATAAAAAACAATGACTTCTTTAGTACTTCCCACAGCTTGAGGCGCTAGTAATGAAATAAAAAAAGCATTGCCTTCTTTAGTAAATTGCAAAGCTTTACCGTCTTGAGTAACTTTAAGAATTTGCATTGGATTTTGTAAATCTATCTGCATCTTATTGTACTCTTTTAATACTTGATATTTAATGGTGTTAGATCCTGAAATAGTGCTATCTGCAGGATTTACTTTAATGTCTAAATGGTAATTTTTAACATCCCACCAAGCGCGCTCTTTAGTAATACTACCGCGCAAAGAATCTTGTCTGGTAAAAGCAACATCCGACTTATTTAGCAATCCTTGTGCACTTATACCAGTGTAAGCTAAAAATGCAATTAAGGCTAGAGAACTATTTTTTTTCATGAAGGAATATATTAAATAAATTAAAAACTGAAGATTATTTCACACCAGTTGTAATGCTACTGTTTATGAAAAATCTATTATCAGTTTAAGCGGAGTCAAGAATTATTAATGTCCCTCGACTCCCGTCAATGTCACAAAAACTAGATTGAACTATTTTATACTAGTTTTAGATATTAATTACAAATTCTCGATAAACTTAGTTAACAAATGCACCCCATAACCGCTAGCATGCTTACTTTTAGAAAATTCATCGTTTCCATAAGCAACTCCTGCTATATCAAGATGTGCCCATGCAGTATGTTTATTAGTGAAGAATTGCAAAAATTTTGCAGCGCTAATAGCACCAGCAACAGGCTTTCCGCTATAATTTTTAACATCTGCAATAGCACTTTCTATGTCTTCTGTATAAGCCTCCCATAATGGTAATGGCCACAATCTTTCGCCTATACTATCTCCTGTTTTTCGTAAAGCATCAGCAATAATTTCATTATCAGTAAATAAAGCACCACATTCGTGTCCAAATGTACCTATGCTACTTCCGGTAAGTGTTGCAATATCTACAATATATTCTGGATCGAAATTCTTAATCAAATAAGACAATCCATCTGCTAATATCAAACGCCCTTCTGCATCTGTATCAATTATTTCAATGGAGTTCCCACTATAACTTTTTATAACATCACTAGGTAAGAATGATTTACTACTCACTGAATTTTCTGCACAAGGAACAATTGCAGTAACTTTTACAGGCAATTGTAAGTCGGCTATTAATTGCATTGCACCAAAAACAGCAGCACCACCAGCCATATCGCTTTTCATGTCTAACATTCCAGCCGTTTTAATATTGATTCCACCTGTATCAAAAGTGATCCCTTTACCCACTAAGCCTATGTGTTTTAAGTTTTCTGTTGGCTTATTTGGCTCATAATTCATAATGATAAACTGAGGCTCATTATTACTTCCTTTTCCCACCGCTAAAAAAGCACCAAGTTGTTCAACTTCACAAGCTTCACGGTCTAAAACATTCACTTTAAAACCATATCTATTTCCTCTATCTTTAGCCCATTTAGCTAAATATCCTGGGGTAACTTTATTAGGTGGTAAATCAACTAACGACAATGTTTCTAATTGTGCTCTAGCAATTTTTATAGCTTTATTTATGGTAATCGAAAAATCAACTGTGGCTAAAATTTTCAATTCAAATTCTGGATCTAGAAAAGGATGATCGACTTCTTTTTTATAATGACCCAAACTATACGTACCTAATAAAAGTCCCGAAATAGCGGCTTCTACTTCTTGTTCTTTGAACTCAGTTGGAAATGATACCCCAACGCATTTAGTAAAGGCTTCTTTTTGATTAGCTGCAACTCTGCGGAAAATTGTTTTTAAAGACTTGTAATCAATATCCTTTTTTCCTAATCCTATAAATAGATAGATATTGTCATTGTCCTCAGCTAAATAATAGCTGTCTTTTTTACCATAAAAAACTTTAGACGAAATTGAAACAGTTCCAAACTGTATCGGAATTAAATTCTTTGCACTAGTCTCAAAAACAGGTACTAAAACAGTTCCTGAAAAGTCTTTTAAATCATTAATGTTCTTTGTTTTCATACTTATTATTATAAAAAAGGATTTCCTTTATTCTATTTAACATTTAAATGAATGTAGTTTACTTATCACTAATTCAAATTCTAGAGTAAATGTAAGAATTTCAAAATTGTAAAAAAAGAAAACCCAATAATGAATCCGTTCATTATTGGGTTTATCTGTTGTGTTTGAAGAAAAGTAATCGTTTATTTTTGGCGACTTTTTAAGACGTTGACTACATCATTGATTTTAAATCCTTTTGCTTGAAGCAAAATCAAGTAATGAAATAACAAGTCGGCACTTTCGCCTAAGAATAAATCGTCGTTATCATCTTTTGCCTCAATAACCACTTCTACTGCTTCCTCACCTACTTTTTGAGCGATTTTATTCATTCCTAATTTGAATAAAGAAGCCACATAACTTTTCTCAGAATCAGCATTTTCTCTTCTTGTTTCAATAGTTTGTTCCAAGTCAGAAATAAATCCATAATCTCCTTTATTTTCTGTTTGCCAGCAAGTATCTGCACCTGTATGACAAGTTGGACCAACAGGTTTTACTTGAATTAACAAAGTGTCGCCATCACAATCGTTTTTTATATCAACCAAATTCAAAAAGTTACCACTTTCTTCGCCTTTTGTCCAAAGTCTTTGCTTGGAGCGACTAAAAAAAGTAACTTTTTGAGTATCAATTGTTTTTTGGTACGCCTCTGCATTCATGTAACCCAACATTAAAACGGCTTTAGTTTCGCTGTCTTGTATAATTGCCGGAATTAATCCGTGTGCGCTTTTTGAAAAATCTATGTTCATTATCAAGTATTAAGTATTAAATTGTAAGTATTAAGTATCGGTGGCAAAGTGGTTCAAATTAAATAGTGATAACTTAATCATTACTACTTATGACTTACTCCTAAAGTCTTACTGCTATATTATTATTTCTAAGTTCTTGTTTCAACGTTTTAATTTCAATTTCTTTAAAGTGAAAGACACTTGCTGCTAAGGCGGCATCTGCTTTTCCTTCGGTGAAACTATCTACAAAATGTTGCATGTTTCCAGCACCACCTGAAGCAATTATCGGAATATTAACTAAAGTTGATAATTTAGCCAAAGCTTCATTAGCAAAACCGTTTTTTGTTCCGTCGTTATCCATCGAGGTAAACAAGATTTCTCCTGCGCCTCTCGCGGCTACTTCAACGGCCCAGTCAAATAAATTCAGCTCTGTGGGTACTTTTCCACCCATTAAATGCACAATCCATTGCCCGTCAATTTGTTTGGCATCAATGGCAACAACCACGCATTGGCTTCCAAATTTACTAGCCAAATCATTAATCAACTGCGGATTTTTTATCGCAGATGAGTTAATCGAAACTTTATCTGCTCCGTTTTGCAACAGTACTTCCACATCGGCTACAGAGGAGATTCCACCACCCACCGTAAACGGAATATTAATTGTAGCTGCCACTTCGCGAACCAAATTCACCAAGGTTTTTCGGCGTTCTTCCGTTGCTGATATATCCAAAAAAACCAATTCATCAGCTCCTTCATTCGAATAGATCTTCGCTAATTCTACCGGATCACCAGCATCACGCAAATCTACAAAATTTACGCCTTTAACGGTACGTCCATTTTTTATATCTAAACAGGGTATTATTCTTTTTGTTAACATCTCGTTTAATTTGAAAATTTGAAAATTAAAAAATTTGAAAATGCATTACCTCATTTCCAAATTTTCACATCTTCAAATTATTTAGATTCTAATATATATTGCTCTAGTTGTTTCATCGAAATCCTTCCTTCGTAAATCGCTTTACCAATAATGGTTCCCTCACAACCTAATTCGGCTAATTTAGGTAATTCATCAAAGGTCGAAATTCCACCTGAAGCGATTAATTTTATTCCTTCGGCTTTCGCCAAAATCTTAGCGTACAAATCAAAACTAGGTCCTTCCAGCATTCCGTCTTTGGCGATATCGGTGCAAATCACATACTGAATTCCTTTGTCTTGATACCCTTGAATAAAAGGAACCAACTCCTGATCGGATTCTTCTAACCATCCTGAAACGGCTACTTTTTCGTTGTTGGCATCTGCGCCAAGGATAATTTTATCAGCACCATATTCAGCGATCCATTTTTCGAAAATAGCTCTATTTTTCACAGCAATACTTCCACCTGTGATTTGGTTCGCACCACTTTCAAACGCAATTTTCAAATCGGCATCCGACTTTAAGCCACCACCAAAATCGATTTTCAAACTCGTTTGACTCGCAATTTGCTCCAGAATTTTATAGTTGACTATTTTGCTCGATTTTGCTCCGTCAAGATCTACTAAGTGCAAATATTCAATTCCGTGCGCTTCAAATTCCTTGGCTACTTCTAGTGGGTTTTCATTGTATATAATTTTGGTGTTGTAATCACCTTTTGATAAGCGAACACATTTTCCGTCGATGATATCTATTGCTGGTATAATACGCATGATTTCTTTTTAGTTTCAGGTTTAAAGTTTAAAGTTGCAGAAAATTCCCAAGAATTTTCTCCCCTACATCACCACTTTTTTCTGGGTGAAATTGGGTTCCGTAGAAATTGTTTTTTTGCAAGGCCGAAGCATATTCTAGTTCGTAGTTTGTCGTAGCAATCGATTCAGCGCAATTAGGAGCGTAGAAACTGTGTACCAAATACATGTACTCGTCTTCTGAAATGTCTTTAAACAAATCTGATTTCAAATTGTAAATCGTATTCCAACCCATTTGCGGCACTTTTACTTTCGATGAAAATTTAAGCACATCAACGTCAAAAATCCCCAATCCTTTCGTATTTCCTTCTTCGGTTTTGTTACACATCAACTGCATTCCAAGACAAATTCCTAATACAGGCTGCGTCAATGTTGGAATCAACTTATCCAAACCACTCGCCAAAAGCATTTTCATCGCTGAACTCGCTTCCCCTACACCCGGAAAAATCACTTTATCCGCTGCCTTAATTTCGGCTGGATTATTACTCAAAACCGCTTTGTATCCCAATCTTTCAATGGCAAACATGATGCTTTGAATATTTCCTGCTCCGTAATTTATAATTACAAGCCCCCCAGCCCCCGAAGGGGGAGTCGAAGTGGATTGTGTGTTATCTTTTTCCATAAATTTTAGTTCAAACTTAGTTATTCCCCCTTGGGGGTTAGGGGGCTACAACATCCCTTTCGTACTCGGCAAAATCATTTTCTCAGTATCGCGTTTTACTGCAACTTTTATCGCTTTGGCGAAAGCCTTAAAAATCGCCTCAATTTTGTGGTGTTCGTTGTCTCCTTCGGCTTTGATATTGATGTTTGCTTTTGCTCCATCAGAGAATGATTTAAAGAAATGCAAGAACATCTCTGTTGGCATTTTCCCTACCATCTCACGTTTGAATTCCGTTTCCCAAACCAACCAGTTTCTACCTCCAAAGTCAATCGCCACCTGTGCTAAGCAATCGTCCATAGGTAAACAAAAACCATAACGCTCAATTCCTAGCTTGTTTCCTAAAGCTTTTGCAAAAACTTCTCCTAAGGCAATTGCTGTGTCTTCAATCGTGTGGTGCTCGTCTACTTCTAGGTCTCCTTTTACATTGATTTCTAAGTCCATTTGCCCGTGACGTGCAATTTGGTCTAGCATGTGATCAAAAAAAGCAATTCCGGTTTCGATTTTGCTTTTCCCAGTTCCATCAAGGTTCAAGTTAATGTAGATATCCGTTTCGTTTGTTTTTCTCGAAATCGTAGCTGATCGTGCTTCTAGTTTCAAAAACTCGTATATCACTTTCCAATCTGTAGATTGTAAACTAATCACATCATCTAATTCTTCCCGTTTAGAAGCAATTTCCGAACTTCCAGCACCTTCAGATTCATTCATAAAAATCGCTTTGGCTCCAAGATTTTTAGCCAATTCCACATCTGTCAATCGGTCTCCTAACACAAACGAGTTCGCCAAATCATAAGCAGGATTATCGATGTATTTAGTCAACATCCCCGTTCTAGGCTTGCGTGTCGGCGCATTGTCCTCTGGAAACGAACGGTCTACAAAAATATCATCAAAAAGAACGCCTTCATTTTCGAAAGCTCTTAAAATGAAATTCTGTGTTGGCCAAAACGTATCTTCAGGAAAACTGCCTGTTCCCAGACCGTCTTGGTTGGTCACCATCACTAATTCGTATTCTAATTCGGTTGCAATTTTAGCCAAATACTGAAACGCTTTTGGATAAAATTCTAATTTATTTAAACTATCTAATTGGTATCCTTCTGGTTCCAAAACAATCGTTCCATCACGATCGATAAAAAGTACTTTTTTCATTTATTTACGCTTTGAGCCTGTAGCTTAGTTATATTTAATATTCTTATTTGGGCGTGACCCTGCGGGTCGGGCTATTCGTTCCCGCTTTTTTAGGACTTCGTTCCTCCGTCCTAAAAAGAGCTCCACTACTATCCCTCACGCAAAACGTTTGGCGATAAAATTATGAATTTAATTCTATTCCTAATTAGCCAATTGCTTTTAAGGCTTCCATTAAAATCTTATTTTCATCCGCTGTACCTATCGTTAAACGTAAGGTGTTTTCACACAAAGGCTGCGTTGTTCGGTTGCGAATCACGATACCTTTTTGAATTAATTCATTGTATCTTTTATTAGCATCATCCACTTTTATTAGAACAAAATTTGCTTCAGTAGGATAAATTTTCGACACAAATTCTACTTCACTTAATACTTTAAGTAAATCATCTCTTTGTATTACAATAGAGTCAATTTCTAATTGTATTTTCTCTTTATCAGCCAGTCTTTCTAATGCTCTTTGTTGTGTCAACTCATTCACATTGTAAGGTGGCTTTATTTTGTTTAAAACCGCAATAATTGCTACAGAAGCGTAACATATCCCCAAACGAATTCCAGCCAAACCATACGCTTTTGACAACGTTTGTGTAATCACTAAATTTGGATATTCATCTAATTCGTTTAACCAACTTGGCTTTTTTGAGAAATCAATATAGGCTTCATCAATAACGACTAATCCTTTGAAATTCTTCAGCAAGGTAACTATGCTTTCATCATCAAATGAATTTCCTGTTGGGTTATTAGGTGAACATAAAAATAGCATTTTTGTATTTGAATCAACCGCAGCCAGGATTGATTCGATCTGTGGTTGAAAATCTTGAGATAGTAAAACTTCTCTATTTTCTACGGCATTAATGTTGGCCAAAACACCATACATTCCGTATGTTGGAGGTAAAGTAATTACGTTATCAACTTGAGGTTCGCAAAAAGCTCTAAATAGTAAATCCAAAACTTCATCGCTACCATTCCCCAATAAAACTTGGGATACTTTCAGATTTCTTTGCTTCGCTAAAACAGCTTTAACACTGCTTTGCTGTGGATCAGGATAACGGTTTACGCCATTTTGATACGGATTTTCATTAGCATCCAAAAATATCATTTGAGCCACATCAAAATCCTTAAATTCATCACGCGCCGATGAATACGGCTTCATAGTCTTGACGTTCTCGCGAACTAAATTATTTATATCGAAATTATTTTCCATCTCTAATCGCATTTAGTCTTAGTGTAACCGCATTTTTGTGTGCTTGCAATCCTTCTGCTTCAGCCATAAGTTCAATTGCAGAACCAATATTTTGAATTCCTTTTTCAGAAATTTTCTGGAAAGTCATTGACTTAGTAAAACTATCTAGATTGACACCGCTATAATTCTTAGCATAACCATTTGTTGGTAAGGTATGATTAGTCCCTGAGGCATAATCTCCCGCGCTCTCAGGAGTATAATTCCCAATAAAAACGGATCCTGCATTTTCTATTCCGTTGATGTAAAATTCATCGTTAGCGGTACAAACAATAAAGTGTTCTGGTCCGTATTCGTTAATCAAGTCTAAGGCGATTGTATCATTTTCGACAAAAATCAATTTAGAGTTGGCTATCGCTTTCTCAGCAATTGCTTTACGAGGCAATTGCTCTAATTGAATTTGAATTTCCTCTTCAACGGCATCGATTAATTTTTTAGAAGTTGAAACCAAAATCACTTGGCTATCTGCTCCATGTTCTGCTTGCGACAATAAATCGGAAGCTACAAATGCAGGAACTGCAGCATCATCAGCAACAACTAACAATTCTGAAGGTCCAGCTGGCATGTCAATTGCTACACCAAACTGTGTTGCTAATTGTTTTGCGACAGTCACAAATTGATTTCCTGGTCCAAAAATCTTGTATACTTTAGGAATTGTTTCTGTACCAAAAGTCATTGCTGCAATTGCTTGTATCCCTCCTACTTTTAATATTTTAGTAACGCCACATAAATTGGCCGCATATAAAATTGCTGGATTTATATTTCCTTGTTTGTCTGGTGGCGAACATAAAACAATTTCTTTACAACCTGCAATATTTGCAGGAACAGCCAACATTAAAACGGTTGAAAACAAAGGTGCTGTTCCGCCTGGAATATACAAACCAATCTTTTGAATTGGTCTTTTTTCTTGCCAGCATTGTACACCTTCAACTGTTTCAACTTCTACTTTGGCTGTTTTTTGGGCCGTATGAAATTTTTCGATGTTGCTTTTAGCCAATTGAATAGCTTCTTTCAATTCACTAGGAACTGTAGCTACCGCTTTTTCAATTTCTTGTTTTGAAACTTCTAAATTATCAAAAGTTACTCCGTCAAAAATCGAAGTATATTTTGCAACAGCAGCATCTCCTTTCTTTTGAACTTCCTTAAAAATCTCTTTTACAGTTTGTTCTATATCGTCAACCGTTTTTGTAGGTCGCTCTAAAATTGCAGACCAAATTTCTGGTTTTGGGTTGTATATTTTATTCATGATTTTTAGTTTAAAGTTTCAGGTTTAAAGTTTAGCATTGTTTGACAAACTGCAATTAACTTAAAACTTATGAATTACTACTTACTACTTAACTACAGTACCATTTTTTCAATTGGGCAGATCAAAATCCCTTCAGCACCGGCATCTTTTAACTGATCGATTACATCCCAGAAAGTATCTTTATCGATAACAGAGTGTACGCTGCTCCATCCTTCTTGCGCTAGTGGCAATACGGTTAAACTACGTAAAACAGGCAAGATCTTACCTACTTCCTCAATTTTGTCATTTGGTACGTTCATCAAGATGTATTTTGATCTACGCGCTCTTAAAACAGATTCGATTCTGAATTTTAAAGTATCAATTAATTTTTGAACATCTGGAGTTACTTTTGGTGAAACCGCAAGTACTGCTTCACTTTTGTAGATAATTTCAACTTCTTTCAAATTGTTTTTAAACAACGTACTTCCGCTAGAAACGATATCTACAATTGCATCGGCAAGACCAATATTAGGAGCGATTTCAACAGAACCTGAAATCTGGTGAATATCAACATTTACTCCAAAAGAGTTGAAATATTCGATAACCGTGTTTGGGTAAGAAGTAGCGATGCGCATTCCTTCTAGGTCTTTGATAGACTTGTATTCGAACGTTTTAGGAACAGCAATCGATACTTTACATTTAGAAAATCCTAGTTTCTGAACTACTTGGATTCCTTTTCCTTTTTCGACTAATAAATTATCACCAACAATAGCAATATCTACCACACCATCAATTAAATATTGAGGAATATCTGAATTTCTAAGGTATAAAACTTCAAGAGGAAAGTTAGACGCTTCGGCTTTTAACTGATCGATTCCGTTGTTGATAGAGATTCCGCAGTCTTTAAGGATTTGGATACTGTCTTCGTTTAAACGTCCTGATTTTTGAATTGCAATTTTTAAGGTACTCATTTTTTTTTATTTTTAATAGTTATGTCTGAGTACAATTTGAGGCAATAAAAAACCCGTTTGATGTACTCAAACGGGTTTTTTAATATGATGATTTACATGCATACCATTAACACATCGCTTGAGAGCAATAATGAAAATGATGATGATGTAATTTATTTGTAAACATGACTTGTTATTTTTTTCTTTTGCAAATATAAAAGCTTTTTTTATTAAAAAGCAATTTTTAGTTTAACTTAATGTTGCTTTTTTGTTAAAAAAATAATTATGCTTTCAATCTTCCTCTGCCTCATCTTTGGGAATAGTGTTCTCAACAGCTTGTTTTGCACTGTTGTCTCGAATTTCAGTGTGACGAATCTCTCCTCCAGATGTGCCTACAAATGTTCCTACTACAGTTGCACCAATACCTAGAAATAAGGTAATATAAGAAGCTATTTTAGAAAATCTATGCTTTTTTACACTGGTATAAATGGAGAGTAGGCTAAATACAGCAGTAGCATACAACAAAAGCGCGAGTTTTTCGGCTAATTCTTCATGTTCATGAATGATTTGATGGCCTATGTTGGGCATGTCCTCGACCATTTCTTCTGCTCCATCACCAGTGGCCATGCTGGCAAATGCAAAAATTGCAGCCACAACAAATAAAATATAAGCGGCGTTTTTGACTGAATTATTTTTTAAAATCAAACCAACAATCAAAGTTCCTAAACCAAAGATGGTTCCTATTATTGGAAAATGATTGACTACTAAGTGCCAATGCGCGTCGTTCATAATTACTATTTTAAAATTGTTTGTTTATACTTTTACACCAAATAAATAACCTACCCCTGCCGAAAGCCCCATGGCAATTGTACCCCAAATTGTAATTCTCAAAATTGCTTTGGAGATACTTGAACCGCCCGTTTTTGCTGACATAGCACCTAAAAGAATAAGAAACAAAATCGTTGATCCATACAGCCAATATTCCATGCCTTTTACTGGTGCAAAAAGTACTACCAATAGCGGTAAAACGCCACCAATAGTAAAAGAAGCTCCTGAAGCTAATGCCGCTTGAATTGGATTCGCTTGACTAATTTCATTAATACCTAACTCGTCTCTAATATGTGCGGCTAATGCATCTTTTTCAGTAAGTTCAAGCGCCACTTGCATTGCCGTTTCTTTTTTTAATCCTCGCTTTTCATAAATTTGAGCTAAGATATGTAATTCTTCCTCAGGCATTTCGCTAAGTTCTACTTTTTCTCGCTCAATGTCTGCCTTTTCCGTATCGGTTTGTGAACTGACTGATACATACTCCCCAGCAGCCATGGATAAAGCACCCGCAACAAGCCCAGCAACGGTTGCCAAAATAATTGGCTCTCTGGTAGTACTTGCAGCAGCTATCCCAATTGCCAAACTCGAAATAGAAATGATACCGTCATTTGCTCCAAGTACAGCCGCTCTAAGCCAATTGCTGCGATGGATATAATGGTTGTCTAAATAATTATCAATTGTTAGCGTTGGTTTGCTGTTGTCGTTTGTCATGTAATTCGATTTACTTTATTGTCTTTTTGAAATCTTTTTTTTTAATCTGGATTTCGGTTTCTGTCTTTTAAATTTTAATCTATCGGTACTACAGACTAATTAATTTGCTACATCAAAAACACCTTTAACGAGTATCTTAGACTTGCTATTAATTTGATCGTTTGCACTAATTGCTACATACTTCTCTGATTGTTCGCCAGTGCTCACTGCTACTTTTTTGAAGTAGTACGTATTATCTCTGTTTTCTTTTAATAAAAGTACGTACTTTTTGGTATTTTCGGTAATTAAAGCTTCAATTGGTACAGCCAGACTTTTTTTAGAATCAACTATAATATTGGCTTCAACAAACATTCCTGTGATTAATTTTTGAGTCATTTTTTCCTCTAAATGAGCATGTACATTGATCGTTCTATCATTTCCTTCAATTGATTTTCCAACCAAATGCACTTCGGCATTAAAAGTTTCTTTTGATGCTTCAGGAACGGTAAACTTGACCAATTGTCCTTCTTTAACTTTCAGAATATCTTTTTCAAAAACATTTAGTTCCAAATGTAAATGTGATGTTTGTATAATGTCAAGGATCACATCCGCTGGAGAAACATGCCTACCTACATTAGCATTCATAACCACAATATCTCCCGCTATAGGTGCATAAATAGTAATAACTGAGGTTAATTTCCCTTTTTCAACATTAGAAGGACTAATATTAAGCATCACTAGCTTCGCTCTTAAACTTTGATACATTCCTTTGGCTCTGCGGTAATCACTCTCTGCTTTTAAATAATTTTTTTGTGAAGTTATTTTTTCATCAAATAACGTTTTCTGACGCTCATATTCGGACTTTAGGTACTTAATTTGCTCTGCAACATCCAAATATTCTTTTTGAATATCTAAGAATTCTGTGTTTTCTAAAGTTAACAAAGCTTGCCCTTTAGTTACTTTATCACCAACCAATAGCGAAGTAGCTTTTACATAACCGCCAATAAACGAGGTGATTTGCGCTCTATTTTGTGGTGGAACATCTACTTTTCCCGAAGTTTTGACCGTTACATCAAAGTCTTGTTCCATAGGCTCGGCGATTGCCATTGCACCAGATTTAAATTGTGCTGCTGTAACCGTTATAAAATCGGTGTTTTTAGTTGACACTTCTTCCTTTTTTTCTTCTTTGCAAGATACAAAAAGCATCGAAAGAGTGAATATGTATAGTATTTTTTTCATTTTTGACGTTTTAGTAATTTAAGTATTGAATATCGAGCTGTGTTTTATTAAATTGAAGCACATTATCTAAATAATCTACTTGAATTAGCGTTGCATTTTCTAAACTTTGGATGTACTGAAAAAAGTCAATCTCGCCATGTTTATAACTCATGCTTCCAACTTTAATAATTTCGTCAGACAGCTTTTTGCCATATTGATTGTAGTAGTTAATCGCTTCCTGATATTTTGCTAATTCTTCCTTTTTCTGATTTAAATAACTTTCCATTTTTTGATTTTCATTCTGCTTCTGTTGCTCCCAACTTTGCAATTCGAGTTGCGCCACTTTCGATTTAGAAACCGTAGCTGTATACAAAATAGGAACTGCTATACCCACTTGAAAACCATTTAAAGATTGTGAAATTCCTTTATTTGAACCCCTAAAAACATCAAAGTGTAAATCAGGTAACCAACTTTGTTTTTGTAATTTAATTTGGCTTTCATAATTCTTACTAACCGTTTCTAAATAAGCAGTATATACTTTTCTACTTGCATCATTACTTAAAAATTGCAATGGAAGAACTTTGCTACTATTGATTACTATTTTATCATTCGTTTGAACTAGATTTTGGAGTGCGCTGTACTCTAGTTTCTTCTCATTCCCTATTTGCGTCAGCTTCGTTTTTATTTGCCTGAATTTAGATTCTGCAGTGATTTTTTCTAGGTAATTGGTCTCCCCTAATTCAAAACGTCTGTCACTTGCTTTAGAGAAAGTATGGTACAAACTATCCAAGTAGGCATACAATTTTTCTTGATGTTGCAGGTACACTATTTGGTGGTATCCTTTTGCAATAGCTAATGAAAGTTTGTTTTTCTGAATCTCAAAACTAGCTTTTTCCTTTTCGAATTCGGTTGTATTTACTTTCTTTCGAGCACCATAAACCGTAGGGAATTCAAAGCGTTGTTGTACACCAAATACTTTTAAGGGTTCGTTGTTGTACGCTACATTATTTTGATCATAATTGTAATAAATATTTGTTTTATCGAAAGAAAAAGCACTGTTAATATTGGCTTTGTACTTCTCCACTTGCAATTGATAGGCCTTTAATCCTTTGTTATTACTAATTCCTTTTGCAATGAGACTATCAAGTTCTGACTGATTGTTTTGTGCGAAAGCAAAAGAGGTTGATAAAAACAACAAAATAATTAAAGTAGTACTGTTGTGTGCTTTAAATTGTGGTTTCTTAAATTCATTTTGATCGAATAACTTGAATAAAATAGGCAATACAATCATCGTTAAAATAGTAGCAGTAAACAAACCTCCAATAACCACAGTCGCTAGCGGGCGTTGTACCTCTGCTCCTGCCGATGACGAAATAGCCATAGGTAAAAAACCTAATGCTGCAGCCGCCGCGGTTAGCAATACTGGACGCAATCTATCAGTCGTTCCTTTTAAAATTAGTTCGTCAATATTTTTCATTCCTTGGTGTTTCAATTCTTTAAAATGTTCAATTAATACAATTCCGTTTAGTACAGCAATTCCAAAAAGGGCAATAAAACCAACACCTGCTGAAATACTAAAAGGCAATCCTCTAATCCATAAAAACAGTACTCCCCCAACAGCAGACAATGGAATCGCTGAATACACCATCAAAGCTTCTTTTACAGAACCAAAAGCAAAATACAATAAGATAAATATTAAAAATAATGCAATAGGTACGGCAACCATTAATCTGGCTTTTGCGCTTTGTAAGTTTTCAAACTGACCACCATATTGCACATAATATCCCGTAGGCAATTTGACTTGAGTAGCTACAATTCTCTGAATGTCAGTAACTACGCTTTGTAAATCACGATTTCGAACATTAATACCTACCACAATTCTGCGATTAGTATTGTCTCTATAAATTTTAGCAGGACCCTCTGTATAATCAATATTTGCTAATTCTTGCAAGGGCACTTGCTTTCCTGATGGCGCTGTAATATAAAGGTCTTTTAAGTCATTGATACTTTTTCTATTAGCTTGATCTAAACGAATCACCATATCAAAACGTTTCTCGCCTTCAAACACATTTCCTACTGTTTTACCAGCAAAGCCGAGCGCAATCATGTCATTAAGATCTGAAATATTCAAGCCATATCTCGCAATTTTAGTTCGATCATATCTAACTGTCATTTGCGGTAAGCCTTCGGTTTTTTCGATTATAATATCCGAAGCTCCTTCTACTTTTGCAATCGCTACCTTGATTTCGTTGGCTTTTCGAGCCAAAACATTTAAATCTTCACCAAAAATTTTCACTGCCACATCAGAGCGCGTACCTGATATTAATTCGTTAAAACGCATCTCAATCGGTTGTGTAAATTCGATTTCCATGTTCGGAATTTGCTTTTCTATCGCTGCTTTAATTTTGTCGGCTAATTCATCCTTTGTAGCTGCAGATACCCATTCTGATTTTGGTTTTAGCTTTACAATGACATCACTTTCCTCCATACTCATAGGATCTGTAGGGACTTCGGCAGCACCAATACGGCTTACTACTTGTTCCACTTCTGGAAAATTCTTGAGTACTATTTTCTCAATTTTTGTTGTTGTAGCAATTGTTTTTGTCAAAGTAGTTCCTGTTTTAAGAACGGGTTGAATAACAAAATCACCCTCATCAAGTGTGGGGATAAACTCTCCTCCCATGGTAATAAATAGGGTAATTGCTACCACTAGTAAAGCACCCGCACCGTACAACACTTTTTTGGTATTGATTAACGCCCAAGTAATAATAGGCAAATACCATGAATTTAACTTGCGGATCAATCGGCTAGAAATTGATTTCGGATTTTCGATTGTTGGTTTTAAAAATAGGGAAGAAACCACTGGAACATAAGTAAAGCAAAAAATCATGGCTCCAACTAAAGCAAAGCTAAAAGTCATTGCCATAGGTTTAAACATTTTGCCTTCGATTCCAGTCAATGAAAGAATCGGGATAAAAACAATGAGTATAATCAACTGCCCAAAAATAGCGGAGTTCATCATTTTTGAGGCGCTCTTGTACGTAATTTGGTCTATTTGGAGTTGCCTATCTTCTTTCGAAAGTGGTCCTAATTGTGACGATTTACTGGCTATCTGGAAAGCGATAAATTCGACAATAATTACCGCACCGTCAATTATAATTCCGAAATCAATTGCACCCAAACTCATCAAATTGGCATCAATTCCGAAAATATTCATCAACGAAATAGCAAATAATAAACATAAAGGAATCACAGAAGCAACTACCAATCCAGAGCGCCAGTTTCCTAACAATAAAACCACTACAAAAATCACAATCAAGCAACCTAAAATAAGATTTTCGGCAACAGTCAAAGTAGTTTTTCCAACCAATTCACTACGTTCTAGGAATCCGTTGATGTACACACCTTCCGGCAATGATTTCTCAATTAGATCGATTCTAGCTTTCACATCAGTAATTACTTGTTTAGAATTGGCTCCTTTCAGCATCATTACTTGCCCTAAAACCTTCTCTCCTTCTCCATTACCTGTGATGGCACCAAAGCGATTAGCACTACCAAAACGGACTTGGGCAACATCTTTTATGTAAATAGGAAAACCATTGTTACTTGCAACGACTATTTTTTCGATGTCTTCTAAGTTGTTCACTTTACCTTCGGCACGAATAAAATAACTCTGATTTACTTTTTCAATATACGCACCACCGGCGATATTATTGTTTTTTTCTAAGGCAGTAAACACATCAGTTGTTGCAATATGCATCGCTTTTAACTGCGACGGATTAATTGCTATTTCGTATTGCTTTAAATAACCTCCCCAGGTATTGATCTCAACCACCCCTTTGATTCCTGATAATTGTCTTTTTACAACCCAATCTTGAATGGTTCTTAAATCGGTAACGGAATAATTATTTTTAAATTCTGGTTTTACCTCTAAAGTGTATTGGTAAATCTCTCCAAGTCCGGTAGTTATAGGCCCCATGGTAGGTGTTCCAAAGCCAGCAGGAATTTTCTCAGAGGCCGATTTGATTTTTTCGGCAATTAATTGTCTTGGTAGATAGGTTCCCAAATCATCCTCAAAAACAATAGTAACAACAGATAATCCAAATTTTGAAATAGAACGAATTTCTACTACACCAGGCAAATTGGCCATTTCAATTTCGACAGGATACGTAATGTATTGTTCGATATCTTGGGTAGAAAGGTTCCCAGAAGTGGTGATTACCTGTACTTGATTATTCGTGACATCAGGGACTGCGCCAATGGAAATTTGGAATATAGAGTAAACTCCGAAACCGAATATTCCAAGAGTAAATAGTAATATAATGAGTTTGTTTTTTAAACTAAAGGATATAATTTTTTCAAGCATCTTTACTTTCTTTTATATTTCAAAAATACAACAAGAATCTAAGAAGATACTTAAGAACTACTTAAGTTTAGCTTCGTCTAAGCTTAAAATTACTGATGTACCATTATTTACTTTACTTGTAAACTGAATTTCAATAGCAAGCAATAAACATAATTTCTTGACTATAGAAAGCCCTAAACCTGTTCCTTTAATTTGTGGATGTTCATTAGCATCAGATCGAAAAAAAGGATTGAATACTTTCTCCAGATCTTCGGCGGCGATACCTATTCCTGAATCCACAATACTACATTCTATTTTGTTATTTTTACGCTGTATATTTATTACAATTACACCATCTTGTGCAGAGTATTTAATAGCGTTAGAAAGTAAGTTGCTAATAATTATCGAAAACAAATAATTATCCGTTTGTACGTAATAATCTTCATTAAAATTTGCTCGTAATTGAATGTTCTTATTCTCTATAGTGCTAGAAAATCTAGAAATCACGTCTAATAAAGTACCGTTTAAATACAAATTTTCGATAGACAAACTCTTCTTTTGGTTTTCAAACCGTGCTAATAGTAGCAATTGATCTACTAATTGGTTGAGACGGTCAATTTCAGTGATGCAAAAAGTAATTTTATCAAGATATTCTTCTGTATTTCTTGGTTTTCTAACCAATACTTCCAGTGTCCCTTTTAGCACCGTAAGTGGTGTTCTCAGCTCATGAGAAGCATCAGAGGTGAATTGTTTTTCTCTATCGATTGCATTTTCAATTCGATCTAATAAATTATTAATCGTCTTAGAAAGTGTGTATAATTCATCCTTATTTTGTGGTAAAGGAATACGTGCGGTAAGATTATCTCTAGTGATATTATTTGAGGTGTTAATAATTGCATTAATAGGTTTAATGCTACGACCTGCGATGAAACGAGCAATAAAAAATAGCAGTACCAGAATCAAAGGGTAGGTAATAATAAGTACTTGTGCCAAACGATTTAATACTAGCGTAGGTCCTTCAAGTGACATTGCAATGATAATATGCCCAATGCTAACATTATTCGAAAAAATAGGCACTTGAATTTGTCTTATTTTATTCTTTAATAATTTAGTGTCATACAATTCATTATCTGCTGCTGAGGGATCAAAATGTAAAACTTCATTTTTCAGATTAGGAGATTTTTCCAAAACGCTACCCTCCTTATCATAAAAAGCTATAAACACAGGGTTTACATCAACAGTATTGTGTTCTCTTTCCTTCCATTCATCTTCATGAACAAGGTGAAAATCATTTTTATTAATCTTTATTTCATTCAAATGAGTAGTAACTTCGAGCGCTATGTCGCCGTCAATATCGTTGTAGAAAGTTAATCGCACTACCGAATATATCACACAAAAAACTACAAAAATCAATAATGCAGTTGTGATAATATAGTTTGAAGCAATTCTATTTTTGAATGAAAGTTGTTGCATGTTTAATCGTTAGCGATATAGCCTACACCCCGTATGGTTTTTATGTAGTCTTCTTCAATTTTTAAATTAAGTTTTTTACGAATAGCATTAATAAACACATCAATTACTCCTGTATCATAATCAAAGTGAATGTCCCATACGTCCTCAATTATTTGGTTTCTCGTACACACTTTTCCTTTGTTGCGTACTAAATAGGAAAGTAGTTCAAATTCTCGTTGTGTCAAGAAAACCTCTCGATTGCTAACGGTAACAAGGTGTTTTGTCAAATTAATTTCAATACTACCTAAAGATAATAATTGAATATCTATTTGATTTCTAAAATGAATTTTAATACGCTCCACTAGTTCTTCAAAGCTAAAAGGTTTTTTGATATAATCATTTGCCCCTGCTTTTAAACCTTCGATGGTTTCTTGCACCGTATCCTTTGCAGTTAAAAAGATGATTGGTGTTGTATTATCTTTCTTTCTAATGGCTGTACATAGTTCTAAACCACTCATTTTAGGTAACATCCAATCTAGTAATATTAGATCAAAATGATTTTTTTGAATCAATTCAAACCCCATTCCTCCATCGGTAGCACAGCTCACGTTGTATCCTTCCTCTTCTAATCCTTGTTGTAGAAACTGTATAATTCCTACTTCATCTTCAACTATTAAAATGTGCATCTTGTATCTATTTATTCAATTTCAAACTTGAATCCTAACGTAGCAATATTAGATGATAACCCATCATTTCTTTCATAATGGTTCAATCTCAAATCAATTGTTTTTAATCCTAAAATAAAAATTTTGGCTTTAGCAAAAATATCGGTGTAGGTTAAACCAAATCCATATTGTTGACTATTGAATTTTGATAAATCATAATCCGATGTATAATATTTTTCGGTAGATAAATGGGTATCAAAGGGCGCAAAATAATCTGAAGCAGTTTGCGTGTAATAGCGGTATAGTGGCGAAATAGTAAATTTAGCACTCAACTTAATTGGTACTTCTAAGGATGCTGTATGCGCTTGAATTCCCCAATTGTCTTGATAATAACGGTAGTAGGTTTTAGCAACCACATATTCGTTAATGTAAAAATTAACGCGGGCACCAATGGGTATTTTAAAACGCGAACTTGGTAAATTTTCATTGTCATCAGCTAATTGGTATACTCCTACATTTTGCTCAGAATTATAAACCGGAATGTACTGTGACTGTCCGATGTAGTAATTCGCTTTATCAGCAAAATAAACCCTTTGATAAGGTGTTCCTAACAAACCTTCCTGCTGTAAAATATCCATAAAAACCGACATTTGAATTTTTCGAGTCAGAATTTGAGAAAAAGAAATCGATGCAGAATAGGAATTTCGATTAGTTTTATCATAAGTTGCAAAAGCAGTAGGCAAATAATCTGTAGTAGCATTCCCGTTTTGATCTAAAATTGCTACTCCCTTTAAATAACCTTGGTTTTGAAAATTGATTCCGTATTTGCCATACTCACTCAATTCTGTTGGATAAATAGGGCGCCACTGATCTAAATAGGCATTTGCTTTAATACTTATTTCTGTATTTTTTTGATTGAATAATTTGGTTATTCCACCACCAAAACCAACCGAAGTATAGTCGTATTCATTCGAAAATGAAACATCAGCATTCCATATAAAATTTCGGTTGTCAGAACTGTGACTGTAATTTGCAGTAACTGATGTTAATTGATCACTAGCTGAAGCCCCAGAGGAAGCCTGCCAAGGTGTTCCATAAGGACTGCTTGTAGCTCCAGGATTACTAGAACCAGAAGCGCCTGAATTGGTAGTATTCCCTTCAGTACTGCTGTTAAAAGGGTTAATATTACTCGAAGAAGCTGATGTATAAGCTGATATTCCTACATCAAACGTAAGTACATCATCATCATTAAGTGGCAATGCTACAATAATATTTGATGCTATATCAGTTAACTTTTCGGAACCCGTTCCTCCAGCAACCGCTGAGTGAACCCCATCTTGTTTGTAATAACTCAAAAGGAAATCTACCTCTTTATTTTCTAAAACTCTTTTTTTAAACGCTGTCGATGCACCGTTATCTTGAGCAAACGCAGCAAGATTAAAAAGTACAACTGCACTAAATAGTATTTTTTTCATTATCAAAAATTAATTACATCCACAACCACCACCTGTTTTTCCTCCATTGGCTCCAGCCGCTGCTTCACGATACACCTGAAAAGTGGTTTCGTAACGTTCCGAAGACTTTGCTGCTAATTTCATATCGGGATCATTAATGTATTGTTTGTCATACTCTTTTACAGCTACGCAAGACTGCATTGTAAAAACTAAAATCGCTAAAAAGATTATCTTATTCATTTGAGTACTTTTTTAAATCAATATTTTTTGAGGCGGTAATTTTACCATTTTCTTCTACATAAATACAACCAACACCGGCTATCTGGTTGATTAGATCGATACCAATATCTACTCCTAATACAAATATTCCGGTTGCTAGCGCATCAGCTAACTCTGTAGATGATGCAAATACCGAAACACTTATTACTCCTGTTGCAGGATAACCTGTGCGGGTATCTATAATATGAGAATATCTTTTTCCGTTAAAAACGACATACTTTTCATAACTACCAGAGGTTTCTACAGCACTGTCTTCTAAAGGAAATGTAGCAAATATTTTATCTTTGTTCAATGGATTTTTAATTCCTACTTTCCATTGCTTACCATCAATTTGTTTACCCCAAGTGTTGATATCACCCGAGATATTTACAATTCCAGACACTACCCCTTTTGCAATTAACATAGCCTTTATTTTATCAGCGATAAACCCTTGCCCTATTCCGCCTAAACCTAATTTCATTCCCTCATTTTTGAGAAAAATGGTTTGGTTGGTAGGGTCTAGAATAATATTTTGATAACCTACTTTGGCTACCGAATTTTTAATTTCTTCTGCTGTGGGCATTTTTTTCATGCTACCATCAAACTTCCAGATTTTGTCCATTGAAGCGTAACTAATATCAAAAGCGCCCGATGTAAGTTTTGAAATATTGATGGCGCGCTGTACTAATTCGAATACTTCTGTGGGAACTTTTACTGGTTTTACTCCAGCATTTCTATTTACTTCAGAAATAGGAGTTGTAGAAATCCAATCAGAAATTAAATTTTCTAGTCGGGACACTTCGGCAACAGCCATATCAATATATAAATTAGCCTCTGGAACATCCTTAGCAACTACAGTCATCTCAAACGGACTTCCTAACATCGAAAGCGTTCTTTTATATGTTATTTGTGTAAATCCTAAAGTAGTTGTAAGAAGTAAAATAGGTACTAAAAATAGTTTCATTCCTTTATTTTATAAAAGCATTTAATTCGTCTATATACTCTTGAGGGGTAATATTTTTAAAACTTGTTTTTCCTAAAACTGCCCCTTTTGAATCTAAAACAACTACTAACGGAAAAATTCCATCTAAGTTGTATTTTTCAGCTAAACCTTGATTTTGTTTTTCTACTTCTCCAGCTAATTGATTTTGTTTTTTTCTTGGAAAATCAGCTCTTTCTAAAATATAATTAGCAGCAGCATAAGTTTTAAAAGTTTCTGATTGCCAGATATTCTTGTCTAATTTAATGCAAGGTGCGCACCAGTCTGATCCTGAAAAAACCAAAATGATAGGCTTTTTTTGAGTAGTAGCATCACTTAAAGCTTCATCAAAGTTTGTTTTCCAATCTTGAGAATATCCTAAGGATGCTATGCATAATAATAAAAGTGATAGTATTTTTTTCATTGGTTATTTATGTATATTTAAACTAAAATAATTAAATGGCGAAATTACGCTTTATATAGATTCAACAAAATTAAACATAAAGAAGAGTTTAAAATTGTTAACGTTAATTTTCTTAAGGCAAACTTAAGAATTGAAAGTTCAAAAAAACAGTAGTTTAATTAATTTTACTCAAAAATATAATTATGTCATTTTTAAAAAAATTATCCCCTTTCTATAACTTAATCATATGTTATATTGTAGTCAGTTTTATTTTGAGAATTGTGTTATTATTTCATCCTATAACGCAGGCAAGTTTTTCGACTATTGATGCGCTAAAGATTTTTACTATAGGAATTGTTTCTGATTTCTTTGTATTTATTATTGCCAGTTGCTTTTTATGGTTGTATTTAATTTTTATATCCAATAATAAATATTACAAACCTTATGGATATATTATTTTAGGTCTGCTTGTAAGCTTATTCCTTTATATCGCTTCAGGAAAATCAATCCTTAATGAATATGGAGGTGCATTACCTAAAATAGGTTTAATATTTGTTGGGATCAAAACCTTTTTATTTGGATTACTACTTTTTGTTCCAAAATATAGAGATAGAATTCGTTTTTGGTTATTTAGTTTTGTACTCTTTTTATTTGTCTTATTAATTTTGCAAAATGCTATTAGTGAGTATTTCTTTTGGAATGAATTTGGCGTAAAATATAACTTTATAGCTGTAAATTATTTGGTTTACACCAATGAAGTAATAGGGAACATTATGGAATCTTATCCTGTCATTCCATTATTTTCTGGCTTATTTCTTATTGCTGGGATAGCTTCTTATTTTGTTATTCAAAAATCAAAAGCGTATTTACAAAACATCCCTTCTTTTGTTGAAAAACTTAAAATTTCAGGAATCTATTTTGTCCTTTTTGCATTTTCATTATTTGCAGTTCCTAAACTAGCACAATTAGAAAATTCTCAAAATACTTTTACAAATGAATTACAGGCAAACGGAATTTATCGCTTTTATTTGGCTTTTGTAAACAGTGAGTTAGATTATTTTAAATTCTACAAAACCATACCTAATAACGAAGCTTATGCTACATTAAACAAGCAAATACCTGGAATTAATGGATTTTCTACGTTACGAGATATAAAAAGTGCGGCGACTGAAATGCATAAAAACGTTGTATTAATTACTATTGAAAGTTATAGTGCTGATTTTATGAAAGCCTATGGTAATGATCAAAATATTACGCCATTTTTAGATAAACTTGCTACAGAAAGTTTGCTTTTTACAAATTTTTATGCTTCTGGAAACAGGACTGTGCGAGGACTTGAAGCAGTTACTTTATGTTTACCTCCTACTGCTGGTGAAAGTGTCGTTAAAAGAAAAGATAATAAAGACAAATTTACAACAGGAAGTGTTTTTAAAGAAAAAGGATATGCAGTAAAATACCTATATGGTGGTGACGCATTCTTTGACAATATGGAAGATTTCTTTACAGGAAACGGCTATGACATTATCGATAAAAAAACATTAACGCCTGAAGAGATTACATTTTCTAATGTGTGGGGTGTTTGTGATGAAGATATGGCTGACAAAGCAATAAAAGTAATGAACACCGAAGCTAATACAGGAAAACCATTCTTTAATCACTGGATGACTGTTAGTAATCACAGACCGTTCACCTATCCTAATGATAAAATTGATATTCCTGGAGATGCTAAATCCAGAGATGGTGGGGTAAAATACACTGATTATGCGCTGAATAAGTTTTTTACTATGGCTAAAAAAGAAGCTTGGTTTGCTAACACTGTATTTGTTATTGTTGCTGACCATTGTGCTTCGAGCGCTGGTAAAACGGAGTTACCTGTTGATAAATACCGAATTCCTGCCATGATCTATAGTCCAGGGTTTATCGCGCCACAACATTATACTAATCTAGTATCACAAATTGATCTTATGCCAACGGTTTTTGGAATACTTAATTTTAATTACCAAAGTAAATTCTTTGGTCAAGATGTTTTAAAAGCCGATTATAAACCTAGAGCGTTAATTGCTACCTATCAAGATTTAGGAATGATACGAGATAATGTATTAACTATCCTTTCTCCAAAACAGGAAGTAAAACAATTTCAATTAACATTGATTCCTAAAGAAGGTATTGAAGATGATTTTCAATTGTATTACGATCAAAAGCCACTTAAGACAGAAAGGAAGGATTTAATCAATGAAACAATATCTTTCTATCAAACAGCATCTGATGTATTAAAAGAAAAGAAATACAATAAAAAATAAACCTAAAAAAGCCTGTGAAAATATTAATCACAGGCTTTTTTATTATACTGATATAAAAGAACTATTCAGCGTCTTTATCACTTTCTATTCCAAAAAGGTCTCCTTTTTTGAAAAGCTTGCTATCCTTTTTAAGAAACTTAGCATTACGTTTTGTTAATGAAGAAGCATCAAGGTTATCCAAGTTAGGTTTTCCTGCATTTACCCAAGCAGTGTACCAAAAACTTGCTGTTGCTGTAACTGCTTTTTTCATTTGGCTTTCTACCATTCCGTTTAAAGCTTCATGGAATTTCCCAGCATATTCATCTGTGTAACGCACTCCGTTGTATTTATTTTTCACGATATTTCCTTCTGCATCCGTTACAAATATTTGATTTGGCGCTAAACTTGTGCGTAAACCTTTATCCGCTGCTAATAATGCTGGAACTAAGCTGTGTGTGTCGTTGATCATTGCCCAAATTGCTTTGTCTACGTCTTCATAATATTGTGCTGGAGCTACCGTAAATTTATAATCTTTTACAAACAGTTCTGGTAACCTACTTTCCCATAAAGAGTGAATTCCTTTTTGATCTGTTAATTGACCATCATGATTGTCAGAAGTGTGTAATGGCATGTGTGCATCCCCAATATAATGACCTAATTCAGCTGCAATAAAAAGGATTTCTGATTTTCTTTTATCTTTAAATGCTTGTGTCAATCTTGCCATCATGTCTTGAATATGCCAAGGCAAAGTCCCACTTTTTGATAAAAACTTATCGTCGTATTTCTTTTTGGCATCAGCCATAGTCTTAGGATAATCTTCTGATCCCTCAAAATTTTCCATGTCTAGATAATGTCTAGGACCTTCGGCTTTATCTTGTAATATGTATTTTCTTAAATCTGGAACTGTAGATTCTTGCGTGATAAAATCGATATGGTTATAAAAGAACGCAAGCATTGGTTTAGGTAAAGCCATAACTGCAGCTTTATTGATTCTCTCATGTCCTACAATTCCCCAAGATACGGTTAGGAAACAAATAACTACTGCAGATAAAATGACTACCGTAGGCTTAAATTTGATATTTTTCATTACATTTATTTATATGAATTACAAATGTATTTCATTTTTACATAATTAAAAATAATAGCAGTTTAAGATTACAATAATTAACAAAATAAATACTCATTATGTTTCGCCATCAGGGAAAAAACAGAACATTCATTCATAATTTACGATTGGCTACTTTACTTTCCTTTGTTGCTGGAATCGTTAATATTACTGGGGTTCTAGCAGTAAAAACATTAACTACAAATGTTACTGGTCATTTTGCTTTTTTTGCAGAAGAAGTTTATAAACATGATTATGCCGCTGCCGTTACTTTTTTTGTGTTTACTCTTTTCTTTTTAATGGGTGCTTTTACTTCCAATTTCTTAGCGGAATTAGTAGCAATCAAAAAACCTCATTTACTACACATCGTTCCCGTGACATTAGAAATAATAATTTTGATTACAGTTGGAACATTAGGTATTTCAGCTGAACTATCGTCTTTTGAAGGCAAAACCATTGCCTTTTCATTACTTTTTGCCATGGGAATACAAAATTCTTTGGTCACAAAAATATCCCAATCAACAGTTAGAACAACGCATTTAACAGGACTTTTTACTGATTTAGGAATTGAGTTATCACAATTGTTTTTTTATAAAAAGTCAAACGAAAAAAAGAAACTAAATGCTAGTATTTACTTGCGCCTATCAATAATAAGCTTTTTCTTTATTGGTTGTATATCTGGTGGCTATTTTTATAGTTTACTCCAAATAAAAACTTTACTAGTAGGTGCTTTTTTTCTTTTAATCGCGCTACTTTATGATTACATACGTTTGCAGTATTATATTATAAAGAGGAAAATCTTTCCGCATGCTATTAATTAAAGTACATTATTGAAATCAAAGCGGCAGTAGCAATAAATCCCCAAAGTAAAACACCTTGCAAAAAAGGTTTAATCCCAACCGATTTTAGTCTGTTAAAATTCAAACCTGCTCCTATCAAAAAAAGTGTCACGGTAAGTCCAATTTTTGCCAATAAAACGATAGTTGGTGCAACGATTGCTGTTTGCGGAATAAAGGTATTCAATAACATCGCTACAATAAAAAGACCAATAAAATAGGGGATTTTTATTTTGCTGTTTTTATTTTTAAATAAGGAAGCAGTAAGCAGTGCTATTGGGATAATCCATAATGCTCTGGCAAGTTTTACTGTAGTAGCTATTTGTAATGCTATAGGCCCGTATTTGTTTGCTGCACCAACGACTGAACTGGTGTCATGAATAGCAATCGCACACCATAAACCAAATTCTTGTTGCGACAAATGCAACCAATGACCAACAACCGGAAATAAAAATAAAGCAACTGAATTGAGAATAAAAATAACCCCTAAAGCTACAGATGTTTGTTTTTCATCTGATTTTATAACCGGAGCAATTGCCGCAATAGCACTGCCACCACAAATTGCAGTTCCACAAGAGATTAAATGGGCTGTTTTTCTATCAATTTTAAACCATTTTCCAATAAAAAAACCCAATAGTAAAGTACTAAAAATAGAAGCGATTGTAAATAGAAAACCTTCTTTTCCTGCGTCAAGAGCACTCGTAACATTCATTCCAAAACCCAAACCCACAACTGCTACTTGTAATAAAATAGTTGTCGCTTTATGATTGTTTTGCAAAAAGGGATGTCCAAATATATTTGCAACAACCAAACCCAACAATAAAGCAATTGGCGGACTAATAGCACCAGAGAGACAAATTAATAGTAATACGATGAAAATAATTATTGATAATATCTTTGCTGTTTTTGGAGATAAAATACTAAATATAGCGTTAGTTGTAGTGGCCTTTTTCAAAACAATCTTGTTTTAATTATATACTACAAAGATGTAACGATTAAACCAATTTCACCAATCGTTAAATATAATCCATCATAACTTTAAGTTATAGTGATTTAAAATGTTTTTTATAAATAATTCTGGTAGCGCTGCTGGTTTTCCTTGCAAGTTGATAATATAAAAATTACGCTCAATCATTAAATTTTTCACATCTAGAATCATGAGCTCGTTATTTTTAAGCTCTTTTTCAATGGCATGAATAGAGATAAAAGCAACACAATTAGAATTCATTAAATAAGACTTTATACTCTCAGTACTACCCAATTGCATTTCGATAATTAATTGATCTAAAGTAATAGCAAACGGTTTGAGAGCATATTCAATAACTTCTAGTGTTCCTGAACCTTGCTCGCGCATCAGGAAATGCATTGTTAAAAGATCGTTCTTAGTGATTTGACTCTTTAACCCTAAAACATGATCTCGTTTACAAACTAAAACCAATTCATCTTTTAAAAACGGAATATACTTTATCGCTTGATTTTTAGATTGCCCTTCTACAATTCCTATTTCAATTTCTTTATCTAATAATGCTTTTTCAATTTGCTCGGTGTTACCGTTTCGCAAAGTGACTTTTACATCTTGTAGTTTTTGATGAAAACGAGCTAAAACTGGCGGAATTATATATTGTGAAATAGTCGTACTCGCTCCTATTCTCAACAAACCACGTTGTTCCTGAATTAAAGTACTCATATCAAAATCTATTTCCCGGTAAATTTCGAATACATTTTTAGCATGACTCAATAATAGTAATCCGGCTTGGGTAAGCGATATTTTACTACCATTACGATCAAAAAGTTTGATTTTATATTCTTCTTCTAATTCTTGAATGTGCTTAGAAACCGCGGGTTGCGTAATGTATAATTCCGTTGCCGCTTTTGTAAAACTCAACCTATTGGCTACAGTCAAAAAAACTTTAAGTCTAAAATCCATATCAGCATCATTTTATAAAAGTCCGTTGTATTTTCTAACAAACCATTCTATTGACAGAACTAATGCAATTAATACCAACAACCAGCTCCAATCAATTAACGGCGAACGGGAAGTAGTACTTTTTTGAATCGTTTTATAACTCTCGTCTTTTAACAAACTTGCAATTAATTGTTCTGTTTGATTTGGATAAAAAACAGCTCCTTTTGTTGCTGTTGCCAGACGTTTTAGTTTTTCAACATTTGGATTTACAAATTGTTTTTCGATATCAAAATCTAAAATTTCAAACTGACTACTGTATACCGTTTTAGAATTCAGTTCTTTAACCGTAAAAAGATACTTTCCAGCAGCTAAACCATCTAAGTTTACTTTGTAATCAGTAGTACTTTTAAGTAAATCGTAATTTTTAGTTTGCTTTGTCTTCGTGTTTGTAACTGTAATGGTTAATCTTGCTTTATCATCAAACTCGTAATTTTTATTAAAGTATTGAGCTGAAATTTCGATAGCATCTCCTGAATTATAAAAACGTTCGTGATTAACAACTAATGATTTTTTGACACTATTTGATGCTAAGAACTGAATAGTCTTATCAATAAATACATCATATTTTTCATAGGAATCAGTTCCAATATGGCTTTGCATTCTCCATTTCCAGCTATTTTCCCCTAATAAATAGGCTTCCCGCTTGCCTTGATTCTCAGCGAAAGCTAACAAAGGTGCATTGGTTTCAATATTTCTTATTTTGGCGCCAAGCAATACCGATACATTTCCTAAAGTAGTAACCTTACCATAGGTGTTTTCTAATGGTGGAAAATTTTCAAAATCAATATCCTCGGTGGTAAAGGAGTTAAACTGCTTGTTAAAAACAGCCGAATAATCTTCTTTTTGTCCACTCATTTTAAACTCTAAATTGCGCTGTAATTGATTTAGAAAAGTAAAATCAGTATGGGTTCCCGTGATGATAAATACATTCAATCCTGCTAATTTATTTCTCTCAACAATCTTTTTAAAAGCAGTTGTAGGTTGGTACAAAACTAGCACAGTATATTTTTGTAAATCAATATCACTATTAGGGTTAAAAATAGCTACTTTACGTTGTGCATTAGCTTCAATAGCTCTTTTTAAAGCAGCTATATCTGGATGATTGATTGCTGTAACTATCGCTACGTTTGTTTTTTGATCAATTACCTCTACTGCAAATTGCTTGGTATTATTATAGGTGTTTTTTTCTTTTTCGTTCGTAGTTAATGTTGCTTTAAAAACCGTAGTTCCTATTTTATCTGCTGGCAAAAGTACATTTACCACTGCCGTTTTCTTATTTGGTGAAAACGATATTTGCTGTTTATTCAAAACAGTATTTCCTTGTGAAATCGTAAAAGTGCTAGAAATAGCTTTAGTTCCTGAATATTCTAAAAATACTTCTACAGGAAATTTATTCTTGTAAAAAGCATATTTATTAACATTCAATTGATTAATTTTTAGATCTAAAACCTGTGTAGTATCACCTACAATAACTGAATATACTTTATTTGTTCCGTCAAAACTATATTCATAATCATTACCCGTAGTTTGGTTTCCATCCGTAATAATAATGGTGGGATACACTAGGTTTCTATTGCTACTTTGTAAATTTTTAGCCACTAGAGCAAGATTTGTTTGCTTGCCTTTAAAATCAAATTTTTCCGAAGCTTGAAAATCAGCATCAAATTGATAACTCTGTACATCAAACTTAGCCTGTAAATCTTTGTTAGAAACTAATTCACGGTATATTTCTGTTGCTCTTTTATCAGCTTCCATCGCTACAATAGAACTAGAATTATCAACAACAATAGGCAAAACTGGTTTTATAGTTTGTATTGTGTTTGTTTTTATTGTAGGGTTTATCAAAAGTATTAAAATACCAAACACGGCTAAAAAACGTAAAAAAGCCAAAAACAAATGCAATTTTGATTTGTTTTTGGCCTTGTAATAATATTGAAAAAATGACAAACCTCCAGCAACTAATAATGAAAGAATAACTAATAGTACGGTGTTTAAAGTCATATAATTTTTATTTGATTTAAAAATAGAAAAATTAGAGAATCTTAAAATCTTTTAATCATTAAATTTTTAAATATTAAGTAAGCATTCCACCATCTACGTTCAAAACTTGACCAGTGATATACGCACTCATATCTGACGCTAGAAATAAACAAGCATTAGCAACATCCTCAGTAGTTCCACCACGTTTCAACGGAATTCCGTCTCTCCATCCTTGAACCACATCGTCATTTAATTTTGCTGTCATTTCTGTTTCAATAAACCCTGGAGCAATCGCATTACAACGTATGTTACGTGATCCTAATTCTAAAGCAACTGACTTAGTAAACCCAATAACTCCAGCCTTAGAAGCAGCATAATTTGTTTGTCCCGCATTTCCTTTCACTCCCACAACACTACTCATGTTAATGATTGATCCAGCGCGTTTTTTCAAAAATGTTTTTTGAATTGCTTTAGTCATGTTAAAAACCGACTTCAAGTTGACTTCAATTACTTTGTCAAAATCGGCCTCAGACATGCGCATCAATAAGTTGTCTTTAGTAATTCCAGCGTTGTTTATCAAGATATCAATCGTACCAAATTCAGCAATTACAGCATCAACCATCGTTTGCGCTTCATTAAAATCAGCAGCGTTAGACTGGTATCCTTTTGCTTTAATACCTAAAGCATTCAATTCGTTTTCTAATGCTAAAGCCGACTCAACAGAAGAGCTGTAAGTAAAAGCAACATTTGCTCCATGTTTTGCAAAAACTTCTGCTATTCCTTTTCCTATTCCGCGACTTGCGCCTGTTATGATGGCAACTTTTCCTTCTAGTAATTTCATATTCAAAAATTAGTTTATTTTTTATTTAGAGCTATTCCTGCTATCCATTGCAATCTTTTATATTTTTAAGAAAAAATATAAAAGGATTTCCATTTCTATCAGGGCTAAAAACGACTTGTCAAATATATAATATTTCCTTTCTTAAAAAAAATTTCAATTTCAATAACATTGTAAAAAAAGCATACTCACAATTAAATATTCTCTATTCTATATGCTCTTAAAATTAAATATAATATTAAAAGACTAATAATAAAGAACTAAAGCCCAAATTTATCATTATAAAATAAAACTAATTGTCCCTATCGTAAAATTAAAATCTTTACATAAAACCCATTTCTTTATGGAAAAAAAATAATCTTAGCCTCAATAACTCTCTTTAATATATTAATTTGCTCATTAGAAACTAAATCTAAAACCAAAACTACAGTAACAAATACAATTCTGGTACTTTACAGCAAGATTTACGGCGTTACAAGTATCAAAGTGTTTACCACAACCATGTAGGACCAATATTCTTGACTTCAGTAACATTAGTACATTAAGAACAACAAAATCAGCTTATTAAAAAACCATGTAATACCACTCAAGAGTACAATTTAGTCGATACTGATTTTTGTCACATCGAGCGAGAAGCAATAGTGGTTCTCGACTCTGCTCGAATTAATAATTGGCCTGTTTTAGAAATAGTATTGGTATAACAGTTCTAAAATAGTAACGGCAAATTCACCAATTACAAGTGTGAATCTGCCGTTACTGTTTTACGCTTCTTTACAAGAGTTTTAAAAAATATTCTATATTTTAAAGAACTTATTTACTAATTTATCCCAATACGAACTATAGATAGCCACTAAAGTAAAAGCTAATAAAAATAAATGATACCAAGCATTCCCTATTAAATCAAAGAAGTCTAATTTACCATTAGCAAAACTTAAAATCAATAAAACTTGCGCTCCATAAGGTAAAATTCCTTGAACGATACAAGAGAAAATATCTAAAATAGCAGCCGTTTTCTTAGAACTTAAATTGTACTCATCATTGATTTCTTTTGCAATAGGACCGGTAATTACAATTGAAACAGTATTATTGGCTATAGCCAAATTAGCAAAACCTACTAAAGCCCCAATTCCCGCTTGTGCCGATTTTTTATTCTTGATGCGTTTTTTTATTTGGACTAATAAATATGTAATTCCGCCAGCCTTATCAACCATTGCCGCTAAGCCACCTGTAAGCATTGATAACAAGAAAATATCAGTCATTCCGGTAAAGCCTTCGTAAATTTTTTGAGTAAATTCCATTAAAGTAAACGAACCACCAACATAGCCAATAATTCCCGCTAACAGAGTTCCAATTACTAAAGTCGAGAAAACATTAATACCTATTAATGCTAGGATGATTACTAATACATAAGGCACAATTGCAATCCATGAAAAATCATTTTTTGCAATAGCCACAGTTACAATATCCGAATTTAAACCTAAGTAGAAGAAAACCAAAACAGTAATAAATGCAGCTGGAAAAGCGATAAATAAATTCACTTTAAATTTGTCTTTCAATTCACATCCCAATGATTGTGTGGCTGCAATGGTAGTGTCAGAAATCATAGAAAGGTTGTCTCCTAGCATTGATCCGCCTAATAAAGCACCTGATATTAAAGGCAATGAAGCGCCACTTTTATCAGCTAAAGAAATAGCTATTGGTCCAATAGCAACAATTGCACCTACTGAGGTTCCTGTGGCAGTAGATAAAAAAGCTGCAATCAAGAATATCCCCAACGGAAAATAAGCCACATCAATTGTATTGATCCCGAGATTTACAACGGCATCAACACCACCCATCGCTTTACTAACAACTGCAAATGCACCTGCTAACAAATAAATCAAACACATGGTCATGATTTTACTTTCTCCGCAGCCAGCAATTAAAGTAGCCACTTTATCATCTGTACTTGTTTTATAAAGTAAGAATGCAGCAATGATACCTACCATCACAGCAACTGGTGACGGAAAGGCATAAAAATCATCAAGAATAATTCCAGCACCTAGAAAAGTAAAAATAAAAACAAATAACGGAATCAAAGCATAAGGGTTCCCGGTGTTTTTTGAAAATGTAGACATAGATATATTTTAAAAAATTAAAATTATCAAGATAAACAAAGCTAAAATATGGGAATGTAAAACAACATTTTTTCCAAAGGATTTGGCTTATCGTTTTAGCACCTTGCTCGTTGTTGCAGGTTGCTATCTCATTTAGAGATTCGTGATAACGGATGCAAAAGTAGTTATAATTTCTACAATTATACAAGGACTTGCATAAAATATTGCATAAAAAAAGCCCTACCGTAGTAAAGCTTTTTTATAATATATTATATTTTTGAAGAAATAAGCTTAAAAAGCTACATTCCATCTTGGTAATCTTCCGTTTTCATCTAAGAAATTTTGTAAAACTTGTCCTTCTACTGCAGTAGGAATTCCTTTAGTATCCTCATTAAAAGTTTCATACCATACCACTTCTAAAGTACTAATATCTTCTTTAGCCATTTGTGCTGGCCAAGAATATTTTCTTCCTGTTTTTGCGAATTGGTGTCCTTCAACAATTTTTTCTTTTAGACCACCATTCTTAATCTTTAGAGTTCCGTTGTTTTGTACTGTTCCTGTAGAACCTACCATAATCAACTCTTTCTCTTCTGCTACTGCAAAAACTAAAAAAACACCACTTCCTTGAGAAGCATTGCATTTTTCTTCTAAACTATCTTCTGCTGTAAATGAAAATTGACCGTTACTTTTAAATTTCTCTAATTCTTTATACATATTCTTTTATTTTATTTCTCAATTGGGTAATTCGGGATTTCATTTTAAAATGAAAAACTATAGATTAAATGTAGAGCTATTTTAACTATATTCTTTTTGAACTTAAATAGCATTAATTTTTAATCAGCTGCAAAGGTATTTCTTTAATTTTGTATAATAATAAAAAAGCCCCACAAATGTGAGGCTTATTCTATTTTTATTTAAAATAGTAAGACTATCCTAAAACTTCTTTAACTTTTTTACCAATTTCAGCTGGAGAATCCACTACGTGTATTCCACATTCTCTCATGATTTGTTTTTTAGCTTCTGCTGTATCATCAGTTCCACCTACAATAGCACCTGCATGACCCATTGTACGACCTGCTGGAGCAGTAACTCCTGCAATAAATCCTACTACTGGTTTACGGTTACCATCAGCTTTGATCCAGTGAGCAGCATCTGCTTCTAGTTGACCACCAATTTCACCTATCATAACGATACATTCTGTTTCTGGGTCATTCATTAACAACTCAACAGCTTCTTTTGTAGTTGTACCAATGATTGGGTCTCCACCAATACCAATTGCAGTAGTGATTCCTAATCCTTGTTTTACTACTTGATCAGCAGCCTCATAAGTTAATGTACCTGATTTAGAAACAATTCCTACAGTTCCTTTTTTGAAAACAAAACCTGGCATAATACCAACTTTAGCTTCACCTGGAGTAATAACTCCTGGACAGTTAGGTCCTATTAATCTAGCATTTCTTTCTTTTACGTAAGCATTAGCTTTGATCATGTCTGCAACTGGAATACCTTCAGTAATTGCAATAATTACTTTTATTCCTGCATCTGCAGCTTCCATAATTGCATCAGCAGCAAAAGCTGGCGGTACAAAAATGATAGTCGTGTCAGCACCAACTTGGTCTACAGCGTCTTTTACAGTGTTAAAAACAGGACGGTCTAAATGTGTAGTCCCTCCTTTTCCTGGAGTTACACCACCAACAACGTTAGTTCCGTACTCAATCATTTGAGAAGCATGGAAAGTTCCTTCACTTCCTGTAAATCCTTGGACAATTATTTTGGAATCTTTATTAACTAAAACACTCATGATATATATTTTATGTGATTTTTATAAATTGTGTTGCAAAAGTAAGGTTTTGAAAATTATTTTGGGCGCTTTTATTATCAAAATATCTTAAGTTAATTGACTCATTTGATATCCGCGGTATAATTTTCCATCTTTAACTTGCCAAATTGCCATGAAACTGGCTAAAAGCATCTCTTCTCTTGGGTTCTCAATTGTTTTTACAAAATGAGAATAACGAACAGATACCGTGTCACCTTCCGTAACAATATGACTTATTCTAACCTTAGAACGTACGTATGCTTTACTAAGTTCTGTAGCTATATCTAATATTCCTTGATGATCTAACTGTAGGAATCCTTTACTACTATTCCAGTCTAAAATGATTTCAGGATGTAGAAAATCTTTCATCACTTCATTATTAATTAGTGCGTCAGATTTGTAAAAACTCTGAATAAATTCTTTTACAGACATATTATTTTAATTTGGTTAAAATCTCTGGTATTTTCTTAATATTAGCTAACTGTTTTAGCTTTTCTCTCGATTCTTCAATAGGAGTACCAAAATAACTTTTTCCTCCCTCTACTGACTTCGTAACACCAGTTTGTCCTAAGATAACTGCTTTACTACCTATTGTTATCCCGCTAGTAGTTCCTACTTGTCCCCAAATAGTCACTTCATCTTCAATTACAACACAGCCAGCAATACCCGTTTGTGAGGCTATCAAACACTTTTTACCAATAACCGTATCGTGACCTACATGCACCTGATTATCTAGTTTTGTTCCTTCACCAATAGTTGTATCACCTGTAACTCCTTTGTCAATCGTACAAAGTGCTCCAATACCTACATTGTTTTCTATAACTACACGTCCTCCAGAAAGTAATTGATCAAAACCATCTTCTCTCTTTTTATAATAAAAAGCATCGGCTCCTAAAATAGAACCTGAATGGATGATAACATTATCACCTATAACCGTATGGTCATAAAGAGCAACATTAGCATGTATCAAACAGTTTTTACCTATTACAACATGATTGCCTACAAAAACATTGGGCTGAATAACCGTCCCATCACCTATTACAGCAGTTGGGGCTATGGAAACATTTGCAAACTGAAAAGGTTTAAAATGCCTTGTTAAGGTATTAAAATCTCTAAAAGGATCGTCAGATATAAGCAATGCTTTTCCTTCCGGACAGGCTACTTTTTTATTTATCAAAATAATAGTAGCTGCAGAATTTAATGCTTTATCATAATATTTAGGATGATCAACAAAAACAATATCGCCACTTTCAACTACATGTATTTCATTCATACCTGTAACCGAAAATTGAGAATCACCTACATATTCGCAATTGATAATAGTAGCAATTTGTTCTAAAGAATAAACTTTTGGAAATTTCATATAACTAAAATAATTACTCTTTTACGCGCTCCATGTAATTACCTGAAGTGGTATCAATTTTAATTTTATCACCTTCATTTATGAACAAAGGTACATTTACAGATGCTCCCGTTTCAACAGTTGCTGATTTAGTTGCGTTAGTTGCTGTGTTTCCTTTAACACCTGGTTCTGCATAAGTAACTTCTAATATTACAGATGCTGGCATATCTACAGAAAGAGGTAAATCAGTTTCCGTATTAATACTCACCATTACATTTTCACCTTCTTTTAATAAACCTGGCGAATCTAAAATATTTTTATTTAACGAAATTTGCTCAAAAGTCTCTGTATTCATAAAATGAAAATCATCTCCTTCTGGATACAAAAATTGAAATTTATGGTTTTCAACACGAACTTCTTCAATTTTATGACCGGCAGAAAATGTATTATCTAACACTTTTCCATTTGTTAAACTTCTCAATTTTGTTCTCACAAAAGCAGGACCTTTACCTGGTTTTACGTGTAAAAATTCGATTATTTTATAAATGTCATTATTGTATTTGATACATAATCCGTTTTTAATATCTGATGTAGATGCCATTTTATTTTTATTTATTTAAATTTTATTTTTACTACTTATTTCTTTATACTACAGTTGTTTATATATAGCTAATTCCAATTATTTATTGGTTTTTTCTGTATCAAACTAACCGCGTTTCACTTTACTAAATTCAATATATATATTAACAACAATTATAATCTACAGTATTTTAGACTTTAGATGTATAAAAATTTAATTATATTGTACTCCCTGTATAACCTTTCATTACTCCACGTGATGAATTTCTAATGAAATCAATAATTTCATCTCTTTCCGGAGTTGCTTCCATCTCTGCTTCAATAATTCCTAAAGCTTGAGTAACATTATAATTTTTTTGATACAAAATTCTATAAATCTCTTGGATTTCTTTAATTTTTTCAGATGTAAAACCTCTTCTACGCAACCCAACTGAGTTGATCCCTACGTAAGACAAAGGCTCTTTTGCTGCTTTTGTAAACGGAGGAACATCTTTTCTTACTAATGAACCACCTGAAACCATAGCGTGATCACCAACACTAATAAATTGATGAATTGCCGCTAAACCACCAATAACTGCATGATTTCCTATCGTGACATGACCTCCTAAAAGAACACCATTTACAATAATTGCATTATTACCTACGTGACAATCGTGCGCAATGTGAGCTGCTGCCATAATCAAGCAATTATTACCAATCACTGTTTGTCCTGACGCTATTGTGCCTCTATTAATAGTAACACATTCTCTAATAGTACAATTATCTCCTATTATTGCTAAAGACTCTTCTCCACCAAATTTTAAATCTTGTGGAACTCCTGAAATTACAGCACCTGGAAAAATATTACAATTTTTACCAATTCTTGCACCTTCCATGATGGTAACATTTGAACCTATCCAAGTTCCATCACCAATAACTACATTATTATGAATGGTTGTAAAAGGCTCAATAACTACATTTTTGGCGATTTTGGCACCAGGATGAACATATGCTAATGGTTGATTCATCTGCTTTTTTTTATGTTTGTATTAATTATAAAAAGACTATTAAATATTCAACAGTCTTTAATACAATCTTATATATCTTATTTTTTGGCTATTTGCGCCATTAATTCTGCTTGAGCAACTAATTTTCCATTAGCATAAGCATTAGCTTGCATATGACAAATTCCTCTTCTTATAGGAGTAATCAAATCACATTTAAAGATTAACGTATCTCCTGGCAATACTTTATGTTTGAATTTAACATTATCTATTTTCATGAAATAAGTCAGGTAATTCTCAGGATCTGGTACGGTACTTAGTACTAAGATTCCTCCTGTCTGTGCCATTGCTTCAACAATTAAAACTCCTGGCATTACTGGAGCTTCAGGAAAATGACCTACAAAGAAATTCTCATTCATCGTAACATTTTTCATCCCTACAACATGAGTTTCAGACATTTCAATGATTCTATCAATCAATAAAAATGGCGGTCTATGAGGTAATACTGCCATGATTTTATGGATATCCATCAAAGGCTCTAAGTTCAAGTCGTAAACAGGAACATAATTGCGTTGCTCTATTTTAATAATTTTAGCCATTTTTTTAGCAAACTGAGTGTTTACAAAATGTCCTGGCTTGTTTGCAATAACTTTTCCTTGAATTTTAGTTCCAATTAGAGCTAAATCACCTAATACATCAAGCAGTTTATGTCTTGCTGCCTCATTAGGGTAGTGCAATGTTAAGTTATCTAATATTCCGTTTGGTTTTACGTTAATATCGTCTTTACCAAAAGCAATTTTTAAATTTTGCATTGTAGTTGCTGATATTTCTTTATCAACATACACAATTGCATTATTCAAATCTCCTCCTTTAATTAACCCATTATCTAATAATGCTTCTAATTCATGTAGAAAACTAAAAGTTCTTGATTCAGAAATTTCAGTTTTGAAATCAGCAATACTTTTTAGATTGGCATTTTGAGTTCCTAAAATTTTAGTACCAAAATCAACCATTGTAGTAACAGAATAGGTATCGCTAGGCATAATTAAGATTTCACTTCCTGAAGCTTCATCTGTAAAAGAAATAACTTCTTTCACTACATATACATTACGTTTTCCGTTTTGTTCTTCGATTCCTGCTTTTTCAAGTGCTTCAACAAAATATTTTGAAGAACCGTCCATAATAGGAAGCTCAGATGCATTTAATTCTATGATAACATTATCAAGATCACAACCTACTAAAGCAGCCAGAACGTGTTCAGGAGTTTGAATTTTAACACCCAATTTCTCTAAATTAGTTCCTCTTTGTGTATTTACTACATAATTAGCGTCTGCTTCAACAACTGGCTTTCCTTCTAAATCTAATCTAATAAAAGTAAACCCATTATTGATAGGAGCTGGTTTAAAAGTCATTTTAACTTCTTTACCTGTATGTAATCCAACACCAGTTAGTGAGATTTCTGTTTTGATGGTCTTCTGTTTAACCATTGTTTCTATTTTTTTGATTTAATATTTCTTTTTTTAATTCTTCTATTTCAGCAACTAATTTAGGTAAATTCCTAAAATGTACGTATGATTTACTAAAATCATTGTAACCAAATGACGGACTACCTTGCAATGTTTCATTACTCTTTATATTTCTTCCTACACCCGCTTGTGCTTGTATGCGCACATTATCACCTATTGTTAAATGCCCTGCAATACCTACCTGCCCACCTATCATACAATTTTTACCTATTTTAGTAGAACCTGCAATTCCAGTTTGTGCTGCTATAACAGTATTCTCTCCTATCTCTACATTATGAGCAACTTGAATTTGATTATCAAGCTTCACTCCTTTTCTAATAATAGTAGATCCCATTGTTGCTCTATCAATCGTTGTACACGAACCAATATCAACATTGTCCTCTATGATAACATTCCCAATTTGTGGGATTTTTTTATAGCTCCCGTCTAAATTAGGTGCAAAACCGAAACCATCTGCACCTATTATAGAACCCGAATGTATTGTACATCCATTTCCTATTTTAGATTCTGAATATATTTTAGCACCAGCAAAAATAGTAACATTATCCCCAACGGCAACATTATCTCCTATAAAACAATTAGGATAAATTTTTACGTTGTTACCAATTACTACATTATCTCCTATATAACTAAAACTTCCTAGGTACAAACTATCACCATATTTTGCACTTTCTGCAATTACTGATGGTTGTTCTATTCCGCTTTTATTTCCTTTTGCTTGGTCATAAAATTCTAATAATTTAGAGAATGACAGGTAAGCATCCTCTACTTTTATTAATGTTGTACTTACTTCTGCTTCTGCTATAAACGTCTTATTTACAATAGTTATTGACGCCTTTGTAGTATAGATATAGTTATTGTATTTTGGGTTAGATAGGAAAGTCAATGAACCGTCTTTTCCTTCTTCAATTTTTGCTAATTCATGCACTTCAGCCTTTGGATTACCAATGATTTCACCTTCTAAAATCCCCGCTATTTGTTCTGCTGTAAATTTCATCTTATTGTATTGTATTTTTAATTGTATAAGATGCGTTGTAATCGCAGTGCTTTAAACATTTAAAAAAATGATTAACTTTTGATTTGGACAAAAATATAAAAAAATAGATTTTAAATGTCCATTTATGCAAGTTGTTTTGGATAACAGATGTAATATTTAGTCACCGCTTTAGATAATGATTTTAAATTCAGCTGATCAGAGGACTCAATTACGTCCTCTACAGTGCGGTCTTTTTTCAGTATTCTAATAGGTTCTGCTTCCTTACTGTATGCTTGGTTTTTTATTTTTCCTTTAAAAATAAAATAAGCTGCGTCTTGCAAACTAATGTTATTCTCTAATGCAAAACGTTCCTTTAGAGGTTGTAAATCTTGAAGATCAACTTTGTCATTAGTCATTTTAATCTTTAATAAATCCCTATTAATGATCATTTTACTCAAAGATGACAAAATAAAATCATCATGATATTGCCATGCTTTTAGGGCACTTATAATATCAAAATCATCCAATCTTGAGAATAAATCTAAAGTTTTAGTATCGAATGCGTCTAGGGTAATTTTGTTTTGTAAAAAAAACTGAAGTGCATCACTACAAGGTAAAAGAGTTCCTTTTAATGTCAGCTCCTTTGCTCTTTTTAATATTTTTGTCAAAATCAATTCAGCCACCAAACTAGTTTTATGTAAGTAAGCTTGCCAGTACATCAATCTTCGCGACATTAAGAATTCCTCTACAGAATAAATTCCTTTTTCTTCAATAACCAGCATGTCGTTTTCTACGTTCATCATCTGGATCAATCGTTCCGAGTTCACATTTCCTTCGGCTACACCAGAATAAAAACTATCTCTTTTTAAATAATCCATTCGATCCATATCCAGCTGACTAGAAATCAACTGTAACATAAATAAACGGTGGTACTCTCCTTTAAATACTTGAATAGCTAAATCTAACTGACCGTTAAATTTAACATTTAATTCATTCATAAAAAGCAACGAAATTTGTTCGTGATGTACATCCTCTACAATGCTTCTTTCCATGGCATGTGAAAAAGGACCGTGACCTATATCATGTAATAATATAGCAATATACAAGGCGTTTTCTTCTTCCTCAGAGATGTTAACTCCTTTAAAACGCAACACATCCACTGCTTTTTGCATTAAATGCATACAGCCTAAGGCATGATGAAAACGGGTATGATTTGCTCCTGGATAAACTAGATAAGACAATCCCATTTGAGAGATACGCCTTAATCTTTGAAAATAAGGATGTTGTATTAGATCGTAAATTAAAGCATTAGGTATGCTAATGAATCCATATATAGGATCATTAAATATTTTCAGTTTATTGATTTGACTCACTATAACTTTTTTTTAGGTCAACAAATATAAGCAAAATACATTTTACATATAAAAGTGTTTTTAAAACCTACTTTTAGTATTAAAAAACGCATTTTAGCTACCTTTTTTTTAGAATTAAACAAGCGTTTAAAATTTAACACAATATTAAGTTCGATTAGTTCGGTGTTTTACGAACCATTTATATATTTGCAAAAAAATTAGTATGGACAATATACAAAAAGAAAGAGAAGAGATCATTGAGATGTTCGGTATTCATTTTGAGTCTTTATATCAAGTTCCTCCTTTAGCAGCAAGAATTATAGGAGTTTTAATTGTTGATGGATGCAAATCAGGATTAACTTTTGAAGCATTAGTAGAAAAATTAGGAGCCAGTAAAAGTTCTATCTCTACAAACTTAAAGTTACTCCTTAATATGGAGAAAGTTCATTATTTCACGCTATCAGGTGATCGAAAGAAATACTTTAAGTCAGCACCATTAAGTGACCGATTAAACAATTACTTAAAAATGATTGAAGCCGAAAGTTATATCATTAATAGAATGCATGACTACCGTCATAAAACAGCCTCTTGTGCTGAAGAGAAATGCAATTTAGAGAATATCATTTCCTATAAACATCATATTCTAGAAGTAGAAAAATCACTTCAAAATACAATCGCTGAGTTTAAGAAAATAGAAATTAAAAATAAGAATCAACAACAAATAAATAATTAATCAATTTTAGTAAATATTCGCAAATGAAAAAGAAATATTTTATAAGTGCGCTCTTAGTATCAATGAGCTTGCTATCCTGTAAAAAAGAAGCTACCGTAACTGCTCCGCCTGTTATGCCCTATAAAGTAGTTGAAATTGGAAAATCAAACACTACTTTATTAGCTGAATATCCTGCTAGTTTAGAAGGTATTACTGACATCGATATTCGTGCGAAAGTTGATGGCTATATTGAAAAAATATATGTTCAAGAAGGTCAAGAAGTTAAAAAAGGACAATTACTTTTTAAATTAGAGACACAAACTGCTACACAAGAGGCTGCAGCAGCTAAAGCTAAAATTACTGCTGCTCAAGTAGAAGTTGATCGTTTAAAACCGCTTGTTGAACGCAATATTATAAGTGATGTACAACTTGCTACTGCAAAAGCCAATCTTGCAGGTGTAAAGAGTACGTATCAAAGTATTATTGCTAGAATTAATTATGCTACAATTAAAAGTCCAGTAAACGGAATTGTAGGTGATTTGCCTTTGCGATTAGGGAGTTATGTAAGCAGCCAAACGGTTGAGCCATTAACACGTATCTCTGATGTGAGTATAGTATATGCTTATTTTTCTGTGAATGAAAAACAACAACTGGATATCATGATGAACTCAGCTGGGAAAAGCTTTCAAGACAAAGTTAATAATATGCCTGCGGTAAATTTAGTTTTAAGTAATGGTCAAGTTTATGAGCAAAAAGGTAAAATTCAAACTTTTAGTGGTCAAGCCAATATGCAAACAGGATCTTTTAATGTAAGAGCTAGTTTCCCTAATACCAACAAATTATTGCGCTCTGGCGGAAGTGGTGTAGTCCAAATCCCTACTGATTTGCAGGATGTAATCATCATTCCTCAAAACGCAACTTTAGAAATGCAAGACAAGCGTATTGCGCTTATTGTTGATAAAGAAAATAAAGTAAAAGCAGTGCCTATCACCGTGCGTCCTATTCCAGGAGGAAGATTTTTTGTTGTAGACAGCGGACTAAATCCTAATGATAAAATGCTTATCGAAGGAGTTGGTATTATCACTGAAGGAACTCCTATCAAGCCAGAAGTGGTTGATTTCAATTCTGTTATCAATCCAGCAAAAAAATAATTGACAAACTAACAATTGAATAAATAGCAAAATATGTTTTCAAAATTCATTGACAGACCGGTATTGTCAACGGTGGTTTCTATAATCATCGTTATATTGGGATTGATAGGATTAATATCCCTTCCCGTATCACAATACCCTGAAATAGCACCTCCTACAGTAACCGTTACTGCAAATTATCAAGGAGCAAGTGCCGAAGTTGTAATGAACTCGGTAGTAATTCCGTTAGAGGAACAAATTAATGGTGTTGAGGACATGTCTTACATGACTTCTACATCTAATAATGATGGTTCAGCTTCTATAAGTATCTACTTTAAATTAGGTACAAATCCTGATTTAGCTGCCGTGAATGTACAAAATCGTGTATCACGTGCTACCCCTTTGCTTCCGCAAGAGGTTACTAAAGCTGGTGTTACTACCTCAAAAAGACAAAGTGATAATATCTTGATTTTCTCTTTATATAGTGAAAACCCTGATTATGACATGACTTTTCTTCAAAATTATGCAAACATTAATATCTTACCTAAAATTAAGAGGGTTCCAGGTGTTGGTGAAGCGGTGATTTTTGGTCAAAAAGATTACTCTATGCGTATTTGGCTTAAGCCTGATGTAATGGGTGCTTATGGATTAGTTCCATCTGACATTAGTGATTTATTGGCAGAGCAAAATATTGAAGCAGCTCCGGGACAATTAGGAGAAAATAGTGGGCAATCTTTTCAATATACTTTAAAATATAAAGGACGTTTACAAGACACTAAAGAATTTGAAGAAATCGTTGTTCGCTCAACACCTAATGGAGAAGTGCTTAAATTAGGTGATGTTGCTAAAATTGAGTTAGGAGCGGTAAATTATGCAAGTAATACTTTAACTAACGGAAATCAATCTGTTGCAATTGCTGTTGCACAAACAGCTGGTTCTAATGCTCAAGAAGTAATTGAAGGTGCTTTAAAAGTTTTGGATCAATCTAAAGTTAACTTCCCAAAAGGTGTTAATTATACAACCTTAATTAATGCTAATGATTTCTTAGATGAGTCGATTACTAAGGTAATTCATACGCTTATTGAAGCTTTTATATTGGTATTTATTGTAGTTTTTATCTTTTTACAAGATTGGAGATCGACCTTAATACCTGCAATTTCAGTTCCAGTAGCTATTTTAGGGACATTCTTTTTCCTAAGTATGTTTGGTTTCACCATCAACTTATTAACGCTATTTGCCTTAGTGCTTGCCGTAGGAATTGTGGTCGATGATGCCATTGTAGTCGTCGAGGCAGTTCATGCTAAAATGGAAGCGGGAGAACACGATCCTAGAAAAGCAACACACAGCGCAATGGGCGATATTAGTAGCGCCATCATATCGATCACCTTAGTAATGTCGGCGGTATTTATTCCGGTTTCGTTTATTAGTGGTTCGGCTGGGGTATTCTACAAACAATTTGGATTAACATTAGCGGTATCAATTGTATTATCTGCAATTAACGCCTTGACATTATCTCCTGCTTTGTGTGCTATTTTCTTAAAACCACATAATGAAGAGGAAAAACAAAAAGGATTTTTAAAACGTTTTTACACTGCTTTTAATGTTGGTTTTGATACTACAACTAGAAAATACAAGAGATCCGTTGAGTTTTTCGTTAAACGAAAATGGTTGGCTTTCCTAGGAATTGCACTTTTTGCTGGAATATTTGTTTTACTATTGAATATCACTCCTAAGGCTTTTGTACCGGGAGAAGACACTGGTGCTATTTTATCTGATGTATCACTTCCGCCAGGAACTTCATTAGAAAACACTGAAAAAGTATTATTAGAAATCGAGAATAAAATTAAAGATATTCCTGAAATTAAGGAAGTCCTGCGTATCTCTGGTCGTAGTTTAATTAGTGGTACGGGTAGTAACTACGGAATGGTGATTGTAAAATTAAAAACTTGGGCTGAACGTAAAGATGCCAACCAAGAAATCTCAATGATTGTAAAAGAATTGTTTAAACGTACTGCAGCCGTAAAAGATGCTAAAGTATTGTATTTTGCACGTCCTACTCTTGTTGGTTTTGGTTTTACCAATGGTTTTGAATTTCAATTACAAGATCAAAAAGGGGGAACTATTCAAGAATTAAGCGAAGTAAATACTGCATTTTTGGCTGCTTTGAATAGCCGTCCTGAAATCAAGTATGCAGCAACTTCTTTCTCTCCTAATTATCCTCAATACCGTATTGATTTGAATGTTCCTGCAATTAAAAAATCAGGATTAACTGTTGCTGATGTTTTAGGAACAATGCAAGGGTATTATGGTGGAGTTTACGCTTCCAACTTTAATAAATTTGGAAAACAATTTAGAGTTGTTTACCAATCTGAACCACAGTTTAGAAGTGATCCTCAGTCATTAAATAAAGTTCTTGTTAGAAATAATAAAGGAGAAATGGCACCAATATCACAATACATGACTTTAGTTAAAACTTTTGGACCGCAAGCAATTGACCGTTTCAACTTATTTACTTCTGTTAAAGTTACTGGTGCACCTAATGACGGATTTAGTTCTGGTGATGCCATTAAAGCAGTTGAAGAAGTAGCCAGCCAAAAATTACCTATCGGTTATGGATATGAATTCTCAGGAATGACTCGTGAGGAAATTAGCGCAGGGGGACAAACCTTGTATATTTTCTTATTGTGTTTAATATTTGTTTACTTTTTATTAGCAGCACAGTATGAAAGTTATATGCTTCCTTTTGCAGTATTGATTTCGTTACCAATTGGTTTAGCTGGGGCGTATATTTTTGCCTATATCTTTGATGTGAGTAATAATATTTACCTGCAAATTACACTGATTATGTTGATTGGATTATTGGCTAAAAATGCCATTTTGATCGTAGAATTCTCAGTTGAAGCAAGGAAAAAAGGACTCAGTATCGCTCAAGCTGCTGTTCAAGGTGCTGTTGCACGTTTACGTCCTATCTTGATGACTTCATTTGCATTCATCTTCGGGTTATTGCCATTAATGTTAGCTCAAGGTGCTGGTGCAGTAGGAAATAAAGCAATTGGAACGGGTGCTATTGGAGGGATGTTAATAGGAACACTTCTTGGAGTATTTGTAATTCCAGTATTGTTTATTGTTTTCCAAAGCTTGCAAGAAAAAATTAGTACAAAACCACTTCCTGTTACAACTCAGGGGGCTGATGTTCCACTTTTAGAAGAAGAAAATGAAAAATAAAATATATAAAGTCACTTTATTAGTCGTGACGGCAACCGTAATGCAATCGTGTTTTGTTGCCAAAGACTATAAACGTCCTGAGCTTAAAACAGAAAATTTGTATCGTAATGAAGTGGTGTCCTCTGACACTGCTTCTTTAGCAAATGTTTCATGGGACAAGCTTTTTACTGATCCATTATTGCAAGAATACATTAATAAGGGATTGAAAAACAATTTGGATATTCGCATTGCAATGCAAAATTTAGCTGCCGCAAAATCGACTATGTTGCAAGGTAAAGCGGGCTACTTCCCTACACTATCTGCAAGTACAGACTGGACGCACAATAAAATATCTAAAAACAGTCAGTCAGGATCTTTCTTGAGTGATTTGAATACTGATCAATACCAATTGTACGGAAGCCTTTCTTGGGAAGCTGATATTTGGGGTAAAATAAGAAGCAATAAACGTGCTGCTAATGCTGCATTTTTACAAACTGGTGCCGCTAATCAAGCAATTAAAACTGAATTGATTGCCGGTATTGCTACTACTTATTACCAATTGTTATCAGTAGATGCACAAATTAAAGTGGCTGAGAAAACCTTGATTAATAGAAATCAAAGTGTTGAGACTATTATCGCGCTAAAAAAAGCTGGAAATGTAACTGAAGTTGGTGTTAAACAAACAGAGGCGCAAAAATACGCGACAGAAATTATTATTGCCGATTTAAAAAATAGCGCTATCGTTCTAGAAAATACTATGAGCGCGCTTTTAGGAGAGGCATCTGGTAAAATTGAACGCAGTACATTTGAATCACAAAATATGCAACCTGCAATCACCTTAGGTGTTCCTGCAAACTTATTGAGAAACCGACCTGATGTTATTGCCGCTGAATACAACTTGATTACCAACTTTGAGATGACTAACGTTGCCAAAAGTGGTTTTTATCCAACGTTAAAAGTGACTGCTACTGGTGGTTTACAAAGTATCGATTTAAAAGAATGGTTTAGTGCTAATTCGCTTTTCGCCAATGTAATTACAGGTTTAACACGACCTCTTTTAAATCAAAGACAAGTGAGAACTAAATATGAAGTAGCACAAGCAAATCAAGAAAAAGCGTATTTACAATTTGAAAAATCTTTGCTAACAGCAGGAAAAGAAGTTTCGAATGCTTTAGCACAATATAATAATGAAACCTATAAGATTACTATTCGTGAAAAACAAGCCGCAGCATTAACTAAAGCAAGTTCTTTCTCTGATGAGTTATTAAACTATGGTTTGGCAAATTATTTAGAGGTTTTAACTGCTAAAGATGCAGCTCTTGATGCCGAATTAAGTCTTGCAGACAACAAGTTTCAACAATACAAAGCCATTATTCAATTATACAAAGCCCTTGGTGGTGGATGGCAATAGCTTAATTTTGTACCCAGAATTAATTAGTTAATTTTAATTTGATAAAAGCCATTAAGCAGCAATGTTTAATGGCTTTTTATTTAGAACATCATAAACTAAAGATTTTTTCACAAAAAAGCTATGTTTTACCATTATGCGCAAATTTTCCATGTGCAAAACATCGTTTAAATTAAACTTAATCACTAATTGCGATTAACAGTGAGCTAAGTAATGATTGAATGAATATTTTTAGCTTAGAATACTATTAAGATGCATTAATTTTAATGGAGGTATTTACTCTTTATTTCGATTATTCTGGTAAATTGATTGTGAAAAACACTGTCTGAATTTAAGCCAACTTAAACCTGTAATTTGACCACTATCTTTTTTACTCTTGAACTTTTGCCTGCTTGTATGCAAGGCATGTGTAAATCATCTGGAAAAAATACCGTAAACATCCCTGCTCCTATACTTACTAAAGAAGTTTCTCCTTCATAAAAAGTATAATCTTTAGCTACATCGCTAGTCACTATTTTTTGATCCTTTTTAGTTGTAACGCCCATTAATTCGACACCTTCAATAATATATTGAATATCAATATACTTTGTATGCCCTTCTAATACACAATCTTTTACCTCTTTAGTATCGTACTCCATAACAATCGCAAAAACTTCTTTATTGTCAATTTCATACGTTCCTGATGCAATAGTTTCTAGATTGCTTTTATTGATAAATTCAAAACCTTTTGCTAAGCGCTTACTAATGTTGGTATAAAGACCTTGATTTTCTATTTTATCTATTATCATGTTTTATTTTTATAAATGCTTCAACTAAACGTAAAGTTAATAATGATCAGCTTAAATTATTACTGCTTTATTTTATCCATTATAGACAGTATTTGCTGATCATAAGCTTGTATCTCAACATTGTATTTGTCTGTATCTTCATTTACTGATTTGTACAATAAGTCAAAACTTTTAATCCTCAATTCACAATATTCTCTCATCATTTCATTTCTTACATGAATTTCGTTGGGTAAACTCAATTTATCTGCTTCATTTAATAAATTGATATTTTCATTCCAATAGTAAATTCCTCTGTCTTTAATATTGTATAGTAAATCTTCTTTGGCTTCGTATTTTGATCTACTATATACCTCCATAGCTAATTTCTCCATTTCAACAAAATCTTTCATTTTGTTCTCATAAATGACAATATCATTATTTAAGCTGTTACAAACCATCAATGAAATCACCAGGAAAAAAGCAGTTAGAGCGCTTACATATTTTAATTTTTGTTTTAGAGTATCTTCGGTATCTAAACTGTAGGTATAGACATAACCTATGAATAATCCTCCTACTAAACCTCCTATGTGTGCTGCATTATCTATGCCTCCACTGAGTCCGCTTATTAAATTATACCCCACAAAAACAGCAATACTGGTTAGTAATTGTTTTCTAGCGTTTTCCTCAATTAAATCAGTCGTTAATAATATTAAAAATACCCCATACATTCCAAATATTGCTCCAGATGCGCCAGCACTTACGGTTAAATCATGCCACCATAAACTTGTAACACTTGCTAATAAACCAGTCAATAAATAAGCCGAAAGAAACCTGATTTTACCTAAATATGGTTCAAGCAAAGCCCCAATGTACATCAAGGCAAACATATTCATCAATAAATGGAAAAAACCAATGTGTAAAAAACAATTAGTTAGTAAACGCCACCATTGGCCTTGTAAAGTAACGGGTCTAAAGTTAGCTCCCCATTGAATCAAACTATCAGTTGTGGGTGCCATAAAACTGACTCCCATAAAAACCATTAGAGCAAAAATGAAAATGTTTAAATTTATAAGTATTGGAGTGATGAAATAGCCTTCTACTGGTTTGAATAAAGAGAAAAAGTCACCTATCTTTTCAGTAAAGGAAGTTGCTTCAACTGTTACTAATTGGGCTTCATCAATGGTTATTTTATCTTCAATAAGTAATTGCTTAGCGGCTATTTCTTCTTTAAACAAGTCCTTATCTAACGCTTCAAATTGTTCTATGCACTTTTTTACCAATTTTTTATTCTTCCCTAAGTCAAATATTTCACTTCCTGTTGAAGTACTTTTAATAACCACTGTGGTATTTTGTATAACAATTCTAATTTCAGCATTCCAAGAAAACATTCCCTTATTAGTATAGGCAATTATTCCGTTTGAAGCTAAGTTAGCCACTGCCCAATTATTATTTTCAGCAATCTCGACAAACAGTAACAAAATCTCTTTTGGAGATAAATTTTTAACTTCAAAAGTCTGTGAATGATTTGGGGAAAATCCTATAGCCATAAAATTATTTATAAGGTATGTTTAGTAATATTGAATAGAAAAGTAATCGTAAGTATTGCTTTCGATAAAAAATTTAAAAACCAAATATAGGCTTTTTCGCATATTTAAATTAAAGTATATACAACGTTATCATAAAAACATACGAAAATTGTCACGCAGTAATGAATGATAACAACTGATAAACCGGATTATTTTAATTGTATCGGAATCCAAACTTCTTCTTCAGAGTTGGTATCACCTCTTTTATACTTGTCTCCTAAGATTTCAAAATGCGGACGATTATCCAGTATGTAAAGAGAACTAGGCAACCAAGAGGTGAAAATAGCTTCAAAAAAAGCTGGAGCACCATTTTCATCACCTTTGTAAATAAAAACAGCATACAAGCCAGCAGGAATCACTAATGACTGCATTCCAGCAGGAATAGTATCAAAATGGGGTACTGTAACTGCAGCCCATTTCTGGAAAGTTGCAGTTGGGTTAAACTGATCCCAATAGCTTGCACTAAACACTTCTATTGAAAAATAATCAGTACCTACTCTATCTTGAACTTCGTTGCGTCTTGGCATAAAATGTTGCCATAATTCCCGCGCTTTATAATCAGCATAAGACATTTCCATGGGAATGCCTATCACTTTTTTCTCGGCTAATGTGGTTATTGTTGCAGTCATTATAATGTGCTTTTTTACTATTTGTTGGTTTCAAATATAGTTTAAAACGCAACACTTATAGTAAACTCTTTCTCTATTTTGTCTTAATTTAAAACTGCTATACTTTGCGTTACCAGCAATTGATTCTGGAAATCAAGTAAGTCTTTTTTAAGTAAAAAATAACCTCTTGAAAGTACAAAACTATAATTATTTATGCCGTTATAATAAATTTCTAATTCAGAGCTAATGTAGGTATCTTTTGTAAAATAAAGCCAATCTTCTTTTAAATACATTTCGAAATTTGCTATAATTTGTGGCGTTAAAATCGAAACGTACATTTCATTTTCAAGCATTTCTTTGATCTTTTTTTTGATCTCAATTTCTTTAATGTATACGCTATTTAGTTTTGATTTAATTTGTTGCACAGGCGTAACTTCAGACATGAAATGAGACATCTCTATTAAGTCTAAATACAGTTTCATATTGCTATCATAGGCTTGATCGAAATCAAAAAAAGCTTTGTACTTTAAAATTAATTTGTCTTCTTGATGGCTTTTTTTGGCGACAGCCTTAAAATAATTAAAAATTGCTATATCATTTTTAGTAATACTTAACTGCAAATCAACGCTTTCTTTCTCTATTTTTGGAAATAACTCCTTTGCCTCGTCTGATTTAAATTTATGTCCGTCGTAATCAAAAGACTTAATTTTCAATTCCTTATTAGCTATATTTTTAATTATAGAAGCATCATTTTGTAAAGCAATATGATCATAAACCATTTCTATTTTTTCTTTATCAAAAAGGGATTCAAAAACAGGAATTATTGTTGGATTTTCTATCGTATCTATATCAAAATATTTAATATTGCTGTTATCATAATAGCCATTATAAATAGGATTAAACGAGTTTTCTCTAAATTTTTCGGGGTATTCCTTTTTAAAATTCTCCAAAGTTAAAACGGCAAACGCAGCAATATTTTCAATGTTATAAAACAATTTGGCTGTTTGCTTTTCTTGGGTTTTCACAATATCCTTAAAAACAGTATTTGCTAATTGATTGTTCGAAATTTGCTTGTGAATATCTAATCGTGCCAGACTTGCGTTTCTATCCGTCACAGAGGGATGTGAAGCCCACTGGTTTTCGATCACCAATTTAGATTTATTAAATTTACTGATGTCTAATAAAGTTACCACCGGTAAATTATCCCTGAACTGCAATTGGCTGTCTTTGGCTAAAAACTCCAATACAAACTGCTGCTCTTCATAAATATTATTACTTTTAAAATCCTCAGATAGTTTTTCTCCATAAAATCCTAAAACGGCATTATAAGCAGCCTCTACAATATCCATGCGCAATAACGATTCTTGTAAAGGAGAAATACCTGCCACGTTTGCCGCAACCTCATCAGCGTGAAATTCCATTTCTCGTGAAAGTGCTAAATAAGCAACATTGATAAAGGCATACATTTTCTTTAAAACCCATTGAATTCCTGCTATTATTTTTAAAGATATTATCAAGAAAATTGAAAAATAGTTGCTAATATTACCCCATTTTTGAACCATTTTATCAAATGATTCGTTGTCATAAAGCAAATTAAAAATTACTTGATTCACAAAATAAACATAGCTCCCTACTTTCATACTTCGTTGCGAAAAATGTCCAAATTCATGTGCTAATATTGCTTTGAATTCTTGCTCGCTTATTCCGTTTACCAATCCCAAACCAATTTGAAGGTTTTTTTTCACTGGAAAAAACATACTCCAAAAACTAGAGTCATAAAAAACACTCGCATTAACATCAGCTGATAGGTATATTTTTTTCGGGAAATCAGTTCCTACTTCGTTTACAATTGTTGCTATAAATTGAAAAAGTTTCGGTTCTGTTTCTGCGGTAATTTCGGTTAAATGGCTTCGATCTATTTTGTGTTGTTTGAACATGAATTTAAACAGAAAAGCGAGAATAAAAAACCCCAAACTAGCAAGTCCTACACCCAATCCTAAAGTTATAAATGAAGGCCGAATAGTGATTAAATAAAAAGCACCTATAACGCACAAAACAGTAATCCCAATGGATAAAAGCAATAAGAGAATGTAAACAATTAAAAACAAAACAATCGATAAAATGGCTCTAGTGGTCATTTTTTTAAAACTAGCAGAAACTTCTATATTCATTGGGTATTTATAATTAGTAGGTTGGTTTTGGAGTTAATTGATGTTTTTGGGACTTTGATACTACTCTGTTTTACTTAGAACTTTCGTTTTGTACTTCATATTAACCTTATGTGATACGATAAATTACAAATTTCTAACTAGTGTAAAGCGGTATTTGTCTACTTATTTTAAATTTACTTATTACTGCACAATCATTTTTTAAAATTAATATTGCCAATATATATTTGCATATCCCTTAATTTATAGTTACTATTTGAGTCATCAATTTTTATTCTATACAAAAGATTTCGTGTCGCGGCTTGCAGAAGTGGCGAACTTCGTTACCGATTATTTTCGGCTAAGATAAAATTTATTGCGAAAGATAAACTTGAATTTACCACATATTTCGCCATTTTTGCAAACCGCTGTTATGAGCTGGCTTTTACTTTTCGATTGTCTTTAAAATTTCTCTTACTTCATCACTAAATTTATTTAAAACAATTTCTTTATTTAATTCTGGCGCGTACTCTGAATTTATTCGACAAAATATTCTTCCGCAATCTTGATAAAAATCAAATGATAAATTTTCAAGATTCGGCGTGGTTTTGTATAGTACGATCTCACTGTAATACAATTCACTTGAATAATTTATTGTTAAAATATAAATTCCAGATTCTTTTGGGAAAGTATTTTCCACTATTCGGTTATTTTCAAACAAAGGAAATAAAGTCATATTCCAAGTTCCTTGAGAAAATTTTATATTCATCTTTTCACTTTCAATTTTCTCGCCAAAACTAATTTTTAAATTTTCTCCTTCAAATTCTGTTTTCTTTTGCGCAAAAGTTGTCATTGTGATTAAAGTTAAGAAAAGTATATATGTATTTTTCATGATTATTTCTTGAGTTCCGGCAAGCTTGCTCATAACTATCATATATATTAAGTTCACTTCTCAAGACACCTTTCGCTCCTTCACTCAAGCAAAGTATTACGACATAAAATCCATTTGATTCTCCTGCTTTGATAGTTCTTTTGAATGAAGATTGTTTAAAAATATTTTTATCTACAAAAGATTTTAAATTATTTAATCCATAAAGAAATAAAGGTTCTTTTTGAATGGTAATAGTCTCAGAAGGAATTAAAACTTGATAGTATTTACCAGGCAATAAAGGAACTTCGTAAGAATTTAAAGGAATATTAATGTTCAATTCTAGAGCATTATCTGTTTCATTTATTATTCGTGTCCAAAATACAGCATAATTATATACTTGACCATTTACATCAGTGTATTTCATTCCTCCTTTAGGAAGACTGTTATGTATCATTACGCTACCACCGTCAAAATCTGTATATTTATATTTGCTGTAAATATTTTTATCATCTGTTATTTGAATTTCTTCATTTTCATTCGATGTTGATTTACTGTTTTCTTTGCAGGATAAAAGTCCTAAGGCGGTTGAAATCAAGATCAATATATTCTTATTCATTTTTATTTAAAATTTAATTGATTCTTGAATTCTCCTTATGGAGAAAAGTTTACATACAACTAGTTCTGATTATAATTTTAGCCTAAAATCCTAATCTCGCCAAATTGTTATTGTACGATCTAGTTGTTAGGATTTATATTTCCAATATTTATCTTTTCTAAAATCTTTAATACAATCTTTAATTGATATTCGGAGAAACCTATTTAAATTTGACGGAAGAGGACTATCGTTAAACCCCGTAAAATCATCTTTAAAAAGATATTCCTTTTCAAATACTATTTGTTTATTATTTAGATTGTAAGTAATTATTTTTATATGCAACCTTTTTGTTAAATGATCATCATCAACATTTAAATTCATTTTTGTTGTTATCACATAATCAAATTGAGTATTTTCTTTATAAAAATCAAGTAATTTTAAATCTGCATCAATCGATTTATTTAAAGAATACGTATTTTTAAATTCTCCAATTTCTTTTAAAATTTTGATTTTACTACTTAATAATTTTTTATAACTTTCAATAACTTTAGAGTTATATGATGCATCAATTTTTTCTAATATAGGCTCGTCTATAATCCATTTACCCTTTAAACGATCAATATCTAATGGTAAAGTAATTGTATTAGTGGTATAATTACCTTTATATGTTGCACAAGAACTTATTAAAGTCAAAAATAATATGCTTGAAATAAGCAAAAAAAAGCGATTGTTGTTTTTCAATTTTTAAAATGTTAATTAATTTTAGTATTCGTCTTAGTCTATGAATCAAAACAGCTATTTCCAGAAGTTACTTTCGTTTAAAATATCTAATTAAATAAATTATACCAATTGCAAATAATGCATATGCCATGAATTGGCCTAACATAAAGGCTCTTTTATACTCTTTGGGATTACCTAGCATTTGTTTCGGCTTTTTTGAAGAATTTACAACAATTGAATTGAAAAATTCATTTTTATCTTTTTCATTAAAACTTATTTGATTCAAGTAAGTCAAAGTATATAAATATTCATTTAAAACTAGAAATCTACATTCAATGACTTTTGATTGCTCTCCATAATAGCTAACAGTTTGACCAAGGTAATTACCAGCCTTAAATTGGCTAGAATTTTGTAATCGATAACCATTTGCTTGCATTGATTTAGTAAAACCTTTTTCAGTTCCTAAATAAAATTCTTTTAAAGTATTCAAGTCGGACGGTAATTTATTTAAGTCATTTGAAAGAGAATCAATTAATATTCGTTGCAAAGAATAAGAATCACAATTAAATGACAAAAAACGAATGTTAGATATAGTGGTATCTTTTTTTTCTGGCTCACAAGGAAACTTAATTGATAGCAAATCATCAATTTTAGTTTGTCCAGAAGAAGTTATTGATAATAGAAATAAGATTAAGAATAAATAGTTTTGTTTCATAGTTTTGTTTTTAATTCTCTGCTGCTTTTATAATTGCAGGAAAGGTTTTGCCACTTTTATTTACCAAATACAAAACCATCTTTAAATTAAGCCTAAAAACCAAATATCTTGTCGTGGCTGTTAGTGGCTGGCTTATATTTATTTCATTTTTAAACTCCAAATTGTGTCAAATGGTGGTCAAGATGTTTACTCAACATATTATTCCATTCTTGTTTAGTTAAAATTCCAAATGAATGAGATTCTTTTCCTTCAAAATAATTTTCTCCGAGTTGTTGTGTCTTATTGATATAATCAATTAAACGGTTTTTTTCGATGTCAAAATTCCTGCTATTTTTAATTATAAATTCAGGTGCAGTTTGCCCATTCTTTTTATATGGTTTTTCATTAACTACTGCATTTTTTACAAATAATTTCAGTAGCAGTTTCTTAAAAGCATTTGGCTTCGGGTGAATATTGTCGTATATTTTTTCATAAGTTACGTTACAATGCGCTAACATTTTTTCTATGCTCATCTTTCCCCAATTAGGTTTTGATGTACTAGATAACTTTTCAATTCGGCTTATAAATTCCGTACTGTCTTTTTTATTAAATGCATTTTTCACCTTGTATTATTTTTAAAATTCTAACTAATATTTCTTCAACATTCTTTAATTTTCGTTTTTCACAAGCACTTGCCACTAACGTCTTGGCGCTACAAGATGTTTGGCATTAAAGATGCGAGTTTTTTCCATTATGCACAAATTTCCCAAGTACAAAACCATCTTTAAGTTTAGCCAAACCCTGCCATATTGGCAAACGACGGTTAGCGGTAGCATGTTAGTTATTTAGTGTGTAAACGATTTCATTGATTTCAGCTTCATCAAGATTAAACCATTCTCCTCTCAATCTTTTATCTGAATATGCAGAATGTAAGGCATTTTCAAAGCTTTTTGCAATTTTTCTATTTATGAACTTTTTACTTGCTAATAATTCTATTGTCGGTTTTTCACTTTGCAACGTAAATTCTCTGTATTTTGGACTATTTGAGATTCCAATTTTATGAAAATTATTTGTCAAATCTATCATTAGATAAACGTAGCATTCATCACTTTGAATTACTTTATTATTTTCAAATAGAATATCTCTATTATTTAATCCTATAAATTCTGGTTTTTCTTTTAAAAGAATTTCTTCAAACTCTGAAGCTAATTTATTTATTACTAATTGTTGATGAACTTTGGTTTTATAAGTAGAATTATCTATATACTGATTACCAATATATAATTCTCCACCTATGTGTGAAATGTTATTTTTTGAAATATGAATTTTCCAATTTAAAAATTTTTCAGTTTGAAAAATTTTTAATTCTTCATTTGTAATTAGAACTTTACTTTCAAAAATTTTATCAGTATTTATAAGAGAAATTTCTTTAGTTGATCTGTATGAGTTTTCATTAACAACAAAATCAATTATTTCATTATTTTCAAATAGAAAAGATATTTTATCGTCCTTTGATAAAACTAATTGATTCGGTTTAGTTAGAAAAACTATGTGATTTTTATCATTTATATGATTAAAGGAAAAATAGAATTGTATCTTATTATCCAATGAACGAGTTTTTACTGCGGAACTTCTATCTCCGCCAATATATTGCCAAAGAACGTTTTTTTGGTTGGTGAATACATCAATGTCAATTATCGGTTTGTTTACTAAACTTTTCACAGTATTTATTTCATCATCAATTTTTTTTTGCTTTTCAGTTGCTTCCAATTTCTTTTTGTAGGAGTCATCAAAATGAATACTATAAATTATATCGTCTGAATTTATAATTTCGCCTTTTAGTTTGTTAATTTCTAATGTGCCTGCTTTAGAACTTTTAATTGGTTGAGTTGGTAAATAATAATGACCTTGATATTCACCAATTCTTAACACATAAATTTCTTCATTTTCATCAATAAAATCACCGTCACTTTTTAGCCATTTATGCATATAAACCTTTTCATTACGTTTATCTTCGGGTAAAAGTGTATGTTGAAAAATTGCATTATATGGTTCTTTCATTTTATTAGGATTCTGCTGTTATGTTACTGCTAACGTCTTGGCGCTACAAGATGTTTGGGATTAAAGATGCGAGATTTTTCCATTATGCACAAGTTTTCCAAGTACAAAACCATCTTCAAATTCAGCCTAAAACCCAAATATCTTGAAACGGCTCTGCTTGTTGCACAAGTGGTTTTTTGTTTAGTTTTTATTACTTTTAATAAACAGGTGATTTATATGATATTGCAAATCAATTGAGTATAATTTTTTAATATTGCATTTTTTGAGTAATATTACTTATTTTTGAGTTGTGCAACAGCCACCGTTGTTAACGGTCGCTATTTTCTGCAGCATTATCTTTTCTAAATTGCACTTCATATTTAATTTTTTTAAAAGGTAAATTTTTCCATTTTCTCACTATTTTATCAAAGCTTTTTGATAAAATAATTTGAGCAAATATTGATTCTATTTTTTCATCTGATATTTCAATTCTATTTTTACTTTTTTCTTTATTATCAAGTTTTAATTTTTCAATTTCAAGTTTTTGCTTTTCAATTTCAAGCTTTTGTTTCTCGATATTATATTTATGATTTTCATTTCCTTTGATAATATTGTTTATTATTTCAATACATTTTATTATTAAAAGAGGAATTCCAATAATACTAGCACTTAAAGAGACAATTACAGATAATTCTAAAGGAGAATTATAGGATATTTTTTTTAATATCAATGAGTGTGTTTTTCCATCATATGTTTTTCCATCAGTACTATTTTCGATAATACATTTATTCAATTCATTTATACAGGTAATAAGATTTTCAAAATCAATCAGTGAAATTTGCTCACTTTTGTTTATTGTATTTTCGTCTTCATCTAAAAACTTAAAATTTAGTTGAACAGAAGAGTCATAGTAGTAGTAATAGTACATCTTTTTTATTTTTTTAATTCAGTTATTGTTTTTATCTAAAGTACCAATTATCATATAGTTATCCAATTTAAAATTTTCTTTTCCACAGCAAAAAACAAAAATCCACAACAAAAGGAAAGTGTACTCTCTCTTTGTTGTGGATTAATTTTGTTTTTACGTGGTGTTCAAATATAGCATTAAATAATTTACTTTAGAAAGATAAATCTTAAAAAAATGATTTTCGATAAATAGTGAAAACGAAAAAAGCCCAAATCAAAAATACATTTGATTTGGACTCTTTACTATTTCGAAAAAAATAATTGTTGGTATTATTTCTTATTTAAATTCAACAACAAATTCTTCTGTTGGAGTTCTCACTTTTTTCATTTGTCCAATCCAGTCGTTTGGAGCATCTGCATATCCTACGTACATTAGAGAAACACTTTTTAAACCTAATTTGTCAAGTTCTAATATTTCGTCTACAACGCTGTTATCAAAACCTTCTACTGGTGTGCTGTCTACTTTTAACTCCGCTGCTTGTGCTAATGAAAGTCCAAGTGCAATGTAAGTTTGACGTGCGATGTGAGCAAAATTCTCTTCGGCAGATTGAGCCAAATACATTTTTTTCAACATATCAGTATAACTACTGAAACGACCTCTTTCTAAACCACGTACATCTGTAGTGTGATTGTACACTTTATCAATACGCTCTTCAGTATAACGATCCCATCCTGCAAAAATAATTACATGTGAACAGTCTCTCATACACTCTGGATTCAAAGCACCTTTTACTAATTTTTCTTTCAACTCTTGATTCTCAACTACAAGAACTTGAAACGCTTGTAATCCTGACGAAGTAGGCGCTAAACGAGCTGCTTCTACAATTTTATCAACATCTTCCTTACTTACTTTTTTTGTAGCATCATACGCTTTTACCGCGTGTCTCCAGTTTAAATCTTCTATTAAAGCCATTCTTTTATTTTAAAAATTGATTATTATTCTTAGTCGTTTGATACCGTTAATTTAACCGGCATATTTCCTCTTGTCGCATTAGAATACGGACAAACATTATGTGCTTTTTCGATTAAATCTTGCGCTACTTCCATGGTTACACCAGGAATATTAGCATGTAATTCTGCTTCTAGTCCAAAACCTCCAGCATCATTTTGACCAATGCTTACTTTTGCAGTAACTGTAGTTTCTCCTGTAGTTATTTTTTCGCTTTTGATCACCAAGTTCAAAGCGCTATCAAAACAAGCCGAATATCCTGCTGCAAAAAGCATTTCTGGGTTAGCAAAATCTTCGTTAGCTCCACCTAATGCTTTTGGGTGTCTAACCTCTACTTGTAAAACTCCGTTTTCACTTTTTACTTGTCCGTTTCTACCTCCTGTTGCGGTAGCTTGTGTGGTATACAATGTTTTCATCTTTATTTTTTTGAAATTTTAGTAATAATATTTTTTAATAGTAACAAATCTTCGTCTGTTACATCCATGGCTTCCATTAATTGACCAGGAATAAAGGCCGCTTTTTCTTTTAGTGCTTTTCCTTTTTCAGTCAACGATATATTAACTAATCGCTCATCAACGGTACTTCTAATTCTAGAAACAAACTCTTTATGTTCCATTCGTTTCAGTAACGGAGTTAGCGTTCCACTATCTAATTTTAATTTTTCTCCCAGCTGATTAACCGTTTGCTCTTTGTGTTCCCACAAAACCAACATCACTAAATATTGCGGATAAGTAAGTTCCAGCGCTTCTAACAAAGGACGGTATTGATTTATAATTTCCTTTGCAAAAACATAAACCGGAAAACAAACCTGCTCGCTAATATGTAATTGATCTTTCATCTTTTCTGTTTGATGGTACAAAGATAAAACACAATTAGATTGTACACAATTCAATTGCGAAAGATTAATATTATTTTAACTATTGTTTTATGGAACGAAATGTTATGTTGAGAGCGGCATTGTTTTCTTTTAAAAACATCCGCCTAAATTGTCATGCTGAAAAAATCTTTAGTAATTAAATTCTAATAATAATCGTGAAACCCAAACTGGCTAGCCTTGATAGCAGTGAAAAGCCTTTGCGAGGAGAAAACCATTTTTTTCTGGTTGTGGTAGAGCGACCGCAGGAAGCTCCTACCCCAATCTAGAAAAAAGGTTTGAAACTGCAAAGCTTGTAACGGATAGCGAGAGTTGCTCCTAATAAAAAAACTCTTTGTAGAATTTTAAATTTAACTCTTGTAGTTATACCATTACTATTTATAAAACAGTTAGAGCGGAGTCGAGAACCACTATTGCATCTCCGCTCGAGGTGACAAAAATTAGTTTGAACTATATTGTGCTTGTTTTTGGTATTATGTATCCTTTTTTAATACTCCAAAAAACAATTATTTCATCTTCCCTAATTTTCTAAATTCCAAACAAAAAACTATCTTCGTCTTTTTAAAAGAATAAAGAATTTTAGTTTATAAATGCTGTTCTTTATGCTGTTTTCAAAAAAATCCAAATGAACAACCTCCTACTTACTCCTATTGAATACTTAAAAGGCGTTGGCCCTAACAGGGGTGCGTTGCTACGTAAAGAATTGGGGATCCATAAGTATGCTGATTTGATCAATTTTTATCCCAATCGCTACATTGATCGCACACGTTATTTTAAGATTAATGAACTGCAGAATAATGTTGCCGAGGTACAAATAATAGGTAAAATTATCAATGTAAAAACGGTAGAATTTGGTAAAGGCCGAAAAAGATTGGTCGCTAATTTTGTCGATGACACTGGTCAAATGGAACTCGTATGGTTTCAAGGCCATAAGTGGGTACGTGAATCGTTGAAGATCAATGAAGTTTGTGTGATTTTTGGAAAATGTACTTCCTTTAACGGCAATTATAACATGGCGCATCCAGAGATTGAACTGCTTAAAGAGCATGAAACAAGTCTGCGTTCAGCCATGCAACCGGTTTATCCCTCTACAGAAACACTGACTAATCGTGGGGTTACAAACCGTACAATTAATAAAATGATGCAGCAGTTGTTCCTAGAAACACACACGCTGTTTACAGAAACCCTGCCTGATTACTTGATTACTGAGTTGATTTTAATGTCTAAAAAAGACGCCTTAATCAACATTCATTTTCCTAAAAGTCCAGAGGCTTTGGCAAAAGCACAATTCCGATTAAAATTTGAGGAATTGTTCTTTATACAATTGCAATTAATTACTAAAAACCTGATTCAGAAACATAAGATAAAGGGGCATCCTTTTACTATTGTAGGAGAAAATTTTAATGATTTTTTTAAAAACTACCTGCCTTTTGAACTCACAGGAGCGCAAAAAAGAGTGATTAAAGAAATCCGTACCGATATGGGTAGTAATGCCCAAATGAACCGTTTGCTTCAAGGTGATGTAGGTTCTGGAAAGACGATTGTTGCTTTTATGACCATGCTTTTAGCACTGGACAATGGTTTTCAGGCATGCTTAATGGCTCCAACAGAGATTTTAGCCAACCAGCACTTTATAGGATTATCAGAACTGGCTGAAAAGCTACATCTAAATATAAAAATACTCACAGGATCGAGTAAAACGGCTGCTCGTAGAATCATTCACGAGGAACTTGAAAACGGAAGTTTACAAATCCTGATAGGTACGCATGCTTTGCTGGAAGACAAAGTAAAATTCAAGAATTTAGGATTGGCAGTGATTGATGAGCAACACCGTTTTGGGGTGGAGCAACGCTCTAAATTATGGAAGAAAAATGTGATTCCGCCACACGTTTTAGTAATGACGGCAACACCTATTCCTAGAACACTAGCGATGAGTTTATACGGCGATCTGGATATTTCAGTGATTGATGAGTTGCCTCCGGGTAGAAAACCCATTCAAACCGTACATCGTTTTGATAGCAACCGTCTTAAAGTGTGGAAATTTATTCGTGACCAAATTGCAATAGGCCGCCAAATATACATTGTTTATCCTTTGATTCAAGAGTCGGAGAAAATGGATTATAAAGATTTAATGGATGGTTATGAGAGTATCTCTCGTGATTTTCCGTTGCCACAATATTCCATTTCTATTTTGCACGGAAAAATGAAACCCGCAGACAAAGATGCCGAAATGAAGCGCTTTTCAGACGGGAAAACCAATATTATGGTTGCCACTACGGTGATTGAAGTGGGTGTAAATGTACCCAATGCATCAGTGATGATTATCGAAAGTGCGGAACGTTTTGGACTCTCACAACTGCACCAATTGCGCGGTCGTGTGGGGCGTGGTGCTGATCAAAGTTATTGCATCTTAATGACCAGCCACAAATTAAGCGCAGATAGTAAAGTACGAATGGAAACCATGGTAGGAACTAACGACGGCTTTGAAATTGCCGAAGTTGATTTAAAACTTCGTGGTCCAGGAAACTTGATGGGAACGCAACAAAGTGGTGTACTTAACCTTCAAATTGCTGATATTGTTAAGGACAGAGATATTCTTGGTCTCGCCAGACACCATGCCATGAAAATTTTAAAGGACGATGCCCCTCTTGAAAAACCGGAACACGCCAGTCTGAGAGCAGTTTATATTGAACTCACTAAAAAGAAAAACATCTGGAATTACATTTCTTAATGCCCACTTGATTTTTTTTGATCTTTTTTTCACTAAAAGTGAAACAATTTCCCTCTTTTAACGTCTAATTTTGAGTATTATCGAATGCTTTGCATAAACGACGTAATTGATACTGAAATTACACCTCTTTTATAACCAACTGATTGTTAGCAATACAGTTTATTTTGAGGTATAATTGTATCACGTCTGCCGTTTCATTTTGCAGGCATTTGTGCGCATATTAGAACATTTATTAAAACACATACATTCCTTTTTTATCTACATTATGAAAATCAAATACATTATTTACACCCTATTAATTGTTGGTTTTGGTGCTTTTATAGCCTACCGAATTAATGAAAACAGTGCTAAAGACGAAGGACCAAAAGATAAAGGAGGCAAATCTAAAGCCATGCAACTATCTGGGATTGTGGTTCAACCAGAAAGTTTTGACAACAATTTGTCTTTATCAGGTTCGATAGAAGCTAATGAGCAAGTAGAAATTCGCTCTGAGGTTTCTGGTATTGTTGAAAGTATCAATTTTCAAGAAGGCAGTAATGTGAGTAAAGGACAATTGCTTTTTAAAGTCAATGACACTGAATTAAGAGCACAGTTAAGCCAAGCCAACACAAAAGAAAGTTTAGCTGCTGAAAATGAACGAAGAGCAAAACTATTATTGCAAAAAGAAGCCATTAGTCAAGAAGAATATGATGTAGCAAGAGCCGAATATGCTTCGACTAAAGCGCAAGGACAATTAATTAAAGCGCAAATTGCTAAAACAGCGGTAAGAGCTCCTTTTTCGGGAATAATTGGTTTGCGTTCCATTTCTAAAGGAACCTATATTACCCCAAGTATTTTAGTTGCTAATCTTGTAAACATTGGTAAACTTAAAATCACTTTTTCGATTCCTGAAAAATATGCAAACCAAATAAAAAACAATAGTGCTTTGAATTTTAAAGTCGCTGGATCATCTAAAACTTACGCCGCAAAGGTATACGCCATCGAGCCTACTGTAGAAATTACTACTAGAACGCTACAAGTGCGTGCCATTACTGATAATAAAGATGGAAAACTTTTACCTGGTACTTTTGCAAATGTTGAATTGCCGTTAGATGTAATTAAAGACGCTATTGTGGTACCTAGTCAAGCAGTTATTCCAGTACAAAACGGAAAAAAAGTATTCATATCGAATATGGGGAAAGCCAAAGAAATTATGGTAGAAACCGCTACAAGAACAGATGCTTCGTTACTTATTTTATCAGGGTTAAAAGCAGGAGATACTTTAATTACTACTGGTGTAATGGCATTAAAAAATGATGCGCCCGTAAAAATCACTGTCAAAAAATAGCTCTTTGGCGAAAGCCTTATTTTCAAAAAATAAATAAAAACTAAATGAGTTTATCTACATTAAGTATAAAAAGACCAGTAATGACTATTGTTATGAACTTAACAATAGTGCTTTTCGGAATTATTGGGTACACCTACCTTGGCGTACGAGAATTTCCATCTATTGATCCCGCTCAGGTTTCGATACGTACAAATTACACTGGTGCCAACAGTGATATTATTGAATCCCAAATTACTGAGCCGCTTGAAAAAGCCATTAACTCTATTGACGGAATTAAAAATATAAGCTCAACAAGTGCACAAGGAAGTAGCTCCATTACGGTAGAGTTTAACTTAGACAAAGATTTAGAAGAAGCTGCAAATGATGTGCGTGATAAGGTCTCGCAAGCCATCCGTAGCTTACCACAAGATATTGATGCAGCACCAGTAGTCTCTAAGGCTGATGCCAATAGTGATGCGATTATTTCGATGACGGTACAAAGTGATAGCCGAAGCCCTCTAGAATTAAGTGATTATGCCGAAAATGTAATCTCACAACGTTTAGAAACTATTCCTGGAGTAAGTGGGGTTCAAATTTGGGGACAAAAAAGGTACGCGATGCGTTTGTGGATTGATCCAATAAAACTTGCATCATACGGATTAACAGTATCCGAAGTGCGTGCTGCTTTGAACGCACAAAATGTTGAATTACCATCAGGTAAATTAACTGGAGACAATACAGAATTGACGGTAAAAACGGTTGGAAACTTAGCTACTGCGGAGGAATTTAATAAAATCATTATTCGCTCAGAAGGCGAAAGAGTTGTTCGTTTAAGTGATGTAGGTCGCGCTGAATTAGGACCTGAAAATATAGAAACTAAATTAAGTCAATCTGGGTTACCATTAGTTGGTTTAGCAATTGTACCTCGTCCAGGTGCTAATTATTTAGATATTTCTAAAGCTTTTTACGAGCAATTTGAAGCTTTAAAGAAAGATTTACCTAAAGATATCAAACTAAACATTGCTCTTGACAATACCATTTTTGTAAAGAAATCAGTACTAGAAGTAGCCGAAACCTTAGGGATTTCGATATTCTTAGTAATATTAATTATCTATTTATTTTTTAGAGATTGGGCCATTGCTTTTAGGCCTTTAATCGATATTCCAGTGTCGTTAATTGCCACTTTCTTTATTATGTGGCTGTTTGGTTTTTCAATCAACGTATTGACTTTATTGGCAATTGTATTGGCAACGGGATTAGTTGTTGATGACGGAATCGTAGTCACCGAAAATATTTTCAAAAAAGTAGAGGAAGGCATGACGCCTATTGAAGCGGCAATTAAAGGATCTAATGAAATTTTCTTTGCAGTAATTTCTATTTCTATAACGCTTGCCGCAGTTTTCTTACCAGTAATCTTTCTAGAAGGATTTGTTGGACGGCTGTTTCGGGAATTTGGTGTTGTGATAGGTGCTGCCGTTTTAATTTCGGCTTTTGTATCGTTGACGCTTACGCCAATGTTGAATGCGTATTTAATGAAAAGTGGTGAACAAAAGAAGTCTAAATTTTACATTGCAACCGAACCTTATTTCCAAAAATTAAATAGTTCTTACGCTGAATCATTAAGCCGTTTTATGGCTAAAAAATGGTTAAGCTTCCCTATTTTAATTGCTTGTTTTGGTTTGATTTTTGTTTTTTATAATTTACTCCAAAAAGAAACGGCTCCTTACGATGACCGCAGTTCTTTAATTCTAAGAATGACTGCGCCTGAAGGATCAAGCTATGAATATACCGACCGATTCATGCAAGAAATATCCAAGCTTGTTGATGATTCTATTCCAGAGAAAAAAGTAAGTTTAGTGGTTACGTCTCCCGGATTTGGATCTTCATCTGTAAATAGTGGTTTTGTGCGTCTTTCTCTAAAAGATAAAGGAGAAAGAACATTATCTCAAGACCAAATTGCAGATAAATTGACTAAATGGACTAAGCAATATCCTGATGCTAAAACATCAGTAACACAACAACCCACCATATCCGTAAGTAGACGTGGCGGTTTACCAATTCAATACATTATACAATCACAGAGTTTTGCTAAACTAGAAGAGAAAATTCCAGAATTCATGGAAGAGGCAGGAAATGATCCCACCTTTGCTATGACTGATGTAAATTTAAAATTCAATAAGCCCGAAATTAACGTAACCATTGATCGTGAAAAAGCAGAGAGTTTAGGAATATCGGTTATTGATATTGCACAAACCTTGCAGTTATCCTTGAGCGGACAGCGTTTTGGTTACTTTATGAAAAAAGGAAAGCAATATGAAGTAATTGGCCAATTTGATCAAAAAGACCGTTCAAAACCATTGGATTTAACCTCGATGTATGTTAAAAATAACAAAGGGGAATTAATCCAGATGGACAATATAGTAAGTACAGAGGAACAAAGTAAACCGCCACAGCTATATCATAATAATCGTTTTATGGCGGCAACGGTTTCAGCAGCACTAGCTCCAGGCAAAAGTATCAGTGATGGAATTGAAGCAATGGAAAGAATTAGAGCCAAGGTACTTGATGATACTTTCACTACAGATTTAGGAGGAGAATCCAGAGATTTTGTTGAGAGTAGTTCGAATACATCGTTTGCTTTTGGTCTGGCTTTATTATTGATTTTCTTGATTCTAGCAGCGCAATTTGAAAGCTTTATCGATCCGTTTATCATCATTTTGACGGTACCCATGGCAGTTGCGGGAGCATTGTTCTCCTTGTGGTTGTTTGACCAAACTTGGAATATCTTTAGCCAGATTGGAACCGTAATGTTAATTGGTTTGGTTACTAAAAACGGAATCCTAATCGTTGAGTTTGCGAATCAATTGCGGGAACAAGGCAAACCAAAACTAGAAGCAATACTAGAAGCTTCAGAAGCACGTTTACGTCCTATATTAATGACAAGTTTAGCAATTTCATTAGGAGCATTACCTATTGCAATGTCATTAGGAGCAGCGTCAACAAGTAGAATAGGTATGGGTGTTGTTATTGTAGGAGGAACTATTTTCTCTTTGGTCCTAACCTTATTTGTTATACCAGCACTTTATTTTATGTGGTCTAAAACGAGTAAACATTATCCTGAATTTGATCACATTGATGAATATGAAAAAGAAAGTAAATAAACGTATGAAAACTACAACGCTATTCAAAACTTTGCTCTTATTTTTCTCTTGTGTTTCCATGACCAATGCACAAGAGATTTTAACCATCGAGCAAGCGATGCAAATTGCATTAGAAAATAATTACGAAATCAAAATCGCTAAAAACTATTTAAAAATAGAGGAAACTAATGTTGCTGCAGGAAATGCTGGTATGTTACCTAAAGCCACTGCTACCGTAGTGCAAAATAACAACCTACAAAACCTTTCACAAACTAGAACTGATGGCACTACAACAAGCTTAGATAATGCTAAAAGCAATAGTTTGAATTATGGTGTGGGTTTAGACTGGACTATTTTTGACGGTTTTAAAATGTTTGCAAAAAAAGACCAATTAAAAGAATTGCAAAAACTAGGCGAAACACAGTTGCGGTTAACGATTATTACAAAAATAAGCGATGTTCAAGAAGCTTATTATAATCTCGTGCAACAACAGCAGCAATTATCCGCTCTTGATACTACAATTGTGATTTCTAATCAACGGCTTACGCTGGCACAAAACCGTTTTACAATTGGAAAAGCTTCAAAATTAGAAGTTTTAAATGCCCAAGTAGACATCAATACGGATCAGGTTGCTTTGTTAAGACAGCAAGAATTATATGCCAATTCTAAACTAATATTGAATCAAATATTAGCTCGTGATACACCTATGGATTTTAGAGTTAGTGATGAATTTTTAATTTCAGAAAAACTAGAATTTGCCATTTTAAAAACCGAAGCTGAGAAACAAAATCCGCAAATACAAGCTTTGTTAATTAGTAAAAGAGTGGCTGAGTTAGCGCTAAAACAAATAAAAGCAGCTCGCTACCCTACTTTAAAAGTAAATACGGGCTACAATTTTGCCGAAAATGAATCGAGTTTGGGTTTTACTACACAATCATCAGCAAGAGGATTGAATTATGGTTTTAGTGCTTCACTAAATTTGTTTGATGGTTTTGCTCAAAAACGAAATGAAAAGATTGCAGGCATCCAAATTGAAAATGCAGGTATCCAAATAGCACAACAAAATCAAGCTTTAAATACCCAATTAGCAACGGCTTATCAAACTTATTTAACTAATCTAGAGTTGATTCGTTTAGAAGAAAAAAACCAAGAAATTGCACAACAAAATTTAGCCATTACTTTAGATAAATTTAGAATTGGTACCATTACCACAATCGAATTTAGAACGGCACAATTGAATTATGTCAATGCAAAAGTACGTTATAGCGATGCACAGTTTCAAGCAAAATTATCTGAAATTGCTTTGAAAGAATTGGCTGGAATTATCAATTTTTAGATTAGATTTGTAATCCTATTGAAAATTTTCACACTTTTAAATCCAATTAACCTCCGATAATTAATAAATGATTTCATACAACCCAAAAGACTGGATCACCTTTATATTTCGTTTTCACAAAGCCGAAACTTTTCGCAAGTTAATTCCTATGATGATCTTCATTGGTTTGTATTCTGCCGGAATTGCCTATCTGGAAATAGAATATTGGGTACTACCTGAGGACAGCCACGTCAAGAACATCTCTATCATGCACGGAATGTTAGGATTTGTTATTTCGTTACTGCTTGTCTTTAGAACAAATACTGCCTATGATCGCTGGTGGGAAGGAAGAAAAATATGGGGAAGTTTAGTGAATAACAGTCGGAATCTAGCGCTTAAACTAGCCGTTATTTTACAGGAAGAGTCAGATCGTACTTTTTTTAGAAAAGTGATTCCGACTTACGCTTCGATTCTAAACAAACATTTAAAGAATGAAGAAACTAGCAAGCAACTCTTTGATGATGTTGTTATAGAACACCACAAACACCGTCCAAATCAAGTTGCTAAAATATTATTTCAGAAGATTAATGACTTGTACAATAGTAAGAAAATAACGGGAGATCAATTGATTATTTTGAATCATGAAATACAATCCTTCACTGATATTTGTGGCGCTTGTGAGCGAATAAAAAATACGCCTATCCCCTACTCTTACAGTGCTTTTATTAAAAAATTTATCTTCTTTTATGTGATGACATTGCCTTTTGGGTATGTTTTTAATTTAGGCTATTTTGTTATTCCCGTAGTAATTTTTACTTTTTATGTATTGGCAAGTTTAGAACTAATTGCCGAAGAAATAGAAGATCCTTTTGGGTATGATGCCAATGATTTACCTACAAAGAAAATAAGCGAAAACATTAAGCGTCACGTAGAAGAGTTGTTATAAATCTACAGTTTTTAGTAGTTATACCCGTCTTTCATTGCAATGATCTTGCACTAGAACCTTTTCAATGTAGATTCAGGAGCTTCTTGCAGTCGCTCTGTCCCAACTAGAAAAAGGTACATAAAAAAGTAATGTAACAAACAAATAGCTCAAGGTAAAACAACCAAGCTGTTAATATAAGACTATTACATGTGTTTGAACAAAAGATAAATTATATTCATAAAAATCCTCACGCCAGCTGAAGTTTATGTAAGGATTATTAATTTTAAAGTAGTTTGAGTACAACAATAATAGTAAGAAATTAAAGTATCCACTTAAACAGATATTATTTTTACCAAACTAAATGAGTAATGATTTTTTTAATATTAGAAAAGAAATCAACTTCTCCTCTACATTTTTTAATAAAATTCACAAATTAAATCAAAATCAATTCTGTAAAATTTAAAGAGGCTACCTTTTACGGATAGCCTCATAAATTTTAAATTAAAATAATTACTTATTTGATAATTATCTTTTGAACACGATTTTCTGTACTATTTTTAATCGTTAAAAAATAAATTCCACTCGGGATATTATCAATAGGCACAGTTGTTTCTACTGTATCGGTATCTAGTGTCAAGAAATTAACCCCACTTAAGTTGCTTAAATAAATTTTTGTTTTACCTTTAAATTCATTTAATTTTATAGTGATAACATCTGTTGCAGGATTTGGATATACATTTATTCCTTTAGTGGTTTCTAATGTTGGCGTTTCTAATGTTGGCACCCTCATTTTTTCCCTCCAGACTCTAACATAATCAACTGACATCGAAACAGGTATGGCTGGTAGCTGTGATTTGGCACGTGAATCTACAGCAGGGTTCGCTGCCTCAAATACGTTATCAATAAATTTGACAAAAGGTACCCTTAACCCCAAAGACAATGTTACATTCATGGGTCTATTCCAGTATGTATTTGGCTTTCTAGCAACTTCTTTTCCATCAACATACCATATTATTTCTGTTGTGTTCACTTCACAACCATAAATATGATATCCTTTTGATGGATCAAATGAAGCCGTGGAGTGATTTTTTTGCGTTTGTGGACTTTGTTTAGGTCTAGTCCATACATCTTTTCCGTTAATTTTTCGTACTAAATGTAAATTATGATCCATATCATAAACATCATCTTGCTCGCCATCATAATAATCAAATTGCTGTAATTCTACAACATCAATTTCAGAATAAACTGTTTGTCCCTCACTAGCATTGCGATAAAAGTTGCTATAAAGCCAAAATGAAGGACATACACCACGTCCATTATCCCTTCCTGGAATGTCAATAACAGCTCCTTTTATTCTAGCTTCAATATAACCTGTTGTAAATGTGCCTTGGCTCTTTAATATTCCTGAACTAAAATAAGTTCCATCTACTGGAATATTATTATCATTTTGTGCCACTTTTATTTCGGCGCTATTGTTTACAATCTTTATGTTTTTATTATTATCCCATTTCCAAGCTTTAATAGTAGGAAGTTCATTATTAAGATACCATTTATTAGTCCAATTAATGTTAGAATTATTAAATTCATCTGACATATTTGCTTGAAAATCCCAATTTTTAGTAGGATTAGGAGTTACTAAAAAAGGAGAAAATTGGGCATTAATTTTAGAAACAACACAAAAGTGCAGAAGAGCAAGTAAGGTTACTTTTTTCATTTATTTTAATTAAGTTTTTAAAAGCAACAAATTTAAAGAAATGACTATTTAGATACAGTTAGTTTTTACCAAATGACAAATCATTTTTACCTATTTATTTGCGTAAAAAAAGATCATACATACATTAGGTGATTTTAATAAACCATAAAATACAATTCATTAATTAACAATAATCTAAAGCAAATTAATTCACTGTAATGCTTTCTAATCCTAATTACCCATCTCTAAAATTAAAATTGGTAACTTTGTATCTTTATAACCCATGTTAAAAAAATGTGTTATTCATGGATACAAAAATAAGAATCAAATCTATTTTAAAAACTACTAGTTTAGACACTTCAGTTACTGGTTTCCCAACGTTTAATTTATCCCAATTAAAACTTCAAAATGAGCTGGATTTTGAATTACCTACAAATATTAGGTTAGGGCACATAGTCGAAAAAATAGTTTCGGAGTTGATAAAAACCGCTACAAATTATAAAGTGGTTTATGAAAATGTACAAATAATTGAGGAACAAAAAACCATTGGCGAAATTGATTTTATATTAGAAGATTTAAAAGAAAAACAACTTATTCACTTAGAACTAGCCTATAAATTCTACTTATTAGATCCTAGCATATCATCAAATCCTTTAAAAAACTGGATTGGCCCCAACAGAAATGACTCTTTAAGCGAGAAATTAGAAAAATTAAGAATAAAACAATTTCCGTTGTTACATCATAAAGCAACAGCAGCAACTTTTGACGCTATTGCCCTAAATAATATCTCTCAAGCTTTGTGTTTACTCGCTTCCTTGTTTATTCCTTTTAATTTTAAAGAGAGTCTAGCTCCTACTTATCAAAAAGCCGTTAAGGGTTATTATGTAAACTTGGCTACTTTTATGAGCCTCCATAATATAGAAAAAAACTACTATTTACCCTCTAAAAAGGAATGGGGAATGGATCCAGATACAAATGAAACTTGGCATGAGTTCATAAATATTGTAGAAACTTTAAAAATAAATATGCATGAAAAACAAGCGCCTTTGTGTTGGCAAAAACAAGGTGCTGAATTTATTCAGTTTTTTATAGTTTGGTGGTAATCCCATTTATTATTAATTATTTTTACTTTTAAAACGTATTAAAATGCAAATTAGAAAAGCTACAAAAGCCGACGCTCCTGAAATTGCAAGCTGTTTACTTCTCGCTATGGACACTATTATTCATGCCTTTATTGGCACTAAGGATAATGCTGCTGCAAAAGCATTTTTAATGTACTTTGTAAGTAAGGAGAATAATCAATATTCCTATGAAAATTGTTGGGTTGCTGTCGAAAATAATAAAGTCGTAGGTGCTATAAATTGCTATGATGGAAAAAATTTAGAAGCGTTAAGAGCACCTATTTTAGCGTATTTAAAAACAAATTATAATAATACAATTATTATTGAAGATGAAACTCAGGAAGGAGAGGTCTACATTGATACTTTTGGAGTAAAATCAGACCAACAAGGAAAAGGAATAGGCTCACAATTATTAAAGTTTTTAATCGAAAAATATGTAGTTGACGACAAAAAAACGCTTGGATTACTTGTGGAAGAAGCAAATGTAGCCGCTAAAAAACTTTATTTAAAATTGGGTTTTAAACCAATTACTAAGAAAACCTTAGTGGGTAAAAAAATGGAACAACTCCAGATAAAACCTGCTTTTTTAAGTTAGTAAAGGTTATTTATCAAGTAAATAATAGTATTTTAGATTTTCGCTTTATAATTACCTAAAGTGCTATTAATAAAAAACAAAAACTATGAAGAAAAACACGGATTTAGGATTATTAATCCTACGTATTGCAGTAGGTTTATTGATGTTATTACACGGAATCGCAAAAATAGGTCATACCTCTTTCATTGAAGGAATGCTTATTGATAAAGGGCTACCAGCTTTTTTATCCTACGGAGTTTACATCACAGAACTCATTGCTCCTTTCTTAATTTTAATAGGTTTTAGAACGCGATTAGCGGCAGCAGCTTATGTTTTTGGAACTTTATTTATTCTGTTTTTAGTACATGCTAATGAAATATTTATGTTGAATAATAATGGTGGTTGGCAAGTAGAATTACTTGGTTTATATTTGTTAGGAGCGCTTGCATTATTTTTCACAGGCGGTGGAAAATTAGCGGCTTCATCATACAATAAATGGGACTAATAATTTTACAAATAGTTTTATCCATATACAATTTACCTCACTCAATGGCTAAGGCTGTAAGTGAGGTTATTTTTTAATTAGAGAGAAAAACTTATTGATATTGAATAATCAAAACGCCAATGCAATACAAATTTTAATTTTGCTTTTTTATCAATTTCTACTTAAAACGGTATAAAATCACCATTATTCTGTTATTTTTTACTTATATTTACGAAATAACCTTTAAAAAAGGCTTAAAAACGTTTTGGATCTTAACAACAATTGTTTACGAATTGAAGTTTTTAGTCTTTCTAATTATAAAATAAAAAATTATGAAAACGATGACCTGTAAAGAACTTGGAGGAGCATGTGAAGCCAAGTTTCAAGCAACAACCTTTGAGGAAATGGCAGAATTAAGTAAAAAGCACGCATTAGAAATGATTGAAAAATCAGATGAAGCACACAAAAAGGCAATGAGAGAAATGCAAGAACTAATGCATTTTCCGCAAGGAATGAATGCTTGGTATGAAAATAAAAGAAAAGCATTTGAATGCTGTCCATCTACAAATTAAGAACACCAAACTCCATATAAAAACCCTTTCAAAATTAATTTGAAAGGGTTTTCTATTTTAATAGTAAATAAAATATTAGATAGCTGCTACTGCTTTTATCTCGTCGATAATTCTTAAAGCAAGTGTGTCTGCTTTTTCCTGTGAAGGTGCTTCTGTATAAATACGTATAATTGGTTCCGTATTCGATTTTCTCAAATGAACCCATTCATTAGCAAAATCAATTTTTACACCATCGATTGTTGTAATGTTTTCATCTTTATACTTTTGGGTCATGGCTACAAGAATTGCATCAACATCAATTTGCGGTGTTAACTCGATTTTGTTTTTGCTCATGTAATATTCAGGATACGAAGCACGCAAAGCCGAGACAGTCATTTTTTTGTTTGCTAAGTGTGTTAAAAACAAAGCCACACCCACTAAACTATCACGACCATAATGCGATTCTGGATAAATGATTCCACCATTTCCTTCTCCACCTATAATGGCATTATTTTTTTTCATTAAGTCAACCACATTCACTTCCCCTACTGCACTAGCTTCGTAAGTTCCGTTGTGTCTGTTAGTAACATCGGCTAAGGCTCGTGAAGATGACATGTTAGATACAGTATTACCAGGGGTTTTACTCAAAACATAATCAGCACAAGCTACAAGGGTATATTCTTCTCCAAACATTTCTCCGTCTTCGCAAATAAATGCCAAACGGTCTACATCTGGATCAACAACGACACCTAAGTGAGCGCATTCTTTAACCACCAACTCAGAGATATCTGTTAAGTGCTCTTTTAGAGGTTCTGGATTGTGAGGAAAATGCCCGTTTGGTTCACAGTATAATTTGACCACTTCGACCCCCATTAATTCTAGCAATTTGGGAATAATGATACCTCCCGATGAATTTACTCCATCTACAACTACTTTAAATTTAGCCGCTTTAACAGCATCTACATCTACTAGTGGCAGGTTCAATACTTCATCAATATGAATGTCCATATACGCATCGTTCTCTGTGATTTCGCCTAAACTATCTACATCTGAGAAATCAAAATCTTCATTTTCTGCAATTACTAATATTTTCTCTCCTTCAATTCCGTTCAAGAATTCTCCTTTTCCGTTCAATAACTTCAAAGCATTCCATTGTTTTGGATTGTGAGAAGCCGTAAGAATGATTCCTCCATTTGCTTTTTCAAGCGGTACAGCAATTTCTACTGTTGGTGTTGTAGACAATCCTAAATCAATTACATCAATTCCTAAACCTATTAATGTGTTTACCACTAAATTATGAATCATTGGTCCGGATATACGTGCGTCACGACCAACAACAACTTTTAATTTTTCACCATCATTAGTAGCTCCCACACTATTTTTTAACCATGTACCATATGCCGAAGCAAATTTTACTGCATCAAGTGGTGTTAAGTTGTCTCCAACTTTACCTCCTATAGTACCACGAATTCCTGATATTGATTTTATTAAAGTCATTCTTATTTTTTTAAATGTTGATTATCGTTATATTTTTCACAAATATAATAATTGACGCTTTAAAAAAGTCATTTAGAATTCATAATTTAGGCGAATGAACTTTTTAGCACACATATACCTTTCTGACGACAACGATCACATTAAAATTGGTAATTTCATGGCAGATGGAATTCGAGGCAAAAACTTTGATACTTTTCCTGTGGATATCCAAAAAGGAATTGCTCTTCATCGCGCAATTGATACTTACACAGATGCCCATCCCATTTTTAGAGAAAGTACCAAAAAACTACACTCCCGCTACCATCATTATGCGGGTGTGATTGTAGATATTTTTTATGACCATTTTCTAGCCAAAAACTGGACGGTTTACTCCAATGAAAATCTTGAAGAGTACATTCAGCAATTTTATCAATCTCTAAAAGACAATAAACCTTTATTGACCGAAAGAACAATAGGAATGATGCCTTACATGATAAAGCAAAACTGGTTATCTAGTTATCAAACAGTTGACGGAATAAAAAACATATTAACTCAAATGGATCGCCGTACAAAAAACGAGTCCAAAATGCGTTTCGCTACGGAGGAACTTCGAGAATTTTACACCGAATTCGAAAAGGAATTCACTCTTTTCTTTGAGGATTTAAGAGCGCATGTCAAAGAACAATTAAACGCTTAAACTTATCAGTCTTAAACAAACTGCTACCAATAACCATAAACCATGAAAAAAATAACACTACTACTCTTCATTGCTATAATTGGTTGCAAGTCGAATGAAAAAATGGTGCGCCCTATGGGTTTAGTATCCAATAAAGCGATGGTGGTTTCTGCGCGAGAAGAAGCTTCTAAAATAGGAACCGAAATCATGCAAAAAGGCGGAAATGCTTTTGACGCTATGGTAGCCACTGAACTGGCTCTAGCGGTAGCCTATCCTTACGCAGGAAATTTGGGTGGCGGTGGTTTTATGGTGTATCGAAAATCAAATGGCGAAGTAGGAACTTTAGATTATAGAGAAAAGGCACCTTTAGCAGCTTCAAAAGACATGTTTCTCGATGAAAACGGAAATGTTATTCCCGGAAAAAGCACTAAATCAGCGCTGGCAATAGGTATTCCTGGAACGATTGCTGGAATTTTTGCTGTCCATGAAAAATTAGGTTCTTTACCTATTGAAACTATTTTAGAACCCGTTATTCGATTAGCAGAAAAAGGAGTAATTGTTACTAAAAAACAAGTAGAACGCCTAACCAGTTACCGTGATCAATTGAACAAAATCAATGGAGCTAACAGTGTTTTATCTCAATCCTATAAAGAAAAAGATACTATTAAATATCCTGCATTAGCCGCTACTTTAAAACGGATTGCAAAAAATGGACGTGACGAATTCTATAAAGGAGAATCGGCTACAATTTTAATTGCTTACCTGCAAAGTAAAGGAGCAATAATCACAAAAGAAGATTTAACTAATTACGAAGCTAAATGGCGTACGCCACTTACATTTAAATACAAAGATCTAAATATAATCTCCATGGCTCCACCTAGTAGTGGCGGGATTTGTTTAGCACAAATATTCAATATGATTGAACCTTTTAATCTTAGCCAAATGGGACACAATTCTCCTGAAGCCATTCAGGTAATTGTAGAAGCAGAACGAAGAGCCTACGCTGATAGAAGTTACTTTTTAGGGGATCCTGATTTTGTCAAGATTCCGTTAAAAGGACTTATGAATCCTGCTTATTTAAAAAGCCGAATGGATGATTTTAATATTGATAAAGCAACTCTTTCAAGTAGTATAAAAGAAGGCAATATTACTTATAATGAAAGTATGGAAACCACACATTATTCAATTGTAGATCAATTTGGAAACGCTGTATCAGCTACTACAACGCTAAATGCGGGTTATGGTTCTAAATATTATTGTGAGGAATTAGGCTTTTTTCTAAACAACGAAATGGATGATTTTAGTGCTAAACCGGGTGTGCCTAATATGTTTGGTTTAGTAGGAAATGAAGCAAATAGTATTGCTCCAGCAAAAAGGATGTTGAGTTCTATGACACCTACAATTGTTGAGAAAAAAGGAAAATTATATATGGTGGTAGGTTCGCCAGGTGGTTCTACAATTATCACATCAGTGTTACAAACTATTTTAAATGTTTATGAGTATAATTTTAACATGCAAAAAGCGGTAAACGCCCCTCGTTTTCACCATCAATGGTTGCCTGATATAATCACTTTTGAACCCAATACTTTTAGTACCAATACACTAAATGTTTTGAAAGCAAAAGGATACTTAATCAATGAGAAAACTACTCCTGTTATCGGAAAAGTAGATGCTGTTTTAGTTTTACCAAATGGAAAATTAGAAGGAGGAGCTGATTTTAGAGGAGACGATAAAGCGGTTGGTTTTTAAGAATTTCGTATTTGAAACAAGAGAATTGCCCTCATAAAGATTTAAGAATACGATTTCGTTAGTAATATTATATTATTTCGTTAAAAAGAAGCGCTCAAAAAATTCACTTGCGCTTAAAATAATAGTAATTTAGCACTTTCAAAAAAAAATAAATGTTTAAAAAATATATTTCTAAACTAGAAAGTATCATTGCTTGGTCACAATCCATATTGACAGAAAAACAATTTATTTTCTTATCTAGTATTTTAGTTGGTATCACATCTGCCTTTGCTGTAATTGTTTTAAAGACTTTTGCGCACTGGGTTTTTTCATTTGCTACGTACATCAACGGAATGCTCAAGTTAAGTTTTATAAACAGTATTTTACCTATTGCAGGTTTAGTTTTGACAGTATTTGTTGTCAAACGTTTTTTAGGTGGATCTATTGAAAAAGGAACCTCACAAATTTTATATGCTGTAGCAAAAAAGGCCAGTATTATTCAGAAAAAACAAATGTATGCCCAAATCTTCACTAGTTCCTTAACAGTAGGTTTAGGAGGATCAGCGGGTTTAGAGAGTCCTATTGTGGTTACAGGAGCTGCTTTTGGTTCTAATTATGCTCAAAAATATAAATTAAGTTACAAGGACAGAACCTTATTAATAGGCTGCGGAGTAGCTGCAGGTATTGCAGCTGCCTTTAATGCTCCTATAGCGGGAGTACTTTTTGCCATAGAATTTTTATTAGTGGATGTAAGCATCTCAGCATTTACACCCATCATGATCGCTGCTGCAACAGGAGCCCTTGTATCAGTAATTGCTTTAGATGAAACTATCTTACTGAACTTTAAACAACAACAAGTTTTTGATTACCATAAAATTCCATTTTACATTATCTTAGGAATAATCACTGGTTTTTTATCTATTTATTATACTCGAAATTTTCAAAGAACTGAGCACTTTTTTCACAAGTTAAAACTGAATCCGTATAAAAAAGCGTTGCTGGGAGCAGGTATGTTGGCGGTGTTAATTTTTATATTCCCAACCCTTTTTGGAGAAGGATATGAAAGCATCAAAGTATTGTCAGACAGTAATCCTGGTAAAATATTAGAAAACACCTTATTTAGTAAGTACAGCGACAACAACTATGTTTTAATTGCCTTTGTAGGATTAACAATGATGTTAAAGGTTTTTGCTTCGGGAATTACGCTTGGTGCAGGAGGTAATGGAGGAAATTTTGCTCCTTCCCTATTTGTGGGATCGTACGTAGGTTTTGTTTTTTCGAAAATTATTAATCTAACCGGTTTAACCCATTTGCCCGTAAGTAATTTTACAATGGTTGGAATGGCTGGTATTTTAAGTGGTTTATTTCACGCTCCATTGACCGCAATATTCTTAATTGCTGAAATTACAGGTGGCTATAGTTTAATGCTTCCTTTAATGATTGTTGCCTCAATAAGTTTTGCTATTTCTAAACGTTTTGAGAAGCACTCTATGGATGTAAAAGATTTGGCTCAAAAAGGACATGCCTTTACTAGTAACAAAGATACTAATGTACTTTCTACCTTAGAAACTACTTCTATCATTCAAACGGATTATTTAACGCTTTCACCTGATGAAAACTTAGACAAACTAGTTGATTTAATTTCGCATTCTAATCAAGTAATATTTGCTGTAGTTGACAAAGAGAAGCATTTATTAGGTGTTGTTCATTTTAACAATATTCGCGAAATTATTTTTAATAGCTATCGTGTTAAGTACACTTTAGTGAAAGATATTATGGCCACGCCACAGGAAGTAATTTACCCTTTTAACAGCATGGAAACTGTAATGAATAAGTTTGAAAGGTCTAAAGTGGCTTTCTTACCAGTGATAAAAGACGAGAAATATTTTGGTTTTATCTCTAAATCAGTAGCTCTAGAGGCTTACAGAAGTAAGTTAAAAGCAATGACTATTGAATAAATACAAAACGCTAACCACAAATTAGCGTTTTTTTATGCGCAATACCCAAACGTAATAAAAACCACAAATAGTTATAAATAGCCCAGATTGCAGTAAAAATCCTTGTGGGGCAAGTGTTTTGCCACACAAGATTGTAACGAAAAGCGGGAGGGAACGCAATTGAAACACCAACTTATTATGCTCTTAAAAAAACACAAACTACTATTCTATTCTATTGATAGGTCCTATTTTAACACAAAGTTCTAAACTGTTCTATTGAAAGAATAAATCAAAAGGTTAACTTTGCTTTTTTGCAAAAAATTATGTTAGACAAAGACAATACTATTGAAGTTCAAGGTGCCCGTGTGCACAACCTTAAAAACATAGATATCTCCATTCCTCGCGAAAAACTAGTGGTTATTACTGGCCTTTCGGGTTCTGGGAAATCATCACTTGCTTTCGACACTATTTATGCCGAAGGACAGCGCCGCTATGTAGAAACTTTTTCAGCTTATGCGAGGCAGTTTCTTGGTGGACTCGAGCGTCCTGATGTGGATAAAATTGACGGACTATCGCCTGTGATTGCTATTGAACAAAAAACGACCAGTAAGAGTCCTCGCTCCACTGTGGGTACAATCACGGAGATATACGATTTCTTGCGTTTGCTATTTGCTCGTGCTGCTGATGCTTACAGTTACAATACAGGCGAGAAAATGGTGAGTTACAGTGATGAGCAAATCAAGGATTTAATTACCAACGATTTTTTGAATAAACGCATCAATATCCTTGCTCCAGTTATTAGAGCGAGAAAGGGACATTATGGCGAATTATTCCAGCAAATTGCCAAACAGGGTTTCTTGAAAGTACGTGTTAATGGCGAGGTTCGCGAAATCACATCTGGGATGAAACTGGACCGTTACAAAACGCATGATATTGAAATTGTAGTTGATCGCATGCTGGTTGAAGACACAGCTGACAATCAAAAACGCTTGTCAGAAAGTATCAATACTGCCATGCATCATGGAGAAAATGTATTGATGATTCTTGATCAAGACAGTAATGAAGTGCGTTATTTTAGTAGAAATTTAATGTGTCCTACAACGGGAATTTCGTACCAAAATCCGGAGCCAAATTTATTTTCATTTAACTCTCCTAAAGGGGCGTGTGATCATTGTAACGGACTAGGAACGGTGAACGAAATCAATATTAAAAAAATAATTCCGAATCCTAAATTATCTATAAAAGCGGGTGGTTTTGCACCTTTGGGCGAGTACAAATCCTCTTGGATTTTTAAGCAATTGGAAATTATAGGTGAAAAATATGGTTTTAAAAATACTGATGCCGTAGAAACGATTCCAGAAGAAGCCATGGAAATGATTTTGAATGGTGGAAAAGAAAAATTCACGATCAACTCTAAAGATTTAGGAGTTGCTCGAGACTATAAAATAGATTTTGAAGGAATCTCCCATTTTATAAAAAACCAATTCGACGAAAGTGGTTCTACAACTATTAAAAGATGGGCAAAAGAATTCATGGACGAAATAAAATGTCCGGTTTGTGAGGGTTCACGATTAAAAAAAGAAGCCTTATTTTTTAAAATAAACGAGAAAAACATATCCGAATTATGTGATATGGATATTGCTGATTTAACGGTTTGGTTCAAGGATTTGGACAACCACTTATCTGATAAGCAAAAAAGAATTGCAACTGAAGTTGTAAAAGAAATTAATGACAGATTGAACTTCTTGATGAATGTAGGTTTAGAATATTTGGCTTTAAGCCGAAGTTCAAAATCACTTTCTGGTGGTGAGGCACAACGTATTCGATTGGCTACACAAATAGGCTCACAATTAGTGGGTGTTTTATACATATTAGATGAACCAAGTATAGGTTTACACCAAAGAGACAACGAAAAGCTAATTCATTCTTTAGAGCAATTGCGCGATCTTGGGAACTCAGTCATTGTCGTGGAGCACGATAAAGACATGATTGAGCAAGCAGATTATGTAATTGATATAGGTCCAAAAGCAGGAAAATTTGGTGGAGAGATTATCAGTATAGGAACTCCAGCCGAAACATTAGCCTCAGATACAATTACAGCACAGTACTTGAACGGAAAAATGAAATTTGAGATTCCGAAAAAGCGACGTGAAGGAAACGGAAAATTTTTGAAATTAACTGGAGCAACTGGAAACAACTTAAAAAATGTAACAATTGATTTGCCTCTTGGTAAAATGATTTGTGTGACGGGGGTTTCTGGTAGTGGTAAATCTACTTTAATAAACGAGACCCTCTACCCTATTTTGAATGCTTTTTATTTTAATGGTGTCAAAAAACCACAGCCGTACAAAAAAATAGAAGGCTTAGAACATATTGACAAAGTAATTGCGATAGACCAGAGTCCGATAGGGAGAACACCGCGTTCTAACCCTGCCACTTACACTGAGGTTTTTACCGAAATAAGAGCTTTGTTTACCAAAACATCTGAGAGCATGATACGCGGTTACAAAGCGGGTCGTTTTAGTTTTAATGTAAAAGGTGGTCGCTGTGAAACTTGTCAAGGATCAGGTGTGCGAACTATAGAAATGAACTTTTTACCAGATGTTTACGTTGAATGCGAAACTTGCCAAGGAAAACGTTTTAATAGAGAGACATTAGAGATACGATTCAAAGGAAAATCAATTTCGGATGTGTTGAATATGACGGTTGATGAGGCAGTACCTTTTTTTGAAATGATTCCGAAAATCTATAGAAAAGTAAAAACGATTCAAGATGTTGGTTTGGGCTATATTACACTAGGACAACAAAGCACCACGCTTTCTGGTGGTGAGGCGCAACGTATTAAATTAGCAGGTGAATTGTCTAAAAAAGATACTGGAAACACTTTTTATATTTTGGATGAACCTACCACAGGCTTGCATTTTGAAGACATTAGAGTACTGATGGAAGTGATTAACAAGTTAGTAGATAAAGGAAATACCATCTTGATTATTGAGCATAATATGGACGTAATCAAACTCGCTGATTATATCATTGACATAGGCCCTGAAGGTGGTAAAGGAGGCGGACAGTTAGTTGCAAAAGGTACACCTGAAGAAGTTGCAAAAAACAAAAAAAGCTATACGGCGAAATTCTTGAAAAAGGAATTGAAATAGTTTTAAAAAATACAGCTACTACAAATAAGACTTTTATACTTAGTCTTGTTTGTGGTTTTTTTAAACACTTATCTCACTAATTTATCATTGTGAGGAACAAAGCAATCTCTATTTATCCAAATAAATTGGCTTTAAAAGTCCTATTTTACAATTTATACAGCGAATTTTGAATTGAATTTTTTATTTTCATTAATAAGATTATTATTATACATTTGGCAAAATTAAAATAACTTTTGAAGTAAAGGAAAAGTTAAAAATACAACCAAACCTTAAATAATTAATATGAAAATAATTTTACTCAGCTTAGTTTTTATCATGTCATTTTCTAGCTATTCACAAAATGATTATACTACAAAAATTGATTCAATTGAAAAAACTTTCACCTATGAACATGGAATAATAAAATTGTCTAATGGTGTAGGGAGTATTACGATTCCAAAAGGATTTAAGTACCTAAACTCTACTCAAGCGGAGCGAGTACTTTTTGATTTGTGGGGAAATCCAAAGTCTGATAATATGACACTAGGACTTTTACTTCCTGAAAACCAAGGTGTATTAGATCAAAAAGGCTATGTTTTTAACGTTCAATACGATGAAATTGGATATGTGAAAGATGATGATGCAGATGATATTGATTATGATGATTTATTGATTCAAATGAGAAAAGATGTCGAAACAGAAAATGTAGATAGAAAAAAAGAAGGTTATGAATCTATAAGTATCGTAGGATGGGCAGCAAAACCGTTTTATGATGAAGATAGAAAAATTTTACACTGGGCTAAAAAAATAAAATTTGGTAACGAACCAATAAATACGCTGAATTATAATATTAGAATTCTAGGTAGAAAAGGAGTGATTGTATTAAATGCCATCGCAACAGAAACAGAATTGCCTTTAGTTCAAAAAGATATTAAAAAAGTACTGGATATTGTTCAATTTAATGATGGTTATAAATATGAAGAATTCGATAGTTCAATAGATAATGTTGCTGCGTGGACAATTGGAGGTTTAGTTGCGGGTAAAATATTAACTAAAGTTGGTATTTTTGCACTAGTTGCTAAATTTGGGAAAATTATTATTCTTGCATTACTGGGTTTCTTTGGTGCTTTTAAAAATAAGATAAAAAAATTATTTTCGAAAAATAAGGAGGAAGAATCAATTGAAAAAATAGAAGAAACTGACTCTAATCCTGAGTAATAAAACTTTCTACATAATTATTCCACAAACAGCACTATTTAAACACAGTCGGTTTGTGGTTTTTTATTAATAGCTTTTCATAAGACTAATACCAATTGACTTCTTGAAATCACCATTAAATTAACATTGTGAGGAACAAAACAATCTGTTCCAGTTAATTGAATTAGGCTTGGCTTATAAACACTAATCTCACTAGTTACTATATATGACTTTACGCTTTGAGTACTGAAAAAAAAAGGCACGCAGATTTTGAATATTTTAGTAGAGTAGTTATGATTAATCTGCGAAAATCTCTGAAATCTGCGTGATTTTATAAGTAGATAACTGGTAACGTATAGCAATTAACGTTATTATTTTTTTGTTTTGATAAATACAATAAATTTTCCGAAAACGAAAACGATGCACCCCACTACTCCTGCTACAAATAATCCAGTTAGGAATGAAAAACTTCTTCCTGTATCTCTTGTCACTTTTTCTAAAGCTTCTTTTTGTGCTACGGTAATTTCGTTTGCTGTAAAGAATCCGTCTTGATTCAAATCAAATTTTTCTAACGCTAGTTGTGAGTTAATAGTGGTATACCAAGCTCCTCCTATAATTAAAATATACACTATTAAAAAAACTGTTAGACTTGTCCACAGCCATTTTTGGTCTATAGAAGTAAATAATCGCTTACGTTGATATAAAACAGCTATTAAAACAAAAACTGAAATTATTGTAGGAATAATAAAATGATACGGTAAACTGATGCTTAGATTCATGGTAATGTTTGCTTCTTTAAATTAATAACTTATTGCAATAATAATTACCAAAATTGTAAATATAACCAAAATTATTTAATAGCGGAAGCGGGATTTTTTTTACAATAATTGATATAGAAGTATTAGATAAATAATGTAATTAAGATGTTTTTCATTATTTTAATATAAAACTCAGATTTCAATTTTTCTACTCGAATAATCTTATTTATTGTCTATTTATTTTTCTACGCTCAAAGTTTGACTAAGTTCAGTTTTCAGATTCCATTTTTCAGACAAAGTTCGGCACGCACAGTTCGGTTAAACGCAATATTAAAATATCTTACGGAAATGTATTTCTGGTTGACAAAAGTGTTTTCTGCGTCATTACGGCATAAGTCTCGTGCAACGTTTATGTATAAGAATAGTTGCGGGTTTATATGCGAGAATTTTCCGAAGGAAAATCAGACGTTACAAACACCCAACGACCTTTGATTAAGCACTAAACCGCAATTATTTTTATACGGTGTTGTAGATAGTTTTTATTATAAACGGTAACCTAATCCAATTTTCAAAATATTAATATTCGTATTATATTTTATATCAGGCACTTCATTGTCAACTCCAATTTTTATAAAATCATATTGAACTTGGGCAAACAATTTTTCTGTTATGTCATATGCTATTCCAAAATTCAGATTAATTCCGTTCTCGCTTTCACTTGAACTTACAGAAAGATTATTCTGATTATTAAATCTATCTACATCAGCTCGAATGTTCAATATTGAGTAACCCAATCCTACAGAAGGATGAAGTTTGGGTAGAGATTTTATATTAAATTCACCATAAATTCTAGGAATGAAAATATAAGTAGTAACATCGAAAGGTTGAACTCTATCGTCTTTTGCGTTCTTATACATACCAGCGTTTAATGAAGCACCAATATTCATAAAATCTAAATTCACAAAACGATATTTAAGTCCAGCATCTATGATTCCGTTATAATTTCTCCCAACTACATTATCATCGATAGGAATCGGATAATTCAATTCGAAGCTAAATTTAGAATCTTGAGAAAATGATTTTATTGAAAAAATCAGTAATAATACTAATAATATTTTTTGTTTCATAGTTCTGTTTTTAAATTACCTACAATGTTTCGCAGCTTCATGAAGTGGTGAACTTCGTAACCGATTATTTTCGACTAAGATAAAATTTCTTGCGAAAAACAAACGTGAATTTAGCACTTATTTCGCAATCTCACAAAATCGCTGTTGTGTGATGTATTTTTTTATTTAGTTTCTGTTTCCAGTTTTTTGATTAGCGTTTGTGTTGTTGACTTCTTTTGGTTTATAATAATCAATTGGCTTTTGTCTTCTAAAAGGATTTTATAATTAAATTCATTCTCTGAATTGAATTCCCAATTATTAAGTTCTTTAAATTCTTTTTTTATTAGGTTTAATTTTTCCTTGTTGTTTTTTGAAACAATAATCAATTTTGTAAGTGATGTTTTTTTCATTTTTTCAATTGTACTTTTTGTAATTTCAGTTTCATATTCTGTTCTTGAACGATAACGATATTTTTTCTTAATTACGTTAAAGTCATTTTCATTTTCAGAAATAACATATCTGTAAGGCATTAAGTTGTCGAGTTCGTTTATCCAATTGGGAAAATTCACTTCATAAATAGTAATGTAACGATCAATGAAATCTTTATCTATTGGTTTCTTTTGGGAAATATATTCGTTAATCAATGGATATATTTCTTTTGCCATTAGATTTATATATTTTTGACTATACCAATCTCGTGTGTCAATTTTTCCATCAATATTTTCAAATACATATCCATTACCTAATGAAGTGGCTATGGCTTCATTTAACAACAAGTAAGCATAATTGCTATATTTTGATTTATTTTCTTTAAAATTCTTATCAATTTCTGTTTTAATTTCAAGTGATTGTTCGTAATAAATAATGTGAAATGTTTCGTGTAACATTACACTAAACAAGTCTTTATAACCTTCTAGGTCTGTTTGAATACCACTAATGAAATTATTATAAAAAGATTGGGCTGAAAAACCCTTAGAATTTGGTAATGGATAAAATGCAATATTAAAAGGAATTGAGGTATCCCAAGTTGAATTATAAAATATTATTCCTGTTTCAAAATAATTTTCTATTTTATTTTCAGTTGAGTATTTTGTAATTTCTACAATTTGTTTTTCAAATTTTTCTTTATTAGGGTTGTATATTAATTCATTATAAATAGGAGTAAAAAGTGTAACGATTTTTGTAAGGTCATTCAATGTTTTGTTTGTCACAATTCCAATTGAGCGAATTTTAAAATCATTTAAATTTTCAGTTTCGATTAAATTTTTCTTCAAAAAATCTATTGATTGCATTGGTTTTTTAGAACCGTCAGGAAACTCTTCAAATTTATAACTATACTCTATTGATAATTTGTCAAATTCTGATATTGCATCTTTAAACTGATCAACATTATATTTTGATTTTTGAAATTCGGTTTTGAAAACATTTTCTGGATAGTTTTCAGATAAATTTTGAATAAAAGTAAAAACTGCTAATTGTTCAGAATATTTTATATTGAAGTTTGTTTTTTGAGCAAAAATTAATGTAGTTATTCCACAAAATAGTAAAGTTAAAACTCTGGTTTTCATTGTTATTTCTGATTTTAATAATATATCGCACAACGTGTCGCGGCTATGCAGAAGTGGCGAACTTCGTGACCGATTATTTGCGGCTAAGATAAAATTTATTGCGGAAGATAAACATAATTTTTAGTACTTTACTCGCAAAACGTGTATTGGCAGAAGTATTTTATTCGGTTATTTTATAGTTCTCCCAAAAGGTTTTATTATATTTTACTTTTTCAAATATTTGTACTTCTTTTTTGTTTGAAATTTTGATTGGATTTTCAGTTTTGAAATCTCTCCAATTAGAATCAATGTACATTTTTAATTGATAAGTATTTTTTTCTATATCATACAATTTTCCTAATATTTCAATTTCAGAACTTGTTAAAAAATACAAATTATTAATTTTCTCAAAATTAGTTTCTACGCTTTCTGATTTTATTTCTTTATTGACGTATTTTTCATTCCATCCATAAATATCATATTTTGAAGATTCAGGGTTTTCCATAAACTCCCAATTCTCTATAATTTTAACAATTGCATAATCATCTTTATTTATATAAAGTGTTCCTGAATAATTCCCTGGAATTTGCTTTTTAGTATAAGTATAGTGATTTCTTGGAATAGAATAACTTATTATATATATCGTTTTGTCATTATATATTTTAACTTCATTTATTTTATAAACAAATTTTTTCGATTTTCTAATATTAAAACAACTTCCATACATTATTGGATTGTTATAGGTTAAGCTTCTAAATTGACGAATACTTGTTGGCACATAATCATTCTTTACATTCCATCTAATCTCTTCTATTTGTTTCGTATTTCTATTTGATTGCTGATTATATCCTTGTTCGTATTGGTTGTTAACTATGTCTATATTTGTTACCGTTTCATTATTAACTTTTACATCAATATTTGAGTATTGTTCGGAACTAAAAGAATCGGTTGGATAATTTTTATTAATGTTTTTCTATTGCTTTTTTAATAATTGAATTGGTAAACTTTTTGCTGTAATTTAGGATTAAAACTTCCTCCAAAATATTTGTTTCTGTTTTTGTTTTCTTATTTTGTCTAGTATTTAAAACTGTTAAATCATCATTCTTTTCTTTGATTCTTTTAACTTCAATATCTTCATCCTCGACAATTGCTGATTGTTTAACTTCGTTAAAATACAAATAGCCATCGTGCAGTAAATCTAATCTTGCCTCAATAAAATCAATTGGACTAAATAATCGATTGAATTGATTTTTATTCATTTCATATTTCTTGGACAATTTTTGTCAAGTTTGAATTGTATATAAATCGTTTTTTTTTCTATTTTCTGTCCAAATATATTGAGTATAAAAAGTAAAAAACAACTATTAATTAAAATACGGTTCATCTTATTTTTTTTTTAGTTAACAATATCATCCAGACCTCTCCATTCTACAGGGTAAATAACAAATTGGTTATCATTAATTATTTCTATAAGATAGGTTTTAAAAATACCGTTTTTATTATATCTTGGGTATATTTTACCAAATTTTTTAATCATTGCTTTTTTATTATTTATTCTCCATATAGCTTCTAATTTTTCTATTTCTTCAAAAGTAACTATTTTATAATCTTCTAATTTGCAAATTGACAAGGTATCTGATTTGTTTTTCCATAAAAATATTGCTTTTGCACATAAATTAAATTGGATACCTTCTTCTATATTTCTTTTTAGCGGGAAATCATAATGGCATTTTAATTTATTGAGGTCAGTAGTTACGAACATATAATTTTAGATTGATATATTTTTTCTGACTCGACCATTCTTACTATCAAATTGTTGAATATTGTGTCTTTGCTTTGAGAACGGTTAATTCGATAACAAAATTCATCAAGATACCTGTTTATATTAAAGTCACTTACCGATGAATATGTTGTTCTAATCCATGATTTTACTTGATGAATCATTGTGTGCAATGCCATAAAATTCATCCCTTTGTTGCTTTCTATTTGTGTGATATTATAATCTCCAAATAAAGGACGATAACCTTTCCATTTATCTGTGGTTATTTTTGCATTTTTATTAATGTGCTTTTCAAATATTGTCTCTAATTCTTTGGCTGAATAATTATCAATTTTCAAGGCATACATTCTTTTAATTTTTCCTTCATCTGTTAGTTCCACTGCTGTTACAACCTTTTTTTTCTTGCTATCATAACTCCTGCCTACTTTACCTTTTTCCTTTCCTCCAATAACGAATTCATCAACATGAACAGTTCCGTCCATTGGATGATTCTCACTAGATTTCATCGCTTCTCTAATTTTGTGCATAAATAAACGTGCTGTTTTTTCTGTAACTCCATAGCGAACTCCCATGTAACTGGCAGATAAACTTTTAGTGGTGGTTGACATCTCAAAACATATAAAAAAGGCTTTGCGTAAACCAAACTTAACCTTATGAAATAAAGTGTTTGCCGCCGCGGTTTCTGTATGGCTGCAGATATTACAAGTTCTGGAAAAATCTTTGCGGATTTGACTCTTTGTATGCTTACATTTTAAACAAATAAATCCTCGTTCCCATTTATAATTTGCTAAATATTCTTTGCAGTGTTCATCTGTTTTAAACCGTTCAGCGAACTCTAAAAGGTTTTGCCCTGTAAATAAATCCATGTTTCCCTTGTTTTATTGATCTCTAAGATATGAAATTATCTACTTACCTCAATAAATTTATAATCAGTAAAGTTTAAAAAAATTGTTTTTTTTTTAATTTTTTGTCCATACCCCATGCAAACAAAAAATATAAAATAGAGGCTAATTAAAATACGGTTCATCTTGGTGAATTTTTTGAAGTGAATTATCTATTTGTTGCGCTAGGTTATTGAATTCTCCCACAGGCGATAAAATATATTACAACGTCTCGCGGCTTGCAGAATTGGCAAAATTCGTAACCGCATATTTTCCGTTAAGATAAAATTTCTTGCGAAAGATAAGCGTGAATTTACCACATATTTCGCCATTTATGCAAACTGCTGTTGTGCGTAGTATTAATTTATTCGATTATATACAAACTTATAAATTATAACATTCCCATTTCCATCATCATCAGAACTTTCTAAAATAAGTTTATTGTTACCGTTTTCAAATGTTACATTTTCGGTATAAATATCTCCATTCTGATTGAATTGATAAGTGTTATTATTAATTTTTGTCCAAGTAAGATTAACATTATCAACTAAAACACATTCATTAGCTAGGTTTTGATCATAATATTTGTCGGTTCTATTTCCGTTACTTGTAAACTCAATAGTTGATGGTTGACAATCGTTTTGCGTAAATTGAATGTCATTTTCATATTGAGTTGAGTATTCCCATTTTCCAATTATTAAATCCACATTTGAAGAGTTATCATCGTTTTCTGTACACGAAATGACTAATGTTAATAGTGTTAATAAATTGATTTTTAGAAGTATTTTTTTCATTTTTCTTTTGGTAAATTATTTTTGGTTTAGTTCTTTTAGTCTCTTATTTGCGCAAACATTACGCATAGCGTTTCGCGTATTTGCGAAGTGGCAGGGGAATAAATCCTAATCTTTAAATTAAAAAACCATCATTCCTAAACAGGAACAATCTTTCAATTAAACATCAATCCTGCCATTTTGCAAATACGCTGTTATACGCCGTTTTTCCTTTGGTCACTTTATTTGTAGTTCAATACATGATTTGGTTTAGGTAAACAAACATTCTTTTTAAAATCTAAACATTATTATTGAAGTTCTAACTCTAATACCTTTTTAAACATTGGGTCTTTTTGTAACAAAAAGTTTTTTCCAAATATATTTTCATTTGTTGTAGTACGATCATGCAAAAAATCAATAGAATAAGTGATAAAATGTTCTACTTGGTTTTGGAAAATATCAGCAACTGTTTTACAATCTGTAAAATCAATTTGCGGTTCTACTCTAAAAAATATTTTACTGTAAGGTGTGTAAAGTAAAGAAACACTTGTTTGTATCCCACCTAACGCATTAGGCATTTCTCCTATACTAATTAAACGATTGGTTTTGAAGGCTAAACTAGACAAATTACTGGTTGATGAATATATAAAACGATCCTGTAATATATAAACATTCCCATCGAATGTAAAAGGTTCTTTATCAGGAATTACATAGTCAAATTTTTCGTTTATGTAATACATTTTAACATTTTTTAATTTTGGTCCGTTTTGAGTGAAAGAATAGTTTTTACCCTTATTTATGGTGTCTGTATTTATTTCAAAATATTTGCAATTGTAGGGGCTAAAAACTCGTCCAAGCCTTAAGTTTACGCTCAATGTATCTTTTAATATTTTGGATAGAAATTTTTGATAAGTCTCATCGCTTCCTCCACCGTTCCCCCTAACATCCAATACAACAGACTTTATAGAATGCTTATCTATAATTGCTTTAAATCTTTTAACCAAGGTATCTCCTAGCTCTGGTTCCATTTGCGGTAATTTGGCATAAAAAATTTGTTCCTTTTCAAAATAGTGCGTAACCACATTGTTAGAACTATCGAAACCAAAGTTATTATTATTTTTTTCTAAAAAATTAACCGTGTCTTTTTTGGCTATATTAAGTTGATATTTGTTGTTGTTTTTATCTGAAAAAGTTAACCGTAAAGTGTCTTTTTTATAAAGTTTGCCTAGCGTATAAAACCTTTCATTATACACACGTTTATACTTTCTGTCCCATGATAATGCCGGCAATACCTGCTCCATTTCTTTATGGTTTATTATTTTATGTACACTTACATTGTTGCATTTTAGCAGTTTTAGACCGTAAGGATATTTTTTACCATTATATGCAAACGGTAATAAATTATGATATTCGCCATCAGTGTAAACTAAATTTAATTTCAACTTTGGACCTGTTGAACTGCTTCGAAGATAATTCCAATATTTATAGTGATGGTTCATATCTAAAGTGTCAATACCTTTTATGTTTCCATTAGGTGCTAACCAATATTTTTTTGCGATATCTAACAAATATGGCCACATTAAACTAGTATGGTCATCTTGTGCAGAATTAACGGTTTTTAGTACTATCCGTAAATATTCTGGCAAAGTAGTTTTTTTGGTAATTTGTTTTCTTAATTTTTTTGCATGCTTATTAAAGTCAATACCGCGAACTTGCTTATTAAAGTAAATAATAGGGCTTACTTGTCTTATGTAAGACACTAACGAATCGTGGTCGGCTAACATTTGCGAATAGGTTAGTTTAGGTGTTCCTTCTAACTCCTTTGGTAATTGGGCGGTTTGCGCTTTGAGCTTGAAAAAAGACAGTAATATAACAAAAGTTACGATTAGCTTTAGATTTATTTTCATTTCATTATTTTTAGTGAAGTACAAAAATATATTTCCTTAGACAATGAAAATTGTAAAAATCTGCCAACCTTATCAAATGCTATTTCAAATCCCAAATTAGCGTATTATCAACCTGACAACTACTTTGTTTAAATTGAGAAGGAGTTTTATTTGTGTATTTTTTAAAGGTTTTGATAAAATGAGATTGGTCTGTAAAATTTAATAAAAAAGCTATTTCAATCAATGGTATATTTTTTAAAATTAAAGGCATGGCTTCTCTGACTTTACGTATTTGTAAATATTCTTTTGGAGTAGTTTGTAATTGATTTACAAAGTATCTATGTGTAGAACGGTAGCTTTTACACAATAAATCATTTAATTCCTCAATTTGATTTGCTTTCATTGTTTCGTTAAATAATAAACTATTGGATATCATTTCATCTCTTAAAATTGAAATAAAAAAACTCTCAATTTCGTTTTGAATAATTTCCAAGGGCTTATTGCTAAATGCAATTTCAAACAGTGGTGTCCAATTTTTGTTTTCATCCAGTACATTGTTTTTAAAAATGTTTTGTGAAAGTATCTCTCCAAAAATAGCCTCTAAACCCATTGGGTTAAAATTTATACATAACTCTTGATATGCATGTTTTGTGGTTATCTTTATAGGCTGTTTGTAAATACCTGTTAAGTAACTACTATTTTTTGTTGAGGGAGAAATACTGTATTCATTCGTATTTAATTCGACCATTGTTCCTCCTTTAATTAAACTAAGGCAATGATTAGTATTTGGATAACACAACTGACTTATAATCTCATTATCACTTTTGGTTATAAATAAGAAATATTGAATAAATTCTTTTAATAAAGGTTTTTTTGGGCAAAATATCTTTGTTTTCATTTGTTTAATTGATCCTAAATCTGTCTATTGTACACTTAAAATGTTGATTTTAGTTTGCCTATTTTAGCACGAGCGTTTTTTCAAAACGGTATATAACGTTTTGGCGCTACAATATGTTTGGGATAAAAATGCGAGTTTTTTCCATTATGCACAAATTTTACAAGTACAAAAGCAACTTTAAATTAAGCCTAAAACCCAAATATCTTGTAACGGATGTTAGCCACAGTTATTTTTTCACATTCCGAATTTCGACCATAATTTCGGATATTTATTTTTTAAATATGTTTCGTCTTCTTCCCATTCTTCGCCTGAAATTTCAATGTTTTCTTGAATTCCTTGTGGTATATTATTACCTGTCTTTTTTATATAAATATCGTTCGGAACATAACTCAAACCTTCCCAATCTCCATTATTTGTTTCGCTAAGTTCGGAAAGATTTTCAATATTTTGGACTGCACTTTCAAATATTGATTTTCCTTGTCCAATTAGCCAACCTCTAAAGTCAGAGAAACAATCATCAGAACATCCCCCATTAATTATATATGCAGACGCCCAAAAATCCCAATTATAAATTTCGCCTTTTAAAGTTCTAAATTTATTGTCAAATTCTAAAACTTCAATAGCTGTAAGTTTAATTAGTTCTTTTGAAAGTTCAGATTGTTGTTTCTCATAATTTCCGAAGCTATTAGTTTTGCAAATCTCAATAATTTTCCAAAATTTTTCGGCTTCCATTAATTGTTTAGAATCTTGAACAGGTTCTTTAATTTCAGTTTCCGTATTTTGATATTTAAAAAATTCTTTAAAACTTTTAGCAAAACCAAAGTGATAAATTGATATTGAATAAACTAAAGTCATAACTAATAAAGGAACTTTATTTATGAAAGGTACTTCTAAAGTAAATAAACTAATAACCGCTACTAAAAGAGCTAAAGAAAATAATCCTATTGAGGTAATTTTTGCCCATTTTTTGCCCTTATAAACCATTATTAAAAGTCCAATTGTAAATAGAAAACTAATTAATTGTCTAACAAGTTTTGTAGATTCAATTTCAGGTCTTACAGATTGATAAAAATATATTGTATGGATAGAAACTAACAAAATACTTATGGAAATAAGTATTGTTTTCCCCTTCCCTATTTTAGCTAATTCGTTCATTTTTAATGTTTTCGGTATAATTGTAGCCAACATTTTGCGGATTTGCGAGGTTGCGAACTTCGTGACCGAGATTTTTCGGCTAAAAAAAAATTTCTTGCGAAAGATAAGCGTGAATTTATCACATATTTCGCCATTTATGCAAACCACTGTTAGCAGATGTATTTATTTCAACGTCCATTTTATAAATTCATTCATTACTTCTGTCCAATGATCTTTTTCATAATCAGCTCTTCCGTCATCATTTACCTCGTAAAAATTATGTTCTAAATTTAAGTATCTTTTATATGTCAAATTATTTTTTGCATTTTGAATATAAAATAGAGGAACTAAATCACATAAATCAGAAGCAATGTCATTTGTCCCATAGGCTAAATATGTTGGTATTTTAATTTTCAACCAATCGTTTATTAAAGGTCTTGAAAATGATTTCCAAGCTAATAAATTTGGATTTTTCTTTAAAGTATCTTCATTATAAGAATCTCTATACATTTGATATGTATCTACCATACTTTTATCGGCTTCTATCCAAGTAATTTTTTTGTTTTCTGCGGACTTTCTATCTTCACGAATTAATTGGTCAATTCTACCAAAAGGGTTTGAACCAAATAGACCTAAGTGAGTAACATTTTTATTTTTTAATGAAATTAATGTGGCTACTTTTGAACCTTGAGAATGTCCTGCAACAATGAGTTTTGAATTGTCAACCCATTTTTGGTTTCTTAAAAAGCTTAATACTTTGTTAGCTCTATCTTTATAATTTTCTAAATAATCAGCTTTTACATATTCTTTTGAAAATTCATTAGTTTCATTTGAGTTTGGAATAAAGCAATATGATTTATTTAAGTTTTTTTCGTCTACTATTACTGGTGTTTTTGGCATAGAAATTACGATTAAATGATAGTTTCTGCGTATTTCATTTATATCAAAATTTGTAATTCCGCCTCCAAACATCCACATTTGCTCTTTTTCAGGTTTAATAAATAAAGGCATTGGTAATGACCCTTGACAAAATAAAAAAATTGGTTTTTTTTCATCAAGTTTTGTATCAATTACTATGAAGTTTATTATGTCTTTTTTTTCTTTTAAACTAAATAATATTGCTTCATTGTTTATGATGGGTGGATTCAATTAACAAATGCAACCTCATGCACATTGTTTAAGTTTTTGCTCAAAAATTTCATTTGGACTTTTAAAACCAAATCTTTTTCTGGGTCTGTTATTTAATTTATTTGTTACTCTTAAAACCTCTTCTTCTGTTATTAAATCATTGTTGTCCGGTAAAAATAATTTGAAAGTTATTTTTTCTTTATTTTGCAAGGCTTGACGAGGTTTTAACCTAGTTCAGCTTGTTTTCGAGTACTATCTTGAGAATTCGATGTACTAAAAAATATAATTTTTGGTTTGTTATATCGAATTTTATCCAGTTGCTAAATAATCATCAAATAAACCTATTTGACCATCTTTTATATGATCTAATTCCCAGTCTTTTTCAGGACTTTCTAAGAATTTAGTTAGGTGAATGTAATTGAATAAATGAATTCTACAAAAACTAATTAAATTCGAGAAAGACCATTGTCGTTTCAAGCTTTTCTTTATCACGCCTAGCAATAGATTTACTATTAGAACACAGTAAATTTGGATTTTAATAGCGTTTTCATTGTCTCCTAAAAAATATTTTAGAGGAAAATTTTGCTTGATTTGTTTGAACAAAAGCTCTATTTGCCAACGTATTTTATAAAGTGCAGCTATTGTGTCTGCTCTAAAGTCAAACAAATTACTAATAAACTCAAATCTTCTTTTGTGTTCTCTGTCATAGTACATTATTTTCCTTAATTTCAATTTGGTTTTTACGCCTTCCTTATTGACTTCAACTTCAATTATTTCGTCCGATAAAACACCGCAGTGAATGTTCCTTGGAATGTCATTTGTTTGTGTTACTTCATATTTTGCATTCTCTTTTATTCTCGTTACAAAACCTGTTTTTTGAGCTGTAAAATGCTCAAAAGCTTTGTAATCATTGTATCCTTTATCGAATATATAAACGGTATGTTCATCGCATTTTAGTCTTTTCAAAAACTGATGATCATGCGTTATGGCTGATGTGAACCAAACTAAACTTGGTACTTTTTCATCGGCATTTATCACACTATGCGATTTAATTCCTCCTTTACTTTTTCCGTCAACAGACTTTCTACCAACACATTTTAATATATCTTTAAACAAGCTTATTGTGGTGCTATCTACAATCTTAACATTCTTCTTCAAAGCTTCTTTAATTCGACTGTCCGATAAAACGAAGCTATATTTCTGAAGTAAATTGGTATAAATTTCTTCAAAAAACTCAACCTTACGTCCCTTGTTGGCATCCGCCAAAGTACTCTTTTTGGGAAGAGAGTTGATTCTAACAGTTTCTTCCTTACCTGACAAACCAAGCATTCCTCCAGATACTTCTCGTAAAGAGTTGCACTTTTCTATGCAACAAAATATCATACTAAATAGATGATCTTGACTCTTGAAACGTTTTACATATCGGTCTGAATTATATTTCTCAACAGCTTTCTGAATCATGGAGTCATCTATTAAAGAAATTAGCTGTCCGAAAACAGACTTAGTCGAAAAATACTTATTTTTACCCATCGTTATTTGAATTTTGCAACTCTAAATTACGATTATTTTAAGAAGCCATTAATTTGGCTTCTTTTTTTATCGGACAACAATGTTATTAAATCAAAGTTATATTTTTTTGGAAAATATTGTCTTACTAGACCATTTAAATTTTCATTAGCACCTCTTTCCCAACTACAATATGGGTTGGCAAAAAAGTATGAGATTTCTAGTATTTCAGATACTTTTTTATGGTTTGCAAACTCTTTCCCATTATCAGATGTGATGGTGTGCAAAATGGGTTTCCAATCCATTAATAATTCAATTAATTTCTCCTGAATTTCTTGTGATTCCTTACTGTTTATTTTAGCCATTTTAAGCACACCTGATGCTCTATCATTTATTGTTAACAAAGCTCCTTTGTGATTTTTACCTATTACCAAATCAATTTCTAAATCCCCAATTCTTTGCTTTTCTTCTACAACCAACGGCCTGTTTTCAATACCAACTCTATCTTTAATAATACCTCTTGAGCCTTTTAAAGCCCCTCTTTTAGCATATCGCTTTCCTTTTGTGCGTAGGTGCTTATAATGTTGTCCGCCTTTCTTTTTGTCGCTCCAAATGAATTGATAAATTGTTTCAATCGAAACACATTCAAAGTTTTTATCACTGCAATATCCTACTATTTGTTCAGGACTGAAATCTTCTTCTAAAAGATGAATAACATGTGCTTTTATCTGTTCAGTAAAGCGTATTTTCTTAGCTTTTTCATGCTGTCGAATACTGGCTTTACTTTGGGCTAATTTAGCTTTATAAACTTTATTTCTTTGATCGGAATTTCTGGATAGCTCTCTTGAAATTACAGATTTATCTCTACCTATAACCTCTCCAATTTTACTCATTGAAAATCCTTGTGAACGAAGTGTAGCAATTTCGTATCTTTGTTCAATCGTTAAATGTGACATCTTTTTTTTGTGCTTAGTAACCCAAAAATAAGAGAAATTTTTTTCGTAGCCTACTGATAAGTCTTGAAGATCTAGATCTTCAAGACTTATCAGTAGGCTTTATTTAAACAAATAAGGAGTGTTGCATTTATCACTTGAATCTAAGATGTTAAAATTTTGACCAAAACTGAATTGTGTTAATATCAGTAAAATTAAAGTTCTTCGTAGTTTTTTCATAATATATCTGCCAACGTCTCGTGGCTTTATTTCAGTTGCGAACTTAGTGACCGATTATTTTCGGCTAAGATAAATTTTCTTGCGAAAGATAAACGTGATTTTACCACATATTTCGCCATTTATGCAAACCGCTGTTCGCGGTTCGGTTGTTTATTTATAAAGTTTATCAATGCCAATTTTCGATTTAGTTTGGTTTTGCGTTTTAGTTTTCAAAATTTGCACTTTTCTATTTCACTTAAATTTTTTCTCCATAAATAACTAATGTTAATTAATTATATTTATAATAAGCTGTTTTTTGAAAATTATATAAATTATTAAGTTTTGTACTACCATCATATAAATAAGGAAATGATTTCGATACTAATAATGAATCTTTAATGTAGAATTTTTCGTTTGTGAAAATTATATAGCCAATATTTGGTATACAGTCTTTTATAATCTCTTTAATTTTATAATTATCTTTTGCAATCGTATCTTTTGGAGGTGGAGGAGGTTTAAGTATAAAACTTTCGATATAATAACATCCTTTAGGTTCAAAACTATTTAAAACTAAAGTGTCATTATTAATTTTCCACTTTCCTTTCGATATTGAATGTGAAACACAAGCAGAACGACTGTACTCAAATGTATTGTTCGATTTGATTGTTAAATTTCCATTTAACGAATACCATTTATATTCAAAAGTATTTGGAATAATTGCATGTTTTTTTTCACAACTCAAAAGAGTTAGAAAAACAAAAGCTACAATATTTAAACACTTTTTTTTCATTTCTACATTTTTTTTCAACTGACCGCTAACGTGATGCGGCTTTACAATGGTGGCGAACTTCGTGACCGATTATTTTCGGTTAAGATAAAATTTCTTGCGAAAGATAAATGTGAATTTATCCATATTTCGCCATTTTTACAAACCGCTGTTAGTGGCAGTTTTTATTTTTCAGTTTCTTTTACTTGTCAATTTCTAATGTTTGATTACTAAGTCAATTAATATACCTAAAAATAATGCTAAAGCCGTAAAAGATATCATTCCTAAAATATAAGCTGAGAAAGCTTTTATATAATTTATTGCTTTGTTTTTTCCAAAGAATTGTCCGATTGCCCAAGTACAGTAAATCACTCCTAAAATTCCACCTATTTGTGATATGTTTAGGTTTGTCAATCCTGCAATTAGAGCAAATACTGAGAAAATCAACATAGAAATACCTATAACAAAGCAAATTAATATTAAGATTTCAAAAAAGTTAAAATCATATTTTTTGAAGAAGATTTTTGTCCAAAATGCAATAAAGATTCCTATAATAATATTTGCATAACCGTAGTGTCCTTGTACCCAACTGAAAATTTTCATTGGCGTGTTTAATTCATCGCCATCACTTTTAAATGTTACATATTGAGCTTGTATGTGAAAAAAGTTGATAATAAGAGTGTAAATTAATGATGTTATAATTATAAAAATAATTGGTTTTACAAGTCTATTTCTATCTTCAGAGAGGTAATTACTTATATTCTGACCAGGTTTTATAAAAAGTTCTTTAATTGTATAAAAAATTCCACGTTCAAAATGCAATATGTGTTCAATTTCGTGAATTATATAATGTCCGTCAATTCGTTTTAGTATTGTCGGTTTTCCACATTCTGGACAAAATTTTGAATTTATTTCTGTCTTACAATTTTTACAATTCATTTTATTTATTATTTTTTAAAATTTGTCAATTTTTATATTTTCCGTCGCTTCGGTAAAATTGCTACTAACGTTTCGTGGCTTTATTTCAGTTGCGAACTTCGTGACTGATTATTTTCGGTTAAGATAAAATTTCTTGCGAAAGATAAACGTGAATTTACCACATATTTCGCCAATTTTGCAAACCGCTGTTGGTGGCAGTTATAATTTTCTACCAAGTTTATAATATATTTGTTTAAAACTATTTATTTTTAATTTTCCTTTATGTTGGACTTTCATTTCAAATTTGAGTTTTGTATAATTTGAATAATAAAAACTAGAGATTTGATTTTCTAATTTTCCGTTTTTAAATAACCACAAAGATTCGTGATAACCTGATTTAGAATATTGGTCTACAATTTTTGAAAAGTCATAATAAGTAAATAATCTTTCTGTTTTCAGAAATGGGAATATTAAGTTTTTAAAAATGACTTTATCTTTTTCAATTATTATTCTTTTTAGTTGAAAAACTAAGCTTAAAGCAAATATTTCAAGGAAAATTATGAGAAATAAAATAAACGGTTTGTAAGTCCAAAATCCATATTCAAATATTCGATTACCTGCTTTTATGAAAATTGTCCAAAATAAAATTCCCACAAGAAAATTTATAATTAGAACAAGCAAAAAGGAAGTTATTTTTATTTTAGATTTCATTTATTTGTCTTATTTTTCGGTATCTGCGAGATAATTGCCACCAACGTCTTGGCGCTACAAGAGGTTTGGGATTATAGATGCGAGATTTTTCCATTATGCACAAATTTTACAAGTACAAAACCATTTTTAAATGCAGCCAAATGCCCAAATCTCGTGTAACGGCTGTTGTAAAACGTTTATTTCGAAATCAAGTTATTAGTCGGAAGTGTAATATTTTTTACAAAGATTAATCCATCGTACATTTCCGAAAACTTTTTTTGATACAAATGATTATTTTTTGGATTGAAACCACCACCACCTGCAACTATTTGTTCTGTTTTCTTTTTGAAGAAATTTGATGAACTACCATTTAAGGCTTTATAGATATCAATAAAGTAAATTTCGTCCTTTGTATCAATAAGTGTTTCGGCATAAGTTTTTGCAAATGGTTTATTTAATTCAACTTTTTTCCAACTGGGTTTTTCGTTTGTATTAGAGAAATAACCTGCTTGTGTACCTGTGCCAAAATCAAACCCAACACTATAATAATCATTTTTAAAATATTCTTTCATATGTCGTCCGAAATTATAAATGTTTCGGTTACTATAATTTCCAAATCCTTTATTATTAATGTGCTCGTTATGAGCCCAAATAAAAGCTTTCCCGTTTTTTGATTTATTTTCTACTATCCATTTAGCATTTTCGAACATCTTTAAATCTCTATCTTGACTATAATAGTTTTGTACATAGTAGGTATATTTTATTAAATAATCTAAAGCTCTAATTGCAGAATTGAACTCAACACTATTCTCATTTTTAATATTTTTTTTAAAATCTACTAAAATACTTTCGATTTCAATTAGCTTTGGAATTTGAGTATCTGCCCAATTATTTTGTTTCATATATTCAACTTTTTTTTCTACACATTTATCCGCTATTAAAAGAAGTTCTTCAGGGATAGGGATATTATAATTTTTAACTAAATCACGTATTTCTTGATTAATATTTTTTACATTTTGAATATCCATACCATAAAACTTAATTTGTTCGTCTTTTGGTTTATTTAAATTGTAACTTCTCATCCATTCCAAAAGGTTTACTACTTCTTTGCAATACCAAAATCCGATGCTAAAATTGTTAACAATAGTTTCAGCGTTTCCTTTTCCACCACTAATCCATTCATTGATACCTGCTTCTGAAGTGTATGAATCCTCAATAATAAACACTTTTACATCTTGATTTTCAACCAAATATTTGAAGAATTTTGTTTTTATGTCGAAAAATTCTTTACCTTGATGAGTAGTTTCTCCGAATCCGAATATTTTTGCATCAGCAAACTTTTGCGGAAGGTTATTGTTGAATATCGTAAGGTTCGTATTTGGATCTGCATCTTCAATTTTAATTGCATTTTCATTAATCCAATTAACAGCTTTATCATCTTGGGCGTATGTTTGAAATGATATAAAATATGTAATGGCTAAAATAAAAATTCTCATTTGTTGCGTTAGGTTATTGAATTCTCCCATTTTGGGTAATATATCGTACAACGTTTTACCACTTTGAGATGGCTGGAAGTTCGTAACCGCTAATTTTTCGGCTTAACGAAAACTTGATGCGGAACGATAATTCCACTAAATTCCAGCTTGCTCAAAATGGCGGTTACAGTAAGCCTTTATAGTGTATAAAAGCATTCTAAATGTCTATTTGTTCCCGTTAATTATTTATTATTATTATTAGTAGTATAATTGACATAATATTTTTGCGAAAATGTCTACAATCATCAATTTTATTTTGACTTCACAATTTACTCATAAGCATATTCGCATATTATTCAATACTTCCATCCCAGTAACTTGCTCCTGTTTTCCATTTTCTATTAGTTTTCTTCATCAAAGTAGTGTAATTATTAAATACACTTCCAAATAAAAAACCTTTTCTAGCAGTAATACTTATAAAAGCATTGTTTTCGTCAATTATTATAGGTTTTTTTATAAATAAAACTAATTTTTCAGAAAGCTCAATAAATCTATCTTTTTTTAAATAGTTTCTTAATGTATCATTTTTCATTATATTAACTTTAAAGTTTCTTATATCAGAACTCTTCCAATGATACTCCTTTTTATCACTATATTTATTTTTTAATTCTTTGATTTGTATAGAGTCAAGAATCCAACCAAGTCTTTGGTTATCCTCTGCTGTTGCCTCGTTTCCGTCACTATGAAAATCTCTATATGCATACTCATAAGCCAAAAGGTTTTCAATACCATTACCCGCATCTTCAATCATAATAATTTCAAGGTTATTATAACTTTTGTATCTTTCAGATGCTAGTTCTATATCTAAAAAATCATTTACAATGTTTTTTTCTTCTATGGTTAAGGTGTCAACTAATGATTGTAATTGTGTCAATGGTTGAGTTTCTTTTATTTTCGGAGTTTTTTTTTGGGATGTGCAAGAAGTAAAGATTGCAATTAATAATGTATAAATTAAATATTTCATAATTACTATAATTTAGTTACAAGGGTTACCTGTTGGTGTTTGTTCGTTTGGTGTTCCTGCACCTATTACTGTTCCATTTTGTTCACATGCGGCTCTATTGATTATCCTTTGTCTATTTGGATTTCCTACTGGATACGTTGCATCAAATACGGGAGTCCCATTTAATCCTCCCCAAGCTAAATCGCTAAAGATTTGTTGTGGGCTTGTACCTTCTGTAACAGGAATACCAGTTTGAAATTCTTGTAAAGTGTCTTTTCCTAATATAGGTTGACAATTTTTGTTGTCAAATTGATATTCAAAAATAGTGTTTTGTAATCGGAATATTGATAACTTTTTTTAAAAAATTCCCTTCGGGTTTTAAAAAAGTTACCAACATTCCTTACGCACTTAAAGTTGGTTTTTTTATTTTTCTATAGGATTTGTATTTGTGTTGTTGTTTTTTTGTTAGTGCCATAAGTTGCTAAAAGTGTTTAATTTTTTGTCAACCTATTTCAGGATTTTACAGTCATAGTATTGGTGCTAACGGTTCCTGGCTTAGCTTGGTGGGGAACTTTTAAGCAGATTATTTTTGGCTGTACGAATATATGAAAAAAAACGGAAATTCCACTAAATTCCCCATCATGCTAAACCAGTGTTGTAATATGTTTTTATCAGCACAAAAATTCCTCGTTATTCAATTTTTAGGCACAATACTTTTCGCCACAAACTGCATCATTTTCATTAAAGCTAATTATTTTCTACTTACATGATTTCAACAAAATTTGTTTCGACGCAAACTGCATCACTTTAATTTAACCAAAATACTTTCGGCTTAACGATTTTACTAAAATCTATTTCGACGCAAACTGCATAACTTCAATTTATCCAAATTACTTTCTGCTTAAAGATTTCGCCAAAATCTATTTCACATAAAACTTTTCAAATTTTCTTTGATAAACGACAACTTTTTGGATTGCAGATTATTTTCTTAGTAGGAGATAAGCAAGGAATTTTTCACCGCAAAATTCGGCGCTAAAATATATTACAACGTGTTGCGGCTTGCAGAAGTGGCGAAATTCGTGACTGATTATTTTCGGCTAAGATAAAATTTCTTGCGAAAGATAAACGTGAATTTACCACATATTTCGCCATTTTTGCAAACCGCTGTTAGCTGTAGTGCATTATTTTCTTCGGTTCGTTATTCGTTTATTTTACTTGTTATTGCATTTAATATTTTTGTTTTATCCACTATTAGTAAAAGCACAAAAACTGTAAGCGAAAGTCCAAACAAACTGAACACAAAAATTGCAAAATATTTAATTGTCCATTCTAAAGCAACTTTTACCCTGTGAATAAAACTTATATTTTTTTCTGTAGCACCTTCGTACATAGAAAGTTTAACCGTACAAAACTCATTTTCTGTGTCAAAGTTGCCAAGTTCGACGCCAAGTTCTTGAGCTTTTTCTTCAATTTCTAAAATTTTGTCGTTTAATGCTACAAAATCTGCAATTTGTCCACCTTTTGATTTTAGGTCGTTTAAGTTTTGTAGAGTTTTTTCAATAGAGGTTTTCTTTGCATTTAGTTGCCTATATTCGTTTGTTTTATCAACTTTTGTAATTTCAGTTGCTTTTATAACACCTATCTTTTGAAGGTCAATATATAAGCTGTCAAAAAGAATTGGATTTACACCAATTAGTAGATGAATTTGTCTATTTCCCTTTTGTCCAAGGTTCTGTTCATATTGAATAACAGAATTATATTTTTTTGCATTTGCTTTAAGTGTCTTTTCATCTTTTTCAAATTCAGAAGTTTTTGTTTTAATTGATGCTGTTTTTTCAAACTTTTGATTAGAAGCAACATTAGAGGAAACTTGAACATCGCCTTTCATAGCAATTTTTTCAGAAGCATAGTTTTTTCTCAAATTGTCAATACTACTAAAAAAGTTGTCGCTGTAATCGTTTCCATTATTGTTGTCAGTTGCCACAAAACCATAAAGTAGTCTAAACGCAAAAAGTAAAATAAATATTCCACCAAACCATTTACTTGTTTTCCAAAATCGTGTTTTAAAATTTGTATTCATATTGTCAAATTGTTTATTTTTTATTCGGTTTTCGGGCATTACAGCCAACGTCTCGCGGCTTGCGGAAGTGGCGAACTTCGTGACCGAGATTTTTCGGCTAAGATAAAATTTCTTGCGAAAGATAAACGTGAATTTACCACATATTTCGCCATTTTTGCAAACCGCTGTTATGCACAGTCTTTTCTTTTATTCTGATGATATTTTGTCAAAATATAAATATCAAGAATTGTTACAGTCGAAAATAAAATAATCGCAATCCATAACCCCCAAAGTCTGTCGTTAAAAATTCCAATTGGTTCTGAAATGATTAAAAAGAGTAATGCTAAAGCATCTAAAAGAACAATAATTTTAATTGCGTTGGCATCAAGGTATTTTATTGTCAAACTTAAAATTGACAATAAGAAATATATGAAGATACTAAAAATGGTAATATAACTTACGGAATCTATTATCATTGCAAATCCTGAAAATGTATTTTCTTTTGAAACAAGAATAGGTTGCAGAAAAGTGTATTTTTTGGAAAGTGTTTGTGAAAGTGTTTTTTCTTTTTCCTCAGGCTTTGATTCTTCATTTACAATTGATTTATGTTCCTTATCTATAACTAAACTATCTATTTTTAATGTATTAGTTAACTCAGTGGTTACACTTGTCGTATCAATCTGTACTGTTTCTTCTGCAGGTGCTTCTGCTTTTTTACAGCCAGTGTAAAAAAAGGGCAGACACAAACATAAAAATGTCATCCAATGCAAAAATATTGAGTATTTAATCTTTTTTTTCATTTGTTTATCAGTTCGGTTTTGTCTTGTCCTGATATAGGTTGACCTTTTTTTGTTAATGTATAATTTCAAAAATAGGTGATTGTAGTCGGAATATTGATAAGTTTAGAAAAAATCTTTGAAAGGATTTTTTTCCAAACTTGTCAACATTCCTACGCAACTAAATTAGTATTTTTTTTCTTTTTATAAGGCTTGTATTGATGGGTTTGATTTTTATGTGCATATTGTGGTGTTTTCATTTCAAGAGAGCAATGTCTACGCTCATTATTGTAAATTTCTATAGCTTGTTTCACCATTTTTTGTGCTGTTTTTAAATTTGGAATTGTTTTATTTAGTCCAAATTCATGTTTTAAAATTCCGTTTATTCTTTCGGCTACTGCATTTTCGTAAGGGCTTGAATTTTGAGTTGTACTTAAAATAATGTTCTTTGATTTGGCAAATTCAGCAAAGTCCGGACAGCAATATTGTATACCTCTGTCGGAATGATGGATTAGATTTTCATTTTTATAAAGTCTGTTTTTAACAGCCATTTGCATTGCGTCTTTGACAAGTTGAACTTTCATATTTGTATCAATTTTGTATCCCATTATTTTCTTGGAATAAACGTCAGTAACCAGGGCTAAATAGGCATGTTGTGAAGCTAATTTAATATAGGTTATATCGCTAACAAAGACTTGTTCTGCGTGTTTTATTTCAAGGTCTTTAAGTAAGTCGTCTGACTTGTAAAACCCATGTTTAGAGTCAGTTGTTATATGATAAAGCTTTGTTTTTTTGATTAATAAATTATGATATTTTAAAAAGTGAATAAACTTATCTCTACCCATTTTTATATCATTTTTTAGAAAGTCATCTTTGATATCCAAGTGTAGTTTTTTACCTCCATATCGTACCATTTTTTGACGGATAGGTGTTATGAGTTCTTTGATCTTTACAGCCTGTAAATCTTCTGTTTTTTGTTTGTTCATTCGTTTGTAATAAGCCTGTTTGCTTATTCCGAAGCATTGGGAGAACCATTTTATTTTAAAAGGTCTTTCTTTTTTTTCTCCACTTCTTTTAGTAATGCTTCGGGTAATGACTTTTTTGCAAAATCAAGATTAGTGCTTACTTCAAAATCAGCAATTATCATTTGTTGAAAGTCTTTGATGAACTCAAGTTCTTCGATTCGTTCTTTGAGTTTTTTGATTTCCTCGTTTTTACTCATGGCTTTAGAATTTTGTTCAAAGGAACGCAATTTTTTCATCCAATAGGTTATTGAAGAGCGAGAAATTCCATGTAATTTGGAAGCGTGATTTACCGAAATTTGACCGTTTGAAATTTGGTCAATGATGGAAAGTTTTAGGTCAAAACCAATTTTTTTGTACTCAATTTTTGGACAGTGTCCGTTTTTTGTGGGTTCCATAGTTTACTAAAAGTGTTTAATTTTTAGTCAACCTATTTCAGGATTTGTCATTTTTTAAGATTGTGCATAACGTTTCGCGGCTTGCAGAAGTGGCGAACTTCGTGACCGATTATTTTCGGCTAAGATAAAATTTCTTGCGAAAGATAAACGTGAATTTACCACATATCTCGCCATTTATGCAAACCGCTGTTGGCAGAAGTAGTTATTTTCCTTTACCGTATTTTCTGAATGATGCAATAAACTGATATATAAAGTATCCAATCACTACTTTATTTAGAAAATCAATAGTCATAGACATCACGTTAAACTTATCTTTATCTACTAAAAAATCACTTCTATGTGTTAAATCAATAAAAGAAAAATAATATCCAATTAGATTTAAATCGATATCGTTGTAGTTAAAAATTCGATTCAAACTATATAAGTAGCTTAAATACATAAAAATAGAAGATAGTAAAAACCATTTTAAGGGTTTTCCAATTGATAAACCGTGACCATTTGAAAAATCATTTAAGTAAAGAATTGATTTATCCCAACCAGAAATGTCTTTTATTTTTCTTAATGCTTCGAAAGAGATTGCTTGAAGTTTTTGTGCTTCATAAATATTTCCTGTTTTTTCTAACGCATTTTTTAATTGTAAGAAGGTTTCATATTGGTCTTTATAGAAACTTTCCTTAAGATTTTCAGGATAATGTACGTTTTCTAATGATTTAAAGTTTTCAAAACTTATACTATCTTTTGGGAAGTTACAAGATGTAAAACTGGTTTCACTAAATCTTGTTCTAAAAAAGGAAATAGTTGAATATTTAGAAAAATCAAAATTATCAAACCAAGTATTTTTTAAATTACTTTTATGGATTTCAATTTTAGCTAATTTTTTTAAATTTAAAAGCGGTCTAATATTATAAAATGTCAATTCACTTTTTGGAATTAAATTGTGAATATATAGTCTTTGAACTAGTGCATTTTCTACGGTTATTGGGCCTTTAGGAGTTCCATTTAAATAGAGTGAATATAAATACGAATTGTTTATTTTTGTATAGTCATCTTGAAAATCAATTGAATATTTTACGCTTAAATTAATAGAAAATTTCTTTTTATTTTCTTCAGTTAAAAAATATTTTATTTTATAATCTTCTATTCCACTTTGTCGGTCGATTTTTAAGCCTGTATTTTTTTTATCAATATTGTGAGTATAGAAATTTATTTTTGAAATGTTCTCTAAATTATAACTTTGAGATTGTTTAATAACTTCATTAAAATCTTCGATTTTTAATCTGGAAATTAATCTAAGCCAAATTCTCGGAAAAACATTTTCTTCTGTAAATGATATACTTATTGTATTTAAATTACTTGCAAATAGAACTCCATTTATTAGACAATTGTTTATTGACAATCCTCTTAAATTATTGTTTTTTATATTGCCAGTAAATAAACAAGTAAAAAAATGCAAATCAATTTTTTTAGAAACTATATTTTCAATCTGAATATTTTCAATATAGCAACCTGATAAAGATATTGAAACGTTAAAATCAGTTTCTTCAAAGTTTTCAATTATTACTTTTTTAAAATCACAATCAGAAATTGCATAAGTAATTCTTCCATCAATAAAATCTTGACCGTCAAAATTATTTTTTAATATTACCAATGTAACTTCTTCTTGAAAACGCTGACTTTCTAACTTTTCATATGGTTTTATTTCAATTATTCTCATAAACTGATTTTAAGTCTGTTTTCTCCCATTCTGCGGTACTATTTCTGCCAACTTCTATATATCATCAAATATACACCTCTTTTTCTCATCTCAACATTAAATATTAAGTTTTTTCTTGTTTAAATTCCATTGAATGGTATTGTTTTTGATTATTTAATGGAAGAATTATAAAGCAAAGCCTAAGCTTTTTCTAAAATAAAAAAAGAGTTTGCGCGTAGTTTTTTAAAAAAAGAAGTACTTTAGTATTCTGGATTTTTAGCCCTGATGGTCACGGCATCCTTTTTATTTTTTTCTTTATAAAAATAAAAAGATACAGTAGACAGCAGGAAATAGCTCCAGATAATAATCGTTAAAAATAAATAAGAAATGAGATTAGAAGATTTTGACAATGATGAGGATAAAATAATCCAAGACCGATTGAAACAGAAGACTTGGAACGAAATTAGAACAAATGATAGTTGGGCTATTTTTAAAATTATGGCCGAGTTTGTTAATGGATACGAAACTATGGGGCGTATAGGTCCTTGTGTGTCTATATTTGGGTCGGCTAGAACAAAACCGGATCATGATTCGTATAAATTAGCTGAGAAAATTGCCTATAAAATTAGTAAAGCTGGTTATGGTGTGATTACTGGTGGTGGACCTGGAATTATGGAGGCTGGTAATAAAGGAGCGCATCTTGGTGGTGGTACTTCGGTGGGGTTGAATATTGTATTGCCGTTTGAGCAACATTTTAACCCGTATATTGACGCAGATAAAAACTTGAATTTTGATTATTTCTTTGTTCGTAAAGTGATGTTTGTAAAGTACTCACAAGGTTTTGTGGTTATGCCAGGTGGTTTTGGAACTTTGGATGAATTATTTGAAGCGATTACCTTAATCCAAACTAAGAAAATTGCTAAATTTCCTATCATATTAGTAGGAACTAGTTTTTGGTCGGGTTTAATGCAATGGGTAGAAACAATGTTAATTGAACGTTTTGAAACGGTTAGTCCTGATGATTTAAAACTAATAAAAATTGTAGATACGGAGGACGAAGTGGTCACTGTTTTAGATAATTTCTATAAGAAATACAATTTGAAACCTAACTTTTAAGCTTAGAGCTGTTTTTTTTATAAAACAGCTTTTTTTTTGGCCTTTTTTAAAAGCGTGGTAAAAAAAATGTACCTTAGGAAAGCATTTTAACCCCACTCTATTTGAAATCACATTATTTATTTTTGCTTTCCTTTTTTGTTTTATGCCTTCCCATAAAACAGTATGCACAACATCACACTGCGATGGTTGTAACGGCAAATATGGATACTAAAATCCTAACAATTGATCAGGAACTTACTTTTGTAAATGATTCTAATGATACGCTATACCAATTGGTTTTAAACGATTGGAATAACGCGTATGCAGATGTGAATACGCCGCTGGCTAAACGTTTTTCGGATGAGTTTTATCGTGGTTTCCATTTGGCTCAAGAAGCCGAAAGAGGCAAAACAACAATTATAAGTATTGTGGATACTGGTAAATTCTATTACAACTGGAATAGAACTGATAAAAATCCTGATGTAGTTTCTATTACTTTAAGACAACCTTTACTTCCACATGAAAATATTACACTAAAGATTGCTTATACCGTCAAAATCCCTAGTGCTCAGTTTACTAAATTTGGTTATGAAGAGTCGGGTGCTCTGGTTTTAAAAAACTGGTACCTCACTCCTGCCCGCTATGAGAATCATGATTTTGTAATCTATAGCAATGAAAATCTAGACGATATTGTCAATGGCGCTACTGATTTAGAGATTACTTTAAAGGTTCCGCTGGGTCAAGAAGTAACCTCTGATTTAAAAACGGAATTATTATCTCAGGATGCTCAATATTCGACTTATAGCCTTAGCGGAAAAAACAACATCAATTTTGGTCTTTTTATAGCGCCCAAATCCGCGTTTTATAGTTTTAAAAATGATGCGCTAGAAGTCCTTACTAATATTAAAGAAACTAAAATTAGTACCATTCAGCAAGCTTTACTTATTGACCGTGTGGTAAGTTTTACTACTGATTTTATAGGGAAATATCCTGAGGACAAAATAATCGTTTCGCAAACGGATTATGATCGAAATCCGTTTTATGGACTGAATCAATTACCGGCATTTATTAGTCCGTTTACGAATGAATTCACTTATGAGATTAAGTTTTTAAAGACCTATTTGAATGCGTATTTAAAAAACAGTTTGCGTCTTGATAACCGTCAAGACAGTTGGATTTATGACGGAATTCAAGTTTATGCAATGATGAAATACATAGAAATCAATCATCCAAAGAGTAAAATGCTAGGGAGCACCTCTCGTTTTAAAATATTAAAAAGTTATAACCTGACCAATCTTGACTTTAACGAGCAATACAGTTATTTCTATATGTTAATGGCTCGAAAAAACCTGGACCAACCGCTGGCAAGTTCTAAAAATGCTTTGGTCAAATTTAATGAACAAATTGCTAGTAAATACCGCGCCGGTCTTAGTTTGCGTTTCTTAGATAATTATTTAGGCAACAACATTGTGGGCAATAGTATTCAAACATTTTATAAAAACAATGCTTTCAAGCAGCAAAACAGTCACGATTTTGAAAGTTTATTAAAATCGAATACTACTAAGGATATCAATTGGTTTTTCAAGACCATTATCAACTCAAGAGATTTAGTTGATTATAAATTTGGCCCTGCTACAAAAACCAAAGATAGTGTGTCCTTTACCATTAAAAACAGAACAGGAGTTGTGGTTCCAGTACCTATTTATGGCATCAATAAAAGCGGCATTGTCTTTAAAAAATGGCTGGAGCCAAAAAGTAGCGATACTATTTTTACTATTGAACGAAAAGCAGCCGATAAACTAGTTTTAAACTATAAAAATGAAGTTCCGGAATACAACTTAAGAAATAACTGGAAGACTTTAAAGGGCTTTTTTCCCAATAATCGCCCTATAAAATTTGTCTTTATGAAGGATTTAGAGGATCCGTATTACAACCAAATTTTATATGTCCCTTCAATCTCCTATAACCTCTACGATGGTTTATCACCTGGATTGCGGCTGCATAACAAAACCATTCTTGAAAAACCCTTTCTATTTGATGTTAATCCTGCTTATTCTACAAAGGCGAGGTCTTTTTCAGGTTCGGCTTCATTTGTGGTGAATCAAAATTATCGGGAAAGTAAACTTTATAATGTGCGTTATTCCATTGGAGGATCTTATTTTCATTACGCACCAGATGCCACATACTTAAGAATAACCCCTACTGTACAGCTGCGAATTAGGCAGGAAGACTATAGAGACAATAGAAAGCAACTCATTCTAGTAAGGCAAGTTTTAGTCAATAAAGAAAAAAGTTTACTATTAGCCAATCAACCAGCCGAAAATTATTCTGTTTTTAACGCCAAGTATTTCAATACGAAAACCGAAGTGACTAACCACCTTAGTTTCATGACTGATTTGCAACTTGCAAGCCAATTTGGAAAACTAGCAGCAGAGATTGAATACCGAAAACTTTTTGAGAATAACCAGCAAATTAGCTTGCGTTTGTATGCGGGAAGTTTTTTATACAACAAAACCAATTCTGATTACTACAGTTTTGCTTTAGACAGGCCTACTGATTACTTGTTTGATTACAATTACTACGGCCGTTCAGAAAGTACGGGATTTTTTAGTCAGCAATTAATTGTAGCCGAGGGAGGTTTTAAATCGAAATTAAACACAGCTTACGCAAACCAATGGATTACAACACTAAACGGGAGTTACGCTCTTTTTAATTGGTTCGAAATTTACGGTGATGCAGGATTCATCAAGAATAAAACTCTAAAAGAACAGTTTTTATTTGACAGTGGCGTACGGCTGAATTTGGTTCCTGATTATTTTGAAATCTACCTTCCGATATACTCTTCAAATGGTTGGGAAATAGGGCAAAACAAATACAATGAAAAAATCAGGTTTATTATTACATTATCTCCAAAAATTTTAATCAATTTATTTAACCGAAAATGGTTTTAAAATGATATTTTTAGCATCATTAAATTAAATTATCATCAGTAAAAGCGCTATTAAATTACACATATCAAAAAAAATAATATTTATACTGAAAATTATACAGCAAATATTAAATTATATTTCCTTTAATCAATTATGAAAATCAACACTTTTTAAGTAAATTTGCACCACTAAGTTATACTTTGCAATTATGATAAAAGAAAAAGCTAATACTACTTTGACTTTCGAAGATTTTAAAACTGAAGTTTTGAACGATTACAAGACTGCTATGATTAGTAGAGAATGTAGTTTATTAGGACGAAGAGAGGTTTTGACTGGAAAAGCAAAGTTTGGGATTTTTGGAGATGGTAAAGAAGTGCCACAGCTAGCAATGGCTAAATTTTTCAAAAATGGTGACTTCCGTTCTGGATATTATCGTGATCAAACTTTTATGATGGCAATAGGCGAATTAACTGTTGAACAGTTTTTTGCTGGTTTGTATGGAAATACAAGTATTGAAAAAGAACCTATGTCAGGAGGAAGACAAATGGGCGGACATTTTTCTACCCATAGTTTAAACGAAGACGGTTCTTGGAAAAACTTAACAAAACAAAAAAACTCAAGTGCTGATATCTCTCCTACCGCCGGGCAAATGCCTCGTTTATTAGGATTGGCGCAAGCATCTAAAATATATAGAAAAGTTAGCGGAATCAAAAACAAAGCTAACTTCTCCATAGATGGTAATGAAATTGCTTGGGGAACCATAGGAAACGCAAGTACCTCAGAAGGATTATTCTTTGAAACAATAAATGCTGCTGGAGTATTACAAGTACCTATGCTTATTAGTGTTTGGGATGATGAATACGGAATCTCAGTACACGCTAAGCACCAAACTACAAAAGAAAACATCTCAGAAATATTAAAAGGATACCAACGCGATACTAACGCTGATGGTTATGAAATTTTGAGAGTAAAAGGTTGGGATTATACTGATTTGATTGCTACTTATGAGAAAGCTTCGGCTGTTGCTCGTGAAAAGCACGTTCCGGTTCTAGTTCATGTAAATGAGTTGACACAACCACAAGGACACTCTACATCAGGATCTCATGAAAGATATAAAGACGCCAACCGTTTAGCTTGGGAAAAAGAGTTTGACTGTATTAGACAAATGCGTTTATGGATGATTGCCATCAATATTGCATCTGTAGAAGAATTGAACGAAATTGATACTAATGCTAAAAAACAAGTATTAGAAGGTAAAAAAGCAGCTTGGGCAGCTTTTATCAATCCTATTGTTGAAGAGCAAAAAGAGCTAGTTAGTTTATTAGAGGAACTAGCGGCTAACAGCACAAAGCAAGAAGCAATTTTAAAACTAGTTGCACAATTAAAAACCACTAAGGATCCTTTGAAAAAAGAGATTTTAATTGCTGCGCGTAAAACGTTGAGACTGTTGATTAATGAAGGTGGTCAAGCCAAATTATCACAATGGATCACCGATTATACTGTAAAAACACAACCCAATTTTAGCAGTCACTTGCACTCCAACTCTGATTTGAATGTATTCTCAGTAGCAGAAGTGTTGCCAACTTATAATGAAAGTAACAAAGAAGAAGCTGACGGAAGAATGATCTTACGTGATAACTTTGATGCTATTTTTACAAAATATCCTGAAGCGCTTATTTTTGGTGAAGATGCTGGAACTATTGGTGATGTTAACCAAGGTTTAGAAGGAATGCAAGAAAAATATGGAGAACTTCGTGTTGCCGATGTTGGTATTCGTGAAGCAACTATATTAGGTCAAGGAATTGGAATGGCCATGCGTGGTTTACGCCCTATTGCCGAAATTCAGTACTTAGATTACTTGTTATACGCAATTCAAATCATGAGTGATGATTTAGCGACACTACAATATAGAACAGTAGGAAAGCAAAAAGCACCACTAATTATACGTACTCGTGGACACCGCTTAGAAGGAATCTGGCATTCTGGTTCTCCTATGGGAATGATCATAAATGCCGTTAGAGGAATTCATGTTCTTGTTCCTAGAAATATGACTAAAGCTGCTGGTTTTTACAATACTTTATTAGAGTGTGACGAACCTGCTTTAGTGATTGAATGTTTAAATGGTTACCGATTAAAAGAACAAACTCCTACCAATTACGGAGCATTTAAAACCCCAATTGGTGTTGTAGAAACAATCAAAGAAGGTGTTGATATTACTTTAGTTTCTTACGGATCTACATTAAGATTAGTAGAGCAAGCCGCTAAAGAGCTTCTTGAAATAGGAATTGATTGTGAAATTATCGATTTACAGTCTTTACTCCCATTTGATGTCAATAAAGACTTAGTAGAAAGTATTAAAAAAACAAATCGCTTATTAGTAATTGATGAAGATGTTCCAGGAGGAGCTTCAGCATACATCATGCAACAAATCATTGAGCAACAAGATGGTTACAACTTTTTAGACAGCAAACCACAAACATTAACTGCAAAAGCACATAGACCCTCTTACGGTACTGATGGAGATTATTTCTCTAAACCTTCTACTGAAGATATTTACGAAAAAGTCTATGCAATGATGAGCGAGGTAAATCCTGCTAAGTTTCCTAATTTATACTAAGCATTGTTAATTATATAATTCAAATCCCAAGCTATTTAGTTTGGGATTTTTTTGTTTTTATAAATTACTCATTAAACCATTTAGAATGGCTAGTTGTTAAATTTTAGATTGAACAATAGTTAAACTATATAAATGTAAAAGTCATTAGTAGTACTTTTATTGTCTAAATAAAATAGATCATCATGGAAAAATATGCATTATTAGCACGATTAGAAGCTAAACCAGGAAAAGAAGAAGAAGTTGCTGCATTTTTAAAAAGTGCTTTACCGTTAGTATTAGACGAACCAGATACTGTTAACTGGTACGGTTTGCAATTAGGACCATCAACTTTTGGTATTTTTGATACTTTTGAAACTGAAGCTGGAAGAAAAGCACATCTTGAAGGAAAAATTGCCGAGGCCTTGATGGCTAACGCAGGATCATTACTTTCAAAAGACCCAGTAATTGAAATGGTAGATTTAATTGCTGTCAAATAATTAAAAAGTAATTCCTTTACTTATTGATTGCTAGAAATAGCCAAAAAGTTACTTATAGCTCATTTTAATCGCTGTAAAACAAATTATACCTTTTAAAGCCAACCTATATCTTTTATGTTGGCTTTAATTTTTTTATTTTAGCACTCTAAATAAAACACTATCCATGACCATTTTAGAAACGATATTACATAATACCTTAGACGTTGCCGTAATTCCAGAAAGCATCTCTGAGAATAACTATACTCCGCTTGATTTATCGGTTACTAATAAATCGTTAGAAAACGAATCTCTTGGCAATGCTACTGATTTTGAAAATTACATAGAGAAACAATTAGCAACTAATCATGCTAAAGTTGCTTATGGTGGCTATAATGAAGAGCGTAATATTTACAAAAGAAGTACTATCTTTAAGGACGAACAAACTGAGGAGCGTAACATGCACATTGGTTTGGACCTTTGGATTAAAGCAGGCACTCCTATCCTAGCGGCTTTGGAGGGTACAGTACATAGTTTTCAATATAATTCGGGTTTTGGAGATTACGGACCAACTATTATTTTGAAACATCAGTCACAAGAACATATTTTTTATACCTTATACGGACATTTATCGATGGAAAGCCTTGAAGGATTATCGGTAGGAGTTAATTTCAAAAAAGGAGAGCAAATTGCGACTTTAGGAGCTGCAGCAGTAAATGGAGATTATGCACCTCACTTGCATTTTCAAGTTATTCATGATATTCAAAAGTACTCAGGCGATTATCCTGGCGTTTGTAGTAAAAAGGAATTGGCTTACTATTTAGAGAATTGTCCAGATCCCAATATATTATTAAAAATTAAAGCGAAATAAGATGAAAAAAATTATCATTATCCTAAGCTTAATTCTGTTAGCAGGATGTAAATCGACAACAATTAAAACAACTAGAGCCACTGAACCTGAAAAAACGGGTTTAAACAAGCTTGCACTATCAGCAATTGATAATGTACAAAAAGCAAGAGCTTATGAATTAGGAAAAAGGATTCTAATGACTTGTAACACATCAAAATTCAAACCTTTTAGTACTGATGAAGCTACACAAAGTATTATCAATAATATTACTTTAGAAAAGCTTTCAAAAACCTGCAACCGTTACCGACAATATTATGGTGATTTTAAAGATATTGAATTAACTGAAATCTACAAAGACTACGATGATGCAACAACCATATTTAGGTACAAAGCTTTGTACACTAAAGAAGTAGCAAATAAAGAGCTTAGAGTTTACATGAATGAAGAAAACAAAGTCTCTGGAATCAAATCAATGGATTGGGAAACTACATTTGAAAGAAAGAAATAATTTTCATTCCTTATATAATTGACCAATTACCACTAATAAAATCCGTTTTATAATTGGTAATTGGTCTTTTTTATTCGAAAACGCCACACATTCGATAAAAACCAAAACCCATTTTAACGCAGTATTATTAGCAATAAAAACAAATAAACAATTATAAATCAGTCATTAAGACTCAATAAGAAAGACAAATATTATTACCTAATGTTAAATTTTGTATTATTATTAATATTAATTCCAACGAGATTTAACTTTATTTTCAAACTCGTTTACCTCAGATAGCTGTAATTTTATAAAACAAAATTCAACCGCATTATTTTCTGGTTATATAATGAGAAACTACTACTTTAGGTAGTATTAAAATCAGAATCCCGTAGTTGAATATTTTATTAATTAAAATTTACAATTATATGTCTATTCAAACAACAAACCCCGCTACAAATAAAGTCATAAAATCATTTGATGAAATGACTGACAAGCAAGTTGAAGATGCTATTGCACTTTCAAATACTACTTTTAAAGACTGGAAAAAAACCAGCTATAAAGATCGTGCTACGATACTTCATAAAGTAGCAAAATTAATGCGCGCTAAAAAAACAGAACTTGCCACACTAATTACTTTAGAAATGGGTAAAGTTTTTGCTCAATCAGAAGGGGAAATTGATCTTAGTGCAAGCATATTAGATTATTACGCTGACAATGCCGAAACCTTTTTGGCTGATAAAAAATTAAGCCCTGAACAAGGAGAAGCTTTTGTAAGAAGCAGTCCAATTGGAGTATTATTTGGCGTTATGCCATGGAATTTTCCTTTCTACCAAGTAGTACGTTTTGCTGCTCCTAATATAATGGTAGGAAATACTATTTTATTAAAACATGCTTCAATTGTTCCGCAGTGTGCAATTGCAATAGACGAGTTATTTAAAGAAGCAGGTGCACCAGAAGGCTTGTACACTAATTTAATGATCTCGGGTAAAAGAAGTACCGCATTAGTTGAAGATGTAAGAATCAAGGGAATATCCTTAACAGGTAGTGAAGGTGCTGGTGCTAGTATGGCCGAAGCTGCTGGTAAAAACCTTAAACGTTCCGTTCTAGAATTAGGAGGAAGTGATGCTTTTATCATCTTAGCCGATGCAGACATTGATAAAACAGTTGATTTAGCAATTTTTGGAAGGATGAATAACAACGGTCAAAGTTGTGTAGCTTCAAAAAGATTTATTGCAGTTGAAGCTATAGCTGATGAATTTTTAGAAAAATTTACTGCTAAAGTAGCTGCTTTAAAAGTAGGAGACCCAATGGATCCAAGTACTGATGTTGGTCCTTTGAGCAGTGAAGAAGCATTACAAGGTTTATTAGAGCAAGTGAAAAAATTCGAAGCTGCTGGAGCAACCGTAGTTGTGGGTGGAAAAAGAGCATCTAAAGAAGGGGCTTATATGCAACCTACTTTATTGACTAATTTAAAAAGAGGCGAACCGACTTTCTACGAAGAATTATTTGGACCTGTAGCATCTTTTTATAAAGTTAAAGATGAGCAGGAAGCAATTGATTTAGCTAATGACTCTCCCTTTGGATTGGGAGGATCAATCTATACTAAAGATATTAAAAATGCCATTAAAATTGCTGATCAAATAGACTCAGGAATGGTATTTATTAACTCCCCTACTTGGACACAAGCTGATTTACCATTTGGAGGAACTAAACGTTCTGGTTACGGTCGTGAATTGTCTGAACAAGGAATTCAAGAGTTTGTAAATAAAAAATTGATTAGAGTTAGTTAAATAGTTTATTATATTGGTTGGTAAAAGAGCGGTATTCATCATTTGATGGGTACCGCTCTTTAGATTTATTACAGTAAAAAAATACAATGCTATTTGAACTCATTTTTCTTATTTGTCGCCAAGTCGAAATACAATTTAATCTCCGCTTAATTTTGGATATTTAATTAAGTCTTTTTATAAGGTTTATGTATTTAAAAATACAAATCAGTAAATACTATAACTTTTGAAAGTAATAGTATAAAGCCTATTCTTAGCTTGTTAGCTACCTTTGTTAAAGCAATAACGAACAACAAATAAGTTACTTTATTTATCATAAATAGATAGCTTATTATTTTTTAAAAAGATCAAAAGCTTTTAATCATTATTATAATTTTTACTGCTTTTAAGTAACGAAATGATTGTTGTTTATTAAGAATTTATGAACCAAAAAGAACCATTTAAAGATGAAATCAAAATCAATAGGAATCGCAATAATAGTAATAGGAGCAATAATGGTATTCTATACCGGGTTTAATTATGTTACTAAAAAGAAAGTAGTTGATATTGGTCCTATCGAAATCAATAAAGAAGAAAATCATCCTGTACAATGGTCTCCAGTAGTAGGAATTGTACTTGTAGTAGGCGGAATTTTACTAGTTGTTGCCGACAAAAAAAGATAAGATTATCATAAACAGATTATATTAATATAAATAAAAACAATTATTATGAAACCACACATTGGAATTACAGATAAAAATTTAAAAAACAGCATTGATTTACTTTCATTAACACTTGCTGATGCAATGACGTTATATACCAAAACTAGAAAATTTCACTGGAATGTATCTGGAGAAAGTTTTATGGAAATGCACGTGCTTTTTGAAAATCAATACAAAGTATTAGAAGTGAATATTGACGAAATTGCTGAAAGAATAGGCAAATTAGGAGGAAAAACAATAGGAACAATGGCTGAGTTTGCAGAGATGACTAGACTAAAAGAAGCTCCAAATGTTTATCCTGCTCAAAAAGATATGGTTAAAGAATTATTAAGTGATCACGAAGCAGTTGCTGTACAATTAAGAAAAGACATCACTACATCAGAAGAAGAAAACAGTGACGCAGGTACTGCTGATTTCTTAACTGCATTATTATTACAACACGAATCTACGGCTTGGAAACTTAGAAGGTATCTAAACTAGTAAAAGTAATGCAGTGTAGCTACTAATGACTTCATATAATTAGTAGTACTGCATTTTATAAATTGGTTTTTTGGTTTGGTAAAAGGGCTGTTTTGTTTCAAAACAGCCCTTTTTTACGACCTATAATCACTAAAAATGAGAATATTATAATAAAATAAATTGTGCTTGTAACTTATTTGTATCCTAAATATAGAATTTTGTACTATCGTTAATCGAAACTAGTTAATAACCAATAGAAATACTTACGCAACATTTTATCACCTAGTAATTTTAAAAAAACCTCCCCATGAAATTCAATATAAAACATATTTTTCAGCTTTTAAAAACAACATTTACAGAGTGGAATGATAAAGATCCGTTTAGACAAAGTGCTGTAATTGCATACTATGCTATTTTTAGTATTCCTGGCTTATTAGTCTTGGTAATTTCTATTTCTGGATATTTCTTTGGTGCAGCTAGTGTTAATGAGAATATTATGGGTCAAATATCCAGTACAATGGGCTCTGAGACTGCAAAACAAGTCAGTCAGATTTTAAGCAAATCTACCGAAGAAAAATCAACTGTTTGGGGAAGTATAATAGGTGTTGCCGTTTTGCTATTTGGTGCAACTGCAGTATTTGTAGAATTACAAAAAACATTAAATTTGATTTGGAAAGTAAAACTCAAAACCCAAAAAGGCTTTATACATATTATAAAAGCACGTTTATTTTCATTTGGATTAATCCTAGCCATTGCTTTTTTACTAACGGTATCCTTAGTGGTATCAACATTACTTTCTAGTATGGGAACTTGGCTCAAAGTCTACACCCACGATTCTACTATTTTTCTATATAATATTATTAACTTCATTTTCTCACTTGCCATTATTTCAGCACTTTTTGCATTAATGTTTAAAATCTTACCTGATGCTAAAATTAGATGGAAACACGTATGGCTGGGCGCATTTGTAACAGGAATTTTGTTTACGATTGGTAAAACACTTTTAGCTTATTATTTTAGTACTGCTGAACCTGGATCTATTTATGGAGTAGCAGGATCAATTGTTTTAATACTTTTATGGGTTTCTTACTCTTCAATGATATTATTTTTTGGAGCTGAGTTTACAGCAGTTTATACCCGAACTTATTCGGGGGAAATCCCTCCTACTGATATTGCAGAACAAGACCCTAATTGTATTTCAAGAACTTAAACAGTTAAAGGATAACCAAATATAATTATAATATTATTCGGTATTTACATAAAAAAAGGCGTAACGCATTAACTAACAAATATTTAAATACAAGCCTTTTATCATAAAAAGTGTTAATATTATAATTTTATCATAAAGTATTGCAACAGCTTTGCCCTACTTATTAAAGAACTTTACAGTATCAAAATAAAGGAAGTTAAACTCTTTAATAGTAAAAATATGAATCCAGAAATAGCCATAAACGTATTAAATTCATTTATAATAATCAACAATGATCGTATAGAAAGATACAAAGTTGCTTCAAGAGATATTACCAACTACAGTTTAAAAAAGGCTTTTGAAAATTTTCAAAAAACAAGTCAAAAATGTAAAATGGAACTTAGCAAAGAAATTATAAAACTTGGCGGAACTCCATTACAAGATAAAAGCAGTTTTAATTCGGTTAGTAAGTTCTGGCTCGCTGTAAAAAACAACTTTATCTATAAAGACATTAAAAAATTGATTTCTAGCTGTGAGATCAATGAAAATGAAGTAATGAAAACGTATTACGATACAATTTATAGTAATCGTGATTTATTGACAGACAATCAACAACTTATGTTGAGTGAACAATATTTTTCTATCAATACAGAACATTATGAAATCAAGTCGTTTAAAGACAATTTTTTTATTAGTGCTGTATAAATTTTAGATTAAAATTAGTATGCAATTTTAATAGCGCAAAAATAGTGTTTAAGACCGCGCATTCCTACTCCATTATTAATATTAAAAACGGATCGTTTTGACTACATACATAAAAAACACTTTTAGCGATGTGGGTGACATTACGCTATTTATCACGAGATTTTTTAAAGAGGTTTTAACCCCTCGCTACGAGTTTAGAGAGTGCTTAGTACAATGTTACAAAATAGGCTACAAATCAATACCCTTAGTGGCTATAACTGGATTTATAATGGGACTTGTACTTACATTACAATCCCGCCCTACTCTAGTTAGTTTTGGTGCAGAATCATGGTTGCCTGGTATGGTAGCATTATCTTTAATTAGAGAAATAGCTCCTGTAATTACAGCATTAATATGTGCTGGAAAAATAGCTTCTGGAATTGGAGCCGAACTTGGTTCAATGAAAGTAACAGAGCAAATAGATGCTATGGAAGTTGCGGCTATAAACCCCTTTAAATACTTGGTGGTTACCCGCGTACTAGCTACAACTTTTATGGTTCCATTATTAGTAATATTGGCTGATGTAATTGGAATTTTAGGTGGTTATATTGGTGTCAACATTCACGGGGATACTAGCTTGTATTTATATATCGCTAAAGTTTTCGAAATATTAACCTTTTCGGATGTATTTCCTGCAACAATTAAAACCATATTCTTTGGATTTTTTATTGGAATCATAGGTTGTTATAAAGGATTTACTGCTGATCACGGAACGGAAAGCGTTGGTAAAGCAGCAAATTCTGCCGTAGTTACTGCTTCTCTAACCATATTTATAATTGACATGTTAGCCGTTCAAATAACCGATTTATTCTTTTAATATGACTCAACAACAAACTCTAAACAATAATTCAAACAATAACGTTGCTGCAATTGAAATCAAAAATTTGTACAAAACCTTTGGAGAAGACAACCATGTTCTTAAAGGTATTAACCTTACAGTAAATAAAGGTGAAGATTTAGTTATCCTAGGAAAATCAGGTACTGGTAAATCCATAACAATTAAATGTATTGTAGGATTGATAAAAGCTGACGAGGGAGAAATAAAAGTCCTAGGACATGACATCACCAAACTCAATACGCAAGAACTCAATAAAATCAGGGTTAAAGTGGGTTTTCTTTTCCAAAATGCTGCGTTATATGATTCTATGTCGGTTCGAGAAAATTTAGATTTTACTCTTCGTAGGCATTTTGACTCCCTTACTGAAGCAGAAATTGAAAGCGAAATAAAAGATGTTCTTGAAAGCGTAGGTCTTGCGGAAGCAATTGATAAAATGCCCTCAGAACTTTCTGGAGGAATGCGCAAACGCATTGGCTTAGCCAGAACCTTAATTTTAAAACCTGAAATTATACTTTATGATGAGCCTACTACTGGGTTAGACACCATCACATCAAAGGAAATCAGTGAATTAATTCTAAGTATTCAAGAGGAACGTAAAACATCCTCAATAATTATTACCCATGATATGGCTTGCGCCAAAATGACTGCAGACCGTATTATGATTTTAAAAGATGGTGTTATCCATGCCGAAGGAACCTATCAAGAATTAGAAAACAGTGAAGAAGAATGGGTTCGTTCTTTTTTTATATAAATAATAAACCAAAAGCAATTAACAATGAATAAGCAATCAAATCATATCTGGAAATTAGGAATGTTCGTCATTGGTGCATTAGTAGTATTTGCAGCGACAATATTCTTCATAGGAAAACAACAAAACCTTTTTGGAAACACCTTCATCCTACAAGCAAACTTTAAAAACGTAAGCGGTCTAATGGTAGGAAACAATGTTCGTTTTTCTGGAATAACAATTGGAACTGTTGATGAAGTACAATTAATATCCGACTCAACAGTGGTAGTTAAAATGTCAATTGAGAAAGACGTTCAAAAATTCATTAAAACTGATGCTAAAGCTAGTATTGGATCAGATGGTTTAATGGGAGATAAAGTTTTAACGATTTCTCCAGGAACACATTCTAACAAAATGATTGCAGAAAATGGCCGTATCGGTTCTGTTGCCTCTGTAGAAATGGACGAAATCATGAAAAGTGCACAGGTAACAATGGAAAACGCTAGTGTAATCACTCAAGAACTAGCTCAGTTTAGCTACGATATGAACAACGGAAATGGTGCTTTATCAAAATTATTAACCGATGAAGATTTTGCAAACAGCTTAGATAAGACTATGAATAACTTGCAAAAAGGAACCAAAGGTTTGAGTGAAAATATGGAAGCAGCAAAACACAATTTCTTACTAAGAGGATTTTTTAAGAAAAAGCAACGAGAAGAAGAAAAGAAAAAAGAAGCTCTTGAAAAAGCAAAAGAAGAAGCTGCAGAAAAGAAAAAATAAACCACTCGCTATTGAAAACCTAGATTGGGCTAAACAGCTTTAATATTTAAAATTTTTAATAACATAACTTACTAATCTTAAACTGATTATCACTGATTAAATCATTTAAATCTGTAGTATAAAAGGAATCTTTTTAAACTCTATTTAAGAATAATAAAAAATACACTTTACATTATAATTATATCCATCACCCTTTGCTTTTACAAGTAGAGGGTGATTTTTTATATAAAGTAATACTTTAAACTATAATATGTAAATATCACAATAATAGATAAAAGTATTGTAATATAAATTATTGTTTATTGGGGGATATTTGTAGTAACAAAATACAATAATAATTAAACACAACCAACATGAAAAGAGCAATCTATACCCTAGCGTTTGCGCTATTGATTACTGGAACGACTTTAGTTTCGTGTAAACAAACTACAGAAGAAGAAACAATAGAAGCTAACACTGACGAATCAGAAGGAACATCTGTGATGGTGAAAAGCACTACTCAAAATAAAGAATGGGAAGCTTTTAAAATTAGCACTGACAGTACTATCAATCGAAATGAAATGCGCATTGCTGAATTAAAAGTCAGAATGAAAGACAGTAAAAAAACTATTGATTCAAGTTATCAAAACAAAGTGATTCAACTTGAAGAAAAAAATCAAGAGATGAAAATGAAACTAGACAATTATAAAAATGATGCTAGTGAAAATTGGGATTCTTTTAAAACAGAACTTAATTACGATATGAACGAATTAGGGAATGCATTAAAAGACCTTACAGTCGATAATAAAAAATAAAAATACTAGAAATTACATAGTAATATAAGAGGTCAAATACTAATAATTTCATTGCTTTAAGCAAAAATGTAAATAACATAACTTTTGCCTAAAGTTGTATAACACAAACGCTCACGAAGAGTGCGACCTTTGAAATATCAAAACAATCAATAACAAACAAACAAAAATTAAAATGAAAAAATCAAGAAAAATAGCCTTAGCAAGTTTTTTATTTAGTTGTCTAGCATATACAGGTGTTCATGCACAAGACGGAATCGCTAAACCAGCAACAATAGGTTTTAAAGGGGGAGTAAATTTCTCTAACTTATATTCTAATGACAATGGTGTAGATGACAACAACGTTTTAACTGGTTTCAATGCAGGTTTATATGCTAAATTACCAATTACAAATTCATTTGCTATTCAACCAGAGGTGTATTACACTACAAAAGGTGCTGAACTAACTTATGACAACGCACTTATATCAGGAAAGTCAAAATTTAAAGTAAACTATGTTGAGGTTCCTGTATTAGCAGTGATCAATATTACTGAAAATTTTAATGTTCATGCGGGTCCTTACGCTGCTTATATGGTAAGCGGAAAAACAAGTACTAATTCTAGTCTTTTTGATTCAGAAAATGAATTAGATACTAATGACTTTAAGAGATTTGAAGCAGGAATTGCTGCAGGTGTAGGTGTTGATTTTGAATTGTTAAGTTTCGGAGTAAGATACAACTACGGTTTAACTAAAATTGGAAAAGAAAATACTATCGCGCAAGATGCAAAAAACAGTGTACTTAATGTATACGTAGGATTTGCATTGAATTAATAAAAAACAAAAATAAATTTAATAACTAAAATACAAAATCATGAGTAACCTATTATATACAGTAGCCGTAATCTTAATCATTTTTTGGGCAATCGGATTCTTTGCGTACAGCGCAGGAGCAATTATTCATATTCTTTTAGTAATCGCAATTATTGCAATATTATTGAGACTGATACAAGGAAAACGCCTATAATTTTAGGCACAAAAATATTAATAACAAATAAATAAAATTATTATGAAAACGAACAACACAATATTAGGAGTTTTAGGTGGAATTGCTGTAGGAGCACTTTTAGGAATATTATTTGCACCAGATAAAGGAGAAAAAACAAGAAAGAAAATCAAAGATAAAAGTACTGATTACGCTGATGACTTATCAGGTAAATTCAACTCTGCTGTAGATACAATTTCAAAAAAATACGACGAATTAAAGTCGGAAACTAAAAGTATGTATGCTGAAGGAAAATCACAACTTGAGGATACAAAGAAAGAGTTAGAAAAAGAAACGGAACGTTTAAAAGCACAAGTATAATCGCTTAAAACTTAAATTATGAGTAACAACGCAACATCAATAGAAGTTCTATTTGAAAAAATACAGGATTACACTAAGACCACTATAGAGCTAACAAAGCTGAACGCTATTGCAAAATCTACAGACGTTTTATCGTCATTTATGACCCGAATAGTTGTTTCTATTGCTGTTGCAATGTTTATTATGTTGTTGAGCTTTGGAATTTCATTTATGATTGGCGAAATGATGGGTAATATATATTGGGGCTTCTTTATCGTAGCTGCATTCTATTTACTACTTGCTATTATTCTATACTTGTTTAGAGGTGAATGGATTAAAAAACCTATAAGTGACAAAATTATAGCTAAACTTTTAAAACATAAATAAGATGAAAGAGCGCAATCATACAGCAACATTAGAAGAAACAATACGTGTTTTAAAAATCAAGCAAACGCAGGAATTAGTAGTACTAAATGAACAATTTCAAAATGTTTATGATAGTGTTAAACCTGCTAATTTAATCAAGTCTACTATTAATGAGATAGTAAATACACCCAACTTGAAACATAACTTGATCAATAATTTAATTGGTTTATCAACGGGTTATTTATCAAAGAAAATCATGTTTGGAGGTGCTAAAGGTCCTGTCAAAAAAGTATTAGGAACCGTTGCGCAGTTTTTTATAACCAACTTTGTTTCTAAACATAGTGATAGCATTACCAACAAACTATAAATTACTTAAAACCAATGTTTTTTTAATTAAATAGTATTTAATTATTATAACAACACTTACCTAAAATCGAGAAATTCTTTTCTCGATTTTTTTTTATTTTACAAATAAGCGACTTAAATTATTGATAAAAGTAAAATGTAATCTTAAAAAATGTATTTTTACTAGATACTTTATAAAATTATGACTGAAAACGAAAAAACAATCCATAAATTCTATAGCGCTTTTGCGAAAGCAAATTACAAAGAAATGGTAACATGTTATCATCACGATATTCAATTTAGAGATCCCGTTTTTAAATCTTTAAGTGGTAAAGAGGTCGGTAATATGTGGCAAATGCTATTGGAACGAAGTAAAGGAAATATAAAAATTGAATTCTCAAACATACAAGCTGACGATTATACCGGAAGCGCACAATGGATAGCAACGTATAATTTTAGTAAAACAAATAGAAAGGTTGTCAATGTAATTCATGCTAGCTTTAACTTCAAAGACGGCTTAATTATTAAGCATCAAGATAATTTTGATTTGTGGAAATGGTCAAAACAAGCCTTTGGTATTCCTGGATATTTGTTGGGATGGACAGGTTATATGCAACAAAAAATTCAAACTACAGCAGAACAGTCTTTAAAAAAATTTGAACAAACAATCTAATGTTAGCCAATATATTAAAAGACAGCTATAATCGAGATCTAAACAAACTCAAATTAGAACTTATGGCTTATTCTAATCAAAGTGACTTGTGGTTGACCGATAAAGAAATAACTAATTCGGCTGGTAATTTATGTTTACACCTCATAGGAAACCTTAAAACCTATATTGGTGGCGCTTTAGCAAATAGCAATTATACTAGAAACAGACCCGAAGAATTTTCTCAGATAAATATTTCTAGAAATCAATTAATAAAGCAAATTGATGCTGTTATAATCGAGATAAACCAGGTTTTAGACACCATTACCACAACAGCATTAGAGTGCGACTATCCTATTTTAGTATTTGATAAAAAAACTACAATAGCGTATATATTGACCCATTTAACGACACATCTTAGCTATCATACGGGGCAAATTAATTACCACAGGCGCTTATTATCATCTTAAATTAGTAAAATTTTCTACATTGTTTATTAATACTTTTAGATTAAAAGCTTAAAAATAGTAAAAACAAATCCTTGGATTCCAAATAATTAAGTAACTACATCATTAAAGTTAGTAACAGTATAAAAATCTAAAACACAGTATAACAATAAGCTAATACATACTTTTTGGGTTTGTAGGATCTAATTAGTATCTTGCAATGCTAAATAAATGTTAAAATAACGATAAATTATTATATTAAAATGAAAAAAATAATGCACAAAAAACTGAATGAATTACAAGCAACAGCAATTTGCGGAAATGACATTAGCTCCTCCTGTTTGTATGTTTCTGCACTTACTATAATGTACGCAGGGCAATATGCTTGGATTTCTTTATTATTTGTTGCTGTAGTACTGTTTTTATTTAGAAAAATATATGGCGAAGTAGTTGGTGCCTTACCTTTAAATGGAGGAGCATACAACGTACTTTTAAATACTTCTTCAAAAAGATTGGCTTCTGTAGCGGCAACCTTAACGGTACTGTCATATATGGCAACTGCAGTAATTTCAGCTTCTGAAGGAGTGCACTATTTAAGTAATATAATTCCTCAAATACATTCTACATTTAGTTTATTCTATATTGAGTTCAGCTTTATTACAATTGCTACAGTAATTATCTTATTGATTTTTACCACCTTAGCTATTATAGGTATTGGAGAGTCAGCAATTGTTGCAGTGGTCATTTTTATCACGCACTTATCTACATTAACTTTATTAGTAATTGCTTCAGTTTGGTTTATATTCATGAACGGATTTGAAGTTTTTAGTATGAACTGGAGTCTGCCTATTACATCAGGAACAATTGTCAACGCCTTGTTTTTAGGATTTTCGGCGGCAATGTTAGGAATTTCTGGTTTTGAAAGTTCGGCCAACTTTGTTGAAGAACAAGAAGTTGGTGTTTTTCCAAAAACACTTCGTAACATGTGGGCAATTGTTAGTTTTTTCAATCCCGTAATTGCGTTATTACTTATTTGTATCATTCCCCTAGCACAAGTGGGAGAACACCAAGAATCATTGCTTGCCTTTTTAGGGCAAACAACTGGCGGATCCTGGTTAGCTTATTTAATATCTATTGATGCTGTTTTAGTATTGTGCGGAGCTGTACTGACTTCATTTGTTGGAGTTTCTGGATTATTAAACCGTATGACATTAGATAGAATTTTACCTAATTACTTTTTAAAGCAAAATAAAAGAGGTTCTAATTACCGTATCATCATTAGCTTTTTAGTTTTATGTGTATCGGTTTTATTTGTTACAAAAGGAGATATCATAGCTCTAGCAGGTGTTTACACATTTTCATTTTTAGCTGTAATGGCATTATTTGGAATAGGAAACTTACTATTGAAATTTAAACGAAAAAAATTACCAAGACCTGAAAAAGCACGAGGTATTTCTGTTGTAATTGCTGTGGCGTTAATTATCACTGCTTTTATTGGAAATATGAAATTGAATCTTGCTTCTTTTTATACTTTTTTACAGTATTTAGTGCCTGCCTTTGGTTTTGTAGCCATTATGCTTAACCGTTCGCTAATCATTAGACTTTTAATAGAAGCTTTAGAATATTTCTACAAACCGTTACGTAAAATGGTCATCTTTAGTAACCGTTATTTATTAAAAATGAATCTAAAGATAAATTCCCAAGAATTTGTATTTTTTACTAAAGGAGACGATGTTGCAATCATAAATAAAGTAATGCAGTACGTTCAGAATAACGAAACTACAAAGAAATTAAAAATTGTAAATATTAATAAAGATCAAGAGGATAATCAATTATTGATTAAAGATTTAAAAGTACTTGATCGTGCTTACCCTGAAATCGACATTGAATTCATTGAATTAGAAGGGGAATTTGGACCTAAAATCATTGATGAATTATCAATTAAATGGGGAATTCCTAAAAACTTTATGTTCATTGGTTCTCCTGGGGATCGTTTTTCATACCGTGTTTCTGAACTTGGTGGGGTACGTTTAATTATGTAATTCTAAAAAACCAAGCGCTTAATTTAAACCATACATGGAACAAATATTATACTATACGCTTATTAAAATAGGTGCTTATAACTTACAAATTATAAGCATCCTTAAGCTTATAGCTTTTATATTAATTATTCTAATAACTTTAAAAGTAATTAGAAAAGCAATTTATCGAATTGATAAGATTGATGTTGGTAAAAAATATTCTATCTACAATTTGATAAAATATTTAGTAACTGTTGTTGCCATAATCATTGGTTTAGAAATGTTTGGTTTCAACTTATCTGTATTGGTTGCAGGTTCTGCAGCATTGCTTGTAGGTGTTGGTTTAGGATTACAAAATTTATTTAGTGATTTTATATCAGGAATTATTCTTCTTGTGGACTCCTCTGTAAAGGTTAATGATGTTTTAGAATCAAATGGCTTAGTATGTATTGTAAAAGAAATCAATATGAGGACCACGACAGTACTTACCCGTGATGATAAATTCATTATTCTACCCAATTCTGATCTAACAAGAAACCAATTAATTAACTGGACACATAGCGACATTACATCAAGATTTGATGTAGCTGTGGGCGTTGATTATACTTCAGATGTTGACCAAGTAATGCTATTACTAAAACAGGCAATTGACGAGCAAGAAGGCGTTTTAAAAGAACCAAAACCTTTTGTACGTTTTAATGATTTTGGAGATTCTTCGTTGGATTTCGGAATTTACTTCTGGTCTGAAGATGTCTTTAGAGTCGAAAATAGAAAAAGCGAACTAAGAGTTCGGATATTTCAATTATTTAAAAAACATAACATCACTATCCCATTTCCACAACGCGTTGTACATATCAGTAAATAAATATGGAAGAGCAAATTCAAGAATATCTATATAATCCCACTGTTGGAAAAATTGTGACTTTTCTTATTGGCATGGGCGTTATCTGGGTTTTAATAAATCTACTTCAAAAAAAGTTGTTTACTAAAATACAAGACAACGACAACCGCTATAAGGCAAAAAAAATAAGCACTTTTATAGGTTACCTAATAACAATCGTATTTCTAACCATTGTATTTAGCGATAAACTAGGTGGATTTACAGTTGCCTTAGGAGTTGCAGGAGCAGGAATAGCCTTTGCTTTGCAAGAAGTAATCGCTTCTTTTGCTGGTTGGCTAGCCATCATGTTTGGTGGTTTTTACAACACAGGAGATCGGGTTCAATTAGGCGGAATCAAAGGTGACGTGATGGATATTGGCGTCTTACGAACTACTATCATGGAAACAGGACAATGGGTTGATGGCGATTTATATAATGGCCGCATTGTTCTTATTGCTAATAGTTATGTTTTTAAAGAACCCGTTTTTAATTACTCAGGCGATTTTCCGTTTTTATGGGATGAAATTAAAATACCTATTCAATACGGAAGCAATTATGACAAAGCACAAGAAATTATCTTAAATGCAGGAAATCTAGTTGCCAAAGACCTAACAGCTGCTTCTAAAGAAAAATGGCATAAACTCCAAAACAAATACCGTCTTGAAGAGGCTCAAACTGAACCAATGGTGTCGCTTGTAGCAAATGACAATTGGGCTGAATACACGCTGCGTTATGTTGTGGGGTATAAAAAAAGAAGGGCTACTAAAACAATATTATTTACCAAAATAATGACCGATATAGAAGCCACAAATGGTCTTGTAAAAATGGCCTCTGCTACATTTCAATTGGTTCAAGCACCCGATTTTAACATTAATATTAAAAAATAACAAATGGATTTCTTTCATCTTTTTTCAGTGCTTATCGTGCTGTCTGCTGGTTTTGCATACATTAATTTCAGAATTTTAAAACTTCCCAATGCTATTGGATTGATGTTTGTTTCTTTAATTTTCTCTTTTATAATGCTAATTCTTGGCTATTACTTCCCTTCATTCAAGGAGAGTATTGCTATCAAAATGGAGGACATTAATTTTAGTGAATTACTTCTCGAAGGTATGTTGAGTTTTATGCTTTTTGCGGGAGCTATCCATATTAAATTCAAGGATTTAAATAACGAAAAACTGAGTATTTTACTTTTTTCAACAATAAGTGTACTGATCAGTACTTTTGTTATTGGGTTTGCTAGTTTCTATTTGTTAAACTTTATGGGTATAAAAGTAGAACTGATTCACGCCATGCTATTTGGAGCCTTAATCTCCCCTACTGACCCTATTGCCGTATTAAGTATTTTAAAAACAGCTGGAGTGACGAAGTCATTAGAAACTAAAATAGCAGGAGAGTCCTTATTTAATGATGGTGTAGCAGTTGTGGTTTTTATCACCATCTTAAAACTAGCAAAACCAGGCACTGATTTTGATTTAACAAATATCTTGATGTTGTTTGGACAAGAAGCAATCGGAGGATTACTATTAGGAGTCGCACTAGGTTATATAGGCTACAAACTTATTGCAAGTATTGATAACTACCAAGTAGAAGTTTTAATCACACTAGCTATTGTAATGGGTGGTTACACATTTGCGCACTACACACATGTTTCTGGACCTCTAGCAATGGTTGCTGCTGGATTAATTACCGGAAATCAAGGGAAAAGTAAAGGTATGTCTGATATTACTGCGGAATATATTGATAAATTTTGGGAATTAATTGATGAAATCCTAAATGCAGTATTGTTTGTGTTAATTGGTTTAGAATTACTAATTATACAAACAAATCAAAAGATTATTATCGCTGCAGTAATCCTATTATTTATAACATTAATTACAAGATATATCTCTGTTTACATTCCGTCAATTGCGGTACGTTTAAAAGAAAGAATTACTCAAAAAACGATTCTTATACTTACTTGGGGTGGACTGAGAGGTGGTATTTCTATAGCGCTTGCATTATCTATTGCACCAGAATATAACAAAGATATCTGGGTAACCATTACTTATGTTATTGTTTGTTTCTCTATTTTAGTTCAAGGAATGACAATAGGAAAATTTGCTAAAAAAATGCAATCAAAATAAAATCACAATACATTATTTATAGCATATCAAATCCGTTTTTTAAATAAAAACGGATTTTTTTGTTTTTTTGTCAGGAAAAATCATGTTTACCGTCTAAATAATAAACCAATAAATATATGAAAAAGAGTATTTTAGTATTATTTATAGCTGTATCCGCTCAGCTTATCCAAGCGCAAAGTCCATGGACAAAAGAAAAAGGAAGGGCTTACGTTCAACTAGGTGTGTCAGGCCTTTTTTATGATAAAGCACAAATTGATGGTGAAAAAATTACTCTCGGAGCTGATTACACTGATGTCACTACACAACTATATACCGAGTACGGAATTACAGATAACCTAGAAGCTTTGCTTATTGTTCCTGTAAAATTTGCTAGCTTTGAGTCTAAGCTAACAAATGCATCCGGAAGTATTTCTGGATTAGGAAACCTAACTTTTGGGCTTAAATACAAGGTTTATGATCATAAATGGAAGATCAGTACTGGATTACAATTTCAAGCTAATACTTCTAAAAAAGATGTAACAAACAGCTTAAGTACCGACTTTAATGCCGCAACATTTATTCCTTACTTAAGTGTAGGAAGTAGTAGTGGTAAATGGTATTATTTTGGAAATATAGGGTATGGTTACATGACAAATGACTACTCTGATTACTTAAAATTCGCTGCTGAATTAGGATATAACATCATCCCAAAAGGACACCTTATACTGGCCTTGGATACTAAAAATCCCGTAGCTAAAGAAAGTGCTTTTGAAAATAATACTTCAAAATGGCCTTCTTATTTGGACCGTCAAACTTATAATGCATTTGGTTTAAAATTTAATTATGAGTTTTCCAAAGACAAATACGGTGCTAATATAGCAACATTTGGCGCTTTTGGAAACGATAATGCACCACTTGCCCCATCAATTAACTTTGCAGTATACGCTAAATTATAAACCTATTTAAGGCAAAAAAAACAACCCAGTTTTTACAATAAAAAAGCGATTCTTACAGCCTTGTGAGAATCGCTTTTTTTGTGAAGTTTAAAGTTAGAATCAAAACTTATAGAACTGCAAAATCATCAAAATCAAATGACCAATTAACATCTTTTTCATACCACAATTGCCCTTCAGAAACTAGCAAGGGGCAATCAAAATTATTAGTATAAAGCGCTCCAGTTCCTAAACCTTGAGGCATTTTATTTTGCTTTAAATACGTCCATTGTGCAATAGCATTTAACCCAATATTACTCTCTAAAGCAGAGGTAATCCACCAGCCAACATCATGCTTTTCAGCTAGCGAAATCCATTCTTGAGTTCCTTTATAACCACCTATAAAACTCGGTTTTAAAATGATGAATTGTGGTTTGATTTTGACTAATAACGCCTCCTTTTCATCATAATTAAACACACCTATCAGCTCTTCATCTAATGCAATGGGTAAAGGAGTGATTTTGCACAACTCTGCCATACTGTCAGTGTTGTTTTTTTGAATAGGCTGCTCAATGCTATGTATTTTAAATTCAGTTAGTTGTGTTATTTTACTTAAAGCTTTATTTATATCAAAAGCACCATTTGCATCTACCCTTATTTCAACCTCTTCGGCTGTGAAATTCTCCCGAATATAACTCAATAATTGCAATTCTTTATCAAAATCGATAGCACCAATTTTTAACTTGACACAATGAAATCCTTGTGCTAGTTTCTCTTCTATTTGCTGCTTCATAAACAACGGTTCCCCCATCCAAACTAAGCCATTAATTAGAATCGATTTACTACCTTCAGTAAACGGTGATGGAAACAGTAAAAAAGGATTTTCACTAAGCAAAGATTGAAATGCCATTTCAACACCAAACTGTATTGAAGGAAACTCAATTAACGCTTCCCAAAGTTGGTTTTCACCCAAATGAATATTATTGCAAGTCCACTGCAATTTTGATTCATAATCAGGTCGATCATCAATACTCAAGCCACGTAAAATTCCGCACTCTCCTATTCCTTTTTTACCGTCTTTTTCAAGTACAATAAACCAAGTTTCTTTTTGGGTTAAAACCCCTCGAGAAGTTCCCGAAGGATGTTTGAAGTCTAAAATATATTTATGGTAAGTTGCTTTCATTTTATAATGTTTTTTTTAATTGCAAAAGAGCGCAAATATTTTTCACAAAGGTTCGCTAAGTTTTATTTTAATTAATCTCGACTACGCTCGATTTGATAATTTCTTATCATCTTGAAAAAAACCTACTGTCAACTCGAACAGAGTCAAGAACTCGTTTTACAATTTCAAAATCAATCTCGACTACGCTCGATTTGACAATTACTTAACATCTTGAATAAAACCTACCGCCAATTCGAGCGGAGTCGAGAACTCGTTTCACAACTACCGTAATCAATCTCGACTCCGCTCGATTTGACACTACTTATCCTCTTATGCAAAATCTATTGTCAGTTCGAGCGGAGTCGAGAAATCGATTTGACACTAATTATCCTCTTGTGCAAAACCTACTGTCACTTCGAGCGGAGTCGAGAACACGTTTACAATTCAAAAAAATCAATATCAGCTCCGCTCGATTTGACAAAATAAACCACCTATTTCACTAACTTCAATACCTTATCAAAATCATCCGAATTTAGTCCCGCTGTTTTGAATACTTGAAAATCTTGCTTCATCTTTTCAACCCAGCTCACGGTATCGGTAACGTTTTGAGATTGGTACTCTTTATAAATTGCTTTTGCGTTTTTATAATCGTCGTTTAGTAAATAGGCGTGCGCTAAACGGAGTTTAATCAATAACTCTGTTTCATCTAGTTTTTCACCTTCTTTTAAAAACTTTATGGCTTTTGCATATTGCTTTGTCAAAATGTAATCAAAACCAATAGCACTATAATCTTTTACGGTAGCTTTCCTATCTGCTATTATCAAGTTATATTGCGCAATTGCGTTGCTGTAATCGCCTCTTTTCTCAAAATCTATAGCTCTAGTCCTAAACGCTTCATTTTGCATCTTAGAAGCCCCTGTTTCAACGAAGCATAGGTCACCAAAATCTTTATAATCCTTAGCTTGTTCTATCGCTAGCATTTTTTGAAACTCTTGGAACTTGTATTTTTTTTGGATTTTTTCTTCTACACAAATACAAAAATCATCAGAATTGACCATTTTTCTGGCTAAAGAGGATGTTTTACATTGATTAATTACCGTTTTTCGGTTGGCTAATGTCCAGCCACGGCTAAGTTTATTATCTACCCAAGGTACAATTTCGAGTACGATTTTTTGTTTCATAATCCAATTTGAACTTTGAAAACCAAACCACAAACTACTGCTACTTGATTGCATGCAGCTCGATTTATCAATCGTAAGGCGTTTGGCATCCTTACTTAACGGCATGTTTTGATTAAAGCAGGCATTATCAGTTTTACCCGTTTTTTGATAGGCTGTAGCCAAATCATTACTAGTAAAAATTACGTAATTGCATTTATCATCTCCGGAGATTTTTGACATCAAGAAAACAGCACCTGCAGATCCTTGACTTATTCCTGTAGGATCAGGAATGGCTTTTAAAAGCGATATTAGACTCGTTGCTAATTGCTGATTATCATCTAGAATGGTAATGCGGTAAATTAGCTCTGTTGTTCCTATGGGAAAATCATCGGCTTTGAAAATTGTGCGCTCTCCAGCAGAAACAATTAGTTCTTTAGTTATGGATCGTTGCTGGTCCCAAAAACCATCTTGTTGCGCAGAAGCTGCTTGATAAATAATGCTAATGAATAGCACAGAAAGTATTTTTTTCACTGGTATGTATTTTAATAACAATAAGCCCTAGCCCAGATGGAAGTGGAAATCCTTTGCGGCCTTCCCGATTTTTAGGGAAGGCAACAAAGATTGCAACGTACAGCTGGAAATAGCTCCTAAAAACGAAACAACTTTAAAAAAATATACCATTAAGACCAAAGTATTTCTCCGGTTGCTTAATGGTATAAAATGAATTATTTATAAATCGATACTTTGTCCAATGTCGAGCAACATTAAATCTTTGCCTGCATCAAAAAACTTTTGAATGGCTTCTTTATGATTGATTTCGATGTATCCAAAAGTATCGTAATGATATCCTAAAATTTTATCACAACCTACAAAATTAGAAGCGATAATAGCATCCTCAACATCCATAGTAAAATTATCACCAATAGGTAGAATAGCCAAATCTAACTTGGTACGCATAGGAATTAGCTGCATGTCCATTGTTAAAGCAGTGTCACCGGCAACATAAATATTTTTATGTTCTCCTTCAATTACAAAACCTCCAGGATTCCCTCCATAAGAACCATCAGGAAACGAACTTGAATGGATTGCATTGACATACTTTACTTTCCCGAAGTCAAAATTCCAACTCCCACCGTGATTCATAGGGTGCGCTGTAAGTCCTTTAGCTGCGTAATGACCTGCGATTTCGGCATTAGACACGATAATGGCATTCGTTCTTTTAGCAATAGTTTCTACGTCTAACACATGATCACCGTGTGCATGAGTAACTAGGATATAGTCGGCTTTTAAGGCATTAATATCAATGTGTGCTGCTAGTGGATTTCCTGAAATAAATGGATCCACTAAAATATGTTTGCCTCCTACTTGGATACCCAAAGAAGCGTGTCCGTAAAATGTAATTTTCATTATGTGAAATTTAAAAATTTATAATTATCTACCTCCTAAGAACGTATTGACAATAACATCCGAAACAAAATAAATCATGCTCAACGCTAGCAATATAGAAAGTGCAAAAGTGCTAAGGGCTAATTTTTTTAATTCTGGGTCTAAAGCTTTTGGTTCTTGGTTTTTATATACGTTGATTAAATGTTTAGTCAAAGGTATGTAAGCTAGTAAAAATAGGTATTGGTCAAACTGAAAATCGCTTATTATAGCAAAAACGACCACTAAAACCATAGCGGTAATAACCAAGAAATAGTGGTATTTTTTAGCATTTTTCCCTCCCATTTTCACTACAACTGTATTTTTTCCTGCAGCTTTATCTGAAGCTTCGTCGCGCATGTTGTTTAAATTTAAAACACCTACACTCAATAAACCTATTGCTGTTGCTGGTAAAAAAAGTTTAAAATCTAGTTCCTGAGAATATAAAAAATTCACTCCCAAAGTACTTACAAGTCCAAAAAATACAAACACAAATAAATCACCAAATCCTTTGTAGCCGTAAGCTGAATTCCCTACAGTGTATCGAATTGCTGATGCAATTGCTACTATTCCTAAAACTAGGTAAAACAGGGAGTAATACAAATTCGTATCTGCGAAAGCATAAAAAATTAGCAATATTGCCGATACTAAGGTCAACAGTGACGTAATAATTATAGCCCGCTTCATAGCTGCTGGAGTAATGACTCCGCTTTGAATTGCGCGCATCGGTCCTACTCGATCTGCATTATCAGTTCCTTTGACTCCATCACCATAATCGTTAGCAAAATTAGATAATATTTGTAATCCTAAAGTTGTCAAAATAGCAAAACCAAATATTTTCCAGTTGAAAACATCAGTTGGTGTCAAGATATTATCTGTTGGGTGTGCCAATGCATAGATGCTTCCTACTATTATACCAGAAACGGACAAGGGTAATGTTCGTAGTCGTGCAGCTTCAATCCAATGTTTCATTTTTATTTTATTTATTTATTATTCTTTTTATTCTATTCTCTATTTATATTTATTCTGTAACCTTACAAAACTCACATCCAATTGCTATTAGAAACTTCTATTTTATACAGCCATAAATTAACATAGTCTTTAATGGTCGAAAAATTTCCTAACTGAAAAGACAGGTTTCCGCCTGCGGTATGGATTGTAACTGATCCAATATTAGCTCTTTTGTGCCAAAATAATTGCGATGTGGTAATGGCTTGTATTTTTCCTGTTTCAACAATGGTATTATCAATATCCCAAGCGCCACTTTGCTTTATGATAAAATCATTTGTGATAAATAAACGGTTGTTTCTAAATCCAAAAACCAATATCGTTCCTACAAACAATACATAGCAAACTGCTCCTATAAAATATTGAAAAAATTGTGGCTCAATATAATATGCAAAAGCCATATACCCACTAAAAGGCAATACAATGGACAAAAATATTGAGAATACTAACTTCCTATAATTTGGTTTTAAAGCCAATCCTTTCTCAGGTATTGTATTGTATAAAAGCGCTAAAATCGCGTCTTTTTCCTCCTTATTACATCCTGGAATCTCAATAAGCGCTTTCTTCTCTTGTTTTTCGCCGCTGGTAGCTTGTTTAATTTTAAGTTCCAGAATATCCATTTTCTTCTGAAAATAATTACTAGTAATGGTAACTAACTGCACTTTATCTGACTTGATGATGGTACTTTTTGTACTCAGCAATCCAAATGATAACAGTAACGATCCGTTTTGCTTTACTATTTTATAATCGAAATATTTAAAAATTACACGAATCAAATTAATAATTAGAATCAAACAAAGCATTACCAACACTATTGGTATTATAAAGGTACTCTGTTCAAAAAAACTATCAATGTTTTGATTTTGAACTTCAAAATCCGACTCTGATAATATGTTCTTAGTGTTTTCGTAAATTGTAATAAAAAAAGCTAAAATCAAACTGAACGTTTTTACGTAATTTGATGTGATTCCAACTTTTAACAAACTCAAAAAACTAATTTTGATAAACGATTCCTCAGCCGTTTTTTCATGTGACGTTACTGGATTAAAAACCCCTTCATTTTCAGCAACTTCATTATTTTCCTTTTCTAAAAGTCTCGCTTTTAATGCTAATGCCAATGAATGAGTAATTGCCTTAATTTGCCCCTCTTTTTCAGCGCTTCCAGCTGTGTCTACATTAATTTCATAAACATTGATCAACCGCTGAATAAACGACTGATTGATATTTACTTGTTGGATTTTATCCAGTTGGATAATGGTTTTTGTTTTATTCAAAATACCTTCTTGAATGACAAACTCCTTATTATCACTGTCCAGATAAAAGGTGAAATTTTTATATTTTAAAAAAGCCACTACAGCAATCAATACTAAAAAAACAAAAACACCTAAAATTAAGTATGCTTTATCTAAGTCTTTGAATCTAATAAAATAGATTAAAACAATAGGTCCTAAAGCACGCAACCATTTTTGCAGTGTATTCATAAACATAATCAAAACCCCTACTGAGGATTGCCTTTGCGGTTGTCCAAATTGTTCCTCCATTAGAGTTTCTTTTGAATTTTACCCATCAACAGCTGTTTGATATCTTCGGCTTGCGCCAAAGCAATTCCTGGAATAGCAATATCACTCGCGCTTCCTCCTGCTGTAAATATTTCTACTTTGGCTAGCCCAAAAATTCTAGCAATAAATCCTTCATGTAAAGCCACGTGTTGAACTCTGTTATACGGAATTACAATAGTATTTGTCGCGATAACACCGCTCTGAAAAATAACATCATGAGTTCTAAATGCAAATGCTTTTTTCTTTACGCTTAAGGCTGCAAACAAAATAACAAATCCAAAAAACAACCCAAAAAGCCCCAATAACGGCATCCAGAATTCTTGTAAGCCTGGGTTAAAAAACAATAGAGCACCAAGTCCGATTCCTAAAATCAAAAAAGTAATCAGAATATTAAGTCCAATAACTTTCCAATAATTAGAATCCAACTTAGACAACGCCACAGCTTCAAATCGAGGAAGCTGTGTGGTGTCAATTACTTCATTTGTAAAATGCTCCATGTAAATTATTTAAATTTTAAAATATTGAAAGTTTTATGGCAACCATTTTTTCTCAAAGTTTGGCTTACGTTTTTCAAGAAATGCGTTTCTACCTTCCTTAGCCTCTTCAGTCATATACGCTAAACGAGTTGCCTCACCAGCAAAAACTTGTTGTCCAACCATACCATCATCAGTAAGGTTCATTGCAAATTTCAACATTTTGATCGCCATAGGAGATTTTCCTAATATTTCTTGCGCCCACTCATAAGCAGTATCTTCTAATTCAGCATGCGGGATTACGGCATTTACCATCCCCATATCCATTGCTTCTTGAGCATTGTAATTGCGACCTAAAAAGAAAATTTCTCTGGCTTTCTTCTGCCCTACCATTTTAGCTAAATAAGCCGACCCGTAACCACCATCAAAGCTTGTTACATCAGCATCTGTTTGTTTAAAAATAGCATGTTCTTTACTAGCAAGAGTCATATCACACACTACGTGTAAACTATGTCCACCACCTACAGCCCAACCTGGAACTACAGCAATAACTACTTTTGGCATAAAACGAATTAAACGTTGTACCTCTAATATATTGAGACGGTGTTGCCCATCTTCACCTACGTATCCTTGATGTCCGCGTGCATTTTGATCCCCTCCACTACAAAAAGAATAAACGCCATCTTTTGACGAAGGTCCTTCTGCCGAAAGTAAAACCACTCCTATCGAGGTGTCCTCTTGAGCGTCATAAAAAGCTTGGTATAATTCCGCTGTTGTTTTAGGTCTAAAAGCATTGCGCACATCAGGTCTATTAAATGCAATACGCGCAACGCCATTGCATTTCTTATAGGTTATATCTTCAAATTCTCTAGCAGTTATCCAGTCCATTATATGAGTTTTAAATTTTATAGTGTAAAATTAAATCATTTTTTACACTTTACAACATTCAACAATAGCTAAAGCTGAACTAAATCGCTCATTCCATTTTCTAAAAAAAAAACAATTTGAAAAAAACACACACTTTTAACAGTTTGTAACTGTATTTTTTACTAATTTTATAACTGTTAATCAACACAATACAGTTGGTTATTTTATTTTAACTGATTTATTAACCTAAAAAAAGAATGCTTTTGAAAAATTCAAATTGCTTTACCACTCTTTTTTGTACGGTACTCAAATTAAAAATCGAAGAAAAAGAGACCAATAGGAACTTATTAAACGAAATAAGGATATTTCAATAGTAACCCCTAAGGTTAAAAAGTAGATTACTATACTTTGATTATACACTAATCAATAAAATGAAAAAGTAAAATCTACTCGTAATAATAGCAACCAGATGGCAATAATGTGAATTTGAGCCTCAATTTTATTTAATAAGTAAAAAAAGGTAAAGACTTAAAAGTAAGACATTATAAAGTAATGGATTTGCAAAATGCAACTATAACACGCAATTCATAAGGTGTTATAAATAGAAAGACTAACCGGCAACGATTAGTCTTTCTTTTTTTTATATCAATTCTAAGATTTAATTACTCCTTAATCAAGTAAATTCCGTCTTCTTTAATTTCAATTAATTTTTCTCTATATAAAGCACCTATCGCTTTCTTGAACGTTTTCTTGCTCATTTTCAACACAGTTTTAATATCTTCAGGGTGAGAACTATCTGTAAGGCGTAAAAAACCACGGCTCGCTCTCAATTCATCTAAAATCAAGTCGGCATTAGGTTCAATGCTTTCATAACCTTGAATTTGCAATGCAACATCAATTTTATTATCAGGACGAATGTTCTTGATGTAGCCACGCATACGGTCTCCTGTACGAATTGCATCATCATAAACCTCATCTTTATAAAGCAGTCCTTTGTGACGCTCATTAATAATTACGTTAATTCCAATTTCAGTAATATGCGAAACAATCAACTCTACTTCTTCTCCTTTTTCTACCGTAAGCTCTTCATTTTTTAAGAACTGGTTGGTCTTACTTGAAGCAACAAGACGGTTAGTTTTTTCATCCATATAAAGGTAAACCAAGTAACGTTTTCCTTTTTCCATAGGACGTGCTTGCTCTTTAAACGGAACTAAAATATCTTTTTCCATTCCCCAATCCATAAAAGCACCTATCTGGTTGACATAATTCACACGTAAAAGCGCAAATTCATTCAACAAAATATACGGTTCTAATGTAGTAGAAACGGGACGTTCTTCATGATCCAAATAAACAAAAACAATGAGCTCTTCCCCTATTTCAAATTCGTTTGGAACGTATTTATTAGGCAACAAAATGTCATGTATTCCTTCAGGATCTTCTTCAGGATTCCCTAAAAATAATCCCACTTTGGTATCTCGTAAAATGGTAAGCGTATTGTATTTTCCTATTTCAATCATATTCTTTCAATTTCTAAAGCGCAAAGGTACGAAGTTTGAAAATAACAAACCCACACTAGCCCATAATTACTACTTATTTTATATAGGAGCAGCAACTATCCTTTTCAAAAATACGATTTGTCCTGCTGTACGCAGTATCTTTTTGGCTGAACACCAGCCAAAAAAGGATACTTGCTCCCATCAGGGCTAATTAGCAACTACTTTTTTATTGAATAACGAACACAAACAACTCCCCAAAAGCTTAAACAACTATTAAATTTATTTTTACTGCTTATAAACCTTAATTTTTTACTTATTTTTAAATTTTCAAACACAAATACCCTAAACAAATGAATCCAAAACCTATTTTCTATCTTTTTGCATTGCTCTTCTTTACGCAAATAACTATAGCCCAAATTACTGTTGATGATCCTGAAATAAAAAAAATGGTTACTGAGATCAAAGCAGATAACCTTGAAGCCACTGTAAAAAAGCTCGTTTCTTTTGGAACCCGCCATACCCTAAGCGACACTAAAAGTAACAGTCGCGGAATTGGAGCAGCACAACGCTGGGTAAAGTTGGAGTTTGAAAAATATGCGTTGGCTTCAAATGGAAGATTAACCACTACTATGGATTTTTTTGATGTAAAAGCCGATGGCAAACGCATTGCAAAAGACAGCCAACTTGCTAATGTAATGGCTACTTTAAAAGGAACTGATCCTGCAGATGACCGTGTACTTATTGTTAGCGGACATATAGACTCTAGAGTTACTGATGTTATGGATGCAAAAGCAGACTCACCAGGGGCTAACGATGATGGTTCAGGTGTAGCGGCTATGATGGAGCTTTCTAAAATTATGAGTAAAAGAGCTTTTCCTTATACAATAATTTTTGTAGCTGTTACAGGAGAAGAACAAGGTTTGTACGGTGCAAAACATTTAGCCGAAGTCGCTAAACAAGAAAAATGGAATATTGTTGCCATGCTTAATAATGACATGATAGGAAATAGTTTGTCTAGTGGAACAAACTTAAGAGACAATACTAAATTTCGTGTTTTTAGTGAAGCAACACCCTATTTAGAAACTGAGGACGAAGCTAAAATGCGCAAACTAACAAATAGAGACAATGATAGTCCGTCTAGATTATTAGCACGCTATATTAAAACCGTAACTGAACAATATGTAGAACAGCTTGAAGTGAATCTTGTGTATAGAAACGACCGTTTTTTACGCGGTGGTGATCACACTCCTTTTAGTCAAAATGGATTTACAGCCGTTCGTTTTTGTGAAATGAATGAAAATTTTGACCACCAACACCAAGATTTACGTACAGAAAATGCAATTAAATATGGAGATCTTCCTGAATTCATGGATTTTGAATACCTCAGAAAAATTACAGCTTCAAATTTAGTTACTTTAGCTAACTTAGCTTGGGCACCTAAATCACCTACAAATGTGGTTATAGAAGTAAAAGACTTAACTAATTTCTCTACTTTAGCTTGGAAACCTGCAAATGATAAAAAAGTTCATGGCTATCAAATATTAATTAGAGAAACCTCTGATGCCAACTGGCAGAAAAGTGTTTTTTTAACTGATACTCGAGCAACTATTCCTTATTCTAAAGATAACTTTCTTTTTGCAGTGCAAGCAGTAGATGAGTTAGGACATGCAAGTTTGCCTATTTTTCCCATACCTGTACGATAAATTTAAAGTTTACCCATAAAAAAAGCGCCATTAAGGCGCTTTTTTATTTATATGTGGTTTGTATTATTTATTGTAAACACTTTCTTTTTTAAAGTGAACAGCTAATAAGTAGTAAACTACAGCTCTATGTTTTGTTTTGTTTGAACGACCGTATTTTTCAATTACTGCATCAATAGCTGCGTCTAAATCAGGTCCATCTTTTAATCCTAATTTTTTAATTAAAAAATTATTTTTAACCGTATCCAATTCTGATTGTTGGCTACCAGCAACAGTTGATGAATCAGCATTATAAATCGATGGTCCACAACCAATAGTTACTTTGGTCAATAAATCCATATCCGGAGTTACTCCACATTTGTCTTTTAAATCTGCTGCGTATTTTACAATTAATTCGTCTCTCTTGCTCATAAAAATATATTTAATAATTAAGGTTAATGGTTTTTATTATCTCAAATTTAAGGATTTATTCAAAAGTAGCTATAATTTTACCAAAAATTATTTAAAATAAAGATAATAAGTTAAAAAATCCGATAAAAAACATAAAAACAAAGCTTTTAAAGATTAAAACACAAAACAAAGAGGTATTTCTCGTTAAAACAAAAGCATAATAAAGGTATTCTACCAAACATGATTTCTTGATTTTAGATCAATTCCTTAAAAAATTGAAGCAATATCTTATCATTAATTAATGTAGGTGTAAACACTTCTAAAATTGCTGGTTTCTCATTATTTTCAAAAAATGCAGGTAACAATGCTACTAAATCAGTTTCATTAGCTACAGCATGGTAATTCATATTGTACATTTTAGCTAAATGCGCAGCAGTTAGATCATGTGCCGTTTCAAAGAAAGTATTAAATACTTCTGTTTCTTCATGACCAGGCAGAATTCTAAATATTCCCCCTCCTCCATTATTGATCAAAACAATTTTAAAATTTCTCGGAATATAATTATTCCACAAGCCGTTACTATCGTATAAAAAACCAATGTCTCCGGTAATGAATACCGTTTGCTTTTTATTGGCAACAGCTGCACCAATTGCCGTAGACGTGCTTCCATCAATACCACTTGTTCCTCGATTACAAAATACTTCAATTGAAGGATCAATATCAATTAACTGCGCATACCTAATGGCGGAACTATTGCTGACTTGCAACTGGGTATCTTTAGGCAATGACTGAATCACCTTTTCAAAGACTTTAAAGTCGGAGAATGGAATTTTAGCTAAATATTCTTCTGTTTTTAACTTGCGTAATTGTACTATTGCATCCATTTTATGGAAATAATCACTTTTTATTTTGGTATCAACCAAAGGTATAAAAGCATTAAAGAAAACGTTAGGACATACTTTAAAATGATGTGTCAATGCACCAAAGGTATCGTAACCTCTTAAAGTATCAATATGCCAGTGATTAGTTGGTTTGTACTTACGTAGAAAAGCCTTAATTCTTTTAGAAACAATCATTCCTCCAAAAGTTAGCAATATATCAGGACAAAAATCCTCGAAATCTGTTGCTGTAAAAGGCGTAATTATGGTGTCTATGTTATTAATAAATGTAGGGTGATGTAAATTAGAAGTTGTTTCTGTCATTACAATAATTGAAGGATCTGTGGCTAGATGATCCATAATGGCTTGCTCTACAAATTCAGGTGGATTCACTCCTACAAGAATCATCTTCTTGCTTGCTTTGTTCCAAATATCTCCAAATGGAGCCAATTCTTTAGTTGTGATTGCAGGAGTAAATTTTGCGGAAGCGGTAACTATTGGCGAAACCGAAAGTGCAGTAACCGTCTCATACAATGGCTCTTCAAAAGGCGCATTGATGTGTACGGGTCCACTTTCTTGAATGGCGGTATCAATGGCTTCACAAATTAATTGATCATTTACAACTGAAGCTTCTTCGGTTAGATTGGCATTATACAAACAATGATTTGCATAAACATTTTCTTGACGAATGGTTTGTCCATCCCCAATATCAATTTTACTTTGTGGTCGATCAGCAGATATCACAATTACCGGAATTTGACTGTAGAATGCTTCGGCAAAAGCGGGGTAATAATTTAGTAAAGCAGAGCCAGAACTACAAACTAAAGCAACTGGAACTTTTTTTTGTTGTGCTATTCCTAACGCAAAAAATGCTGCCGAACGTTCATCAGCAATACTAAAACATTCAAAATTAGTATTTGTAGAAAATCCTAATGTAAGCGGTGCATTTCTAGAACCTGGAGAGATTACTATGGTGGCGATTCCTTTTGCACGACAAATTTCGATAATGCTTTGCGCTAAGGGTATTTTTGGGTAAATCATTCCTTTTTTAGTTTAATTTTAAGGATTTCGAGTTTAAAACTACTGGAAATCTTAATCCAAGCAAAGTTACAAACTTGCATCCTCTTTTCGTTTTATTTTAACTGAATTTTCTTAATTTTGGAAACAAATAATACTATTATGAATATCCAGTTAAGAAACTATAAAACTGAAGACACTCAAGCCATACTTGACATTATAAATTATAATATCTTACACTCTACAGCGCTTTATGATTACAACATTAGAAGTTACGCAGCGCAACTTGAAATGCTAGAAGACAAAGTCAAAAAAGGTTTTCCAGTTATTATAGCTGAGCTAGATGGTGCTGTAGCAGGTTTTGGAATGTACGGTGAATTCCGATTCAAAGAAGCTTATAAATTTACTGTAGAGCATTCCGTTTATGTGAATAATGATATTCATGGTAAAGGGATAGGCAAACTTTTATTGTTAGAATTGATTGCTATTGCAAAAAAACAAGGCATACACACCATGATTGCAGTGATAGATTCTGAAAATCAAAGTAGTGTTGATTTTCATGAAAAATACGGCTTTGAAACGGTAGGATTAATCAAAGAATCAGGATGGAAATTTGAGCGCTGGTTGCACTCGGTTTTTATGCAATTGATTTTAAAATAGAAAAATGCTAATTTCTACTCTTATATTAATAGGAGTAGGAATTAGCATTTTTTACTATTTTTATGCTTTAATCCAGTCAATAACTGATGGATCTGTAGGTAATGTTTTTGGAGATGTTACTTTTTCTAATTCTCCTTTTTTATTGATTAAGTATTTCTGGAAGTTCCACTCCACATCAGAATCTTGAAAACCGTTTTTATCTTTTTGAGTTAAAAACTGATAAACCGCGCACATATCATCACCTTTTACAGATACTTTATCCATCATAGGAAAAGTAACTCCGTAATTCATTTGACAAAAAGTAGCAATCTCCTCGTTAGTTCCTGGTTCTTGTGATGCAAAATTATTAGCTGGGAAACCTATTATAACAAAATCTTTAGTTCCGTATTCTTTGTAAATTGCTTCCAGATCTTTGTATTGTGGTGTTAACCCGCATTTTGAAGCTGTATTAACAATCATGACTTTTTTACCTTTTAGACTTGCGAAGTCAAATATTTCACCTGATAAATCGGTTACTTTAAACTGATATATATTTTGTTTTATCATTGTTTTTTCTGAATTTATTTTTAGGTGCTTTTTATTTTGTGCTTGTGTGTAATGAGCCATTAAGAGTAATGCACTGCAAGTAATCAAGACTAATTTTTTCATGGTTTCTATTTCGTTATAAAATTAAGTAATTAGTATGATAATACCTCCATTGTTCTCATTAATTAATGGACATAAAAAAGCCCAGCAAAACAAACAAAGCTGGGCTTAGTAACAAAAACAAACAAATTATAAATTCTTTGCCTAAAAAGTATAGGTAATTTTTCCTTTCATAAAAAACGGTGTTCCTGGGGTAAAGTGTATTTCTTCAACACTATTGGGTTCGTTTTGCAATCTTGATTCGGTTGCGAATTGTGTTTCATTCCACTCTGTATCAAAAAGGTTTTCAATTGATACCCCAAACGTCACACTTTTATATTGGTAGTTAATATTAAAGTCGGCTATTGCATACCCTTTTGCAACAATCGAATTATCTTCATTAGCGGGACGGCTTTTTAAATAACGGTAACGCAACCCTCCAGAGAATCCTTTCCATTTTTGAAAGCTCAATCCAGCAGTAGAAGTAAAGTCTGGTGCAAGCGGAATGTAATCTTCGCCTTTTGCTTCGTCAATACTACGTGCATAAGTATAATTTGCGTCAGCGTCAAAATACAACCAGTCATTTAACTGATAACGCAATCCTAAATCCACTCCCATTCTTCTAGTTTTTCCGCTAGGCTCAATAATTCCTGCATCACCTACATATACAAACTCTTGCTCTAAGTACAAATACCACAGCGCTGAGTTAACTAGTAATTTAGGAAAAGGTTTCCAAATCGTCCCTAAGTCAGTGCCAATTGCAGTGGGTAAAACTTGTTTACCATCGTTTTGCACCACCACTCTCGTATCATTTGAATGGAAACCAATTCCTGACTTTAGATAAAATTGTAAGTCATTATTTTGAGAATAAATAAAATTCAGCTTTGGCGAAACTTTCACTTCAGTTTCTGTTTGCGTTTTGTAAGCCGTTTGTAATTTATCTTGATAATTAAATTTAAAATAATCCACTCTCACTGCTGGATTAATAAGTAGTTTTCCAAATTTAAACTCGGTGTTTAGATACGTAAAACCATTTGTTTGATCAATATCCCCTAATTTTAAATTTTCAAGAACGGTAGTTCTATTTAAAGTATGTGATAACTCTGTATCTACAGCAGCATCAGAGCGAAAACCAACGCCCAACTGGAACAATACATCCCAATTATTGTTTTTTATACTTTTATTTAACTCGGTATTCATGCCATATATTGAACGGTTTTCCTTTTGCTTTATCTGATCACCATTAATAGGATCATCCAAAAAAAAAGTAAAATTAGAATACAACTCAAAATCATATTTAGAATAAAAAGCATTGGCTTTTAAGAACGTATTTTCATCAATAGATTTGCTTAAAGTTGCGTTTACATTAGTACGAGCAGTTTTACCACCTTCAGTATCATCAACGGCACCAAATCGTGAAATTGCACCCGAATCAACCAATCGTTACGGAATTTGGCCTGAAGCATCCCATTTACTTGAAAATCGTGATGCCGATATGGAAAACTTACTATTATCGTCTAAAATCACACTATATTTTCCTAACAAATTGACTCTATTAAAATTTTGGGGAGAATCAAAAGGCCCATCTGTTAGGATATATTCTGTTGCAATGTAAGCGGATTGTTTGTTTTGTTTGCCTAATAAATCAAACAACCCTACTGTTCTCAATGTATTAAATTGTCCCACTTCAAAACTAATGCTATTGCTGTCTAATTTATCTTTAGTTTGGAAGGCAACGTATCCTGCGGTTGCAAAATCCCCTTTACTGGCAGTATACGCACCTTTTCCAAAATCTATTTTTTCTACTGTTTCAGGAATTACAAAATGCAAATCAGCATAACCCTGACCGTGTGCATGTGACACCATATTTACAGGCATCCCGTCTACAGAAATAGCGACATCAGTACCGTGGTCAATATCAAATCCTCTCAAAAAAATTTGCTCAGCCTTACCTCCACCAGCATGTTGCCCTATGAATAATCCAGGTACTTTCCTGAGTATTTCCTGAGATGAGTTAACAGGCGTTGTTTGCAAATCAATTTTAGAAACGATATTCATAGCCGATAATTTTGGCTGGATTATGATTTCATTCAGTCTAAAAATATCATCAAGTAAAATAATCGTATTTTCTAATTCTATAACTATGTAATTCGCTTTTTTATATCCTAAAGCGCTTACTTTTAAAACATCAGAAACTCCCGTTTTATCAATACTAAATATCCCTAACTCATTAGTGTGCGCGTGTGTATTTGTTTTTAAATTAGTTACGTAGGCGTTTTCTATTGGGTTGCCCAATTCATCTGTAATTTTCCCCTGCTGCGTTTGCCCATACGATAGGATTCCGAAAAACAAAATAATACTAGTTACAAAAAATTTCATAGTTACAGGGTATTAATCTTCTGTTCAAAATTTGGACCTAATTCATAAATGCTTTCTAATAATTCCTCTTTAATAGGAGCAATTTTATCTTCCATTTTATTCGCTTTATATATCATTGCTAAATGGTATTGCACTTTTGGTTCAAATGAATTTCCTATAACGTGTTCTTTGGCTATAGCCAATGCTTTTTCATGCTCACCAATATTTAAATAAGACCAAGCTAATAATGAATAAGAATCTGGCGTAGGCCTATGATCAACTTCGATCTTAGCAATTTCGAGTGCTTTTGCAGCATTTTGTTTTTGATCAGCATAAATTAAAACGTTGTATTTATTATACATTGCGCCATAATTATGGTCTGTTAACATTTTGAAATACGCTTTTTCATTTGCTATAGCGTCTTCCTTATTTCCTGCAAACTGGTCAATTTGTGATTTCATCAAGAAGAAATCTGGAGTATTATGGGTAACTTCAATAGCTTCAACAATTCTCTTTGCTTCAGTAGTGTTTCTTTCGTGAGAGAAAACTATCCAAGCAATTCCTTTTAATGCGTAGGAATAATTGGGATCTATTTTTAATGTTTTTAAGTAACAGTCATAAGACTCTTGAACTCTTCCGGCATGACCGTAAAAATCTCCTAGATTAGAATATGACCATATTTTAAGTGTTTTATTATCTTCTTTCTCAGCAATATCTCTTGCTTTTTCCATGAAACCAATGGCAGTATTCAAATCTCCTTTATGGTCGTTCCATTTTGCTAATCGAATAAGATAATCATATTCTTTCATATCTTTTAAGGCATCAAGATTAGTTAAGGCACTATCAAAATCGCCTAATTCCATTTGTACATCAAATAATAATTTTTGGGTTTCCTTTTTACCTTCACCAATAGCAAATGCTTTTTCGGCTAGAGCCAAAGCTTCTTTAAAACGGTGTTGCGCAATGTAATTACGGGCTAAAGAACGTAGCGTGCTTACTTTAGAATAATTGCTCGCTTGATTTGACGCTACTAATAATTTTTCGGTTTTGTACAGGTAATTAATGTTCCCTGTATATTCAAAAAGCGTGGCATATTTAGAAGCAATAATCCCAAGATAGCTCTTTTGATTAGGCGCTTTATCATATTTTGTTTGCCAAAAAGTGATTTCCTCATTTGTAAAATCCAATGAAGGATTCTTTTTTAAATCAAGATATTGTTCATAGTCGGCCGTTTTTGTTATTTGATCCTTTTTAGTTTCACAACCGAAAAGGAATAAAATTGTAAAAATCAGTAACGGAATTATTTTATACTGTTTCATGTTTGTTTGTTTGTTTGTTTGTTTTAGAAAAAAAATAAAAAACAGCGTGCTTAAATTAACAAGCACCCTGTTTTTTAAATGCTTATTATTACCAAGCTGTTGCTAAGTAAGGAAATGCAGTAGTAAATTCTTTGTCATTTGCATCAACGTGATCTGAAGTTAATCCTGGATTAGCAGTTCCATCAGACCCACCAAAGATTAATAAAAGCTCTACATCAATAACATCATCTGCTAATGCTCTACCTGTAAGTACATTTGGACCGTCAAAAAAAGTTGTTTTACCAGTTGTTTTAACTCCAAGAACATCAGTCGCTAACAATCCTGTGAATTGAGCTGCCGTTTGTCCTAAAGCATTTGTAGAAAATGCAGGATTTAAATCCATTAATCTAGATTGAAAAACAGATTGGTATTTGGCTCCCATTGCAGAAGGTACCGTTCCATTAAAATCATCTTTAGGTTGTCCTGATGCAATAAAAACAGTATTAATTGCTGGTCTAGCCATTTGATCTTGTTGTACAAAAGTTCCTGAAAAATCAGCACTTACCATTGTATCGTTATTATTATCGTCGTCATTACAACTTACGATAGTAACTGAAGCAACTAATGCCATTGCTATAATTTTAAATTTATTTGATTTGCTCATCATGTTGTTGTTTATATTATTACGGAATTCGTTCACTTGTGATTTCATAATATATTTTGTTTAAATACTAATAATTATTGTTTTTTCTTAGTTTCTGACCATACATTAATAGCATCAGCAGTACCTAACTTTGATTTAGGAACCTCTATAACTACTGCAAGAACATTAGTTTCTGCAAAAGTATCCGTACCTGGATTGTTAAAAGCCGTAGCTGTACTTCCTAGGATTGCTTGAAACTGACCTAAGTCAAAGAAAAAAGGATCGTCTCTTGGTCCAGCAAAAAATTTCATTCCGTTTTCAGTTGCTACTGTAGCAGTCGCTCCGTACTTAGAAATAGCAACACTTCCTGAAGCTTTGCTTACATCAATTGTACTTGAAGTTCCTTTTACTGATGGTGCATAAGGACCAAAGAAATACATCTTATCTCCTTTTCTTATTGCTTGTATAACTAGATCCTCAACATTATCTCCAGTATTATCAATGTTAACTTCAATCATTACGTTTTCGCTAAAAGTAGCGGCTCCAGTTGCCCCTGGACTAAGTAATCCTTGTGTGTTGACTGCAAATACTAAATTGTTAGTATCTTGTCCTTGAAAAGCATACATATCCGTAATGTCTGCTGCGTTACCTGTAACAGATGGTGCATCAATGTGATCTGCTGCTATTAACACCAAACCCGAAATCGCCACTAGCGATAGGCCTAAAATCATTTTTGACTTTTTCATTTTATAATAGTTTAAAAGGTTATAATAGCACTTACGGGCTTGTTTAAGTTGCGGTTTTATAAATAGTCAAAAAAAAACCAACAAATTAATCAATCAACTGATTATCAATAATTTAAAACCTTAAAAAAAATACAATTATTTTTATATTATTCTTTTTTTTTACTATGTAGGTTGTAATTACTTCAATAGTAAGTAAGTTTGTAATATTAAAAGAGAGATATATGACCCAAGAAGAATTATTAGTCTTAATATATAAAAAGGACGAAAGAGCATTTACACATCTATATGATATGTATTCTAAGAGTTTATTTTCGGTTATAAATGTTTTAGTCCGAAATAGAGAAGAGGCCGAAGATGTTCTTCAAGATGTCTTTGTAAAAATCTGGAAAAACATTGATTCTTATAATGAAAGTAAAGGCCGTTTTTACACTTGGATCCTCAATATAGCTAGAAACACCTCTATCGATAAATTGCGTTCTAAAAACTTTAACAACAGTCAAAAAAACCTATCCTCAGATAATTTCGTAAATCTATTAGAAGACAGTAACAAACTGACTAGCAAAGTAGATACTATTGGAATACAAGAGTTTGTAAAAAGACTCAAACCAAAGTGTATACAAATTATTGATTTATTGTTTTTTAAAGGATATACCCAGCAAGAAGCTTCTGAGGAGCTGGATATTCCGTTAGGAACAGTAAAAACACATAATAGAAATTGTATAAATGATTTAAGAAACTATTTGAAAGCATAATGGAAAACGAAAACAAAGAATATATCGAATCCGGCATTTTAGAGATGTATATTTATGGTTTACTGACTGAAAAAGAAAATGAAGAAATTGCAAGTCATGCCAAAACAAACCCAGCAATAAACGACGAAATAATTGCGATTGAAAAAGCTATTGTGGCTTTGTCATCTAGCTTTTCGCCATTTCACTCGGTTGCTAATTATGAAAAAATAAAGGAAAAACTAGAACTTAAGCATGCTAAAGTGATCGAATTTGAACCCGAAACAAGCAATAGAGCACAATATTTAGGTTGGGCTGCTGCTATATTATTATTAGTAGGTATTGGATACCAATACAATGAATTAAACATCACTGCTAATCAAGTGGCTACAACTGCAGTTGAAAAAGCAAAATTAGAGAAAGAGTTCAAGATTTTAGAACTAAAAAACGCTACATCTGAAACAAATTTAGCCGTTGTAAGGGATCCAAAAAATACCGTTGTAAACTTAGGCGGACAAGTTGTTGCTCCTGAATCATCAGCAAAAATATATTGGAATAAGGAAACTGAAGTTGTTTATGTTGATGCCGCTAATTTACCAGAGCCACCAGACGGAATGGTGTATCAAGTATGGGCATTAAAACTAAACCCTCTTACTCCTACAAGTATTGGTTTACTAGACAATTTTGTTGCTAATAACCAACACATATTTGCAGTTGACAAAACAGCTGATGCAGAAGCTTTTGGAATCACATTAGAACCAAAAGGCGGAAGCTTAACTCCTACAATGGAACAATTATATACACTAGGAAAAGTATAAAATTATTTATTTTCGAAAGTAAAGACTGCGGTCTTAATTTTGATATCATAAAAAACCAGATAATCAGCAGATTGTCTGGTTTTTTTATGCTTTTATATCGCTGATGAGCCAGCTTACTAGCAGCAGAAATACACTTTTACAACATTCCTGTTAAATGAATCCATTGCACTATAAAGTATGTTATATTTGCACTTTTATATATTACATGAGCTATACCCTACTTTCCTCTCCTTTACAAGGATTTACAGATTTCCGATTTAGAAATGCACAAAACAAAATTTTTGGCGGAATCGATACCTTTTACGCACCATACATCCGTTTAAACGGAAAAATGATCATCAAGAATTCGTACCAACGCGATTTATTACCAGAGAACAATTCTGATTTAGAGGTCATTCCCCAAATCATTACTAACGATGCTGATGAGTTTCTATTTGTTTCTAAGTATGTACGCGAACTAGGCTACAAAGAACTAAACTGGAATCTTGGTTGTCCCTACCCTATGGTCACTAAGTGTGGTATGGGATCTGGACTTATTAGCAATACAGCAAAAATTGAGGAGATATTGCATCGCGTACAAAACGAATCTGATGTTATTGTTTCGATGAAAATGCGTTTGGGTTATGAAACCACAGAGGAAATTCTAGATGTATTGCCAATTTTAGAAAAATACAATGTTAAAAATGTTGCCATACATGCCCGTCTAGGCAAGCAATTATATAAAGGTGGTGTGCACTTAGATGCTTTTCAAACTTGCGTTGATCAAAGTAAAGTAAAACTATATTACAATGGTGATATTACCACCGTAACTAAGTTTAAAGAAATGCAAGCGCGTTTTCCTAGTATTGACCATTGGATGATAGGACGTGGTTTGATTGCTGATCCTTTTTTACCTAGCATGATTAAAAACGACACTTTAGAATATCCTAAAAACAAGATAGATTTGATCAGTGAATTTCATGATACTTTGTATCAAGGATACAGTGAGTCCCTTTCTGGATCGACACACATCCTTTTAAAAATGCACCATTTGTGGGAATATTTTTCAGTGATTTTTACCAATCCTCATAAAGTACACAAGAAAATTAAAAAGGCAAATAGTATAAAGAATTACGAAATAGCTGTTGCAGAAATACTAAAAGCGGAAAGGTTTTAAACCAAAAAAAAGTGTCAACTAAATTAGTTGACACTTTTTTTATACCCTGTTTATAACAGCATTATTTCTTATAATATTTTCTATATTTTGGATAAGTGATTGCTCCAATAAAAGTGATTGTTCCTAATGAATACCAAATCCAACTTAATGAATGTGCTTCACCACTCGCATACGAGTGTAATCCCACTAAGTGAAAGTTTACTCCATAATAAGTAAACAATATCGAGATAAAAGCAAACATACTCATCAGGTTAAAAATCCATTTTCCTCTTAACGCAGGTACAAAACGAGCGTGAATTACAAAGGCATATACCATGATACTAATCAAGGCCCAAGTTTCTTTTGGATCCCATCCCCAGTAACGCCCCCAACTTTCATTGGCCCATTGTCCTCCAAGGAAATTCCCTATGGTAAGCATGATTAAACCAATTGTCAATGCCATTTCGTTAATGTACGTAATCTCTTGAATATTCAAATCCATTTTTGCTTTGTTCTTTTCATTGGTAAAAAAGATCAATAAAAGCGATACAAAACCTAGAATCATCCCTAATGCAAATGGACCGTAACTAGCCACAATAACCGCTACGTGAATCATTAACCAGTAAGAATTAAGAACAGGTTGTAAATTAGCAATTTCTGGATCTAACCAGTTAGCATAGGCTGCCATAAAAATCATTGAAGTAACAAAAGAAGCAGAAGCTACTGTCAGCTTAGATTTACTATCAAATGCCAATCCAAAAAACATCGTTGCCCATGCCACATAAATAATTGCTTCATAAGCATTACTCCACGGTGCATGACCAGAAATAAACCAACGAGCAATTAATGCAATGGTATGCAAAACAAAAAACACACCAATAAGAATATGAAAACCATTTACAGTTACACGTAAATACTTTTTATCAAAGAAAATACTCAACAAAGTAAAAATCAACATAAAAATTCCACCAATAGCATAACAAAAGAATAATTTAGGTAGAATATCGTACTTATTGTACATAATTTCTAAATCAATTTTATCTTCACTTGGTCTTACTTTGGCACCAAATTTCTTTTGGAAACCATTCAAACTTTCGACTAAATCATTTGCATTTTTAAAATCACCCGTTTGTGATGCTTGATTCAAAGAACCGAAGTACAAAGGTAAAACGCTTTTAGTATACGTAGAATCCATTCCTTTTAATCCCGCTTCACCTAATTCTAATGCAGATACCCATTTATTATTAGGATCGTTTGGGATAGGGAAAATCTTTAAAATTCTTCCGCTCAAGGCAGATTCCATTAAATTTACTTTCTTATCTGTTTCGATAAAATCCTTCTCAAATTGGTTAGGATTTGCTGCTTTGTAAGCTGCATCTAAGTAGGGAGATAATTTATAATTCCCTTTTTCGTCAAAGAAGGCAATGAAGGGAGCGTTAACCATCTTAGAGTCAACTCCTATAATTTTTCTAATACTATCATTTCCTTCCCTCATATACACTAAAGGAATTTCGATCCAAAACTGTGCATACTGTGACATAGAAAGAAACACCTGATCAGGATTCATCCCTTTGTAAGAATTAGAATGACTCACCTTACGTAATAACTCTGATGAGAATGTATTGATAGGTTTCATTCTACCACCAGCATCCTGAATCACTAAACGACCAAATTTTGCCGCGTGCTCCTCTTTAATTTTGAATTTATTCAATAAAGAATCTAGTTGCTTCTCTGTAGGCGCTACTCTAGTGTGCGTTCCGTTTTCTATATGATCTGCGTGATCGCCATTTTCATCATGATCGTGGTTGTGCGCTTGCGAAAAACCACTCAAACTCATCATTAAGACAAGGATGGTCAATAATTTCGATTTTTTAGTTTTAACCACTTCCAATTTTCTTTTTAAGTCAGCAAAGCGAGAGTGCTTTGTAAACATAATTGCCATCATAGCAAAGAACAACATAAAATAACCTGCATAAGTGATTGCTGTGCCCCAAAAATCATGATTAACTGACAGCACTGTACCTTTTTCATCTGGATCAAATGAAGATTGAAAAAAGCGGTATCCTTTATAATCTAATACATTATTCATAAAAATTCTGGCGTCAAAAGTTTCTGATGGATCTTGAACAGTTACTTTACTCTCAAATGAAGAGTAACTTTTCTCTGTCCCTGGATATTTTTGAGCAATAAAGTCGTTCAATTTAATTTTAAAAGGCAATACATAAGCTTTACTTCCGTAGAAAAAACTATAATCAATTTGACCAATTCTTACGGTTTTAGCCTCTCCTATTTTTCCTTTTGAACCTACAATCGTTACTTCTTTTTCTTCACCATTAGCTTTTATTTTTAAAACTAAAGCATCCTCATGATTTTTAGCCTTAAAGTCATTATTAGATTCATAAGCAATTACTCCTTTAACCGCAGGATCAGGAAAAACGAAACGTTTCTCACCTATGCTATAAAGGGAACGCATCATTAATGGCTGCACGATATCCTTAGTCACCGCACCTTCAAGTTTATCAGCCATACGCATAAAGTTCCCTTCAAACGGAGTTTGTATCGTATATTCTTTTCCTGTAGTGGTTATATTGATAGCTCCTTCAGTAGGTTTGTTCAAAGCAATAAGTACATTATGAACATTTTGTACTTCTCCTGATTTCAAAAAGTGTTCTTCACGACCACCATCACCAGCTTCAACTAATTTTAAATATTCTACACCCTTTGGGTCTGGTTTTACATATTCCTTAGCTCCCATGATAAAATTTTCGTAGGATACTTCAAAAGGAGTATCAGCAAATTTTTCCATTATAGAAAAATTATTATTCGTAACTGGAGAAAGCAACAACGGCTTCTCAAAAACCCTACGTTTCATTTCGCCTTTGTATTCACCGTCAACAAAGACAGTCAAAAACGTTTTATCCGAGTAAAATTGGTTTTCAGCAGCACCTTCACGTATTGGCATCATTCCCTCATAACTAATATAACGAGTTACAAATGCACCAAGCAAGATAAATATAAAGGCTAAATGCAGCATTAAAGTAGCCCATTTTTCTTTTTTTAACAATTGATAGCGTTTAATATTTCCAATGAAATTAATCAAGAAAAAAACATGAATTGCTTCAAACCACCAAGAATTATAAATCATAATTCGAGCAGTATCAGTATTGTATTTACTTTCGATAAAAGTTCCTACTCCCATTGCTACTGCATAAGTAATAAAAAGAAGCGCCATTAATCGTGTTGAAAATAAAAAGGAGAATAATTTTTTATTCATTTTAAGGGAATTGTGTTTTATAAAATAGTCACAAAAGTACTTAAAAATGTTGACTTCTATATTTTTACAATTGTTAATTTAATCAAAAATTAAGGGGGCAAGTACCTTATTTCACGCTTTATTTTGGGTGTGCCACCATCCTAAAAAAAGGGCTATTTCACTTATTCAATATAAGCCCTTCTTTCAGGATGCTGTCGGGTCATCCGCGCTACTTCGGTAGCTTGCTCCTACCCCTCACGCGAAACTTGCTTAAAAGCAGGTGTTATTTTGATAAAATAAAGAAATTTGTATTTTTTTTTTATAAATTAGTATCTATCAAATTCTAGATTCATCACCAAATCGCCTAAAAATAAATCCGATAAAATAATTAAAACAAGAATACAATTCCTAGATTCTGAAATTTTCTGGATGAAACGAATTGAACTGTTGAAAATATAATACCTCTATAAAATACTGTTTCTAAAAAACAATTCTATTACCATTCTAACTAAAATAAACTCGCTCTTAATTACTATAATGGCTTCACTTTTTTTTGTTATTTTTGCACCATGATTAAAGTAATTATTATAGGATCTGGAAATGTAGCGCAGCATTTAATAAACGCTTTTCAGAATGAAGAAAAAAGAGAAAACGGAATCGAATTAATTCAGGTTTTTTCTCGTAAAAAAGAAAGCCTCATTTCTCTACTTCCTCTAGATAAAATAACCAACCAATTCAGCGAACTTTTAGCAGCCGATTTATACCTGATTGCTGTTTCTGATGATGCTATCGAAGAGGTATCTAATGCTTTGCCTTTTAAAAACCGTTTGGTTGCTCATACTTCTGGTAGTGCACCTATGACTGTTTTGAATTCGAGTAATAGAAGAGCGGTTTTTTATCCATTACAAACTTTTACTAAAAATAAAGCCGTCGATTTTAAAACGATTCCCATTTGCTTAGAAGCCGAAAACGATGCTGATTTTGAATTAATCAGTAAAGTAGGAAAACTGATTTCTAACCAAGCAACCGCAATTAATTCAGAACAACGCAAAGCACTACATGTTGCAGCTGTATTTGTCAATAATTTCACCAATCATATTTATCAAATAGGAAACGATATTTGCAACGAACATCAGGTACCGTTTGCAATACTGAAGCCTTTAATTCAGGAAACAGCACAAAAAATACTGGAACTCACTCCTGAAAAAGCGCAAACTGGTCCTGCAAAACGCAACGATCAAAAAACAATTGAAGCGCATGAACAATTCATAACAGATGAAAACCAATTGAATATTTATAAAATACTAACACAATCAATACAAAATAATGGCAAAAAGTTATAAAGAATTAATGAATGACATCACAACTTTTATTTTTGATGTCGATGGCGTACTTACTGACAGTTCTGTTGTAGTAACTACTGAAGGAGAAATACTAAGGACTATGAATATCCGTGATGGTTACGCCATGAAAGCAGCTGTAGAAAGTGGCTATAATGTGTGCATCATTTCTGGCGGAAGTAATGAAGGTGTTCGTGTACGTTTGCGTAATTTGGGGATTACAGACATTCACTTAGGTACTCCTGATAAAGTAGAAACTTTTAAAGAATATACTGAATTATACCATATAAAACCTGAACAAGTGTTGTACATGGGTGATGACATCCCGGATTATCACGTAATGAAATTAGTAGGATTACCTACTTGTCCACAAGATGCAAGTCCAGAGATTAAAACAATTTCAACGTATATCTCGCATAAAAATGGAGGAACAGGTGCTGCTCGCGATGTAATTGAGCAAGTAATGAAAGTACAAGGAAAATGGATGGAACATTTTAATGGTCAACATGATTAAATCACAGTAATTAGTGTTTTATTTTTATCATGTAAACTAATTATAAAAAGTCCGATTATGAGTTCGAAAGAAGTCGAGAATTACCCTTTAAATACTAAATCTGAATACTAAAAAACATGAATTTCCTAAATCTCATTAGATACAAAAATTTATTAATGCTAGCTTTTATGCAACTCATTTTTAGATATGGGTTTTTAAAAATGCAAAATATCACTTTAGCTTTAGCTGATTGGCAATACCTATTACTAGTACTAAGTACGGTATTAATTGCTGCTGCAGGTTATGTGGTTAATAATATTTTTGATCAAGAAACTGATCTCCAAAACAAACCGGAGCAGGTAATAGTAGGCAAGAGTTTTCCAGAAACTACGGCTTATAATATTTATATTGCTTTAAATAGTGTGGGAGTTGGAATTGGATTTTATTTATCTAATGTGATCGAAAAACCTGGTTTTGCTGTTGTATTTATTCTGATCGCAGCATCGTTGTATATTTACGCATCAAGCTTAAAACAAATGCCTATTGTTGGCAATATCATTGTTGCTTTATTGTTGTCTTTTAGTATTATTATTATTGGTATTTTTGATATTTATCCAGTAATAAACCCCGAGAACAAAGCACTCATGGCCAGCTTTTTCTCCATATTGCTCGATTATGCCCTTTATGCTTTTATGCTTAATTTGCTACGCGAAATAGTCAAAGATTTAGAGGATATAAATGGTGATTACAATCAAGGGATGCGTACACTACCAATAATTTTTGGAACTCAACGCACCGTAAAATTAGTATTTGCATTGAGCTTTATTCCTATCGTTATACTTCTTGTTTACATTAACAATTACCTTGTTGCCAACAGTCTTTTTATAGCTACCGCATATGGTTTTACAACAATAGTGGCACCATTATGTTTTTTTACAATTAAATCATGGACTGCTAAAACAACTAAAGATTTTCATCAATTAAGTACTTTATTAAAGTGGATTTTGTTCTTCGGGATTTTATCTATTGCTGTAATTACTTTTAATATAAAATACAATGCTTAAAAATAAACTCAAAAAATTCACTCTAATCTTAGCTTCTGGTTCTCCAAGGAGACAGCAGTTTTTTAAAGATTTGGGCTTGGATTTCGAAATTCGTTTAAAAGAAATTGAAGAAGTTTTTCCACCCGAATTGAAAGCTGGCGAAATCACTGATTTCTTAGCAAAATTAAAATCAGATGCTTTTGAAGGGGAACTTAAAGAAAATGAAATTTTGATCACTAGCGATACAATTGTATGGCATAACGGTAACGCTTTGGGGAAACCCAAAGACAAAGATGATGCGTTTACAATTTTAAAATCACTATCTAATGCAACTCACGAAGTAATCACTTCGGTTTGTTTTAAAACAAATGAAAAAGCGGTTGTATTTCATGAAACGACTAAGGTGACTTTTAACACGCTTACAGACGAGGATATCTTATACTATATTGATAATTACAAGCCGTATGACAAAGCAGGTGCCTACGGTATTCAAGAATGGATTGGTTTTATTGCAGTCGCAAAAATTGAAGGTTCGTATGCAAATGTTATGGGAATGCCAGTTGATAAAGTGTATGAATACCTTAATAAATTAGCCTAAAATGTATTTAGATTTTGCTCAAAATTACACCAAAGAAATAGTAAGTTCAGGGATATTAATTCTTGTATTTATCATTTTGCGCGTCGTACTTACTCGTTTAGTAAAAAGCTTTGCAAAAGTCACGCATAGAATAGAACACCGCACAAATCTAGTCATTAAATACATCCATATATTAGTAGTTATAATTGGCTTAATTGCGCTAATCATTATTTGGGGTGTGCAACCTAAGGATATTTTTATTGCCGTTTCATCAGTAGCAACTGTTGTGGGTGTTGCCATGTTTGCACAATGGTCTATCTTGAGTAATATAACTTCTGGGGTTATCTTGTTTTTCTCTTTTCCGTTTAGAATAGGTGATGTAATCCAAATTTTAGATAAGGACTATCCTATTATTGGTGAGATCGAAGACATTCGTGCTTTTCATGTTTCGTTAAAAACAAAAGAAGGTGAGACAATTATCTATCCAAACAACCTACTTTTCCAAAAAGGAATTTCAATTAGGAAAGACCGTTTTATTGACAACGAATTCACCGATTAATTTTCTCTCTGATTATTCTGTCAATCGCTTCTTATTTAATTGTACTTTTAAAAAGTGGTAATTTTATAAAAATAACATTAAAACACATAAGGATTCTCCGCTTTTAAAAGAGGATTTTTGTGCTGTACTGCATCGGTTTGCAGTTCCCCATTTCTATTCAAATTTATATCTAAAAATCATGAGCAAAATCACTACGTATCCGTTTTATATTAGACTGGCTTTTACACTAATTAGCGTGATTTGCATTAGTTATATTTTTTTTATTGGCAAGGATGTTATCATACCTGTTTTAATGGCTTTTCTATTTGCTGTTTTACTGCTGCCGGTTTCCAACTTTCTTACAACTAAAGTACATTTGCCTCACATACTAGCCGTATCCTTGACGGTACTACTATTTATACTCATCATCATTGCCATTTTTACTTTTATATCTTATCAAATTAGTGATATTGCAAGTGATTTTGATCGAATAAAAAAGAACATCGAACTCTTCACTAGAGATGTTCACCGCTACATTAGCGCTACTTTTAATTTAAGTATTTGGGAACAGAAGAAATACATTGATGATGTAACACAAGATTCAATGAAAAACGGTACAAAAACCATAGGTAACACCTTAATTTCAGTTACTGATATAATTGCTGATCTTACTTTAATTCCTATTTACACATTTTTGATTTTATTATATCGAACTCATTTTATTTTATTTTTTGCTAAACTGGTTAAAAAACAGCACCACCCAAAACTTAAGGAAATTTTATCACAAGTAAAAAGTGCTATCAATAACTATATTGTGGGGTTGATTATTGAAACTATCGTAGTATCAGTACTTACAGGTTTAGGATTGTATATTATTGGTGTGAAATACTTTATTTTACTAGGAATCATAACTGGGATTTTGAACTTAATTCCTTACGTAGGGATTTTAATCGCTGGATTAATTACTGTGTTATCATCATTAACGGCAACTCCTGATATATCGATAATGCTGGGCATATTAATCATTAATATTGTAGTGCAAATTATTGACAACAACATTTTAGTACCTATGATTATTAATACTAAAGTCGAAATAAATGCTTTTGTATCCATTATCGGAATTATAATAGGCGGTGGAATTGCTGGAATTTCGGGTATGTTTTTAGCTATACCTCTACTTGCTATTTTAAAAATTATTTTTGATCGAATAGAATCCTTAGAACCTTGGGGTTATTTATTGGGTGACAATATGCCCAAAACTTTTGTTTGGCGTTATGCTAATCCTGTGGAGCGAGAGCGTCCTTCGATTATAATTTTCGATAATGAGAATAACGCTATCGATCCTGATTTAGATTTAGATTCTAAATAATTTTTCACCTTAATTTACTGTTATCACAATTAATGCCTCGAATATATCTAAAAATAGTAATGGTTCTGTTTCTTTTGAGCAGTCAATTTTCGTTTTCGCAAAGTAGCAAAATCGAAAAAGACAGCGCAAAGGTTTATAAAGATATTCAGCAATATTCTAAAAAGAAAAAATTCACTAAGGCATTGCATCGATTGATTTTTAGACCAATAACTTCGCATAAAAAACAACCAAAAATAGTAAAACCAAAGACTATAAATGCCCAAGGTAAGATCATACGTAATATTAAGGTAGTTACGCTAGATCCTTTTGGTTACTCCGACACAGATAGTAGTAGAGTTCCAAAAAACTGGTTCGAAAAAACAGGAAACAGAATGCATCTTAAAACAAAGAAATTTGCAATTATGAATTTGCTGTTAATTAAGAAAAACACTCCTTATGACAATCTTAAGGTAACTGAATCTGAACGTATTATTAGATCTCAAAGATATGTGAACCGAGTAACAATCTCGGAGGAATTCACAAGTCCTAGTGCGGACTCTGTTGATATAACCATTCGGGTTTTAGATTCTTGGAGTACCCAACCTAGATTATCCTTTTCTAGTTCAAAAATTGCTATTGGACTCAATGAAAGGAGTTTTATGGGAACAGGTCAACAACTTGATTACCGTTTTACAAATAGATTTGAAGATGGAAAAGATGCTCATAATTTCACATACACAGTTCCGAATATCCGCAACACTTTTGTGAAAACAGTGGTTAAATACAATATTGATTTAGATAATTATTACGACAAAGGAATTAATATTGAACGTCCTTTTTATTCCCCATTAACTAAATGGGCAGGTGGAATATCATTTGAACAATTGTTCAGAAAGGATACGTTACAAGCAGCTGATTTGAGCTATATTTCACAAAACTTCAAGTTCAGCAGTCGTGATGTATGGGGTGGTAAAGCATTTACTATTTTTAAAGGAAATACTATTGATGACGAAACTACAAATTTAATTCTAGCCGCTCGTTACTTAAATATTCATTATGAAGAAAGTCCGATTAGTAGTTTAGACCCTTTAAATTTCTACTCTGCCGAACAACTTTATCTTGGCGGAATAGGAATCAATATGCGAAAATTTGTCAAAGACAAGTACCTTTTTAAAAACGGAATTACTGAGGATGTGCCTATTGGAAGAATTTACGGCATCACAGGTGGCTATCAGTATAAAAATAATACATGGAGACCGTATCTAGGTGCTCAAGTTTCTTTTGGGAATTACCACGACTGGGGATTTTTGAGTACCAATTTTGAAGTAGGAACATTTTTTAATCATTCAACTACAGAACAAACTACGTTTTCATTTCAAGCGAATTACTTCACTAATTTGATGGAGCTAGGAAAATGGAAAATTAGACAGTTTATAAAACCTCAAGTTATCATTGGTGTAAACCGAAAAGACATTATAGGTGACCAATTAACAATTAATGATAACTACGGAATTCAAGGTTTTAACAGCGCAGTATATGGAACTAGCAAAGCAGTTATGACCATGCAAACACAAACTTATTCACCAAAGGACATTTGGGGCTTTAGAATGAATCCTTATTTTAACTATACCATAGCGGTACTTGGGAATTCTAATAACGGAATAAACGAAAGAAAAGCTTATTCTAAAATAGGTGTAGGCGTGGTAATCAATAATGATTACTTAGTTTTTAGTTCTTTTCAACTTTCTATTTCTTACTATCCAAGGATCCCTTTTGAAGGTGACAATGTATTTAGAACAAATGCCTTTGAAACAACTGATTTTGGTTTCCAAAGTTTTGAATTGGCTAAACCTAGAACAGTATTGTTTAAATAAACTATTGTAGAATAAAATCCCTGTTTTTTTTGGGGCCCATGCAGACTGAAATTAAATTACCACTGCTTCACGTTTTAATCATACTGATTTTTCACAGTGATGCTTTAGAAGTTCGTTAGTTTAAAAAATAGCTAAATTATTACTTTCTAAGCATTGCTACAAATTATTCTCTCTTATTTATATACTTATCCCTACAAACGGATAAATTTATAAATACATGGCATAGTTGTTGGCTTATGAACTTTAGTAGCCTGAATTTACTAAGCTACTATTAAATAAAAAAAATAAAAATGAAAACATTTAAATTATTAGTTCTAGGATTAATTCTGTTCGCAGCAACTTCTAGTCATGCACAAATTTCGGTTAATGTAAATATTGGTACAGCTCCTGAATGGGGACCTTCAGGCTATTCAGAAGTTGAATACTACTATTTACCAGATGTAGAGGCCTATTATGATATCCATAATTCACAATTTATATATTTAGGTCAAGATAAATGGATTCGATCAAAATATTTACCCAAACAATATCGTGGTTACGATTTATACAGTGGTTATAAAGTAGTTTTGAGTGATTATCATGGAAAAACACCATACACACACTACAAAGAACATAAAGTAAAATATCATAAAGGATATAAAGGAAAACCACAAAAAACAATAGGTTATAAAAAGAATCCTGCTAAAAAAAGTGATCATAAAGAAAAGTCTAATAAAAACAATCACAAAGAAAAACATTAACTCTACTTAAAGTTAAATTAGAAAGAGAAACAGTAATATGTTTCTCTTTTTTTTGTCTTTTTATCTGTTAATAAATGGTAACAAAATAATCGTGGCACAGTTGTTGGCTTTAGCATAAAAGTATTGTGCTAGCCGATACAACATTCAATAACAATACAAAAAAAATGAAAATATGAAAACATTAAAACTAATAGCCGTTGGAATAATTCTACTAATATCCAGTACTAGTCAAGCACAAGTTTCAGTAAGTTTAAATATAGGCACAGCGCCATCTTGGGGACCTGCTGGTTACTCAAATATAGATTACTATTATTTACCTGATGTACAAGCGTATTATGATATTCGCGCTTCGCAATTTATATATTTTGGACAAGGAAGATGGATTAGATCTCGAAATTTACCAGGAAGATATAGAAACTACGATTTATACTCAGGTTACAAAGTAGTGCTAAATAACTACCATGGACACAGACCATATAGCTATTACAATACCCACAGATCTAAATATCGTGTAGGTTATCGTGTAGCAAATCAAAGAACAATAGGTCACCGAAATGACCATAGACGTTACGCTCATAAAACAAGGTATACTAATAACCATCGTTATGTTGCAAACCGTCGTAGTTCTAGAGACCGCAGTTATCAAGACAATCATAAACGTTATGACAAACATGATAACCATAGAAGTAATGGTAAAAAACAAAAAAAAGAGCACAATGACCATAGAAGACATTAGTCTAAAAGTAAAAAAATGAAAAGAGAGCATCCTAACTAGGTGCTCTTTTTTTATATCGTTAAGATTTTTCAAAATACAAAAGAGAATATTCTACTTAAAAAAAATTATTACTACATTTGAAGTTATTGCCAATTAATATTTAAAAAATGCATCAAAATAAATTTTTACTCCTTGTTATTTTACTCTTTTCAACCGCTATAATTACAGCACAAAAACCTCAAAAACCCAATTCGGTTATCATTTACAACCAAATCCAGAAATTGAATTTTTTAGGTTCTGTTTTGTATATCGCAGCACATCCTGATGACGAAAACACCCGTTTGATATCTTACCTAGCCAATGATCAAAAAGCGAGAACAGGTTATCTCTCATTAACAAGGGGTGATGGAGGACAAAATTTAATAGGACCACAATTAAGAGAATTACTAGGTGTAATAAGAACGCAAGAACTTATTGAAGCGCGAAAAATTGATGGTGGTGAACAATTTTTTTCACGTGCTAATGATTTTGGTTTTTCTAAAAATCCAGAGGAAACATTAAACATTTGGGACGAACAAAAAGTATTGTCAGATGTGGTTTGGACCATTAGAAAATTCCAGCCTGATGTTATCATTAACCGTTTTGATCACCGCACAGCAGGAACAACACATGGTCACCATACTTCATCAGCTATTTTGAGTACTAAAAGTTTTGATTTAACTAATGATCCTACCGTTTTTCCAGAACAATTAAAATGGGTAACTCCTTGGCAAGCCAAAAGGCAGTTTTTTAATACTTCATGGTGGTTTTATGGTAGTCAAGAAAAATTTGATGCTGCTAATAAAAACAAAATGACAACTATTAAAACAGGAGTCTATTACACTAATTTAGGTAAATCTAATCAAGAAATTGCTGCGTTAAGTCGTAGTAGCCATCAATCACAAGGTTTTGGAGCCACTGGAAGTCGTGGTGAAGACACCGAATATCTTGAATTTATAAACGGAAATCCATTAAAAGACAAAAACAACATTTTTGAAGGAATTGATACAACTTGGAACCGAGTTCAAGGCGGTAAAGCTATTGGAATTTTAGTAACAGAAGTAATTGCTAAATATAATTTTCAAAATCCCTCCGCTAGTATTCCTGAGTTAATTAAAGTGTACAAAATGATTCAGTCTTTGGACGAAAGTCATTGGAAAACAATCAAAACAAACGAATTAAAAAATATTATTGCTGGTTGTTCTGGCTTGTACTTAGAAGCTGCTGCAACAAATCAAGAAGCGTATCCTGGAAGCATTGTAAATCTTAAATTAGAAGCAATAAATAGAAGTACTGTTGCTATGGATCTTATAAGTGTAACAAGTCAACCAGATGCTAAAAATACACTTTTAAACAAACCCTTACAGTTTAATAAAGACGAAACTATGGCAGTTGATTTGCAATTACCGTCTGATATTGAATACACACAACCTTATTGGTTAAAAGAAAAAGCATCGGTAGGAATGTATACCGTAACTAACCAGCAAAACATAGGAATCCCAGATATTATTAGAAATGTAAAACTATTTTTTAATATTAAAATCGAAGACATTATTATTCCGTTTGAGCAAATGGTTGTTTACAAATACAATGATAATGTAAAAGGCGAAATGTACAATTACTTGGATATTGTTCCTGAAGTTACTTCTAGTATTCTTGATAAAGTATCACTTTTCAATTCTGAAAAAAACAAAGCCATTGCCGTAAAGGTTAAAGCAGGAAAAGACGCTATTCAAGGCGTGTTACAATTAGATTTACCTCAGGATTGGACAGTTTCACCTGCCAGCATTCCGTTTACATTAGATAAAAAAGGAATGGAGCAAGTGGTGTACTTTAATGTTACTCCTCCCTCCCAACCTACTGAAGTATATGCAAAAAGCGAGGTAACTATTGCTAATAAAAAATACAATAAAGATCAAATAATCATTGATTACAGTCACATTACTAAGCAACAAATTTTGCCTGATGCTGAAGCAAAATTCATTCGTTTAGATTTAAAAATGAACAACCAAAAAATTGGTTACATTATGGGTGCTGGCGATGAAGTACCCGGAAGTTTGAAACAAATGGGGTACCAAGTTAGCTTACTTAATCCTGACGAAATTACTACTGAAAAATTAGAATCACTAGATGTAATCATTACCGGAATACGTGCTTATAATACGGTTCAAGTTTTGGCTAACAAACAAAAAATATTACTCGATTTTGTAAAAAACGGAAAAACAATGATGGTACAGTACAACACACCAAGTGATGCACTCCCTGCAAATATTGCACCTTATCCCTTAAAAATATCGCGTGACCGCGTGACTGAAGAGGATGCTGCGGTTAAATTTTTAGCTCCCAATCATCCTGTTTTAAATTATCCAAATAAAATCACTGCAGAAGATTTTAAAGGATGGAAACAAGAACAAGGCCTTTATTACCCCGATAGTTATGATGCAAATTTTACACCTATTATTTCGTCATCTGATAAAGGTGAAAGTGCTAAAAAAGGAGCATTATTAGTAGCACAATACGGAAAAGGATATTACATCTACACTGGTTTAAGCTTTTTTAGAGAATTGCCTGAAGGCGTTTCTGGAGCCTACCGTTTATTATCGAATATTATTTCGTTACACAATCCAACAACGATTCCCAATCAAAAAGTAAAACCCTAACTATTATGGAACCAAAAAAAGTCCGAAATTGGAAAAAAGATTATACTTGGGTGCTCATCGCCAATGCCATTTATATTTTAGTTTTTTATTTAATAATGAAATTATACTCTTAACAACATGCAGCTATTTGATTGGATTGTATTAATCGTTACCTTATTATTCATCGTAATTTACGGTGCTTGGAAAACTAAAGGCAGTAAAACGGTAGATGAATTTATCCTTGGTAACAATGAAACACCTTGGTACACCGTAGGATTATCAGTAATGGCAACACAAGCCAGTGCCATCACTTTTTTATCTACTCCTGGTCAAGCCTACCATGACGGAATGGGATTTATTCAGTTCTATTTTGGTTTACCACTTGCCATGATTGTCATTTGCCTGACCTTTATTCCTATTTATCATAAATACAAAGTGTACACCGCTTATGAATATTTAGAGAAACGTTTTGACTTAAAAACACGTTCACTAGCAGCAATTCTTTTTTTATTTCAAAGAGGATTAGGAACTGGATTAACTATTTACGCGCCTGCTATAATTCTATCAGCAATATTGGGTTGGAACCTTACCTACATGAATATTGTGATTGGAGTTTTAGTAATTGTTTACACTTTTTCAGGAGGTACAAAAGCGGTAAACGTTACTCAAAAACAGCAAATGTTTGTGATTATGTCAGGAATGCTAATCACTTTTTTCTTGATATTGCATTTCTTACCTAATGACATGACTTTCTCTAATGCCTTGCATATTGCTGGTGCAAATGATAAAATGAAAATCGTAAGTTTTTCTACTGATCCCGAAGATAAATACACGATTTGGAGTGGAGTTACTGGTGGTTTCTTCTTGGCGTTAGCTTATTTTGGTACAGATCAGTCTCAGGTTGGTCGTTATTTATCAGGGAAGTCTGTTCGAGAAAGCCAAATGGGTTTAATCATGAACGGACTTTTAAAAGTACCCATGCAGTTTTTTATATTGTTAACCGGAGTAATGGTTTTTGTTTTTTTCCAATTCAATCCTGTACCCTTAAATTTTAATCCAAACAATAAGATTACGATTGAAAAATCGGCTTATAAAGACGAATACCATGTTTTAGAAAAAGAGTTAGATGTATTATCAGAAGACAAAAAAGTAATTAACTTACTGTACATTGATCAATTGAATCAAGATTATGACAATCCAATTCTGCGTAAAGAACTGATCGCTTTATCAACAAAGGAAAAAGATTTGCGTGATCGCGCTAAGGAAATAATTTTAAAAGCTGACAGTAATAGCGAAACAAATGATAAGGATTATGTGTTTTTCCATTTCATTCTTAATTACCTTCCTAAAGGGCTAATAGGTTTATTACTTGCCGTAATCATGTCAGCAGCAATGTCATCTACAGCTTCTGGTTTAAATGCGTTAGCGTCTACCACGGCAATTGATATTTATAAACGGAACATAAAAGGAGTAAAATCCGATAAACATTATCTAAACGTAACTAAGTTTTTTACTTTATTCTGGGGAATTGTTGCGATTCTTTTTGCTTGTATTGGTACTTTATTCGAAAATTTAATTCAGTTAGTAAATATTATTGGTTCTATATTTTACGGAACTGTGTTGGGAATATTCTTAGTTGGTTTCTACATCAAGTTTGTAAAAGCAAAAGCAATCTTTTACAGTGCTTTAATCAGTCAGACAACCATATTCATCATTTACTATTACGCAATAGCCATCTATCCAAGTGGAGAAGAAAAACTAGGGTATTTATGGCTGAATTTCATTGGAGCTATGCTAACCATCCTGCTATCGTCAATGATGCAAGCATCTATATTCAGAAAAGACAAAGAAAAAATCACAGCATAAACATAATTACAATCCCATAAAAAAACCCGTTTTACTAGTTCGTAAAACGGGTTTTCTTGTATCTGTAAAGATTAAAATTACTTACTCCATTCAGCAATACTATCTTTATTCATTTTAACGTAATCTTGATTACCAGCAGTTTCAGATGCTGCTAAAGATTGTTTTGCTGTTTCAACAGCTCCTTTTTTGTCACCTTGTTTTGCTTGAATCAATGATTTTAAACGCAAGTAGTAAAAAGGTTTTTCTTTACTTAACTCTAATGATTTATCGATGTAAGTTCTTGCTTTAGCAACATCTCCATTAGCTTGGTAAAAAAATTGTGCAGATGAAAAGTAATCATTTGCAGAAGGTCCAGCTAACGTTTTCTCAATGCTTGCAATGGCCATTTTTTCAGTAGGTACTTCAAACTTTAATCTAGCAAAAGAGTTTTCCCAGTACATTTCTAAATAAGCAAAATTAGTATCGATTCCGTTGATTCCTAATGTAAAAGTCTCTGCTGATGTTGGTAAAGTTGTTTCTTTTACTGTAGTTTTTAAAACCACATTTGCTTCATTAAATTCTTCTGGAGTTCCCCAGTTATCTGTAGTCTTGTAAAAAATAACGTCCCAAGTTTGTGCATTTGGGATTGTATATAAAGAGTACTTCCCTTTTTTTAATGTCTTTCCATCAATCAAAACATCATCACTAAATGAGATAGTTGTATTTTCATTAGCTCCTGTTCTCCATAATTTTCCAAAAGGAACTAAATTACCAAAAACCGCTCTACCTCTAGCAGATGGTCTTGAATATACAATTTCAACATCTGTTAATCCTACAACTTGCTTGATTTCAGACTTTGGACTTGCCTGTGGTGTTTTCACCTGTGCCTCAATGGTAAAGTGAGTGATGATAATAGCTAATGCAATCAGTATTTTTCTCATTTTTTTATGGTTTTTTTATGTTGGTTTCAAAATTACAAATTCAAGTAGTTATAATTGTTAATAATTACTTAAACTCAAATTATATTTGGCTTACGATCTCAAAACTAAGTTCGTCAAAATGGTTTACAACCTTATCTGCTAAAGATAAATCTTGTTGTTTAGAGTGGAAACTATTGTAAGCAATACAATATAACCCAGCGGCTTTAGCTGCTTTTATTCCGTTTGTGCTGTCTTCAATTACAATACAGTTTTCTTTTGGAGCAATTGATAATGTTGCTGCGTGTTCAAAAATTGCTGGATGCGGTTTTGACAGCGGGAAATCTTCACCGCTTACTATATGTGTAAAATAATCGTGTAATTTGAATCTATTAAAAACACGAGAAATAGTCACTTTAGAAGCCGAAGATGCTAGAATCAACTGCATTCCCTTTTGATGAAAATCTTTAATTAAATTTTCAACTCCTGCTAGAAGTTCTAAATCTTGTTTGTTATCAAAAGCATCATTAAAAATTGTTCGCTTACGCTGAATCAAATCTTCTACATCATGATCTAAATTAAAAATTTCTTTCACTTTCTGGAAGGTGTTTCGTGTGGAATTCCCCGTGAAAGAAGTAAACATAGTATCAGTAACCGCTATATTTAATTCTCCAAATTGTTGAAAGTATGCATAACGGTGTACGGGTTCAGTATCTACAATTACACCATCCATGTCAAATATTACGGTTTTTATCATCTTCTATTTTGCCAAGAAGGCACAAAGACATGAAGCCTTTTTTAAATTAAATTCGTTAGCTATTCACTTAAAAATTCCTATTTTTTAAGAATGTATCTAATTACGGTTTCTGCTGCATATAAACCAAATAATCCTGGCATGTAGCTATTCGTACCATAAAAGGATTTTTTATAATTAGAACCATCGGTCATTTTTAAACTGGCTTCATCTTGAATCTCTGAAGAGAAAACTACTTTTAGCTTGTCAATTTTATGTTCTTTTAAGCGTCTGCGGATGGTTTTTGCTAAAAAGCAATTTTCGGTATTATTGATATCGGCCACTTTTACTTTTGCCGCTTCCATTTTTCCACCTGCACCCATGCTTGAAATAATTTTAACTCGTTTGCGTTTGGCCGCAATAATTAAATTCAGCTTTGGTGTGACACTATCTATACAATCTAACACATAATCAAACTCTTCAGTAACTATCTCAAAAGCACGCTCTGGCGAAAGAAACTCTTCTACACGAGTCAATTGCAACTCTGGATTTATATCCATCAATCGGTCTCCTACTATTGTAATTTTAGGTTGTCCTACTGTTGAATGCAAAGCAGGCAATTGACGGTTTATATTGGTAATATCAACCACATCACCATCTACAATTGTCATTTTTCCTACTCCTGCTCTAGCTAGAAATTCAGCTGCAAAAGAACCTACACCACCTAATCCTACGACTAAAATATTAGCGTTTTGTAATTTTGTTAATCCGTCATTCGTAAATAAAAGTTCCGCTCTTTCTGTCCACTCTGCCATTTCTGTTTATTGTTTTAAAGTTTAAGGTTATCTATTTTAAAAATTCCCCTCAGTTAATTTTATGTTGTTTCCAAACTAGTTTTGAAAACCGTTTGAAAATTTGTACTAATTAGTTGTTGTATTTCGATTACTGTAGTCTTTTTATATTTGGCTGCCAAGGCATACACATCTTCAATTGTTTCCTCAATGGTGTCTGTTTCTAAAAAAAAACGATCGTTTGGAATAGTGATGAAAACCGTTTCTAATTCTGGATTTCGTAATAAGTATTTCCCAAAAGAAAGGTAAAAACCATTATCTACAAGTTGCTTAGCTAATTGTAGGCTTTTAGAAAATCCATGAATAATCATGGGAACTGTAATTTTTAAACGCTTTTTAGTATCTATTACCTCTTGAAAAGCGGCTACACAATGAATTACTACTGGCTTATTGTATTTTTGTGCTAATAGTAGCTGACTTTCAAAAACTTGCTGTTGCAAGTCCATCGGTATTTCAATGCGTTTGTCTAAACCGCTTTCGCCTATTGCTAAGCAGTTATTTTCTTTTAATTTACTTTCGATAATAACCAAATCACTTTTAATTCTCGCTTCATTGATATACCAAGGATGTATCCCAATAGAATAAAACGGAATACCAGCATCAAATTCTTGCGGATATTGATTGACCAATTCAGTTATTAAATCAGTGTTTGTGTATTGGTGTGTATGAAAATTAAAGTACTGCATTAATCATGAAATTTTTTAACTCCCGCTTTGATTTCAATATTCAAATCATTCTCTAAAGGAACTTTAGGACACGAATATTTAGGACTATAAGCACAATACGGATTGTATGATGTGTTAAAATCGATGGCAATAGTAGTTCCTTTTGGTAATTTTAGATCGATATATTTACCACCAATGTAACTTTCTGCTCCTGATGTGAGATCAGAAAAGGGTAAGAACAAGTAGTCTTTAAATTCCTTCTTTCTCGAAAGCTCAATATTTCTATACACATTTAGTTTGAATGTTTTTCCATCAATCTCAAACGTTACTTCACCATACTTGACATATATAGGAGTACGATCAGTAGAAGTTTTCATTTTGAACGCTTTCTCTTTTGGCGTTCTTGTGAATTGTGCATTTACAAAAAACTTTTCATTCACTGGAAAAAAGTCAAGTGCTTTAAAATGTGCTAAATCAGCTTCCATCAACGGACTCGTTTTAGCATTAGCATATTCTGCGTTTAATTCGTCTTGAAATTTTATGACTTTGGCCGTATCAAATTTTTCTTGGCTATAGCCAAAGACAAAAAAGAATGACAAAAGTAAAACAGTGTATTTTTTCATGATAATAATTTTAGCAAAAATAGCTTAAAAGTTACAAAGGGACAAAGTTGCTACGTTACAAAGTTTTCTACCTTTGCGTTAAATAACCATAACCCGATGTTAGTAACCGCATTTCAACGCTATTTAAATAATTTTAGAGGATTTTCAAGAGAGATTTGGATCTTAACCATTATCACTTTTATCAATAGAGCCGGAACGATGGTTTTGCCTTTTTTATCGAAATACTTAAAGGAAGATTTACATTTTACCTATGGCGAAGTGGGTTGGATTATGGTTGCCTTTGGTTTTGGCTCTATGCTAGGTTCTTGGCTTGGCGGAAAACTATCTGATAAAATAGGGTTTTACAAAGTGATGGTTTTTAGCTTATTCAGTAGCGGAATCTTCTTTTTTGTATTGCAATACATTACTAGTTTCTGGGGACTTTGCCTAGGAATGTTCAGTATCATGACTCTGGCTGATATGTTTAGACCCGCCATGTTTGTTTCGCTGGGCGCTTATTCTAAGCCTGAAAACAGAACCCGTTCTTTAACTTTAGTTCGATTAGCGGTGAATTTAGGTTTTGCGGCTGGTCCCGCTTTAGGAGGATTAATCATCATGGGAATAGGCTACCAAGGTTTATTTTGGGTAGATGGTAGTTCATGTGTAGTGGCTATTTTAATTTTTGCTTTATTAGTAAAGGAGAAAAAGAAAATAGCACAACATGATGCTCACAACCCCATTCTTGAAATAACCTCGGTATTTAAGGATAAGGTTTTCTGGATTTTTCTATTTGTAAGTTTTGTAACCGCAATGATCTTTTTTCAGTTGTTTACGGCTTTACCTTTATATCACAGTGAGCAATTTGGTTTATCAGAATTTCAAACCGGATTGTTAATGACGCTAAACGGTTTATTAATCTTTGCATTAGAAATGCCTATTGTGAGTTATTTTGAACGCAAGCAAACTCCTAAACTCTCTGTTATCTTTTGGGGAGCTTTAATGATGGGAGTGAGTTTTTACACTTTGTTAATTGATGTCTGGGCAGGAATGTTAGTTGTTAGCATGGTATTCATTTCGATAGGCGAAATCTTTGCCTTTCCGTTTTCAAATACTTTTGCCATGAGCCGAGCCCCTAAAGGACACGAAGGTCGTTACATGGCTTTGTACACGATGAGTTTTAGTATGGCGCATATCATCAGCTCTAAGGCTGGTTTAAGCATCATAGCTGATTATGGCTACCAAGTAAACTGGTTTGTTATGGGAACATTTGGAGTAGCAGCTGCTTTTTGTTCTATCTGGATTAAAAAACTATTAGTTTTAGAAACTGAACCGGCTTAATTTTCTTTTTTTTACAAATTCAACACTATTCTTAAAAGAATTAAAACACTTTACAACAGCAATCTAAACTTCATAACTATAAAAATAGTTATAAAACTAAAAACATAGTTGTATAACTGAAATTATAGTTGTAAGTTTGATTTGCGATACACCGATGGCTATCAGAATCAGTGTTAATGCCAAAAAAAAAGCAAACTATGCAAAAATTAACAAATAAGGAAGAAGAGATCATGCACATTTTATGGAAGCTAAAAAAGGCTTTTGTAAAAGAAGTTATGGAAGAAATCACAGTAGATCCACCACATTACAATACTTTGTCGACTATTGTACGCAACCTAGAAGAGAAAGGCTATGTGGCGTATAATGCCTTTGGAAAAACGCATCAATACTATCCTATTGTAACTATTGAGGACTACAGAAAAAAGTTTATGAACACTGCTATTGACAATTATTTTAATAGTTCATACAAGAATATGGTCTCGTTTTTCGCCAAAGAGGAAAAGATTTCGGCAGCAGAGTTACGTGAAATTTTAGAAATGATCGAAAATAAAAAATAAGCTATGGAAACGATATTTATTTACTTATTGAAGTCAAGTGGGTTATTGGCGTTGTTTTTTATAAGCTATCACCTGCTGTTGCGAAAAGAAACTTTTTTTAACAGCAACCGCTGGTTTTTACTTTCAGGGCTTATAACTTCAGTAGTTTTGCCTTTGTTAGTTTACACCAAAGTGATTTGGGTTGCCCCTGTAGTATCTAATTTTGATTATACTACAATTCCGCTTACTACTGCAGCTGAACAAAAAAGCATTATGGATTATATGCCACTGATTTCAATATTGATTTATAGTTTTGTAACAGCACTATTAGCAGCGAAACTACTGTATGATTTTTACAGTTTAAAAAAACTTTTAAAAGGAAAAGCAAGTTATCACCAAGCAGATTATAGATTAGTTGATACCAAAGAAAACCTAGCTCCTTTTTCATTTTTTAAGACAATTGTTTACAATTCAGAATTATACGATGCAATCGAACTTGAAAACATACTTGAGCATGAAAAAGTACATAGTGATCAGAGCCACACGATTGATGTATTGATTGCTAGAGCTTTTTGTATTATTTTTTGGTTCAACCCTTTTGTTTGGTTATACAAAAAAGCAGTTTTACAAAATTTAGAGTTCATTGCTGACAGCGAGGCTACTAAAAAACTAACCGACAAAAAAGCCTATCAAATTACGTTATTAAAAATAACAACACAGGAGAATTGTGTTGCCATTACCAATCATTTTTATCAATCATTAATCAAAAAACGAATCGTTATGTTAAACAAAAATCAATCTAGAAAAAGAAACTCGTGGAAATATGCTGTCGTGCTGCCAGCACTTGTTGCATTTGTACTAATGTTCCAAATAAATGTAATTGCTCAAGAGAAGCCGCAGGAAGCCAAAGAAGAACCTAGCATGGGCAATTTAGATTTAAAAATGGCACTTCATGTAACATCACTAAGCAATGAAAAAGGACTGAACACTCAGAAAGAATATTTTGAAAAAGAATATGGCTTAGTGATAGCATTTTCAGGAATTAAAACCAATTCAAATAATGAAATTACGGCGATTAAAGTTGCTTTGACAGACAACAAAGGAACAGAAAAAGAACAACAAATTAAAGGAAATAAGGCTATCGCTCCTTTTGACATATTCGCTGAGATAAAGAGCGGAGTTTTAATAGACTTTGGGTTTGCTACGCCAAATATGGAAGAATTAGCGAGAATGATGAAGTCTTCAAAAAATTCTGGTTTAAATATTAAGAAAGAGGAAGGTTTCTACACCATAACCGACTTTAAAAAAGAAGGTAAAGCTTATTTAATATTAGTGAACGGTTTAGCCCAAAGCACAGATGATCACATTAAAATTCCTATTGACAATGAAATTTTATCTTCTAATATACTTGATCCTATCGAAGCTGAAAAAAAATACGGTTCGAAAGGTAAAAATGGTGTAATCGAAATTACTACAGGAACTACTTCAGCCGGTATTAGTTCTAATAACACAATAAGAACAAACAATCAATTAAGTGGTATTAATGATGAGAATAAAACCACTCGCACCACCAAAATAGTAAAGCGAGAAACTAATGGAATTCCAACAGAAACTACATACTACATCAATGGGAAAAAAGTCACTAAAGAAGAAGTGGATAAAATAGACCCCTCTTTGATTGAGAAAATGGACGTTGACAAGTCTTCAGACAATGATAAAATAATCAAAATCACTACTAAAACTATATATGAAAGCAGTGATTCTTATACTTTCACTAGCGCTAAAAGCAATCAAGATAGCAGTACAGAAAAAGTACTGCCTGGAAAGAAGGCTGATTATAAAAATGCGGTTATTATAATCGATGGTAAACTTAGCGATACCAAAACAATGGACAAACTAAGCCCTAACAACATTAAAAACATGGACATACAAAATCCGGCTAAAGGAACGGAAAGTGCTAAACAAGCAGCAGTGGCTAAATACGGTGAAAAAGCTTTGAACGGCATCATTACCATCAATACAAAATAGTTCAAAAACGAAATACACATTATTTAAAAGACGACCATGAGCCACGGTCGTCTTTTTTTATATCTTTGTAAAAAGAAAAAACCTTATGTTTAAAATTTTAGCTAAAATCAACAAATTAGTACTACCCAGTTTTTCTAAGCAACAATTAGATTTAGCCAAAGCTAGTAAATGGCAAATGGCTATTATTGGTTTTCGTTATTATGTAACTACAAGAGCACTAGTATAGTGCAAAAAACATCAATTATTTTTTGATTTTTTTTTAAAATAGGCTTGCAAAACTCCAAATTATCTCTATCTTTGCACCCGCAATCACATCATAATATATGTGCTGCTAAAATTAAAAGGCCTTGTGGCGCAACTGAATAGCGCACTTGATTACGGCTCAAGAGGTTACTGGTTTGAATCCAGTCAAGGTCACTTTACGGGACAAAGAGAAAAAATTCTCTTTTGTCCCGTTTTTTTTTCGGCTTAACTCATTGTTAATCATGTATATAGACTCGATAACCTTGTTGATTCTAGTGGTTTGTACTTGCTCCCCACGAATTGTGAAATTTTCGGGATAAATTAAACCAATTAATTCCCTTGCGTCTGCTAAGCTAGCATCATTGTAGCTGTTGTTCAGTCTAATAAGATTTTCAATACCACTATTCAATAGTCCAGCTATACTTTGTTTATCGCTACTTATTTCAGATAATTCAGATTCTAACTTACTTATCTTTTCAGAATAATCAAGCTTCATCAGCCTGTAGTCTGACGGATCAATTTGCATTGTTGAAAGTAAGTCTCGCGCATTGCTTAATCTATTTTCATAATTTTTTACTTGTTCTAAAATTCGCCGCTTCATTTCTCTTGCATTATCCGTCAAATCTCTATGCGTTTCTATTAAGACGGCTGTATAGATTTTTTTCACTTCATGGAGTGGCTCATATGCTTTTAAATTCTCTACAAATAGCTCATTAGCAACTTCTGAATTTATACGATATTTGCATTCCGATACACAATGATAATAGTAATAGTATTTAGTGCGTCCTTTACATTTACTTCCCAATAATTTTTTCCCACATTTAGGACATGTAAAGAATCCTCGTAAAGGAAACTCCTCTATAGTTTCAATCTTTGCTCGATAATTTCGGGATTTACCGTCTAAAATATCTTGAACATTATAAAATAATCCTTCTGAAATAATTGCCTCATGCTGCCCTACTACAAACATACTTTCTTCATCTTTATACTTTGGAATAAAAATTTTTCCACAGTAAATAGGATTTCTGATTAGAAGCCAAAAATTACTTTTACCTCTTGTAAAACCTCTTTTTTTGGCCATAAGAAATATTTGTTCTGTACTGAATACACCTTTTGATAGTTCCTCGAATGCCCATCGCATTACTGAAGCCCTAGGTTCTATCTGACTTATATATTTTTGCCCATCTTCTTTAGATTTATTTGCGTAACCGAATGGAGCTATTCCCATATAACGCCCTTCTTTCTTTGCTCGTCGCATACCATGAAATGTATTGAGGGCTCTACGATCATTTTCGACCTCAGGAGCCGCGAGGTAAAACGCCAGCATCATTTTATTTTCAGGAACCGCTAAGTCCAATGGTTGTTCCATTGCCTGAGGTTCTACTCCTAACTTTCGAAGTTGACTAATCATCTGATATGCATCACCCGCATTTCTACTAAACCTATCCCACTTTGTAAAAAGTATAAAATCCGTCTTATTTTTATATTTTTTTAAATTTAGTAGAAGTTTCTTCCACTGCGGCCTATTAAATGTTTTAGCTGAATGATCTTCGTAAATTACATCTCGTACCGCAATAAAATTAATATCACAATACTTCCGAAGAACTTCCTCTTGATTTCGCTGGGAATATCCTCTATCCGCCTGCTCGTCTGTACTTACACGTATATATAAATCAGCTACCTTTTTCATGTTTGTAAATATTTAGTTACCGCTATATTAGCTATTTTTTTCATAAACACCAAAATTGCTTCAGCTTCTTCAAGAGTAACACATATTCCCCCCGAATTAAGTATTTTCATGGTTTTTTTAGCAGTAATTTTTCCCTTTTCATTTAATTCATTTTCCATTATTACCCTATTTTTATTAACAAAAAAAGCCCGATAAGGGGCTTTTTATTATGTTGATACAATTATTTAAATTCTATATATATTTAAAATAAATCCTACTCCCTTGATTTCTCTTAAAAGAAGGTTCGTACTTAATATAGCCGTACTCATTTAATTCTTTGACACATTTATGATAAGTGCTTGATGCAGATATTTTTGCTATATGCATAATTTCATAGCTAAAAACCTGGATCGGACTGGTAAAACCCCTATCCCCACTATATTTTAACAATGCGGCATAAACACCGATATGCGTGATACTAATACGGTAATCCTTCTCAATAGCTGAAAAGAAATCTGATAAGGGTTTTAGACTTTCCATTATTTATCAAATTGAATTAGATTGCTTTCTTACTCTTTTCTTTACTTCCTTTGGTATATCAGGCTCTTCGTTATCTGCGCTTGCCCCTTGTTTTTTATTGCTCTGTTTAACAGAAGCCTTTTCGCCTTCCGACTGTTTTTCTACTTTAGCCTCTATATTGTCAATACGCTTCATGTTTGTATCGTATACATTCATTGTCTTGAATTGAGGATTAACTTCAATAAATTGCTTAACTTCCTCACCATCCTTCAAAAATGTAGCAGATTGCAAGTTTCCTCTCTTGAGAGAATCCATCAAATCTTCTTTGTATTTTGGAGTTTCTAGTTCTTTTATTGGCAGTTTCCTCAAGCTAGCCTCAAGATCGTATCCATAATTCTGATGGTACTGATTGAGTTTGAAATTCCCATTACTGTCCGTTTTCTTAAAATCCATTTGGAGCCAAGAATTATAAAGCTGTCCCTCTTTATTAGTTAGTTCTTTATTTACTGCTCGACCTTCCATTAGATTGTAAGCTTCCTTCATCGTAATATTACTTCCTTTATTAATATAGAAAGTTTGCCCCAGCGATTCTTTTGAATTGTCTTTCTGCAAATCAACCTTGTAAGAATTAAAAAAAAACATCTCACTCTGATCTGATTTTTTAAAGCTTAGTGTTGCTTTGGCACGATCAGCTCCATACAGCACTTCATGATTCAATGTGAAAGTAGAGGTTTGCTGCTGCATTTTCTCCTTTAATTCGCTGTCCAGTCCTTCTCCAAAACCAGTATACTTAACCTGGTTACGCAAGTATTCATAATTTTTCTCGTTCATAATTCTTATATTTAAATGATTACTATTTATAATTTAGGTAGCACCGTAAGCCGTAAAAGTTTTTCCTTTTTCAACCGAAGTTCAAGGTGCCTACTGCCATTGTTTTCCATAAGTTGGATTACTAAGTGTTTTCTACTTGGAATTGTAAACTTGGGTAGCGCAAAAACAGTGGTATTCTCTCTCTCCCCTTTTATTGAAGTTGGTTTATTATAACTGATTATTGGCACGATTTCTATCTCTTGCGAAGCGGTACGCTTTATCTTATTGCTGTCTCGGATAAAAAATCGTAACTGATCTAAATCATAATTTATTTTAGAACTGTTTACCACTCTTATCCTGTAATATAAGATGTCATCTCGTATAAAAATTCCATTTAATTGGAACTTTATTTCAAACTTTTTACTCATCGCACCAGAGATTTTATTATGATGGTAAAAAGCTAAATTAGAGTATTTATGTACCTCCTCTTCGTTCGCACCTTCCGCGGAAAAGTACATTCCTGGACTACCTGCCTTAGTTGTATGCAAACTGAGATTTAATTGTGGCGATTCTTCATCGTAGCTTATCACAAACGAATACAGCTTAGCATCTGCAGTGATGACCGTAAGGTTGGTTGGGATAAACCCTTGCTGTGCCGCTTTAATATGCAATACATTCTCTAGTCCTTTCGCTTTCTGTACTAATACATCTTGACTCCCTCGGTCTACGGTTTTAATAGTATAAGGAAATACGATAGTCGTAGTTTTCGAATACCCTATAAAAAGCGAGTCCGATGCTACTTCTTCAAAATAATTTCCTTCCGTTTGCTGCGCAGCAGCCAAATTGGAAAAGATCCATAAAAAAGCCACTAGCAATACATTAATTTTTTTCATGTTTTTAAGTTTTAGATTTTAATTCGAATCATTTTGTTTTTGGTTGCCATCGAGAAGCAATACTTGATAGCCAGCTTTTACAACCACTTTAACCAACTTAACTTTCTTGCTTAGTAGGCTTTTGGCAGCCTCTATTCCTGCTCCCGCAGCCTGCGCTCCCCAGGAATCGTCAAGAGTTCCCATTCCGATGCTCTGCATCGAACGATCTGCAGTTGTTTTTGCAACATCTCTATTAATAGTGCCTGGAATATAAATTCCATCCAATCCATCCATATCGTAGACTGAAAGTGCTACTGGAAACAAAGAGTTACTATATCTAATGCTATTAATTTTAATATTCAATCGCTCTCCTTGTAAAGAAGCTATTCCAAATAGAAAATGATCTTTTGGTATCGCGACTCCATTTATATAAATCGCATTGGTTAGCCTCAGCTTTACTGTCGCCCCAGTAACGATGGTTTGTGTTTCATGAATCACAGCCGATATCGTATTTTGCATATCGACCGTACTGGTATTTTCATCAAAAGAATAAAATCCATTACGCCTGGATTGTCCATCAGTGCCTAACGGATTTTCAGGACTGCTTTGTAATAAAGAAACCATCCCTTCCATCGTTTTGGTACTAATCGTAAATACTTGTCCCCGATTTTCTTTCGAAACTTTTCGCAGTCTCTCTTGCACTCTTTCAGGATGCTGAATATCAAGTATGTTTTCTAACATTCCACCGAGCTGCTTCAATTCAGGATCCTGCTCTTCTTTTCGTCCATCCATAGAACTTATCATGTATTCTAACCTATTAATATCTTCAGAATGCATTTCTGAAGTAGTGGGTTTTGCATATTGATTCGAACTAGGATTCTGTTCCTCAACTATAGTTGGGCTATTAATAGCCTTTTGAAGTGCTTCCAGTTTTTTATGAATTTTTTCTTCATTTGAATCTCGATAAATCGATGTATTTAATCCACCGTTTCCATTGGTATAACTACTTCCTTTAAAAGTGGTATCCGTAACGGTTTCCGTTCCAGCATCCTGAAAAGTTTGGCTCAGGTAATTTGGATCATTTTTGATAAGTTCATCCAGCTTTGCCGAATCGATTGCAGCTTGTTCGTAATATTTCATCTTATCTAAGAAAATAGCTTCTCTCCCATTTACATCTGGAAGCTTTGTATTAAAGCCTGTTTTTTCGACTGATTCTAAAGTAACGGCATCCATTTTACCTCCTCCTAGAATCCAAAATAGAGCTGTAATAAAGGGAAGGACCAAGAGCGGCAATACCATAAACATCTTTCGCTGTCTTTGCATTTTTAATGATTCTGTTTTTCGTTCCATACTATTGATTTTTAAATTGTGAGCGATAATAATTCTCTACGATAACAAGGCTGTCTAGTAATCCAGGGCGAGATCTTAGTATACTGTCCTGTATTAGCTTTCCAGTAGGACTACGTCCCAAACTATCCATGTACATCTGAAAACGAGCCATTCTTTCTAATTCAGTTTTACTTAATGATGTATTAAATGTTTTATTTTTAGTATCGAATGCTGCTGCATTGGTAGACCTACTGATGAGACTGCGCTCTATCTTGTTTGAGTTTCCATTTAGGCCATCTACAATTAAATAAATGTTCCCTCCGACCGTAAATACTATAAAACAAAATAGGATTACGATCCAGCTTTTTGCAGATAGATGTGCCGTCTTCTGTTCCAGCCACTGAGCGCATTTATGCTGCAACAAAAAAATGGCTTCGTTGCATCGTTCTAGTAGAAAGCGTTCTTTGTACTTGACACTTTCAGGATTATTTCTGCTGTTTCTTTTAAATGTGAATTTCATAATCAGTTTTTTATCATTTTCTGTTTTTTGAACTTAAATCTCTATTTTCAATAGTGTTCCACCGCTCAATTAAAAAACCATGTGGATTGTTGTCGCTTCGTGAAACATTGCGAAGATTGCCTTCCGTTATTAGACTTCGATAAGCAATACTTGTGGGTCTTATGATATTTTGAGTCGCATAACAACGGAACTGATAAGGATATTCATTGATGTTAATTGTTACACTATCCACAGCTATCGTTTGGCTGACATTACCGGATATAATCCCAGAATAATATCCGTTTTCCTTTAAATCGTCATATATTCTTTTTGCGCTATCATCCGCCAGATAAAGCGCCTTGGTTACATTTATTTGTATCACTTTATCATCGGGATCAAGACTAAAAAACAGTCTATGAAAGGTCTTTACATGATCCTTTGCTTCAACTGAAATATTATCCTTTCTATCCGATGAGAATGCCTCCAATGCTTTACCGTTAGCCAGTATATAAACCTTATCCTGCATTTGCGAAACCAGACTAAAACTTTTGTAAAGAGCAAAGCAACAGAGAATCACACATCCAATTATAACTAGCATCGTAAAGCCTCGAACATATCGAAAAGCCGTGTCAATATTTTTCATTTTACTAAACATAATATTTCAATTTAGAGATTAAGAATTGCCTTTTAATTTATCACCCATATGACTATTCTTGTCACTGAAGTACGGAGTGGAAATACTAGATCCCGACATGCTTTCAGACATACGACTTGCTGCATTTCCCATCGCATCCGCCATCATACTGGCACCAGTACCCACGCTACTTACTGCAGAATTTGTAGTATTACTAAAAATGGTGGTTACCTTTTGACTCAATGCTCCGCCACCGCCGGCATGAACTATGTAATTAGCTACTGAGGGAACTGTAAAATAACCGACAATCCCAATAATCATGAATACCAGATAGGCCATATCGGTTCTACTAAAAAAAGTATCTCCATAATCATTTACCTGAGTAATGTCCAGTTGTAACATCTTCTCCTGTATTTTACCGATGATACTACCAAAAATATTAGCAACAGGAAGCCACAGATAAATATTGATGTATCTTGCCAGCCAAACGGTCAAAGTATGTTGAAAACCATCAAATACAGCGATACCAAATACTAAGGGCCCTAATACGGAAAGAACCACCAGTTGAAATGTACGCAGAGTATCGATACAAAGTGAAGCTGCTTCAAACAATACTCTTAGTACTTCACTCATCCATTCCTTGACCGAATTGCGAAAATTAAACGATGCCTTCGCCATAGCAAATTTGACATCGTTTCCGATCCCTTCAAGCATTCCTTCATTATCAGGATTAGCATTGTCGTGTGTATATTTATACCATCTGTCCTGATCACCACTTCCTGATTCTCCTACATACACCTGCCAAGAGTTGCTACTTTTAATAGCTTCTTCTTTCTTTTGCAACAACAATCCAATAGCCTTGTTGGATCCTTCTACCATCGCCGCTGTTGCCGTAACGGTAGGTTTCATTACTCCGTTAATCAAGTCCAAGACCGAAGGAAAAATCATAATACAGAAACCAATAACAAAAGGCCTTAGCAGCGGATAAAAATCTATTGGTTCTGCACTGGCAATATGCCGCCACACTCTTGAGCCGATATACCAAATAGCTGCAAAACCAGCAATTCCTTGACCTACGCCCAATAAATTATTACATAAAGGCATCATCTCCTCGTAGAGTTGGTCCAGTACACCATGTAAGCTATTCATGTCGTCCGCTACACTTTGCGCCTGACTCGCAAAGGGCAATAGTATTCCTAGGGCAGTAAATAATACTTCCTTACTTGTCTTTGCCATATCATTCTTTGTTTAGTTATTTGCCTTGTAAATGTTACGCATTACACGCACATCATTATGCTCTTTTGCACGCTGGATCGCTAGTACAGTAGTATTGTTATTAAAGCTTCGCAGAAATAAAACTTTGTCCTGCATATCTGCATAAATCTTATCAATCGCGGTAAGCCTCTCCTCATCATTCATTCTTAATGTATTAGCGCTAATAACCGTGATCAATTCGTCTAAATTGCGTAAGCTCTGTTGCAGCAAATTATCATATACTCTTGCGCAATAGGCTATTTCATCGGGACTGAAATTGCCACTCTTTCTAAATCCTTCAAATGCAGATTTGTATTCTTTTACTAAAAGCAATTGGTATTTCACAATGGCACCTACCCTTTTATAATTCCGTACCGTTGGACTTACTTGCATCAATGCATCAAGGAATGTTTCATGGAGGCTAAAATTACCCTGAGACAAATCTTTGATCGTGTTGTACCCTCCACTAACAATTTGATACCCTTTTTTCATATCACTAAGTATCTGTTTGAATTGCGCCAACTTCTCTATATTGAGAAGTAGTTGTTGCATTTCCTGTGATTGGGCTGAAACCCGAGGGGGGCAAAAGAAACCCATCAAAAGAACACCTATAATTATTATCTTTTTCATTAGAAATTAGAATTAATACCATACATGCTACGACTTATTTTCAGATCATTCTTCTCTTTTGCTCTTGACAAAGCCAATAATTTTGTTTGCTTATTAAAGCTTTCACCAAAACTGTAATTTTCTAACATATTAAGATATAATGCGTCAATGCGCTTGATTCGCTCCTCTTCTTTCATTTCAACTTGTCCATCCATTACAATAGTCAGGAGCTCCTCCATATTAGCTTCACAATTTTCAATCAAACGATCTACTACTCTTTTGATATACGCTATTTCATCTCCGTGAAATAAATCGTCCCCCTGCACTTGCTTAATAATGAAACGGGAACTATGAATTATCTTTAGCTGTAGCGCAATAATATCGGCCACCTTGAAATAGTTTTTTATTTTTGGATTAACTGTTTTTAAAGAGCTGAAATAATTGCTGTGAAGATTAAATTCCCCTCGCTTGAAATCTCCTATTGTCACTAATCCATTTTTGACCACAGAATATCCTTTTTGTGCATAATCCGTATAGATCCTTAAAGCAGCAATTTGCTGCAGCAACACTTTTCTTTGCTTAGCTTGTCCCTGTAAATTATTGGTGAGCAAGCCTATAAATAGTAGATATAAAAATATTTTTTTCATGGACTTATTATTTTAGTGAGGAATTCCGTAAAGCTTCTTAATCTTCTCTGCATCATGCTTCGTTTTTGCTCTTTGTAAGCTGAGTTGCCTATTTTGACTATTGAACAGTCTAAGGTCATCATAGTTAGCATCAATTTGATCAGCGGCGGTATTGATGATTTCCAATCTTTTGGCGTCACTCATTTGGATCGTAAAAGAATCCAGAATTAGAAAAATCTGGTCTATGTTTTTTAGGCTCTCGTTTAATATACCTGAATACACTTTATGCATATACTCCAGTTCTGCCACATTAAAATGTGGGTCTTGTTTAATGAGATTCCAAGCTCTGTCATATTCATCCACTAGCCGTACTTGCTTCTGAGTAATATCCCTAATGCGCTGGTAATAACTAATTATTGATTTGACTTTCATCAGCTCCTCGTAGTAATTCTTATACAAGTCCTTTTGCTTCTGTGTCCATTGAGAAATCTCTCCTAGTTTTAGTTTGGAAAGCGTATTCTCCAGTTTCTTGTGTGCATTTTGAAGCCAGATAGTTTTATTTTGCAACCGCTGTATTCGCAAGTCTATCGCCAAAATCACTTTTTTAATTGCGGCAGTTATCACTCCAACTATAGGCAAAGCAACGACTGCTGCAGGCCTAGCTGGACTACTGACCAGCAGTAGACAAAGCAAACACAAGCTTATTTTTCTCTTTGTTTTCATAATGCATTTAATTTAGGTTTGTTTTCTCCTCTATTAGAGCGTTATAGTCTCTTTTTCATCCTTTTGCTTCCCCCCGTAAGTCAGCTGCTAATGCAGCGATTCCTTTTTGAATATCGCCTCCAAACATTTTCGAATAGGCTTGGACTTTTAGTTTTTCCGTTTCCTCGGTGGTATAAGCGAGATACTCTTCTAGCGAAACTTCTGTTCGGTAAACTTTAGATAGCATTCCTCCCAGTGAGATAAATACTTCCTTGTATTTCTTGTCTGGATCATTGGATTTATTTACAGATAATACCAATGCTTTTTCTTTTTCTGTGAGCCCCAATAGTTCTTGAATCTGCTCAAATTTATTTTGATACTTACTCTGGTCTAGTAATATCTTACAGTCACTATTATTGATGATAGCTTGCTTCACTACAGGTGACGAAATGATATCTTCCACTTCTTGAGTAACTACGATTGCCTCTCCAAAAAACTTTCGAACGGTCTTAAATAAATACTTAATGTATTCTGCCATACCCTCCTTAGCAATAGCTTTCCACGCTTCTTCTATTAGTATCATTTTACGAACCCCTTTTAGCTTCCGCATTTTACTGATAAACAGCTCCATTATAATAATAGTAACCACTGGAAAAAGTATCGGATGATCCTTAATATTGTCTAATTCGAATACTATAAATCGCTCTTGCAACAAGTCTAAATTTTGAGTAGCATTGAGCAAGTAGTCAAATTCTCCTCCTTGATAATACGGACGCAGTACGTAGAGAAAGTTATTTACATCAAAATCCTTTTCTTTTACCTTATCCCCTTCCAATATTTTTACAAAATCCTCTTTTAGAAAATCATAAAATGTATTAAAGCTGGGAAAAAGTTGCGGATTTATAGCTAGTTTCTCATAATACAATTGTAAAGCATTCGATAAGGCTACATATTCAATCCGATTAAAAGTCTCATCGTCTTTTTTCCAAAGTGCCAAGAGCAAGGTCTTTATACTTTCTTTTTTCTCTGTATCTAAAGTATCGCCTTCACTGATGTAAAAGGGGTTAAACTTGATTGGATTCTTTTCATCATAGGTGAAATAGTATCCATTGACCATATCACACAACCCTTTGTAACTATGACCTACATCGACAAGTACAACATGGGTTCCTTGTTCGTAATAGCTTCTAACCATATGATTGGTGAAGAAAGATTTTCCGCTTCCAGAAGGCCCTAGTATAAACTTATTTCGATTGGTGCATATCCCCATTTTTATTGGTTCATCGCTGATATCTACATGTACTGGCTTTCCAGTCAAACGATCTCCTAGTCTGATCCCAATGGGACTTAGTGACGAACGATAGCCAGTTTCCATATTTAGAAAGCAGCTTGCTTGCTCCACAAACGTATCAAAGCTATCATTCATCGGAAAATCAGCGGCGTTTCCAGGAATCCCAGCCCAATAAATCTGGGCTGCTCCCACTGTTTCTTGTTTTGCTGCTGCATCCATTTGTACTAACGCAGAAGAAACCTTGTTTTTAATATCTTTCAATTCTTCTTTTTGATCCGTCCAAACCAAGACATTAAAATGCGCTTTGACAGGGAGCCGTTGCTCACTAATGGCTTCATTAAGAAAATCATTTGTAGCATCGCGAGCAATTAGATTTTCCCTGCTATATGCTGATAGAGATTGTAGTCGCAGTCTTTTACTTTCTAACTTCTTCAAGGTTTTTTGGAAATCTTCTATAAAAATGTACTGATTATAAATGTGATTACACGAAAGTAACTGACCTAGAGTAGAAGCAAAACCAATGCTAAATTTGGTCCTATCGGTTGAATACCGATCATAGTTAATTCTAGAACCACATAACGCAGGCAAATCGGCTGCATCTCCTAGAGTATAAATCTGGCAATGTTTGTCTCCCACCTGTAAACTATCCTTGAAAGCAATGTCATTGAATACAAAGGATTCCGGTTTCTCTGACAAGGAACAATAGCGTTCTATAATACCAATCTTTCTGCTGTGACTTCGTAGCTCATCATCGCTAAGACGCTGTAACTTTACAAATCCGCTGTCTTCCAATATTCGTCTGAATTGCCCTGTGCTATCGACAAAATCTTGACGCACTTGTTCTTTTAAGGTTTCCTCAGGGACAATTGAAGACCTAATTAAACTAGAAAATAGCGAGCTAGAAGTTTTTCTTCCCACTGGCTTTTTAGTCAAAAAAATGTAGCAAGAATGATCTAGAAATGGACGCTCATTAAAGAGTCGCTCGCTACAACGACTTAGAAAACTATGGTCGTCGTTGGCAAAATGTGGTTGATGTTTGCTGTCGATGAACCAGTCTTGCTTATGGAAAACGCTAAACTTTGGCAATAGCTTTATAGCTTTCACCCAAGCTTGGTGAAATGCCTCGTATTCTTGATCTGATAATGTAAATATCTCTGGTAGGGCTACTTTAAACACCACGGTAACATCTCCTTGCTTTGATAGAATACAGTCGTGTTCTATATCCATTATCGGTAAAACAGCTTCCATCCTCTTTTCCATCTTCATTTAAATTTAACTGATTCTTCATTCCTTTCACTGCAGCATTCGCATTTTGTAAATCCTTCTACTTTGAGTCTTAACTACCGTAGGTAATTGTCTTTTCGCTAGCTCTTTCATCATTCCGTGTTCTCCGTATTTGTGGCTCATTTTATAAATCTTTACAGCCATCACCGTTCCTGCTATACCAATAATTCCCAACGAGATAAAAGAGGGTAACCCGATAAAATACATCATCGAAAAAAGAATCATTAACACTACTATTCCTCCTCCAAAATACCAGATGTACTGCGCTTTTAATCCTTTAAACTCGATACTCTTATTAATTCCTTTATTTATACGATAGACGCTATTTCCCATATATACAAAGCTTTAAACTCCAAAAAAGGATTTGATTACGGTAGCAACAACAACTAGAAATACGCAGCTACCAAACCATGCCGCTGCTACTTTTCCGGTATCAGGATCACCTGCATTCCATTTTTGATAGACCTTAACTGCTCCAATTAGTCCAAGCAACGCCCCTACTGCATACATTAATTCCGTACCAGCATCAAAATAACTCCGAACCTTCTGATTCGCTTCGTTGATACCAGCAACACCATCCTGACCATAGCCGTGAGAGCTAAATAACAGCAATACCACAACGCAAACTCCAATAATTATTTTTTGCCGACTCAATCCTTCTAAATTCAATTTGCACTTATTCATAACACTTTGTTTTAAAGTTAAAATCATTAAAAATAATGTAGAGCATGCCGCTGTCTCAATTTCTCATTCTTGTCACACTAAGCCATACCGCACTGAAACGGACAGGGGCAATTCCTCCACATTGTAACATTGTTTTTACTCATTCCACAAGTCCTCCACCTCTAAATAACTTAAACTTATAGTATCTAGTTTTTCACATTCTGAAATAATCAGTTCACTGACTGAGGATCTAAAAGGAGAGTTTTTAATACTGGAGTATTCGGTAAATAGCAAACTGAGATGTCCAATAAATTCTGATTTGATAACTTCTCTTTGACTTGCAACTTTTACTAGATTTTTTAGCTTTTCGGCGAAAGTATCTATATCAAGAATAGTTTCTTCTGTTTCTCCTAAAGATGTTTGTTTGGAAGTACCAGTTAAAGTTTGCGGATGAACTACATCATAATGAATTTCTAAATCCTTAATTCTGCGCTTACGAATTTTCCGCTTTCCTGTCACAATTTCTGTGATGTCAAATAAATAATATCTAAATCCAATAAATAGATACCAACTGGCTAATAGTAGTACAATCACAACGATGTAATTGCCCCATGAAATGTTTGTAAACATAGCTTCTTAATTAAATGTTCAACTTCCTTTTTTTTCCTCAAACAAAAAATTGATGTTTGATTTCATAAGTCAAAAGAACAATTAGTTAACTTTACTCACAAGTACAACTTTAAGTTGTACCCTTTAGTACCCCTGATTAAAAGAGCTATATGATCTATTTTATATATTAAGAATTAATAGCTATTTATTTTAGTAATCATCTTCTCCAGCGTCTTAATAGCAACTGCTTTATCACGGTCTTCAGCATTGTAAGACTTGCTCCTTACAGATTGATAGGAGAGCTCTTTTTTAAACGGAGTAGATAAATAAGGAACAATACTTTTAAATACTTGACTCATGGAACGGGCTTTTATGACACGAGACTCATCTGCAGCTCTCAAAATAAGAGCAATCTGATCACACGATAAATCACACTCCATTTTAAGATTGGAATCAATTGCTATTGTGTCGCTTTGAGGAGTTGCAACGACAACAGCTTCTTCTTTGGTTTTTATTTGCTGTTCCAAGTAGCGAATTTCATGTTGAAACCAAGTGAATAAAACCTCTTTCAAGTGAGGTTCCTGGGGGTCAAACATTCTTTTCGGCTTACAATAGAGCTGCCCAAATTCTTTGTAAATAAGTAAAATAGCGGCCAATCTGTCGCCAACGGTATCATAGTGATCGAGCTGGAGCAGAATCCTATTCTTAAGATAAGCACTGTATTCCTGACAATTAAAATTAAAACATATGAGTATTTCATCTGCTGCCGAATATGTACTGCTTTTTACAACTTCTAGCGTATCAATAGCTAAGGCATTCAATAACTCCTTTCTATAGACTATTTCCCTATAGGTGCTCTTATTGCGATGCTCTGATGCTAATTTTTGATACAGTTTTGCCATAACAATTTGTAAAGGATTTTCTGTTATAGAAGACATTACAGTGTTACTTTTAAACCCGTCCAACTTGGACAGTATTTCTCTTTTTGACACTATTTGATAGGTGATTGGAACACGTACATCCAAACTAAGATATTTGTAAAATCGATTTTCGACAAAAGATATTAAATCTTCTAAAACAGATGTAATGGTAACTCCAATATGACGAAGATGGGGTTCATTAAAATACTCATGTTGTTGGTTTTCAATAGTGCAATCTAAAAGATAAATAAAACTAGAGTGGTATTTCCGAACCAAAAGTCGAAACTGTCTCTTTTTTCGAATAGAAAAAACTTCTTCCTTGATTTGTATTTGAATCCTACGAGATTCTTTTTTAATATGAGTAACCAGTTCCTCGCTTTCAGCAATTGATATGGATTGTAGCACGCCTCTCTTGGGGTTAAGTTCCTGCACTATTAAACAATCGAACCATTCTAAGGGGTATTTTGTATGTATCATAGAATTGTTTTATTGGTTGTGAAAAACAATTAAAGAAGGCAGCGACAAATCTACTTGCTTAAACTACTACGGTATACTGACGGTGCTATTCCAACATGCTTTTTGAAAAAGGTGCTAAATGAAGAAGGACTATTAAATCCCAATTCCTCAGATAACCGATTGATAGTAATTTGATCATCATCAAGCCTATTTTTCGCTTCCATGATAAGGGTTTCTTCAAGAATTCTCTTTACTGGTTTACCTGCTGTCTGCTTGACCACTTTGTTCAGATACCCAGCCGTAACATATAAAACACCTGCATAAAACTGTACCCTGTGTTGCTCTTTAAAATGAATCGCTAGAATATTTAAAAACTGAATAGTCAAATTTTCATTTCTTGTAAAACTCAAGTGATAATCACTAACAAAATACCCATAAATGCATCGAAGTTCATACAAAAAGAGATTAAAACTAATACGCTGCAACTCGGTTGCTACATGCCGAATTGCTTTATCACTGTTCACTTGATACATCAACTTATAGATTAGCGATACCACCAAATAACTTTTAAGATCTAAACTCACCTTTCCAATACTTTTACCACTAAGAAAATAGAAAGCGTTAAGAAGGGCTTGCTTATTACAATTTTCTATCGCAAAGGCTGTACTGAACGAAAGGTAGAACAGTTTTAGCTGAGGATCCGTCTCTAAAATGACTAAAGCCCCCCCTTTAGAAAGTACCACTAAATCATGAGCAAATAACTCCAAAAAAACGTCACGAAAAGAAATTCTTAGGCTGCCTGATTTTATAAGTAGTACAGCCGTATTACTTATAAGGAAAGCTTTATGCCCCACTTTTTTAATCGTACATTCGTTTAGAATTTGAACATCTAAGCCTTTAACAGGAAGTTCATTTAAATCGATATGTAGTAAAGTCATTATCATAATTCACTCGTTTCAAATAAAAAAGAATGCTGGCAAACTAAAGTCGTACTAATCGTTCTTATTTGATTTTTCGACAACAATCAAAAAAATAAAGTACAGATTTAATAGGGTTACTACAAAAAGTAAATACCCCATCGTTTGAATACTCGCACTTTTCTTGCGACCGTTAAACCAATAGCCAACTATTTCATCATAGCTTAATAAATCTATAATGAAATAGAGACTAATAAGGTTAAATATGACCAACATTAAAGAAAAGTAAGTGGTTAGTTTCATCATTAACAAGATCATTTTTTGTTATAAAAAGATTATCCGATTATAAGTAATAACGCAGATTGGCAATTACAGAAATGAGTGAAGCCTGAAAAGGATGAAACCCTGATGCTACTTTTTTGTTCCCAACGGAGATTTCCCAATCTCGATCTTTATGCCCCCCTTCTGCATCAAGTGCGTATCTGGTAACTGAGGTAATTCCTAAAATCGTTTCCAATTCGAAGCTTGTTAGATTAGAAGAGTCCATTATTCCAGCTTCATATGTGGTAATGAAATCATACAATAGATTATACTCTGCTTCCCTATTTTGAATGAGAGATACAAAAAAACCGAGTAAACTACTTTCTGCCGCTTCGCTCAATGTACCTGAAGCTAGTGTTGATATAACCACAGTTTCAGGATTATTTATACTGATACTAATACCGTCCTCCGTAATCAATATATTGCTTTTACCTAAAACATCGGGAGCCTTTAACTTTGCTCCGATGTAATTTACTTGAGTCGCTAAATCTTGAATAGTTTTAGAATATCCATGAATCTGATAGTACTCCGAAAGCCAAAAACCATATTCTTTTCCAACTTCATCGTAAGGATTAGCATTATTTGCTGGACCAATTGTTTTCGATGTACTTGCTTGCGCAGAAACACTATTAACTTCTTCAATTGTATTTCCATATTCATCCGTAGAGCAGGAAATCATTACTAAAACAACAAACAAACCTAAAAATAAATTTTTCATAATTATTAGTTATAAAATGTGACTGAGAACAATATCTCCGTTCATTTACCCGGGTAAGCAGAACCTTTATTTAGCACGATGCTAAACTTTTTGCTTTTGAATTCGAAACAAATCTATATGCTCTAAAGTACCTATACAACAATATAGTGGTGGGTTTTCACGATTTTAACTATGGAATTTCACGAAATCCATACAGTTTTTCTGAACCAATAAAACACTATTTATCAGTAGATTATAGTATTTTTGAAATACACTTTGTTGAAAATATTCCAGTATCTATATCTTAATACATAAGGAGTGTTTAGCAACTACCCCAAATTTAATTGATGTGTTTATGAAGAGATTTTCTATACTACTGTTATTTGTACCCCTGTGGATACAATCTCAGAATACCTCGTTCAAAGTTCCAGACTCCATTCAAAATAAAGATTTTGCTTATTTGGACGACCGAATAGATCAGTTTAAAAATGACAGTACCAGAGCTGCCATATACTTATTTACTTATATCAAAAAAGCGAAAAGGGAACACAACTGGCAGGAGCTTAAAAACGGTTATCAAAACTTAATGCACATGTCCCCTTCATCAATGCGGATAATTTACGCTGACAGCATGGTATATGCAGCAAAAAGGTCAAAAGATAATGCTGCAATAGGTAGTGCATTCTTGACCAAAGGAATAGTTTTGTTCTCCATTAAAAAACACAAAGAGGCATTAGATGACTATCTAATTGCTAATGAATATATAGCCAAAATAAATGATTTCTACCTGATTTATAAAGTGAAATATAACATTGCACAGCTGAAGAACAACATGGGGCTTTATGACGAAGCCATCTCTTTATTGAGACAATGTGTCACCTACTATAAAAACAATCATGATAGAGCATATCTAAATTCACTCCATTCACTGGGACTGTCATATAATAAAGTGGGGAATTATGGCTTGTGCTCCATAACTAACGAGGAAGGAGTCAAAGAAAGTGAAAAGCGTAGTAGTCCAGAAATGATTGCTTATTTCCAGCACTCGGAAGGTGTGAACCAATATTTTCTAAATAATTACCAAAAGGCTATTGATAATTTAAAAAGTACAATGCCTGAAATAGAAAGTAACAACGATTTTGCCAATGAGGCTGTAGGGAATTTTTACATTGGAAAAAGTTATTGGGAACTTAAAAAATATGAAAGTGCCATCCCATATTTTAAAAAAGTAGACCAAATTCTAAACAGTAAACAATTTATAAGACGAGATTTATTAGAAACTTTTGTGTTATTAATTAACTACTACAAAACAAAAAAAGATGATAATCTACATTTGTATTATATAGACCAACTACTTAAAGCAGATCATTTGCTGCTTGAAACTAACAGTTACTTGGTTTCCAAAGTGAGCAAGGAGTATGATAATAAGAATATTTTGATTGAAAAACAAAAATTAGAGGGACAGGTAAATGGACAAAAATCCAACAACTTAATTTTCATAGTCCTTGTAACATTAATATTCTTAACTCTTCTTTTCGTAAGCTATCGCAACTTTAAAATCAAAAGTACATACAAAAAAAATTATGACGCACTAATGAATAAAAGCATCCAGCCTACAAAAGAAATCACCCCAATACAACATGCTGGAATAGCTGACATCAATACTGCAGCGGTTAATGAATTAATTAGGCAATTAGAAAAATGGGAACAGGGAAAGAAATTCCTAGATAAAGAAATAACCTTAGTAAAACTAGCCGCTACTTTTAACTCCAATACTAAATATCTTTCTCTTGTTGTGTACCATCACCGCCATAAGAAATTTGTTACCTACGTTAATGACTTGAAAATTGATTATCTGATCAACGCTCTCAAAGAAAGTAAAATTCTGCAACAATATACAAATAAAGCACTGGCTGATGAAATCGGATTTAGTTCTACCCAACGTTTTGCGAATGCTTTTAAAGCAAGAGCCAATATGCCTGCAGCTTTTTATATAGCACAACTTAATAAAGAAGAATAGAAAGTGGTATTCTAAACAAGAGAATAACTCATGTTTTATACTCTAAACAACAGCATAAATTACTATTTTTACGTAAAAACTTAATAAAAAAAAATCATGAAAGATCTTATTCAAAAAATTAATGCCGAGTATGCAACATTTAAAACTGAATCCGAGTCGCTAACTGAAAAAGGTGTTAAAGCAGCTGGAGCAAGAGCTCGTAAAGCCACTTTAGAGTTAGAGAAACTATTAAAAGAATTTAGAAAAGTTTCTGTAGAACAATCAAAAAAGTAATATTTCTTTTTTGATTGTAAAAAAATCTCGTTTAAATATTTTTAAACGAGGTTTTTATACTTGTAATGCAAACTAAATTTTCGGAGTTATAATTCAACAACTTCAGTACTACTTTTCCATATTCTGTGGTACATTTTATTATATTCAAAGTTTAGCATTTCATTAACTGTTTTAGTCGGCCTTGGTAAGACTGCCAATAATTTCTCTTACTAGCCTCATTAAGGAAAGAAGCTGCTACCATTTCCTCTGCGATATCATGAATGCTATGATATCATTAAACTTTTTTTTCACTGATACCTATATGCTCAGTAATTACAAAGAATTGTTGTCTTATCTTTCCTTGGGCTAAATTTTTAGGTAAAAGTCCATCATCCAACGCAAATTCTTTATCATCTATACGAATACGGCTATTCAACAGGTCATAAACTTGACTTAGCCTATGATCATATATTTCTTAAAATAAACTTAATTTTCCTTTGCTAACTTTCTTTTTAGTTTTACTTTCGCGCTTTATATTTAATTAATCTAAATAAGAATAAAATGAAAATTATTATTTTAATTGCTGCTGCATTTCTATCAGTTCAGGCATTTTCGCAATCAAATTTAAAAGGTAAAATTACAGATCAAAATAATCAGACAGTCATCGGGGCGACTGTGCAAATTAAAGAAATAGGAAATAGTACGATTACAGATGTTTCTGGAGATTATTTGTTGTCTAACATAAATGGGGGAACTTATTCAGTTAGGATTGAAATGCTTGGTTACCAAACTAAAGTCAAGAGTTTTACGTTTGATGGTACTAGCTCAATAGTATACAATGTTACATTATCAGATGATATAAGCCGTTTAGATGAAGTTGTAATCTCTGCCAGTCGGCATTCTGAATATTTATCAGAAATTCCAGCTTCTGTAACGGTAGTTGGACAAGCTAAATTGCAAGAGTTTGCTAAATCTACTTCAAATATTAGTGAAATACTAGAGTTTACAGTGCCAGGTTTAGCGATGTCTTCAGGTACTTTTTCTAACTGGGGACAAACATTACGTGGCCGATCTTTACTAGTTATGGTCGACGGTATTCCGCAGTCTTCACCTTTAAGAAACGGGCAATTAGGAATAAAATCAATTACTCCTAATGATATTAGTCGCGTGGAGGTTATAAAAGGAGCTACTTCTATTTTTGGTAACGGTGGTAACGGTGGTTTTATTAATTACATTACTAAAAAACCTAATTCTTTCAAAAAAATTGAAGGCTCCACCAATGTTTGGGGTACATCTAATCTCGCTGAAACAAAAGACGCATTAGGATTTGGAGTTTACCAATCCTTTCAAGGGAATTTAGATAAATTCAGTTATTATATTAGTGGGAGTTATGAAGAAACGGGTAATAAATATGATGCTAAAGGCGTTCCTCTTTTACCAACCTATGGATTTGATAATTCTAAAATATACAGTGCGTTAGGAAAGATTGACTATCAATTATCTGAAAATCAAAAAATAACGCTAGGAGGTAATTTTTATAAATCGGTGCAAAACTCTCCATTTATTCCTGTAACTGCAAAAGTTGAAGTTTTTAATAAGGAAGGAGATTATACTATAACAGCTGGATATGGTAAAAAAGGGACTATTGTGGGAGAAAAAGCTAATGGTTCGATCCTTGGTAATGGACAATTAACCTATAATTTAAATAATATATTTTCTGAAACCACAGACTTTCAAACTGATTTGTATTACCAAAATACGGAGAACATTTTCTTTTATTCTGATAAGTTTGAAAACGGAGGTCAATCGGTAATAAACGCAGAAAAATATGGCTTAAGACCAAATTTTATCACGAAGTTGTCAGACAACAAAGCGGCAGATATTACACTTACGTATGGTGTAGATTTACTTAGAGATAAAACCAATCAAGGGCTATTGGATGGTAGGTTATGGGTGCCTAATATCGAAATGACTAGCTGGGCGCCTTACGCACAATCTACACTTAAATTTAATGAAAAATGGGTTGTCAAAACAGGTTTGCGTTATGATGATATTAATATGGATATTGTTGATTATAGTACTTTGCCGTATTCCGGTAAGAGTGATGGTAACTTTACCCCGTCTGTAGACGTACAAGGTGGTAAATTAAACTTTAATAATCTCGCCTTTAATTTTGGTGTACGCTATATTGAGCACCAAGAATTTATACCATATATAAGTTATTCACAAGGTTTTTCAATTGCAGATTTAGGTTCTGTATTGCGTTCTGCAACAGCAAGTAATATTAATGATATTCAGTTAGAAGCTGCAGTAACTAAAAACTATGAATTTGGTTTTTTATCTAGATTTAGTAACCTGAAGTTGGAGGCTGTTGGATATTACAGCACCTCTAGTTTGGGTACGGGAATTGTATTCGTTGACGAGCTAAATACATTCCAACCTTCAAAACAACCACAACGCATTTATGGTGCAGAGGTTGCTGTAGATTATTTTACACCAAACGATAAATGGCAATTTGGAACCTCTTATTCGTATGTTGAAGGTACAAAATATAATGTAGGAGATGAAAATAACTTAAGCTATTTGGGAGGTGATGTAATCTCTGCACCAAAATTGACTGTATATGCAAACTGGAAACCGATGCCAAAAGTAAGTACTTCTATTAGAGTTACCAATTCCGGAGACAGAGCGAGGTTTGATCCTTTTTTAAATGCAAAAACTAACAATTATGAATTTAGACATACTGAGTTTCCAGTAAGTGGTTATACTTTAGTTAATCTTTCTTTAGCATACCAGTTAGAACCTAACTTGTCTGTATCCTTAGCGATAAATAATTTGTTAAACGAATATTATCTACCTGCAAGATCGCAATGGGCATCCCCATTAAAAACATTCACAGGAGCTGGCGAAGGCGCTAATGCTAAAGTAAGTTTACAATATAATTTTTAATTTCTGATTGATGGCTTTAGGGAATATAGTGCGTAAATTTCATCTTTGGGTAGGTATTACATGTGGTTTAGTAGCTTCGATTTCTGGCATTTCTGGTGCTATGTATGTGTGGCAACCAGAACTCAGCGCGGCTCTTAACCCAGAGCTATTAAAAATGAAAAACATAGATAGTTTAGAGGAGGCCGTTTTTTTAAAAACGGCAGCCTCTTTAACAGCAACACACTCAGATAGTATTAGTAAAATGTTCTTGCCGTATAGAGAGCAGCAAACAATTTCTATTGAATTTAAAAACGGGAAAATCAATTATTATAATTCAGAAAATGGGCAGTTTTTAGGAGAGAGGTCAGCTTCAATTGTGTTTTTTGAAAATTTGTTAAAATTTCACCGTACCCTTTTAATTCCAGAAATAGGAAAGTATGTGACTGGAACAAGTACCATTATTTTCCTTCTAGTGATATTGCTTTCGGGTATCTATATTTGGTACAAAACCTATAGTGCTACCCTTAAAAACGGTTTTAAAATTAAATGGAAGAGTAAGAAAAAGAAATTTAACTTCGATCTTCACAAGGTATTGGGCATTAGCTTTTTTATCCCACTTTTGACAATTGCCTTTACAGGTGCCTACTTTACATATAATTCCTATTATAAAAAGGCGCTATCAGTACTAGATAGTAAAACAATTTTTAAACAAGAAATACAAAACAGCAATCCCACTTCCTTTGCAGCGATTTTGTCGAATTCCGATAAAAGTTATGCCTTGCGTGCCATATATTATCCTAACGATGCAAATGATAACTATAGATTTAGGTATATTGAGAGTAGATTTAAAACGCAAGGACTTAGAAAAACCAAAGAACTGACGGTCAGCACAAACCTAAAAATAATCTCTTTAACAGATTATAAGAATGATGCTACTAGCAACCGTGTAGCAGCACAATTTTACCCTGTACACATTGGTGAAATTGCAGGACCATTTGGTAGGATTCTTGTTTTTATTGCTGGACTTATTCCAATTACATTGTATATAACTGGCTTTAGGATATATCTTTTCAAGAAGCGCAGGAAAAAGAAGTTTCTGGTTGACGGCAATTAAATATCGTCACTAATATTCAGAACAAAAAGGTTTTTTTTAAAACAGCAACCGCCCCAAAAGTTAGTCGGTTAAATTAATTTAGATTTTTGAATGAGTTCAGTGCTGTACTTGGCTCCTTCCTTTTAAAGTAAGTCTAATTTAAAAATTTTATAAATATTGGATTAAAATTGTTTTTCTTTGAATTTTGAGCCCGAAGTTTGGTGCTATCTCCCGCAACAAGGCTTCCGCCGATGAGTTCAAAATGCGAAGCAAGATTTACCGTAGCACGAAAAACACGGGCAATAGCTTTAGGATTGTCTTTTCTGAAATTGGCAATGGTATTGTGATCTGGAACCAAGCTTTTCATGAGCCAAATAAGTTCGATATTCCGAACGCATTCTTTCTCCAAACCCTGAACAACGCATCCGATTGAGATATCCGTAAATAAAATTTTTGAGTAAATCCGCGGGATGATAAGCCGGCCGACCGTTTTCAACAAAGGTAAAATCAAAACCAAAATCAGCTAATTCTAACCTATCCACAAACAAGTCAATGAGTCTAACTTGATTGTCTTGCGCGATTGCCTGTTCCATGGAATAAGCAAAAAGGGGAATTTGACTTCTATCGCTTCCAATGATAAATTTACTCATAAATCACTTTTTAAAAATACTTAAGCACCTAATAATCTGTATCGTTTATTTAGGACTAGACATTGAATAAAAAGAAAGGAGGTTTTTAGACAGTTTGACGTGTCGCGGCTTGTAGAACTGGCGAACTTCGTGACCGAGATTTTTCGGCTAAGATAAAATTTCTTGCGAAAGATAAACGTGAATTTACCACATATTTCGCCATTTATGTAAACCGCTGTTGGCAAAAGTATTATTTGCGCACAATCCAATTTTCGATTTCAATTCCATTTAATCTTTCGAAATCTTTGATGTTTTCAGTTACTAAAATTAATTTATTTTCTACTGCTGTAACACCAATTAATAAATCAAATTCATCATTTTGAGGTTTGCCAAGTTTATTTAAGCGAACTTTTTCTTCTGCGTATTTTTTTATAGATCCAAAAATTGGAATTATAACAATTCCTTTTAAAAAAATATCTATAGCTTTATGTGATTTAACTTTATCAAGACTATTTTCAGCACCAAATCGTAATTCTAAAACAGTTATTTCAGAAATATAGCAATTTTCGACACCCTTTGCTTTTAGTATTTTATCAACTTCGAATTTTCCACGTAGAAAATGTATACAGATATTGGTGTCAAGTAAATATTTCATTAGAATTTAATTTCTTTAGTTCTAAATTTTCTACTTGATTTTATTTCTGTATTTATTTCATCAGAGGTTTTTTCGCTAGAAAATGCACCAAAAGATTTATAAAAATTATTTTCTTTACTTTTATTTTCTGCTTTTAAGGATTTCGTTAACTTTTCAATCAACTCAAGTTTACTCATAGAGTTTAAACTCTCGAATAATCCGAAGTAATTTTCTATAATATTTTTGTCAGTAAAAGTCATTTTCGTGTTGTTTTATTCAAAGATATGATTTTTTCCGGTTTTGGTCAAATATTTTTGCCAACGTCAGTTCGTCTAAAAACCCTTCAAAGTTCCTATCTAAACTTGATTTTGAGGTAAATATAACCCATTTCCCGAACAATAATTTCGACTTTTAAAAAATACACTCACATTTTTTTCAAAATTTACAACGGTGTAAAAAGCTTTTAAATGAGTATTATTGAGCCAATATAACAAAGCCGTACGTTTTAAGTACATTTTCAACATATTTAGGTCAACGAGATTAAAAATGCACTTGAGATTGTAGGCGATAAAAATCAACCCCACATCAGCACTGGCGTGTTTGATTGATTTTTTGGTCATGATGTAATAGAAGTCCCATTGGCGTTTAATCGCGCCATATGAATGCTAGACGATGGCTTGGCGACGGCGGTAAATTTCATAATTATTTTCAATTCTGACCTTATTTTTATAAATTAAATCGGCATGTTTGGAATGAAACTATTCTTATTTTAGATTCTATTAAGACAGTACGGATGCAGCTCAAAGAGGGGAAATCAAAGCCGAAAAGAGAGACTGGAAACAAAATAATCCAACAGGAAATCTGACGTTTAACGAACAAAAAGAATACCACTAACTGGAAAGTGAAATCAAGGATTTGGAGACTCCGAAAGTAGCCATTGAGTAATTATTTGTAGATGGAAAAGTAGAAGAAAGTAATGTTTTGACCATAGCCAAAGAACTGGAAAATATCAATAATAAAATTGAAGACAAAGAAGAACACTGGTTTGAACTGAGAGCGAAGATCGAGGGATAATTAATTTAAAACTATCATTTTTTTTTTTCAACAAACCAACACATATATCTTGTTTAAAACCTTTTAAGACAAGTAAAAAAACTAAAAGCTACATTTGTAATAATTTGTAGCTTTTTTTGTATTTTCAACAAAAAATATTTAATTAACAAAATGATTAATAAAAAAATAATGTTCGAAATAATATTACTCGGAATTGCAGGATTAATTACTATTGGTTTATCTATTAAAAATATTATCGAAAATTCAGATAAAGAGTTAAAATTAAAAAAAGTTCAAACAGACCTAATTAGTAAGCAAGATATGTTAATTAATTTGCAGAATACTCATTCTAACGAATTAAAGAATAAGTCCGACGAAATCATAAGACTACAAAATTTACTCCAGGAAAAGAATAACACACAGCTAGAATTAATGGATAGAATGAATAGTCCTATCCCAGAATTCATAGACTTAGTGTTCAATTCGACTTTAGAAATACCAGATAAAGAGTTTGAAAAATTAAAAAAAACTTTTGTTTCAAACCCAAATCTAAGCAATCTTTTACCTTTTGATTCTAAATTAATTAATCAAGAATTTGAGAATATAGATAGTTTTAAAAATATATATTTTAGTCTTGATGTTACTTTCGATAAAAACGGAAAAAAAATGAACATTAACTTTAAAAGAGGCCCTTTGAGTTTATACGGTTATAATACTGCTTACACAATAAATTCGTTTATACTGTCTTATTCATCTGAAGAATCCAAAATTAAATTTAATACCATTTCTTTGAAATCTAATGAAATAACTACTAATTACAAATCACCTTCTCTTGAAGATTTTATTAACTCCAAAGTTACGATTAGATATCATTTTGGTTTTCCTTATAAAATGCATGTTGGAAATGTTCCATCTTCACCATTTTACATATCTAATAGGGAAAATAATTTGAGACTAAATTTTAATTCAATCAATCTAAATCATAAAAATTACAACATCAATATTAAAAATTTAAAAAAAATAGACTCAAAATCCTTTGAAGGCATCTGGCATGATGTAAACAAATAAGTTTTGTCTTTCAGACCCAAACTGTACAAGCAACTCTAGTGAAATGGACTATCCTCTAGCTCCTACCAATATAAACAGCTCTATTATTTTAAACCATTCCATCTTTAATATAAAATTTAATTAGTCTCAAACCTATCTTTTTATAGAGTAAGTAACAAATAGTACAGTGTGTAATTCTGGAATTGAATACTATAATTTCAGTATTTTCATAAAAAAAGATACCTCTCAGTATCTTTTTTCCCAGTATTTTTTAAGATATATTAATACGACTATCATAACAAATAATACAACTCCGTATCATTTAGATTAATTGATTTAAATTTTGCGCACAAGCGAGACGCTTGTGCCAGCAGGTGATTTTCAAAATGAAAAAATATAGCAAATAAAATTCAGTCAATATCTAAAACTTTTCTTACACCGATAGTGTAAAAAATATTTAAACTAAGTTACAAGCAATTCCTCAAATTTTATCATTGATATCCCATTTTGGCGGGTAAAATAATTTAATTGCTTCCTTTTTGGGCTTATAAATTTGCTTTATTCTTTTCCTATTAGAAATTCCATCTATTTCTGGATGTGCAACTCTTGCATATTTATCTGTTTCGCAAAAAAGATTTTGGCAATCAATTAATTGTAATCTTCTACCCCATAACTCCTGAAAATCTAGTCCTAGCCTATCAAATTCTTTTTCCTGTATATCTGTAACATATTTTATAATATCCGTATCATTATAACTACCGCAGTCTGTAAAGCATTTTCTTATCCCATCCTTTGCTCCTGGTCCAGGAACAACGAATTCCATTTCGTCAAAATTCACTAATTCACTATAGTTTATATCAATAGCGAATTGATAAGCTAAAAACGACCCCAATGTAGGTAATTCCAATAAATAATAATATAATTGTTCAAGTGATTTTGAAGATTTGACCTTATCAATAAACTTTTCATTTAGTATTTTCTTCTCTAATAATTTTAAATGATTTTCATGTTTTCTGTCAAATCCAAAAATGCTTTTTCCTGAAGCCATGATATATGCACCTGAGTAAATAGATTCATTTGCATCCATAGCATCTTGAAGAACTGTAATAAATGTTGTAAAATCAAAATTTGAGGCTGATATATTTCCAAATTCAGATTCTAATAATTCCCAAGTATCTATTTTATTAAATATTTTAAATAACAAAATTCTAAAAAGGACATCTTCTTCAGAATGAATTGAATCTCCATAAATTACATTTTTGATTAAATACTGACTTACACGATCAGAAGCCCTGTATGCATTTGTAAATTTGTGCTTCGTTAAAATTGGATCTAAAGTTAATATTTCACTATTTGAAATTTTATTAAAGAATATATTTTGTCTTTCATTTGCAAACTCCCAATAAGTATCTAAAACAATGCTTTTTTTAGGTTTTGATTTTTTTATTAATATTTCCATTTATTTTTAAAACTAAAAAAAGCTGGATCTACCAGCTTTATTAAAATATGTTATAATTTTTAATTTAATTTTTGATAAATAATATTTTTATTTTCAAGGTTAAAATTAATAATACCACCTCCATTTTCTATCAGACATCTAAACATTTCATAACTTTTTAATATTGCTTTTTCCCATTCAGTCTTGGATCTTAGTCTAACTTCAAATGGTTCAGTCATATTTTTAATAATAGTCAAAATTGTGTCATCAACTTTAGTTCGCTTATTAAAGTAGTCGTTGTTTCTAGCATTATTAAAAATTATTAATGATATAGCCTCTTCTGTAATTGCCGCTCTCGCGCCATCTTCAATTCGATCTAAATCATCATTACTCTTTCTTTTTCTTTTTAACATTGCTCTCGCACAAGGCGACCATCCAAGTAATGTAGCAAAAGTATAATGAAAAACATCATGATAGCGATAACCATCGTTAGAATATGAATTATCATCAATAATATCACCAACTTGTTCACTATTTAAAGTTACTCTAACTTGAGGATACGTTTCATTATTAATTTCCTCAAATCTAACCACAAGTTCACTTGGCAACTGTTCATTAGTGCCATATTCTGAATTATAGAGATCAATATACTTCTTAGTCCTTGGCATGCTTCTGATTAATTTTTTTATCTATTAGACTATCAATCTTTTGCAAAGATAAACTATCTGACAAATATATACTAGATTTCGATTTTATTTCTTCCTCTAAAACTTTATCTGTTTTACCTTTTTCATAACCTTCTTTAAATGAATTATTATCTGAATAACTTTTTAAGGTTATAGCAATACATAAACCTACAATTATGCCAGCAATCCAAAGTACCCTCTCTAAGACATTCTTATTTTCGTTAATCTTCTCAAGTAACACATTGGGTGATGCAATTTCACCTCTTTTCAAAGCATCTATATAATCTAAAGGTATTGATTTTTGACCTTGATGATGATTTTTTGTTTCATTATAAAGATCTTCAACATTAGTTTCATTTTCCAAATTTGCAAACCAGATTAGAAAATAAGGTTTCTTAGTTTCTAATGTGATTGTTGAAGGCCCTGCATTATAAACAGAGAATAACAATTTACCTTTAAATCCTGGATCTACATGAAAACCAGAAACATTTACTAGTCCCTTTAATTTTTGCTTTGCTTTAATAGAAATGAAGGCTAATTTATCTTTAGGAATACTTATAATTTCATCAGTCATTAATAGAGTAAACTGACCTGGATTTATCTCGATATTCTTGTTTTTATTATCTAAAATTTCAATTTTTCTATCTTTATTGTCGGTTCTATAAGCTTCATTACCTAAAGACAATGCATAGGCAGCTTGTTCAACTCTTCCTTCATTGTATGCATTTGTCCCATCATCTTTTGTGATAATATTTTTGCTAAACAAAAGAGTTTTTAAATCAGAGGGGCCTAAAAATGACATTTATTGTGAATTAGAATTAACAGTAAATATATTAAAATAAATTTAATTGATTATATTTTAACCAATTAATTGGATCTCCATGAATTCCATAAATATAGTTTGATTGTAACCACTTGAATAAACCAACTTGATCATCTACAGCAATTAGCTTTTCTCCCACTCCAGTATGACAGATACTATGAATATCTGTTGGTAAGAGCGGAGCGTTATCTCCAAAATAGTAGAATTCTTGACCAATCAAAACATTTTTACCGCTAACATCCTTCTTCAAATGTCCAATATTTGTTTCTCCATTAGGCAGAGAGTGAGCAGAATCTTCCTGAATCCAATCTCCATTATTATCTTTATGATAAATATTATCTCCATACATTGTAGCTAGAGAACCATTTAATACAGGCTTTTTATATTCAAATCTAATATCTGCCCAATACTCATCAAATGTTAATATTTCCTCTACTTTCATTGCATATACTAGATGATGAACAAGAATTCTACCTGTAAAATCTTCCAAAGCTCTAGAACCAGTGCCTATTACCCAATCTCCAATGTCTAAATTGCCACTATTTCGTATCTTAGGTTTACATAATGCTAATGTGCAATATTTTCCAAAGGGATTTGGAGCTAATCCATAATCATGATCAAGCAAATAAGAGTAAACTTTCATATATAAACTTTTAACATTTAATCCGTACAATTTGATACATATTATTTGCTTTTGATCCATCTGGTTTTTCAAAATTAGATTTCTTTCCTGAAATAATTTCGCCAATTGCATCTATTGAATTCCAACCTAAAGTTGAGGTTCCGTATTTTTTAAAAGCTTCAGGCAATTCAACTTTATCCTTGTTTCCATGTGTGTATATCCCAATTATTTTTTTTCCTTCAAGAAATGCTTTTCTTATCTCGTAATTAACCCACTTTCTTGTATGTGTATCTGATCCCAAAAGGCAAATAAAAGTACTTGATGATTTAATCCTTATATCTAATAGTCTTTTAATGACAGCATCGGTAGGCCTACGACCATCTTTATGATTTGTGCTATCTACGGAAAAGTTTCTAACACTATAACCTTGATCGTTTAGTCTTTTTTTTAATGATTGCACATGTGCATCATCTTTACCATAATGGCTAATGAAAATATTCTTTTTATTATTCATTGTTCTAATATTAAAGGGAATAATATTTCTCGGTCAAGACGCTTAATTTTAGCTGTTTTTTATATAAAATATCTATAATTTGCTATAATTCCAGATTCTGTTATGAGTCCCTTTATTTTGAATTAAAAACATCTTTTTTATTGATTGTGCTGCTCACAAAACGAACTCTAGCTGTTAACGACAGAGCCTATTAGTGTTTATTTCTTATTTTAATTGCTTCCTCTACCCAGTCTTCTAGATTATCTTTAATATGATTATAAACGTTAGTGCTTACTGAATATGGCGGATTATAGCATTTTACAATGGAGGACAATTTGATGCTATCACCTAAAGTAAAATGTTCAAACGGATTTGTCCCCTTACTTGATTGCTCACTTTTGCTGTTTTTTAAATTATGAATGTGAATTCCAACAAGACCTTTTCCATCATTCCAAGACTTTTCAATTTCATAATCAATCCACTTTCTTTTTGCTGTATCTTCACCAACTAAAATAACTGTGCAAGATCTATATTTAAGATTTTCATCAATCCAATCTTGTATTGCTTCTTGCCCCTTCTTTTTAACTTCTTCCCATTTATTATCAGATACAGATTTGTTAACCTCTATTTGACCAATATTACGCACTTGTGATACTCTCCAATTATCAGGCACATAGTAAAAACTGTAAAACACTTGTCTTTTAGCCATTTTATCTATATTTTATCCATTAAAAATTTTTGAAACAAACTCATATAACCGTAATCTTTTAGTAATCTTTCATTTTTCAATTCTTCTGGTAAAAAATTATCATAAACAATTTTAGTAGCGGCACCTGTACTAGCTATTGGTAATAACAAAGCATCGGGGTGGTATACTTTAAACATATTGTATTCAACTTCTATTCCGTCCATTCCTCCGATAAAAATGGCTGCATCGAATTTATTTTCACCGAACATTCTTTCACGCATTCTTTGGATACTTGAATGAATATCACCGATGTTTTCTGTAAATTCAATGTTTCGAAATTTATTATTATCATCTGGAAAATATTGTTCAAAAAATAAAGATTGGTACAACTTTACATGATCTTGAATATTCAAATTCATTTTTTCCATTACATAATAAATCAAAGGAGTTATTGATGGATGTCCGCCCCAGATTATTCGATGATATGGAAGAATAACAGTAGTTAAAGCAATAACAGCATCTCTAATAGCAATTATGTCTGCAGTTTCAAAATATTTAGAGTCTCTGTCAGGTAGTGGTACACTTGCTGATAAAAATATATTTTTTAATTCTTTTGTAGCCATGACTCAAATTCTTGTTTTTTAATTGTTTTTACATCTAAATGTAGATTTAAATAATCTAAATGCGTTAACCATTTTTCTCTTATTCTTAAATCATCATAAATCAAATAAACTTCATCAACTGAGTATTCATTTATCTCCTTTTTAAGATCTGAAGAAACCTCACAGTTTGTAGATTGAGGAATCCCAACAGTCGGTATAAAAATTCTTCTTTTGTTTTCTCCGAGTTCTTCAGTTATAAATCTTTCGGGTTGTAGGTTTACTTTCTTATTGTACTTCCGAGCTATGTTTAAGAAATTAGTAATTAATTCATCTTGTCTAGATGCAAGATTTCTAGCTCTAACTGATTCAACTTGTTGAACGATTTCCTTTACTGTACAGTCTACTAATTTGGAAAAGTTTTTATCATTAAAAATATGATTGTTGAAATCGCAGGAAAATAATTGTCTTGGAAAGCAAATCTCTGCCATTCTTTCCAATTTATGATCTGGCCATATAAGCTGAATAACGCCAATTTTTTTTGCGCCAGATTCAGCAATTTCTTTTTCACACCATTCGCTTTCTAGAAACTTTGAAGTATTCAATAAAACTATTACATCGCAGTCTGTCATGCGATGCCAAAGTTCTTCTTGAAATGGTTCTCCTTGCTTTATTGAATGTGTGTCTAAAAACACATCAAAATTATTTTTTTCTAAAGCTTCATACAATTGAATTACAACAGATGTAGATTCATCTCTCTTATAACTAACAAATACTTTTCTTGAGTTTCTTAACCTTCCAAATGACTCGAGAATAAGGTTAACTATCTTAATATCTTTTGTTTGATCATAAATCAATCCATTTTGATTTTCAAGTAATTTTGGAATTTCATTTTTAAAAGAATTATAAAATATTGGTAAGATTGTATTACCATCCTTTAAAAGATTTTCTAAGTAATGAACGTCTTCATGTTTACCTTCCGAATTTCCAAAATACAAAACATACGTAGGCTGATTTCCTACGTACTCCTTTTCGATTTCTTTTTTACGAATAATTTTATAAAATTCGTTCGGAAGTCTTAAATGATCTAACTCTTGAAAAAATAAATTAATAATACTTTCTGTAGATTCATTTAAAGTTCCGAGTATTATAACTTGATATTTATATTTCATATTTTATTGATTTAACCACTTTTTCAATGGAGTGATATACCTAACTCCTTCTTTATTTCTTGGTTTGCAAACATAATATCCGCTTTCTATAATTTTATTTGATCTAATATATCTTTCATTTCCATCTTCAAAACTAATACTAGGATAAATCTGAAGGTATTCATTTCCTTTAAATTGAAAGTCGTGTTCACCTTTTTCCTTAATAGGTAAAATAGCAATATGTGCAATATATTTATGAGTATCACCAATCCCAAGTTCCCAATTACACCAATAGGATTCAATTGCCTTTTCTGTTGCTATTAGTACGAATTTTTTACAATGTTTAATCACTTCTTTTATCCTTAGTGCTGTTTCTCCAGACGTATCATCAGGCATTCTATTATCCATACTGTCAATATAAATCTTAGCTCCCATATCTTTAAATAACTCCATTACACCTTTCAATTCTTCGACATCTTCTATATCACTGTGCTTGTGAGATATGAAAACTGTTGGTTTAGACTCAGATTTTGTGCTACTAAACATTCGGGTCTCTTTTAGAGATTCATTCAGATTCGTAAAGCTATTCGTTTTAAAATGTCCTCTTTCAAATATCATAATTCTTGTATTTTTTTTTAACCTATTGTATTCTGTGCGGTACTTTTACCACAGACTAGTAAATGAGGTCAATAAGCCACACCCTTTTCAAATTTCAACACAATTTATACTATTTATCCTAGCTAGTAAATAAAAGCTTTTCTAATTATTCTTATAATACCCACTTTTAGTGATATTGATACATTACTATAAAGTAAAAGTAATCCATTATAATTTCAATCCTTTACGGTTTCCCACACTATCAAAAAATAAAACGCATAAAAAAAGACACCATCACAGCATCTTTATTTCCTATCCCTACTCCTCAAACTATCATTATAAAAATAATTTTTCCTAAATTCATAAATGGCACCTCTAATCCAGACACCAATTACAGCCATAACAACCAGCCCTATTATTTCATACCATTCCATACCTCAAATATAGAAGGTATAAGAATTCAACTTTTAGTATAAAATATAAACTCCATTTTCAACAAGTTTTAATCCCGAATTGACAAGTGATCATTATCGTTATAAATCAAAAAAAGTTGCTTAGGCATCTTTAAATTATATACTGTTAACTAAATTCATTTATATTGACTGTACTCTAATAACTCCCTTGGATGTTTGCCTAATCCTTTCGCTAAATCTAAAAGCGTAGTAAAAGATAAATTTCTTTTACCATTTTCAATGTCGCTTATTGTGGCTTTAATAAGTTTATCACTATTTAATGCTACATTATCTTGACTCAAATTTAATTCAGTACGAAGCTTCTTAATATGCAAACCAAATTTTTTTAACTGTTCTTCCTTAAGTTTATCCATTTTGTAGCTTTTAAACAAAAGGCGTCATATTTATTTTAAAAAATGTTATAAGAACTTATAACAAATAAGTATTTTTTGTTATATTTGTTTATTATTTAAATTTTTATCAAGTAATATTTGCTTTGAGTATTTAATTAAATAATTTTGCGATTCTTCATTTAAAATATTTGAAGCATTCGCTTTGAATCTCGTTATCGAAAACTGGCGTTTAAATAACCACGAGATGATAAGTAAGATGCTCACGTCCCATGGCGTGGGCTCACTTATTCGTGGTAAGGTACCGCCAGTACCCCGATAACGATAAGCTGAGTTCCATGCCATTTTTTATGCCTATTATTTAGGCCAAACTCAACTACCATTCTTAGCACTGCTTCCTCCTTTTTAGAGTCTCGCATTGACCCTTACTGTTTAACCGTATAAACTTTCGCTTGCCTATGATTTAAAACAAAGAATCTCTATTAAACGCCTGTATTGTCTTGTTCTTTATTTTGAATTAGTAAAAATGCAGTACAGGCTCTTAAAACAAAAAAAATGGCCCTCTAACTCTTCTTGGCGGTTGACTAGAGGACCATTGCTAACAAAACTAATGTTTCTATTAACTAACCCAATATTATGAAAAATAATTCATTTTACAAGGGGAGATTGGCTTTTTGGTACCTGATTGTTTTCGGGCTCCTAATCTCCTACACCCCTGCTTTATCAAACACGGCACTTCCGTCCCTGCCCTTTTCCACCCAACAAAACCAAATAAGTGGGATCATCACTGATGGTACCGGCCCTTTAGCTGGTGTGACCATAACTATAAAAGGGCAACAAAAAACTACTATCTCTGACTTTGATGGGGAATTTACTATCACGGTATCTCCCAACGATATGCTTATTTTTAGTTTTATGGGTTACAAAACCCTAACTATTCCTGTTGCTGGCCGTACTATAATTAATATTGAAATGCATCAAGATGCTACTTCACTACAGGAAGTCAAAATTAATGCAGGCTACTATTCCGTAAAAGAAAGTGAACGCACGGGAAGTATTGCAAAAATCACGGCAAAGGATATTGAAAAACAACCCGTGACTAATCCGCTAGCAGCCATGCAAGGACGTATGTCTGGCGTGAATATTACCCAAGCCACAGGTGTGCCGGGTGGGGGATTTGATATTCAAATTAGGGGAATTAATAGCATCCGTACCGAGGGAAATTCACCCCTATACATCGTGGATGGTGTACCTTACAGCTCGCAATCGCTGGGTTTCAGTTCCGCTTCTTCAGGTATACTTGCGGGTACTACCAGTCCATTAAACGGTATTAATCCATCTGACTTAGAAAGTATAGAAGTACTCAAAGATGCAGATGCAACCGCTATTTATGGATCTCGTGGTGCTAATGGTGTTGTCCTGATTACTACCAAAAAAGGCAAAGCAGGAAAAACAAAATTTAACTTAAATGCCTACAGCAGCTTTGGAACACTAACCCGTACACTCGATTTAATGCATACGGACCAATACTTGTCTATGCGCCGTGAAGCTTTCTCAAATGATGGTATCACAACTTATCCTAGTTATGCCTATGATGTCAATGGAAAATGGGATCAAACAAGGTATACCAATTGGCAAAAAGAACTAATTGGAGGGACTGCAACAACCAATAATCTACAGGCTAGCTTATCTGGAGGCAATTCTGGAACCCAATACTTAATAAGCGGTACTATGCACAAGGAAACCACCGTTTTTCCAGGAGATGCAAAGTACGGTAAAGGGGCGGTACATACTAGCCTGACTCACAGTACTGAAGACGGCCGTTTCAAAATAAACTTTTCAGCAACTTATACTGCCGATAAAAACATACTTCCCCCATCTGACTTTACCTACAAGGCAGCGGTTTTGGCTCCTAATGCACCCGCTTTGTACGATGCAAACGCAAATCTCAACTGGGAAAATAATTCCTGGACCAATCCTCTAGCTACCTTAAATGGACGATATACTGCTACTACCGCTGCGCTAATTGCCAATACATTGCTATCGTATCAAGTTTTAGCGGGTTTAGAATTAAAAACGAGTCTAAGTTATACGGATAACCGCGTAGAGGAAAGTCGCATCAATCCTTCCACAATGTATAATCCTGCGTTTGGAATTGGTAGTGAACGTTCGACTCTCTACCTGAACAATGCATCTAGCCATTCATGGACTATTGAACCACAACTAAACTGGCTTAAAAAAATAGGGAATAGCGAAATTAATATCCTTGCAGGAGCTACTTTTCAGGATCAAAAGTCCAGTCAGTTAGCACAAACAGGTTCCGGATTTCCTAGTAACGGTTTGATATATAATCTTGCTGCCGCATCGCGCTTAAATATTTCAAGCAACACCTTTTCTGAATATAAATACCAAGCTTTTTTTGGCCGAATTAATTTCAATTATAAAAGTAAATACATCCTAAATGCAACGGGCAGACGCGATGGTTCTAGCCGATTTGGACCTGGTAACCGCTTTGCTAATTTTGCCGCTGTTGGTGCCGCTTGGGTATTATCAAAAGAATCCTTCCTTGATACTAGTACCTTTCTTAGCTTTGGAAAACTTAGAGCTAGCTATGGAACCTCTGGAAACGATCAAATTGGCGATTACCAGTTCTTAGACACCTATGATGTTACAGGAAACAATTATAATGGTATCATCGGACTCCAGCCTTCGAGACTATTCAATCCTAATTTTGCTTGGGAAACGAATAAAAAATTAGAAATTGCTATAGAATTAGGATTTGTCAACGATCGTGTTTTTTTAAGTACAGCTTATTACCGCAACCGATCTTCTAACCAATTAGTAGGCATTCCGTTAGCAGGTACTACAGGGTTTTCCTCTTTACAAGCCAATCTAAATGCAACAGTTCAAAATTCGGGATTAGAACTGGAATTACGAGTCGAACCATTCCGTTCTAAAAATTTTAATTGGACTTCGGATGTCAATCTGAGTCTTCCCAAAAACAAGTTGTTGGAATTTCCTAATCTAGAAAGCTCTCCCTATGCTAATAGATACCTAATTGGACAATCTATTAGTATTCAAAAAGTATATCACTATACAGGAATCAATCCACAAACCGGACTGTATTCTTTCGAAGATTATGATAGTGATGGACAAATTAGTAGCCCTAACGATCAGCAATGGATTGAAGACACTGCTCCCAAATGGTTTGGAGGTTTTGCAAATCAATTAAGCTATAAAAATTGGTCCATGGATTTCTTATTCCAATTTGTAAAACAAAAAGCAAGAAATTATTTGTACAATACTTCTTGGGCTGGAGATATGGTCAATCAACCTGTAGCTATAGGAAACCATTGGCCAGTGGATGGATTAAACTCTCAAACGCAATTGTATACTACCGGTGAAAACGGAGAAGCGCTCGATGCTTGGTCTTCTTATAGCAATAGTAGTGCAACCATCAGCGATGCCTCTTACATCCGTTTAAAAAGTGTTAGTCTATCGTACACAATTCCTACCAAAGGATCGGCTATCAGTACGGCTAGAGTGTATTTACAGGCACAAAATCTATTGACTTTTACGAACTACAAAGGAGCAGATCCTGAAAACCAATCTTCCTTTTTCATAGCACCATTGCGTCAGATCTCATTGGGTGTGCAACTGGGTTTATAACATAAAAATTAACAAGATGAAATATTACAGACAAATACAAGTTGCATTAATAGCTGCTTTAATAGTTATTATATGCCTTTGGCTTTCTAGTTGCGATAGTTTTACTGAAACGGATCTCCCGAAGACGCAACTAATCAAAACTGCGGTTTTTCAAGATGTAAAAACAGCTACCGCAGCTCTTTCCGACTGCTATGCACAAATGCGAGATTACAGCATGATAACGGGAAATTCTGATGGACTTTCCAGTCTGTTAGGAAATTATGCGGATGAATTAACCTACTACGGGGTTAGTGACTCCCCCTTACAAAACTTTTATTCCCATACACTGTTACCTTCCAATAGTGGGGTTTCCGTTTTATGGAATTCTAGCTACAATCAAATTTACGCTGCAAACGCTATAGTAGAAGGTGTAGATAATTCAACAGCGATTACAGGAGATAATCGAAACCGCTTGAAGGGAGAAGCGCTATTTATCCGCGCTTTTATACACTTTAATTTGGTAAACTTGTTTGGAGATATTCCCTATATCACCAGTACCGATTATAAAATAAACACTATGATTTCAAAGCAGACCCAAGCAGACGTCTACAACCAAATTATAGCAGACTTACTAGAAGCAAAAGAGCTATTACCCGAGTCGTATACTTCCGCTCAACGAATCCGTCCCAATAAATATACCGTTTCGGCCTTACTGGCTAGAGTATTTTTATATACAGAAAACTGGCAGTTAGCAGAGAATGAATCGAATGCAATTATTAATAAAACAGCTCTTTACCAGTGGCAGGATAATTTAGATTTAGTTTTCTTGAAAAACAGTCCTTCCACGATTTGGCAATTGCATCCTGGTGTTGCGGGCTTAAATACAATAGAAGGTCGAACTTTTATTTTTACTAGTGCGCCCCCAAACATTCAAGCTATAAGTCCCGAATTACTCAATGCCTTTGAAACAGGAGATCAAAGAAAAAATCAGTGGTTGGGTAGTGTGAATGATGGAACAGATACCTATTATTTCCCTTTTAAATACAAGCTCGATACGAATTCAGGAACATCTCAGGAGTATTCCATTATTTTTAGATTAGACGAGCAATACTTAATTCGAGCTGAAGCTAGAGTACATTTAGGAAAACTAGCTGAAGCCAAAAACGATATCAATAAGATAAGACAAAGAGCAACTTTAACAAATACGAGTTCTAGTACTCCAGAGGAACTATCACAAGCTGTCTTACAGGAGCGAAGAGTGGAATTGTTTACTGAATTCGGGCACCGTTGGTTTGACTTAAAACGTACTGGAAAAGCTGGTACTGTTTTGAGTGTAATTAAACCAGCATGGAAAGATAGAGATAATTTACTTCCACTACCTGCATCTGAACTGTTAGCAAACAGTCATTTACTACCTCAAAATCAAGGATACTAAATTATGAAAGACACTATATTATTAATCAAAAAGCATATGATTTTACTTCTTTTTTTATTGGGATCTGTAACTATATGGGGACAGATTTCAGTAAAAAGAAAAGTTTCTCCTGCTGATTACAGCCAATGGAGTACACTTAACTCCGAGAAATTAGCTGCTGATGGTAAGTGGGTGAGTTATAAATTGTCGTATGATTCAGGAAAGGATACTATTATTGTACAGCAAACTTATGGTAGCAAAAAATATACTTTTCCTTTAGCAACAGACGAAAATTTCAGTCGAGATGGAAAATGGTGGGCTGCAATAGCACCCGAAAAAGGACTTGGGATATTGAATTTAAAAACTGGAAAATGCCAATGGACTGCAGATGTTGAATCGTATGAATTTCTAGCAAATGGTAAATATTTGGTTTTCCTTAAAAAAACAGGACTGGAACAGGAACTCTGTATTCTGAATTTGGGAACTGGACAAAAATATAATGCAAAAGACATTGCGGAATATCGTTCTAGTCCTAATGGGAAAATCGCGGCTTTTATAACAAAGCAACAAAACGCGGTAAAATTAATTTGGATTGACGACTACTTTCGTACTTCGGAAATAATTCAGAGTTCCGCAAAACGCTTTAAAAACTTGATTTGGAATAAAGAGGCAAATGCACTGGCTTTTTTACAGGAACTCCCGCAGGATCAATACCAAGGAACCAATCACAAACTGTATTTCGTCAATCATATGGATGGGGTTCCCAACCTGCATATTCTGGACCCCTTACTTGCTGAAGATATACTTAAGGGGCTGAAAATTGTAACACCGCCAGCAAAAAATCCTTTGGAGATGGCAACGGATGGCAAAAAGGTTTTCTTTTATACAACCGCTCCGAAATTGGAAAGCAAGGACAAGGAAATCGTACAGGTATGGGATGGTGCAACACCATGGACCTACCCTAGCCAAAAGAATTCAGAAAGCTGGCAATACAATTCCAAAATGGTAGTGTGGTCGCCCGAGGAAAACAAATTATTTAATATAGGAACCGATGAGTTTCCAAAAACGCAGTTAATGGCAGATGGAAATTATGCTTTAAACCATAATCCGCTGCAATATGAACCACAGTATGAAATTGCCAGTCCTGTTGATTATGTACTAACAGATGTGCGTACTGGACAAAGCAAAAAAATACTGGAAAAACAGATCCGAAAATATGATTTTATCAAGAGTTCCGGGTCCGGAAATTTCATCAACTATTTTAAAGAAAAGCATTGGTGGGTGTACAATATTAAGGAGGATAGCCATATCAATCTGACATTGCCTTTGGGAATCCCCATAGATGAGGTGGATTATGATTGTGGAGGCACTGCCCCGCCTTACGGAAGTCCGGGATGGTCAGCGGATGAAAAATACCTGATTGTTTATGATCAATATGATATTTGGTTATTGTCTGCCGATGGAAAATCACAAAAAAGAATAACACAAGGCCGTGAAAAACGTATTCAATACAGAATCGCAGAGGACAGCTATACGGATTCACTGTTGTTAGGAAATGCTGTTTTGACTGGGAATAAATTTGACCTGTCTAAAGGGTTATTTGTGGAAGCTATTGGAGAAGACAAATCTTCAGGCTATTTTTATTGGTATCCAGAAGGAAATATAAAAAAAATGGTGTATAAAGACCGAATGATAGATCACTTGATAAAGGCAGAACAATCCGCAAGCTACATATACAGAGAACAGTCTTTTAAATTATCCCCAAGATTGATGTTTAAGACTGAGAAAGAGAAACAGCCAAAAATTTTGATACAAACCAACTTACAACAGAACCATTTTGATTGGGGGCATAACGAACTGATTTCGTATACCGACTCTAGAGGGACTCCACTACAGGGAGTGTTATACTATCCGTCCAATTTTCAAAAAGGCAAACAGTACCCCATGATCGTACATATTTACGAAAAACAATCGAATATTCTACATCATTATTTCAATCCAGCAGAAAATGCAATAGATGCATTTCCTCTTACCAATTACACTTTGGACGGTTATCTTGTTTTATATCCTGATATAGCGTATCAAGTAGGTGAACCCGGTAAATCAGCTGCGGATTGTGTAGTAGCAGCAGTAAAAAAAGTGATTGCAAAAGGAATTGTAGAAGAGCAACACATCGGATTGACAGGAGCTTCATTTGGCGGTTATGAAACAGCCTATATTGTGTCGCAAACCAATATTTTTGCTGCAGCGGTAGCAGGTTGTCCACTTACCGACTTTGTTAGCCAATACCTTAGTCTGGATGGTACCGGCGGTACTACTAGGATGTGGAGATACGAATCGCAGCAACAACGCATGGGAGTATCCCTCTTTGAAGATTATCAGGGATACATTGAAAACTCAGTTGTAGCACAGGCTGCAAAAATCAACACCCCTTTATTAATATGGTCTGGCCTTGAGGATACAATGGTAAGTTGGACGCAAGGACTCGAACTACACTTAGCCTTGCGTAGGCTGCAAAAGCCAAACCAATTTTTAGTATATCCAGGAGAAAACCACTCCTTTTTAAAACGGGAGACAAAAAATGACTTGACACAACGTACCAAACAATGGTTCGATCATTATCTTAAGGAGAAACCCTTTAGAGATAATTTGAGTAGCAATTAAAAACAACAATGCTGGATTTTTTTAAAATCCAGCATTGTATTACCAATAAATATTGGCTTAAGAACGGTTATTAAATTTTTTTAAATAGCGCATCCGGACAATCGGTTCCCTCAGCATTCAGACGGTAAAGCTGCTGACCACTAGAGGTACACATTTGCGGATTTGGAACTGTTGAGCACTTTACGTTTGTTTCCTGACAGGAAATAGGAAGACGTCCATTAATATCAATTGTGCTACTTAAATTAGAACTTGAAACATTGTTAGCGAAAGCTCCCGCAATCGCAAAAACAACTACTGCAATGGGAAATCCCATTTTTAAAAAATTTGTTTTCATAATACTAAAATTAAAAGTTAATGATCTACTCTTTTTTACAGGTTTTCGATCGCAATCCTGATACTGCGCAGTATATTTTAATTTCTTTTTAATAAAGATCAAGGTGCGTCTACAATCTTCGATTCCCTTGGTTGATAAGCATTAGTCCGTATCTTATATGTAACGATAGAATAATCGTATAGGGCTACAAAAACATCCTCAACTACCCTAAAATCAGTCATTTTTTGATTTAAAAGATTAGGAACATAAAAACTAAATAAATAAGTTTTTTTCAAAAAATCATAAACATCAATTATGGATGATTTGTCCCACATCTCTTCTGTTTCATAACGCCCCATTAGACCGGCTTGAACAAAAAGATAATTACCAAAAGTTGCTGTTCTTTTATTTACTATGATTGGAGGAGCACTTAGCTTACTTTGATTTTTTGAATGAATAGTAGTTACTTTAATTTGCGCTCGACTAATTGTATCAATAGTATGACCTCGATGTACTAAATTTAAGCTATCATCACATACGAGATACTCATTGCGATAATAGTAAGTATAAAGGACTTTTTTTAATTGCTCATTATAAATTAAATTACCATCGGTATCAAAAACACCATCAATTTGCTTTTCCAATAGCTGCGGTGCTAATCTTACTTTAATCACATCATTAATTGTTATAGTTCCTAAAACATTTTCATGATTTTTACTACTTACTGAACGAATAGCAAAAGACTCCTTATTTATTGGCTCTCCTTTAACAAAATAAACTTTATCGTACATCCATAAACTGGCTTTCCAATCGGTAAGATTACCTCTAAAGATGCAAGGAACCGTACCGTCCATCAAATAAAAATACGGTGGTTGGACACGTACTTGTACAGAACGAAAAGGAAGGTTAGATTTGGAAAGTCTTATAACATAACTTTTTTTCGTTTGTAACCCAATGTCGATTACTATGACATGAAGTGGTGCCTCATAATTACCTAGATAAACTTTGTTCTTCTCGATTCCGGCAATATAGAAGGACGGATGTTTTAAATCTAATTCATTAATTTTTGTAATTGGATGATGCGGAAAACGACGAGTAAAGTTGTTGCGATGATGAATAATATCTTCCGATAATATAAAAAGTAAAACTACAACAGCAATACTGCTCAATAAGGTGATAGAGACCGTTCTAAAAGTTCTATTATACTGATTCTTACTACCAACATATTTTGGGTTAAATAGTAACAGCATTATACCCGTAAATGCCAGTAGAACGAATAAAATATTAAACACCAAATGCTCAGTCCAATCTAAATTTTCAAGTATTCCTCCACAAGAGCAAGGAATAGAAGAACTATAATTCAAGATAATAATAATGTATGTAGTAAACATAACCATCAAACTAAAAGCAGCAAAAAGACCCACAAGACGAAATCTTGGGACAAGTAAAAATAAGGCTATGATTAGTTCCACAATTGGAACTCCCCAAGACACCCATCCTGCAAAAGCACTTAACAATGGAGACTGTCCCAGCTGCACTTGAAAGTTCTCAAAATCCAATAATTTACTTACTGCAGCATACACAAATAGCAGTATGTACAACAGACAAATTATCTCAATGATTCCATTCTTTATTGGTGCGCTTAATTTCATTGCTGTTCTTTTTTGGGTTAAACTGAATGAAGTTTAAATGTCCATCACTTTGAAGTTTCTCTGGATAAATATTTTAAAGATTCAAAGTCTTGACGCTTATTTAAAACAATCATTCTTAATTACTTACCAAAATTACACTCCTTTTTTTTATTACATGCTTTGAAAATCAAGCCAAAATATTTAAAAATCAAGCCAATTTTCGAAAAAGAACAGAAACAACTATTACTATTAGAAACGCAACTGATTAAAACCAATGAATGCCCAGTAAGCAGTCTCCGCTTATTGGGCATTCTATTGGTTTGTTCGTAATAAAACATTCTACTTCGTGGTTGCACTCAACGCATTTAGTTTTTCACTTAGTTCTATCAGTCCGGCTTTTAATAAGCACTCCCCTCCTAACGACCGCAACTCTTCCAAATTTTCTTCTGGAACACTGGTCAATAAGTTTGATGCTTTATCATCTACTTTAATCAATAATCCACGTTCGATAACATGGTTTAATAACAATACATTTTTACGGGAGATTTTCAAGTCAATCTTCACCAGCTCATTCATGCCAGGGATACTAAGGATAGTATCAAAAACCTGGGCTACATCATTTGTTGTTAGCATAATCTTCTCGTTTTAAATTAATATTTCAGTACTCCAAAAATAAGAAGCTTACTCCAATTTATCCCAGTCAAAATATGATGAGGATTGGTCAAGGGATTTAGCTTTTTTACTTTAGTAAGCGGAATCTGAATTATGAACCTGATAAAATGTATGTTATGAATTTCAGCAACAATAGCTTTTCTATAGAGCAAGCCAAAGCCATAGATCTAATTAATTACTTAAAGTCCTTGGGTTTTGAACCTGAAAAAATTAGGCACAACGACTACTGGTACCTTTCGCCATTTAGAGATGAAAAAGAAGCGTCTTTTAAAATCAATCGCAGATTAAATCGTTGGTACGACCACGGCCTTGGCAAAGGCGGAAACTTGATTGATTTTGGCATCGAATTTTACAAGTGCAGCCTTCCTGAATTACTACGCAACTTAAGTGGTAATCTTTCCCTTCAACAGCCATTACTTTCCTCTTTAGAAAATAGTGTTCAGCAAGAACCTAAAATTAAGATTGTGGAAGTAAATACACTGACTTCGTATTCGCTATTACGCTATCTCGAACAGCGTACTATACCAGTTGCACTTGCTCAACAGTTTTGCAAGGAAGTTCACTATAGTTTAAATGATAAAACCTACTACGGAATTGGTTTCAAAAATGATTTGGGAGGCTATGAAATTCGCAATCCCTATTTCAAAACAACAGCTTCACCAAAGGGAATAACCACATTCGAAAATGGTAGTAATGAGGTAGTCGTTTTTGAAGGCTTTTTTGACTATTTATCCTTTAAAGCGATGACCAAAAACCTTCCTGAAAATAGTCAGGATTTTGTCATTCTAAACTCTGTTTCTTTTTTCGAAAGAGCACGTCTTTTTATGGAAAATCATGAATCCATTCGGCTATATTTTGACCAGGATGAAACAGGTCAAAGTTATACCAAGCGTGCACTTTCTCTGAGTACTAAATACAAGGATGAAAGTACGCTTTATCGAAACTACAAAGACCTCAACGATTGGTCAGTGAATTTCGGAAAATCGAAAAAGAATAATTTGAGGCATAAAAACAGTTAGCTACTATCCCACTTCTCATAGGGAATTAGTACTACCGCATGCAATCCCCTAAAAACAACTTTAATGATCGAAGGCCATTACAAGTAGTTAAAAGATTGCCACGTTCCTGCAATCGGCCAGATGTCCGGTTGTTAAACAACCGAGTCTGGCTGCCTATCACTCGGGACTCGTGGGCAGTGAAACTGAAAATCAAAAAAAGGCCTAAACACAATGAAAGGAAGTATTGCTGCTCCACAAGGACAAGTTGAAATATTGAATTAATGAGTAAAATGAAAGATGATGGAAAAAGGAAATTCAAACCGAACACGCATAATTGGGCTGCGTCTAACAACCGCCGAGTATGCAAAAATAGAGCGAAAATGGAAAGCCAGTACCTGTAGAAAGTTAAGTGATTATGTGCGTAGAAGTCTTTTTGACAAGCCTATTGTAACTACCTACCGAGACGCTTCGTTGGATCAATTTATGTTGCAAATGATTCAGCTGCGGAACGAGCTAAATGCAATAGGTAATAACTTTAATCAGGCTGTAAAAAAGCTTCATATTCTACAGCAGATTCCTGAATTTAAAAGTTGGTTGATTCGCTATGAACTAGAAAGTAAAATTCTTTTTAATAAGATTGATGAAGTTAAAAAATCCATTCAAAAATTTGCAGAATTATGGTTACGGTAATCAAAACAGGACACTCTATTCATCGTATTTTAAACTACAACGAAAACAAAATCAAGGAAGGAGTGGCAGTATTTATGGGAGCAGGAAATTACCCTATTGACGATGCTAATTTGGCAATAAATATAAAGCTGAATCGGATGTTGAAACAAACTGCCTTAAACGAAAATGTAACTCGAAATAGCGTACATATTTCTCTGAATTTTGACCCTTCAGAAACATCTTTATCTAAAGAAAAACTAATGGCAATTGCTCATACTTATATGGAGAAAATTGGCTTTGGCCAACAACCTTATTTGGTCTATCAACATCATGATGCTGGGCATCCTCACATTCACATCGTCTCCATAAAAGTGAGGGAAGATGGAAGCAGAATTGATACCCAAAACATTGGTCAAAACCAGTCAGAAATAGCCAGAAAAGAAATAGAAATTTCCTTTGGCTTAGTTCCCGCTGAACGCCATAAAAGAAAACAAGATTATGAACTAACGCCAGTTGCAACTAGCAAAGTGTTATACGGTCGTACTCCCACTAAAAGAGCTATTACGAATGTGCTCGATGTAGTGCTAAATCAATATAAATACACGAGTCTTCCAGAGCTTAATGCAGTCTTGCAACAATACAATATACTGGCTGATCGGGGCAGCGAAAATTCGAGGGTGTTTGCCAACAAGGGTTTATTATATCGCATTCTGGATCAAAATGGAAATAAGGTTGGAGTACCCATTAAAGCGAGTGACTTTTACAGTAAGCCAACGCTTAAATTTCTAGAAGAGAAATTCATTCAGAACGAACAGCGTCGAAAGCCTCATAAGCTAAGGGTCAAAAACACGATTGATCTTCTATTACTGAGTAAGAAAACGGTCAGACTTCCAGAACTAATAAAAAGATTAGAGAAAGAGGGCATCAAGGCTGTACTTCGTCAGAATACCGATGGTTTACTTTATGGTATCACCTATGTTGACCATAGAACTAAATGTGTTTTTAATGGTAGCGCTTTGGGAAAACAATACAGTGCTAAAGCAATTCAAGAGCGTTGCCGAGCAGAATCTGCTAGTCAAAATAAAACAACTTTTAGAATTAAAAATTCTAGGGAGGGTCAGCGTCAATGGGATTCTCAAGATTCTATTTTAAAAGAGACTTCGACCGTACTCCCTATTAGCGATTTAGCAAAAGTATTGGATCAGTTACTACAGCCAGAACAAGCATCCGATTATTTACCGAAGCAGTTAAAAGGAAAGCGCAAAAAGAAGAAAAGAAAAGGACAATCTGATAATCAGTAAACTATTAAATTATGGCTATGCAAACTGGAGAAAACGACCAAGCCTTGAGGAAAATATTAGATATGACTCGGCTTATCAGCATCCTACTTTTAGGATTGCATTTTTACTATTACTGTTACTCCTCTTTCAAATTCTGGGGATTCAGTAGTGCATTTAGCGACCAGATCTTAGGCAATATTTATAAGGCTGGTTTGTTTAGTAATTTTCATAAATCAAAGTTATTTGCCGTAGGATTTCTTTTCATTTCTTTATTGGGTGCAAAAGGTAGAAAACAAGAGAAACTAAATTATAAAACAGCTTTTGCTTATAGTAGTACTGGACTACTAATCTACTTTTTAAGTTCGCTCTGCTTGCTACTGAAAATTAAGATAACGGAAGTAACGATTGTATATATTTCGATTTCTTCGATTGGTTTTCTATTGATACTTTCTGGAGGTACTATTCTTTCGCGAATCATTAAAAACAGACTGAATAGCAAAGATATCTTCAATAAAGAAAATGAGACTTTCCCACAGGAAGAACGGCTACTTGAAAATGAATTTTCAATCAATCTTCCAGCGCGTTATCATTTGAAAGATAAAGTACGAAATAGCTGGATTAATATTATCAATCCTTTCCGGGCTTTGATGGTTTTAGGATCTCCAGGATCTGGAAAATCGTATTTTGTAATTCGGCATGTGATCACCCAGCATATCCGTAAAGGATTTACCATGTTCGTCTATGATTTTAAATTTGATGATCTTTCCAGAATAGCTTATAATACTTGGCTGAATCACAAACACGAATATCCTATAGCTCCTAAATTTTACATCATCAATTTTGATGATTTAACCCGAACCCATCGATGCAATCCTTTAGACCCTTCAGCCATGACGGATATTACAGATGCAGCCGAATCAGCCCGTACCATACTTATGGGACTCAACCGAGAATGGATCAAACGTCAGGGTGATTTCTTTGTGGAATCTCCTATCAATTTTCTAACCGCTATTATCTGGTATCTAAAAAAATATAAGGAGGGACAATTTTGTACGCTTCCACATGTAATTGAACTTATGCAAGCGGACTATGACAGTCTCTTTACCCTATTGCGAACAGAGAAGGAAGTCGAAGTGTTAATAAATCCTTTTGTCAATGCCTACCTCAACGATGTTATGGAACAATTAGAAGGTCAGATCGCTTCCGCGAAAGTAGCAATGGCACGTCTCTCCTCTCCCCAACTGTATTATGTTTTATCTGGAAACGATTTTACGTTAGATATCAATAATCCAGAAGAACCAAAGATTGTCTGCATGGGAAATAATCCACAGAAAATACAAATATACGGCGCTGTTTTATCACTCTATGTAAGTAGGCTGATCAAGCAAGTAAATCAAAAAGGCAAACAGAAAAGCAGTTTAATTTTTGATGAATTCCCAACGATCTATCTCAACAATATGGATAGCCTTATCGCTACTGCACGATCTAATAAAGTAGCTACTTGTTTAGGGATTCAGGACTTCAGTCAGCTCCGTAAAGAGTATGGCCGCGAACAGGCTGATGTGATTATGAATATCACTGGAAATATTGTTAGCGGTCAGGTTACTGGTGATACTGCCAAGCAACTTTCGGAACGATTTGGAAAAATTATGCAGGACAGAGAAAGCCTCTCCATCAATAGCGGAGATACTTCTATAAGCCGGTCTAAGCAATTAGAGTCTGCTGTGCCACCCTCCAATATTTCTTCTCTAAGTTCTGGTGAGTTCGTAGGCATGGTAGCTGATGATCCTGATTGCAAAATTGAATTGAAGACTTTTCATTGCGAAATTATAAATGACCATCAAGCACTTAAAAAAGAACAGGATAACTATAAAGAAATTCCAATTATTCGAAAGTTAGACAATGCCATGGTGCAGCGTAATTATCTTCAAATTAAGCAGGATGTGCAGGACATTATTCATTCTGAGATGGAACGTTTGCTGAATGATCCTGGACTGGCTTACTTGGTGCTGAAGAAGTAGTCGATTGTATTGACTATTACGCCAAAGAAAGATTTTAGCTCAAATAAAGATCATCAATTTGCAAAAGACATGTATCTATTTAGTTTTTATTATAGAGGAATGAATTTTATAGACTTGCTAAAATTAAACAACTCAAATTTGTACGATGGTAGACTATCCTCAATAAGAACTAAAACTGGAGTACACTTGGATTTTAAACTACAAAATCATTCCCTTAAAATACTGGAAGTTTATAATCAAAAATCGATGAACTCTTATCTGTTTCCTCTTTTACTAAATGAAAATATGACTATAAAACAGATTAAATACCGTAGTCATAAATTACTCGGAAAAATAAATCCAGCACTGAAAGAAATGATGGAAGTTTTAAAAATTAGCAAGCATATCACTTTTTACACTGCGCGAAATACGTTTGCAACATTTCTAAAATTTGAAAACATTGCTATTGAAGCTATTAGTGAAATGCTAGGTCATACGGACATTAGAACTACACAGGCCTACCTTAATAAATTACCAAATAAGAAACTTGATAAAATTATCGATGATGTATTTGAGAATTCTAAATATTTCTAAAATTAAAAACTTAAATTGTTTTTACCGCCATAGCAGTGATTAGATAGTTTTTTTGATTTTTCAACTTTAAAAACTACATTAAATACATTAATTTACCGCTATAACAGTAATAAAAAGCTATTAAGTAATAAAATATATTACTTAATAGTTAAATTGCGTATTTTTACCGCCTAAACAGTATAAAATGAATGATTTCAATTTAGGAACTTTGATAAAAGACCATCGAAAAGAAGCTGGACTTACCCAACTGGAGTTGGCAAACCTTGCAGGAGTAGGAAAAACTACTGTTTTTGATATTGAAAAGAACAAAGAAACGATACGCTTTAATAATCTGCTTGCAGTACTTAAGGTATTGAATATAAAAGTAGAATTCATCAGCCCTCTAAATAAATAAACATGAGACAAGCAATAGTATTGGTTCACGGCAATAGAGCTGGAATCTTATCTGAGATTACGAATAAAGAGTATCATTTTGAATATGATCTTGATTATAATGGTGAGGCAGTTTCTTTGACTATGCCTACAACACATAACAAATACAGTTACAACTCCTTTCCTTCATTTTTTGAAGGATTATTACCCGAAGGTGTTATGCTAGAAGGATTGTTGCGCATTGGCAAAATTGACAAAAAAGATTACTTCTCTCAACTCATTACTACAGGAAATGATTTAGTGGGATGTGTAACGGTTAAAGCATTAGAAAATGAATAGATGTCCCATTACTTATGAACTGTGCGGAACGGATAAATACAGCGTAAAAGGAATGCGTCTTATCGCCCCGAAATTGACGCACTTAAATGATTTGCCCTACACTGCTGTAGAACTTCGTCAAGAAGCGGCTAATAGAGCCAAAAAACTATCCATTCAAGGTGTACAACCAAAACTTAGTGCAGCTGTTTCTGTAATAGATCAAGAGTTTAAAATTGTAGATCAGTTTGGTACCTATATTATAAAACCGCAAAATGATTTATTCCCGCAATTGCCCGAAAATGAGGATGTAACCATGCGCATGGCAAAAGCATTCGGCTTGGAAGTTCCTTTTCATGGGATGTTGTACGGTAAAGATGGAAGTTTATCTTATTTCATTAAACGTTTTGATCGTCACGGTAAAGGGAAAAAATGGGCAACCGAAGATTTTGCACAATTAACGGGAAATACAAGAGATACCAAGTACCGTTTTACCATGGAAAAATTGATTCCGGTATTGGATGAATATTGCTCCTTTCCTGCCATTGAAAAAGCAGATTTTTTTAAAAGAATACTTTTTTGTTTTTTAACTGGCAATGAAGATATGCACTTGAAAAACTTTTCTTTGATTACCAAAAATGGCAAAACAACCCTCGCTCCTATTTATGACTTTCTAAATTCTACCATAGCGATTAAAAATCCTGATGAAGAAATGGCACTCCCCTTGAAAGGAAAAAAGAGCAACCTGAAAGCTTCTGATTTTATAGATTATTACGCCAAAGACAGATTACAACTCAACGAAAAAACGATAACTAACATTCTCGAACAAATGAAAAAAGCAACTCCTAAATGGAAGGAGTTGCTTGAGATTTCTTTCCTTTCTGATGAAATGAAAGAGAAGTATTTGGAGTTGTTGGAAGGTAGAATTATGATATTTCAATAAACTCCACAAAAAAATGCGGTGAATAAGTTGATTATTCACCGCATTTTTTATTTTAACAAATGTCTTTTAGTATATAATGCGTACTTCTACCACCTGAATTGGCTTTGATTAAAATACCTTTATTCACCAAGTCAGTGATATCTCTTAATGCGGTGTCTGGAGAAGTTTTGTTTATTTTAGCCCACTTGCTTGTATTCAAATTGCCTTCAAAATTATCCATGAGTTTGTCAAGCATAGATTTCTGGCGGTCATTACTGATTTTACCCGCAAATTTGACCCAAAAATGATGTTTTCTAACTACTTTGTCAACTATGACACTTGAATGGAGTATACTGTTTTTAAGACAGTCTAAAAACCAAATGATCCATTCCGTAATATCTAAGTCGTCCTTTTGAGTTCGTTCAAGAATGCTATAATAACTTTTCTTTTGTTTATTTATTTCAGTAGACATACTATAGAATCTTTGGTTAACACCATCTGATTTTGAAAGTTGCATATCTGTAATTGCTCTGGCTATTCTACCGTTACCATCATCAAATGGATGTATCGTTATAAACCACAAATGAGCTACAGCCGCTTTAAGTAGCGATTCTAATTCTTGTTCGTTATTATACCAATCTACGAACTGCTTCATTTCGTTAGTTAAGAGTTCTGCTTTTGGAGCTTCATAGTGAACGACCTCTCTTCCCATTCCACCGGAAACAACTTGCATAGTAGCTGAGCGCCATTTTGCTACCTCAATTTTATGCATCCCACTTCTAGCTGTTGGAAATAAAGCGGCATGCCAACCAAACAATCGATCTTCAGTAAGTACTTTATCGTCGTTTTGAGTAGCATCGATCATCAATTCTACAATCCCATCTACATTTCGATCTGAGTTTTCTAGTCCAGAGAATTCTAAACCCAACCTCGTTGCAATTGAGGAGCGCACTAATTCAGGATTTAAAATCTCTCCTTCTATTTCAGAAGTTTGCAAGACGTCTTGAATTAAAGTCTCTAAATTGGCTTCCCCTTTTAGCTCAAAGCCTAATAGCTCCACTTTACCCATAAGTTTGCCCTGCAAGTTTCTCACCTCACTTAATAGCGAAATAAATTCCTGCTCTTCCCATGAAAATATGGGCCACCTTTTAAGTTGGTGTATGTAGATTGCCATAACTGTATTATTTTGATACGGTAAATATAGTGTTTATTCTCCGCAAAAAATGCGGTGAATAGATTGTTTATTCACCGCATTTCAGAATTAGCACGCCAAAGATAAATTATAACTCAACGAAAAAACAATAACTACAATTCTAGACCAAATGAAAAAAGCAACTCCTAAATTGAAGGAGCTGCTTGAAATTTCTTTTCTTACTGATGAAATGAAAGAGAAGTATTTGCAATTGTTGGATGGTAGAGTTACTATATTTCAATAATCTCATCAGAAAAATGCGGTGAATAATTTGAATATTCACCGTATAATTTATTTGAAAATTTACTTTTACAAGATCACCATAGTGAATTTTGTTTTCAAAAACTCTTCATTTACAGCACTTAAAGTCGGCACTGAAATAAATAACCTATTCCTGGCTCTACTAACAGCTACATAATTAACCCTTTGTTCTTCGGCTGCATTAGTATCATCATTAATATTAGGGGCAAGTATAAAACTCAAGTCTATCTCTTTTTTTAAAACTAATAAAACATTATCAAATTCATCTCCTTTAGATTTATGTATGGTTTTGTGTAAACTCATATCTTCAGTAATTGAAACGCATAAGGCTATTTGTAGATAAGTATGACCATCATAAAATGGCCTAATTGCACCACCTGAAACTTTAGCTATTTCAGGATTTATTTCCCTTTTTACAAACACTGAGAAATCATATAATGAGCCATTTTTAAATTCATCATATTTTTCAAGTAAAGTTGTTATCTGCATTAATGCTTTTCTTTTACCCTTTTGTTTATCATTTTTATATCTATATATTTTTTCTAATTCTTTAATAGAATCTTTAAATTTTTTTTCTCGAGCAAACTCTACCGCTTTAATACAAGCAGTAATTAAAACGCGCCTATCTCTATTGGAATCCTTATCGCTTAGGTCGTTAAATAACTTACCATTTAATGATACTCCTCCAATTTCGATTTTCATTGCATTTGACGTAATATTTTGTCTTGACAATGAAGTTACATTTTCGTTTTTACAAATTGATTTTGCGTATTGTAAAGCCAAACTCATTTCTCCCACAAGTATAGTTGGCTGCATTGATGATTCATTTCTAAACGAATTTTGAGTAATATCGCCTCGCAAAAAATTGAGTATTTCAATTATTTCATTGGAGCTCCTTCTGTTATCTGACATAACATAATCTATCACATGTCCTAAGTTGAAAGTATGAAATTGAGAGGGCATTGCACCTTGAAACCCATAGATAGACTGAGCTTTGTCACCTATAATTCCAATTACTGTCTCTTTCTCTCCAATTAATTTTAATATTTCAACTTGGATTGGATTGGAATCTTGAAATTCATCCACAAAAAAGTAAGGAAACTTCGCTCTTAAAACTTCTAAAACAAATGGAAATTTTTTAATTATCTGGTAACTTAAAAAAAGCACATCATCATGAGAAATTTTACCTTCTGACCAATACAGCTTTTTATAATTTAAAAAATCTGATTCAAGGACATTTAGGCAATTTCGATTAAGTTGCATTCTTTTAACATCAAAATAATAAGCTTTAGATCTATCACTAATAATTTCAATTACACCTTGGTTATCAAGTTTATATGTTAAAGAACCTAACCAATTTAAAAGAGCTTTTTTATTGTTTTCTAATCTAGTTAATTGATTTACTGAATAAGGATGTTTTAGTTGCCTGACATTAGGATGTGCTTCGACCCATGACACCATTTTCTTTATACTTGCAAAATGTTCATCGTGTCCATCAATTTCTTCAACATTTAGCCCAAAATCTGATGCTATTAAAGGTGCATAAGGCTTCAAAATGTTTTTATATAAAAAACTATGAATAGTTGACACTTCAACCCTATCAGCGGAGGTTCCCAATCGTCCCAAAATAGTTTCGACAGCAATATTGGTATATGTAATACAAGCAATTTTTCTAGTTTTAGCTAACCTGTCAGAATTGTATAATACATTTTTTATATGTTCTACTAACCAATGAGTTTTCCCTGCTCCTGGCCCTGCTGATACTCTAAAATGATGTTCAATATCATCTAATAAATAATCCGAAGTAATATGATTTACTGACATATCAAGTCAATTACTTGTTTAATATAATCGGGAACTATAAAATCCTTATAATCAGCTGTGCCTTTCTTTTCTAGATTTTCTTTTAAATTATACGATAATTCTAAAGCGTTTTCTCCTTTACCTACTGAATTAAGATATCTAGATGCAATTATTGCAATTTTTTTATCTTCTTCATCCCATGTAGTATTCACAACGATACTTTCAGCTATTCTTGTGTTTTCTTTGCTATTCCTTAGCTTGGTTATATAATCAGTAAGTGGTTTTTTATCAGTATAAAATTTCATCAAATCTTTTATTTCTTGTTGACTACTCATAGAGTCTGTAATTAACAATTCCAGATTTGGGTTATGCAAAATCAAATCATATTCTAATGTTTTGCCTTTAATTTCATCTTGGCTAAAAAATGCAATATTAGGATGTGAGGTAATGGGGTATTTAGTTGCACTTGGATTTATTTGATATTCATATGTTGCACGGTCAACATCATACTCGTAAGGATAACATCTTTTGAATTTACCTTCTGTTTTTTTCTTACTTTCGGGATCTCTATCTGTAATACAGATAATCTTTTTATGAATAGTATTTGGTTGTGTACTATCAAATAAATAAAGGAAATGATCGAAAAAACGACCACCTACATTTATTACTGCTACGTGATTGTCTTCCAAAGATTCATTTTCATATTTAGCAAATATTGACATTAGTAATTGTTCTGCAAGTCCTTCAACTAAAATTACTTTTTGAGCAAAAAGCATATCTGATTTAGTAGCATCTAGAAATCGTTGAACATATTTCTTACTCTTGCCGTCAGCTGGAAATACTTTTCCGGGATAGCCAACTGTAGTAATTCCATTTTCGTTATGTAAGCAAATTATTTCGTCTAAGGATACTGCAGAAGTAATATGTGTGGAATGCGTTGTAACAAAAATTTGTCTAACTTTTTTCTTATTCTTGTTTTCTTGTAAAAATTTCAAAAATTTATATTGCATAGCAGGATGCAAATGTGCTTCTGGCTCTTCAATAGCCAAAGTTGCAAAAACTTTGGAGTTACTTCCCATATAATTTCCATCTGAATTAACCTGCATCTTTGCAAGTAACAATGACATGTATATAAGGTTGTTATATCCTAATCCATTATGTGTGGCTGGGACTTTAATGCCAGTACTATATTCAACTATAAGTTTCAAAACAGAAAACATCTCTACATCTGAAATACTTCCTTCAAAGTTAGGCTCTGCATTATTAAAAGCTGCTCCAGTTTCTTTTGCATATGACAAAATCTGTTCTTTTCCTTCTTTCATTCTTTGCTGAAGTAATATAATTAGTTCATCCGACTTAGCAGAAAAAGTAATTCTTTTTTGTCTAATTTCTTTAAATTTTTCTACCTCTGATTTGGTAGAGTCTGACTTTATTTCATAGTCCATAAAAAAATTAAATACATCTCTTAAAAGTGTATTTCTACCTGTAAGCATATCCCTTTCGACGTCACGTATCGCATCTAAGAATTGAAAGTCAAATCTTTGTAAAGAATCACTATCAGCTACAGATTGATTTACAATATTACCTCCCCATATTTTATGTACATATAGCCTAATAAAATCGTGTTTTATTAATTTCCATACTTTATCAATTGCCATTGAATCAGTGTCCAAGATTTCATCTACAGCTTTTAAATAGTTTGAAATTTCATTTTCAGGCAGAAAAAATTCATATGTAAGTATAGCTTCATATTCAGAATCTAACTTGGTAAGCCAATTTGCAATTGTTACTAGGTCATCAGGCTCTTCATTAGTTCCCTTGTTAATAGTTACAGTAATGCTAATCTTAGGTGGATTTAATTTTAGTTCTTTAAGAGAATTATATTTATTAAAATCATCTACCTCTAACCGTTTTGATGCTTGTGTATCAATAACTAATGATAATGCTTTAATTAAATTTGTTTTTCCTGCATTATTGTGCCCAATAATGACATTTACTCCCTCATTAAATAAAATTTGTTTCTCTTTAAAATTTCTAAAACCTTTTATTTCAATTTTTGATATATACATAATTTAATTTTCTTCTGTTTTTAAGCCACCATCCCTTTCTCAAACAACTCTACAAACTCCTTCATCTTTGCAATAATCCTATCCCCAATAACTCTTGCTTGCAATATGCTTGGTCTATTGTCTAAGCATTGGAAAACCTCGTCTTTGATGGGTTCACGGCCGCTATAAATGTAGGCATCGATTAAGGCTTTGAATTGGGCTTTGTCTAGGTGTTCTTCTTCACAGAGCTTTCCTAAAGCCAGTACTTTTTGTTCTTGCCAGAATTTCTCAAATTCTTCCTCAATGTTGTCGCCGTCTTTGATGTTCGGCATATTCTCGTCTATGAATTTCTGAATCAGCTCTCGCTTGCTTCGCAACTGAATGTCTCCACCCAATAAATCCAATATGGCTTTGCGCTGTGCTTTGGCCTCAGAAGTGTTCGTGCCTTTTAGCTGTGATATCAATTTCAATATGTACGCCACATTGATTTGATCACGGTGGATCAATTCCAACTCAAAATCGATATCGTCTAAGATTGATGTTTTCTCTTTCTTGGTGTCTCGCTTTACTTTTTCGTACAAGTCAAGGTATTTACTTTTGTAATCCTCAAATTCTTGCTCGTCTATGGCAATGTCTTCCCAATCAAAATCGGTGTAGGATTGCAATACGTTCATGGCGCGCAACAATTTCCTGAAGGCTTGCACAAACAAGGCTTCTGCATCTTCGGTTTCTAAGTCGTCAACACTTTGATAAGTTGGCGTGATCTCTCGCATTGTTTTTAAAGCTTCTTCAAACTTTTCGGCGATTTTTTCATAGTCCGGCATGGTTACCACCTCAATAGCATCTTTGTTCGAAAACAACGTAATGGCTTCGTCTGTCGCTTTTTTTAGATTTCTAAAAGAAAGAATATTTCCTTGCGATTTTTGTTCGCCTAGAATTCTGTTTGTTCTCGAATACGCTTGAATTAAGCCATGCTGTTTCAAGTTTTTATCTACGTACAAGGTATTTACCTTTTTAGCATCAAAACCCGTAAGCATCATGTTCACGACAATCACAATATCCAAACGATCTTTGGCATCATTGAAGTTTTTCTTCTCTCGATCTTTCAATCGTTTGCTGATGTTTTTAAAATATCCTTCAAATAATTCTGAACTCTTGGTTGTAAAACTCGTATCGTACATTTGGTTGTAATGACCAATGTAGGTTTCTAGTTTGTCGCGACTGTGGCTGGATATATAAGCCGTTGGTCCTTCTGCAGCCATATCAAATTCAGAATCTTCATCATCTGGAAGATAGTCCTGTGCTTGATCTGAATCTTCATTGGCGCCAAAAGTAAAAATTGTAGCAATGCGCAAATCATGTTCGCCTGCTTCTTTCTTTTGTTGGAATAAATCATAATACCGCACGGCATTATCAATACTACTCACTGTTAACAAAGCCGAATATTGCTTGTTGAACGTTTTTTGATCGTGATGTGCTATAATGTAATCCACAATTTTATCGATACGCATAGGCGAATCCAATACTTCTTGTTTGTCGATATCTTCGACTTCTATATCAATAAACGATTTGCTTTTGTTCTTGTATTTCCCCACGTATTCGATCCCAAAACGGAGTACGTTTTCATCATGAATAGCATCGGTGATTACGTATTTGTGCAGGCAGTCGCCAAATAAATCCTTGGTGGTGCGCTTTCCCTTGTCATTTTTAGAAGCGTTCTCGGCAAAAATGGGTGTTCCTGTAAAACCAATCAGCTGGCTTTTATCAAAAAATTTGGTGATCCTTTCATGGGTTTCTCCAAATTGCGAACGGTGGCATTCATCAAAAATGAAAACTATTTTTTTATCTTGTAAATGACTGATTTGCATTTTGTTTCGATCAGAAATAGCATTATTCAGTTTCTGAATGGTCGTGATAATTAACTTAGAATCTAGTAGCACATTTTTCTTGTCCTTATAAGTTCCTAAAAATTGTTTAATCAAACTGGTAGTATCCTCTGTTCCACTTACACTACCCTCTTTGAAGGCGTTGAATTCGTTCATCGTCTGGAAATCCAAATCCTTTCTATCGACCACAAAAACGACTTTGTACACATCAGGCAAATCCATCAAAATTTGACTGGCTTTGAACGAGGTAAGTGTCTTACCTGATCCCGTGGTGTGCCATATGTATGCGTTGTCACTCGTGTGCCTGACTTGCTTGATTATCGCCTCAGTCGCATAATATTGGTACGGACGCAACACCATCATAATTTTGTGGGTTTCGTTGATCACAATATAATGAGCAATCATTTTACCAAGTTGCGTAGGGTTTAAAAACGCTTTGGCGAAAGGCATTAATTCGGTGATATTTTTATTATTGGCATCTGCCCAAAAGAAGGTTTGCTTAACCGATTGCAGTTCGTTATTAGCCAAATATTTGGTATTTACACCATTACTAATCACAAACAATTGTACGTACTGAAACAGCCCGCTATTGCTCCAAAACGAATGCAATTGGTAGCGATTGATTTGGTTAAAGGCTTCTTTGATCTCCGTACCCGAACGTTTCAGTTCTATTTGTACCAATGGCACGCCATTGACCAAAAGCGTGACATCATAACGGTTTTTATAACTTCCTTCTAATGAAATTTGATTTGTAACCTGGTATACATTGGCTCCCGTATTTTCGCTATTAAAAAAACGAACATAAAACGAAGTACCATCTTCTTTGGTTAACTGAAAACGGTCGCGCAATGTTTTTGCTTTTTCGAAAACACTGCCTTTGGCAAGGTGATTCAAAATAGCATCAAACTCCTTGGCGGTAAAAGTTGTTTGGTTGAAAAGCTCCAACTGACTTTTAAGATTAGAAACTAAAGCGTCTCCGTCTTGAATTTTTACAGACACATAGCCTAAACCCTGCAATTGCTGGATCAGGTTGTTTTCTAATTGTAACTCGGATTGGTGTGCCATAGTTATTCTTCTATAAATATTTTATAATAAGTACGTTCTATATGCTTTACTTCTGCTTCTTCCAGAGCCGAAAACTCTTTATTCAAGGCACGATTTGATATTTTACCTTCTTCTTGTTCTAGAAAACGAACCAATAACCCCACCATATCATCTGGCATTTCGTATCTATCATCAATAAACCGCTTAAACGCATCGTATTTTCGAAAATAATCAATCTCGGCAGGAATGATATTTACTACGGTGTCATGTACGCAATCATATAGAAATTCGGCTTGATCTGTAGCATCAAAATATCGGTAATAGTCTATGGTATTACTATGTACTGCTATATTTTTGTCAGGCGAAGTTTTCCAATCTATTTGCTCCAAAACTGGATGCGAGTAAGATTCTAATGTTTTGCTGTAATCATTGATATGTGATAAGATGGACGCCGAAACAGGAAAAATCATTCCTTGCTCAGTATAGTGCATCTTTGCCAATATGTGGTGAATAATATAGCGGTGCAATCGACCATTTCCGTCTACAAAGGGATGCATAAAAACAAATCCAAAGGCAATTTTAGTGGCAACAAGAACAGGGTCTAGTTCCGAGTGGATAAGAATTTCTTTGGTGGCGAATAATCCGCTTAATAGTTCTTCTAGATCTTCTTGTTTTGCCGAAATATGGTCTGGAATAGGTTCGCCCGTTTCACGATCACGATCGCCTACAAATCCTTGTTGTGTTCGAATGCCCATTATTGTAAAGCGCTTGCTCTCTATCACCAATTGTTGCAATCGGATTAATTCCTCTATCGTTAAGGTATTTACACCCGCTTGCCCTATAGCATTTCCCCAGCGTGCAGCCCGATTGTTTCTAGGCGTTTCTCCTTCTATGGTAAAAGAGGCTTTGGAATCTTTTAGTAATAAATAAGCCGATGCTCGTTGGAGCACGTCTTTGTGCATTCGTTCTAAGTAGGCATTTTTTTGTTTTCCAATGTTCGACTGGATGTAGTGTTCTAACTTTTCTGTTTTTCGAATGATAGGACAAAATAGAACCGTCCCAGGCAAATTATTGATAATTCGGTGGCGTGGCGAACTGATGCCTGCAATGGCGTATTGTAATTTTTCGTCGATTAACGGAATCGCTTTTTTAATGGTCAAATCAGGAATGTCTAATTTTTCGCCCTGCAACCATTCGTACAGAAACCATATTTTGCGACTGTAAATTCCTGTTGGCTCTATTTTTAAGAGTGCTAAGAGCTCTTCTGTTGTTATTTTTTCGAATAATTTCTTGAAGAACAACAAATTAATCCCTTCGTATTTTAAGGCAAAAACTAGATGCTTATATAAAGTATCTTCAAAGGCATTTCGAAAGGAAAAGACCTTCCAGTTTTTGGTACTATAATTTCTTCTTTTAAAACTAATAAGTGCTAGTTGTTCTGGAAAAGGGACTGCCAGATCTACACCATTAAGAATTGCCCCATAACCCACAAGCAAACCTTCTTCGGGTGTTGTTTTACCTTGAAAAACGCTTATCTTATGTGAATACTGCTGGTGTAACATGAGGTACTTTTTAGATTATATAGGAAAAATAGGTATTTATATGGAAAAACAGGTATTTATTTGCGTTTATTTGTAAAAACAGGTATTTTAAATGTTAGTTTTAAAAGCCTAAACCCTGCAATTGCTGGATTAGGTTGTTTTCTAATTGTAACTCGGATTGATGTGCCATAGTTATCTCCTTTGAAATAATGATAATTCTAATTCTGCTAGACTGTGATTAGCAAATAATTCTTTTTTACTTATTAATTCACGTGCACTATTCATTACCTTCAAATAATGATTTTCATCTGTAAATTGTGTCCAAGCTTTTAATTCCAGTCCTTTAATCCCTAAAGCTTTCAGTTCTTTATTCAACAGTTCTTGAATGATTCGATCTACTGGAAAATGCGGTGGAGATTGGATATGTCCCAATGACCACATGTACTTTAGATAGAGATTTAGCATTTTTTGCGCTATGCCAAAATTGATTTTCTCATTATTAAACAGTTCCGAAAAATTAGAACTATAATCACTTACTCTTTTAATATTTTCAATATGCTCAGTATCACTGACCATTATTGTTTTATAACTATCTAAGATCGTGTCTTCTATAAAAGATCTAATACTTTTTTTGAAAACTCCTTTTTTTTGTTCTTCCTGATCCTTCGATCTATAAATATTTGATCTTTGAAAAGCGCCGCCAAAAGTTAAGATCCAAATTTCATTTTGAATAAAATCGTATTGTAGTTTCTGTAATACTGTCATAATACTTTTTTTAAACAAACATTTGTTGCAACAACCCTTTTTTCCAAATCGTGCTTTGGTCTATTTGTTCTTGGCAATGATTGACTTTGACATCAATCGCCGATAGAAAATTTGCGATTTTCGTTTGTTCGGGCAATGAAGGAAATGGGATTGGCATTTTGTAAAAATCACCCGTTGAGAAGCTCATTCTATCATCTCTTGCACCATAATTTGAAATATCTTCCATATGTTTAAACCACATAGATGATGCAAAGAATTTTTCAATAAAATCCAGATTTCCAGTTTTAAATCTAAAGACAGAATATAAAGGTGACATAATTCCTGTCTCTAAATGATTTCTTGATATTGGTCCAACTGGTGCTGTACTAGAAATTCTAGGGTTGTAGATAAAATCATTGTTTTCAATTACATAATAACCAGTCAAATTATTTTTATTGGCGATATCTTTATCAAAAAAGTCTCTCTGATTTACAATTCCTTGCACAGCAGAATTAGTAAAAACTAAACTAATTTTATTGTCTTTATTCTTTACAATTCTTTTTTCAGCAACCTCCCCCAACTTTTTCTCCTCCCAATCCGCATAATCATTGCCTTTATCATCTTTAAACCTAAGTTCTTGCGAAAAAATTTGCTGCATCACGCCTTTTTTGTAATGCTCCAAAAGGGTCTTCTTTTGGTTTAGGGCGGTGAGTTTTTCGTCGACTGCGGTTAGGAAACTCGCAATTTTGGTTTGCTCGGAAAGGGATGGAAGATTTAAATCTAATTCAGAAACTCTTGTTGTTGATAAACTTAAAACTTTTGTACCTTGAGCAATAGTCATTATTTGCTTTCTTAATTTCCAAGATTTTAACAAACAACTAATAAAGCCTAAAGCTGTATAATTTGATGTTGGTCTTGCCAAAAAGGTGTGTAATCCAGCTAATAAATTAACTTCATTTATATCAATCAATTCAATTGATTTTCCAATATCTTCGTAATCTTCAGACGCATCAGCAATAATTAAATCTCCATTTTTACAAAATGAATCTTTTTTTATTCTTGTTAAGTCCACATCCTCATTTACAAAAGGCACATTTTCACTTTGAAGATAAAAATGAGATTTAAACTTTGTATGGATATCGCCGTAATGAATATTATAAACTTTTCCATTTTCATAATTTAATTTATCTCTTGAAAGAGAATTTGTGGTATGGAAAGAATATAATTCTCCAAACTTCTTCTCTCCCCATTCCCCCGTAAACTCAGGAAAACGTACTTCTGGTATCAAATTTTTCATGGTTAGTTTTTGGGTTTGATGATTTTGTTCACTTTTTCTAAATTTTCAATAAAATGTTTTTCAACCTGACTCAAGCCGTCTCTGGTTTGTAATTTGTATTTTTCATATTCACCATTGGCTTTTTCAATAGCTTGTTTATGACTTATTGTACCTGAATGCAGTAGTATTTGATTGCCAGTAAGTTGTATAAACTCATCTAGTTTTTCAATCCAATTGGTCATATACATTGGTTTTTGATTTAGTGCTTGCAGTTCTGCTATATCTAAATAAGCAGTGACAATTCTATTCAAAATATTTAGTTCCTCTTCATTCAGATAGTTTTTAGCAATTTCTGTTTCTTGTTTGTTAGGTTTATTACCTTTAAAGCTAGTTAAACCCAAATTGGTTTTGGAAGCATCAATACGTTTGTAAATTATTTCGGCTGCAGTGTGTCCGTGTGCCGCCCAATGCATTTTATTTTGTATCGTTTGAAAAAACAAAATAGAACTTTCGGCTTTTGGATCATAATCTATGCTGCTTGCATAAATATCCAACACTTTGCGCCAAAACACTTTTTCTGACGAACGGATATCTCTAATTCGAGCTAATAACTCCTCAAAATAGTTGCCACCTCCAGTTTGCTTTAGCATATCATCGTTCATAGTAAAACCCTTTACTATATATTCACGAAGTCTAGCCGTAGCCCATTGACGGAATTTGGTACCCTGTAAACTTTTTACGCGATAGCCTACAGAAATAATAACATCAAGATTGTAAAATTTTACAGGTTTGTCAGAATTTGCAATGTGCAAATTTTGCACATTGCTTTTTTCGTCCAATTCATTTTCCGAAAAAATATTGCTTATGTGCTTTGTAATTACAGTCCTGTCTTTTCCAAAAAGTTCTGCCATTTGTGCTTGTGTAAGCCAAACCGTTTCATTTTCGAGGCGAGTTTGAATTTTAGTCTCACCATCCTCCGTTTGGTATAATAGTATTTGACTTTCCATATTAAAAAGGAGTTACAATATTCAATTCGGCACAAAAATCGGCAATGGTTTTGTCGGTGGTACTTATTTGTTGGTCTAGGGTTTGAATCTCCTTAGCGATGGCGTTGATGTCTATACGGGCTTCGGCCTCGAAGGTGTCTACGTAGCGCGGGATATTTAAATTATAATCATTTTCGGCAATCATTGCCAAATTGGCGATATGCGAATATTTATCCTCGGGCGTGCGGTTTTTATAGGTGGTGATTATTTTAGCAATGTGTTCGTCTAGCAGTACGTTTTGAGTTTTTACCTTTTCGAAATGTTGGCTGGCATCTATAAACAAGACATCATCGGGGTTTTGGCGTGTTTTTTTGAGCACCAAAATACAGGTCGGAATCGAGGTTCCGTAAAAAATATTGGCGGGAAGGCCAATCACGGCATCGAGGTAATTTTTGTCTTCGATTAGGTATTTACGAATGTGACCTTCGGCACCGCCACGAAACAAAACGCCGTGGGGCAAAACGATAGCCATGGTTCCGTTGTCGGCCAATTGATGCACCATGTGTTGTACAAAGGCAAAATCGGCTTTAGAACTTGGCGCTAGTTTTCCGTAGGACGAGAAACGCTCGTCGGTCATAAACAAAGGGCTTGCGCTCCAGTTGGCCGAGAAAGGCGGATTGGCAACAATGGCTTCAAAACGCTGATCGATGTGTTGCGGACGCTCCAAGGTATCTTCATTCTTGATATCGAAGCGTTTGTAGTGTACGTCGTGCATGATCATGTTCATACGACAAAGGTTGTAGGTCGTAGGATTCATTTCTTGACCGTAAAATTCGCTTACGTCTTTGACTTCTTTGGCGACACGCAACAATAGCGAGCCTGAACCACAAGTAGGATCGTACACGCTTTTCAGTTTGTCTTTGCCCACGGTTACCAGTTGCGCCAATACGCTACTAACTTGTTGTGGGGTGTAGAACTCGCCTGCTTTTTTTCCTGCGCCACTGGCAAATTGCCCAATGAGGTATTCGTAGGCATCACCCAGAACATCGGAGTCGGTATTTTCTAGATCGAAATCTATTTCGTCTAAGTGCGTAAGGACTTTTACAATCAATTCGTTTTTGTCGTTTTCAGACTTTCCGAGTTTGTGAGAGGTTAAATCCAAATCAGAAAATAAATTTCCGAAATCTTCTTCGCTCTCGTAGCCCATGGTGCTTTGCTCAATGTGGGTAAGCACTTTGGCAAGGTCACCTAGGATAAAATTGTTTTTTCCGCCTGCGTTACCACGACGTGCCAGTTCAGAAAATAGCTCTGACGGCTCTAGGAAGAAACCAAGTTTATCAATGGCGAGTTGCTTGAGTTCTTGCATCAACAGCGCTTCGTCTGGATGGCCTTCAACTTGTGAAAAGGTCAATCCATCAGGTTGTAAGATGGTATTGGCATACAAATCCATCTTGGTGCTTAGGTATTTATAAAAAATGAATCCTAATATATAATCACGGAAATCGTCAGCGTCCATTTTGCCACGTAGGGTGTTTGCGATGTTCCAGAGTTGTTGTTCTAATTTTTGTTTTTGTTCGGCTGCCATTAATTGTAATTAATCAAATTTGTTTAAGAGTTCTAAGGTAGTATAATTGAAAAGGTAACGCTTGTAAAAAGGCTAAATTTAAAATGCTCTACCACGTCTTATTTTTATTTCTTAGTTGACTTGTAAATAAACGCATTTTTGTAGCGTTAGGCAATACCTAGTTTTGGTGATATTTTTAAAGTTTGTACCAATAACCCATCAGGTTTATTAAAGATATTTTATAAAAAATGTGGAGACTGACTACTTCTTTTCAGATTCTTGGGATTAGTGCGAACGAATCATTAACACACCTCTAAATAAACAGCTTTTAATCAGGTCATTACAAACATTATGAATCCATTAAACATCTTAGATTCAGTTGTCACCTTAAAATGGAATTTACAATATAAGGCCCCCCTGAGTTGATAGGTACAGTTCTAAGAGACTAACCTTCGAGAAATACTACAACAAAGTTAGGTAATGGGCTTCGGTTCGCTAGCAAAAAATTCCCCCATAAATACTCGGGTTCCCCTCCCTTTATTGCGTTGCTTTTTGCACTCGCTCGCCCATGACCTTTCGAGTTCTATTATTAATCTTTAATTTTAGAAATCATGGAAAATCATGCTAAAAATCCAAATTGGGGTACCGTTTCAGAAATCCAATTGCATTACAAATCAAGAGTAAAAGCAGCAGAACGTCCTCTAATCACATCCTCTAAATCTGCTTATCAAATTGCTTTACAGATTTGGAATCCCAATACAATTGAATTCTTTGAGGAATTTAAAATCTTACTACTGAACAACAGCAATAAAGTACTAGGTGCCTATGAAATATCATCAGGTGGTATCACTGGAACTGTAGTAGATATAAGATTGATATTTGCTGCAGCTCTAAAAGCCAATGCTACTGGGATCATTATGATTCACAACCATCCCTCAGGTAAACTAATCGCTTCTGAAGCTGATAAACAAATCACAGCCAAGGTTAAAGCAGCCAGTAAAATTCTTGATATCCAATTATTAGATCATTTAATTATTACTCCAGAGAACTATTATTCATTTACTGATGAAGGGGCTTTATAGCCCCTTTTTTACACTAAAAACAAGATACCTGCTTTCGGTAGATATGGGAATAGAAATAGATCATTTGATTGTATCCTCGACTCTTAATGATTTATGCAATTAGCACCATTTATAATCGGTAATTTGACTAGAATAAAAATGGAATGGCAAATTAACCACGGAATTGTTTTTTGTCCTAATCCAATATACATTCAATAGCAAATTACACTATTATTTTCGCGATAAAAGTTTTTTTTAGTAACTTTTAAAGAATAATTGTTTAAAATAGTGGTTCTGTCGCATCTGCCATATAAATCCAAGAGAAATTAGCGACCCGAAAGTTATGCAATCAATTTGCAAAATGATTTGAACATACGTGTGCCTGGCTTAAGCATCTGATTCTTTCTCAACATGTGTACCCCTTGAATTCCTCCTAAAGTTCTTTTGGCGAACTCAAAACTTTTAAAACCCAAACCGTTTTGTATCCGCCACTTTATAAAAAGATGATCCTGCTCAACAATATTATTGAGATATTTACACTGCCTAATCTTTATATTCGAAAATGATCGTTTGTTGTAAACCCGTATTGCGCTGATGTTAAAGCCGCTCTTGTCTATATTGATTACCGTTGACCGGCAATTTTTATTTATTGCTTTAATTAGGAATGACTGCGCACTCATTCTTTGTCTTCTTTTGGTCAGAAGAAAATTCACCGTATTACCCAACTTATCAACAGCCCGATATAAGTAACACCAGATACCTTTTAACTTTATAGAAGTTTCATCCATTCGCCAGCTGGCGCCTACTCTGTTCTTTCGCTTTTTGATTTGTGATTCAATCAAAGGTGCAAATTTAAACACCCAACGCTGAATCGTAGCATGATCAACTGCTATTTCACGCATTTTCATTATTTCCTCAACATTACTGTAACTCAATGCAAATCTCAATTTGAAATAAACGGCCTGAAGAATAATAGCTTTGGGATAACAATGTCCTTTGGTATTCATTTAATATATTTTGAAGCTTTAAAGATAATAGTTATTAAAAAGACGCGACAGAGCCACAATTAAGCGAATTATTTAAAGACCAGAAACAATACCAACCTATAGTAGATTTTATTCTCAATTTAATCTGCGGGTTAACTTAGTATGTCCATCGAATAGTATTTCGATGGACATACTAAACTAGAACTTTGCAACAGTGTTGCACAAAAATTATTCTATATTTGTGCTCTATTATGAAAGCACTTATTTCCATATCAATGTCTGTTTTATTCCTTTTTCAAGGAATTAGTGCAGATATGGATCTATGTAAGCCAATTCAGGAAATTTCAAACTTTATTACCCATTATCAAGATCATAAGATATATGGTGACTCTTTTTTTGAGTATGTAGTAGAAGATTATATCGATAACGATGGAACGAAGACAGGTCATCATAACAATCCAGATAAAGAGAATATGCCTGTTCACTCTCATCATCAATGTTGTCGTGCTGTATTATTTAGCGCAAACCTCAATACAGATCTAATTGATCAATTAAAGTTTGTAAATGATAAAAAATTTACTCTATATTTTCTCAATTTCAATTCCAGATATCTGGAATCCTCTTTTCAACCACCAAAGGTTTAATTCAGTTTTTTTTTTAATGGATAACTATATCCTAAAGTCATGCTTTTAAAAATAAGCATCGCTTCAATTTTAGTTTGCGCTCTTGCGTAAACTCATCATTTAAACTGAATTAAATCACATTATATGATTAACAAAATCATTTCATTTTCCATTAATAATAAATTTATTATTGGCCTCTTTATAGTGGCACTTATCGGCACAGGTATTTACTCTATGTTCACTATAAACTTGGGTTCTGTGCCCGATATAACAAACAACCAAGTACAAGTAATAACTACTGCCCCTAATTTAGGAACGGAAGATATTGAGCAATTCGTGACCTATCCTGTGGAATTAGCAATGGCAAATTTGCCCGATGTTATTGAGCTGCGTTCCGTTTCACGTTTTGGTCTTTCCGTAGTTACCATTGTTTTTAAAGACGAAGCTGGAACTTATCTACCGAGACAACTGGTGCAAGAAAAACTTGCGGAAGTTAGTGAAGAGATTCCTAATGGATTTGGAAAACCCTTTATGGCACCCATCACTACAGGATTGGGCGAAATTTACCAATACTCATTAAAAGTAAAGAAAGGCTACGAAGGTAAATATGACGCAATGGAGCTTCGTACCATCCAGGATTGGATTGTAAAACGTCAAATGGCATTAGTGCCTGGAGTTGTGGAGGTCAATGCCTTTGGAGGCTATGTGAAGCAATATGAAGTAGCCATAAATCCTAATAAACTCAAAAGTTTTGGTATTACAATGAATCAGGTATTTGAAGCCCTACAAATGAACAATGCCAACACAGGTGGAGCTTATATTGAGAAAAACAGTCAAGCCAATTTTATCCGTGGCGAGGGTTTGGCACGTAGTATCGAAGATTTGGAAAATACAGTGGTTACTACAGAAAATGGTAGTCCTGTATTGATAAGTGATGTGGCCGAAAAAGTAGGTTATGGTAACTCCGTGCGTTATGGTGCTTTTACACAAGATGGTCACGAATCCGTTGGTGGACAAATTTTGATGTTGAAAGGAGAAAGCCCCGGCGACGTGGTTAAAAATGTAGAAATACGTATCAAGGAAATTCAAAAATCTTTACCGGAAGGTGTATATATCGATACTTTTTTAAGTAGAAGCGAGCTTATTAGTAGAACCACAAGTACCGTTGAGAAAAACCTTGTTGAAGGGTCATTGATTGTAATATTTGTTCTAGTACTTCTTTTAGGAAGTTTCCGTGGCGGATTAATAACAGCTTCAGTAATTCCATTATCCCTATTGTTTGCCTTTATCTTAATGAAACAATTTGGAGTTTGGGCAAACTTGATGTCCTTGGGTGCGATTGACTTCGGGATTATTGTGGATGGTGCGGTAATTATTGTGGAAGGAATGGTTTTCCATATTCATCAACGGATGAAAAAAACCACAGCAGTCATTAACCAAAAGGAAATGGACGAAATCGCTTATGATTCTGCAAGTACAATGATGAATTCGGCCTTTTTCGGACAATTAATCATTTTAATAGTTTTTACCCCCATTTTATTCTTAACAGGGGTTGAAGGAAAAATGTTCCGTCCAATGGCGTTTACTTTCGGTTTTGCAGTTTTAGGGGCTATTATCCTTTGTCTTACTTATGTACCAATGATTTCGGCATTATTTTTAAAACCTGCTAAAAACCAAAATAGTTGGTTCGCCAAATTTGAAAACAAAATTGACAGGTTCAGCGATAAAATAATGAGTGGCTTAAATCGTGCGTATGTACCCTTGCTCAATTTTGCGCTTCGTTTTAAGGCAGCTGTCATTATTGGTGCTGTTGCCCTATTATTGATTGCCGGTTTTATTTTTAGCACTTTGGGCGGAGAATTTATTCCAAAATTTGATGAGGGCGATATTGCCTTTCAAGCGTTGATAAAACCGGGAAGCAGCCTTACAGAATCAATCGAGGCTTCAAAAAAACTTCAAAATATCATTAATAAATTTCCAGAGGTTAAAACAGTAGTTTCGAGAATTGGGGTTGCGGAAATCCCCACAGACCCTATGCCAATGGATATTGCCGACAGCTATATCATTTTGGAAAAAGATAAAAGTAAATGGACTTCGGCTGATAGTAAAGCAGAACTCATAGAAAAAATTCAGGGAAAAATTGCTGTTGTTCCTGGGGTCAACTTTGTATTTTCTCAACCTGTAGAACTTCGTTTTAATGAGTTGTTAACGGGCGTTAGGTCAGATGTTGCCATAAAATTATACGGAGAAGACTTGGAGGTTCTAGCAGCTAAGATTCAGGAAATTGCAGCAGTCATCAGAACCGTTCCCGGTGCAACAGACTTAAATGTAGAAGCCACCGGTGGCTTACCACAAATGACCGTAGTATACAACCGTGCAAAGATGGCACAATACGGCGTAACCGTTGACAAACTAAATGATTATGTGAGTGCAGCCTTTGCAGGAGAAAAGGCAAGTGTAATTTTTGAAGGTGAAAAACGCTTTGATGTGGTGATGCGTTTGGCAAAGGAATTTAGAACAGATATTAACAGCCTTAAAAATCTATATATCGATTTACCAAATGGCGCACAAGTGCCTTTAAAGGAAGTAGCTGACATTAGTTACAAACCTGGTCCAATGCAAATTTCAAGGGACAATACCTACCGTCGCATTTCGGTTGGTGTGAATGTACGTGGACGTGATGTCAAGTCGATGGTTGAAGAGATTCAGCAAAAACTGGAAACCGAAGTTAAATTACCCCCTGGTTACTACGTAACTTACGGTGGTTCATTTGAAAATTTACAACGAGCTACAGACCGCCTAATGATTGTGGTACCAATAGCATTGTTCTTAATATTTATATTACTCTACTTCGCACTCAATTCATTTTCACAGTCCATAATGATTTATATGGCAGTACCATTGGCAGCCATAGGTGGAGTATTCGCTTTATGGATACGTGGTATGCCTTTCAGTATTTCTGCGGGCGTCGGGTTTATTGTCCTCTTTGGCGTTGCAGTACTGAATGGATTGGTCCTCATAAATAAATTCAACGAACTAAAGGAAAGTGGAATGACTAATCTAAAAGACAGAATATACGAAGCTACACACGAACGTTTGCGACCAATTTTACTTACGGCAACAGCAGCTATCATGGGCTTTATACCAATGGCGGTTTCGACCTCTGGGGGCGCCGAAGTACAACGGCCTTTGGCAACGGTAGTCATTGGTGGACTGCTTACCGCAACATTTTTAACCTTAGTTATTCTTCCGGTTCTTTATTATTTGCTAGAAGCACGTAAAGAGAAAAAAGGTAATGGTGGAGATGTGAGCTACATCAATAAAAGCACTACAGTAGTTACTATACTTTTTTTGTTAGGAGGTGTGTTCACTTCTGGAAACAGCTTTGCACAGGAAATAAAGCAGGGCAATGCACTTTCAACGACTACTACATTGGAAGAAGCTATTGCAATGGCAAAGCAAAATTATCCCTCTCTTAAAGAAAGTCAAGCGTTCATAGAACGAGAACAGGCTATGAAAGGCACAAGTTTTGACTTGGGTAGTACCTCTCTATATACTGGTATTGAAGAACAAGGCCTGCAACAGGGAACACTGCGTACCTTTGGGATACAACAGGGAAATATTGATTTACTTTCGGGTTTTTCAAAATCGAAGTTTTACAATCAACGTATTGCTTTAGGCGAAAAATTCTATGCCTTAAATGAACAACAACTCGTTCGAAATGTGATGCAAGCTTACGACCAGATAAATTACAACAAAGCTCAACTGCTTTTTGCGGAACAATTGGATAGTGTGTATGCCAATTTTAAGACCGCTGCACAACTACGCTATACTACGGGAGAAACAGGTAAGTTGGAATTCATTTCCGCTTCTACGGAATACCAGCAAATTCAGGTACTTCGACAACAGGCAAACGACGATATTGAAATTGCCAAGCGTGCCCTAAAACAATATTTAGGAACGGACGGCTACATTGAAACTATTTCAGATACTTATAAACCACTATATACTAGTGCATTGATAGATTCAACTTCTTTAGCAGAAAATCCCATATTACAATATTCTCTTCAAAATGTGGAAGTTAGCAAAGCAAATATTAGTGTAGAGAAATCACAGTTTTTACCCAAATTTAGCCTTAGCTATGATAATCTAAAGTACAATGACGTTTCTGGATTTTCTGCTTATCAGGCTGGCATCACGATTCCACTCTGGTTATTTCCACAAAAAGCAAGAGTAAAGGCAGCCAAGGCAGATGCGATGGTTGTAGAAAACCAGTATTTAGAACAAAAGGCAATTACTGCAAGCCGTATTTCGCAGTTACTCAAATCCATTGAAAAGACGCAGAAGATATTACGATATTACGAAGAAGGTGCCTTGCGTTTGGCTGAGGAGCAGATAACCACTGCACAGTTAGCGTCCAAGGAAGGTGAAATAGATTATGTAAACTATATCACAATCCTCAATAGTGCAATTAAGATTAAACAAACACATTTACAATATATCAATCAATACAACCAACAGACCATTGAGGTACAATACCAATTAGGCAATTTATAATATAAAAAAAATAGAAATGAAAAATAAAGCAATAGCAATAATAATATTTTTAGCCTTGACTTTGGTGTTAGCTTCCTGCAATGAAAAGTCTAAGGGAGAATTGGGATATAAGGAAACAAATTCTAAAAACACTGAAAAAGCAGAGGATTCCCACGTTGAAGAAAATAGCGGACACAAAGGTGAAAAAGATGTCGCGGAAATCACGCAGCAACAGGCCGAAATAATTGGCCTCGAGGTGAAAACGCTACAAAAACGGAATTTAGGCAACAGTATAAAAGTGACTGGAACCTTAGAATTATTCCCGCAGGACAAAGCAAACATAAGTCCTTTTGTAGGGGGTAACGTTAGCTCAATTAAGGTGATACCGGGTAACAATGTGAGCAAAGGCCAAGTTTTGGCATATATTGAACATCCCGATATCATTGCTATGCAACAGGAATTTCAAGAAAAGAATAATGAACTTGTCTTTTTGAAACAGGATTTTGAGCGCAAGCAAACCCTATACGATAAAGGGGTTTCTTCAGGAAAAGATTTCCAAATGGCGCAATCAAAATTCCGTTCCACCACGTCTAGTGTCAATGGTTTAATAGCTAAACTGCGTTTATTAGGCATTAATCCCACAAAAGTTGCAGAGGGGAAGATATATTCGGCGGTGGCTATCACAACGCCAATAAGTGGTTATGTGGATGAAGTAATGATTAGCTTGGGAGATTATGTGGGTACACAATCAAAGATGTTCTCGATAAGCGACAATTCTAAGATCTATCTCAACTTTAAAGTATATGAAAAAGACATTAGACAAATTCAGAAAGGACAGAAAATTTATTTTTCCACAGCTTCCCAACCTGATGAATTGTTGAAAGCTACTGTGCGTTCAGTAGGTAAAACATTCGAGACAGACCCAAAAGCGATAGAGGTTCTTGCCGATATAAAGAATAAGGATAAAAATCTTCTTCCCGGAATGTATGTGCAAGGCAGAATCGTACAGGGAGAAAAATCCGCATTTGCAGTTCCCCAAGCAGCCATTATCCAAAACGGTGAACAGTCCTTTATTTTCATTTTGGATGAAGATGAAGAAAAGCAAGAAAAAAAAATGAAATTTAAAATGATACCTGTAACTGTTGGCCTGACCGATTTGGGATTTGTGGAAGTCAATCTTCCTGCGGATGTTAGTCAGGCCGCTAAAGTGGTTACCAAAGGAGCCTATACCCTTTCATCAGAAATGGTAAAAGGCGAATTAGAACACGGTCATTAATGAATAATAGCAATTTTGAAGCCGAGTTTGACAACGTTCTTAATATTAATTAAAAGTTACAAGCCGAGCTCGGTTCAAAACTAAAATAAACAGCACCAATCTAAATTCTTATAATATGAAATGAGCCAAATAAATCTTAACACCAGAAAAGATTATAGAATGGCGAATTACAGCTACAGATAAAAAACAATAAAATTCTAACAGATGAAAGAAATAAAAGCATTCATAAAACCAAACAGAATACAAAAAGTAATCGATGCCCTTATCACTGATGGGTTTAAAAGCATGACCCTATCACGATCTGAAGGTACCGGTGCATTTAAGGCAACAGGAGCGCGACCTTCATTGGACTTTCATGTTACGGACAGTCCCATAATAAAATTGGAACTAGTCTGTCAAAACGAAGAAGCCCAAGGCGCAATTGAGCTAATTTTGGAGAATGGTAAAACCACTGAGCCTGGAGATGGAATCCTATACGTTATCAACATTGAAGATGCCTTCCAAATTAAAACGGGCGAATCCTTGAAACGCAATACTTTTTGAAAAATGGATAATTTAGATAAATTATTAGAAATTAAAAATGTAAGACCAACAGCAATGCGGTTGTTAGTCTTAAAATTTCTCTTTCAAAAGAAAGTAGCAGTAAGCCTTACGCACATCGAGGAATATTTCGACAATTCTGAAAGAACCACTTTGTATAGAACACTAAAGACCTTTGAAATAAATGGTATTGTCCATAAAATAGACGATGGCACAGGTACAACTAAATATGCTATGTGTGAAGAAAATTGCAATTGTGAATTGGAACAAGACCTGCATTTACATTTCCATTGTAATACCTGTAATGAGACCGTTTGTTTAACAGAACATAAAATTCCACATGTAAATTTACCAGAGGGCTTTATTGCAGAAGATGTAAACCTAGTTGTTAAGGGTATTTGTGACAAGTGTAGTGGGTAATTATTGCACTTCCGTTGCATACATAATATATTTAATTTTATAGAAATGTTACAAATAATAAATATTAAAAAAGAGAATGTAATTACAACAATAGCAACTGGGAAATTACATCAAAAAGATATTGAAAAAGTCTACCCTATTATACATACAATTCTTGATAAAGGATTAAAAATCCGGTGGTATTTTGAGATGCAAGATTTTGAGGACTGGAGTATCAATGGCTTTTGGGAAGACTTAAAAATGGATGCAGCCCACGAAAAAGAGTATGAGAAAATTGCAATAGTTTGTAAAGAAAAGTGGCAGGAATGGATAGCACGGTTTATGGAGCCTTTTACCAATGCCGAGATAAAATACTTTGACATAAAACAAAAAAGTATAGCGCAAAAATGGATTGAAAGTTAATAAAAATGGAATCATCGATAGTGCTTTAAAATTAAAAAAACAGAAATAAGTAAAAACGAAATATTTAAAGGTTTTTAAAACATGTATTAGGAGGGGATGCTAAATTTTGCTCAAGCTGTGGTACTGAAAAATAGATATCTAAAAAAGATCTAACTTTATTCACATTCATGAGCTTAACTTATAGGAATCAGATTTTATTGAAACTATATTTTAGTTAGGATGGAGTTATATTTATTTATGCTATTATTCAAAAAATAGGAAATGAATTTGAATTACATACCCTAGATGAAAAATACTTTTTTTCTTGATGATTTTATGATTAAAAAAACAATTATAATAATTTTAATTATGCTTTTAAATAAACGTATTTCAATATTTGATTTTATGAATACCATTAAGTTTGACATACTATTTATAGCTTGTTATGCTATTTTAGTTGGCTTTATGGATCAATATGGCTTTCTGTCCAAAATTTCAATCCCTATTGGGCTAACAGGTGTCTTTGGTACGGCCGTAGCACTCCTTTTAGGTTTTCGTACCAATCAGGCCTATGATCGCTGGTGGGAGGCTCGTATCACTTGGGGTGCTATAGTCAACGATTCACGCACCCTTGTAAGACAGACCATTTCATTTTATGATAAGTCAGATCTTCAATAAAAATTTTTTGTAAGCGAAATGGCTAACCGCCAAATCGTATGGTGCTATGCACTTGGCGAATCATTAAGAAACATTCGGTTTTCGACCAATGTGTCCAGCTATCTCAAATTTGAAGGTAGCACTGACCAAAACATCCCAAATGCAATTCTATTAAAACATTCCCAAGCATTGACAGATGAAAGAAACAGAAATATAGTCAACGAGTTTCAGCAAATTCAAATTGATAGTACAATAGTCAAACTTTGCGACTCTATGGGTAAATGTGAACGAATCAAAAACTGTTTTGACCCGGAAAATATACTTTTATTGTAAAAAGTAGAAGTCTAGCAGGACTTGTAGGAGAAAAAACCACTTTTAAATTTACAATTTTACCTAAATGGTACGAAACCAATTTAGCCTACTTATGCTATTTAATATTCGGAATTTCTTTTACCTATTACATAATACGATCCGTTAGAAAGAAAATCACTTTGGAAAGATTAAAATCAAAAATCGAAGCCAAAAAAACACAACAACTTTTAGAATTAGAAATTGAAAGATTAAAATTAAAACAAGATAAAGAAGAAATTTACAAGGATAAATTATCTCTGGAAGGAGATATTATTGGTAAAAGCAAGGAATTAGCCAATTACACCTTGCTATTGAGCCAAAAAAAGAATGCCTTTAATGATTTGCAGGATGATTTAAAACAATTAAGAGAGCTTCTTAAAAGTGAAGATTCCAGACGTAAAATAACCGAGATTTTTCAAAAACTCAATCAATATCGAATAGGAGAAGAATACATGGAAATTTTTGATGTTAATTTTGAAAAAATCAATCATGATTTCTTTAACAAATTAAAACAATTAGATCCCACAATAACTAAACGAGAATTGCGACTTTGTGCTTTTATAAAAATGAATTTAACCAACAAAGAGATTTCGCCACTACTTAACATCTCTACAAGAGGAGTTGAAACTGCACGATATAAAGTAAGGAAGAAATTAAATATTTTACATGAAGAAAACTTTACCGCTTTTTTAGAAAAAATCAACGAAGAACCTAAATAATATAGTTAATGACAGCTGATTTTTTTTAAGTGGAAAAAGAAAATTAAGTTTTGCCTTATAACTTCTTTATATATTTTAAAACTGAGATGATTTATGGAAACAAAATGATTTCTAGAGCACAAATGAAACTTAAAGTCTTTGAATATATTGAAATTTGGTACAACAGAAAAAGAAAATATTCTGCTTTAAATTATGCAACTATTATAGAATTTACTAATCAAATTAATTACAAAAATATAGCTTACATTAATGTACAGTTTTTATTTAAATATCCAATAGACGGCATGCTTTTTTTGCCGAGATAACTATTTTTTAATTTCAATTTTAACTTTTCCCTTAATTGTATTATTATTCAAATTAATACCACTATATACTCCAAAAACTTCATTTTCAGGATTCATTAAATAATATGTTTCTATGTATATGCTAGTCTTTTGTATATAGGATACACCTAACACTTCAAAATCTAAATATACATTTTGGCCTCTATTTAATAACTTCACAATGTCATTTTCAATTATTATATTAGGATCTCTAACTAAAATATTATAATTATGTGGGTCAATCGAGATTTCTAAAGAATATATATTTTTTTCGTTATTATCATAAAATGTTAATAGATACTGTCCAGATAAATTTGAAAATAATGAAGCAAAGGGACTTTTATTTGAAATTTTAGAAGAATGATTTGGGACATGACTTTCAACTATAATTCTCTCTCTCCTAAACTCCTGAGTAATTAAGGGGTTTACTTGACGGGTCGCAAATTCGTTTTCCATAGCCTGTTTGTCTTGAAACTTCTTTAGAATCATTTTTCCTGCAATCGCTCTATTATATTTATCAAAACCTGAATAAGTACCAACTAAATAATTTCGTTCTGTTGGTGTTGATTTTCCTATAAAAAAAGTAAAATTAGCCCCTTCTTTTTTAGTGTTGTTTACAATGAATTTAGTATGTATAAACATAAAATCTTCGCTTATTTTAATTGCTCCGAAGAAAATATATTCAGATTTGCTATTTTTCTCATCAAAATAAACAAATCGTAATTCTATATTACTCCAGTTATTGTAGATAATTAATTTTCCTTTGGTCATCTTTTGATCTTCTCCAAAGTAATATGCACAATAATAAAAGTCTTCGTTTGAGTGTGTTGCTTGTATTAGGGAAAATTGTTTTTCTAATTCTAACTCATCAATAACTTCAATTTTTAAAAACGACTTTATATCGTCATAACCCAAGTAATTAAAAAACAAATAATCACTAAAGTACTATAAGTCAGTGATTATCTAAAAAAATAGCTTTATAACGGCTAATCATTATATTTTAACATATTAATTTGTTAAAATATAATTAATAATAATATATTTATATTTGTTAAAAAGCGTTCTGATAAAGAAAAAAAACACAGTATACCCCCAAATCCTTTTAAATGAATACCAAAGTTTTAATATTAGAAAATCCTCCAATTGAACGTGGCTGGATAGGTCAGGAATTAACAAATACTAACTGCAACTACACAACTAAGTAATGGTTAAAATTTAATGTCGTATTTTGTTCCGAAATTTGTGAGGACAAAATTTAATTTTTCTTTGAGGTTTTCGAATGACTTATAAGCATCAAAAACTAACCATTGATATTTTATTCTTCGCCATAGAATTTCAATCAGATTTAACTCTGGAGAATAAGGTGGCAAAAAGTAAATTAAAACATCTTTTTCTTTCCATTGTTCTATTTTAGCCATAAACTTCTTTGATTTGTGTATGGGAGAATTGTCAAGAATTACAATGGTTTTTTTATTGGTTTGTTCCACAAATCCATTCATAAAACTGATGACTCTATCTGAATCAAAGGTTGTTTCAAGTATTTCGAAATAGAGTTTATTTTTACGTGTCATTAATCCAACTACATTCTGATATTTGCCTTTAGCAGCGGGTAACAAAATCGGGTTATCCTTTGTTTGCCAAGCATAAGGCACATTAGGAGAGAGTACAAAATGACTTTGGTCTCCAAAATATAAATCAATGTAACCGCTATCTTCCAAACTCTTTAACGTTTCTATTTGCTCTTGTTTAAATCGAAATTGCTCTTCGTTTCGTTTGCCTTTTAAAGAGAGCCTAGCTCTTTTCCATTTATAGCCCAGTAACTTTTAAAAAATTCTGCAATGTCTTTTTGCAGATTATGATATTGTGTTGCTCCTCAAAATAAATTAATACATTTTTTAAATTTCTATTGTGAAGTTCTAATTGCTTGGAAACATCTTCAGCATAGTCTTTTAAAAGAGTTTTCGCTCCTCTTCCCTCTGAAATAGCAAGAGAATCAACCCCGATTTTAGCCCAACTATCAAACCAACGTTCAATCGTTCTGCGACTGACTTTAAAAATAGAAGCCAAGTCTTTAATCTTGTGTCTTTGATGTGATAAAACAAGGCATTGACTACGTTTTCTAACGGTATTATTAGGGCTATTTTGATGAAGGTGTTCTAATACCTCAATCTCTTCTTTTTTTAGTGTTACATATCTCATAATGAGATAAATGTACAATTAATTTATATATTAACAACAAAATACGACATTATTTTATTCTAATTACTTAAAAGTGTCAAATTAATTGATGATTATAAAAATGAGTTAAATAGTTATCAACCTGATGTTATACTCTCAGGCTATTCTTTGTTGGATAGAAATGGAATAGAGGCACTACTAATTAGAAATAAATTATATCCCTCAATCATTTTTATACTTATTGCAGAAAAAATTACGATCGAAGATTGTGTTCAACTACTCAAACAAGGGGTGAACGACATTGTATTGAAACAGATGAACTCTTCTCTAGCGCAGAAAATTTCGAGAGCTCTAAAAGAAACAGTCTCAATAAAATGTAAAAGTCCGATTGAACAATTTGAAAAGGATAAGTTTTGGCAAAATGACTTAAAATACCATACTTTCATCGAAAATTGCATGGATGCTATAATTATTACAATAAAGGACGGACTAATACTTAAAGTCAATGCAGCTGCTTGTGTAATTTTTGAAATGACACAAGAAGAGATGTACAAATTAGGAGGATTCAGACTTGTTGACCATACGGACCCACGTTTACAACTATATTTAGAAGAGCGCAATATTACGGGACGTGCAAATGGTGAACTAAAATTCAAACGCAAAGATGGTAGTTCCTTTCCTTGCGAAATAACCTCTGTAGTATTTAAAAGCTTAGAAGGTAATGAAATGACTTTCACGGCAATTAAAGATTTAACTGAATATAAAAAGGTGCAACATGAATTAACTAGAGGCAAGCAAGAACTACAAGAAGCCCGAAATAGCCTCTATAAAATTATGGATGCTTCCACGGATATAATATGTTTTATCGATTCAGAAAAAAGGATTATCCAGATAAACGCAGCTTGCAAAGGTATTTGGGGATATGAACCGTATGAATTAGTAGGTGAAAAATATTATGACTTTATTCATCCAGAAGATATAGAAATAACATTTAATACTGATGAAAATTTCAGGAATGGCAATCCTGTGAAGATATTCGAAACCCGAATTATCCATAAAAACGGGACTATTGTGTACTTGCAGTTAACTGCTCAATGGCGTGAAGATGACAAATTGATTTATTGTACCGCCAAGGATATCTCCAATAAAAAAAACCTAGAGAAAGCATATGAAATTGAAAGGCAAAGGTTTTTGGATCTATATAATTTATCACCATCATGTATGGGAATTCTAAATGGAGCTGATCAAGTTTTTCAGATGGCCAATCCACCATATTTAAAATTAATTAACAAAAAAGACATCATCGGTAAAACAATAATGGAAGTCTTGCCTGAATTAAAATCTCAAGGTACTTTTGAACTTTTAAATGCCGTATACACTACAGGTGAACCACTCATTGCTAACGAAATGCTTTTCAAATTAGATTTACAAGGCGATGGAAATCTAGAAGATAATTATCTGAATTTTTTATTTCAGGCGCACCGAGACAATAACAACAAAATTAATGGTGTTTTATTTTTTATAATAGACGTAACTGAACAGGTATTATCCCGTATGAAAATTGAAGAAAGTGAAAAACTATACCGACAACTAATTAGAGAATTGCCAGTGGCGACCTACTCTTGCAATTCCGACGGAAAAATAACAATTTTTAATAAAGCAGCAGTTGAACTTTGGGGTAGAGAGCCAGAAATAGAATCCGATCTATGGTCAGGTGCCTGGAAAATTTTAAACGCTCATGGGGAACTGATACCTTCTAATTTATACCCTATGGCAATTGCATTAAAAGAAGGCACAATAATATCTAATACGGAGATCATTATTGAGCGACAAAATGGGGAGAAGCGCTTTGTTATTCCTTACATAGTACCGTATATTGACAAATCTGGCAAAATTACAGGTGCTGTGAATATGCTGACAGATATAACTGAAAGCAAAGCGGCTCAAAAGATATTAGAACAGCGTAACCAGGAATTGGCTGATTATAAATATGCGTTAGATCAATCAAGTATTGTAGGAATTACTGATGAAAAGGGAATAATCATACATGTAAATGATAATTTCTGTAGAATATCTAAATACAGCCGAGAAGAATTAATCGGACTAGATTACAAAATCTTCAATTCCGGCCATCACTCTAAAGAATACATAAGTAATCTTTGGGAAACAATAACTCATGGTAAAACTTGGAAAGGAGAATTTAAAAACAAAGCAAAGGATGGTAGTTATTATTGGGTCGATACAACCATTACTCCTTTTCTTAATGATAGAGGCAAGCCATACCAGTATGTTACCACCAGATTTGACATCACGGAACGTAAAAACGCAGAATTGAATCTTGAAATGCAAAATAAAGAGCTTCTCAAAATTAATAATGAATTAGACAGATTTGTATACAGTGTTTCCCATGATTTGCGCAGCCCATTAACTTCTATTCAAGGTCTTGTTTCAATTATCGAGGACGAAACGAACGAACCTGAAACACTAGAACATGCCCTGATGATAAAGAGTAGTATTAACCGTCTTGATGAATTCATCAGAAAAATTTTAAGTTATTCTCAAAACAAACGTACTGCTCTAGAAATTGAAACAATCCCAGTTAAAAAAACCATTCTAGATATTGTCGATTTGCTTCAAAATATGGCACAGGCCAAGGAAATTCATTTCGAAATTGAAATGCGTGAACACTCGACTTTTCACACAGATTTACAACGTTTCAATACCATAATAGAAAATGTTATATCGAATGCAATTAAATATCACAAACCTATCGATTCTCAGCGATTTATTAAAGTTATAGGAACTGTAACAGACAAAATACTTGAACTTAAAATATCTGATAACGGGATTGGAATCGAAACAAAGTACCAAGAGAAAATATTCGATATGTTCTTTCGCATATCAAGTAAATCACAAGGTTCTGGTATTGGTTTATATATTGTTAAAGACACTATAGAAAAATTGCAGGGATCTATACGTTTCCATTCACAAATCAATGTTGGTACAACATTTTATATAACTTTAAAAAATTTCACTTCATGATAGACCAAAAAATTAAATTTAAAAGAGTAATGTTAATCGACGATGATACTATTGACCTCTATATCGCTTCTAGAATAATTACAAATAATAATTTTGCAGAGAAAATTGACAAATATACTTCTGCTATAAAAGCCTTACTTTTTTTACAAGAAAACCAGGATAACTATGCTTTATTACCTGAAGTGATTTTTGTAGATATTTATATGCCCCTAATGACAGGATTTGAATTTATGGTCGAGTATGACAAACTATCTTCCGATTTTAAAAAACTATGTAAAGTCTATATCATTTCTTCCTCTATTGATGAAAATGATATTAAACGTGCAAATGAAGATTGTAATGTTATCGCGTTCCAAGTAAAAACTATTACAAAAGAATTTCTCAACAGCATTTTATAAAAATTTATTAAAATAAATTCTAATCTTTTTAGACAAACTACTCTGCACGACAAGTGCAGAGATTTGTTTTACCGCAGACTGAAAGTTCATTTTTCCCATTTCATTCGACGATAAAATTTGAATTATCATCTCCATCTTTTCTGCTACGATATCCTCTATATTAATTTACCATCTCTTTCCACGAGTAGAAATAAAAACAGTTACAAAACTGGGGAAAAAGGTCAAATTGACCACCTAAAAAACGACTACTCTTTTCATGTTGTTATCCCTTAAATTCGTTAAAAAAAAGACGCATTTATATCCAATAAATTAACAGAGATGATTGAAATTAGAAAAGCATTAAAGTTCCATTGCAGCGGTAAGAGTAAGCTCGTTATTAGCAATTATCTCTCGCTTTCCCGAAAATATATTGTCTTATTTGATGCTTTGCGATTAAATTCAGACGATCTTGAAAAGAAAACCGATACTGATTTAGAAGATTCATTTTAACAATCTACAATGGAATCTACCAATCCTAATCTGGAAAAACTCCATTCCTATTTTCCCAAAATGGAACGCGACTTGAAAAAAGTTGGCGTAACAGTGAAACATCTTTAGGAAGGATATTATAAAAAAAAACTAAATGGTTTAAAAAACTCTAAATTTAGGTATCACTTTAAAAATTAGAGCAAGCGGGTAAATCCCGTCATGCACATGAACTACAAGGCGGGCGATAAAATGTATGTGGATTATGCAGGAAAAACACTTTCAACAATAGATCAAGATTCTGGTGAAATTAAAGAATTAAAGTTCTTGTAGCGATTTTAGGAGCCAGTCACTACACATGCTACAGCTTCGATGAGCCAACAAAAGAAAATTTTGTGACTTCTGTAGAGAATACAATTCAGTTTTTTGGAGGTACACCATGTTTTGACCCCTATAAAACAAGAGTATTATTCTAAATTTCGATTATTAATTATGCGGTTAATTTTATAATTAATAACGTTTTTTAAAACAAGATTATCTACTCACAACTGCAATTGTTTCTTTATCATAAAATTTCATAACATTTAAAAATAATTACAAAAGACTACATTTCAATTCATTAAGTAATTTTACAAAAACTTAAAACATATAATTATGGGAACGAATAATCAAACTCCGCAGAACAACAAAAAAAATGGATCAGATAATCGAAGCGACATGAGAAAGCATCAATATAAAGACCATGATGAAGTTTTAACAAACGATGAAAATTATGACGTGGATACTCAAAAATTTAAAGGTGAAAAACCAGATTGGGATGATAAATTGACTAATGAGGAGCCAAAGTAATTTTTTTAAAATGTCCTAAAGATATCTTTGGGACATTTTTTATTATAATAAAACTAATTTAGAACGCAGCAAAGTATTGTAAAGAAAGTTCTCATGTTATTTTATCCTAATTTGATAAAATTCTATTTGATAAATCATAAACCGGAAGAGTTTACGCTGATAGCTTTTCAGTAAAGAGAAAATTTTATTATAAAAATCATTTATATTATTATTGATTTATCAAAATAATATCCTCAGAACTTTTCTAACCGTTTTCCATTCAGCTCACTTTATCACCACTCGGGCATAACATCTGGAATTTACGAGTAGTATTGAATAACAACTTAAAAAAAATAATCTATGGACTCACATACTAAAAATAATCCGTATCCGAAATTTGCTTTGATAATGGCAGTTTCATTTATTATAATGTATTTCATTATGTTCTTAAATGTTGCTGAAATTGATCACATTTATCATAGTTTAACACGTTTCTACATGACCACATTAATGATTTCAGCAATGGCAATAAGTATGCTTTTATTTATGTGGAAAATGTATCCTGACAAGACAATTAATTATGGAATTATTGTATTTGGAGCTATTACATTTTTTGGTACCTTATTTCTACTGAGAACGCAAACTCCAATCGGTGACGTACAATATATGAAAGCAATGATTCCACATCACTCATCAGCTATTTTAACCAGCAGCAATGTAAGATTTGAGGATGCCGAGGCTAAAAAATTAGCAGAGGACATAATAAAAGCTCAAGAAAGAGAAATTAAACAGATGAAAGAAATGATAAATCGTCTTGAACAGTAGTAAATTCACTTAATTCACCGTTGTGATTCATTATTACAGATTATAAAGTTCTTAATGTGACATTTGTTACTAAATAATTTACGTTACAAATAATTTTGATGATTAAGTCTTTGAGATTTTATTACCTGAAATTTACAACTTCAGATAATGGATCTTAAATATTAAATTGTATAAAAGTTAGACTTGTAGGCCTTTTATCCAATAGCAATACAATGTTGTTATAAATTATAACAACTAAATTTACTTTTATTGATACAATCTGTACTATTTTTGCACTCTGTTAAAATGATTATTATAAACGCTTTATAGAAAATGTCCCGATTAAAAAATACAGAATATGCCATCGTTGATATAGAAACAACCGGTGGATATGCGCATGGAAGTCGAATTACCGAAATTGCCATAATAATCCATGATGGATCAAAAATAATTGATCGGTATGAAACACTCGTAAATCCGCAGAAGGAAATACCGCTACCTATTTTTGCTCTCACCGGTATTAATAATGAACTCGTCAAAGACGCACCTATTTTTGACGATATTTCTGATAAAATTTGTGAAATGTTATCCGGGCGCATATTTGTTGCACATAATGTTAACTTCGACTATTCTTTTATCCGTCACGAACTTGAATCCTCAGGTTTAAAATGGGCTGCTAGAAAACTTTGTACTGTTCGTGCAGCAAGAAAAATATGTCCTGGATTGGTTTCATACAGTCTAGGAAGACTTTGTAATTCATTAGACATCCCTTTAAACAATCGACATCGTGCGGGCGGTGATGCTGATGCAACTACTATTCTGTTCACTAAATTGCTGGAATGGGATGAAGAGGGCATTTTATCAAAAATGATTAAAAACACAGCTGCAGACCAGCGGCTGCCTCCAAATTTGCCCTCTGAAGATTTTCAAAAATTACCAGAAAAACCTGGTGTCTATTACTTTTATAATCAAAGTAATAAGGTGATTTATGTAGGAAAGGCGGTAAATATAAAAAAACGTGTGGCATCGCACTTCAGCGGGAATAGCACTACAAAACAACGACAAAATTTTCTACGTGATATTTACTCTATTTCATTTGAGGAATGTGCAAACGAATTCATGGCTTTGATGCTCGAGTGCATCGAGATTAAAAACCTTTGGCCGACCTATAATAGAGCCTTAAAACGCTTCGAACCAAAATTTGCCCTCTATCACTATGAAGCACGAAATGGATATAAGTATCTAACCATTGGAAAACAAATTAATACCCAGAGCAGTATCCAGACCTTTAACAATGAATACGATGGAATAAACTTATTGAGAACATTAGCTGAGAAATTTGAAATTGATTATCGCTTTTGCAAATTTACTAGAGGAGAAGACGATGAAGTCCCCTACCACCATGTTGAGGAGCAATTACCAGAAGTGACCACTAGTAATATGCAGATCGACAAAGCACTTGACTTTATAATGAACAATAATACCAGTTATGCGATAATTGATAAGGGACGTTCACTGGAAGAACGAAGTTGTATTTGGGTTGAAAACGGGCACTTTTATGGTATGGGTTATTTACCTGTGGATATAGGGTTTAATGATCCGCAAGAAATAAAGAACTATGTCACTCCATATCGTAGCAATCATTACCTCATGCAATTAATCAATAGTTACATTACCAAATATCCTCGAAAAGTATTTTTTAATGGTGAACTGTAAAACATAAAATAATTGTCATTCAATAGCTAGGTCTTAAATATACCTTTAACAATATGTTCTGAAGAAGCTTCGCAAAAATCTAAACTGGAATAATCTGGGTTGAAACCACCCATATAGGGAACTGCCATTACATAGATATTGTGGTTACTAGCACCATATTAGTTAACAACTCGATAACTATCATTAACACTTATAACAGAAACATTGAGGTAATAATTCCCCTGATTATCCTCTTCTATTAGATTATTGCCCTTTTTGAAATTCTCGGTACCTACGGCCGCAGACTGAAACTTTAAGCGTGCGGGGCTAATTGCCTTTTGGCTCATTAAACTATTGAATGAAAAATCGTTATAAGATAGATGGGGCTGACCTATACAGTCGATAAAAGTATTATAGTACGTAGACTGACAATCCGTGTTTTCGTCGAAATAGGAATAAATTATACCTTCATCGACTTATGGCATTACACTACTATCATTTCCGACTGCGACAATAGAAAGAACTCCAGATTGATAGAGAGCCATTAATTCCACGCATGATTTTTAAGGGACAAAAGCAATCACAATATAAATCAACGGCATCAACACCGTTTGTAGGCGTTGCATATCCTCAGCCGAAAAATATTTTGCAGGGTGATTCATGGCAAAACTTAAAGTTGCCAACATCTCCTTCCAATAAATTGATTGCTGCCTTTTAATGGATTTTTCTGCCTCCAAAAATTCTGCCTTTAACAACTTGAAAGGGTCTACGCGAAGTCACATCTCCATCATATCAGCAACAAATTCCTCAAGTATCATCTCTTTTATTCTGGAATAAAGCTTTGGATCTTTCTCTCGAAAACTTTCGATAAAATTGTTTCTAAAGAGAAAATCCAATGAAAGAAACCCATCATTTTCTTTCTTATTTCTTTCAATTTGCTCCTCAGTTACTAAATAGTCTTCTTTAAGACGAGAGTCTTCTAAGTTAAAACGTACCGCAGGGAGAAATCCGCCTCTAGAATGCAAGACTAATTTTAAATTTTTACTTTCCTCATTCAAAACATATTTTACGCTACCATTTTCACACTTTTTAAATAAACCATTATGACGAGCTAACGTGCGCACTGCATCGATGGCATTTAAAGAAGCTCCCTTAATCGCGACTTCATGATTCATCGATAAAATCGAATTTAAATTCTAATTGAGCTAACAGGTTTATTAAAATACTCATTTCTTAAAATTTTATAATTTTTCGAGGAATTTCTATAACAAGCTGTATTACATTGTTTAGCAACTTTGTAAAAGTAAAATTAAATGTTTCACTTTTTAAAATTAAGCACTATGGAAAACAATGAAAATTATGGTAGTGACACTGGTAGAAGACCAATGCTTACCGGAATGTTCGCTGATCGCGAAAGTACAGAAAACGCATATAATGCCCTTCACGAGCGAGGGTACTCAAAAGACGACATTAATTTAGTAATGTCAGATGAAACGCGTAAGAAACATTATTCTGATGAGAATGATACTTCAGAGCTCGGAACAAAAGCTGCAGAGACAGCAGGAACTGGATCTGCTATTGGAGGAACAATTGGCGCTATCGTAGGTGTGATAGCTGCTATTGGAACCAGCGTAGTTATTCCAGGATTGGGTCTAATTGTTGCAGGCCCATTAGCTGCAGGACTTGCAGGTGCAGGTGCAGGCGGAATCACGGGGGGACTTATAGGAGCACTTGTTGGATCAGGTATTCCTGAGGATCGCGCTAAAATTTATGAATCTGGAATCAACGACGGTCACGTAGTTATGGGAGTACAACCTAGAAATGATGAAGACGCAGATTTTTTAGAGCAAAATTGGAGATCTAATCGTGGTCAAGATATTTACAGATAAGATAAGCTTAAAAAAATCAAAAAATACTCGTCGTATTTACGGCGGGTATTTTCTTTTAACAAACTTGTTTTAATGTTATCCGCACTATCTTATTCTACTGGAATAGGCAAGTAAACATCAAAAAAAGCACCTTCGTTCAAAACTACATTTGCAATGATAAAACCGTGCTGATTATCTACATTTTTTTACAATTGCTAGACCAATACCTGTGCCGTCATATTTTTCTTTACCTTGTAAGCGCTGAAACACATTAAATATTTTATCACCCTGAATTAAGGTGATAATCAATACATGTCTCCGATCGAGATATGCCATATTTGCGACTGGCCTACCCCCCTTAATAATCAGGAGTTTTAACTCCTATTGCAACTGGATGTATTAGTTCACTTAAATTCCGGCGATATCCGTCATTATAAATTTGAGAGTACTCCTTTACCCCAGAACAATTACATCCCAAATGAATAACTAAGTAAAACGGACATTATAATATACAGGCTTTGAGGCCAGTTTCCAGGAACTTCTAATGTAGTTTACCGTGCGCATTCGTTCACTCATTTAACCACATCTTTGAAGGAAATAAAACTGATTATATGACATACACAGATTATAAGAGTTATCGACAATCAACTATAAAATCTTTTCGTTCTGGTTGTTCTATTTTATTGTTTGCCAAAAGTTTACTGGCCTCGAAAATGATTTTTTTTAAAATTTCAAAATCACCTGGTTTGCGAATGTAGTAGTGTGCTCCATTATCATATAACTTGTTTATTACATCCAGATCGAAAGAGGTGGAAAATATTATAACGGGCATTTCTTTTAAAGAGTCAAGTTGCTTGATTTCTGACAAACACTCAAAACCCGATTTACGCGGCATATTTAAATCTAAAAATAAGACATCTGGCAAGTCTACTGATTCACACTTTAAAAAATCCATTAACACTACACCGTCCTTAACAACTGTTACATTAATTGAAAGTTCTAATTCATCGATCGCTTCTTGAAAAAACAGACAATCATCCATATCGTCATCAGCAAGTAAAAGTTTTCGCATAATTATTTTTTTTTAAAACCTATTATAAGAAATACCTAAAATAACGATAATGCTACTAACATTGTAATGATGATAGTACTAATTAAAATTAAGAAATTATATTTTGAATTACTGTGATATTTTTATTTTTTATATTAAACTTACCGTAAATCATATATTCATTATCGGTACTTTACAAAACAGATATAAGTTCTTGATTTTTTTTACCTGAGTACTAAGTAAGAAAATTACCTCTAATGAAAAAGTCGCTATTAAAAGAATTATCTAGATATATGAAAATTCACGAATTGGGCTATTAAATCAGTAAACTACTATATTTCAATTAACAAAACGCCACTAAATCTCATTAGTGTAATTCATATCATTGGGGCTAAACGGTTCTGCCGTAGCTTTCCTATAAATCCCAGGGAAATCAGCGCCCCGAAAATTATGCAGTCAATTTCCAAAATGATTTGAACATACTTGTACCTAGCTTAAGCATCTGATTCTTTCTCAACATGTGTACCTCTTCAATTCCCCCTAAGGTTCTTTTGGAGGACTCAAAATTTTTAAAATCAAAACCGTTTTGTATCCGCCATAGTATAAAACGATGATCCTGCTCAACAATAGTATTGAGATATTTAAATTGCCTAATGTTTATATTCGAAAATGATCGTTTGTTGTAACCCCTATTACGCTGATGTTAGAGCCGCTTTTGTCTATATTTATTACCTTTGGACGGCAGTTATTATTTATTGCTTTAATTAGGTGTCACTGCGCACTCATTCTTTGTCTTCTTTGACTCAGAAGAAAATATACCTTATTACCCAACTTATCAAAAGCCCGATATAAGTAATGCCAGACAAATTTTTCCTTTATATAAGTTTCATCAATTCGCCAGCTGGCGCCTACTCTATTCTTTCTCTTTTTGATTTGTGATTCAATCAAAAGTGCAAATTTAACAACCCAACGCTGAACCGTAGCATGATCAACTGCTATTCCACGCATTTTCACTATTTCTTCAACTTCCTTATAACTTGATGTAAATCTCAATTTTAAACAAACGGCCTGAAGAATAATAGCTTAGGAATAACAATGATCTTTGGTATTCATTTAATATCTTTTGAAGCTCTAAAGATAATAGTTATTAAACAGACGCGACAGAATCCTTACAAACTACTTCAGAAATGGTAATAGCTATACTACCTAAAAGCTTTTTCGCAATTATAATAGTTTTCTCATTACAAAACTCACAAAGAGCTATTCCTTTGGTTTTATTTGATCGAGTTATTCAAATATGTCGGATGAATATTCAAAATTTTAGCTAAATCTTATATTTTAAAATAAGTGTCCGTTTTAGCAGAAGTAATATCTTCTAAATGCATCTCAAGTTCATCTAAAAATATTTTCGTTATCTCGTCTGTTCTTTTATTCATATCTGGTTATATTGCCATTTAATTATTTTTATTCTAGAAGTGAGACAATCTAATCATTATAAAAAAAATTGAGTTTTAGGAAGTTAATTTTATAATTTTTTTATTTTAAAATAATTATAAAAGTTCTTCGCAGTAAAAACCTATTGCTGTTATCTTTTCGATAATTAAATGAGTACTATTTTTCTTAGTATCAATTCTTAGAATATTATCGCAGTCTTCTAAATCAAAATTCCAGTTAGTTTTATGGAAAATGCTGTTCAACATAGGTTCAACAATATCTATCTTATGAATAGTGTCTATATTTGTTTTAAATACTAAAATCATTTAGATTATTTTAATTTGTTTTCTAAAGTTCTCTATAAATTCTGAAACCAAAATGGCTCCTTTATCACCTTCTCCATGTACTCGAATCGAAACTTTATTTTCTTGGCTTTCTTTTTCGCCCGCGATAAGCATAAAGGGAATTTTCTGAGTTTCGGCATCTCTTATTTTTCGACCAATTTTTTCCTCCCGTTCATCGACTTCAATTTGTAAGTCGAATTCCTCGTTAATTTGAGTAGCAATTTTTTTACAGTACGATATGTATTTTGATGCAATAGGCAACAAAATTATTTTGGTTGGTGCGAGCCAAACGGGGAAATTTCCACCAGTATGTTCAATTAAAAGAGCAATAAAGCGTTCCATAGAGCCAAACAATGCACGATGAATCATTACGGGTCTGTGCTGCACATTGTCTATTCCCGTATAAGTCAAATCAAAATTTTCGGGCATCATATAATCCACCTGTATTGTGCCAATTTGCCATTTTCTTCCTATAGCATCTCGTATCATAAAATCTAATTTTGGACCATAAAATGCTGCTTCGCCTGCCTTGGTGGTGGTTTTCATTCCTCGCTCTTGGGTAGCTTCAATAATAGCATTCTCCGCTAGACTCCACATTTCGTCTGTGCCTAAATATTTTTCTTTATCAGTACTGTCTCGTAAAGAAATTTGGGTTTGAAAATCAGTAAATTCCAATTTTCCATAAACTAAATTCACCAAATCAATAACCTTCAAAAACTCTTCTTTGAGTTGATCTGGTCTACAGTAAATATGTGCATCATCTTGGGTAAAACCACGAACCCGAGTCAATCCGTGCAATTCACCACTTTTTTCATAGCGATATACCGTACCAAACTCTGCATATTTTATAGGCATTTCCTTGTAGCTTCTTTGTTTGGTAGTATATATTTTGCAATGATGTGGGCAATTCATTGGTTTCAGAAAAAACTCCTCGTTCTCAGCTGGTGTTTTTATAGGCTGAAATGCATCATGACCATATTTATCATAATGTCCAGAAGTAACATATAGCTCTTTTTTACCTATATGTGGGCTTGCCACATGCTGGTAGCCTGCCCTCATTTGTATTTTTTTAAGAAAGCCAATTAGATTTTGTCGTAAAGCTTCGCCTTTTGGAGCCCATAATGGCAACCCCATTCCTACTTGTTCGTCAAAATAGAACAGTTCTAATTCTTTACCTAATTTGCGGTGGTCTCGTTGTTTTGCTTTTTCTAAAGATTCTAGATACAAATCAAGTTCCGCTTTTTTAGGAAACGAAATCCCATAGACACGCGTTAGCATTTTATTTTTTTCGTTGGCACGCCAATACGCTCCAGAAATAGCAGTAAGCTTTACTGCTTTAATAAAGGAAGTGTTTGGTATATGAGGACCTGCACACAAATCTGTAAAGTTCCCTGTTTCGTAAAATGTAATTGACCCGGTAGATAAACCTTCAATTAATTCTAATTTATAAGGGTTGTAATGTTGCTTAAAAAAATCAATAGCCAATGTTTTTGCGACTTCTCTTCTATTGTTTAATGATTTTTTCTGGGCTAATTCCAGCATTTTGTTTTCGACTTTATTAAAATCAGCATTGGTAAATTTGCATTCGCCAAAATCAACATCATAATAAAATCCGTTATCTATTGCTGGACCCGTCCCGAGTTGAACGCCTGGATATAATTCTTGCAAAGCTGCTCCCAACAAATGCGCAGAAGTGTGCCAAAAAGCATTTTTGCCTTCGTCATCTTTCCAAGTCAGTAAGTTAACTTTAGCTTCATTTGGAATAGCATAATTTAAGTCAATAATTTGGCCGTTTACATTTGCCACAAGTACTTCTTTGGCTAAAGAAGTACTTATAGACTCTGCTACATCTTGGATAGAAACCGACTCTTGATGAAATGTTTTTTGAATATTTGAGGCTAATTTCAATGTAATCATAGTTGTTTTTTTGGTTTAAAAATTTTAACTTTCTGGATTGCAAAGCTTAAATGGGTCTTCGACTATATCGATGCAATACGTTATGTTTCTAAAAATTGCTTTCAGACAGTGTTTTTTTGAACTGATTCTACCTTAGGAGATACGATTAAGGTGTTTTTTCGAATTCCTGCTGTTTGTATTGATATGATAGCTATGTGAACATAATCAGAAGTTTTATTTTGTGTTTTTTATTCATTACAAACTGGTTTGAACTCACATGATATTGGACAAAATATAGTTCAATTTGCTAAACTTGATTCAGTCGTTGTCCAATAGGATACAGCAGCGTAATTTACACTGTCCCACATTAATCTATTTTTCAAATAATCCCTCAATTTATTAACAGTTTCATATTCAGCAGCTATGTAGATGTAAGTTTCATTTTCTTTTTTATCTCTCAGCAGAGTTTTTGAAATACTCGCTAGATAACTTCCTTTTTCAGGATGCGGGTTATGCAACCATCTAATTTGAGTTTCTGTTTTAGAAAGTAGTGGGATTTCATCTTTTGCACCGTAGACTTCTAGGAGGACCTCCGCTTTCACACCATCGGGTAGTTGTTCTAAAATGCAGCTAATGACCGGAAGTGCTGTATGATCACCTATAAGTATGTATCGGTCATATTTTGGGACAAGTGGTTTTATACCTTGTTTCATCGCAACTTTTAATTTGTCACCTGGTTTCGCTTTTGAAGCCCAGCTTGACGCAGGTCCATAATCTTCATGCAAGACAAAATCAATCTTTAGCTCGCGGTTGAATAAATCTATCTTTCGGTTGGTATAAGTTCTTACCTGCTCAATTGATTCTTCAACGCTACTACTTTTTTCTTCATTGGGAAGATGAATGTTATGCGTCCCTTGTGATGGTATGAACAGCTTATTATTAGAACCTTCTTTTACACTTTTAAGTTGTTCAACTAAACTTTCGGGAATATGAAAAGTAATTCTAAGGTAATGTGGTGTTATTAATTCCTGTTTTTTTACTGTATAAATATCTATTATCTTATTATTAATCTCCATTACTATATATTGTTAAGTTATTGAATAAGGTTATAATTTCAGTAAAATTAAAACTGGACGATTTTTACTAAATAGTGGATATTAATGTCTCAAATATGGCAAAATAGTTCGGCTACAGTATCTTCGTGATTTCTATTTCTAGTTTATAAATTTATTCTGTTTGAGTCTTTAAATACCTTATGGCAAAGTGTTTTCGTCAATTAACGTATCTTGAAAAGAACAGACATTATCATTAAATATTTTTAATTCAATTTCCCCCCGCATTAGTCAAGTTCCTGAAGTAAATCACCAAGGTCGAGTTCTTTAACTAACATGTTAATGGATCCGTCGGAGTCGTACGACCAAAGTTCCTTTGGTCTATCCCAATAAAGTTCTACACCATTACCGTCCGGATCATTCAGGTAAAGGGCTTGAGAAACTCCGTGGTCACTCGCACCAGTCATAGGATAATTTGCTATTCGAATTCGATGATAGATTTTGGCGAGTTCTTTCCTTGTAGGATAAAGAATAGCGGTGTGGTAAAGCCCGACGCCCTTCACGGGTGCGGGTGGCAATCCTGCACTATGCCAAGTATTGAGACCTATATGATGATGATAACCACCCGCTGATAGAAAAGCCGCCTGTTTCCCGTAGGTAGAAGTCAGTTCAAAACCTAATAAATCTTTATAAAAACTTAGTGAACGATCAAGGTCGGCTACCTTTAGATGCACGTGTCCTATCCTTGTATTTTTGGGAATTGTATATTTTTCTTTCATAGCGCAATGTGATTTCTTTAGTTTATTCAATCTATAAATAGCTATTTTTCTATGTGCTACTTAGCTTCGTTAAGCTTTAGGCTAAATCATTCTACTAGCACTTAAATGGAATGTAGGCTTTTAACTGTAAACCTTCGTTATAAATTGACGTACAGAAGTTGGTTTCCTATTTAAGAAATTAGACAAGGTATCGTCTTCTTTATCCATTGTTTGTTCCGCTAGAGCTGTACCCCACATAGTGAACATGCCAATATACATTTCTGGTACGCCAGCTTTTTCCATAATAGCTTTGAACTCATTAATATCTGGAGATGTGTACTTGACTTTTTTATTCAATACTTCAGAAATATCTTGAGCTATTGTATTAAAGCCAATGGATTCGGTATTGGTTAATGAATAGGTTTTATTTTTATGATCCTCTGTTGTTAAAACGTAGGCAGCAGCTTCGGCCAACTCTTCACGAAGTACCCAGCTTGCTTTTCCTTCTTCTGCAGGAAACAAAATGCTTTCGTTCTCGGCCACTTTATCGCCCACAAAAGCGAGTATCATTTCAGCATAAATACCATTTTGAAGAATGGTATAATCAATACCACTTTCTTTTAAACAGTTTTCAGTCTCGACGTGGGAATTTTGGAAATCTGCTATGGCTGAATTCTCAAAACCTGCTTTCCTAACAAAGGAAGTATATACAATGTGATTGACTTTTGCTTCCTTGGCCGCTTTTATTACATTTTTGTGATGTAATGTACGGTTTTCAATAGCTTCTCTATTGTTGCTGGATACCAACAATAATTTATCTACTCCTATAAAAGCCTCCACCATTGAACCGTGGTCGGTATAATCGCCTTCCTTAATATGTATTCCTTTTTCTTTTAAACTAATTGCTTTGGTAGCATCTCTCACTAAAACTGAAATTCCTTTAGGATTTACTCCTTTTTTTAATAAATGTTCAACTGCTTTTGCACCAAATTGACCGGTAGCTCCTGTTACTAATATCATATTTCTTTTTATTTAAATGTGTGTAAAAAATTAGTTCAAACTATAATTTTTATTTGTTCTGAAGTTTTTTGTGGCTTACATATGAAGTAATTAAAATTGCAAGAAAAACAATTCCTGCAACAACCTTATCCGCAGGGTCGCCTACTGCATAATGTGCTATAGAAGCCGATAGGAACATTATTGCGAAACCGATGTAAGCAGTCTCTTTTAATAATCTAACTGGCAGCCAAAGTAAAACTGCACCGATAAGTTTTGTAATTCCTAATTCAATCCGGAAATAATCCGGAAACCCTAAATGTGCCATTGATACTTTTACTTCAGGTTTGCCTAGGGTCTCAAACGCAATATATACCATCATAGCGGAAATAATTCCTGTCGTAATGTAATAGGTGATTTTTGTTGCTTTCATTTTTTTTTTTTTAAAATTTAATATTACAAAATTATGTATATTTACTAACTAAACCACAGTAGTTACCAAAATGTAAGTAGTAACCTTTTGGTTAGTGAATCTAAAAAAAGAATAATGAATAAGAATAAATTAGAGTATTCCCCTGTACAATGTACAAACCGTCTATCAGCAACAGAGGACGCTATATACGTTCTCGGAGGTAGATGGACTATAAGGGTTATGATTGCAATTTTAGGCGGACATAGAAGATTCAATGAGTTACAACGTGCCGTAAAAGGTATCTCCGCAAAAATGTTATCAAGTGAATTGAAGAAATTAGAAGTGAATTTATTGGTCGAAAGAACAGTATTTACAGATCAAATCCCTGTAATTGTAGAATATATTCCTACCGAATATAGTCAATCATTAAAAGACATAATTTCAGCTTTGGCTCAATGGGGAGAAAAGCATAAAACTAAAATCACGACTGATAATTAAATTAGGCTAATATTTGGTGATGACTACCATGGTCCTTGTTTCTGATATGCTTAGAAGTACTACTAATGGTCTTACGCAATACTATTATAATAGTTAATTCCCAAAGTACAGAAGATATGAAAAGTCAATTAATCCAGTCTATACAAAATCTGGAGAAAGTTATAAAGGAAGCAGGATATGAAAGTAAAAATATTGTGAGGTTAAACATTTATACAACTTCATCAGCGGAATTTTTTAATTGTTTTAATATTTTCCAGAATTGGATAACTAAACATCAGATAAAACAAGCAAGTACAGTATTGGAAATAACAAGTCTTTTTGAAACATTAAAAATAGAATTAGAAGCAACTGTAGTAAAATAGTATTTAATTAAGGCAAACAAGTTTTGAATTAAAAAAACGAATGCAATTTTAAATATAAATTGTTTTTATAATGAATTGAAACTCTTAACTGAAACAATGGTTGATAAAGGATTTCTAAAAGTATTAATCAAGAAATATTACTGATTAGTGATGATATAGATGAATTGATAAATATGAGGCAAAATTACAAAGCACCAACTGTTGGAAAATGGATAAATCATATGGCAATAAGTGATTAAAACAAAGTTAGTGTTGTAAATAAACTAATAGATAAATCGAGAATGAAATGTTTTTAAATGCCCAGATCCTCATACAGAAACCGTTAGAGGTAATGCAAAAAAAAACACTGATAAACTTAAAACATAAATTCGTTTTCATTATATTTGTATCAAACATTACAATAATAAATGAGAGGAAGACCAAATACTTTTAATGACAAAGAAATAATTTTGAAAGCCCAAGAAATATTTTGGAGAAAAGGATACAATGCTACGTCCTTATCCGACCTAAGTAAAGCAACAGGAGCAGGAGCAGGTAGTTTGTATAACACATTTAAGGGAGGTAAAAAGGAACTTTTTAAAAAATCTCTTCAACAACGAAAAGAAGATCTTAATAATTTCAAGATTAAATTAGCAAACAGTGACAATCCAATTAAATTAATTAAAGATTTTTTTTTAAGTGTAGCAATTGCTTCTGAAGAATCGCACTTTAAAGGCTGCATTGTTGCAAACACAATTGTTGAGATGAGTTTTATAGACAAAGAACTAGAAAATGATGCAATTGAAATTTTAAAAGAAACGGAAAAGCTATACACATCTACTATCCTCTTAGAACAACAAAAAGGAAATATCAAATCTACAATTCCAGCAGATAATTTAGGCAAATTTCTAATTACCCTATGGTGTGGAATTAACTCGTTGCGAAGAATTTATCCAGATAAGGTGATTCTTAAACAACAAATTGAATTACAACTACAAATAATCAATTAAAAAAATTTAATTATTTTTTTAACAATCATTACAGATATAATAATGGATTTACAACTAAAAGGAAAAAGAGCATTCATTAGTGGCTCAACACAAGGAATTGGTTTAGCAATTGCACAACAACTTTTAAATGAAGGGGTTTCCGTAGTAATTAACGGACGACACAAATTAAAAACAGAACAAGCAAAAGAAAAACTACAACAACAATTTCCAGGTTCAAATATTTCGGCAATATCCGCAGATTTTTCAAAGAAAAATGAAGTTGAAAATTTACTGTTAGAATTGACCGATATAGATATTTTAGTTAATAATGTTGGGGTTTTTGAAGTTGAAGAGTTTAAAAGTATAACAGATAAGGATTGGTATACATATTTTGAGGTAAACGTAATGAGCAGTGTTCGATTATCTAGAAAACTATTTCCCCTAATGCAAAATAAGAATTGGGGAAGGATTATTTTTATCAGTAGTGAATCGGGTGTGAATGTACCTGAAAATATGATTCATTACGGAATGACAAAGGCTGCAATGTCGGCTATTGCCAATGGACTTTCCAAACTTACAAAAGGAACAGAAATTACGGTTAATACGATTTTGGGAGGACCGACTTATTCTGATGGGGTTGCAGAAGTCATTGAACAAATTGCAATAACTCAAAACCTTGAACTTGAACAAATGAAAAATGTAATTTTACAACAATCAAATTCACACATATTACTACAACGCTTTATTAAGCCTACAGAAATAGCAAATTTAGCCACTTATTTATCTAGTCCGTTGTCAATTGCAACAAATGGAGCATCAATAAGAGCTGATTCAGGTGTATTGAAAATAATATAAACACGTACGCACACTGGATCACTATTCTAAAACACGTTGTAGTTCTCCTCTTTTTCAATCTAAAGGTAATTAATACAAACTAAAGAAACATATTGGTAACCATTACCAACCCAAGGTTAAATCCAAGTCAATATTCTGGCTTTTCAAACAACCAAAACACAAATAAAATGAATGAAGGCACCAAAATAAAACCTGACACAAAAAAAAATGTTTTTATTTTAAAATCTATTATTAAAGGGTCTCCCACAACTTTTAATTTTCCTCATAGAACAATAAGTAATGGTTTTTACAAATGATAGAAATATACAAGACCAACGTTCTAAAAAAGAAACAAGCGAAAGAAATAACAAAAAAAATCAAAGCATTGTTTTCAAATTATAAAATTAATTTTGACCTTGAGGATTGTGATCATATTATGAGGGTAGATACTCGTTGTGGAATATTAGACAATAACACCATCATAGAAATATTCCGTGAAAATAATTTTTATATTGAAATTTTACCAGATGAAGTTCCAATTTTAAAAATCTAAAATTCAATCAAACTTCAATGTTATGGCATACACAGATAATATGTCAAGACTTTCTCGGTTAACAGCAATTCATTTTAAATGACGGTCCAATTTATAAGTTACTTTTGAAGCAAAGTGCACAACAACATATTCAACAAAAATTAATTGATTGTGTTAAAGAATTACTTACTAATACAGAACTCAATGTTTCACAAATAGCCTATCATTTAGGTATTGAACATCCACAATCACTTCACAAGGTATTTAAAAATAAAAGGAAATTATCACCATTAGAATATAGAACTAATTTTAAAAAATAATAGACACGACAGCCAAAAACGTATATAGCGTACTCAGTCGCTAATAAATGACTGGTGCATTGCGGGTTAAGAATACGCGGTTTTTTTGTAGCCATCTTTCTGTTTTTACTCATTAACTAACCTAAAAGTTACTGCTAACCTTTTGGTAACTACTATAAAATAATTAGCTAATGTACTTAAGTTTGTATAACTAAATTTTTAAACATAAAAAAATGAAACAAGTATTGCATATAATTTCAAGTCCAAAAAATGAGGCTTCTATGAGTAGAGTTCTAGGGAAAAAAGTTATCCAAAGTTTAAAGGAGAAACACCCACAAGCAAATATTACGGAATATGATCTTTCAAAAATCCATATGCCTCATTTAACAGAATCACACATTAATGCATTTTTTACCCCTGCAGAAGATAGAACTCAAGCTGAAAATGCGGAAATATCTACTTCTGACAAAGCACTGTCTGACTTAATGATAGCTGATATCCTCGTTGTTGAAGTGCCAATGTACAACTGGAACATTCCATCAACTTTAAAGGCATATTTTGACCAGATAGCAAGGGCTGGATTTACTTTCAAATATGAATATAAAGGAGACAGCTTATTACCTACCGGACTATTAAAAAACAAAAAAGCATATATTGTAACTTCTTCAGGCGGTATTTATTCTGAAGGAAAATTGAAAAAATATGATTTTACCACGAGCTATGTTAAGTTTTTTCTTGAATTAATAGGAATTGAAGTTATTAATATTTTCAGAGCAGAAGGACAAGCGATCTATGGACGTGATGAATCTTTACGAAAAGGGATAGAAAGCATTGTTATAGAATAATGTCTGTCCAACCTCGTAAAGAATATGACCTGCATGCTAGAATTGGAATAGCAACTGCAAAATCATTCATCAATGCAGGCGCAATCGTTTGGATTACAGGTAGAAATAAGGATAAATTTCACAAGACATCTAAAGAGATAAATAATCCGAATTTGAAAACGATGGTTTCAGACACTTCAGCCATGGAAGGTATTACAGTTTTAGAAAAAGCATTTGCAGAAAGTAGTAATAAACTTGATGTTTTATTTTTGAATTTAGGTATTGCTACATTTGTGCCAATTGCACTTGCAACGGAAGCAGGTTTTGATGCACAATTCAATACCAACGTAAAAGGCGCTTATTTTATATTACAAGAATTAATACCTCATTTATCTAAAAGGAAATCAGTATTATTCACTAACTAACGACAAATAAACAAACGAATACTACACTGAAATAATTCAAAAAACAATAATTTTAAAATAATACTTATGTTAACTCATTTTGAAAATTTAATCAAAAAGGCATATCCAGCTTTTAATTCAAGAGACATTGATACAGCACTTTTGACGTTTCACTCAAATGTTCAATGGCCGAAAGCTTTTGAAGGTGGTTATGTCACAGGACACGATGAAATAAGAACCTACTGGACAAGACAATGGACAGAAATAAATCCAACAGTTGAACCAATCGGATTTAACCAAAGACTAAACGGAACATTTGAAGTAACGGTTCACCAAATTGTAAATGACTTGGAAGGAAATCTAATCTTTGATAGTAATGTAAAACACATCTACACGTTAGAAGACGATTTGTTAAGAAGAATGGATATTGAAATTGATCAAACAAACTAACTCATAAATAAAAAAAGTGACAAATTAAACGCCGAAATTTTAACTGTTAAGTGTTTACTAATCCTTGACATTAGCCCAAACCGTTAACAGACGTAGCTGTTGCGCAACTCTTTTAAATAAGTGAAATTAAAAAAAATAACCTCATTTAAGTACATTTAAGCGAGGTTTGTTTTTTGTTTTAAGTTGTAGTCTTTAAATATTGAGGCGCTTTAAAACAATTTTTTCAAGTCACAAAAAGCGATTTTTAGACAAGCTGGTACTTTTGCTTGTATTTCTAAAGAGACTTTCCTGAATTCTTTTAAATGTATTAATTAATTATTGTCTAAACTCCAAATGTGAAAGTTTATTTTTTCCTTGAAAAGTTTATTGAATGATTGCGAATGTTCATACTCAGACAGAATTTTATGAGTATGTTGAAAATAAAATATCACTTATAAAAACGAGCGCGATTTAAGCATTAGGAATCCTTGGACTTCACATAGTACGAAAAAAAAATGTCAGTTCTTCAGATAAAGTTGACAATCTGAACTAATAGAATAAGTGAAATGAAAATGACCATAAAATCCCTATATACTTTTATATCATTTTGAAATTTTACGAAATTTTTAATTACCTTTTATATTCTATTATCCTTTTTTAAAATATTTAAAAGACAATTAGTTTCAGCTGCAAAATCAATCAGTTTCAAGGTAATTAATTATCAAACAAATGACAAACTTACGAATACCGTAATCAACCAATAATATAATTTACATCTGAATAAATTTTCCTAATATATTTTGCAATATTCGCATTTATTTTCGATGTTGTAAAAGTTCAAATATTATTTCCGCAAGATGTTTCTAAGGGTAAATAAAATGTCTTTCTTAATAAATAAACTAAATACACCTAAATACATAATAGTCAAACTGCTGACATTCAATTAATTAAATAGATGAATAAAAATAACAGTTTAGTAACATTGTTATATACCTGGTAATTAATAACCGTTTATAAACAAGAACTATCGCTAAATAATTGGCAAAAAAAAGAGAGAACATATTACAGTAAGTAATTTTTCTCTCTTTTAGAACCAGGCTATTTAAACAACCTACAATTAACTTTTAAAACCTGATAAATAAATCAAGCCTATTCACTAATTATTTCAAACTACGATTAATCAATTTTAAAGGTATTTGGAAACTGAGCAATGTTTTTGTCTTTCCAATCTTGTTTTAATTCAACAGGATCAAACCATAGTGGCTCTTCGTGACCTTCGCTCCATTTTTTAGCTCCGGCTACCATAATATTAAGTTGCTCAGGATGTTGCTTACTTATGTCATTCTTTTCACTTATATCCTCATTAATATTATATAATTTCCACGGTCCGTCGTAGGCTTTTGTAACTTTCCATCGGTCTAATCTAACTCCTACATCTGAGAAACCCGAGCGGTGACGCATAGCACTAAATAAAACAAGCATTAACTATCTTCATAATGTTAATATATCCATAAAAAAAAGAGTGAGGAATGGTCAGAAAAAAAAACAAAAATCTAAGCATTCAAGATTCGATAAAGTTCTATAAAATGGAAAAGTTAGGGTAAATATAAAAAAAATAGCAATTTTCATAACCCTGAGTTCATGAGTTCAAATCTCATTCTCGCTACACAAGCAAACTCTTAAACAGCAATTGTTTAAGTTTTTTTTTATACTTTCAATCAAGTAAAAAAGCATTTCAAAATATTAGGAGTGAGGAATTTTGTCCAAATATCTTTATTTCGACAGCCCCTCTTTCAACTACCGATAAAATTTGAGGATCTATATAATATGATTCCAATACTTTTGCAGTCGAATGTGAAGTTAGTAACCCTGTTTCTTTTTGCATTACTTGATGCCCCCATGTAATGTATGTTTTCCTTAAACTTTTCAAACTAATATCTTTTTCAATGCCCGCTCCATTTTTATAATGTGTAAAAGATTTTGAAATTGAATCCATAATTGTTTTTGATTTTAATTATTAAAACATAAAATAATTAATAAGATGGAACTCAACAGTGATCTATAGACTACGTTCCATGCGAATAATACGTAAAGACAATTGTATACTTAAAAAAATCATTAGAGAATCTCATCATCGACTTTGATATAAAACAATAAACTTGGTAATACTATTAAAAGTAAAGGCATCGCGATTAGAAAACCACCTATTACTGCAATTGCTAAAGGTTGATGCAATTCTGAACCTGTACCTATACCAATCGCCAAAGGCAATAAAGCAATAATGGCTCCTAAAGCAGTCATTAATTTTGGTCGCAAACGTGTTGAAATCGCATAGACCAAAGATTGCTTTTTATTCTTCGAACTAATAAAGGTTTCTTTAAATTGTAAATAAGTAAAAATAGCATTTTCACTAATAATTCCAACAATCATAATCAATCCTGTATAGCTACCAACATTTAATGGTGTGTGTGTCAAAAACAATAATAAATAACTTCCAGCAATACCCAGAACTGAAATAAAAAGCAGGATGAAAGCCACTTTTAGATTTCGAAACAGAAATAACAAAACGCCAAAAACTAATAAACACGAAGCCATCAAAATAAGCAATAATTCCTTAAACGATTGTTGTTGGTCTTTGTATGTTCCAGCATAATCAATATAATAGCCACTCGGGAGAGTAACTTTGCTAGATACTTCTTTTTTAATATTTTGCATCACCGTACCTAAATCTTTATTGTCTAGCCTTCCGGTAACAACGCACATCATCTGCAAATTTTCGCGTTCTATTTCAGCAATTCCTTTTGAAATCGAAATAGTAACTAGATTAGTAATGGGAATTGATTTTCCATTTGGTAAAAAAATAAAAATCTTTCTAATTTCTTCTAAATTTCTATTTTGAGTATTGGGATAAATCATTCGTATGGGTACCGCCTTATCTAATTCTAAAATAGAACCAATCACATTCCCTTCTAACAACGTTTGTAATTGAAATTGCAAATTAGCTGGAGTAATCCCGTATTGAGATAATTGATTGTAATTAGGCGTAATACTTATCGATGGACCGGCGTAAACAATTCCATCAAATACATCAGCGGTTCCTTCTGTTTTTTCGACAATTTGAGCTACTTGTTTTGCTATTTTTTGCAATTCTTGTTGATTGTTTCCAAAAACTTTTACCTCAATAGGCGAAACAGAACTCATTAAATCTCCCAACATATCACCAATCACTTGACCAAAATCGATTCGAAGTGCAGGCTGTGAAGTTTCTACTTTTAATCTAATTTCGTCAATAACATCATTACTAGTTTTAGATCGGTCTTTCTTAAGCTGAACTAAATAATCGCCTCTGTTGGGTTCCGTAATAAAAAAGCCCATTTGTGTCCCCGTCCTTCTGCTATACGCTTCTACTTCTGGAATAGTATGTATGATTTTCTCTACCTCAATTAACATTCGATCCGTTTCTTCTAATGAAGTTCCTGGTGGCGATTCATAATCTAAAACGATACTTCCTTCATCCATCTCTGGTAAAAAGCCAGTTTCTAATCGGGGCAAAATTAAAATTATTGAAATAATTAATAGTGCACAAAAAGCAAAACTCAGTAGCGGTTTTTCGATAAAATAAGTCACCCAATTTTGACTTTTAACTTCGTGATGTTCCGTTGTTGATTTTACTTCAGAAGAGTTGCTCTCTTTCTTCGTAAGCAACAAATAAACAACTGGTAATAGTATCCACGTCACAAAAAACGAACAGATTAATGTGATAATCATTGTATCCGTTAGCACTTTAAAATAAGCACCGGCAACTCCGCTCATTAATGCAAAAGGAAGAAAAATAACAATGGTACACAAAGACGAACCTACCATGGCAGGAAAGAGATAGTGAATTGCTTTTTGTAATAATGCTGTCGTGGGTTCATCAGGATGTTCCTCATGGGTTCTGTGAATTTGCTCTACAACCACGATCGCATCATCAATAATAAGACCTAAAGCGGCAGCGATTGCGCCCAGCGTCATGATGTTAAAGGTTTGTCCCGTAAAATATAAAACTAGCAAAGTAGCACAAAGTGTTACCGGAATAACAATCAAAATAGTAGCACTTGCTTTAACCGATTTTAAAAATAAAATAGCCACAATGATTGCTAAAAATAATCCAATTAATAAACTATCTGTAACGCTTTTTACGGCGTCGCCCACAAAACTGGATTGCTCATAATAGGGATTGATTTTTATATCCTTTGGAATTATTTTTTCCAGTTCTTTCAGCTTTGCATCCATGTCCGTTGACATGGTAATTAAATTGGCACCTGGTTGCTTAATAATCGCAATTAAGACACTTTCTTTTCCGTTAGCATTTACCTTAATATATTCTTTAGCTTCTTCAATGGCTACCGTAGCAATATCTTTTAGTGTTATGATCCCTTTCCCGTTGTTTATAACTACTAGATTCTCTAAATCTGATTTGGTAGTAATCTGAGCATCCGTTAAGGTTAAATATAAAAAGCGATTGTCTGACAAATATCCATTAGAAGTAATAAAATTGGTTTGGCTTAAAACCTGAGAAACGGCCTCTGGAGTAATGCCATAAGCAACCATTTTACTCTGATTGAGTTCAATCCAATATTCTTTTTCTTTTCCACCTATCACTCTAACTTCGCTTACTCCATCTACTTGCGAGAGAAAAGGTTTTATCGTGAAATTGGCTATTTTTTTTAATTCAATAGGCGATCTATTCGCGCTTTCCAGTGCGTAACCTATAACAGGAAGAATAGATGGATTCATCTTTTCTACTGTTATTTGAATACCTGCCGGCAAATCAGTTCTAATCTGATTAATTCTAGATTCAATTTGTTGTTTACTAACATCCAAATCAGCTTTCCAATCTACAAAAGCTGAAATTTCGCAACTTCCTCTACTGGTTGTACTACGAACCGTTTTTAGATTGGGTATTTTCTTTATCGCATTTTCTAATGGTTTGGTAACGGTAACCATCATTTTATCTACCGGTTGCTGCCCTGCATCGGCAATGACTTTTATTTTAGGAAAAGTAATTTCTGGAAATAAACTGGTTTGCATTTTAGAGTACGCAAAAATACCTCCCAATAATACCAAGAAAATTAAAGTGCTTAAACCGCTTTTATATTTTACAAAAAAATTATTCATTATTTGGCACTTTTTATAATTTTCACTTTGATAGTATCTCCTACTCCATAGTTTCCAGAATTGACTATTTTATCTGCTATCTTAAATTTCGGGGAAATTATTTCTGTTCTTTCTTGGTTTTTTAACCCAATTTGAACTGGAACTTTAATAGCTGTAGAATCATTTTTAAGCAACATAACCCAATACTCCGTTTCTATTTCATTACTTAAAATAGCGGTCTTTGGCAACGTGATTATATTCGATTTATTCGATTTTGGAATACGAACCGAAACGATCAAATTTTCAGGTAAAACGTCATTTGAATTCATTTTTAAAAATACACTTTGCATTTGCGAAGCGGCATCTACAGCAGGAATAAATTGCTTTATTGTAGCTAAAATAGAGGTTCCATCGGGTAAGTAAATCGATAGCTGTTGATTTATAGAAATATGTTTTTTTAATTCGAAAGGAACATTTATTACAACTCCATAATTATTAGAGTCATTGATAATGGCCAATACATCTCCTTCTTGAACATAGTTACCGTTTTCTACATTAACCGCAGTAATAAACCCAGTGGAACTTGCGGGAATTGAAACTGCACTTCCAAAATTTAATTTAGGATCTAATTTGTTTACATCATTTCCCAGTGCAATTGCTTCTTTTGTTTTTATCGAAAACAAACGCTTTCCTTTTGCAACTTTGTCATTCGTTTTTGCAGTAACCGCTGTTATATAACCCGTAATGATTGATTTTATAGGTGTTTTAACTATATAAGAAACCGTTCCAGAAACTTCTTCATAATCATCAATCCCCGTCGTGTCAATAGTTGTTACCGTTACTGGAACAATAGTTTCGGTTTCTGTTATTGCAGTTTCTTCTTTTTTACAAGACTGTAAAAGCAATACAAATAATACAATTATAAAGGGTATCGTTATCTTATTTTTCATTTGTATTCCAATAATTAAGTTCATTAATTAACAGCAGGCGTTCTGTATTATTTTGAGCAATAGCATTTGTAATTGACAGTGAATTTCCCAATGCAATAACAAAGTCTGGAATAATTGCATTTCCAGTGACCAATAATTTATTAAAAGCGTCGAGTAGCGTTTTGTTAATTTTTAACTGAGTTTGCAGTTGCTCATTAATCATTTCGTTTTGACTTAATTTCAACACTAACTGTTCTTGCTGTTGTTTAAACTGTCTTTCAAATTGCTTTTTATAGGCAGAATTGGTTTCTGAAGCTAACTTGTTTTTAGTGATTTGGAGTTTTCTTTGATTTCCATCATAAATAGGAATCGAAAGATTAACACCAACACTATTTCCAAAATTCTTATAATATTGACCCGTTAAAGTAGAATTGTAACCGGCATCTGCTAATAATAGTAAGGATGGTTTGTAATTATTTGCAATATTATGTTTTTGATTCTCTATGCTCAAACTATCAATTTCAAATTGCTGATTGTAAATAGAATGGGCTGAATTGATGAGTTGCTTCAATTCAATTTGGGGTTCGATTAATACAATGTTCGATTTTTCGTTCGTCCCAGATAAATAATTTAGTATTCCTAAATCATTTTCAAATTGGTATTTCATCTGAAGCAGGATTAACTCTTGCTGTTTTACTGTGGATAAAAACAGCAGATAATCGGTTTGTTTGTAGATGGATTTCTGAGTGAAATCTTTAAGAATTTCTAATTCAGAATTCAATAAACCAAACTGCTTTTGAAGGTTTAAAAATTGATTATTATCAGAAAAGGCAACGATATATTGCAAACGAATCGCTTTCGCAATATCATTTTTGGTGATTTTCTTATTAACATCCACTTTATCTTTTAATAAAGAGATAGCACCAAGCTGATTGTTTTTTTGGCTTTTGCCAAATATCTTTTGCGAAAAGCTAACTAACCCAGTAACATTTTGTCCGTTACTAATCGCAGTATCATACCCATAATTATTTATTACTGGTGCATAATTAGCAAATAGGTTTGCGTTTAATTGTGGCTTTAAATTGGCTTTGTACAATAAGCTATCTATTGACAAAGAATTGGATTGATTGTTCAAATCGTCTAATAAAGCTGTGTTCAAAAGTGCTTTTTCGATAAAAAAATTCACCTCTCTTTTTTGTGAAAAAGAAGCAATTGAAATAAGTATCGTTATGAAGAGTAAAAAACATCGCATACAGTAAAAGATAAAAGTTAGAACATCTTAATGAAAAGATGTTCTAATAATAAACACAAGTAAATATTTTTGATTATTAGTCTTTATGTAGTTTTAAGAATTTCCCTGAAGCATCAAAAATCAGATCACAAATTTTTCCATCAATTGTAACTTCCGCTTCGTAGGTAACTACCTTTTTGTCATCTGTTATTTTAGCTGTTTCTTTAATTTTTTTATTAGGATAAGTAGTTGAAACGTAAGCTAGCGCTTTGGCAGGCATTTCTGATTCTTTGATTTCAATTTCGGTAGCTAGCTTATGCCCTGCTTTATCATAGTTTGCAGAAGCGTCCTTTCCATTCATTTTAAACTCTGCTTCAAAACCGTCCTTTTCAACATCCCAATCTACTTTTGTATTTGGATATTCTTTTTGGAAAGCTTCCTGTACCACTTTAGGTACTTCTTTGTTACCTTTGGATTGTGCACAACCTATCGCACTTATTGCAATAGCGGCAAATAAAATTACATTTTTCATGATTGCTGTTTTTTAAATTATTAAACAAATATCTATCATGAATCTATTTCAAATCTATCTTTTAAACTGACTTAAAGAAAAAACATGTTCATTGTTTTCATATTTATACAAAACTGCAATCGAATTTGCTTCTGAGATTTCTTTCACTATCGCTAATCCTAAACCTATAGAATTGGCATTAGAAGATTTTTTTTCAAAACGTTCAAAAATACTAACTTCATTTAAAGGTTCTAAAACACCCGTATTTCTTATATATAGCGTTTCCTCTTTTATCAAAATTGTAATTTGTCCATTATTAACATTATGCCTTATAGCATTTTGAATTAAATTATTAATTAAAATAAAACACAATTCTGAATTAATTCTAAAAGACAAATCCATAGTCGTTTCACAAACAAACTGCATGTTTTTATCTAAAATAAAATCTTCATTTACCATTCTAACTTTTTCAATTATAGGGAGTAGCGCAACCGTATCTGTTTTTTCGTATTGTTGGTTTTCTATTTTAGAAAGCAATAGCAATGACTTATTAATTCTACTCAACCGGCTTGTTGCCTCTTCAATAGAAACTAACAACGTCAATGATTCTTCATTCAACGTGTTTTCTTGAAGTAATAAATCTATCTTACCTTTTATTATAGCTAATGGAGTTTGAAATTCATGCGAAGCATTTTCTGCAAATTTTTTCTGGTTTTTGTAATCACTAATTATTTTTGAAGTCATGTGATTAATCGAAGAATTTAGTTCGCTGAATTCAGTAATTTCATTTGATTCTAATTTTTTATATGGCGTTGTATGTACACTAAAATCCTTTATATAATCTAAGGTATTCTTAAATGGTGTCCAAATGAGCTTAGAAATTCTACTATTTATATATGCTGTCACTAAAAAAAGCACAAGCAACATAACAATAAACACGACCGAGACTACTTCTACTAATTCATCATATTCTATGGTACTCTTCCAAACTTTAATCTGATAATTCTTCCCCTTTACAATAGCGTTTTTTTCTATCATTTTACTAGAAATGTATTCTTTTTCAATCTCAGAATACATCAAAGTATCTTTTATCGTTTGTGGAATAATGCGATCCTTTGCTATTTCTTTTATGTAAACTTCATTATTAACTTCAAATACATTTAAAACAGTCGTATTTCCTTTTGCGATGTAGTTTTGAATTACCTTAACCCTTGTCAACAAAATGGATTCATTGCTTTCTCCAATTTCATTTAGAAGAAAAAAATAGATAAAAATGGCAGAAAATAAAATTACCGGAATGGTATAAAGGATATAATATCGACTTGTTTTTGTTAGTAGCTTCATAGTTCCGTTTTAAATGTATAACCAATGCCATATATGGATTGAATGTAGTCATTACAATGGGCCGCGAGCAGTTTCTTTCTAAGGTTTTTTACGTGATTATAGATAAAATCAAAATTATCAAATTGATCCGCACTATCTCCCCACAGATGCTCTACCAAGGCATTTTTTTGAATAACTCTATTTTTATTAGCAATAAAATAAACTAATAAATCAAACTCCTTTGAAGTTAAATTAATCGGACCATTATTAATCAAGACTTTTCTTTCATCCGGATATAAAGTGATTTCATTAATAACAATTACATCAACTCCATCAAAATTATTGCGTCTAATCAACGCTTTTATCCGAGCATTTAGTTCGGGTAAATGGAAGGGTTTGGGCAAATAATCATCCGCTCCTAAATTCAATCCCTCTATTTTATCGTCAAATGAATTTTTGGCAGAAATAATAATAATACCAGTTTTCGGTCTGCTACTTTTAATGGTTTTTATTAAGTCTAGCCCATTGCCATTAGGTAAAGTGATATCTAGTAAAACACAATCATATTCATATACTTGTATTTTTTCGTTGGCAGAGTTAAAATTGTTCGCTATCTCAACTATGTTCTTTTCAAGCTCTAAGTATCGAGTGATACTTTTTTGCATTTCTATTTCATCTTCAACAAGTAAGATTTTCATAAATTGAGTTTAAATAAATAATTCGAAAGTAAAAGTAGCACGTAAATCTATTCTAAATCTATCGTTTTTCAAAAATACAGATTTACTACAGAATTCAAATTGATCTTTACATGAAAAATCTAACTGTCTTCCTTTAAAAAATGAATTATAAATTCCTCTTATCAGTACTAATATCCTGTCAGTCAATCTGTGCTCAGGAAGTTAAACAGGATTCTATATCCACCAAAAGAATCTCTTACAAAGAATTGATTATTCCATCAGTGCTCATTGGTTATGGCGTAATTGGCATTGAGAGTGATGCTCTTAAAAATTTAAATACCGAAATAAAAGAAGAGGTAAATGAAAATATTGATCACAAAATAACGATCGACGATTTTACACAATACCTACCGGCAGCTTCAGTTTATGGTTTAAACGTAATGGGGATAAAAGGTAAAAGTAATTTTAAAGACAGAACTCTAATTTTAGCTACATCCTATCTATTAGTTGTGGCCACAACATTACCATTAAAAAGCATTACTCAAATACAACGCCCAGATGGTTCATCATATAATTCCTTCCCATCTGGTCATACAGCAACGGCGTTTGCAGGTGCCGAATTTCTTTGGCAAGAATACAAAGATGTATCTATTTGGTATGGTGTTTCAGGTTATATAGTTGCTACAGGTACGGGCTTCTTCAGAATGTATAATGACCGTCATTGGTTAACTGATGTAGCAGCTGGTGCAGGAATTGGAATATTATGTACCAAAACTGCGTATTGGTTGTATCCTAAATTACAAAAACTACTTTTCAAAAAAGAAACAAAAGCGGCGGTCATGGTTGCTCCTTTTTATAATGGGAAGCAAACAGGAATTGGATTAGTAGGTAGATTTTAAGATGATTATCTAAGTTTAGATATATGCTTTTTAAAAACTATTAAAATTTCTGATTCTATCTATATAATTTTAAAATAGGAACAACTTACTAAACTAAATACTTTTGATTTCATTCTGTTTGATAAAGTCTATAATCAATAAACAGCTATATCTTTACTCTATAAAAATAAAAAACATTTTTAAATATGATAAAGTAGTAACTGAAAAACTATCCGTTTATAAACTTATTAATTCCAATTAAATTTGATTAATTTAGCTTAAAACTTTAATATTATCAGTACACGATACCGTACACACTTTTGATATAAGTCTAGTAAAGCGGGGATGTTTTCGATGATTTTTTATGAAATTTAATCGAATTCATAACCCTGAGGTCACGAGTTCAAATCTCGTTCTCGCTACAAAAATAAACCCTTAAACAGCAATTGATTAAGGGTTTTTTCATTTAAAATAATTCTTCACTTAGTGAGGAAATCAAATAAGACATTAAGATATCACACTAATAATGTGAACAATACCTAACCAGACCTCAGGTTCAATCACACTAATCCTTTTTTAATTTTCATTTTTATATCAAGAAAAAAGTATTGTAATATGGTATAAAAAACTGAATTAAAAACAGTACTAAAATAGAAATATAAAAAAAATAACGGCGATAATCGCCGTCAATAAAACACTTCACAAACAAAGTAGGACACAGCATCTTTTGATCATGAAGAATAGAATCATCTGATCCGTTCTGGATAATCTGTGATAATCCCATCAACTTTAAGGTTGATCATCTCATCAATGTTAGCTTTTTCGTTTACCGTCCATGGGATTAACCTCATCTTCTTTTGTTTTACGGAATCTACAAACGCTTTGTTTTTGACCAATTTAAAATTGGGGCTGTAAATCTCTGGTGTAAATTTTAGTTTAGCTATATTCTTGGAAATCCCTTCATCAGAAACTAAATACGCCAATTCCACTTTTGGATAAATTCGGTTCATTTCATTTAGAATGTTTTCATCAAAGGATTGAATATTGATTTTATTCACAATTCCCTTTTCCTGAATAACATCCATCACCATTTTAATAAATTTTAAAGGCTTCGGTTGCGATTTGTCATACTCCGATACGATTGATTTTATTTCAATATTGTATTTTACCGGTGGAATATTATGTGATTTTACATAAGTTTCAACGCTATTAATCACTTCAGAAAGTAAGGGCTTATAACTTTTGATTTTTTCTTGTTCCGGAAAGTTTCTGTTTCCTTTAGACCCAATATCAAACATCCTGATCCTATCATAAGTCATTTCATAAAGATTAAAGTTGTTCTCTTCTGCTTTAGAAATAGATTTTCCCGAAGGGGTTAGTACATATAGTGAAGACATATAAGGCTCATGCGAAACGACTACTTTTCCATCTTTCGAAATCACTACATCCATTTCGATAACATCCACCCCTTTTTCTATTGCCTTTAAAAAAGCCGAAATACTATTTTCTGGGGAATGTCCGCGTTGACCGCGATGGCCTTGAACTTCAATTTTAAAAGAATCTACTCTCTTTTCGCTGACTGCTTTTTTGTCTTCAGTAATTGATTTGCAGGATGTGCCTGCAAAAATGATACAGACTAAAAAAAAATTATAAAATTTCATTTTTTTGATTTTATTGATTTTATTATTAATTTATCAACCTGAACTTGATCTTAAATTAAACAGGCTCAGGTTGACTATTAAAAATGCTTTAAATAAAAAATAATACTCTTTATTTCTCGTTTTCTAACCTATAACTACTGTTTCCTTGGAATGTTTTTCCGAACATATTCGTGGCTTTTATTTCGATACGATGTTCACCAGTTTCTAGATTAGTTGGAATTTTCCCTCTCCAAAGATGCTTGCTTGCTATAGGATTAGAGGAGCGTTTTCCTGGAATTAACTCTTCAGAAAGATCCCATTCATAAACATCAATCGCATAGGTTGGATCTATTTCTTCTACATATTCCATCATTTTCCATTCGCCTTGGTCTATACGATATTTTACAGTATCATCCTTGCTTCCCATAAAGAAATTTACATAAATACCCGCTTTGGTTCCTCTACCTTTAGCCATTACTTTTGGCGCAAAAACATCCATCTGGTACTCTTTCGGCTTCCCTGCTACTTTGTAATCAAGACTGTAGCTATTACCACTGAAATGAACAAAAGCATAGCCTTTTGGGGTACCATCTCGCATGGTCGAAACAGGAATTCCTGCTTCATTGAGTTTTCCGGAATACCAATCCCCTGAAGTTGTGCCAACATTGTACTCATGATGCTGTTTATCCCGTTGCCATCCTTCTTTTTTGTTGAAAAAATCCTGACGCTGAATATGAGTATGTGCCGATAGCGAAAGAGTGTTAGGAAAATCTTTCAAAATTTCAAATAATCGTGCACGGTCTTCATCTCTGAACGTATCTTCTTCGGTAGGCTCTGTTAACGGAATATGGAAAGCCAAAACAATCAGGTAATCTTTAGGTACCTTGTTAAGATCATTCTCAATAAACTTTAGTTGATCTTCCGTGAATCCGCCCCAATACCCTTTTCCGTCTCGAGGATCAGGATACAGAATATCGTCTAGAATTATAAAATGAGTTTTCGCATAATTAAAGGCATAATTTGCAGGTCCAAAATGAGCCTCGAAAGTTTCATCGGCCATTTTATCATTTTTTGCATCAAAATTCAAGTCGTGATTTCCAATGACATTATACCAAGGAATCCCTATTTTTTTTACTGTTTGAATATAAGGATCGAACAAGTTCAGGTCATTTCCAACTAAATCTCCCAAACTTAATCCGAAAGGAACATTTTTAATCCCTTCTACCTCGGCTACAATTCCTTTTGCAAAAAAAGCCACTTCCTCTTTTGTATAAGGCTGAGGATCTCCGAAAACAAGTGCCGTAAACTCCTCCTTCTCTTCCTGTTTTATTAAACCAAAATCTACTGACTTTGGAAGTTTTCCAGTAGGTACAATGCCCTTAAATTTTAATTCGGGAGAACCCTTAGGTTTATAATTGTAAAAGAATTGGGGTAAATTGTTTTCACTCACATTAATTCTATAATTCGATGGTTTTATTACCGAAATAATTTGATCGTCCGCAAGAGGTAATTCATATTTACCTTTTTTATCTGTAAGAACGACCTCGATACCATTGGTAACAGCTACATTGGGAATTCCATTTTCCTTACGATCCTTTTTTGCGTTTTGATTAACATCCTCAAAAACATAACCCTGAACATTTGATTGCGCTACAGTTCCTATTGAAAATAGCAAAACACAAATTGATACTATTGATTTCTTCATTTACTTATTTTTAAAATATTAGTTATCCCACCAAACTTTGGTATTAATATCGTCACTGCCCCCCAAGAGTTCCAGCGCTTTGCGATAATTTTGAGTATTATTTATTTGAACATCCGTATTATAGGTAAACCTTGAAGGCATTTCACCGTTGTTTTCCATAGCCACTGTTTTGGGAAGGACTGGAAATCCAGTTCGTCTGTATTCAAACCATTGCTGATAATCAACAAAATAAAGAGCATAATACTTCTGAACCATTATTCTTTCTAAAGTTCCATTATAAGATGCCATTGGGTTATCAAAATAATTTGCGGGCACTACCGCATCCAATTGCTCCATTGCCGCTTTTACACCTTTGATGTAATGCTCTTCTGGGTTTGCAATAAATCCTTTTTGAGCGACTTCTGCTTTAATAAATTCCACTTCAGAATAGGGTAAAATAACTATTTTCATTGGATTTGTGACTTGCTCTATATTGAAAGTCGAAGCATCATATTTAAATTGAGATTCGGCTCCTTCATAAGCGCTAGGAATTCCTTTGTAACCAATTGGTTTACTATTAAAATCACTGGCAGTAGTAGCAATAATAGGTCTTCGTGGATCTTCTAGAAGGTTCAGGTTGTCAATAAAGAACTCCCCTATTTTTACACTCAACCTGAAATCCTGCGGCCTTCCCCAAGGAGATACATTTGGTGTAACACCAGTTACCTGAAGTATTGCCGATTCTTGAGTATTTTCAAAAACAGGATATTGGGTCGGATTCTGAATCATGCTGGCAAGTTTTTGAAAAGCATTCGTTTCCGTTCTATTCGAGATTCTTAATAATAATCTTAGATGTAATGAATTCGTGAATTTCTGCCACTTTTTAACATCGTTTTTAAAAAGAATATCATCGGCATAGATCATTGAAATCTTAGAATTATAGAGACCATTTGCTCTTTCTAAATCGGCAAGAATAGTTTGATAAATGAATTCCTGTGAATCAAATTTCGGATAAAAATTTCCTTCTTCACCATTTACCGCCTCTGTCATAGGAACAGGCCCAAATATATCAGTTAAATTGGCGTATGCCAATGCTTGCAAAGTGAGAGCAATTGCTTCGTAATTAGAGTCCTCAGCTTTAACAGATGCTAATCGCATTTCCTTTATATTGTTTAACCAACGGTAATACCAGTACCAAGAGGAATTCCCAATACTTTGACTGACATCATATCTATGTAATCCTCCTGAAACACTTGGAAAAGGAAGGGAAACTTGCATTAAGTCGAAAGTAATACTTGCGCTTCTGTCGGCATTATGAGTCGCTAATCCATAAATAATAGGATTAAGCAAGGTGCCAGGACTAATTTGAGCAATTCGGTTTGGGTCTTCGTTGATTTCTTCGAAATCCTTAGTACAAGCAAGACTCATAAAAAGGAGCGTCAGACTAAGGGATAAAATTTTAATATTTTTCATCTTTATGTTTTTTAAAAGTTCACTTTTAAGCTCATTCCGTATGATGCAGGAGAAGGCATTTGTCCCATTTCAATACCAGGTAAAATAGTATCTCCATTTAAGGCAGCAGTTTCTGGATCATAAATTGGAAAATCTGAAATTATAGCCAAATTTGATCCGAATATAGAAATGTCCATACCTAATACTCCCGACTTTCCTAAAAACCGCTTTGGCAAACTGTATTTCACACTTACTTCCCTTAATTTAAGAAAAGACGCGGCAAACGAATTCGATTCAATATTAGCCCTTCTGTAGTAACGAGAATACCAGTCGGGCGTGATCGCTGCTGTGGTATTTGAAGAATAACTTCCATCCGCATTTAGCACTACTCCTTCGCCAATTATTAGGCCTTCTTCGCGTCCTTTTAAAGTGGAGTTTAACTTTCCTTGTTCGGTCAACTTATGATGCGTTTGAGAATATATTATTCCCCCATATTGTCCATCTATCATTACATTCAAAGTGACATTCCCCAATTTAAAACTATTTAAAAGACCCGCTTTCCAGTCTGGACTCGCATCACCAATCAGTTGTATTTCATCAGGATATGCGGGTAATCCTCTACTATCATAGACAATTTCACCCTCCGGAGATCGAACAAAACCGTAGCCATAAATAGCAGTTGTTGTACCTCCTACTTTTGCAATAAGAGTTGCTGTTCCTCCTGAACCAATTTCCTGTTGCCCATTAATCCCATCGGCCAATTCTAAAACTTTATTCCAGTTTTTAGACCAAGTTAAAGTAGAACTCCAGCTAAAATTATTTGCTTTAATTATTTTTCCAGTCATCGTTAATTCTAACCCCTGATTTTTAACAACTCCAGAATTTAAAACTCCCGAACTGTAACCCGTCGTAATATCAAGTGGTACGGAAATAATTTGATTTTTGGTAAGAGTTCGGTATACTGTAGCATCAAAATATAGCCTGTTATTAAACAACTTTGATTCCAAACCAGTTTCATAACTAGTAGTGATTTCCGGTTTAAAATTCGCATTATATAATGTGGTGGGCACTGTCGCAGAACTAGGAAAAGCATTTTGACTATAATATTTACTTGTCTTATACGGATCTGTATCATTCCCAACTTGAGCATAGGAGAACCTATATTTTAGATAATTTACGGCTGAAGGTAAATTAAGTATTTCAGAAAGAATAAAACTTGTATTTATCGACGGATAAAAAAAGGATTTATTATCTAATGGAAGTGTGCTCGACCAATCATTCCTTCCTGTTAGATCTAGGAATATTTTTTTGTCAAAAGACAGGGAAAATAAACCATACAAACTGTTCACTTTATTATTCCTGTCGTGAGTTGTAATAATAGGATTGCTTACTCCATTTGCCAATTTATAAACTCCAGGCACAACTAGCCCCTCAACAGAAGCATCTGTGCGGCGGTACTTATAAGTCATGGCATTTCCTCCTGCTGAAAATGACAAACCTAATTTCTTGGTTAAATCTTTGTTATAACTAAGTAAGAAATCCGAATTAACCTCAACTTTGTTGATGTCTTGAGATTGATAATATCCCTTAGCATATCGGTTGATACTATACGGTCTTTTTTGTTCCCTATCCTGACTATACGTATTTAAAGAAGTCCTTAACATTAACTTTAAATTGGTAGAGAGATCTATATTGGCAAAAACATTTCCAACAATTTGATCACTCAGCAATGGATTTGTTGCTTCATATGCTATCAGGTATGGATTATCTATATAAGAACTAAAAGGTGCTATTTTTTGAATATCCTTTTGTCCGTCTAACCATATTGGGCGGTACCAGTCCAAATCGACATTTGGGTTTTGAAAGATCATAAAATACGCCGCTGAACCGTTATTATATCCAGTTCCAGGTAAATTTTGGCTATTCCTATTGTTGTAATTAATGACTGATCCAATTTTTATTTTTTTAGAAATTTGATAGTTGGCATTAATAGAAGCAGTGATTCTTTCGAACCCAGTATTAGGCATAATCCATTCGTTTTTTTGATAGCCTATAGAAGCTCTCATAGAACCATTTTTATCACCGCCTTGTAGCGTAATATTGTTGTTGGTCGTAATTCCTGTACGCCAAAAATCCTTTCTATTGTTTTTATAAGGCTGCCATAATTGTTTTTCTTTAGATTGACCTTGTAGTTCAGGGTCATATTGGTAGAAAAATTGCCCTTCAAACTTAGGTCCCCAAGCACTACTTGTACTGCCTGTATTTCCACCGTCTGCAGAACTCCCGTAGGAATAATAAGGATCGCCATTACTGTCAAAAGATTTCCCCGTTCCTTGTCCATATTCATATTGATAATCAGGCCATCTTTGAATAATATCTAAGCTAACGCTGGAATTGTAAGTAACCCCCAATCCTTTTGTTTTCTTTCCTGATTTTGTAGTGATAATCAATGCTCCATTGGCAGCACGACTTCCATAAAGAGCAGTTGCTCCAGGTCCTTTTAACACAGTAACATTTTCTATGTCATTTGCATTTATATCTGAAATACCATTCCCATAATCTATTGGAGAATCGTCCCCAGTATAAGCACTTGAAGACCCCGAAGTTGTCATTTCATTATTTATAGGAACGCCATCAATTACAATTAAAGCATTGTTTCCATTCGGATTAAGAGAATTGTTCCCTCTTAGTGTTATTTGTTGGGAATTAATCGGACCCGATCCTGAAGATATGATATTAAGCCCAGCAACTTTTCCTTTTAAACCAGAAGACCAGTTATTGGGAACCGCTTGATTCAAAATATCTGACCCAATAGTGGCTTGTGAAAAACCCAGTCTCTTTTCTTCTCTTTTAATTCCCAGAGCCGTTACAACTACTTCATCGAGTTTATTAGTGTCTTCCGTCAATGTGATTTCCTGAAATCCAGAACTATTGGCTACTACCTCTTTATCTTCAAATCCCATAAAGGAAACAATCAATGTAGTAGATGTCCCAGAAAGCTTTAAACTAAACTTACCATCAAAATCGGTAAGAGTACCGTTATTAGTTCCTTTTTCCTTTACCACCGCACCAGGCAAAGGCAATCCTTCTTGATCCAATACGACACCTCTTGAAATTTGCTATGCTTCATCCATTTTAATTACTGAAATGGTGTTATTTAACTTTTTAAATTGAAAACCAGTTAATGCACTTATTTTGCTTAAAACAGCTGTAAGGTTTTGGTTTTTTACAACTAAAGTTAAATGTTGTTTTGAAGATGAAATTTTATCATCGAAAACAAAGGTAACGTCAGTTTTATCTTCAATCGAAACAAATACTTCTGTGATCAAGACATTCTTTAGATCAAAAGAAAGGCTTGGCTCCTTTGAAATCGGATTATTCAGTGGCGAAGCAAATGCTCCAGAGGCTAAAAAGAAGCAGCATAATCGGAAAATAAACTTTTTTGACTTGAAGCTCAAATATTGTTGTACTTTTATATTCATTATAATTGGCTATAAATTATTTATTAGTAGTCTGTTTTTAAATCCGCCCATTTCTGTTCCAGCAGAACTGGGCTTTTTGTTCTATAATCGGCAATTCATTTTTTTTGTTTTTCTCTTATAAGGATTTGGTTTTTAGTTAAAAAATCTATTTCAAGTTCCTTAACAATAGCAATGCTATTAAGAACATTGCTTAATTTTTCGTCTTCAAATTTTCCAGTTATTGTCATTTCCTTTAATTTCTTATTAGAAAAATTGATTTTGATATCATACCAGTTTTCAAGGATTATTGCGGCATCTCCCAAACTGGTATTGTTGAGCACAATTGAGTTTCTAGTCCAGGCGTTAAAATCTTCGCTGTTGTCTTTTGAAAGCACAGCTTGACTTCCTGTCTCAAAACTGAGTTGTTGGTTTTTTGTTAGAAATGTTTTTTCTGAAATTTCTTTAATATCCACTTCCACTTTACCAGTGTTCACACTTACCTTGGTTTTGCTGTTTTTATAAGCTTCAATATTAAATGAAGTTCCCAAAACCCTGGTTGTGATTTTGTCTGTTTTGACTAAAAATGGTTTTTCTGGGTTTTTTACAACCTCAAAATACGCCTCGCCCGTAAGTTGCAGTTCTCTATTATTTTTGAAGTTTTTTAAATAGCTGATACTACTGTTCGAGTTAAGGAAAACAAGGCTTCCATCAGGTAAATGAATGGTCTTCTTTTCTCCTTTGACAGCAACTACCGATATATTTTCATTTTTTATTAGACTGTTTCCTAAAAATGGAATCCCTATTAAGATGAGTACTATAGCTGCTATTTTTAAGGCTGTGGAATACAGATCTAATATTCTCTTTTTGGGCTTGCCGATTTTAGAGCTTATTTTTTTTAAGAGCAAATCCCTTTTTTCCTCGGTAAAAACATAAGGAATATCTTGATCACTGTCCTGAAGTTTTTTGAAGAATTCTTCCACCACCCTTTTCTCTCCTCTAGAACATTTGTTTTGGGCGTATTTTTTTGCTAACTGTATAAACTCTTCTTTTTGCACTAGATTTCTTTTAACAGATAGTCACATTTTTTAAAGCATTTACGTAGCCTAAAACTGAGTCATAACGTTTTGGTAATATTGCAGATCTCTATTTACATTAAAGAAACATTCCCGTAATAAGAATCGCCAGATGATAGACGCCAATGGTTGCTTTTAAATGTTTCAAAGCATTACTAATGTGCTTTTCTACAGTACGGACGGAGATACCTAATTGTTCGGCGATTTCAGCACTGGAATAATCCTCAAAACGGCTGAGTATAAAAACCTCTTGACATTTGGGAGGAAGTTTTTTTATCTCATCAAAAATATCTTTTTCAAACTCCTTGTATTCCAAATCTTTTTCGGTCTTAAAAGTGTTGGGCATATTGTGAAGGATTTCTATAAGCACAGGGGTGAATTTCAAATCCCTTATGTGATTTGCTATTTTATATTTCACTGACTTTATTAGGTAAGCCTCTAGATTTAGAATATTGGCCTCCTTAGATTTCTCCCATAAACTAATAAAAATTTCCTGAACAATGTCCTCCGCTATTTTTTCATCATTATATATCTTAAAAGCATAGGCAAAAAGCCTCTTCCAATAGCGATCAAAAATCACTTCAAAGGCTTGATTACTGCCTTCTTTTACATGTTGTTGCAGTTCACTGTCGCATAAATTTGAAAGTGTGGTTTTCATTTTTTTGTGGATTTTTACAAATGAAAACAATCATATAGAAAGAAAGGAACCATTAAGTTTAAGATTTAGTTACCAAAAGATTACTAATTTAAAATGATTCCTTTTGTAATTTCGGGAATTTAGAATAGTTTCATCTATTTTTAAAAGAAAGGTCAAACTGAATGTATAAAAGCTCTTTGGGCTCGATTCGGTAAAGTGAGGAAAAAAGAGTGAGGAAAAATAAAAATTACAGAATAAATCAATTTATTCTAAAAAAAACAATGCCTAACAATCAGTACTTTACAAATTCCCAAAAGTAAAATTTCAATTTTCATACCCCTGAGGTCATGGGGTAAAATCTCGTTCTCGCTACACACAAACTATTAAACAACAACTGTTTAATGGTTTATTTATGCTCTCAATCAAGTAAAAAAGCATTTCAAAATATTAAGAGTGAGAAATTAGTGTTCTCGTGGAACCCACGTATTGAAGGAACTTAGGTGTTTTTTATAATGTCTTTGAAGTTTTTTTCCGTTCAGCCCAAAAAATCTACCAATGGTGTGACAGTCTGTAGCGCTATTATCTATTAATTTCTTTTAAAAAAGCCGAAAACTCTTCAGTCATGCGAGTTCCTTTAGCAACTAAAACCCAGTCTCTTTTAATAATTCCTCCTTTAGATTTATTAGTCCAACGGAGTCTTTTAATATGCAAATACACTAATTTTCCTCTTAGAGGAAAATCTTGAATGATAATTTCATCCTGAAATCCTTTCGAGAGTAATTTAAGTGTATTAAACTCTTTCGGAGGCGTAATTTTCTCCTCAAAATATAGGTGTAATATTTCCTCTGTGTTTTCAGCAGAAACAACTTCAAAGTGTTCAACTAAAAAATCCGGCAGCATGAATTTTAAAAGGTCTATAGAAGTCATCTCAAATTGTAGTTCGACAAATTTCTAATTTTTTTTTTACAATTCCTCCACAGGTTTTGCTCTTGATCCAGAATCAATCTAAAAGTCTAACCAAACGGTCACCAATATCTTTAACTTTTTCAATATCCTTTTTTTGTTGTTAGATAGCTTTTTTTTACTTATTCCAATTTGCTCCTTGCATGCCTTTAATTCGAATTCAAACTGAAGCACCTATTTATTATATCTGTCACAAACAAAATTTGAGTTATCAAAATATCGGTTGTCCGAATTCTATCTTTTCGCTACTATTTAAGGCTGTTAAAATTCTTCCCCTACAACATGCATCCTTTCCTCTAGAAAGTTTCATTGAATTTGATCATATACCATTTTAACAAAAACAATTATTACATGTTTATTGGAAGTATTGTGGGCTGTCAGGGTTTACAATCAAATACCTTACACCTGTTTTGACTTTTTTTAAAAATCTAAAATAATATAAATTATAAAAAAAACAACGCCAATATCTTACATTGGCGTTGTTTGTCTTCTTGTGTCTTGTCAGTGGCTAAAATCTAATATTTAATATCATTCTTCGATAATTTCAAACCTATTCGCACATTGTTCAAATTCTATTTGCATTTGATAAAACTAAATTAGCTAATCACCTTGAATATAATTAAATAAAGATTCTAATACACTATTCTATTGACATGATAATAAATTCACTTCGCCTATTTAGTTGATGTTCTGCCTCAGAACATGCAACGCCATCTGAACATTGATTTACGAGCTGTGATTCTCCATATCCTTTTCCGGTCAATCTACTTTTGTTAATGCCATTTTGAACAAGCCATTGAATGGTCGATTTTGCTCTTCGGTCTGATAAAGCCATATTGTATTTTGCCGTTTGGCGACTGTCAGTATGCGAACGAACATCAATTTTCATATTAGGATATTGGTTCATTACAGCTACAATTTTCTCTAGCTGGAATGCTGCTGCTTTGGTGATAAAAGATTTGTCTAAATCAAAATAAATCAACGGAATAGCAAGTGTTTTGGCTAAGTCAGTTCCAGATTGTATGGTTTTAATTCTTTTTTCTAAAGCGATTTTTAGATTTTCTTTTCCTGTTTTTGATTCAATTGTAATAGGCGTTTCTTTGGTTTCGTACTCTTGTTTTTCGGCTCTCACATAATAGCTCTTGCCACAATTTACTTGAAATGTAAAATTACCAGCAGCGCCTGTCGTGATTTCAGCTAGTATTTTGAAGGACCTATCCAACAAGGTTACTTTTGTATTTGCTAAAACGATATTAGTCTCTACATCAACAATAGTCCCAGTTAGAGATTGTTCACAAACAAGTTTTTTGTTTTCAGAAAATTGATAAATATCATCGTAACCATTTCCACCTTCTCTATTAGAAGTGAAAAAGCCTTTTCTGGTTTCGTAATTAATGATAAAAGCAAAGTCATCTTGTCCAGTGTTAATCGGTGCTCCTATGTTTAGAACCGCTCCAAAACTATTGTAGCCATTTAGTTTCGTTACATAAACATCAAGTCCGCCTAAACCCGGTCTTCCGTCGCTAGAAAAATAAAGTTCATTGTCTCCTGAAATAAATGGAAATGTTTCTCTCCCTTCGGTATTAATTCCTGCGCCAAGATTTTCAGGTTTTCCGAAGCTTCCATCATTATTAATGGTTACGCGGAATAAATCCGATAGTCCTAAAGTTCCTGGCATATCGGAAGCAAAATACAATGTTTTTTCATTTAAACTAAGAGCGGGATGAGCCACGCTATATAGGTCGCTATTGAATGGTAATTCGGTAATGTTTGTCCATTTTTTATTTACATAATCAGCTTTGTACAATTTTAACAAAGTAATTCTTTTATCATCTTTTCCTCTTTTACCTTCCAAGAAATTGTTTCTAGTAAAGTACATAGTTTGACCATCTTTTGTAAAAATAGGTGTAGATTCGTTGAATTTAGAATTGATTTTTCTGTCAAAACGTTCGGGTTCTCCAATTGTTCCATCTGATTTTAATTCAGCTGCATATAAATTGGTAAACGATTGATTCGTCCATTTTTGAGTCTTTTTGGCGATTCCTCCAGTATCTCTTGCCGAGGCGAAAACTAGTTTATTATTATAAAAAGCACTTCCATAATCAGAATACTTTGAATTAATTCCTGCATCTGTTACTTCAAAACGACCTGAATTTAATTTAATTTGTTCTAGATAATCCTTATTGCTTTCAAATAAAAGTCCTCTTTTATCTGCTATTAAAAGCTTAGTGAAGGTTTCTAGGGTTTGATCTGCTTTGGTATAATTTCCAGATGCTTTCAAGGTTTGTGCATATCTATAATAATATTCAGGTTCTTGCTTTGTATTCATAGCAAAAAGGGCATCATACCATATTAAAGCTTTAGTTAGTTCACCATTGAAATAGTACGCGTTTCCTAGCTTTTGGAACATTTCTTCGTCTTTATATCCTTTTTCGGCCACTTTTTCGTAAGTAGCTATTGCATCGATATAAGCATATTTATTGTAATTATTATCAGCCTTGGTTAATGCTGCCTTTTGTGCGCTTGCATTTAATGCCAGTAGGATAATCAAACCTGTATAAAGTATTTTTTTAATTTTCATAATAGAAGGATTAGAAGAATCGAGGTGAAGTTATGCGGCTATATTTATTTAAAATTTCGAAACGTAGAAATATTTCGTGGGATCCTGAATTGTAATTGCTTAAATTGGTAGTTTCACGATCGTAAGCATAACCCAAAAACATTCCATCAGTTATCTGAAAGCCAACCATTGCACTTAATGCAGCACTCCATCGATAAGCAATTCCCACTGTAAATTTATCATTAAATAGAAAATTAGCAGAAAGATCTACTTGTAAAGGAGCACCTTCAACCATTTTAGTTAAAATTGCAGGTTTAAATTTCACGTATTCATATCTATCTAAGTTGAAGACATAACCAGCCATTAAATAGTAATTGATTTTGTCCTTGTATATGGTAACATCATTATCACTGTATCGACTAGTTTCTATGAAATTTGGGACGGATAAACCAATATATGCTTTGTCAGAATGCCAAAAAATTCCAGCACCAATATTAGGCGTAAATTTATTTCCGAAATCTTGTAAACTTGGATCTCCTTGGTTTTCCGGATTTAATTTGTTAACATCCAGATTGAATAAGTTCGCTGTAGCTTTTATACCAAAAGAAAGTTTAAAATCTTCTGAAGTTGGAACAGAGTAAGATAAATCGGCTGAAAAAGTATTTTCGTTAGTGGGGCCAATTTTATCATTTATCAAAGATAAACCTAGTCCAAGATTGCTATTGGATATGGGTGTGTTTATTGAAAAAGAGCTGGTTTCTGGTGCACCATCTAATCCAACCCATTGTGTACGATACAATCCGAAGATACTCAAAGCTCCACGAGAGCCGGCATAAGCAGGATTGATATTTATTGTATTGTACATATATTGTGTAAACTGCGCGTCTTGTTGCGCAAATAATGTGCTTGAGGAAAACAGAAAAAATAGAATGATTTTTTTCATAATTTTTATTTTTAAAAAAATGGCTTAGCTTAATTCACTAAGCCATTTCAAATTGTTTTAATGATTACTTATTAAGAAATAAATAACCAGCTTGCTGATGCATATTAGAATCGCTATCCTTGTATTTGATTACATAGAAATAAGTTCCTACAGGTAGTCCATCGGATTGTTTAATGGTTGTGCGTCCCTCAGACTTTCCTCTAAAAGCACGCTCTTCATTGTTATAATGATCACGATCAAAGACTAAAACTCCCCAACGGTTATAAATTTCAACCGTATTATCAGGATAACATTCTAGACCTTGAACATAAAAACGTTCGTTTTGATTGTCTCCATTTAATGACAGGGCATTGAATACTTTTATAATACACCCTTGAATTGAAAGGACTGTTGGGCTATCTCCATTTGGATCAGAATTGTCAGAGCTGTCTTTCACCTCAATTCCTAATGGATTTTTAGCAGTCACGAAAGCTTGATTTGATACTTTACCGGCATTAATATCACTTTGTTTAATGGTATAAATCCCTTTGAATGTAGAAGTATCACTTTGACCAACTGCTAAATTGATAGCGCTCCCTGTCATCACAATTCCTGGAAGAGGATCAGTAATAGTCACATTTGTTAATCCTACGTTTCCAGTATTTGTTATTGTGAAATTATACGTAATTGTTTCACCTGCTTCTGCATTTCCATTATTATTAGCATCATTAAAAGTTGCCGTTTTAATTAAACTTATACTTGATTTTTGTTCTAAAATTGTAACGGTACAAGTTGGGCAAACACTCATATAAAATGGGTCATTTACAGATAATGGTGATACATCTTCGGAATCTTCTAAAATTTTATTTCCTTTAGGATCATCTCCTTCAGCTAAAGCTAAATTGTAAACGGCTCCCAAATCTATGTCAGCTTGTGTAATAATATATTTTGCTGTAAATGTTATTTCATCAGTTTTTGAAGGTTCTAAAGATGCAATTGGTCCACCTAAAACAGTAACCATTGGATCTGTTATCACAATGTTTTTAATGGTTACATTTCCTGTATTGATTACTTTAAAACTGTAATCGATTACGTCACCCACACTTACTTTTCCATCATTATTAAAATCAGTATATTTTCCTGATTTCATAAGTCGCAATTTTGGATTCTGGGTTAATAGTGTAGTAGTTGGGTCATTTTTACCAATCAACATAGGGTTGTTACTATCCGATGTATTTGATATGGGATTGCCAACAAGTGGACTAGCAGTAACCAAAGCCTGATTATTTACTATTCCAGCATCTACATCATTTTGCTTAAGCACATATACTGCTTTAAATGTTGTAGTATCTTCATTATTGATATCTAATGCAATTGGACCGCCAGTTACTGTTACCATTGGATCAGTTACAACAACATTTGTTAAGGACATTGTTCCTGTATTTCTAACATCAAAATTATAAGTAATTGTTTCTCCTGATTGAGCAAAACCATCTCCATTAATATCATTGAAAGTTGCCTTCTTGATAATTTCAATACCTGGTGTTTGAACCAAAACGGTTACTGTTGCCGTATCACAGATTCCTGAATTAGCCACTTGACAAATAATATAAGTGATAGGATACGTTCCTGGAGCTGTATTTGGCGCAACTGTAATAGTTCCATCAACATTCAACGTTAATCCTGTTGGAAGAGGAGTTGAAGTTGAAACTACTACGTCAGCTGGTATAAAATCTACTCCATTTAAAGTATCATTCTCAAAAATAGTTGGAGTTTTTCCACCAGTTGTTCCGTTGATTGGAGTAGCTGTGTCATTCGTAGCATCGATAGTTGTAACCACAACTGTAGCGATAGCCGTATCGCAGATTCCTGAATTAGCCACTTGACAAATAGTATAAGTGATAGGATATGTTCCTGGAGTTGTATTTGGTGCAACTGTAATAGTTCCATCAACATTCAACGTTAATCCTGTTGGAAGAGGAGTTGAAGTTGAAACTACCACGTCAGCTGGTACAAAATCTACTCCATTTAAAGTGTCATTAGCATAAATACTTGGAGTTTCTCCACCAGTTGTTCCGTTGATTGGAGTAGCTGTGTCATTCGTAGCATCGATAGTTGTAACCACAACCGTAGCGATAGCTGTATCACATATTCCTGAATTAGCCACTTGACAAATAGTATAAGTGATAGGATATGTTCCTGGAGTTGTATTTGGTGCAACTGTAATAGTTCCATCAACATTCAACGTTAATCCTGTTGGAAGAGGAGTTGAAGTTGAAACTACCACGTCAGCTGGTATAAAATCTACTCCATTTAAAGTGTCATTATCAAAAATAGTTGGAGTTTCTCCACCAGTTGTTCCGTTGATTGGAGCAGATGTGTCATTCATAGCATCGATAGTTGTAACCACAACAGTAGCGATAGCCGTATCACAGATTCCTGAATTAGCCACTTGACAAATAGTATAAGTAATAGGATAGTTTCCTAGAGTTGTATTTGGCGCAACTGTAATAGTTCCATCAACATTCAACGTTAATCCTGTTGGAAGAGGAGTTGAAGTTGAAACTACTACGTCAGCTGGTATAAAATCCACTCCATTTAAAGTATCATTATCAAAAATAGTTGGAGTTTTTCCACCAGTTATTCCGTTGATTGGAGTAGCTGTGTCATTCGTAGCATCGATAGTTGTAACCACAACTGTAGCTTTGGCAGTAGCACAATTTAATGGAAAAGCAACCTCACAGATTGTGTAATCAAAAGTATAGGTTCCAGCGAGGGTTCCTGCCTCAACATCGACACTTCCATTTGAATTTAGGACTAATCCAGTAGGAATCCCAGTGGTTCCAATAGTTATATTGACATCTGCTGGGGTAACTACAGTCGAATTATTTATTTGGTCATTAGAATAGATGTTAAAAACATTAGTCGCACCAACTGTTCCGTTAATTCCGTTTATGCTATCATCTTGGGCAATGATTGGATATTTAGTTTCCGTTATTGTTGGGGTATCATTATTTTCATCTGTTCCAGATATATCCGATACCGGATTATTACTTCCGTCAGTTCCTTCAGCTTTAGCAGTATTTGTTACTTTTGAAGCAATAAGATCGGCTTGTGTTACAGTATGATTTGCTGTTATGTTTACAGATGCTCCAGGCGCTAGTGAGCTAACTGATGCGGGAGAAATACTTCCGTTATCTGCATTAATATCTGTAATAGCAATGTTTATAACTGGAACTTTACCAGTATTAGTAAGTACAAGATCATAAATAATAATATCTCCTACCTTATTTTTAACACCAACTCTGGCTGTTTTTACAAGTGTTAATTTTGCTAAAGGAGTAGCGGATTCTTTATTGTTAGTAATAATAATATCATTGTTATCACCTGTTACGATTGCTGTATTTGTAACAGCACCAGTAGCTTTTATAGTAGCATTAATTGTTAGCGTAGCAGTTGCATTAACCGCTAAATTTCCAACGGTCCATATTCCGGTAGCTGGTGCATAACTGCCTACAGTAGGTGTTGATGAATTAAGAGTATATCCAGACGGCAAAACATCTGTTACTACAACATTACTATCTGCATTTGGTCCATTGTTAGCCACGACAACTGAAAAGATAACTTCATTCTCACCAGGTCCATCAGATACTGTCTTTGTAACTCCGCGGTCACCACAAACGCTAACATAAACAGCAGCAGATTTTCCTGTAACACCACAATCACGTGTTCCTGTAATAGAATAGTTTCCAGTTAATATTGGGACTAGAGATTGACTATTTGCTCCTGGTAGGAGTACGCCGTCTAAATACCATTGATAGGGTTCTAAACCCCCATCTGCGGTTAAAATATTGATGGCGCAGCCATTACTGTCTTTTGTAACTTCTGGTAAAGCTGGTGTTTCATTGAAAGAAGAAAAGAATCCTGACATCGAAAATCCTCCTCCTTGTTGAACAACGCCTACATTCATTCTGGCTGTAGAATTGATAATAAGATTGTCTGGGTTTCCAATTAAAATATTGTCAAACTGTATTTGGTAAAACCCTGTTGTACCAATTTGAAAACGAGGCTTGCCTGTTTTTGTCTCAAGGTTATCGCCATTTACATAAACAATATCTGTAGGTGACTCTACTAATATAAATCCAAAATAAGGTAGTAAATTGGCTGATAAACCTCCTACATATTCTCTATATTTACTTGTAGAAGTCCATTTTGAGCCAGAACATCCCCCCACAGGAAGTGAAGTTGCAATATCAACTTCGCAGCCTTGGGCAGTTCCAGAATAAACAGCAACTGGATGATTTGATTTGATTTCAGAAGAAGAATAACGATTTGCAGCATCTCCATGATGAATAGACTGAAAGCTACCACCCAAGGCAAGTGTATAGGTTTGAGAAGAAATTGAAACACCTAAAGTATCATAATTTTTAACTACAACTGTGGTGTTGGGCTCCGTAGCAATTATAGTAGTCTGTTCTGGCAGATTTGTTCCTTTTCCTGCAGTACCACTTCCTCTAATTACAATATAGTCACTTCCCAATATACTTATGGGAGCCATTTGGTCTACTGTTCCGTCACCGCAGCCTCCAGGAGCATCTGTGTAAGCACCTGTATTTGCAACGATAGGTTTGTTTGCCTCTAGTAAATCTCCAATCCCATTAGGTTGGATTAAATAACTTTGGCCTTTATTTAAGAGAACAAGATTAGATCCGTTTAGCTTTACTTGTGTAGCATTATCGATGGCCATAATAGCATAAATAGGTCTTTGAGCAGTTCCGTTAAAACCTAATATTCCATTAAAATCACTTCTATAATAGCCCAAACGAAAAGAGGTTCCTCGGCCTTCGTTACCAAAACTGACTAATGAGGCATTTCCTTTTATTGTACCTCCATTTGTGTCTCCTCCAGAACTACTAGCTTGATCTGAAGCAACATTTCTAAGATTTACAGATACTTTTCCTCCTACAGCTTCGATAATTAAACCAAGATCATTTTCAATCTTGCTAACTTTATTATTAGGTAAATTCCAAGGCAAGCCTGCAAAACGTGATATATCTGGTGATGCGGAGGTTACTGTTCTTGTGTCTAGCAATGTTCCATCACTTTTCTTTAAAGTGACGGTGACCGGTGTGATAGACTCGGTTGTAAGTATAATTTCATTTGCATTGCTCCAATATTGCCATGGTGAAGGGGCTATATAATGCGTGGTTGCATATTGTGCGTTTGCTTTATGGAATACAAGAGCAAATAAAATCAACACAATCATTTTTAGTTTCATTCTCATTGTTTAAGATTTAGATTGCCGCCAAAATTAGTCGCCAATGCAAAAAAAACAGTGCCAAATAATTAGGCTGTACGCCTTGCTAAAAAATTGACACCTATCTATTATCTTCGTTTTCAGCTGATTGTGCTATTTTATTTTTATTTGTAGAAAATAAATGATTAACAACATATTTTGGGATGTATTTATCTCTGATTTGCTATTGTATTTCCTGAAAAGAATATTCAGTAGGAGTTTTGCCTGTTATCGTTTTGAAGTTGCGATTAAATGACGATTTCGAATTGAATCCTGATTGAAAAATAAGCGTTTCTAATCGAATGTCTTTATCTTTTAAAAGTATGTTACAAGCGTACTTTATTCGATAGGAATTGATAAATTGATTGAAGTTTGTACCTAAACGAAGACTAAGCAATTGTGTTAAATGGTATTTTGGAATCTTGAGTTCTTTAGAAAGCTTGCCTAATGATAAATCGATATCTAAGAAAATTTTACTTTCACTCATAAAAAAGTATAGTTTTTCTTCATATTCATCCAGTTGTTTTTCCGTAATTTTTACTTTAGTATATTTATCTGGTTTTGTGACTCCCTTGCTATTTAGGGATTGTGTAGTGATTTCACCTCTATCCCTATTAATTTTGTAGAGAAAACAATACATATAAATAACTATTGCCAATATGCTAGAATAGAGTATCAAACGATTAATATAGAGATTGTTAGTATTTTGTTTTTCATGCACAAACGCTACATAGGAGAAAATGGCAATGAAAACTAAAAACATTCCTATAGTGAAAATAAATTCCTTGACTTCAGGTAAAAAATCAGGGCTGTTGACCCTTTTCTTTTGTAGAATGGAAGCTAAGACATAGCACAAAAAAGAAATAGGTATTATTGTGTTTAGAATTTTTAGATTTCTATTGATTGTGATAATGCTTGATAAATCTGGAAAAAAAATCAAGATATAAGAAATGGCAAAAGCTAAAAAGGGCACCAAGTGGAAAAACCAAATATATCGATTGAAATTTATATTTTGTAGTTTAGAATTTGTATAGTAAAAAATTGGACCATACAATAGTGCATATGGCGCGGCAGTGCTTAGATAGGGTTGCTCAGGAATTAACCATTCACAAAGAAAAATGTGAAAAATATGGATAAAAATTAATGCAAGATTAATCTTTATAGTAGTGTAAAAAGCCTCTTTGCTTTTAAGAAGTTGAAAAAAACTAATGACACAAAAAAATAATATTAGAAGAAGAATAGCTTTAATAATCATTACAATACTTTCTTATGAAAAATTTAAACGATATTCTGATGGTGAAGAACCTATTTGTTCCTTAAAATATTTATTAAATGTTGATTTACTGCTAAAGCCACATTCAAAAGAAAGAGACTCAATTGTCAAATTGTTGTCTTCTTCGAGACGCTTTTTTGCATATTGTATTCTATATTCTCCAATTACTAAATAAAAATTCTTACTCATATGCAAATTAAACAATCTTGTTAAATGATGTTTTGGTATTTTGGATTCTTCAGAAAGCATTTCAAGAGTGATATCCGATTTTAGAAACAATTGGGTTTCTTGAAAAAAAATAGTTAACTTTTCTTCTAATTCTTCCATCATCTTAGAATTTTCTACTATATAAGGAAAAGTTCTATTGAGATTTTTAATTTCTTTATGGTTTTCGAATAAATAATACACTACAACAAAAATAGCTGAACCAATTAGTAAATTGATTAAATATTGGCAATTGAATCCCCAGTTTTTAATGATACCCATGCTGTTGAAAAACAAAACGATTGTAAATAGGCAACCCATAACATAAAAAAACTTCAATAAGTGCAAGAGTTCCTTTTTTATTTTTGAATAGTGAGTCCGTTGTTGTGATTTTCTAAAAAATACAACTAAATAATAACCCACCATAGAAATAGAAATAAGAAGGTAATAAACCGAAACAAAGGAGAGTGGTAAAGAATTATCCCAATTAAAAACCCTTAAGGCAATTAGCAATCCGTAACAAAAAAAGAGTACAGGGATAATCAAATGGGAAATAAAAGTCTTTATGGGAATACCATAAGCAATGGCATAAATTAGTGGTCCATAAATAAGTCCTAGCGGTAATATTTTAAAATAAAAGCTTAAAAAATGCGTTAGTAAAAATACAAAGCAAAATTTAATATATTTAGTTGATTCGTGCATATTATATAAAAAAAAATTAATGTGTTTTAGTGCAGTTTTCTAAATTCTAAAATAAAAACGAATATTTGTTGAAGCATTTTATTAATCCGTAAAAGTATCAATAAAATACTGCCAAAATAAGTTTTGGCTATTCATATTCAGGAATCCTAATAGATTAAATAATCAGTTATTCTTTGCTGAATAAAAATCAAAGTATTTTATTTCAGTTACTTAAACCACATCTTTCAGCTTTAATTCTTTTTTGATTTTGAAGATTTATATTGTTCTAAAAAAACAGTTGGAGGGAGTCCAGTCACCTTTTTGAATACCGCCGAAAATTTACTATGTGATGAAAAACCCGATTCTTGTGCCAAATAACTTATTTTATAATTGGCATAGATGGTGTCATTTTCAATTTTATTGATAATGTAAAAAATCCGAAGTTCATTGATGTAAGAATTAAAATCCTTGCCTTTATGTAGATTGATTACATACGAGAGATATTTAGAATTCGTTTCCAATAATGTAGACAACGAGGAAAGTGAAATTGAATTATTGGTAAATTTATTCCCCAATTCAAATTTCCTTAGTTTGTCAACAAGCAGTTCTTCAACGGCTGGAGACATCATTAATGTGGATTGTTTTTCTTCAGTTTGTAATTTTTTGTTTTCAGATAAAGCCTTTGAAATTTCTGATGCATTGGATTGTAAATTTCTTTCTTTTAGCAATTTTAGGATTTGTTGAAATTTTTTCTTTTCTCTTTTTTTGTGAATAACATAAAGTATAAAAGTAAAGGACAGTATGAAAAGGATGAAACCCAAAAGGTATAAATAGTTTTCTTTACTCTTGGAAGATCTTTGTGCTTCTTTATTGATTGAGGACACAATTTTGTCAGCACTTTGCTTGTTTTCCTTAATTTGACTTTGCACAATTATATTATACAATTTGTTGTAATGTTTGTAATTTGGCATGTCTTTGACCAGATCATAATAATTAGAAAGATCTTGATATACTTCCGTTTTCAAAGTTGTGAAATCTACTTTTTCTGCTATAGCTGCTGCTTTTAAAAAATAGTTATGGGCTTTGTCGTAATTTTTTTGACTAAAAAAAACTTTTCCTAATCCGTCATAAATAAACCCTTTTAACGGAGAGTCTTCTGCCGAAGCTTTTTCTAAGTAAAGAAGCCCTTCTGAATAGTGCTTTTGTGCTATGTTAAAATTGAAATCAAAAAAATTATTTTTCCCTAACATTTCTGCATTTGTAGCTAGCATAAAATATTTGGTTGGATTTTCTGGTAATTTTTTAAATAAGGAATCTGCTTTTTTTAGACTTTCAATAGCTTTTTGAAACGCTTTGTCCTCCATTTCATAGTACGCATTTTCTTGATAAGCGGTGGCTAGAAAAAGATAGGCCATATTTGTATCGCTGATCTTTTGTGCTGCATTCATTCCTTTTGAAAGAAACCGTTTTCCAGCACTTTTTAAACCCGTAGATCGATATTGTGTCGAAAGAAACCCTGAAATTCGAGCAATCCATTCGTAATTATTGGTTTCCTCGGCTAATAAATTGGCTTTTAAGGCATACTCAATCGCTTTATTGATCTGACCTTTTTTGGTATAAATATCAGCAGTTAACATCAAAGCACGAAGCTTGTTTCTCTTTTCAGGTGTTTTCCGATAAAGCGAATCGGCAATACGCAATGCTTTTTGTGTGTCAGTACCAGAAATATTTACGGCAGTATTATAAAAAACACTATCAAACTTTTTTTGTTGACCATAAATTAAATTAGGACACATGAATAGGAAAAGTAAAATAGAACTTATGTAAAATAACTCGCGGAAATATAAAAACTGAATAGACTTTTTTCTGAAAAGCATAAATATAAAATAGGAAATTCAAATGGTGTACAAATTTAGTATAAATACTGTAAATACGGTGGTTATAAGTGTTATTGTTTATTTTCAAAATCTACAGTTTTTTCTACATCAGATGAATTTTGTCTAATTTTTATTTTCGGGTTGTCTTCATTACCCATATTTTAAAATTAAAACAGGAAGAAGAATACTCTGGTTTAATCAATTAATAAAAACTTTGAAATTTACAATCGGTCGCTATCTTCTTTAATAATGTATAATAAAACATTTAATTACTACGGAATCTTTATAGGTAACGGAGTCCATTTCTCGAAGTTAGTAAAAACAAATTCTCACTAGCTAGATTACGACCTTGATATTACAAAAATAACGGCATAACTTTACTTACAACTACATACAGATTAGCACTGGCTACTACCATGAATTCCACATAGCTAACTTCTTTAAATCATTCATAAAATGGTTTGTAAATTGTCCAGTCAAGGTCACAAAACCCCAACAGATGTTGGGGTTTTTTTATGTTTTACAGTCAAAAGTAGCCTAAAATCAACTAATTAGAGCTAATATAGGATCATAACGAAAACCTGTGGGGAAGTAAAAATTAGGCATATATATTTGTTAGCCTAAAAAGGAAGAACTCGATGTTTCTTACTCCTCTAAATTGAGACCTAAAAGCTTTTATCTTTGCGTTAAAAGATTCTGCAGACGCATTTGTACTTCTGTTATCAAAGTAGTTTAGTATTGTTTGATAATGATTCTGTATCGTTCTAGATATTGTATTAAAGGATTTAAATTCTGCTTGATTTACTTTTTCATGCCATTTAGCTAATCTGGTTAGTGCGTATATTTTATCAGTTGTGTTTTCAAAAACATTTCGTAAATCTTGAGCTAATCCGTACGCTTTTTCAATATCGGGGTATAATTCGAATAGCAATTTGGCTCTTTCCGTTTGTTTTTCTGACCATTTTGATTTGTTTTTATACAAGATGTATCGACTTCGGGCTAGTAATTGCTTAATGGTATCTCCATTTGATAAAATTGTAGGTTCGAATTTTTTCTTGTTTTTCTTAGCTTTTTCTATAGCCTCGTTTTCGTGGTCTATTGCTTGCCAACGGTATTTTATTCTTATTTCTTGTAAAGCCTCTGTAGCTAGTTTTTGTACATGAAATCTATCAGTAACTCGTGTTGCATTTGGGAAGCATTTCTTGGCGATTAGACCCATATTTCCTGCCATATCTAAAGTGATTTCAGTGACTAAATTTCGTCGCTTAATTGGGATTTTTTCAATGATTGAAATTACTGTTTCAGCTTTAGTGCCAGCAATCATAGCTACTATAGCTCCTTTTCTTCCTTTTGCAGTTTTGTTTGTCAAAATAGTATAGAGTTCACCATTGGATAGTGAAGTTTCGTCTATAGACAAACGTTTGCCAATATTTTGGGCAAATAGAAGCCATTGTTTAGCATGTGGTTTTTGATCCCAAATTTTAAAATTACTTAAAAATCCTTGTATTGATGTTGTAGATTTTTTCCTTTAACTCCATAAAAAGAGGCTATGGCATTACAGTCATTAGCCTTGGAATCTATTGATCTCTTTTAAAAAAGACGCAAACTCTTGTGTTACTCGAGTTCCGTCTGCTACTAAATTCCAATCTCTAAATACAACTTTACTAGTGTCTTCATTAAGCCATCTTCTGCGTGTGATATGAAGATAAACCTGATGTCCTCGAATGGGAAAATCTTGAACTGTTATTTCATCAAAGAATCCCTTGGAACTTAGTTTCTCATTACGATATTCTTTAGGGGGGGAATTAATCTCTTTTAAGTATAAATGCAAAACTTCATCTGCTTTCTTGTATGAGGTTAACTCAAAATAGTCAACAATAATTTCGGGTAGTAATAATTTGAGAAGTTCGGTAAAAGAATCTTGCATTTGTATCTTATTTTTAAAAACACAAATATCCCTTTTTTAATATTTCCCCACAACTTTTAGACTTGATCCCTAATATAGCAAAAAAACATCAAAATACTACATAGCTTCCAATGCACAGTTTAATGCACAGTTGAGCGCACTGTAGTTTTCACCCTTACAATAACAAAACCACCTTGTCTTCAAATCCATTTAAAATGTAATTTGCAATTATACTAGTACTCCTCATTATTTCCTCAACTCCCCTGTAACTCAATGTAAATCTCAATTTGAAATAAACGGCCTGACGAATAATAGCTTTGGGATAACAATAACCTTTGGTGTTCATTTAATATATTTTGAAGCTTTAAAGATAATAGTTATTAAACAGACGCGACAGAGCCATTATATTATGCTATAATGAATTACGGAGAATTAAGGCGCATTTATTCTCTATTTGCTCTTTTTTATTCTTCAGAATCATTTGAGCCAATATTTTTCCCATAGCTTCAAAATTGGTCGAAATAGTGGTAATTCCGTTTTCAACGACTTTTTTGAGCGGCGTATCATTATAAGAGATGATTCCGTAATCAATACCTAATTGTAGTTTTTGTCCTTTTGAAGTTTCAATAACATGCACTAAATCCCTGTCATTAGGAATAATATAAGCCTCTCCACGCATAATTACTCTATTAGAAAACTTGGTGATCACCTCGTACTGCAATGAGAAATCATTGCAAAACTTTTCAAACCCTTCTTTCATTCCATTTGGTTCTCTAAAACCTGGAAAAATCATAATCAATTTCTTGTATTTCTTTAGCTTCCCCTTCCCTTTAAGTAGCGCATCATAAATATCTTTCCTATGATTCTGATAAACAGCAGGGTACATTCTCAATTCAGGATTTGTTTGGTCTAATATATATACCTCATTAACTGGTAGGGTTTTTATAATTGCGGTTGCCTCCTTTAAGTTTGTTGGCATGACGATATATTTGGTATAATTTCCATTTGCATCATTTATCAGTTTATTAAAAACTTGAATATTAAAATGATGAAAAAAAATATCCACCTGCACTCCCTTACCTACACTTTTTAAAAAGGAATTATAAAGATCCTCTTTAAAGATGTTTAATTCATCAAATAATAGAAAAATCTTTTGTTTTATAGTAGTTTCAGTGCTTTTTACATAATATCCCTTACCAGGAATAGCGTAGATAATTCCTCTTTTTTTTAATTCGTCATACGCCTGAAGCACAGTGTCTCTAGACAAGCACTGTTCCATACACACCTTGTTTACTGATGGTAATTTTTCTCCTTTTTTAAGATTTTCTTCCTCAATTGCCTTTTCTACAGAGTAAATAATTTGCTTGTATTTTGGAATACCAAGATTGCTTTGAATAGAAATTATTTTCATAAAATAGTTTATTTTTTTGCAAGATACAAAAACCGGTAGGTACTAGTATGCCAAATAAGTCTTTTGTTTTACTTTTGATTTTCAGCATTTAATAAAAAAAGAATGAAAACAAAACACATATCACATTTAATATCTAATTATTTAGTGAAATTCTTCGGTTTATTAGCTAACGGAGATAGCGTTCACTCTTGTGAATTAACAAATAAAAAAGGAATGTCTCTGCAGCTAATTGATTTAGGCGCTGCAGTTACATCATTAAAAATACCTTTAAAGAATGGAGAAGTTATTGATGTCGTTTTGGGATTTGACACATTAGATGATTATGTAGAATCTTATAATTTACAAAGCGCACCTTACTTTGGTGCTACTGTAGGACGGTTTGCAGGCCGCATTAATAAAGGCCGATTTGTTTTGAATGGCAAACAAACACAATTAAAGATAAACAACGGAGAGCATTCCCTTCATGGCGGTCCTAATGGCTTCAGTCAAAAAATTTGGGAAATTGTTGAAGCAACGGAAAACGGTGACCCATCCATAAAATTAAGATTGATAAGTCCAAACAACGATGAAAATTTTCCAGGAGAACTAGTAGTTGAACTTACCTACACAGTATCTGAGGAAAATGAATTAATTATCGAATATCAAGCAACTACCACAGAAGATACCATCATTAATTTAACGCATCATAGTTATTTCAATTTAAATGGCCATAATTCATCTATTTCAGAACAGGAGTTAATCATCAACTCTACTAAAATGTTAGAGACTACAGAAGATAATATCCCAACAGGTACTGTTCTAGATGTATCCAAAGGAATATTTGATTTTAGTACTCCTAAAAAATGTCCCTCTAAAATTGACAATACTTTTGTTTTAGAGTCAACAAATGAATTTGTAGCCTCCCTTTTCAATAAAAACAATAATTTAAAAATGACCGTTTACACAAACCAGCCAGGAGTGCATATATATGTTGGCGGTGATTGTGCAAAGGTTTTAAAAGGGAAGAATAATGCAGATTACCATCCCTTGAGTGGTATTTGCTTTGAAACTCAAAATTTTCCGGACGCTCCAAATCATGATCATTTCCCTACTGCAGTTTTGAAAAAAGGAGAAGTGTACCACCACAAAACTAGCTATAAATTTCAATCTTTTTAAGTCTATACTACTATGAATGACATTTTAATAAACAAGACGATTAGTAGTTTTCAAGAAAACTTTAATTCAAAACCAGAAAAAATAGTTCTTTCACCAGGACGAATAAATATCATAGGGGAACATATAGACTACAATGATGGCTATGTTTTGCCAGCGGCTATTGACAAGATCATTTGTTTTGCTTTCGAAAAAAACAATTCAAATACGTCCAGAATAATCGCTTTGGATCTTGACGATGAATTTGAAATTGATCTTACGGCCGAGGTTCAACATGACGAAAAGGTTTGGACAAATTACATAAGAGGTGTTATCCAACAATTAAAAAATGGTGGATTTCAATTTGAAGGTGTCAACTGTGTTTTTAGTAGTGATATTCCGGTGGGTTCCGGATTATCTTCATCGGCTGCTTTAGAATGCGGTTTCTTATTTGGAATAAACGAATTATTTAATTTGAATATAAAACCAATCGACATTGCTTTATTAGGTCAAAAAGCAGAGCATTGGGTGGGAATTCATTGTGGTATCATGGATCAATTCTCTAGCGTAATGGGCAAGAAAAACCAAGTTGTAAAGATTGACTGCCGAACATTAGAATATACCTACCATGAAGCTAATTTTAGTGATTATTCGTTAATTTTATTTGATTCGAATGTAAAACATTCGTTAATGACATCAGCCTATAACGAAAGAAGAGAGCAATGTGAAGAAGGCATTGCCATTGTACAGCGTAATTTTCCCGAAATAAAAAGTTTTAGAGATTGTACTGAACAAACTATTATTGATCTAAAGGAAAAAATGAGTGCCGATGTGTACAAGCGTTCGCTGTTTGTAGTAAAAGAGATTAATAGAGTTATTGAAGCTTGCAAAGCCTTAGACAATGGTAACATCGCCCTTTTAGGCGAATTAATGTTTGCAACGCATGAAGGTTTGTCTAAAAATTATGAAGTAAGTTGTGAGGAGCTAGACGTTCTAGTAGATTTAGCTAAAGCAGAAGAAGCAGTTATAGGGTCTCGATTAATGGGTGGCGGTTTTGGCGGTTGCACTATTAATTTAGTCAAAAAAGGATTTGAAGATGAAGTAAAAGCAAAATTTTCAAAAGCTTATTTTGATGCCTTTAACATAGAATTAAAAATTTATGATGTTACCATTGGAAACGGAACATCACTTTATAAAAAATAATTATCATGAAAAAATTTGACATAAACGAAGATCCACATAGAAGGTACAATCCATTAATAAACGAGTGGGTTCTGGTATCTCCGCACCGTTCTAAACGCCCATGGCAAGGACAAAATGAAAGTATTTCTAAGGAGGAATTACCTGCTTATGATCCTACTTGCTACTTGTGTGCAGGAAATGTACGTGCTAATGGTGAAGTAAATCCAGATTATAAACAGAGTTTTGTTTTCGAAAATGACTTTGCTGCCCTAAAACAAGAACCTATTGATTTTCAAGAAGATAAAAACAACTTGTTTTTTAAAGCACAACCAGAAAGAGGTATTTCTAAGGTTGTTTGTTTCTCACCAGAACACAATTTGACCTTACCAGAAATGACTGTAGATGCGATTAGTGATATTATTGCTACTTGGCAAAAAGAATATACTGATTTAGGAAGCATCGATTACATCAATCACGTACAAATATTTGAAAATAAAGGTAGTGTTATGGGTTGTAGTAACCCGCATCCTCATGGTCAAATTTGGGCGCAATCTTCACTGCCAACAGAGGTAGAAAAAACGCAAGCCAACTTACTAGCATACTATAAAAAGCAGGGTACAAACTTGCTTCAAGATTACTTGCACGAAGAATTAAAACTTAAAGAGCGCGTGGTTGTCGAAAACGATCATTTTGCTGCACTAGTACCTTTCTGGGCTGTGTGGCCATTTGAAACCATGATTATCAGTAAAAGACACATTACTAAAATAACCGAATTCACTACTGACGAAGCAACGGCTTTTGCTAGTATTTTGAAGCAATTGACAACACGTTACGACAACCTTTTTGAAACTTCATTTCCCTATTCTTCAGGAATTCATCAAGCGCCTACAGATGGTGAGGAACATCCTGAATGGCAATTCCACATGCATTTTTATCCGCCATTATTGCGTTCTGCAACTGTAAAGAAATTTATGGTAGGTTATGAGATGATGGGAGAATCACAAAGAGACATCACTGCTGAAAAAAGTGCTCAAATGCTTAGAGACCTTTCTGACGTTCACTATAAAAACAAATAATTATGAAAATTGTAGTTACTGGAGGTTTGGGATTTATAGGTTCGCATACCGTAGTCGAATTGCAAAGCAAAGGCTATGAAGTTATTGTTATTGATAATTTATCAAATGCTACCGAAGCCGTTTTACAAGGAATCACGGCAATAACGGGAACGACTCCCCTATTTGAAAAATTAGATTTACGTGAAAAGGCGGTGGTTCAAGACTTATTTAAAAGACATCAGGATATTAAATGAGTTATTCATTTTGCCGCTTCAAAAGCAGTAGGAGAAAGCGTGGGTAATCTATTGCTTTATTAGGAAAACAACATCAATACATTAGTATATTTACTTCAAGAATTAGAGAAAAAAGAAGATGCTCATTTTATCTTTAGTTCTTCTTGTACCGTTTATGGTCAAGCCAAAGTGATGCCAATTGATGAGAACACGGCCGTTCAAACCGCGCTGTCTCCATATGGTAATACCAAGCAAATAGGTGAAGAAATTATATCAGATGTAGCAAAAATAAGTGGTATCAACGCTATACTGTTGCGTTATTTTAATCCTATTGGAGCGCATCCCACAGCAGAAATTGGGGAATTACCGCTAGGTGTACCACAAAATCTAGTACCGTTTATTACGCAAACTGCAGTTGGTTTAAGAAACGAACTATTAGTGTACGGTGATGATTACCCTACTACTGACGGAACATGCATACGTGATTACATTCATGTAGTAGATCTAGCTAAAGCTCATTTAGTTGCGCTAGAGCGCTTACTCGACAAGAAAAATAGTGAGAAAGTAGAAACATTTAATTTAGGTACTGGTGTAGGAAGTTCTGTTCTAGAAGTTATTCATGCATTCGAAAAAGTGAGCGGTAAAAAACTCAATTATAGCATTATTGATCGCAGAGCTGGTGATTAAACATCAACGCTTTCTTAGCAAAATGGTATTTTTTCAAAAAAAAAATTATATTTTGAATCACAAAACTATTTTAAAATCATATCTCGCTGTAAACTAAAATTAACAATTAAATATTCGTATCATTCACGTCGCATATTTAAAATATGAACAGTAAGGAGTAGTGATAATAATACTATTTATAAAAAAGTCCAATTGTCAGTTCGAGCGCAATGTCATTAAGTTAAGTAATTTTCATATTGCATCTTTCTGATTTTTAAGCACTAAAAGTCTTTTTCGATTGAGATATTTACCTGCTTCTCGTTTGTTATTCCGATTTAATCTAATTGGAATTGTATTTTTAAGAAATAGATTTTCTAATTCTTCGAATACTTCATCCAAAGGTGTTTTTTTAAAAAGCAACTCTAGTATTCTATTTTTTAAAAAACCGTAAGACAAGTTTGTGTTTTTGTTCTTTAATTTTAAGTCATCTTGTAAGTCATTTACAATGGTTGATTGCAAATTACTTATTAATATCGTGCATAAAAAGTCCTGTTCTATACTTGCTTTGGGATAACCCGTGAAGTATTCCAATTTGAGTTTGTTTTTCAACTCGTCGTAAAATGTCTCAATGCCCCTGTCCTATCTCAAAAAGAATAATTCTTTAAACATATTGGCTGGAAAAGTTTGACTATCCAATAAAGATGTCATCAAAACTTCAATTTCTCCATTAGACAAAACGATTCTAATTAATCGAACTTTTAGCGATGTCTCTTTTGTGTATTGCTTATCAACTATAGCGTGTTTTTGATTTGGAAATAAATCAACTATGGCTGATTGTTTCTTGCTTGTTACAAAATCTTTTATTAGGTCACTAAGGGTAACACTTGTTCTGATTAAATAATCTATATTCTTTTAAAAATGTTCATACTGAAAATCATAACCCGCGTAGCCTCTATCATATATAATCAAATCGTTCTTGGTCCAATAATCAGAATGTTTCAATGCCAATTGTCTTTCTCCCAATGCTGAATTATTCAACGAAGAATCCAATGCGAGACGATTCAGTACGTCATACAAAACAGAAGCTCTTCCTTGCACTAGAACTGTTTTAGTGTTGTTTTTTGATACTCCAAATACATTTTTTAAATTCTCTGTATAGGGTAGAATAACCATAGAACCATCAACTGCAAGGAGTCTATAACCATAAAATAGTTGGACATTTATATTTATTTCAACATAAGTGTTTTCCATAATTACTTTCGATAAATATTTAAAAACCTCTGGATTTATCTTTTGTCTTTTCTGAACAAAAGCACTTTTAGTAAAATTTTTAATAGGCTTGGATTCTAGTTTTGAATTAAGATGATTTATAAAACTATCAATTTCTATTGCTAAACTTTTTCTCCATAAATTGAACATGAAAAGTAAATACTCTAGTAAAATATCGAGATATAGTTTAGAAAAAAATAATCTAAAATTTTCTCTCCACATTAAATAAACGAGCTACCCTCCGCCAAAATATAATATGGATACTCTGAAAACATTGGAATAACTTTACTTAAAATTAAAAAAAGATTTGTACTTTCTAATAAGAATTCAATATATCCAATTTCAGTAAATCTTTCATAAAATGGTTCGTAAATTTTCAAGTCAAGATCATAAAACCCCAATAGATGTTGTTATTTTTTATACCCTAAAATTAAAAATTCCTTTAAGTTCTTTCATACGAAGAACCTAAAGGGATTAATTATAATTTTATATACTAAAAACTATGGAATGAAAATCACATAAATTTGACTATAAAGTATTAAAATCTGCAATACTAATAACCAAAAAAAAACTTGATAATAATTAAAAATGATCTACACTGCTTAAATCATATTATTCTATGTCAATAAGTTTTTTTTAAAAACTGAAGTTATATCCACAAAAAAAATATAGCTTAAACACTGGTTTAGAACAATAAAAACAAAAAGATTTAGATTAATTTTCTATAAATAAACGATAAGGAAATACGTTTGATGAAGTGTTTTTCAATTGTTTCATAAAACTCTCACATAAGTAATCCCACTCGGTTTCAGAAATATGCTCTTTTTCTTCCCTATTTACTTTTAAATAAACATCAACCGTACGACTAAAACCTGCTTTTACAGAAATCTCTTTTCGAGTACCTTTCTCAATCTTAAGATCACTAATACTACTCTTAAAGTGATTAAATCCAAATGCTTTTATATCAGCAAATGTAACAATTCTACCACGTGTCAATAAAGCATTACGATAAGCTAAAATTCGATCTTTATTATTTTGCTTATTCATACCTCCCACAGTATTTGTCATCAATGTTGCTTCCTTACTAACAAATGATAAATCTTCTTTAGATTCTAAAAATGTCCCTGCTTTAATATCATTACCCTCTTCCGCACAAGTTGACCAATAGTTTATTGCAAAAGATTTTCCAATTGACTCATCAAATTTAGGCTTGATCATTAAATATGGAGCATTATTTTTAGAAAAACTACTTTCTTTAGCTTGTTGTTCTACGGAAGCCAACAGTTGATTAATTTCAACTAAAGAACTATTCATAAAATCTTTACCCAAACCGGCAAAAGAGGAACTCTCGTCCTTTAGTAAATCCAATACATTTTGTAATAACTCTGAAGCACTTCTAGAATCAAATCTTGAAACCCCACCTGTTCTTAGTACAGCATTCCCCTCTTCTATAACTCCATCTTTAAATTCTTTAATCTCATAATGATTATTATAACCATCTAAAACTGTATCAACATCTAGGTATATATTGTTATCCGTTTCGAGTGCTACATATGATAGAAAATTCCCGAGTGTCTTGTTTATTGTATGTCTTTTTTTATTAATTACTGGAAAGCAATTTGTTGTAAAAGACACATTATCTATTATTTGTGGAATTAAAGATTCAGGAAATACCATTTTAACCCAAATGATAGTGCTATCGTTATTATTTGTTATTTCTTCAAAAAAACTATATTCTGCACTATATTCGTTAAATGGTTTGTATTTTAACGCTCCTTTTAATGTATAAAAATTATCGAAATAGTATTCATTCACCTCTTGCATTACTTCATTAAGATGTGTATAATTTCTATTAATAATACCTTCTATATCGAGATTATTAACCGGCACATTATAACCTACTTCAACATTGATTTGTTTATCATCATGAAAACATTTCATTTGCTTCAAATAATAATGAAACATTTCTTTTTGATGCGTGTTTTTAATATCAATATATAGCATTAAATCATCGAGTTCAAATACATTGGCGTTTTTTAGCTCGATACCTAAAAATACTATTCCTGACGGTAATGTATTAGAATAATTCCTAACTGCATCTTTGTAAAAAAGATTAGAAACTTCGAATAAGTTTCTTTCATAAGCAATATATTTTACCTCTGCAGAAGCTAATTTTACTTCTAATGTAGGGGAAAGTGCTATTTCTTTAGTGATTGGCGCTAATGGGTTATAAATATTATGAATTCTTCTATTTACCGACATTTGATTTTGCAATGAAACACGCATATTATTATCAATGGGTAATGCATGCATGATTGCTCTTGCAGGTTTAGCTCCAGCAGTAACTTCAGGAAACATAATTTCAAGAACCCTTTCAACTACGCGGGTTTTAGAATCTTCTAGTTCATGTGCTACCTTTTCTAATTCGTAGGATAAAGCATTAAGCATCATTGATACCACAGGATCAAATGAGGTTTCCATTTCAACATCTGAAAAGCCCCAAGATCTAGCCGCCCTCTTTAATACTCTGTCTTTAATTCGTTCTTGTCTCATAGCTTATTTGATCAAAACTCAAAGGTTTATTGTCTTTTTTAATAGCAATTCTAAAAAAATTAATTTGTTTTGCTATACTACAATTTATAAGTTTATTCTTGGACTAAGATATAATTTTCATTCAATAAATAAGTAAAAATCACCATGTTTTTTCTAACATTAGAAAAAAACACATTTTATGACATTACTATCAGTATTTTGAGGGTAATACGATATTTAGACTTTATAAAAACTTTTTTAGAAAAACTCACCATCATAGATTGAAATTCCATATAATTGTTGACAGCCTTAAAGTTTGCAAATTTGCTATATTCGTTTATGAAATTATGATTGTTATCTTGATTTGGTTTCTGTGATGTTTCCGATACTGATTTAACATTTCATTGGTAATATTTCCTGTAAACTAACATCCAAAACCTGTAGCACAAAATGACGATCCACAATATCACCTTTTCAACTCTATAAATTCAACTTGCAATTTCCCTAAATAACAACCTTTGATTAAGTTAACCAAGTTAGTGAAACCTCGATGAGGACAGCATTTAATATACGTGGTGATATAATCCTGATAAACAACTTTTAATATTTAGCTATCTACCACTTCACGCATTTGTATCAATATACTGTTACATCTAATTTTATTTCTTCTTGTAAAACTACATATCTATATTTTGTAGAACTAACTATATGAATCGTTAATATTAAGGCTAAATACCCCATTAATCATTTGAAAATCAGGATATAAAAGTATATTTCAGAAGCAAAATGTATAACTTTTAATTATTTATAGGATTAATAAAAAACCACAAAATAGTAGATTCGTTAATTTATAGTTTATGACTCTTTAAATAGAAAAAATTTAAGAAACATTCAAGTAAAATCGATGAGACTTTTCTTAAATAACACTTTCAGGAATATAAAAGAAGCGCAAATTCATGAGACTTTACTCTTCTCTTTAAATTTAGCTTTGTTTTAAAACAAACTCAAAATCTTAAATATTTACTATCTGTCGTACTCCCACGTATTGTTCACATCGATTTTATCAATTGTTAACTCTTTGCTTCCTTGTTTAAAAATAAGACGGCGATTTGTTAAGTCTTCATTCATGCGCAATATAATTTCTATGGGTTGCGAAGTATCACTTTTTTTGAATAAATCGAAAATTTCCTCTTCATCAATTTCTTTAAATTCAAAAACAGTTTTAACTCCTTTAACATTTGCTATCATGAATGACATATAACTTGGTACAGCTCTTTCTTTAAATTCATTTTTTAAAAGTACCTCGTCAAATAAATTCTCTGCTTCACCATTAAACATTTTTAACCCAATTTTTTCAAACTTATGACCTGCAATTTCAATTTTTGCTTTCCAATTGTATTTTTTACGATATGTATCCCAAAGTCCAAACTGAATACCTCCTTTTTTCTCATAATTTTTTTCTAATAGATCATCTAGTTTTCCTAAATTAGCAAAAGCCACTTTTTGAATTGCTGTTGGATTCCCTGGTAAATAATCGCTCATAGCAATTAAAGTATCATGTGCTTGATACCTTCCTATTTCAACTTGATTCCCTACTCCAGATAACCAGACTACAACTATCCCTCCAGGAGCACAGCCTACGTTTATCTGAGAATAAGTTATTTTTTTACGTGTATCATAATGAACAAAACCTTCTATAAATAACTTAAGAATCTTTTCCTTTGGTAAATCCCAAGCACCTGTATAAAATTTATTTTCTTTAAAGGATGCCCAAGTCACCTCTAATTTCACGGGTACTGGTCGTAATTTATTTCCTTGTAAATGTATCGACCCCGTTTTACCCCAACCATTGTTAGCGCTGCCAGAACATGGGATGTAAACACTTTCTCCATCTTCAAAATACAAATTACCACTATGAATATTCATAGGGTACAACTCTGGCGCACTCTCAGTGGGTAACCAATCAAATTTTTCTTGCATATCGTTACATGAAATTGTTAATACTAATGATAGTAAAAAAATATAAATTTTAAATTATGAATTTTTTGCATTTTTTATAAATAGTCATATATTGAGTTTCCACCTAGAATTATATTTAAAAATAGCTCCAACATTAGTCATTTTATCCACTCCAGCACTTTTAGAAATATTCATGGTTGCAGAAGTACTAATATTTTTTCCTACGGTAAATGTAATATTCTCTCCCGCATTCCAAGTAAATTTCTTAGGCGTATTCACACTAATATTCCCTTGACCATCCATCTGCCAAGTATTTCCAGAAGGATCTTCAATCAAAATACTTCCCTCACTATCGTTCATGATAATTTTAGTTCCTGAGCGGGTGTGAATGGCTTTTACGTTGTTCTCGCCATCGGCATACCCACTGGATTCGCTACCATTGTACTGACTTCCTAAAACATAAGGATTTTGTGCATTATTGCCTTCAAATCCTACTAGAACTTATTCGCCTATTTCGGGGATGAAATAAAATCCTTTTCCAGGCCCTGAGTGCGGCTGTATCATACGCATCCACTCGCTAGTGGAGCTGCCACTTTCCTAATTAAAAATTGGGAAATTTACTTTCAGTTCATGACTTTAAATAATATCAAAAAAAGTGCAAAGTCATGAGACTTTGCGCAGCGGGGTGCGGTTGGAGCTTGCGCATCCAATTACTCTTGGTGCTACCAACTGCCCAGTAAAGTTTTACTTTTACACGACCTAAACCTTCGGTTTTACAATAATTTTTTTGAATAAAATGAATACGAAAAAGTGCATTAAATTCATTAAGTTTATAATAACACAAAACGCAAAGTCAGGAGACTTTGCGCAGCGGGGGTCTGCTTTGGCGTAACTAGCAACATCGGTGTAAGGCGGTGCGGCAACATCAGATGGGGTGGCTTTGAATTTATAGCGATTGTGGAAAACCTACTTCCATCTCTTACACAACATTGACTAAGGTTGTCAACTACTCGTCATTCACAGCACACCTTTGCGCAGCGGGGGCAATTATTATTTGTTAGTGTTCTATAGTCTTTTTTTTAAAACATCGTTAATTTTCTTATTTATCCAGAAAAGTGGCAGCAATAAAACAACTAAAATAGACATAGGAATTAAAAAATAAACAACATAAACAAAAGTTGGTCCTTGACCAAAACCATCAATTACAATATATGTTATGATAATTAAATTAATTATTATAAAAGCAATAATTACTCTACTGAATGTTTTAAGAATGTGCTCCCTTCCAAACCATCGATATGCAATATAAAATAAAATAGCACTTATAAATAAATTAAATAAAAAAACTAGAAAATCACCTGTAGAATATATTCCATGTACGTGCTGATTCATTAATAATTTTCTAAGAACACGACCAAGAGGTGTAAGTATTCTGGATCTTTTATCGAAATCATAATAATTAACTAAATATTCAAACACTAAATGATATATAAAAAAATAAGATAGTATATTTATTATCAGCTGTTTATTTTTCATTTTCTTGTATTTTATTATACTGAGGGATATTACCTATGTAGGTAACTGGCTTAGTTTCATATTTAGCTAGAAATTTATTGAAATCCGTTCTTACAAATTCCGGTTTCATTATAGTTGTATCACCTCCGTTTTTTTCGATAAAATCTGACACATTTTTAATTAATTTATTCCATGTAGAATCTGCAATTGTTAAATAATCTTTTACTGCAAAATCTTTTCTCCCCAAACTTAAATTTACTATTGTAGATGTTGGCCATATTCTATCAATAGCACGAGCGAAGAATCTGTAATTTCCTTCTTCATCTTTGTGGATGCCAAATTGCCTATGTCCTGAAAAGGGTTGGGTTTCACTTTCCTTAGTAACAATAGTAGTAAATATCCAACACATTTCAAATGGTTTGCATTCACTTTCGAGAACAGCACCATGGTCACCTATAATATCTTCTACAGTGCCACCGCCTGCTTCGATAAAAAAAACTGTACTTCCAACTTCATGTTCCCATCTTCTCAATTGTTCTTTAGCATACGCAGGATCATCTTCCTTTATATAAGGTTTAACTCCCACCTACCATTTACCTCATTATGAAATGGTTCAGAATGAGAATCAAAAGTAACATCACCTTTAACAAGAGTTAAGAAGTTTTTTCTAATTTTTTTGTATAAAACGACTATATTATCATCTGCAAACTTTGGTAATTTATTTATTCTAACAGAAAAGTAATCCATATTTACCTTTTCACTCATAATATCATCATTGCCTTTTAAGTATTGAATACTCCCATCAACTTCACTTAACTTACCAATTACTTCCTGTGAAACTTGATAATTTAATAATTTCACATAGATTTCTTTTATTGCAGGAAGTTTGGGCTCTACATCTAAATAAGTTCCTTCACTTATAGGTAAGTCCACATTTTCATAATTATAAGTAACAGACATAAATAATTTTAATTCAGCAAATTCATTAAAATATTTTGCTAAACCTTCGCTTAATTGAAAAGATATAACTGCTTTATTTCCTGTTGCTAATACCTCAGTATATGGTTTTGAGGTATATTCTTCTTCCGGATCTAATTTGTTATTTTTATTTATATCATTCCAAGTAATATATTTAATCTCTTTATTTTTTTTTGGATATTTTCCTGGTACAGGTATCAACATAATTCTACCTATAAAATATTCATTTCCATCAAATTCATATAATTTAAAGGAAATCATTTTCTGTTTGTCATCAGGAAGAGTAGTTTCAGGAAATTTTGTAGTCATTTCTACTTGAAAATAAACAGTATCTCCAAGCTTAGCTTTTGTTATTTTTTTATTTCCTTCATAGTCAGAACTCCACCAGCCTTTTTCAAAATATTTTCCAAAAAGAGGTGCATCTTTAGGTTCCCCAAAAGTACTTACACCATCTGCAGTAAAATAGCTTCCATTTCCTGCATTAGAAGTAAATTTATCAGTATATACGGTCCATGTCTCACATTCAATACTATTGGTCTCCCCAACTATTCGTATAATTTTTCCACCTTCCATAATTAATGCATTCTGGTACTTTCGCCACCATTATTTTCAAAATCTCCTTTGGTATGAATTTCATTCTTATTTTTTGAAGTAACTTTCTTATCTTTAGATTCATCACTTACCTCTTTTGCTTTAGATTTCCTTTCTCCTTTTGCCTCTTCAAAAATATTCGCTGCCATTAAACGATAATCTCCTCCTGCATTTTGTATCATGATTGCTCCTGCAACAACGCTATGATTGACCCCAGCACTTTCAGAAATATTCATGGTTGCAGATGAATTGATATTTTTACCTGCAGTCATCGAAATACTTCCTCCAGCATTCATCGTAATGTCATTCGGCGCATTCACACTAATATTTCCTTGCCCATCCATTTGCCAAGTATTTCCAGAAGGATCTTCAATCAAAATACTTCCCTCACTGTCCTTCATGATAATTTTTGTTCCTGAGCGGGTGTGAATGGCTTTTACGTTGTTCTCTCCATCAGCATACCCACTGGATTTACTACCATTGTACTGACTACCTAAAACGTAAGGATTTTGTGCATTATTGCCTTCAAATCCTACTAGAATTTCTTCGCCTATTTCGGGGATGAAATAAAATCCTTTGCCGCCACCAGAGTGTGGTTGTATCATGCGCATCCAGTCGCTTTTGGCGCTTGCTCCTGCCCAATTAAACTGTACTTTTCCACGTCCCAATCCTTCCGGTTCTTTGTAAACTTTAAAGATAAAAAAAAACGCAAAGTCTTGAGACTTTGCGCTGCGGGATTAAGACAAAAATTTTAAAACTTTTTACGTTTCCTATCTTTTGTGGGTTCCATACCAATAGAATCATTATCCGCTGACCAGTGTAAATATTCATTACGAAGTATTCTTAAATCTTTTTGCTCTTGTATCTCTTGCTTATATGCTGCAAGTAACTTATCCCCTTCCTTTACACCTTTGTACTTTTCATGAATTGCACCATACCATGCAAATTTATACGGTTTACCATTATGTAAAACATATTCTCGCAAACGTTTTTTTACCCTCATTAACAGCGCATCACCAGTAATACTGTATTTAGTCTTTTCCAACTTGGCATTATTAAAAGGTACTTTTTGAGCCGAAATTGCCCATTCTGACATTAAATGTAATGGAATATAACTATATGTTTTTTTTAATTTTCGAGTACCTTTAAGCTCATTAGGACTAAACATAGAAATTTCTAATTGTTTTTCTAAATACCAAGACTCATTAATTAATTTAGTTACAAGTTCATTTATTTTATCCATAAAATCTTTTTCAATAATTTTAACTACCTCAATTCCATCATTATAACTCCCTCCAACATCTGAGTGCACACCTGGAAATTCTCTAGTTTTACCTACTCTAGTTTCAGTAAGCGAAAAATTATTACGGTGCTCATTTTCAGCAGTAAAGTGCATTACTGATTTTGCTTTAGATAATGTATGCAACGGTATTTCGGTAGCATCATTATCAAAATTAGGAAGTGCAGTAGCGTACTTAGAGTAAGAAGATACTGTATCAAAGAGTCCTAAAAAGCGTACTTGTACTGAGCCCACTTTTATATTCTTCTTTGCTAAATAATACCCCAAATAGCCTGCTTTGTTTTTAAAATTTACAGAACCTAGATTGGGCTTTTTACTAATTTCATCTAGAAAAACTCTGGCAGCTGCCGCCCCACGACTAAAACCAAAAACATCCAAGTACAGTATTGGTATTACTTTGTTTTTTTGGTTTTGTCTCAATATTGTATTTGCTAACTTTTCGCAACCTTCCTCTACCTTACCTATAATTCCGGTATTGCCTGTGCCGAATCCAGCACCCAATACCGCATCTCCTTTTTCTGTCTCTGTACCAACTCCATCCACATATACAGCTAATTCTACAGGATAAACATCATAAAGTCGTGCTACATTCGACCAATCATTATGATAACTGCTACTCTCCTTCAATCGTCCATTCCTATCATATGCGCTTGCTGAGACGGCTTCTTTGTCTGTTAATTTTTTACCTCTATTCCGTTTATTATAATACTCTTTAGCATTACTATTATTCATATTATTATTAGTGCCATCAAAAAAAATACCGATGGTTAGATCTGTAGATTTTACTATTTTTTTGGGAGGTGTATAATCTCCATATACTATACTCATATTAATTAAGTTTGCCTGAATCTTGACAGAATTGAGTTAGATTATATTTTTTCTCTCCTTGTTTTATACATAAACTGGTTATCCATGCGTCATCCTCTTTTTGGTCAGAATCAATTTTAATAACCATCTCAGCAGTCTTATTTTTATCAATTAACTCTTTAAATAATGTTCTAATTTCGGTTTTACCAAAATCTATTGGCATTTCATCTTGTCCGCCACCTTCCTTAAGATATTTTGCCCAAAATTTATCATCTTTAGTAAATGCGATCCTTGAAACAAACTTTTGCTCCTTTTTACCATTAGCTACTGACCAAAAAATTTCAAATGTAAAAGGAATTGCTCTACTTTTTTGATCTATTGGTCTATCATAAGGATCTTCGATTTCTCCGTTGCACATTTTAATATATATCGAACTTATTTTGCAACCATCCGGCAAGATAATTTTGGGCTTCCAGTTGTATTTCTCTCTGTATGCCTCATACATCTCTGGTGCTGGATAACCATATAGCTGAAGCTGCTCTCTAACTTCTTGAGAGATAACAAAATTACTTTCAAGGCTTAGTTCACTATAACCATCTTTAAACATGTATTTTTCACTTTCTGTAATAAGTTTAGGGTCTATTGTAGTTTCATGAGCCTGAAACCTAACTATTTCTACTTGCTTACCAGCTCCAGCGACCCATACAACAACCATTCCTTTTGGAGCAAGACCTATGTTTATAGATGTATATGGCTCGACTACTGCTTCTGATCCAGTTATCGAATAAAATCCTTTATCAAACAGTTGTTGTATTTTTTCAGTAGGGAGCTTCCAATCGCCTGTATAAAATTTATTATCTACATAAGATAACCATGTCATATCAAGTCTATCAGGCAGTGGTGCCGTTATATAATTTACACTACTGCCAGCACCCCAACCAGCATTACTAAATCCTCCCATTTGGCTAAAAAAATACCCCCCTGCAGCTCCTGTATATACTTCTATAGGATATTCTCTTGGTGCAGATACATTCGCTGACCATTCATATTTTTTTTCCATGCACGAACTTATTATTATTGCACAAAGCAATAAAATACTATTTTTTTTCATCTCTACTTTACTGCACTATGCGCTATTATTTTTTTTCCGCTAAGTAAATTCAAATTTCCTTTTGTTGATTCGAAATTTAATTTATTGGCATTCTTTACAAGTTTACCACCAACTATTAATTGAAATGCGTCTAGTACTTTGATCTTAATATTTTTTGCGCGTTTGGTAATTGCCATAACTTTTTTTAAATTAAAACATGTTTGATTTTTCGGTACTATTCATCTCTATAGTTTTTCCACTTTGTAACGTCATATTTTCTTTTTGACTAAAAATAGTAACTTCTGATGCAATTTCACTTGAACTATAGGCTTGGCGTACAAAATCTTTTTCGACAATCTCTGTTCTGTTATCTGAATTTTCAATTATATCTCCAGCTGCAGATTGAGTTAAGTCATTACCCGCTGTTTGATTAATATCATTATTTGCAGAATTATCCATATCTTCTCCTGCACTCACAGAAACATTTTTACCAGCTGTAATATTTACATTTTCCCCAGCATTCAAAGTAAAATTCTTAGGTGCATTCACACTAATATTCCCTTGACCATCCATTTGCCAAGTATTTCCAGAAGGATCTTCAATCAAAATACTGCCTTCGCTATCGTTAAAGGCTATTTTAGTTCCTGAGCGGGTATGTATTACTTTTTGGTCGTTCCCATCTGAGTTATACCCACTGGATTCACTACCATTGTACTGACTACCCAAAACGTAAGGATTTTGTGCATTATTGCCTTCAAAACCTACTAATACTTCTTCGCCTATTTCAGGGATGAAATAAAATCCTTTTCCAGCCCCTGAGTGCGGCTATATCATACGCATCAACTCGCTAGTGGTGCTACCACTTGCCCAGTTGAAGGATACTTTTACGCGTCCTAATCCTTCGGTTTTACAATAGTTTTTTTGAATAAAATGAATACGAAAAAGTGCATTAAATTCATTAAGTTTATAATAACACAAAACGCAAAGTCAGGAGACTTTGCCCAGCGGGGTTATACTCAATCAATTTTTAGCTATATTTGAAAACAGGATTAAACTATAAAAAATTTAACCCTGAAATTTTAAACTTACACAGATTTTAGGATAGTGTCCAAAAATTTTATTTGATTATTTATTTTCACAAAAACAAGGTTCTTTTTTATTAAAAATACAATATGGAAAACGAACATCTATAGAGTCTTTTAAAGTATATATTTTGGTACTATCTATTACTCCGCTTTTGTTGTAGTATTTCCATTCTCCAAACTTGTAATTATTTTTTACTTCTCCATTTTCCTTTACATGAGTTACTAGATACTCTAAATTTTTATCTTGTACATAATAAAACCTTTCCCAATTACCATTTCCAGAATAAAATTTATTTTTTAAAGGATAGTAAGAAAAATCAAGCTTTTCATAATTTATATTTTGATTATTAGTTTTTATATATATGTTGGATAAATTATTATATAAATAATCAATATTTCCTTTTCCATCAAAATCATAACCCTCTGAATCTAATGGATATCCATCTTCTATAATATTTACAGCAGTAAAAATGCCTTTGTTTATTGATGAAATTTTTAGTTCGTTATGATTTTTAAACCTTAAAATATTTATTATAGATTTAGTGCTTTTATTCTTATCTAATAATATGTTTTCTTTAATTCGATAATTTGTAATAAAATCTTTTAAGGAAATAACGAAGTATTTATCTTTTGTAATTTTCCTTTTATCTTTTTTTATAATTAAACTATCCAAATCTTCTTCATAGGAATTGTCTAAAAACTTTGTTTCATCAGAATTACTCAAATTGTAGTTTTTTACAATTGTTACTATTATTTCTGATTTTTTACTGTAATTATATAATTGTTTGTCTTCTTTTAAAATTGGTATAGGTATTGAAGGTGTTACAATTTTATAAGTATTACAACTACTATATAAAAATATTAATGTACCAACTAATGATAATATAATTTTGTTTCTTCTTGAATAATTTTCCATTGATATTTATTAAATGATTTTTTAATAGTTATTCCAGTAACATCTCTAATTCCATCACAATTGACATCGTCACTACTATAATCCATAATGTTTTCTGTTAACGCCCTAGTAAATCTGATATTATTTTTAACAATTAAATTTTTCTCATCATTTTTATTTTTAGTATATTCTTGCAGTGTTTTATCTAATTCATTTTTTGCATTATCAAATGGCTTTTTATACTTTGTATATTCTTCACTATTTACACTTATACTATCAAAATATCCTTTGTTTTCACGAGCATTTCTAAAAACACTCCATTGATTATCAATATTTGTTTTACCTACTATGATTTTTTCTCTAAAATTAACGACTTCATTATCAATATTACTTTTTTCAGTAGTTAAATTTATTAAGTTGCAAGATGAATCTTTAGCTAAAAAAGTATGATCTAAACCTAGTGTATGAGCTATCTCATGAGCATATGAAGTTAGATGATGTAAATTTGTTTTAAAGATAATACAATGTTTATTATTTAGTGGTATTGTGTAAGAAGAGCCTCCAGCATCTTTTGTGTTTAAAGGACACAGATAGAGTAATATGCATTTTTCTCTATCAAGTCCATATAATTTGTTAGCTTGCTTATTAAATAAGTTAACACTTTTTCCTGAATCAACTTCAAAAATACTCTGTTTTGTAATAATTCCTTTTAAATTGACGTATTCATCATCTGGTTTGGAAGTCATAGTATTATAACCCTTATTAGCAAGATTAAATGTATTTGTACTCAAAGGCATCTTTAAAACTTTTCCACTTGTATCCACATCTATTAATTTTACTTGAATTAATCCTTGATTCAAACTTTGTTTATTTAAATAATTTTCTAAACCTATCAATCCACCTATTTTTGCCATTTCGCCATCAATAACTGCTTCTGAAAATAATGGATTATCACTCACAAATGCTTTTATAACATATACATTTATAGTCAATTCATCTACATCTTTATTTTTTAGCACATTCATCCTACCTACAATATCTCCTTTAGATGATTTTATTTCTATTGTAGCATCTTTATCTAATGTGGCATCGCAAAATATTTTTATTCTAACACCATTTATTGCATTGGTAATTGGTATTTTGTCCGGTACCACTCTTAAAAAGGGACTGCTAGGGACAAATATCATTTCTTCATTTCCGAAATCTACACTATCAGAAATAAAATCAATAGGAGCTTCAATATACAATTCTACATCTTTGCCAATAATAGTTTTATGATCTACAAACATGGAAAGCCATGGTGAGTAATATGTCCCGTAAGGTTTTGAAGTTGTTGCGTTAATAGTTTTAATTTCAAAAGGTTTATATTCCTTTTTCAAATCTTCCAATCCTTCAATACAAGTACCCGTAAGATAGTCGTCCCGCATATAATCCCATCCAAATTCTCCTGTGTAACTTGGACTTGGCAATCTCCTAAACAAAACTACATATTCAGGAGTTTCTGTTTGTATTAATTGTGATTTAATTTCAGGTGCATCCTTTGGCTCGCCAAATACAACTCCATTTTCATCTCCTATCTCGGTTACCATTTTACTAGAGCTAAAAACAATATTCTCATCAGAATACATATGATGTGCACCTATGGTAGTTTTGGTTATTGTACCTCCAACAATTCTAATTCTACTCATAACTAATGAGATTTAGATTTTTCACCACTATTATTTTGCACTTCCTTTTTAGAATGTTTGTTAATAGTATCTTCACTATTTATTTGAATTCCTTTAGTACTCGATTCCTGTCTTTCTTTCTCAGAGTGCGATTCTAAATTACCTTCAATATGTTCCATAAAATTACCTGTAACACTTAGCATATGATCTCCCCCTACATTCGTATTAAGGATCGCTCCAACAGTAATTATTTTATCCACTCCTGCACTTTCCGACATATTTACGGCTGCAGATGAATTGATATTTTTTCCTGCAGTAAATGTGATGTTTTCCCCAGCATTCAAAGTAAAATTCTTAGGCGCATTCACGCTAATATTTCCTTGACCATCCATTTGCCAAGTATTTCCAGAAGGATCTTCAATCAAAATACTTCCTTCGCTGTCGTTCATAATTATTTTGGTTCCTGAGCGGGTGTGAATGGCTTTTACGTTGTTCTCGCCATCAGCATATCCACTAGATTCACTGCCGTTGTATTGACTACCTAAAACGTAAGGATTTTGTGTATTATTGCCTTCAAAACCTACTAATACTTCTTCGCCTATCTCGGGTATGAAATAAAATCCTTTTCCAGCCCCTGAGTGCGGTTGTATCATACGCATCCACTCGCTAGTGTTGCTGCCACTTGCCCAGTTGAAGGATACTTTTACGCGTCCTAATCCTGCGGATGTGTTATGGGCTATTCAATAATTGGTTAGAAAGTCGGGAGACTTTCATTTCGTTTACGACTTTTAAGAATATAAAAAAACGCAAAGTCATGAGACTTTGCGTAGTGGGGATTACTTTTTGGTCCTTGCTATCTGAGTTGTACCCATTAAACTCACTAACTTTATATACTCAAAACCTAAAGGTTTTGCGCATTATGCCTTTCAAATGCTACTACAACTTTTGAAATAAAGTAGAATAAATATCCTTAAATTAGCATCTAATTTTGTTTGTAAATCCATATTTTATTATTCATAAAAAATTTCTAATCTAATAAGAATATTCGTGAAGATGATCAGGTTTTATATTATCCAATTTAGAATTTGCATAAGTATCTCCAAATCGATGTAATAATTCACCTAACTCACGTATTGAATCTTTCCGATTATCGATATCAATTTTTAGCCATAAGAATTTAATCGCTGTAATGAACTCTTCAATACCATGAAATCCTTATATTACGCAATGAGCAAAGCTGTGGTATTTCATTATTTTTAAAAAAATATATAATTTACATTTTTATTCTTTTCTTATAATAGAGGAAAATTAAAAATTGCAATAAAAAATAAATAGGTGTGCAAATTAATAAATAAGTATTTTTCCATTCTCGAGAATGATTGAACAGAATTAAAAGTAAAATCAAAATGTTAGTTACTTTAAAAATTATCTTAATGTCTATTTTAAAAATATAATGTAATAGCAAATACCCAATAATATTTATTAAAGATAGAGTGCTAAAAAAAAATATTATGCCCATAAATTCAATAATATCAGCACGATTACCTATTTTAAAAGGACTTAAAGAATAAATAATAGTTGATAATATTATACCTGCTAAAAGCATTAGTATGTTATACTTTAATATACTTTTCATAATAGATTGAACTTAATTACAAAATAATCTTGTGCGTATTCTTTATAATCGCCATAGTTATACCAACTACCTTCTTTCTTTAATTGAATTTTCACTTTACCATAGTGGGTTTCATTTCCTTCGTTTATTATCAATGCCTTGGATCTTTTAATGTATTTTTTTGTATTACTTAATACAGAATTGGCTGTATCTAAATAATCTGTATTATATACAGCATCAATTGAAGCCCAGCCTCGATTAATTTTAGAGTAGAAAACAGGTATAAAAACTTCGTTTTTGTTTCTTTTTTTTGCAATTTCAAAATCGATAATTCCTTTAAGAGAACATTTGTTTTCGACAGAAAAACGAACCATTTCATTAAAAACTGAAATGTCAAATTTTTTTAAGTTAAGCTTAAATCTATATGCTAATATCCACGTTAAATTTTTTACGTAGTTTAAATACCACTCCGGCCTCATATATATCATATCAGGATAACCTGCATCTGTTTCGAAATGATCTCCAGTTATCCCTGTACTTATCCACATTACTGTTTTCTTTTTTCCTCCATATAAAATAAATTTATCAGAAGATTTTAAGAGGTAAACTTCTCTTAAGTATTCCGAAAAAGTTTTCCCTTGAAATACTTTTCTTTGTATGAAGAGATTTGTAAAAAAACTATACCCATACTTATCTACATTATAATTTATAAAAATTATCCAATCTGGTATTTTTTCGGCTAGCATCTCTCCTGTTTCATATTTCCATTCTTTTCTCGCTTTTTCCGCTTTTCCCGATTTCTCAGGATTCTCACTCAACTTATAAGATTTTAAATCTTTCGGCAATAAATTATCGAATTTAGTATGAGCATAAGTATCTCCAAATCTATGGAGTAATTCACCCATTCTTTTAATTGTTTTTTCATGACTGCCGCCAACTTCTCCTAATTTGATAAACTTCAAGGCAGTTAAAAGTTCTTCCTCTCCGTGAAACGCTCCTGTTAACTAATGTATATCTTCTTGATCTTCAGCATCTGACCAAGTCTGATCGATTTCATAATCAGTTTTACTATGAACATCAGTATCTGGATCTTCGGTAGCAATTGCCAATTCTTCAGCCTCCGCTTCACTCATTCCCAACATCAAACATACTAAATATACTGTACTATAATGACCATCTGTTTCATAAAGAACTGCATTTTTTTCTTCTTCTTTCTCAGGTATCTTTTTTCTTTCTGTTGGTTCATAATCATTATAGCTAATTCCCATCTATATTTATTTTTTTGGTACCGTTAAACACTAACTCATCGTTTGAGGCTTCGATAATTACTTTCTTGGCAGTCACTGTGAAGTTTCCTGCAAAAATAATATCAGCTTTTTTTATTATTACGTGTATATTTTTAGCTTGTTTATTAATAGCCATACTATTTTTTGGTTTTAATGATTCACGGATTTTTCACCACTATTCAATTGTACCGTTGTTTTACTCTTCAAAAGCATATCTTCTTCAGAGCTATGTGCAGTAAATTTTTTAGAGAACAAATCTGCCGTTTCTCCTGCCCCTCTATTGTAATCATTCTCTACTATTTCCGACTTATTATTAGCACTTTCCGTAAAATCACCTACCGCCGTTTGAGTAAGATCATTACCCGCTGTTTGCGAAATATCTTTATTGGCTGAGTTAGTCATGCTTTCCCCAGCACTCACAGAAACATTCTTCCCTGCGGTAATATTTACATCCTCCCCAGCATTCAAAGTAAAATTCTTAGGCGCATTCACACTAATATTTCCTTGCCCATCCATTTGCCAAGTATTTCCAGAAGGATCTTCTATTAAAATACTTCCCTCACTATCGTTCATTATAATTTTAGTTCCTGAGCGGGATAGCTTAACTAACCGCAATTGAGCAAAACATCAAATAATTATTGATAGTTATAATCTTGATCGTCTATTCTTTTGTACTAATTATAAGTTACTTTTCCTGATACTTTCCTTTTTCAAGAGTATCAAGCATTTTTTCCTCTTCTAAATTTCTTTCTACATTAAAGGTCCCCTCTATAAGATAGTATGCATTATGTGTTTTATCAGCCTCATGTTTAGTAACTTTCAGATTTGGTTGATAAACAAATTTGTAATCTGTTTTATATGTTTTTGCAAGCCATTTCTTTTTGTATTCATACTTTTTAGTATCATAGTTTTCAATCAATCTTATAGTATCATTTTCTAAACGACCTAAATCACCTTCATTGAATTCTTTTCCTGATAATTCTCTTATATTTCGGCTAATTTTAATAAACTTATCATTTAATTCGAAATTACCTAGAAATTCTAATTTAAATTCTTGTTTTAGTTTTATGATGCCATTTTCTGGTTCTGTCAGAAAGTCACGATCAGCTTTGTATAGTCGGGACATGTATTCATTTCCGTCATCCGAAAAAACACAAAATGTGATTTTATTTTTACCACCTTGATAAACATATACCTTATCTACTTTTAGATAATGATTATCAGATATAATTTTCTTTTTTTTATCGTTTAAAAATTCTAGATAATAATCAGTATAATTACCATCATTGAGATTTTTAATATCAATTTTCCATGTTTCTAGATAATTCTTAAAAGCAATATCATATTCTCCTTCTCCAACTTTTTTTGAAGTCTTACACGCTAATAGAAATAACAATGAGAATAGAACGATAATTATTTTAGTTTTTTGTACTATCATTTTTTATTTTTATCTTCTAATAAATAATATTCTTTCAGTAATTTTCCCTGTTCTGATTGTCCCGCATAGAGGTACTTTTTTAGTCTTTCAAGATCAACTTCGTTTTCTGTATCATATACTACATACAAATGATGAAAAGTTGGCTTCGGTTTTAATTGCATACTAATATCATAATTCATTTTATTTCTTTTGAATATTTCTAAATCTTCATTATATTTTTTTACATCTTCATCAAATATTGAGTTATTTTGGTATTGTGATCTTATAGGTTTTTTGGGTTCTTTTGGTTTTTCAGGAAAATCAATACTGTCGTGCATCGCATTGGTAGGCCAAAAAGTACCATACCCCAATTTAGTTTTGGTGGTTATGTTTCCTAAGGCATCTGTAACCGAGAACATTTCTTGGCCGCGGTTGAGCAATACATCAAACAACTGTTGATAATCATAATTTTGGTTGCCAATCATTTTGTCTTGATTCAATGTGTTTTTGTTATTAGATTTTCCGTAATACATGTCTACAGCATAGGCAATCTTAATATCTTCCGATAATTTTGCCTGTACATTTACACCCGCCGACCAATATTGGTCTGAATTCATTCCAAAAAACAAAGGTGGCAGATAAATATCATTAAAAGAGGCTATCATAAAGTTGCCTACTTTTATTGCAGCTCCACCCAAAAACTGGTTACGTGTATGATCTTCATGTTTTCGTTTACCTTGAACATTTTCTTCTCCTCTAAATACATCATGTGAGTTGTAAGGGTTTTTACCAAATTGACTTGTTTCTGGGTTAAACTCATCAGATACTTTTCCTGAGCTCAGGATAGCTGTTGGACCAAGGGTAAAAGCATACTCATAAGGGTTCCAGACTCCAGATCCAGATGCGTTATTAAAAAGGTTCATCTGTAATGCATTACCTGTTTTATATCCTAAAGTAACTGAAGGTGTCGCGCTCAGAGTAACTAGTGTAGGACTCATACTTGATGTTCCAATAGCCCCTCTCCCATAGTAAGTCAGGGCGGTATTAAGAGCGCCCATAGCTCCAAAATCCCCTGAATTCATACCCTTTGAAATTCCGATATATACACTTGCAGTAAACCCACCTTTGAGGCTGTAACTAAATTTAAAACCTATATTAGGGCTTTTGGTAGGTGGGTCGTCTGGACCTTCATAAAAATCACCTCCCTCACCGGCGTTTGGCCCATGAGCGCGAGAATTTTTCTCTGGCCTCCAATTGTATTTTACAGATACTTTGCTTTTATTTTCTACAAACGAAAGTTCTAGATTTCCATTAAAAGTAGGTGTTTCTAATTTTCCAATAATGACAGACTCAGTACCAATTGCATCAAATCTAAATAAATCATAATCATAAGATTCAAATTTGTCTCCAGAATTTAAATCTTTCAAAAATTCTTTTAGGTAAGTACTGTAAGAGTGTGTGAGATCTTGAAGTAATTTAATTTTTTGAAGATCGTTTTTTTCTAAATCAATTAGACTTGTTTCCCAAATAATAATTTTTTTCTTTTCTAAATCCAAAAAAACTTTACCAGAAAGTAAGTTCTTAGAAACCTCAATTGGAAGATTTTTTATTTCCCCATCGTTTAAAGCCTTATAAAATTTGTAAATTATACTTGAATCATCTGTATTAAATTTTGGCATCATTTCCTTAGCCACATCTAAAAGATGATCGTGTACATAGGTACTTTCAAATTTATATTTGCTCTCAATGATTTCTTTCTTTGGTGGGCTTTTAGGCTCCCCAAACGTAATGCCATTCTCTTCACCAACTTCAGAAATAGATTTTCCAGAACTATGGACAATATTTTCATCAGAGTACATATTATATGCTCCTTTAGATGTTTTAGTGATTGTACCACCAACAATTCTAATTCTACTCATAATTAATGTGATTTAGTTTTTTCAGCACTATTATTCTGTACTTCTTTCTTTGAATGTTTATTAATAACATCATCACTACTAACTTGAATACCTTTAACACTACTTTCTTGTCGCTCTTTTGCGGTATGTGATTCTAAATTACCCTCGATATGTTCCATAAAATCACCTGTCACATTTAGCATATGATCTCCCCCTACATTCGTATTAAGGATCGCTCCAACAGTAATTATTTTATCCACTCCTGCACTTTCCGACATATTTACGGCTGCAGATGAATTGATATTTTTTCCTGCAGTAAATGTGATGTTTTCCCCAGCATTCAAAGTAAAGTTCTTAGGCGCATTCACACTAATATTCCCTTGCCCATCCATTTGCCAAGTATTCCCAGAAGGATCTTCGATTAAAATACTGCCTTCGCTATCGTTAAAGGCTATTTTAGTTCCAGAGCGGGTGTGTATTACTTTTTGGTCGTTCCCATCTGAGTTATACCCACTGGATTCACTGCCGTTGTACTGACTTTCTAAAACGTAAGGATTTTGTGCATTATTGCCTTCAAATCCTACTAATACTTCTTCGCCTATTTCGGGGATGAAATAAAATCCTTTTCCAGCACCGGAGTGCGGCTGTATCATGCGCATCCACTCGCTAGTGGTGCTGCCACTTGCCCAGTTGAGGGCTACTTTTACGCCTCATAAACTTTCGGTTTTACAATAGTTTTTTTGAATAAAATGAATACGAAAAAGTGTATTAAATTCATTAAGTTTATAATAACACAAAACGCAAAGTCATGAGACTTTGCGCAGCGGGGGGGTATGAAATTAATATGTGTTTTTTGGTTTTAACTTGATTTTGTTTGAACAATTCATTTTTTGTCCAATCTTCTTTATCAAATGCATAAAAATAATCGTCTACATTAGTACCATCCATCGCGTCATAATTCTCAATTTCTACTTCATATCCTGCTGGGTTAAGCGAGTTTTTGTTTAGCAAATTTTTAATTTTTGGTACTTTAAATTAATCATCATCAATACTAGGGTTACAATTAGGAAAATCATCAATAATCATATTTTGTTTAAAGATTAAAGAATCTTTTTTATATAAAAGTTTTTCCATTAATTCACCTTTATCGTTATAAAGCTTTAAGGTATCTGTAAAATAACCATCTTTAGTATACGCTTCAAAATAAAGTTTACCATTACTATGAAAGTCTTTCCACAAACCAGTTCCCATTTTGAATGTGGTTTCGTAAATTACTTTACCCTCTCTATCAAATTGCCTGAAAATACTATCTCTTAAACCATCTTTAAAATATTCTTCTCTCCATATTCTTCCTTTTGCATATACATTTCCTTTATCTTCTAAATCTACATCACCAGTTAACCATTTACCTTCTTTATGACCATCATTATTGAACTTTCCTACTCTCATACCACCTTCTACAAATTGGTCACGATAATAATCAGCCGCAAGTACCTTATCATCATCAGGAAAATCAAGATATCTATGATTATTAGGAGAATTGTTATATCCAGCGGTTGTAAGAGGGAGAGGAACGAGAACCTTACATCCTACAAGTAGAAACATACATACAATTGTAATATTATTCTTGTTTTTTATCATTTTTTGAATTTACTGTAAAATATCGCATTTAAAGGTTTTTCAAAGTATATCTTGTAAAAACATCATTTTCATATTCCTCTTTGGTTTTGTAGTCTATAGTACCTATTAATTCACCTTGTTTTAAACCACTAGTTTTATAAGTATCAATTTCTAGATATTTTACTTTACTTGGTTTATATCTAAATTTTAAACACCAAATGGTATCTATAATATAAATTAGAGTGTCTTTTTTATACAATCTTTTTTGGGTTAACTCTCCTTTTGGGTTATATAACCTTAATGTATCTGTAAAATACCCATCTTTCGTATATGCTTCAAAATAAAGTTTACCATTAGTATGAATCTCTTTCCATAAACCAGTTCCCATTTTAAAATTTGTTTTGTAAATAACTTTTTGGTCTGTATCAAATAATTTAAAAATACCATCTCGTAGCCCTCTTTTAAAATGCTCTTCTTTGCGAATAGCTCCTTTTGCATATATTTTCCCTTTTTTATCGAAGCCTGCGTACCCACTTAACCATTTTCCTTCTTTAAAATTCCCTTTCTCACTGCTATATACTCTTCCATATCTTTTATGTACAGTGCGTCCTATAAAATTTTCTTCAACGTAATTTGTTCCCGACTCAAGATTCTCATTAGGAAAATCTTCAAATACATAGGTGTCATTAGATGTCTCCGTAAGTCCCCTTCCTTGAGCTCCTCTTGGAGTTTCTTCAATTTTTTTAAATAAATGACAAGAAATAAAAGACAGGCATAAGACTATATAAATTATTGTTTTTTTCATTATTTATTGCTTTTTAAATGGTTACATAGACAAAATATCTGACGGATAATTCTTCGAGTCATCTCTCATTATTTTTATTTGGTTATGCAAATAGTATAATTTTTTATTATCGTAATCCATTATGTTTTTAGTACTTGATTGATTAAAACTTATATAATTAGATTTAATCTGTTCAATTACATCGGTAAGATACATTTTGTATCTTTTTGAATGAAGTACAAAATCAGTTGTTGCAAAATAACAGACTAAATTATATTCTCTATAAGTAATATCTGTAATGCTTTCTATAGTTTTTAATGCATTTTTATTTTCAAGTATATAATTTCTCAAAGTCGTTTGAACAGATTGTGAATAATTAAGGGTTCTCAATTTTATTTGATATACATTAATAAAATTATTTAAATATTTTGTTAATGTATTCTTTTCAGAAGGTGGATTCAATTAACAAATGCAACCTCATGCACATTGTTTAAGTTTTTGCTCAAAAATTTCATTTGGACTTTTAAAACCAAATCTTTTTCTGGGTCTGTTATTTAATTTATTTGTTACTCTTAAAACCTCTTCTTCTGTTATTAAATCAAAGTTATATTTTTTTGGAAAATATTGTCTTACTAGACCATTTAAATTTTCATTAGCACCTCTTTCCCAACTACAATATAGGTTGGCAAAAAAGTATGAGATTTCTAGTATTTCAGATACTTTTTTATGGTTTGCAAACTCTTTCCCATTATCAGATGTGATGGTGTGCAAAATGGGTTTCCAATCCATTAATAATTCAATTAATTTCTCCTGAATTTCTTGTGATTCCTTACTGTTTATTTTAGCCATTTTAAGCACACCTGATGCTCTATCATTTATTGTTAACAAAGCTCCTTTGTGATTTTTACCTATTACCAAATCAATTTCTAAATCCCCAATTCTTTGCTTTTCTTCTACAACCAACGGCCTGTTTTCAATACCAACTCTATCTTTAATAATACCTCTTGAGCCTTTTAAAGCCCCTCTTTTAGCATATCGCTTTCCTTTTGTGCGTAGGTGCTTATAATGTTGTCCGCCTTTCTTTTTGTCGCTCCAAATGAATTGATAAATTGTTTCAATCGAAACACATTCAAAGTTTTTATCACTGCAATATCCTACTATTTGTTCAGGACTGAAATCTTCTTCTAAAAGATGAATAACATGTGCTTTTATCTGTTCAGTAAAGCGTATTTTCTTAGCTTTTTCATGCTGTCGAATACTGGCTTTACTTTGGGCTAATTTAGCTTTATAAACTTTATTTCTTTGATCGGAATTTCTGGATAGCTCTCTTGAAATTACAGATTTATCTCTACCTATAACCTCTCCAATTTTACTCATTGAAAATCCTTGTGAACGAAGTGTAGCAATTTCGTATCTTTGTTCAATCGTTAAATGTGACATCTTTTTTTTGTGCTTAGTAACCCAAAAATAAGAGAAATTTTTTTCGTAGCCTACTGATAAGTCTTGAAGATCTAGATCTTCAAGACTTATCAGTAGGCTTTATTTAAACAAATAAGGAGTGTTGCATTTATCACTTGAATCTAAGGAATAAAAAACAGTCATATTAAAATAGTCGTAATTATTTGCAGTACTAATATCTTTATTAATACCTGATTTATATTTAGGATTATCAACATTTTTACCATTTTCATAAATAAATTCAGATTCATCATTACCTAAAATGCTTTCTTTAGTATTTTTATACGCTTTCTTTTCCTTATCAGTATAAAAAGAATGGGGTAAGCCTAACATATGCCCGATTTCATGAGCGTAATTTTCTTTCTTTTCAACAGAATCAGAATAGACAAATAAAAACGAATGGTTTAACGGAGATGTTCTACTAAATGCCACTTCTTGACTTAGGGACTAGTTGCGCATTTATTTTTAGCGTAATCCCAACTACCTTCTTTACAGGTATTAGTGCCTGGGATAACATCTGGTTTTTGTTTGCTAATATTCTCAAAATATTTCTTACTCGTCCAATCTTCTTTATCAAATGCATAAAAATAATCGTCTACATCAGCGTCATCCATCGCATCAAAATTCTCAATCTCTACTTCATAACCTGCTTGGTTAAGCGAGTTTTTGTTTAGATAATCTTTAATATAGCTATCTTTAATTTTTTGGAGTAAAATTTAACGTAAAGTGAATACCCAATTACTTGTTATCAGTAGGGAAATCATCAATAATCATATTTTGGTTAAAGATTAAAGAATCTTTTTTATATAAAAGTTTTTCCATTAGTTTCCCTTTATCATTATACAATTTTAAGGTATCTGTAAAATAACCATCTTTAGTATACGCTTCAAAATAAAGTTTACCATTACTATGAAAGTCTTTCCACAAACCAGTTCCCATTTTGAATGTGGTTTCGTAAATTACTTTACCCTCTCTATCAAATTGCCTGAAAATACTATCCCGGAGTCCCTTTTTAAAATATTCTTCTCTCCATATCTTCCCTTTTGCATATACATTGCCTAATGAATCCAAATCTGCATTACCGCTGAGCCATTTACCTTCTTTATAACCGTCTATTATTTTACCGAAACGTTGTCCTCCTTCATTAAATTCATCTTCATTATAGGTATATATATTAATTGTGTCTTCATTTGGAAAATCTAAATATCTATAATTATCATCGGAATTTTTGATTAATATATCCATAATCATTTTTTTTTCTTCAGTCATTGAAGGAGGATGATTTTTACAAGCAATTTTTTTATTACAAAGCCATTGCGGGTGATTTGGATAATTTATTGTAGTACAACTAGTGAATGTACATATTATGACTATGAATTGGATTATTAAATTTCTCATATTCGAACTGTTTACTAAAGTGTTTTAAAAACTTAATAATTTATTATGTCACTGCGCATAATTCTTATCTGATTATGTAAATATCTCTTTTTGTCATTATCATAGTCCATTATATTTTCTGTAGTAGATTTTTCAAATAATATATAATTTGATTGCACTTGTGCTATAACGTTTAGAAAATAGATTTTAGTTTGTTCTAAAATTTTTATGTAATCAGGTCTTATAAAATTCATATTAGTTTCAACTGTTTCAAACTTATTACCTTGATATTTTTTTAACTCAATTATAGCTTTCTTATTCTCTTCTATATAGTTACTCCATTTCTTAATGTTTTTATTGCATATACCAATATACTCTCCTTTTGTTTGAGTTTTATTTAACATATCATTATCTTTATAATTGACATATGTAGTTTCAATGCGCTTTTTATCTATCTTTTCTAGACGTAATTTAGCTACATATTTTTCATTAAAATTATTAAGATATATTATGACATCATTTTTTATTGCAGTCAAAGATGTTGGACTATAAACCTCTGATAGATTTGCAACTTTTGCTTCATTTTTTACTTTTTGAATACTTTTGTTAATCCCTGCTCTGTATTTATCATTATTTTTGTCATCAGAATCCTTTTCAGGCAATCCATTCCCCAAAATACTTTCTTTAGCATTTTTATACGCTTCTTTTTCCTTATCAGTATAAAAAGAATGGGGTAAGCCTAACATATGCCCAATTTCATGGGCATAATTCTCTTTCTTTTCTATTCCATTAGAATAAACAAACAAAGCATAATGATCTAATGGTGAGGTTCTACTAAATGCCGCTGTTTGACTTGGGGACTCATAATCGGATAATATAATAATTCCTTCATTGTAATTTTGATATTTTGACTTCAGTTTTTGTTTATAAAAATCAATTGTTTTAAGGTCTATTTCTAGGTCTCCGTTTATTACATCTGTAGATACAGCTATAGTTGCGCATTTATTTTTAGCGTAATCCCAACTACCTTCTTTACAGGTATTAGTGCCTGGGATAACATCTGGTTTTTGTTTGCTAATATTCTCAAAATATTTCTTACTCGTCCAATCTTCTTTATCAAATGCATAAAAATAATCGTCTACATCAGCGTCATCCATCGCATCAAAATTCTCAATCTCTACTTCATAACCTGCTTGGTTAAGCGAGTTTTTGTTTAGATAATCTTTAATATAGCTATCTTTAATTTTTTGGAGTAAAATTTAACGTAAAGTGAATACCCAATTACTTGTTATCAGTAGGAAAATCATCAATAATCATATTTTGGTTAAAGATTAAAGAATCTTTTTTATATAAAAGTTTTTCCATTAGTTTCCCTTTATCATTATACAATTTTAAGGTATCTGTGAAATAACCATCTTGAGTATAAGCTTCAAAATAAAGCTTTCCATTTCCATGGAATTCTTTCCATAAACCTGTTCCCATTTTAAAAGTTGTTTCGTAAATTACTTTACCATTATTATCAAATTGTTTAAAAATACTATCACGTAAGCCTTTTTTGAAATATTCTTCACGCCAAGTACTCCTCTTTTGAACAACATTCTCATTTTTATCGAATTCTGCATTACCACTAAGCCATTTCCCCTCTTTGTAACCGTCGATAATTTTTCCTATTCTATGTTGTCCTCCATCAGTAAAAACATCTTCATTTAAAATATTTCCATAGTGAACATCTTCATTAGGAAAATCTTCATATCTATAATTATTAGCATTGTTGTAATTATTTATGAATTCTCTTTTTATATCTTCTAAAAAAATAGGATGCTTTATACATGCGACATTTTTATTGCAAAAAAAACCATGAATTATACTGCAAGAAATAAGTGATGTAAATAAAAAGAGGGAAATTATAAATTTTAAATATCTCATTTCTTTTTGGTTGCTTGTTTAGAAGGCAAAATATCAATGTAATTTTGTATATCACTTCTCATAATATTAATTTGATTACTTAAAAAATAAACTCCTTTAGTATTATAGTCCATCATATTTTTTGTACTTCCTTGTTCAAATGTTATATAATTAGAATGTACTTGATTAATTACCATTTTGAAATATTCATATTGTTGATTTAAAAGAGTAATCAAATCTGTCCTAATAAACCATTTTTGTAATTCAGTTTTTTCATATTTATTTCCTTTTCTATTTTCTAGCTGTAAAATGGCTTTTTTGTTATCATCAATATAATCTTCAATCCCTTTTATATTAGCATTCCAAATATCAAAATATACTTTTTTGGTCTGAGTACTATTTACTTTATCAGAATCTTTATAATTAATAAAATATGCTTTTTTTGCATCTCGCTCTTTTTTCTCCTTATAAACCTCACTTAATCTTGATATATTATAATTATCTAATTTTGAAATTATATCAGATTTAATTGCTATCATACTGCTATAACCATAATGTAATTTTTTGTTTTTTTTAATATCATCTATACGTGTTTTTATAGCTACATTATCAATTTATCCATCACCCAAAATATTTTCTCTAGCAATCTTATATGATTTTTTCTCTTTTTGATTATAAAACAGGTGTGGTAATCCCAACATGTGCCCGATTTCATGAGCGTAATTTTCTTTCTTTTCAACTGAATCAGAATAGACAAATAAAAACGAATGGTTTAACGGAGATATTCTATTAAATGCCGCTGCTTGACTTAGGGACTCATAATCAGATAAAATAATAATTCCTCCATTATAACTTTTTGTTTTCAACTTCAGTTTTTGTTTATAAAAATCAACAGTTTTATAATCAATCGTTCCTTCACTAACTACGTCTTTGACCTCATTTATTTCGCTTTCTGTTCTAATTTCTTTTCCATCAGGGGTGCGTGAAATTAGGATATGTTTTCTGGTTTTAACGTGATTTGCTTTAAATAATTTTTGTTCTGTCCAATTCTCTCTATCAAATGCATAAAAATAATCGTCTACATCAGCGTCATCCATCGCGTCATAATTCTCAATCTCCACTTCATATCCTGCTTTGTTAAGCGAGTTTTTGTTTAGATAATCTTTAATATGACTATCTTTAAATTTTTTGGAGTAAAACTTAACGTAAAGTGAATACCCAATTACTTGTTATCAGTAGGAAAACCATCAATAATCATATTTTGTTTAAAAATTAAAGAATCATTTTTGTATAAAAGTTTTTCCATTAATTTACCTTTATCGTTATGAAGCCTTATGGTATCTGTAAAATAGCCGTCTTTTGTTTCGATTTCATAATACAATTGACCATTTTCATAGAAGTCTTTTTCAATGCCATTTCCTTTTTTAAAATAGGTTGAATAAATCACTTTACCTTCTTTGTTGTATATTTTATAAATACTATCTCTTAAACCATTCTTGAAATATTCTTCTCTAAAAATATAATTTTTAATAACTTTCTTTCCCAAAGAATCATTGTAAAAATATCTATTAGATTTCCATTTACCATGCTGTACTCCTTTCTTGAAATATCCACTTCTATAACCAAAATTATTTTTAAGAGAAAAACTATTAACTTCACATGTGTAAGTGTCTGTTTTGTACCAGTTGTAAAATATATATTCTTGATAATTAGGAGCCAATTGTAAAACTGCACAGGATGATTTCATGTTGTCAAGTACGACATCTACATATTTTGATTTACAACTAATAATATAAAAAAAAATAAGCAGGGGAATTCTATTTATAGTTTTCATAATCATTTCGCATTATAATTATTTGATGACTTAAAAAATTTAACTTTTTAACAGTATCTCCATTAGAATTTATTATTTGTCCGTAATCCATTGTATTTTTTGTGCTTTTTTCATAGAAATACAAATAATTTTTAATTGTATTTCTCCAGTCTTCCAATTTAGAGTTCCAATTGTCATTGTATATCGACAAGCTGTCTTCATAAATAAGATTAAATTTGAATTCAAAATTAAAAATCGCATTAGATGTTATCTTATTTAACTGACTTACTGCATTGTTGTTCTCTAATCTATAATTTTCAAATCTTTTTTTCTCATTTTGACTAGTGTTTAATTCATCTTGAACAACTTTGTCAAATTTACTTCTAGATACTACATCATTGCCTATTTTATATTGACTTTTGGGCGATTTATCATTCGCTATATTTGTGTAATATAAAACTTTATTACTATAAAATTTCTCTCTCTCTATTAAGAATTCATTAGAATTAGCAATACATTTTAGCAAAGTACTTTTCAGTACGGTATAAGATGAAAAAGTTGTTATTTTTTTAATTTGATCTTTTTTGGGTTTTAGATTTTTATTTACTGTACTAATCTGATTTTCAGACTTTTCTTGATCAATATTTTCCATGCATTTTTGTATTGGATCTTTTGCATAAATATCTATTTTCGATTTCTTATTTGTTATGTTCTCATCGCAAAAAGTATGCTCTAATCCCAACATGTGTCCTATTTCATGTGCATAAGTATCTTTAGAATTAATTACATTTGAAAAACAAAATAGTGAATAATAATCTATTGGGTTTATTTTACTAAAAGCATCTGTGGAAGGATCTGTACACTCTAGATCGGATAAAATTATTATCCCTCCATTTTCATATGACTTTGATTTTCCTTTTAGTTTGTTTTTATATTCATTGATTACTATTTTATCTATTTCATTTTTTTGTGAAATTTTGTATTTTTTATTTCCATTTTTGTCCAATCCATCCTCTTCAATAAAATCACCAATCTGCCCTTCTTGAACCTCATTAAATGTGTCCAGAACCCCATCTTTGTTTTTTTTTACAAAATATCTTAATCGTCCATTATCAACAGAAAAAAACTTTCTATTTGTCCAATCTTCTTTATCAAAAGCATAAAAATAATCGTCTACATCAGCATTATCCATTTCATTAAAATTCTCAATCTCTACTTCATATCCTGCTTGGTTAAGCGAGTTTTTGTTTAGATAATCTTTAATTCCTGCATCTTTAAATTTTTTAAATAAAACTTTTGCTTTCTCATTAGGATCATCTTCTGACGAAACCAAAGCAATAACTCTAAATTTTAGGTTTAATACTTTGTTCTCCATCATATAAACGCCGCCTACTAAATTACATATCCCTTGAGCATTAGTATGTTCAAATTCATATTTTTGTCCTCCGCCTGCTTTCAAGCATTTTATTTTAAACTTAATTTTACCCGCTTTAGTTAATGTTAGCTTTGCAGTTTTACCCTCATTTTCCACTCCATTTAGTTCCAAATTATAAAACTCATCCCCTGTTATGGCAATAACATCGTTGTTTATTTCTCCTTGCCAAAGAATAATTTCTGCACTCAGCGTTATCTCTTGTCCAGGCTTTATTAAAACATAAGGAAGGTCTATAAATTTACTTATAGAATTAATTTTATAATGGTCTTGGATAGCATGCTTAGCGCCCATTTTATCTGAACTTTCGACAATATCGCCTAAATCATCTGTAGTCGCTCCTTTTTTATAAAAATATTCTACATCAGCAAAAGGCACATCTTGTATCTTTTCTATCTCATTAGTTTCAGGATTTACATCAACCCAATCAAAGCCAAATTCGCCATTGTATGCGCCAGCTAGTCTAACTTTTACATACAAGTTGGTTATTTCTAACGGTTTTGCTGCTTCTGGACTATCTCCGTATAGTGTGCCGCCTTTTGCAATAAAACTAGACTTACCTTGTACGTTCTCTTTATAATCTCTAGTATATAATTCATACTCTTCAAAAATTTCAATATTTTTTCCTGATGATCGCTCTATTGTCATAATTAAAACATATTAGATTTATCAGTAGAATTAACTTCAAATTTACCTTCCGTGTGGATCTTTTTATCTTTCTCAATATTCATTTCATGACTTTCGTGGTTGTTTATAACCTTCTTTGCTTGTGATTTTCTTTCTCCTGTTACGATTTCAAATAATTTGCCTGTTACATTTATCATATAATCAACTCCAACTGATAAAGAATGCATCATGCCAACCATTGTTGTTTTATCACCTCCTGCGCTTTCTACTATATTCATTCCTGCACTTGTTGATATATTTTTACTAGCCGTCAAGTTTATATCAGTAGCATTTATAGAAAATGTGTTTGGCGCATTCACACTAATATTCCCCTGACCATCCATCATCCACGTATTGCCGCTAGGATCTTCAATCAAAATACTTCCTTCGCTATCGTTAAAGGCTATTTTAGTTCCTGAGCGGGTGTGAATGGCTTTTAAGTTGTTCTCGCCATCAGCATAACCGCTGGATTCACTACCGTTATACTGACTACCTAAAACGTAAGGATTTTGTGCATTATTGCCTTCAAATCCTACTAATACTTCTTCGCCTATTTCGGGAATAAAATAAAATCCTTTTCCAGCCCCTGAGTGCGGTTGTATCATGCACATCCACTCGCTAGTGGTGCTGCCACTAGCCCTCAGTTGAAGGATACTTTTACGCGTCCTAATCCTGCGGGATCGTTGTGACTCTTAAGTATAAAAAAACGCAAAGTGATGAGACTTTGCGCTGCGAACGTAATTTTTATTTGATATTGAAGATGAATATATTAAATAATAAGGATTGCAATTAATAAGACCCTTCATACATAACAGATCCTCTGTAAATACGCACACTATCCACTTCTACTGGTTCATTATTTAAAAATAATTCTAGCTTTCTATTGTCTTTGCTAACTTTCACCTCAAACTCCTGCTTATCCTCAGGTTTAAAATTTTTGAATTTTTCGAAAATTATTTTCTCATTTAAAAAGATATTGCCTCGAAAGCGTTCATCCGCGCTTGTTTCCCAATCCAACTCAAATATTTGCGGTAAAGCTCGATTCTCATAATTTGTTGCTGGCAGTGAAGGCATAAAAATTATTTTTTTCTCACCGTTATAATTGGTAAAACAATACCTAAATAATCTTAAATTAGGGTTTTCATTTTGCATCACGATTTTAAAGGTATAACGGTTTCTATACATGTCCCACAATGTAGAGGAAGCATTTGGCATAAAATCTCTTTCTCTTACCTCTTCACGATTCATAGACCAATCTCTAAAAAGTTGTTTCTCTAGTGCCTTATCATCAGTAATTACTTCTGCTTGGTAACGGCCTAATTCAATTCTAAAAACAGAATACTCTTTCCAAACCACTACCATTCCTTGGGGGGCGAAACCAAAAATTAAGCCTGTGAATTTTTCTTTAGTGTGATCATTATACTGATAGGTAGTATCTAATGCCTTCTTCATCTCTTCAATAGGAAAATCTACTTTAAGATGATAAAATTTATCTTCATAACCAGCATAATAAATAACATCGGCTCCAATAGGCGTACCATGCTGATAAGTCCAACTTTTTCCAGAATCTCCCCAACGACCCGACGACCCTCCAAAAGGCAAAGAAGCCGGAATGTCTTCGAGCGTAATGATATCGCCACGGACAAATTCTACTCTGTATATATTTTCATTACCATTTATTTTATCTACTGATGGCTGGCAAGTGTAAGTATTCCACTCGTATTTGTTTTTATTTTTCATTTGGCAACTCGCATTTAAACTAATAATTATTAAGAGTACTATTTTATAATATCTATCCATGATGTATTTCTCTATTTCGTTTTTCTACAGGCAACACTCCATCAAATCTTGGTCCTAAACCAAATTTATCCGCCTTTACTGACCAGTGTAGGTATTCGTGACGCAGTCTTTTTAAATCTTCAGCATCAATATAGTCAAGATAACTTATTTTTGCTGACTCGGCAATATACTGTTGTGCATTCTTATTTTCTTTAATAGCATCATTCCTATGTGCCATAACCGCCTTACTGTACTGCGTTAATTGGTTGAAGACATTTGCAATAAAAGGATCTGAAATATTTGTTTTCTTTTTTTCAAGTTCTCCATCATATTTCACATCAAATTGCTTTGAGACCATTATCATTTTATTCAACGGTATCTTATCATACGTATTTTGTAAAATGCGTGTCCCTACAAGATAGGTTTTCTTTTTTTCGTAGTCAAATTCAAAAGTGAGTTCTTCAGGTAAATACCAACCTTCGTCTACTAGTATTTTTTTTAATTCATTAACTTTTTTAATATAAGGAACCGTCATGTTGTTTATGTAAGTTTCTGTATAGGTTTCGCTGTAAACAGCTGAACGCTCCTTCTCATTTTGCCTGTACGACCCCCCGATATCAGAATGTACACCTGGATAAGTTAGTTCAAGACCGCGTAGACCCGCACTACGAATATCCGTTAAATCAAAATTCTCTCGATATTCATCTTCTGCCGAAAGCTGAAAAACCATAAACGCTTTTTTAACTGCATCTAGCCCTAAATCTGTTACATCATTACCATGATAGAATCCATGCGAAGATACCGTGTCATATAATCCTACAAAATTAAAATATATTTCTTTTACATCATCGTACACTCCATTAGCAACTAAACACTGCCCAAAAAGACCATGCTTTATATCCAGATGTCTTGGATGCGAACCTTTAGGCTTAGATTTATCAATTGGAAGCGAGTATTGAGTTTTATTAAAATCCGGAAGAAAAAACCTTCCGTTTGGATTAACAAAAACCGTACAAGACTTATCCATCAAATGTATAAAATGTCTAGCTGTTGCAGCTCCACGGCTAAAACCGTAAACGTTTATTTTCAATAAATCAATAGGTTTACCGTCAGATGCTTTTTTAACCTCTATAGCACCTTTTTCGCAACCTACTTTAACCTTGTCGCTTAAACCTGAATGCCAAAATCCAGCACTTTGTGCTAACCCTACTGGTAAGGTATCATCTGAATCCAAATCATTCGTCCCCACTCCTTCCACATACACTGATTTCTGTACAATTTCACTTACTGAAACTACATCATAAGCCCTTGCCACATTAGTAAAATCGTTCTCATAACTATCATCTTTTTTATTGGAGTTATTTTGATAGGAACTATTCTTTTTCTCTCTAGCTTCAGTATTTTTCTTGTTATTTGTTGTACCATCAAAAAATATATTCAAGGTTAATTCGAGCCTATTTGAAAGTGTATCTGCAGGGTGTGGGGATTCATATTCTTTGTGAATAATTCCACCTTCTTCTCCTTGCCAATTGTTTTGCGCAGTTGCAAAAATATTATAATCACTCTCCGATGAGTGTAAATCCATTATTCCCGTGGTGGTATTCTTCATTTCTCCACCAATAATTCTAGTAATACTCATAGCTAAGCATTTTTAGATTTTTCACCACTATGCGAATTGACATTTTTAGCACTTTTTATATTAATGGCTGCTTCCGTACTATTCAATGTAACCGATTTTGCAAGTTCTTTTCGATCTTTACTTTCTGATTCTCTATTACCTTTAATATTTTCAAATAAACTTCCATCAACATTTGCTAAAAAATCCCCCACCACAGATGTGATTTTCATTCCACTAACAGTTTCAATATTATTTGCACCTATAGTGTCCGATTTAGTCCTTGCTATATTTGTGGTCATATTTCCCCCAACGTTTACATTTAAATTTTTACCAACAGTAAAATTCATATCATTCGGCGCATTCACACTAATATTCCCTTGACCATCCATTTGCCAAGTATTTCCTGATGGATCTTCAATCAAAATACTTCCTTCGCTGTCATTCATGATAATTTTGGTTCCTGAGCGGGTATGAATGGCTTTTACGTTATTCTCGCCATCAGCATACCCGCTGGATTCTCTACAATTGTACTGACTACCTAAAACGTAAGGATTTTGTGCATTATTGCCTTCAAAACCTACTAAAACTTCTTCGCCTATTTCGGGAATAAAATAAAATCCTTTTCCAGCCCCTGAGTGCGGCTATATCATACGCATCAACTCGCTAGTGGTGCTACCACTAGCCCAGTTGAAGGATACTTTTACGCGTCCTAATCCTTCGGTTTTACAATAATTTTTTTGAATAAAATGAATACGAAAAAGTGCATTAAGTTTATAATAACACAAAACGCAAAGTCAGGAGACTTTGCGCAGCGGGCGATAATGGCTACTAGCAAATCTACAAGAGTAAAACTAAAAAATTAAATTGTTGTATTTGTAGCTTTTGTTGTATTTTTAATAAAAAAAGCATAACAACAAAATAAATACAAAGTAACAACTTACCCGAGGACTATTATTTTAGCTCTGCTAGAAATTATGAGGGCTTAGAAAGTGAATTAGATGTTTTGGTCTTAGATTTGTTTTAGATTCTTGATATACTGTGTGGGCACGGATTGCAAATCCGAGCTATAGATTTGCCATTTGCACCTACTTAATTGTTGCGTATGTGAAAAAATCTGTGAAAAGTAAATTGTCAATCTATCAGATTATGAAAATTTTAAGCATATCGGCTTTTAATAAAACGCTATTAAACGACATTCAAAACAATCAAAATGTCAATGAACAACAATATAATATCTTTGATAATTTAAAATGAATATCTTAACGCACCAGAACTAATGGCAAATTCTAAATATAATTTTTTAATCCTCAAATTTTGCTGTTTAATCACGAACCACACGAAAGGATTCTTGCGGCAGCGGGGGAATAAAACATAATATTATGTGTACGCTGGGCTTTGTAGACAAAGGAATCACTAAAAAAAAAAGTGTATTGCTTCCAGTATCTCACTCGAAAAATTATATTGCTAAAAAATTCAATTCATAATTTCTTTATAATAATCTTTTTCTACTTTAAAATTTTTGATAACTCGTCCTGTATTTCCATCTATATAGTACCCTTTTCCAGGCTGAAAAGCTCTTTCTCCTATTTCCCCTCGTGGGGTTATTAATGTTTCTCGTAATCCTGTATGTACAAAAACATGCCATAATTTTTTATCTGATTGTTCTGAATAAAAGAAAATTATTTCAAAACGAGCATCTCCACTACTATTTCTGGAAACTCCTTTACGTAAATTAATTTGTTTTTCTTTATCAAGAAATTTAAGCAACTCGTTATAGCCAAACTTACCAAATTTTTTGTCTTCATCTGTTTCTTTAATGAGATTTCCTTGCTCATCATAATGATACCAAATGCCTATTTTGAGTGTTTTTACTGTTCCGTTAATACAACAATCGTGTCCATTTCCAAAAATTTTACCTCTTTGGCTTAAATTAAGAGTACTCCTATAATATTCGTTATAAATAGTATAAAATTGTTTTTTTTGAGGATATATATATATATATATATATAAGCCAATAATCACCAGAATTTGGATAAAATTCTAAATTTTTATAAATATAAGCACTAGATTGAATACCTTCTTTATATTTTTCATTATCATTATCCCAAAAATCATTTGGAAACCTATCAAATAGATTTCCTTTTAATTCTTTTTCAATATAGCCCGTTTTACAACTGCATAACAATACCAGTGTTGCTATAATTAGTACTTTTCTCATAAGTTATTTATTATTTTCCATTACCAGTACCATGTGGCTATTCTATCAATTTTAGGGCTAGGCAATCCCGTTACCTTGTCTATAGGAAGATGAGAATAATCCATTATGTTATCGGTTTTTAAAGCTTTGTACAAAAATGAATCTCCAAAAAATGAATGTGGTAAACCCAGTCCGTGCAAGCACTCGTGTGCTATTGTAAAGTCACTATGATTGCTAAACATGACACCGTAATGAAAGATTGCGTCAAAGTGGTATGTATAAATGGGGTATGAAGCCAAGATTCAACAACTTAATGCAACACTTTTAATTTTCCACATCCTTAAGCTTTTTATACTCTTTTTTTATTTTTTCAAAATCAAATATTTCAAAAGTAGTGTCTCCTTTTTTTTCTTACTCTATTATAGTTCCTATTTTGTAACTGTATAGTAATAGTAAACTTATCAAGACCATTATTTTTTCATCCCCTAAGAATTTTTGTAAAATCTTTTCTTACCCTATTGTTGACAATTTGCCAATGCCATTATTCATTGCAATAATTAAAACCAAATATCTTTATAATACTCTTTTTCTGCTTTCAAATTTTTTATTACCCTTCCTGTATTGCCATCTATACAAAAAGAATTAAATTTTTGTCCAAATTGAGCTCCATTTTCATTACCACCCAAATCTGACAATACTATTTTTGTACTAACAATCCATAGTTTTTTATCAGATTTATGTGAATATGCAAAAGTTATATCAAAATCAGGGTCGCCGTTGCTACGTCTGGAGACCCCTTTGCGCAAGTTAATTTGTTTTTCTTTATCCAGAAATTTAAGTAATTCGTTGTACCCAAATTTGCCAAACTTTTTGTCTTCATCTGTTTGTTTTATCAGTTTTCCGTTTTCGTCATAGTCATACCAAATCCCTATTTTAAGAACTACAGAAGTTTTATCTAAAAAGCAAGATTTTTGATTTGTACCAAAAATTTTACCTCTTTGTTTTAAGTTGAAATTACTTATATTGTATTCGTTATAAATAGTATAAAATTGTTGCTTTTGTGGATATATATATATATATATATATATATATATACATGCGTTATCAAATATAGTAGGATAAAATTCCACCCCTTTATAAATATAAGATCCACCATATTGATGTCCTTTTTCAAATCCTTCATAATCATTATTCCATAGTTCATAATCAAATTTATCAAACAAGTTTCCTTTCAATTCTTTTGCTATAAAGCTTGGTTTGCACCCACATAGTAATACCAGTGATGCTGTAATTAGTAATTTTCTCATAAGTTATTTATTATTTGCCATTGCCAGTACCAAGTGGCTATTCTATCTAGTCTAGGGCTAGGCAATCCCGTTACTTTATCTATAGGAAGATGAGAATAATCCATTATATTATCGGTTTTTAAAGCTTGGTACACAAAGGAATCTCCAAAAAATGAGTGAGGCAAGCCCAAACCGTGCAAACACTCGTGGGCTATGGTAAACTCATTATGTTGTGAAAACATAACGCCATAATGATAGTTTTCATCTAGGCGAGAATAGCCAGCTGTTCCGCCAATAGGGGTAGGTGGTGTATTGGTATCGTTTGGATCAAAAACCGCATTAAGGGTATTGGCTAGAAAAAAAAGTTTGAAATGATTGTCAAACTGACCAGGATAATCTCTTTCTAGGGTTCTTATAAGAAGATTGTCGATCCCTGATGTACTGGTTATATTTTTCTTACCACTTGCTGTATCAACACTAAATTTGAGGTTAAAATCAGTACTGTACAAATTGTTTGTAGGATTGCTCAAATCTATTTTTACATCGGCATTTATACCTCCCTTTATTGCTTTTCTAGTTATATTTGTTTTAATCAAAGCTTGTTTTAAGTTTCGTTTAAAAATAGCCAAATCTTTTGGATTGCCTTCTCCAGATGATGTTCTTACCAGTACCACAACAATATCTTTCATAGTTTTTTTGGCAGGTGCAATCATTTTTAATACACCAGCCTGCAATTTTGCAGTTTGGTTACCAGAGGCATCTAATGAGATTGCGTAGACTTTTATTTCTTTATCAGTAGCAAACTCTGCTTTACATGTAATTTCAATGTCTATATCATCATTTATCTTTTTTTTCTCTATCGTATGGGTGTCAATACTAACGAATGGATGTTTATCATCCATTAAGATATTGTCCATTTCGAAAATAAGCTTGTCTGGTTTTATTTTTTTACCGTCCTTTTCTTCAAATTTTAAATAAAGTTTTAGCTTTGCTTTTCCTGTTTCAATAAACTTGCGTGCATTTTCTGGATCGGGCTCTGTGGGATATAACGCTATAACTGGTTGGTAATATTGTTTAATAATTGGTATACCAGAAATATCGTTTTCTAATGAATACTTAGATTCAAGTGATAAATGCAACACTCCTTATTTGTTTAAATAAAGCCTACTGATAAGTCTTGAAGATCTAGATCTTCAAGACTTATCAGTAGGCTACGAAAAAAATTTCTCTTATTTTTGGGTTACTAAGCACAAAAAAAAGATGTCACATTTAACGATTGAACAAAGATACGAAATTGCTACACTTCGTTCACAAGGATTTTCAATGAGTAAAATTGGAGAGGTTATAGGTAGAGATAAATCTGTAATTTCAAGAGAGCTATCCAGAAATTCCGATCAAAGAAATAAAGTTTATAAAGCTAAATTAGCCCAAAGTAAAGCCAGTATTCGACAGCATGAAAAAGCTAAGAAAATACGCTTTACTGAACAGATAAAAGCACATGTTATTCATCTTTTAGAAGAAGATTTCAGTCCTGAACAAATAGTAGGATATTGCAGTGATAAAAACTTTGAATGTGTTTCGATTGAAACAATTTATCAATTCATTTGGAGCGACAAAAAGAAAGGCGGACAACATTATAAGCACCTACGCACAAAAGGAAAGCGATATGCTAAAAGAGGGGCTTTAAAAGGCTCAAGAGGTATTATTAAAGATAGAGTTGGTATTGAAAACAGGCCGTTGGTTGTAGAAGAAAAGCAAAGAATTGGGGATTTAGAAATTGATTTGGTAATAGGTAAAAATCACAAAGGAGCTTTGTTAACAATAAATGATAGAGCATCAGGTGTGCTTAAAATGGCTAAAATAAACAGTAAGGAATCACAAGAAATTCAGGAGAAATTAATTGAATTATTAATGGATTGGAAACCCATTTTGCACACCATCACATCTGATAATGGGAAAGAGTTTGCAAACCATAAAAAAGTATCTGAAATACTAGAAATCTCATACTTTTTTGCCAACCCATATTGTAGTTGGGAAAGAGGTGCTAATGAAAATTTAAATGGTCTAGTAAGACAATATTTTCCAAAAAAATATAACTTTGATTTAATAACAGAAGAAGAGGTTTTAAGAGTAACAAATAAATTAAATAACAGACCCAGAAAAAGATTTGGTTTTAAAAGTCCAAATGAAATTTTTGAGCAAAAACTTAAACAATGTGCATGAGGTTGCATTTGTTAATTGAATCCACCATACTCTAAAATACCATAAAGGTTTTTTAAAGCTTTAATTTTATCATAAGCAACAAATTTTGTAGGTTTGGGGTCGGATTTAAAAAATTTTGTTCATGTATTTCCGTCCGTATTTGGCATAGAGGTAGAGGTATCGGCTTTGACGTATGCGTTTAAAGCTTTGAATAGAATGCAGCTCCATCAGCTAGATTTTTAATAAATTTCTATTCACAAATACATATTAAATTTCTTTCAAGTATAATTCTGGAAGTGCTTGATTTACTCTTAATTATTAATATAATATTTTTATTTCTAATTTTTTGATTGATTTTTATCTTCTCAATAATATGATTATTCTGCATGTCAATGTAATTTCCTTCTAATTTCCTTTTATGACAATTATAATCTTTAATCGAAATATATTTAGAACCAATTATTTGGTATCCTTTAATATTCAACTGTTTTAATTGTCCATTATGATAAAATTTATTTATATTAAAAATAGCATTATCCTCTATTCCATTTCTATAGTTGGTTATAAAATAATTATTATCATCAATATTGATTCTATATAAACCATCTAAAAAATCTCCGTTTTTTTTATTGACACTTAAAATATTAATTATTGGTTTAGTTTTAACATTAAAAATAGTGTCAGTTTTTTCAACAATATCATGTTGATTGAGAATAATAGTATCCTTTTCTACTTGACTAAAAGTAAAATTGGAAATTGAAAATAATAAAATTATTATTGATTTTTTCATAGTATTAATTCTAGATCTATATTGTCTTCTCTCATTTTTTTCCATTGCCACTTCCAAAATGTTACAACATTTTGGCTATAGTCCATTAAATTTTCAGTTGTAGCATATTCAAAAGAATGAACAGGAATAACAGGTCGACCATGATCTGTTGAAATATTTTGAAATGAATGAAATAACCCTAAAGTGTGAGCTGCTTCATGAACTAAAGTTTCTTTTCTCAATAATTTAGAAAACTTTGTCATCATTATATATCTACCTGTACTAAAAACATCATCCGAAAAATCATCCAAATAATCGACAGCTATACCCGCAGGAGGATTTGAGTATCTAATAATTATTGGTAAAAGAAAAACTGTAATGCCTATTTCTTCTGTATTTTCATTTGCATACATTTCGTGCAAACCAGCTAAAAATTCTTCCATATTGCAAGCAATTACATCAATATCTATTGAGGTAATTGCTTTTTTAATTCTATCTATACCTGTTCCACCAGAACTTGTACCAACACTAAAGTTTTTAAACTAAACCACTCTGCACTGAAAGTGCAGAGGTTTGTTTTACGAGGGACTGAAAGTCCCTCATCTTTTCATTCGAGAATGAAATTGGAATCATCATCTCCATCTTTTTTTCGATGATATTCCAAATATTCATTTACCATCTTATCTGTAAAGTTTCCTGTACTCCAAACTCCATAACCACTTGCCCAAAAGTGTTGCCCCCAATATCGTGCTTTGATTTCTGGAAATTCCATTTGAAGTTTTCTTGAAGTTCTTCCTTTGAAACTTTTCAAAATTGAATTAACATTTTGTATTGCAGCATACTCTATATGCATATGAACATGGTCCGAACTCACAACTTCTTTTAAAATATCAATTCCTTCAGCTTCACATATCTGAATCAAAAGTTCACGTAATCGCTTTTGAACATCTCACTTCAAAACTTTGAACCTATATTTAGTAAACCAAACAACATGACACGTTAAGCTACTTACTGTGTGAGAACCTTTTCTTAAATCTCTACTTATAAACTAAAAATAAAGATTTTTTCGCAATACTAAAGTTCTGAAATAAATTGCAGGGTTTTAAACCCCAAGCTGTGACCAATAAAGTTTCATTTTTTTTATATTTTCTATTTAATTAAGTAGAAAATGTTTCGTTATCTCCATTATAAAAATTTTCATATTTAACATGAGTTTTATAATCTATATTTTTTACTTCTCCAGTATCTGAATCAACGCTTATTCCTTTTAACTCTGTTTCTCTTTTTGATGAAAAACTTGTTGTAAAAATATATTTTTTATCAATTATGAAAAATAACCAATGAGTAACAGGGACTTGATGTTTACTCGTAATTTCTTTTTGTATAGCCCAAGCTTCTTCTTTTTTTATAGTTGCATTTTTCTCAAAATTCTCAAATTCTTTTGTCCCATATCTAATAATTTTATGGCCATCGATATAATTTATTTTTGGACTACAACTAGATATAAAAATGAGTAGTATTATTATGATATTTTTAAACCTCATGATTGTAATTCTTTAATAGTATTTTTAATAATTTCAGAGATAATATTCAAGGCATCATTTTCGTCTTTATCGCTATGCAGTAAGGTTATTTTATTACTATCTTCTATATTTAAAAAAATGCTTCTAATGATTTCGTAAGTGAAAAATTTTAAATATAAATTTAGAGAACCTAAATAATTTGAAGTATTATCTTTCAAACAATTAAATCCATTTAGTATTCCAGTGCTAGTAGTATCTATATCCTTATCACTTATTGCATATCTATCTAAAGATTTTTGCATTTTAAACCATTGAAAAGCCATAAAACTTTTTCTTGGAGGAGGATTTCCAGATAAATAATCCATGATATTTTCTAAAGTCTCTGTCATTGGAATTTGTAAATCATTTACTTGCCCTGCTTTTAAAAAGGTATGCCCAAGATTAAAATTATGTCCTATTTCATGGGCGCAAGTCATAAAATCACTTGTTCCAGATTTTGAAACGATAAAACCCCTAGTATTAAGATAACCTAATGCAATAGAATCATCTACACTTTCTAAGTTACTACACATAAATCCAATAAGGTAATTTATTTTAGATTCTTTAATAAAACCAATGATGTTGTTTATTAATCTATTGTATCTTTTTTGTTTTTCATCATTTGTACCATCCTTTGTTTTGATAATTTCTTCTAAACTTTCTGTTGTTTTTATTAGTGGATAGTCTTTTTTTGATTTGTCTTTTACTTTTATTTTTTTTAGTTCAACTTCAATTTCATTCATTAATTTTAATGCAATTCCCTCATAAAATTTATAACTGGCAATTTCAAGAACGTTATCAAAATTAGTTATTTGGTTTGTAGCATTTATACTGTTAGATACTATATTAGAGTTAACAATAGGCTCTTTGCTATCTGTTACTCTTAATGCATCATTTGGTTTTAGATGTAAGGTGTATTGATTTTTACTTTTTACAATATTAATACCTGCCTGATTAAATGCTTTTTCATTCAAATTTTTTACAAATTTTGAATAGTCGGTTGAAGATGCTATTGTAGAATTATAAATTACATCTATAAAAATAAAATTTGGTTCATATTGTTTATTTGGCAAAATATTACATTTCCCTATAACAGTTGTAACACCTTCTTTTTCAATGGTTATTGATAATATGGTTGCGATTGCAATATTTACAGATGCACTTGTTGTAATTGTTATTGGTTTAATTTCTTCTGATTTATTAAATGATACGTCTTGAGTGTAGTTATCAATTCCTGTTGCATCAGATAGTGTTATTTTTGCAGAAACGCCCGTATTATCTGGACATAAATATTTTGCATAAAAAGTTATTGTTTTACCTTTTATAACCAATAAATTAGGAATGAAATACTTATAATTTGTTGAAGAACTACTATTTACAAGAGTAAACTCATTATCAATAAATTTACTTTTTCCTTTTTTATTTTTTAATTCTAAAGATAGTTGATTGTCAATTTCAAAATTATCTTCTAATTTATGCCCTGTTGCAACTCCTCCTTCGTATATTTTTGTGTCACTTCCATATAAATCTGGTCTATAATAATCAAAACCAAATGATTGTGCATATTTTAAATCTTCTAATGGCTTAAATTGTTCTACACCGTTTATTTTAATTTTATCTCTTTTATCTCTTTTCGGGAAACCTTGTGCTTGTGTTTCTGATCTAAAAAATAAAACTAATTCTTCTCCAGAAGAGGTAGTTTCTTCAACCTCTCTCTCTTTTCTTTCTGTTGGTTCATAATCATTATAGCTAATTCCCATCTACTTTAATTTTTTTTATACCGTTAAACACTAACTCATCGTTTGTAGCTTCGATAATTACTTTCTTGGCAGTCACTGTAAAGTTTCCTGCAAAAATAACATCGGCTTTTTTTATTATTACGTGTATGTTTTTAGCTTGTTTATTAATAGCCATACTATTTTTTCGTTTTAATGATTCACTGATTTTTCACCACTATTCAATTGTACCATTGTTTTACTCTTTAAAAGCATATCTTCTTCGGAGCTATGTGCGGTAAATTTTTTAGAGAATAAATCTGCCGTTTCTCCTGCCCCTCTATTGTAATTATTCTCTACTATTTCCGACTTATTATTAGCACTTTCCGTAAAATCACCTACCGCCGTTTGAGTAATATCTTGTCCCGCTGTTTGAGTAATATCTTTATTGGCTGAGTTAATCACGCTTTCCCCAGCACTTACCGAAACATTCTTCCCTGCGGTAATATTTACATCCTCTCCAGCATTCAAAGTAAAATTCTTAGGCGCATTCACACTTATATTTCCTTGACCGTCCATTTGCCAAGTATTTCCAGAAGGATCCTCGATTAAAATACTACCCTCACTGTCGTTCATGATAATTTTAGTTCCTGATCGGGTGTGAATGGCTTTTACATTGTTCTCACCATCAGCATACCCACTAGATTCACTACCGTTGTATTGACTACCTAAAACGTAAGGGTTCTGGGCATTATTGCCTTCAAATCCTACTAAAACTTCTTCGCCTATTTCGGGGATGAAATAAAATCCTTTTCCAGCACCTGAGTGCGGCTGTATCATGCGCATCCACTCGCTAGTGGTGCTGCCACTTGCCCAGTTGAAGGATACTTTTACGCGTCCTAATCCTTCTGGATCGTTGTTGTCTTTTACTTTGGCGGGTTGCGTATCTGCTTTGGCGTAAACATGCACATTAGTGTAATGCGGTGCGGCTACATCTGCTGGGATGGCCTTGAACTCACATGCATAATTCCCATGTACTTTAGAGTGGTGGGTGGCTTCTATAACAATCAGTTCATGCTCTACCGTTTGGTTTGTTATTGTAAATACCTGTCCTATTCCTAACGGAAAATACGAAATCCCACTATAATACACACTGTTAGCATCACTACCTGCTGTTTGTAAGGTGGTCATTTCATCTATCTCCTCTTTATTTTGAGCATTGGTCGTGTAAGCACCTACTGTTAAGTCTGATTGCGCTACTGTTCCTTGATTATAGCCTACAATAGAGGCAAAACTATCCTTACTTCCTGTGGCGGTTCTTGCTGCTGAGCTGCGGGTATTGGCTGCACTATTATAATCATATCCTGCCAACGAAATTTTATGTGCTGACATGTTTGTCTGGATCTTAAAACTATGTAATGATGCCCCGTTGATGAGTTTTATATTACTGGTTTTAGTCTGTCCAAACTGCATGCGCATTCCATCAAAATAAAACCATTGGCCGTAACGAGTTGCTAATCTTTTTAAGAAATCAAAACTGGTCTCATTATATTGAGCCATGTATTTGAACTCCTTGAGATAGGTAGCTTTTATTGAATCTCTTTGATAAAATTCCCCTGGACCTTCGGCAAAAATCCCCAAAGCAATATCGTCCATTCCGCGTTCTAAGAAGGTTCTTGATTTTTTCATGTCGTCTAGAACGATACTGTGACTTATTCCTTTTACATGTAATCCTACAGGGCTACCATGTAGATCTACAGAGGAAAGTTCCGTAATGATCCCTTTGCTCATTAACTTAATGCCAGTAAGACTCTTGAAGGTAAAAATTACTTCATCCCCTAGATAGCTTCGTAAAGCTTTGGCTTGATCTGCAGGTTTGATGATTGCTTTACCAGTGTATTGCCAAACGAATGAAAAATGATGATGATCAGCCATTTTTTGCGATAGCTCTAAATCATAATATACAACATTCTGGGTAAAACTCCCGATAGTTATTTGTACTTGGTCTGAAAAATGTCCCATAATTACATACGTGTTTTTAAGTAAACTTTACAATTTAGTCTAAAGCGATCCAGTTATTAGAGAACGTTGCGTCTCCAAATGTGATTTCCTTAGCTACTAACTCCATGGTGATCTTCATCGGTATATCAGTAGTGCTCGTAAATTGCTCATCATAACTAATACAAAATGCTTTGGTAAACGTAAGCTCTTTCATTTTGCTTAAAGCATCGCGTCTATAAAAAACAATTTTTCCGTCTTTTGTCAAATCCCCATTAAGCATCCATGCTAAAAAATGGCTGTTTTGACTCGCTTCTATTATCATTTTCACAACGCCACCTTTGGCATTTCCTGTAGGCTTGCTTGTAGTGTCTACTTCTTGTTTAAAATTGATGTTAAATTCTAAAACATTAAATTCTTCTCCGTCTATATGTAATTTTGATAAAAAACTCATGGTAAAAATATTAGATTGTTAAAAAAATAAAAACAGTGCAGCTTTGCAACTATCTTATGAAAATTTAAGCTTATTTAAAACAAAAAAAGGAAGCCCAATTACTGGACTTCCTTACTAGTTTCAAGCTTAATAAAGTTTGATAAAGTCCAAAGGATTATACCCAAGCATTATCAAATTCTCCTCCACCCATCGAGATTTTACGTGCAGAGATCATAAATGTTTCCGTTAACGGAGTTGCACTGTTGTGATCAAAGTTTTCTTTGTACTTAACCATGTAAGCTTCTGTAAACTTTAGTTCTTTTAAAGTAGCATTAGAATCACGCTTGATGAATTTTACTGACCCGTCTTTTCTTTCGAAATTGTTTGTCATCCATTCGAACAATTCTGTACCACCTGTAGACTCTACTTCAATCATTACTCTTCCTCCACGTGTAACCGTAGATGGACGTCCTGAAGCGTCTGTCTCTTGAGCTAAATCATAACTCACGTTTAATACTTTGTAATCTTTTCCTGCAACTGTTAATGATGTTAAAAACGACATAATTGTAAAATTTTAATTATTAATTTATTTATTTATACCGTAAATGTAATTATAAAAACAATACAAACACCTTTTTTTTAACCAAATTTTACTTATTAATTTAAACTTAAACTGTAATCCCTTTAAACATCAGCCCTGACGCCAATTTAATTATAATCAATTACTTATAAGATAAGGGACCTACAAAAAAATATCCTCTAAAATCAAAAGCCCTGTTGGTACTTTTTATAGTGGCTTCTATAATAATATCAACCTTTTTTTTAGACCTACTAACATCATCTACCAAATACATTTTTTCAGATAATTCTACTTTAAGTTCATTTAGCTTAATTCTTTTTTCATGAAAAAGTAACGCTTGCCTCATTGTTTTAGAAATAATTTCTTTTAATGTATTTTCATTCATTAGTAAATCAAAATCGATTTCCCATATTTTAGAGCCAAAAGTTTCGTCAAATTTACATTCGCCAAAGGTTGTAGTTGCCAATAAAATTACTTGTTGTGCAATAGAGTGCTCAATAGAAGTTTTTTCTAATTCTTTTTTTTGAATTACGCTATTAAAATCTATGGGCAGTTTATAAAAAGCTCCTTTCATTCGTTAGTTTTTTAAATATAAATTAACCTGTCTATATGGCCTTCTTTGTTTGTTTCCATACTTCTAGAAACTTGTTTTCTCTTAATTATGTTTAATGTGACTTTTGGAGTCAGTTTTAAAAATTTTTCTCGATATAAAATATCACCTATAAACCGTTGTCCTTTTTTTTCGTCAACAATAATAAAATAACTAGTTCCTTTTTTTACTTTAAGTGTATTGATATCCCCAGCAAAGATTTGAATATTTTGTCCTTCCTTTTGAAAAGTGTAAGTAAGCTGTTCCTGATTTAACGTTCGGTATTTAGAAATATCAAATGTTTCAATATTCTCATATAATGGCTCAAAAGGGATGTTATCAAATAGAAAATTTTTGGGCGCTAAGAACTTTAATCCTAAAAAACTCCACAATCCTTTTTTAGTTGTTTGTTCCCTGTAAAAGAAGGTGTCACGTGTTACCTTATACACTTCTTTTTCATTGCTCCTATCATCAGTAATAATCATTTGATAAGTAGGCACTTCAATTTCAGCTGGTATCTCTGCTCCTTCAAAATGAGTTTTTAAATTAACTGATCCAACTTGTTGTTCAGAAATAGTTATGGTAATGGTGTGCTTTTTTAAAGCAGTATCTGTGCGAACAATAATCTTACCTTCTCCACTTCCTGAGTAGAATACAGAGCCATCATTGTCAGTGAGTCCTAATGATAAATTTAATTCGGGAAATGGCATATTTAGATTTTTAAATAAATTAAGTTTCGATTTTTATACGTTTATAAATACTTTTAAAGTACCTATTACTTTTTTTTCTTTATTTTATATAATTTTAGACATTGTAAATACACTTTAATATTCTGATTATCAATTTCATTTGGATTAAATTCATAATCTTTATTGAAGGTGTAAAATCTAATCGTGTTGATATCGTTATTCATTAATTTCTTAATGTCTCTTCTTCTAAGTTGTAAGGCAGCAGTTCCGTCACAGTTTACTGCAAATGAATTTTTTAAAACATACTTATCTCCATTTTTAAAATAAAGTTCAAGCGGTTGTTTTTGTTTTACACAAACGTTTTCTGAGAAAATTTTAAAATATAGAAAGAGTTTTCTTTTTCTTTTACCAAGTTGAAAAACAGCATATTCATAATCTTCGTTAAAAACGCGAAATAAAAGTGGTGCTGCACTAGCAAAAGGTTTTCCTGATAGTAATAATTCACTTTGTGAAATAGAACAATTTAAAGTATCAACAGGATTAACTTTTTGAGCATTTATATTATTTGTAATTGAAAATAATATAATTAAAACTACTATTTTAAGTGCGTTCATGGGATTTGAATTATTTGGTTTGATCATTCAAAAGATCAATGTTTTGTGTAAAAAAGGAAACACAGGTTAATGTGCTTCCTTTTTAAATTACTCTATAATTATTATTTTTGTTCGTAATCTGTATCCCATTCTGTTCCATCGTCACCTTTGTGACCATCCATTTTTATAAGGAAGTTTTTAGCTGGAAAATAAGGCTTCATATGGATATCCATATATATTCTATCTTTCTGAATTGGATCTTGTTCGAATCTACGAATTTCAAAATTTTCAATCAATTTATCCGGACCTGTAATACCATCAAGGAAACTAACGATCTGGTTCATGATATCTTTACGTGTTTTTGCAGTAAAGTTTTCAAATGCACGACGGTTAAGGAAATCCATTAATACTTTAGTAACATAGTCAAAAACACGTACTACTGAATATGTTTGTAATCCTAGGTTATCTCCACTAAATAATGTTTTTGCTGAAAAGGCCATTACTTTTCCATACTCGTTTACCATAGGAACTAATCCTAAGTTTTCAAGATTTGCAATTTCACTTTTCTTAAGGTCAAATTTTACACCGTCAACTTCATTTATACCACCAAACTTTTTACCCGCAGTAACTTGAGACATTAATGTTTTGTAGATTTTTCCAGCAAGTGCTGCAGATGGTGCAATGTGTAAATCATCACTCTCCCCTATTTGATCAAATCTACCACGACCTACTAACCAGTTACACGTCATGATAACGTTAGAACGGTGTATTTCACCACCTGTTAATGCAGCTGCATCAAACATTTCCATAACATCATCTGGCTCATCAAGGTGTTCAAAATCAGTAACTAACATGACTTTGTTTTCGTGAGCAATTTTAGCCCATTTCTCGATTACCTTATTAGAACCCAAATACCCTGGAATTACAAGAATACCGTAGTTGTTTTTAAGATCTAAACGGTCGTAATTATTTACCAATTCTGAGTGAATTGTATCAATAAAACGAGTATTATCAAGGTCTTTTAATTGCTCTAAATCTGCATTTACTATCGTAACATTTTTAACTTTATCCGTTTCGGTGTTTTTGAAAAACAAAGCTACAGTTCTATATGCTGCTTCTATTTCTCTTGTATCTTCAACTGCTTTAATTAAGTTCTTTTTTAATAAAGCTTCAGACTCTTTGCATTTATCTTCACTTACAGCAACCATATCAGTCAAAGCCTCATTATTGCTTAATACAGCAACCCAAAGTTCTAATGTCTTTTTTAGAATTTCTCTTTCTTTGGCTTTGTTTACTTCACCAAGGAAAATTTTTCTTCTTGCTTTTCTATCAGGATTAAGATTTTGAATTCCTTCAATTGACATTTCTAATAAATCAAACCCACCATACTTAGCTAGTTTTTCAATATTTTTTTCAATTGACCCTCCGGCAACTTTACGATCTACTACAGCAGTATCGACCTCATTACTCTTATATGCTTCTTTATTTGACATATTATATATCTTTAAATTTCTTATTTATTATCTTTTAACTCATTGATTAGCGTACCTAGACTTTCTAATAAAGCTTTTTTAGCTTCGCCGTCTTCTAGTGCAGCTTTTAAAATTTTATTCGATTTTAATTGACGAATAATTTTTTGATACTGATCTTTTTCTGTTTCTAGATCTGATAAAAAACTACTTTGTGAAGTAATTCCTTTAATTCCAAAATCTCCTAAATTTTTAAAATTTAAAGCTTCTACTTTAGTCGCTCCATCAACATTTTCAAAGTTTACTTTGACTACTGGTTTAAAATGTTCAAAAGCTTTTTCGATACTTGTAATTCCTTCTACTAGTTCCGGTTTTACAGGTGCATCAACAGTCAATTTTTGAGCAATAAGTGTTCTGTTTTGAGGGATTGCAGAGATTGCTTCATCTGCATCTAATTTTACTTCATTACCTCCAATTCCATAATTTGATAACATAATTTTAAATTTAAATGGTTTTTATTATTTTAATTGTTTTGTATTCTTATTTTACATTATTGATTTTGATAAATCTGACGACAGATATCTAAATCCCTACTTACTTTTCCTAACTCTTCTTTATAAGTCTTTGCAGATTGATTCAAACTATCAATCAAATGGGAATTATGAGTAAGACTTCTAATTTGCTTCTTGTAATCAATAATATTCTTGTATGCTAATATTACATTGTTATATAATTTTTTATTATCCGTTGTATCTTTTGGTATTTTTTGATACATATTAGCGATCATCACATTCGCTAGACGTTGTTGAAAATCATTATCTACTTTTGGTGAGTTAATAGAGTCAATAGTAGTTCTAATACTATCAATTTTTACTGAAAAACTAGTTTGATAATCATATTCACGTTTCATTCTTTGATTCTCTGCCTTTAACATTTTGTTTTCTGCCATTGGCATATAAAAATTAAAAGATACTGCAATTAACATAACTGAAAATGTGAGGATAAATGCAATAAGAAAAGCTACAAATGCTTTCTGACGTTCTTGTTTGTTTAATACTTCCATAATTTTATTACTCTATTTTTATTAATCTTTTATAAAGAAACCATGACGTTTCGGGTTATGTACAATATCTTTTTTATCAGTTTCAGCAACAAATAGCTCTATGTTTTCTTTTTTCTTACCTATGTAATCTAGTTTGCTTAATGTCTCAAATAACCTTTCGATTCTATCTAATGCATTCATGGTAAGAGTAGCCGTTTTATCTATATGTACATGATCATAACCTGTATTGATTAAAGATGTAAACAGCGTTTCAAAATCCCCTTGTGAAATATCACACCATTCAGCAAAATAATTTAACAACTCCTCTTTACCTGCTCCAGATTTTGAATCGATAAAGTTTTTCATCACTCTAGCAAATGAAACTACAGTACTCAACATTGCCGCTGGATGCTGGTGCAATGAAAACCAACGGAACTGGGTAAGAATACTTCCTAAATAATATCCAGTATTATCTGCTAATTGCATTACGGTATGGGCTAATAAACCAGATTGTTGAATTCGGTTTATTTTTTGAGAAATCTGTACTGAATAAATCTCTATTTGACCAAAAGAACGTGCAATTTGCGCCTGCATGTCTACTAATTTAGGATGACAAGCGACCGTAATAGACGAAGGAATGTAATCCTCATCAAGAACAGTTGTGTCTCCTATTCGTACTTTACCTATTGCTAAGTAAAAGCCGCCATACCCTATTCCTGAACGAAATTCTTCAGCTTTAATTAAGTGCAATTTATATTCTGGTTGTGTGTAAGGATATCTTGGTGGAACTTCATCTGGATCTGGCTCTCCAAAAGGGATCCTTTTTTTAGAATTAACTGATATACAAGCTAATAAAACCAATTCCTCTCCTTCTTTTATCTCATAAACCTCTTCAGGATAGGCTACTTGAAGATCTAATGTATCAGTATTACTCTTACTAATTTCAATTCTTGAACCATTGGGAGTAATTGCATGACATTCTTCTACCCTTACACGAAGTAATTTATGATTATCAATTCCTAGGGTAATTTTTGTAGCTCCCTTATTTTTATTACCAGAGTCTAATAACCCATAACTCATAGGAGTGGTATGAATCCCTATAGCATCATTCACTAATTCAGATACATTATCCTGCATCGATAAAAAATGAGTTTTATTTATCTTCATCCCATCAATCCAGTTCACGGGAAAATGATTTAATTTTTCTATCATATTTAATTATTTTATTTCAAATGAGGTTTTAATTGTATGTATTACATTTTGTTTTTAACGCGGCTTATGGCATTATCATATACTGTGTTTTCCTTATATTCTTTTGCCAATTTATAATAATTTAGCGCCTCTTCTAAGTCATTATCATTCTCAAAAATTTTAGCGATATTGTAGTAAGCGCTAGCTTTAGTTGTGTTTATTGAATTTCCAGAAGCGTAGGTTATCGCTTTTCTATTTGAATAAATAGCTTCGGCTTTATACCCTTTCTTTATATACATTAATCCTAAATTACCATAAGCTTGTCCAAATATTGGATTGTAATCTATAGCTTGCTTATAGTAATTTAAAGCGCCATCAATATCTTTAGCTTGGTAAGCTAAATCACCTTTTTTATTTAAAAGAAGTGCTGTTTTTTTATCTTCATTACTAACATAAACATCTTCTTCATTATCTTCATTAGAAGTTTCTATTCCTACCTCCTCGACAGTTTTAGAAATAACATTGTTTATATCTATTATTTCACCATTTTCATTTATTTTAAATAAATTCCACACATTACCTATTTTATTTTTAGGTATGTAATACGTTTTTACTAATGATTGTCCCACATACACAAAAACTTTGGCTCCACTTGCTGATAATTTATTGGAACTTAAATTTTCTTTATTTGAATAATCATGTACAAAATAGTGGTATGTTTCTCCAAATTTTTTCTTATCAATGGTAATTGTTTCAGGACCATAACTATCCGTATCATCGACATCTAGATTTGACGAAGAACCTTTTTTGCTCTGAAAAAAAACATGGTTATTTGGGAATTTCAAATGGGAATCTAAATCACTTGGATATTTACCCCAGTTCAAAACAATTCTCATTCCGTCTAAATTTTTCATAACTGGACTCAAAGCATAGGTCAAATCATTACAAGGACATTTGACAACTAAACTGGAATAATTTAGTTTTTTAATAATTAATAACGTATTTGAGTCATCTTGGAACCCACCGTTGATTGTTACTTTACCTTGGTTATTCGTTTTAACTTTAGTAGATGATTGCCCATTACGTTGCACCATAACCTCGGCATTATCAATTACTTTGTCTTTCTCTACTGCAGATAATACTTGAATGGAAATATTTTGTCCATTAGAATTTTGTATTACTGATAAAAACAAAAAAAGCATTAAAAATTGTATTCTCATTGTTATTATAATTTAAATTAATCCTAGTTAGCTTGTTAAAAATTTTAATCCAAAAATAAAAGACTTTACCGTCCTTTGAAACTTAGTAACGTTATATAATTGTATTATTTTAGTTTGAATAGTGGCTTTTTAAGAGCTATTAATATTTTTATTTTTGTCCTTAATTACCCTATTACATAATCTTTTATTCTTAATTTTAAATAAAAAAGAATTAGATTATTCTTCTGAATTAGTTCCACCCACATACACTTTCTCTATATAATTTTTTAACTTTTTAAAATTAAAATAATTATTCTCTTTCAAAAATGATTTATAATTAGGATCGTTAATTACGTTAGATTTAACATGACTAACAATACCTATTCTTAACTCTTTTTCATAAAGGAAAGCGATGTATTTTTCTGGATCATTATAATTTTTTGGCTCATCTCTAATTTTCTGAATTATATTAGAAAAACTATTATAACCATTAGCTTTTTTTATATCAGTAAATCCATCTGTTGCTCCTTCATAAATTAATTGTTCGATATCATCTAAAATGCTTTTCCGTAATACAAACTTTTTTAATTTAATATCATTTGTAAAAATTAAATCATGAAATAAATCGCTATTATTGAAATCGAAATTTTTAAAAACTAACTTTACTAATTCTTTGTCTGAATTATAGCCATATAGTAAAACCAAATCTATTAATTGTTTTTTATTCTTTATCTGCAACCACCTAAATGCTTCTCTGTCTCCATAAAATACATAAGAATTATAATAGAATTCTAAATCATCATTTATAATTCTATGTTCAGTTTTAGGATCTTCTATTAAAACAAATTTCTCGTCTTTTATTGCAATTTCAGTAAACATAGCCGGTCTCAGAACAACAACTTTATTTTTAAAGTCATATACATTTATATTAAAAACTTGCATCAATTTATCTTTAAACTTTTGCTCTTCAGGAAATTTAAAATTTTTAGTTTGAAGAATTGTTTTTACATCACTTATATAATTTGAAGAAAGCGTATCATACTTATATTGACTACCGTTACTAATATGCCTTTTATTATAAGGCGCTTCATCTAAATTCGTTACCATTTTAGTGTTTTCAAAATACTGTTCATGACTATTATCAATAGTACTACTTTCAATATTTTTTTTATCTGCTTTATTATTACAAGAAATCAACATAACTAAAAGCGCTACTATAATTATTGTGTTTTTCATTTTCATTAAATTTAAAATCTTTATGCTTTTTTCTTTGCAGCAAGCTCAAATGATTTAAATAATTTACATTTATATATCTCTTTTAGCTTTATATTTTATCTTTTTCAAAACTCATAGCGCATCGTTCATAAATGACACGCTATTGTTTGCTTTTAAAACTTTTTTATCAATATGTCAATGAACTCTGCTTTATTTTTAAAATCCTTTGCGGGTTGTTTTATATAGTCTATTTTACTATATATTAAAATTTAAGCTATCCATTAAGTAATACTGTATTGTAGCCATCCAATAGTTTCTATTAACGATATGATTTTGAAATAAATTTTCCTTTATCAAACTTCTTTATTACATCTACTGGACCTTCAGGAGAAAAATACCAATCACCATCCTTTAATCCATTAATATAATTACCATTTTCAATTATAATTTTATCGTACTCTGATGAGTATCTTACTTCTACCCAAGGGCCAATTTTAAGATGATCAGTTGTTTTTCCCTTAAGTTCATACTCATAAAACAAATTTCCCATCAATATTTTTTTATCCCCCCATTTTCTATCAACACTGACAGAGTCAAAATAATCTAAAAACATCCCATCCTTCACCTGAAAATCTAAATTTTCGGATGAAGTGGGACTTTTAAAGGTAATTTTAACTCTATCTCCCATAATTTGGGCGTTTCTTGATTGATTTTCTTCAGATCGTAGTTGTTCGTAGACTAACAAACTATTATATTCAATATCCAACGATTCATTAACCAAGAGAATACTTTCATAATTACCATCTTCATAATCTATATTTATAAAATAAGATTTAAACTCCATGCGATTGATTATGAATTTTTTATAATTATAAAATTGCAATAAAGTATCATTGTCAGAATCGAAAATATCCCACATATAAGGTTTCATAACTTCTCTGCTAAGAGCATTCTTCAATGTGGTTTTTAATTGTAATATCTTATTTTTGTCTTCAATTTTTTCCCCAATAGCAATTTTATCTACGGAATTGATCAAATAATTATCTTGAATGGTGTCTGCTACCTTTATTTCTTTATTGGATGAAATAGTTGGAATTGAGACGGTGTCTGATTTGCAATTTTGAAATTGAATTAAAAAAAGCAGATATAAAAAATGTTTCATATTAAATTTCTTTTAATATTAATTTTTGCCCAACCATTCTTTTTTTTTTCTATAATCATCATTCCATATCTTAATTAACTTTTAGCCTTTTGGTTTTGTTTGTCTTAATTTATTTAAAAAATCATCAGTAACATCTACAAAATTTAAAATACTAAAATCCTTAATTCCCCAAGTTTTTGAAGGTATTACTCTTTCGTGTTCCGCTTTATCAAAGTACGTTTCCCCGTACTTATGGAGTACTATTTTGTTTCCAATTACTTTAAAAGTGGTATAAGTTGATATTTCAATGTAATCGGAACAGATTTGATTTTCAATTGTGAAATAGTTGTCCTTAAATACTATTGTATTGAATCCCTCAGTAGCACAGTTGAAATTATTTTTGGGTATTATCAAATCATTGGCACTCCAATTTTGGTAAATATTATTAGGAAATCCTCTTTTTATTTCCATTGAAAGACCAAAATGTTTTTTTTCAAACTCTCCTTTCTCTTCATTATTTGTATAAAGTATGATTTTATCTTTTATCCCGTCTTGATCTAGATCATAGTCATAGAAACATACTATATTTTTATTCTCGTTAAATTTCAAAACTTTATCAAAAGAAAATAATTCTGGAAATAGTTTTAAAAAATAATTATTATCATGATATGGAGGAAGCGTATCTACTTTTATTCGTTTTATTAAACTCCATTCATTATTAGTTTGATCTAATAGGTAAATATTTGCAATACTATTATCTTTAGTGTATAAACTCTCTTGCGAACAAGCTCCATTTAGTTCTAAATATTCTTTGTTAATTTGGTATCTAAAAATATTATATAAATTATAATTATTCTTTAAAAGTTTAACAATATGTTTGTTTTCTGTATCCATATCATCATATTCATACTTGTATATTTTTAAATATTTATCAGTCCAGAAAACTCTTAGCGTATCTTTTTTAGGTATAAAATGTAAAGTGAAATATCCCTCGCTTACACAATCAAGGTAATTTATAATTGGATGGTCTGATAAATTAGAGCCGTCAATATTTAGTTGATAACCTGTTTTATATTTTTCATTTAGATAATCAACATTTTGCAAATCATTACTATCCTTTTTTATTTCTTTGGCTACTTTAGTTTTGTTTTGCCCATTGCAAGAGCTTAGAACTAGACTAAATATTAATATTTTAAAAATTAATTTCATCTTATTAAATTTTATTACCATTATCATCAAATTTTGTCTTCATATAATCTTCCGCTTTTAATCTATAACTTCCTAAATAATAAAAATTGTTTGAGCCTTCTCCTTTTGTTGCCGCTTCTATATGACAATGCCAGTTTTCTTTTTCAATTCCACGCCCAGCAACTCCATTTGGTAGTCCACTATAAGAGGCATTACCTGTACTACCTGATTTAGCTACTTTTTGTCCATGTTTCACTTTAGCTCCTTCAATTACATAAATTTCGTCTAAGTGACAATATAAAATAAAAATCTCTTTGCCATCTTTGTCTTTAGATTTTATCATCAAAGTATTTCCAAGACTGCTAGCTCTATATTCATTTGTTTCAAATGTATCTACAATTTTACCAACTGTACCACACATTAGAGAATGCACATCTTTATATTCTGGGCCAGATAATATGTCTACCCCTTTATGACCACGAGTAGTGTTATAGCCGTATCTGTTATTGTTTTTTCCTCCATTATCACTACTTATTTCTGGATTATCCCATACATCAGCATAATTAAAGCATTGTGAACTATCATCTGTACAACTACCTGCATCTTTTTGACAATCAGTTACCTTAAAAATAGGTACCATATTTTGTAGATGCCCCCACCTTGAATCTCTAGTATTTGTTCCACTATTTATTATGTCAACAATAGCATCTAGATTTGGTCTTAATACCCCATCTTCTGCTTTTTTTTGACAACGATACTCCTTCCAATATGCCATACTAGCTACTGTTCCTTCATCAAGATTGTTGATATTGTTTGCATCTATAATTTTTCCGTATTCTGGATAATCACTCGTAATTCTTCTATTAATATTTGTGTATTTTCTTTTATATGTGATTTGTATAATTCCTCTTCCTCTATATTTCCAGCCATCTCCACTTGTTACATCTCCATTATCCTCTTTGTGCGCATACGCGATATTTGCAATCATTTGCACATTTGCAGAATGCTGCGTTAAATTATGTCTATTATATGTACTTCTTAAAAAAGAAATATTGTTACTATCAATTCTACCGTAACTAAAAGCTAGATCATTAGGAGGGCCATTTTGTAATCCTGTTGTGCTAAATCGTGAATAATGTTCAGTAAGTTTTTCAACGGCATAATTTAGCCCTTCTCCATCTTTTATATTAATACTTGTCCCAACCTCTTCTAGAACTTGAGCAAAGAAATGAGCTTTTTGTTGACAGGTATTTAATCCAAATTTGCTATTCGCTAAATTAAAAGTATTCATTAATTGTTCTTTCTTCTCTCTTGTGGCATTTGTAAATATTTTGTCTAATTCTACCATTGTTAATATTCCACATCTAGGGCATTTTCCTTTACCAATCACAAAATACTCTCCATCTCTTTTCATGAATTCCTCTTCATATTTCTGACTATCGCCTTGGCATTCGGCTTTGAGCCAAAGGTTTTCGGCTTGGATTTTGTAAGTGTCAAAACTAATGATGTCACCACTGCTATAAGTTTTACTTTGTAAAACTTTTTCTACATCGTCAGCAAAAGCTGTTTTTCCGTCTGCAATTTTTGTATTGCCTTGTTTGCCTTCTTTTGCATTTTTTAGTATAATTCTGGCTAATTCCTTTTTGTTGTTATCAGTAATAGTTGTTCTTTCACTTTTAAAAGTATAACTATACGTACCTTCTTTTTTTCCTTTGAGGAGTTTCTCTTTCCATTTTGTTAAATCCTCATCGGCTTTTGGGCGCAATTTGATCTTAATTTTAGCTATGTCATTTTCAACCGTAGCTTTTAGTGTGGTGAGTTCAGCGCCGTTTTCTTTAGCTTCTACAACGTTTACATCGGCATCGGCATCGACTACAATAGCTTCTTTTTCTTTTATTGTAATCGATACTTCTTTACCATCCAATAAATAGGTTTTGGCTACTACAAATACTTCTTCTTCTAGGGGAGCACTATTAATTTTTTTGTATTCAGCTCCTAATTTGTACAAATTAAAGGTTATCGTAGTATCTTTTGCATACGATTCTGCAGTAAGTGCACTTTTAATATCATCCAGTTTGGCATATTTCTTATTTGCTTTTACTTGTATATCAACCTTACTCTTAATGATCCCTGCAATTTTATTCTTATCGTATTCTATGTTATCACTGGCAAATTTATACTCATAGTTGCCATCTAACTCTATTGTTTGTTTTGTAAATTCTTCTTTAGCAAAATAAGCTTCAAGAATCCCTTCTATTTTCACAACTTCTTCAACAGTAACTTCTTCAACAGTAACAGTACCAACTCTTAAAGGAGTAGTGTTAGTTGGTCTTTCAAACACCGGTATTACCTGTTTGTTTTTTATGGTAAAAGAAAGAATATTTTCCTTTCCACTTGCATCAGTAATGTGTTTCCCCGTTATATCAGATATTTTTATATAGAAACTCTCTAAATCAGCAATTAGTAATTCTCCTGGTAAGAGTCCAACTCCAAAAGGAATGGAAAAATTAATGCCTATCGTAGAAAATTTGGCATCCACTATTGTACCGTTAATACATTTTGCTTTTACTGTTTTGATACTATCTGATTTTTTTTCACTGTATAATTCTACTGTAAGGATATCCCCGTTTAATCCTTCGGTCTCTATTGTGAAAAATAAATTGTGACCATAATTTATTTCACTAGTATCTACAGCTCCACTACTTTTGCTCCAAGATGCTTTCGTAATTTTTTCTTCACATTTCCCGTAAACATGTAAACCTGTGTTGCTTCGGTCATGCGCACCATACAAACTAGCTTCTATATAAAAAGCATAGGAACCGCATAATTTTTTAGGAAAAGTTACACCATAAGGTTCAGATACCGGTTTTCTTGTTTTTTTTAAAATGTTTCTTTTTTTCTGATCCATCAATAGCCAAGTAAGCTCTCGCCTTTTTTCCTCTTCGGTTGTATCATTGTACCATTCTCCTACTATAAATTGAGCTTCTTTATTTGGTACAATACAAAGTATCTTATCTGGACTACTGTACTCGGTTAAAGCACCGCCATTAACAATCCATTTTATTTTTTTAACTCCCTTTTCCATTTATATGCTATTATAAAATTATGAAACTTTTTCTAACTGTAAATGATTCCTTCATCTGTAAATGGTATCTCATATAATTCCTTTACATCAACTAAAGGATTTATTTGATTGTTTACTTGTGGATTTGCATTTTTCACATTTTGCTCACTGACTTCTGCTTTTTGTCCGTGATTATCAATTGATATACAATCAGGACCACCAATGGGGCAGGTTGCTTTACTATCTTCTAATAAAACCTTACCATCATTGGAAAGCGTTACTTTTTCATAAAAATTACTCCATTTATTTATTACAGCTTGACAAGGTAGGTAATCACCACTACCATTGGGTTGCATCTTACATTTACCAAATGTGTTTTTCTCTAGTGTTTGCCCAATATCTTTATCAGTAGCGATAAGTTTATCAGCAGCGTCTTTGTCATTAGCATAATGCTTACTTTGTGTTTTTACTTTAAGTATATCTAACTTAGGTTCTACACTAAATTTGCATTTTACTGTTGCTCCCTGTACTACTATATGTTTTTCACTCATGGCTTCCCCTTTTATTGCTAATTAACGACTCTTGTAAACTCTTTAATTTATAAATTTTACTTAAATAGCTGTTTAAATTTAATATGTATTCCTAATTATTCCTCAAGATCAATTGTAATTGTTACTTTAACAGAAGCATCATATTCAATACTACATTCTAATTGTACACTGTCAATACAATTAGTGTCTGAATTAAGTAAATAGTTAGCATTATAATTACCGATACAAGGTGCAAATCCGAATTCAACATTAAAAATTGTATCTTCATATTCTCCTTTTTGATTCACTTTTATGAAATCAGAATCGTCTAAATAGGTACTTAATTCTTGTATAACTTTAAATTCAGATTCCTCATTTTTTTCTAAAGGAAAATAAATGGTGTTTCTAAAGGAATTATTTGCAGTATAACTTAAATGCAAACCACTAAAAAAGGTTCTTAAAAAATAGTCCGAGGCTAAAGTTTTTAACAAATTGTTTGAGCTCTCTAATCCAATATCTATATGATCAATATATCTGTGGATTGTCTCTCCTTCATAATAATCTAAAATTTCTTTTTTTATATTTTCCCATCGGCTTATAATTTCTTCATAATTATAAATATCAATCCATTTGCCTGTGGCATCTACAATGATTTCTAAGGGATAGATAACCTTGGCTGTTTTTGCAGCCAACTCTTCCATCATAGTATCAGGTGCTTTCCCATTAATATAAATACTAGGATCTCTATTTATTTCAAAAAGATGGAACTTGTTTTTGTCAACCGCAAGCCACTTTACATTTATTTTTAAAGTAATAGTATCAAGCTGATCTCCTACTTGGGTAGTATAATGTACTTTATAATTATTATTGAGCCCACTAGGTAAAAAAGGTAGTGTGTAGTCATCATTTAAATTAACTTTTATTAATGTTTTCTTTACGCTGTTTGTCCTTTCACTTTTATCTGGAGCTAGAATTAGTGTTTCTAGATGACTTTTAAAATCCGCTTCTATTAAATCAGCAATAATACAATAAGTATTGTGATACCTTCTTAATTCACGCGCATCTATACCAAGATCAAAAGCAACACTTTCTAGCGTATCTCCTTTTTTTATATTGTAAATACGGTGTGTGTTGTAGGATGGTTTCTCCGGTTTATCAGTATAATACATAACTTACGATAAATTTTAACTTATTAGATTATAACTTTAGTCGGCTGTTTTATTTATTATCAACATTGGGCTCGTAAACAAATCCCTCTGCTTCTTTTTGTTTCTTTTTACTTAACTTAACTACCTTTTCTTTCTGTCTTTTACAAATAATTACTGAATTCTCAGTAATACCATTCATACCTAGCGTATAGTCAGCATCAACATATTTAGCTGTTTGATACCACTTAGGTTGCAGAAAAAATACCCAATTGCAATTCTCTCCATTTTGTTTCAGTTCTATTTTACTCTCGGCGTTGTGTTCATTAAATCCCGTAACGGTATGATAAAACAATGCCCCAAAATCAATTCTTACTGGACCTTTAGATCGAATGGTTGTATAGTTTGTACTATCTGATTTTTTTTGAATTAATAATGTAACGAGTAATAAATCTTTCATTTCTACATTATCAATTTCTGGGAAAGGGTTCTTTTTCTCAGGAATTTTCCATGTTACATATTCTTTTGGCGGTATTTTCATCATGAAATCAAATGCGGCATAAACTCCTGTAGGAACAATAAAGGCTACAAAATGAGAACACATTAAATAAGTAAGACCTAGTCCGTTTAAAGCCGTATAAATAATGATAAATAATACACTTGAATAAAGTATTATCAAAAAAGAAAACAAAAGTTCTATACCAAACGATTTTGATTTGAATTCTTCAAAATACCAACGATACAAATACACATTAAGCATTCCAAAAAATACAGATGCTATTTGATAAAAGAGAAATTCATCAGATAATTCAGTAAATAACTTATTGTATCCTAAGAAACCAACTAAGGCATAAACAAGAACAAACGAAAAAATATAGATGTAGAATTTCTTTTTATACTTTACAGAAAATTCTTTTACTTTATCACTAAATACCATTGTAAGAATAACGCTTACCGCTATAATTACAACTAAAACTACAATAAGCCTAATGTCAACAAGTGCTCCAAAATATTTTTTCATCTTTTCTAAATTCGTGTTGTATACCCTAACACAGGTTGTTTACTAAAATTAAATTCCTCAGTTTCTTTATTCATTAATAAGATTATTTTCACTTCAACTTCCATAGGAAAAAAATGTTCGCAAAAACAATCTATAAAATTTTTTATTTCTCCATCATTTACATAATGATAAAATGGGCTGTTTGCTATAGGTCCTATTTGAAGGGTAAGATTCATAGAATAATCCATATAATTTTTACCACTTATAAAATCAACACCTAATCTATTCTCGCCTAATTTAATTTGCTCTCCCTCATCACTGTACTCTTTAGAGGTTGTTGTTGTATAATGCACCTTCTCTTCAATAATATTTGATAAACAACGGCAAGCTAAATCAATATCACCAACTATTTTATATGCATAAGGTAAAAGCTGAATGAACTTTGATACCAATACAGCTGGAAAAACTGTTGATAAACCCCAAAAATCATAAAAAAAAGCTAATGGTTTACTACCATTCAACTTATATAAAAAATCGCGCTCTACATTTTCAATTTTTGTTCTATAATGAAAAATCTCGTTTTCAAAAGGTTTAAAAAAATTACGCGCTTCTCCTTCTTGCTTTTTTTGATGCTTGTGTTCCCTAATCATTTGCCGAACTGATTTATCGGCATTATTATCACTTAAACTGTGAACATATCCCTCTGGTAAAGAATCATAAATGCTATCCCTTGACAAAAGGATATTGAGATATTGCTGTTTATCATAATTATCATCCTGAATTGTTACTCCTAAAACATCACTCCTGTAGGCTCTAGAAAATTGTCCTAAGTTTGAAATTGTAATTTCATCTTGAACAATTGAATGGCATTCAATAAGCTCATTAGCAATAACCTCAGCTCTAATATCATTAGTAATATCCCTAATTTCATTAGCAAGGTCTTCCAGTGATTTTTTATTTTTTCTTTGCATCTTCTGTGATTCTTCCTGCTCCTATGTATCGCAATTGAAAATATTCATCATTAAAATTATATATAGCTAGTCCTTTATCTGTACAAGCCAAAATCCTATCATTTTGTAAATACAAACCTACATCAGATATAGGATGATCTTTATCATATCTAAAAAACACTAAATCCCCTTCTTGTAAAAAGTTTCTTCCTGTAAAAATTTGAATAGATTTAGACTTCCACATACCCGCTGGTACTTTTGACAAGGTAACTTTGTAAACTTCACTATATAAGGACTGCAAAAAATAAGCACAATCAATTCCGTCTCTAGAAAAACTTTTTTCTTTGTAAGGTGTGTTTAACCAAGGATCTATGAAGGCATACAGCTTGTAATTTGTAACTTTATTAGGCATAACTCCTAAGACTATTGAATACTTCTCTTTAAAAGCCAATTGAACATCGCTTAAATTCTCAGAATTATCATTTACAACTATCTTATTCTTTAGTCCAATCGCTTCCATTTGTGAGTCTTTTATTAATATATCTAAAGAATAGTCGTACTTAAAAGGGATTTGAGCTATGTATTTTTGACCACTACATTCTGCATGTAATAGTAGTGTTAACGCGAATAAAACTATCTGCCTCATAAAAAATATTGTTAATTGTTCTGCTCTATATAAATATGCATAGCGCTACAGGAAACCAAAAAATTGGCTCCTATAAAATGTAAAACTAACTGAAGTGGTATTGTTAGTTTTGATCTGTCTATTTTATCTTATTTTTCAATATTTAAAATATAACGGTTACAAACGTATGAATTTATTTCTTACAAAAGACATTTTTTTTTTGTAAAATTTATCGGAATATTTTTGATGATTTTAAAATAATAAAACTATTTTTGTTTACATTTTTTATACAATATATCTGACTAACCAAAATATTTTAAAAAACCAAAATGAATAAAAAAAACATCGACATTAGGGTTATATTCTTTTTTGCCATAGTGTTATTAATTGGAATAGTGTTATTTATAATTCAATTTTTCAATCATGTAGAGTGTGAAGATGTAAAGTATTATGTCTTTGCTGATCATGCACAAAGTGAAGAAGCAATTGAATTCTATGACAAGACCGATAATGCCAAATCATGGAAATGGGATTTTGGAGATGGCTCTGATTCTGACAAAAGAAGACATACTTTTCATGTCTACAAAAACCCTGGGAAGTACTATATAACCTTAACAATAAATGGAGATTGTAGCCATACAAAGGAAATTAATGTAGCTGACAAATATGCTTCGGAAAGATTAGGAGCACCTGAAATTATAATCCCTAAAGTAATTACCGAAGGACAACCAACTTACTTTAGATCTGTGTCTAAAACTGCCAGAACATGGGAGTGGGCTTTTGGTGAAAACAGAGGTATTGATGAAACTTCACCTGATCCTGTATATACATTTTCATCCCCAGGTGAAAAAACGATTACACTTGTAATAAACGGAGACTTCAGTACTGTTGCAAAAAAAGTTATTTATGTACATCCTAAAGCATTGAAAAAAACAAATCCACTTGATGTAACATCATATGAATACGAGAAAGATGTCGCTGATTTTTCTCTTCCAAGAGGGAGTGCAAAAAAAGACCCATTAGAAGAAATGCTACAATATGTTCCTGTTGTTCCTAAATCTAAAGCTATCAAGGACAGTGTAGTAGCAATCAAAAAAGCGCCTAAAATATCTGAAGATCAATTTGAAATATTGCTTAATAAGGTAGCTGAGGGTAGTAAGGTAAAAGATGATTTTACTGATCTCTTATGTGACGATCTTAACATACCTGTTGTGAAAAACGATACTAAATTATTAACATTCTCTGAATTGTGTACTGCTCTTAAAGGTCAAAAAATAAAAATAGAGTCTATACGACTTAATAAAGACAAACAAAACAACTGTGTTAAAGGGTTAAATATCAGTTATAAAGTAAAAAAATACATGATCTGGATTAAAGATTAAAAATATATGGAAGAAGAAAAAAACATATTCAGTATAGAATTATTAAGTGCTCTAGAAATTGCTAAAAAAATTGCTAAGGCCAATTCAAATAAATATTACTCAGCATCGCACCTACTAAAAGCAATTTTAAACCGAGATTTATCTCTTTTAAAACGTCTAGAAGCTATGGGAAAAGATGTTTATTTTCTTGACGAATGGGCAGAAGTAAGAATTGAAGAAGAACCAAAAACTACTCATGTATTAGATGCTGACCCTAGTGATGTTGTTGACGAAATTATTAAAGAAGCGGAGTCTGTTAGAATATTATTAAATGAAGATGAAATTAGTCTTTATGCTATAATTATAGCAATAAGTTCGCCTGGAGTAGGTTTTAATTTTGATCAAATGAAAACTTTTCCTATTTCACGAAACGAATTACTCGATGTAGAAACAATTCCGCAAAATGAAAGTATAGGCAAACAAGAGGTTAAAAAAGGTTTTTTAGGAAAGTATTGCATCCATAAAAACATTGAGAAAAAAGCGAAGCGAATTATTGCCGTAGGACGTGAAACAGAATTAAATACTATTAAAGAAATTCTTTGTCGCTTTTCTAAACCTAATGTTTTGCTTATTGGTGATCGAGGTATTGGTAAATCAATATTAATTGATACTCTGGTTCAAAACGTGATTTCAAATCAAGTTCCTGACGTATTAAACAAAGTACAGTTATTTGAACTAGATCTATCAACTTTAATCGCTGGTGCTTCCTACAAAGGCGAAATTGAAGACCGATTAAAAAACTGTATCCAAGAATTAAGACAATACCCTAAAGCAATCCTTATTATTGAAGAAATTCATACTTTATTAGATAAAAATGGTGGAGACTCTGGTGTTTCTAATGTTTTAAAAGGAGAATTAGCCAAAGGATTGAATATTATAGCCACATCTACAATAGATGAATATACCAAAAGGATTGAAAAAGAACAAGGTCTTTCAGGTATGTTTGAAATTGTAAAACTTGAAGAATCAGATGATGTGACTTTGTTTAGAATGATTCGGGAATCAATAAAAACCTATCAAGAACACCATAAAATCCAAATAGATGATGAAACCATATCCGAATCTATTCGATTGTCTAGAAGGTATTTAAAAGAAAAAAGTTTACCTGAATCAGCAATTAATCTTATTGATCATACCATGTCAGTATTAAAAACATCTGGCGAAACTTTCTTAAAAGAAAAACAAGCTATTCTTGATAAATTAATGGTTTTAAAACTAAATGACGTCAATTTACCTGAAGAACAGTTAATTAAAGAATGTAACTGGTTCCTTACTGATTTGATTAACAAAACTACCTTTTTAATGGTAGTTGATGAACAAAATGAAAACTATGTTTACGAAACATCTGAGTCGTTAATTACACATATTGAAGACTTGATAAAAGCAATCGAAAATAAAGCATTAGACAAGCGCGTTCACATTGAGGCTTTTGATTTATCACTTATCATTGCTAAAAAAACAGGTATTCCTGCTGGAAAATTAAAAGAAGAAGAAAAACAAAAATTAAATAATATAGAAGAAGTTTTGAGCCAACGAGTAATTGGTCAAGATCACTGTATTGCTACTGTAGCAGGTTCAATATTAGAGTCAAGATCAGGTTTGAGTAAAGCGGGACAACCCATTGCATCCTTCTTTTTTTTAGGGCCAACAGGAACTGGAAAAACAGAATTAGCGAAAAGTTTAGCCGAATTCCTTTTTCAAGATGAAAATGCTATTATTAGGTTTGACATGTCTGAATTTAAAGAGGAACATTCCGCAGCCTTGCTTTATGGAGCGCCTCCTGGATATGTAGGCTATGAAGAAGGAGGTTTATTAGTAAACAAAATACGTCAAAAGCCCTATTCTATTGTATTATTTGATGAAATAGAAAAGGCTCATGCCTCGGTTTATGATGTGTTTTTACAAATAATGGATGAAGGAAAGTTACATGATAGATTAGGTAAAGAGGGGGATTTCTCTAATGCTATTATTCTATTTACATCAAATATTGGTGCAGATCATATAGTAGACACTTTTAATAAAGGTCAAATTCCTACTTCGTCTAATTTAATGGAGATTATGGGAAACTATTTTAGACCTGAATTTCTAGGTAGGTTAACTGAAATTGTTCCCTTTGCCCCAATTAGCAAAGATAATGCCTTAAAAATATTTGAGATACATCTCAAAAAAGAGTTTATGGATTTATTGAAAAACATCAATATAACCGTTGAAATTCCAATGGAAGCGAAATTGTACCTTGCTGAAAATGGATATAATGCTAAGTACGGAGCAAGACCAATAAAGAGTATTATTAGAAGTCATTTAAGAAGACCCTTAGCCAAAAAAATTATCTCTGGAGAGGTAAAGGATGGTGATAAAATGATCGTAATTATTGAAAATGAAGAAGTAAAATGGATTAAAGATATCATTTCTGAAACAGTTGAAATATAATCAACAAAACTAATTTTTAATAGTATTATAAAACCTAATAATTGTTCACTATAGAATTTAAAAGCAAAACCTAAAGTAAAATTTTACTTTAGGTTTTGCTTTTTTTAGTTACTCTGTTTTTTTAAGCTAATCAGTACACTCCTCTCCAAAAATATAAATCAACAAAAAGATTGCTCTCTTTTATTTTATTGATATAAATTGAGCTTAAAAATAACTAATACTTTCAACCTGTTGGTATCTCTTATATCCAACAGCTATAAAAACCGAGCGTAATTACTTATAAATGATTCTTTTTCAAAAATATCTATTCCTACAATTTCTTTTCTAAAGAAAAAAGATTTTAACGGAGTCTGGAAACTAAGTCATGATGGAATAATAATTTTGAGTAGACAAATTTATTTTACTTTTTACAAAAACCATACTTTTTAATTCATAATTGCCTCTTTCTCTCAATACTTCTTAAAAAATATTTACATTTGGTTAACTAATAACCCTTTTTATTAATGAGAATATTTATTTATAAATCAGTATTTATTTTAACAATGTTGAGCTTATTTTCTTGTCAGGATAAAAAAACAAATAACTATAAAGCGGGTGTTGTTATATCCTTTGATGATGCATATGTTGATGAATGGCTTGATGCTGATAAAATATTAAATAAATATGATTGGAAAGCAACATTTTGTGTGTGCCGGATTGACTCTATAGGTCAACCACAATTAATAAAACTACATCAACTGCAGGACGAAGGTCATGAAATTGCTGGTCATGGATACCATCATTATAATGCGGTAAAATTCGTCAAACAAAATGGAATTGATGCCTATCTTAAACAAGAAATTAACCCTATGATGGCATCTATGAAACAACAAAATTTTAATGTTACCTCTTTTGCTTATCCTTATGGTGAGCGCTCTAGTGAATTAGACAGTGCTTTATCCCACAAGTTCAAAATGATTAGAGGAAGAGATTTTGAAGATATCGCTCCTGAAAAAGAAGGCTGTTATTATCGAAATTCTAAATTTTTGTATGCGTTTGATATTGATAACAATCATATTCATTTTTCTGTTCCGTATCTTTTAAAATTACTTGAAGATGCTAAAAAAAACAATAAAATTTTAATTTTAAGCAGTCATAAACCGGTGAAGAATCTAACTGCGAATTATCAAACTACAATAGCAACATTGGAGTTTGTATGTAAATATATTAAACAAAATGACATGCAGTTTTACACCTTATCAAACTTAGATAATTTAAATCATAAGTAAAATTTAGTATAAGTGATATTATTATAAACAACCAATTATAAAATGAAATTACAACCAACAGATAACGATATTTATATTGAAAAAAACTTCTTTAAGAAGGAAATTCCAGAGGAGTCAAGAGAATCCGCAATGTCAGATTTGTTTTTTAATTACAAAGAACATTGGAAAATGTCTTTTTGGTTCATGCTTATCCTTGCATCAGGAATTGCCACTTTAGGTCTTTCAGAGAACGCCTCTGCCACAGTAATTGGTGCTATGATTGTTGCTCCTCTAGGGCAACCTATTGTTGCTTTAGGCGGTACTGTAGCGTTAGGGTGGCGTAATGAAAGTGTTAAAATGTTAGGATTGATACTTCTAGGAGCGGCAACCGTAATTCTCGTTGGTTTTTTGTTTGGATTTATCTTAAATGAGGCCAATCCTAATGATCAAATTCTGGCTAGAACTGCTCCCGATATAAGAGATTTAGGAATCGCCATTTTTGCCGGCGCCGCTGGTGCTTATGGTTATTTTAGAAGTGAATATTCTAGCGTACTTGCAGGTGTAGCGATAGCAGTTGCCCTTGTACCTCCATTATGTGCGTGCGGAATGATGCTTGAAGCGCAACATTTTATCCTTGCTAAAGGTGCCTTACTCCTATTTTTTACTAACTTTATAGGCATTGCATTAGCAGCTATTACGGTTTTTTTCTTCTTAGGAGCAAAGCATACCGCCAATACAAAATGGTTTTATTCAGGAACAGTTGTCGTGTTTTTAATTAGTTTATTAATTTTAATTCCGTTATCGATTAATTACAATTTAGCTTCTTCTCAGTCTCAAAGTCAAACTGCTATTTTTGAAAAAGCGTCCACGATATTAAATGATAAAAAAAATGTATTAATTATCAAAGAAGTTACAATAACTGGAACAGAAGTGATTATCACGATTAATGATTTACCTAGCGATAAAATTATAGTAAAAAATCTCACGAAGGAAATTCAGAAAACAACTCCTTTACAAGTTTTATTACAAAATTCAAATGATTAAAAAATGGAAAATATAAACGAATACATTGATTATGTTGCTAAAATAATGGAAGTTATAGGTGTCCTCACGATTTTTGTAGGCTCAATTATAGCACTTGCAAAATTTATTTTTTTGCTAAAAAATAAAAACGGAATGAGCTATATTGAACTTCGACAAGCTGTAGGAAAATCAATTCTTATAGGACTTGAACTCTTGATCGCTGCCGATATTATGGCTACTGTAGTAACTGAACCTACATTATTATCTGTTTCAATATTGGGTTTAATTGTAATTATTAGAACGTTTTTAAGTCTTTCGCTTCAAGTTGAATTAGAAGGAAAATTTCCTTGGCAAAAATCAATTAAGTAGTAACTTAAATACAATAAAAATCACTTTGGCTAAAGCCAAAAAATGAATTAGTATCATTTAAAAATTATCTCTAATAATTGCCTCTTAATTTATCTAAGTATACTTTTCGATAATTAAAATATTGTATTACAAAATATCCAATTCTGTTTAAGATTTAAAAGCTATTTTTTTGTACTTTTAATCAAATATCTAAATTCTAAAAAAATGAGAAATTTGATTTTATCAATTGCATTTATTCTAGGAATGAATGTATTTGCTCAAGATATTAAAAACGTAACTCTTGAGACTATCCCTGTCGAAGTTTCCTTTGCTTTTCAAAACCAATTCCCTAACTCAACTGCTGAATGGCGTTCAAATTATCAAGGCAATGATGATGAACAATTAGTTTTTATTGGAACATTTAAAATTAATAGTATTCAAAATGCTGTTATTTATGATAAAGAAGGAATTTTTCAAGCGCTAGAAACAAGTATTACTACAAGCCAATTACCAATTAGTATTCAAAAATATATGAGTGCTAATTACCCTAAAAATCCCATAAGATCAGTTTCTAAAACAATTAATAATAAAACTAAAGTTATTTATGAAGTTGGGATAATAAGAGGCACACTTTTTTATGATTTAGTATTTAATGGGGATGGTGATTTTTTACAAATGGTTGAGAAACATTAATTTTAACCAATTTTCAAAATAATATAACAACAAATAATGCAAGATCAAAAAAACACAAGCGGGAGTTACAATAATTATACTTCTGATATTCTTGGTAATAGTTTTGAAAAATTAACATTAACAATGGCCGATGATTATGAAGGTAAAGTAATCGCTACGTTAATACGCCGAAAAGCTAATAATGAATCACATAAAGCGGTATTGTACATTCATGGTTTTAATGATTATTTCTTTCAGGAAGAAATGGCTCTAAAACTTAATCAGCATGGTTATAATTTTTATGCTCTTGATTTAAGAAAATACGGTCGCTCCTATTTACCCCATCAAAAACTGAATAATGTTCGTTCACTTATAGAATATGATGAAGAAATAAATCTAGCCTTACAAATTATTAAGTCTGAACATAACGATCATGTGCTATTAAAAGGCCACTCGACAGGAGGATTGATAATAACTAATTATGCTGTAAATCATTTAAACAGCGGTTTATTTAATGGTTTGATAGGTAACAGTCCATTTTATGACTATAATTTAAATTTTGTTGAACGTAAAATAGGCATTCCAATATTATCTTTTTTAGGTCATTATTTTCCAAAGACTTTAATCCCAGCAGGTTTTTCAGCCCTATATGGTCAAAGCCTACATAAAAACTATCATGGCGAATGGGATTATTCTTTAGTTTGGAAACCACTGCTTATACCTAAAATAAACTTAGGTTTTATAAGAGCAATTTACAAAGCACAACAAAATATTAGGAAACACAATACTATTGATGTCCCCATACTGGTGTTGTTTAGTGATAAATCAATTTATGAAAAGCATTGGTCTATTAAATTACATAATGGAGATGCTGTTTTAAGCGTGGAGCAAATTAAATCCTATGCTGATACTATTAATGGAGACGTTACAACACGCGAAATAGAAAACGGGTTGCATGATTTAATACTCTCGAAAAAAGTAGTCAGAGACAAGGTCTATGAAAAAACATTTGAATGGATTGACACTAAATTCAAGTAAATCTTTAATTAAAAAACTAAATAATGAAAGCAACAGTAAAAACAACATTAGTACAAAATATATTTCGTGTCTTACTGGCTTTATTTATGATTTTTGCTGGTTATAGTCACTTAACTTTTTATCGAATAGATTTTCAGGCTCAAGTACCTGATTGGGTTCCATTAAGTAAAGATTTAGTTGTACTATTATCTGGGGCTGTAGAAATAGGATTGGGTCTTATTCTCCTTTTCTGGAAACAACAAAGCGTAACTATTGGGTGGTTTTTAGCTGTATTTTTTATTCTTGTTTTCCCTGGGAATATAGCTCAATATATGGATAAAAAAGATGCTTTTGGCGCTTTAGATTCAGATGGAGCTCGTTTAGCAAGATTGTTTTTTCAACCTGTACTTATCATTTGGACACTGTGGTCATCTGGTGCTTGGAAATCTTACAGAGATCGTAAAAGAGCAAACAAATAAATATATCTAAACCAATACAATTTGGCATAACTGCCCGTTTCGTCTTTCATTGCTTTGTTAAGTGAGAAAGATAACAAATTGCCATCATAACTTTTATTGTTAATATAGCCTCCGTGATCATTAAAAGAAAAGTAATCTTTGTCCCAAATTTCAACCTTAATTTCTTCATCAACAAGATGCTCTTGCTTGAGCCAAATATTTACTTTTTGTCCCCAACTGGCTCGTTGTATTTCTATACCGTTGCTGTCTGTAAAAAGCATACCGTTTATTTTGGCTTGTTTTACATCAATAGTACCTGTTTTACCGGGTTGGTTGTTTATACCGCTTTACACTTTGCTTTCCAGCAACAATGGGCGTGATGGCTATGTTTTTTTCATCTATGGATGCATGCTTTATTGGTAAACTCCAAACTACTTGCTCGGTAGCTATAAGCGGATCGATTATAAAAGCCGAAACTTGTAAGTGTGTCGTCTTCCTTTGTTTGCATTGTTAATTGTAAAAGCTGAAAGAGTGGCAGAGAAAAAATAAAGCACTTCATTTTCTCTTCAGTATTAAATTGTTCTAAAAATTGTTCCCTTATATATTCAATACCTTCTCCATCGTATTGATCACAAAGATATTTATCTACTCCATAGATTTTTTCTAAAATTTGTGTGTGATTGCGAATAGCACAATTTTTACCATCATGAAAAAGAATAATAGGAAATAATAAGGCAAAATAAGCATTTGCAACTTCATTAAATTTAGTATCTATTATTTTATCATTTATAAATTGAATCTAAGATTTTATTCTTTGGTTAAATCGAGAATTGATTTTTTATCAATTAATATAGCTATTTGTGAACCTTCTAATGTATATTTTCCACTATTATTATTATTAGATATTTTTAAAGTATTTCCATTCTCCATTTTTAAAGTTAGTGAATTTGTTTCTCTGTCAATTATTTCTAATATTGAATTTTCTTCTTTTAAACTATGCAATTCATAAGTTAAAGAGTCTTTATTTAAATTTATATAAACAGTTGCCCAACTTCTTGGGTCATTATATTCTTCTTTAAATTGTAAAAAAGACCCTTTATATATTCCAATCCATTTACTTTCTATTTTTGAATCAACATTTGATAAATTAATGTCTTTTATGGGCAATACAGAAGAATTACTTAAATTGAAATTCATCTCATCGTATCCACTACCTAACTTTAAAATTAGTGTTTCATCATTTTCTGATATATCAAAATTATATTTTAATTCAATTTCATTTTTATCAATTTTCGCATCAAAATTTTTACTCCCAATAAATTTTACAATGTCTTTATCATTATCCAATTGGTAAACATAAAAAGTATGTCCATATTCTAAAAAAGAATCTAATATTAAAATCATATTTGATTTGTTTTCAAATAAATAACTATTAAACCCTAGTTCAAATGGAGTTTCAGTAAATGAGTGTATAAAGATTTTGCTTTTATAATTAAATTCAACTGATGATTTATTGTTGTCTAATGTAAATTTACAAAAAAATGATTTTTCTTTATTTTCACAATTTGTAGGTGCAAACTGTTTTCCTTCGCAGTTTATAGGAATTTGAGTATAATTAATATTAATTAATGAGTCTTTTGTTGAATTGATTTCAATTTCTGGTTGACTCAATGTTAAATCTGATTGTTTCTCTTTACAAGAGAATAACAATAAAAATAATAAGATGTATTTAATATTTTTCATAAATTTAAATTTATTTACCTGCTGTATCATCTTGAATTTTTCTTTCAGAGGCAGTCATTTGTTCTTCATTTTTATAATCTATGTAATAGGCTGGGTTATACCTTTCGGCATATCCACTCGGATTTTGCTTGCTCCTAATTTCAAAATGCAAATGAGGTCCTTTTGTATTGGTTGCACCACTAGTTCCTGTCTTTCCTAATACTGTGTTCATATTTGATTCAGTTATTTTATCATTTAATTTTACTGAGATCTCACTTAGATGTGCGTACATTAAATAAACACTTACGCTTTCATTAATACCTTCATACTCTTCAAAATCACCATAACCATCAATATTATATTTATTAGAATCATAAGTTCTATTAGATTTAATGTAATAAGGTGAATAATTTCTTCTTTGTTTTTTAAATTCGCTTAAATAATTATCATCAATTTTAAATACAATTCCATTGCCATAACCATTGCCAGGTGTCAAGGAAACTACTTCGCCAGGTAAGCAAGCAAATACTTCTGTCCCAATTTCAGCAAATAAATCTAATCCATGATGAGGTCTTGCTCCGTTATCGGAGCCAGACATGTCTGTTCTAACTCTTCCAAATGCAGAACGCCAAGGTCTTACTATACCTCCATAGGTATGTATTGTTATTTGATTCTTTTTTAAAGGGTTTTGCCACTTTGTTAAACCTTTATTATTATTACTACAACGACAAGCATATTCAAATTCCTTTAAAAAACCTTTTTTTAAATGTAAACAGCTCACTTCATTTAATTCATCTTTTAAAAAAATTTCATAATGCTCAATGCATATTTTCATTGGTGTTGCGGGTTGTGGTTTTCCCTTATATTCATGATAACTATTGTCTCCTTTGTGAGGAAGACTTGCCCATTTTAACGATGCATAATCTCTAATAGCTTTTTCAATATTATTATCAATAATTGTATCTATAAGTTTTTTGCAATAGTGTTTCATTATTATTACACACAACTTATCTTGAGATTCATGCCTATAATCAGGAATCTTATATTTCTTAACATAATTATGGTATTCCTCGCGAATTCCAGTTTTTATATAATCATTCTCTGAATTTTTAACAACTTGATTCCCATTTAATTCCCACCAAACATACCTCATTATTTGATATGCACCTTCAGCAGTAGAACCACCATAATTTACTTCTGGATGTTTACTTAAATCTGTTATTTTATTACCTCCAAATGCAATAGTATAGCCTTTTTGGAAATCATGATGTATATAAATCGTTTCTTTTTTATTATAATCATACGATTTTATTAATTCCCCAGTTCCTTCCCCAACTCTCAACATCCTCAGAAAAGCTCTCACTCTAGCCTCACACTCACAAGCAATATTTTTATTTTCTTTTTTAGAACGAGTATTTAGAGCCCCTTTTCCAACCAAAACAGCACTTTTATACTCAGTTAATCCTAGCAAAGCACTTTTTTTACTTATTACTAGAGCACCACCCGTTTTAGCACCGTTATAAAAATTTTCTCTTCTTTATCAGAAACTACTGTGTAGACAATTTTGTTGGGTAATTTGGGATTTATCAAACCCCAATCGATCTTTATCTTTATCATACCGCTTTCATCGGTATAAACATTTTTGGCTTTAAGTACTATTTTTCCATTTTCATAAATACATAGATTCAGCTGCTCATCGTTTTTAATCCCTCTTGACTTAGCATAAAAACAACTTTATTAAATAATATAAATGTAAAAAAAATACGCAAAGTTTGAGAAATTCGCATAATTTATTAAAAAACTCTTGTTAATGCCACAGATATATTTGAAGTAGTTTATTTGACATATTTATAACTTTGACCTTAAGTAAGGATTGTAATGAATAAATACTGCCATTTTTACCTTGATCCTTACTATAGTTTTATCGCATTTATTTTCCAATATAAAAATATAATTGATTCATCATGAATAAATAATTATCTATCAAAAAGATTTTAATTAATCTGTTGCCAATTATTGTCCTTTAATTGAAATATAATAGACCCAAATGTTAAAGTTTTATTTTCAGCATCGATTTTATTAGGAAGAGAGCCGTCTTGAAATTTAAATGTTTGGTCTTTTATAAACTTATTATTTTTATTTTGAAAAAAATACGAAAATATAGGCCCTGAATTCCCACCTACATCAAGCATGATAGTAAAATCTTCTAAACCATCAAAATTATAATCTGATACAGAAATGATATCACACTGAATATTAGAAAAAAAAGCCCATGAATTAGGAATGAATTCTATATTGTCTATGACTGAATTATTATCTTTAAGCATAATTATTATATTTGCCTTCCATTTTTTTGCATCATCATCATTTAATTTATCATATTCAGTTAATAACTTGAAATTAAGTTTTTTTGATAAATTATTTAAAGAGCATTCTTCTTTGATAGTTTCTTGTTTTGGGCAATCATAACAATCTTCATCACAAGGTAATTCATTTATAATTGGAAGAGTATTAGCAAAAACACTATCAATAAATATATCTTTGTTAATCTTTAAATATTTGTGAGTTTTATCTAAAGGAGTTATCTTAACAAGACTATCAGCAGTTTGCGGAACTTCAAGATTATTCTTATAAATTAATTTAATGTTAATTTGATTTTTTAAAGTTTCTTTAGAAGAAATTTTAAACATATAATGTTCTTGCCCTAAATTATGAAATATGCTATCATCATAAATTATATATTTCTCTATATTTGCTCCACAAGGTTTGTATAATACTTTTCCAGAATCAGTTTCTGTAACTTTAAAAAAAGTATGACCTTTAAAATCTAGTGCATAACCTTCTTCTATATTTTTTTCTATATCAATTTTATTATTCTCTTTACAAGAGACGATCATAAGGATTAATATACATATAATTTTCTTTTTCATTTTACTTTACTTTACTTATTTCTTCTCACCTCAGTTACTGTGTAATTATGGGTTCCTCCATAACTCTTACCTTGTAATAATTTATTATCTAATAAATATAATTTGTTTTTTATTGCAGTACCTTCTTCTACAGTTTTTGATCCAACATCAAAAAAGCGATAAAAAACTTTATTATTTTCACACCCTTTACCCACTATAACAAAAAAATGTTCTGTGGCTTTATGAGTATTATAAGTTGCCTCCTTAGGTTATCATCTAGTCCAACAATAACTGGATTGCCTAATTTTAATTGTTTATCTAAATAATCTAAAGCTATTTTAGTATCTTTTGGAATCAAAGTGCTCCCTGTTTGATCTGCCATAATAATACGATTTTCAGCATAACCACTATTATTCTTTAATCCATAATTTGTTAATATATCAATACTTGTTTGCCAACATTCAGATGGCTTCTGATGAACCCAATTCTTATTTTTTGCTACATCATAATGATAATCTTTACATTGTTTACATATCTCTCCCTGAATTAAATTATTCTCACTACAACATTTATAACCAAATTCGCTTAGAAATCCTTTTTTAAGATGCAAATTACTCACTGCTCTTAATTCTTCTTCTAAAAAAATATTATAATGTTCAATACATGTTTTCATCGGTGTTGCGGGCTGAAGTTCTCCTTTATTATTTTTATAACGACTATTATCTCCTGTATGTGGTAAACTTGCCCAAATAAAGCTACCATAATTTCTTATAGAACCTTCAATTTGACCTTCAATTATCATTTCAATAAAGCCTTTCTTGTCTTTCATCAAACAAATACATAATTTATCTTGAGATTCAGGTTTATAATCATAAATTTTATATTTTTTTCGGTAATCATGTTCTACTTCGTAAATATTTAAAATTTTAAAATATTCTCCTGTCCATTCCAATTTACTTCCTCCCAACCAAGCGTAAGTATATTGCATAATTTGATAAGCCCCAGCTGCGGAAGACCAACCATAAACTTTCATTGGATGCGTACTTAAATCATTTATTTTATTCCCTCCAAAAGCAGTAGAATACTCTATTTGTGGATCTTTTTTAATTCCGTTTTTATCTAACTCACCAGTACCTTCTCCAACCCTCAACATCCTCATAAATGCTCTAACCCTTGCCTCTCCTTCACAAACTCCATTTTTATTAACTTTGCTATTCCCCTTACCCGTAGCAGCGCTACCCACCATCACCGCACTTTTATATTCAGCAAGTTTGAGTATAGCACTTTTTTTGGTGATAACAAGAGGGCCTGTGGCAATTTTAGCTCCGTTGTACAAGATATTCTTGTGTTTATCTTTTACAACGACATAAACGATATGCATAGCAGTTTTTGGATTTATTAAATTCCACTCCAGCTTTATTTTTATCGTACCAATTTCATTAGTGTGTCATTTTTATCATTTTTTTAAATCTCTAAACACAGCTAATTATCGATTATGATACCTAACAATTTTACATACAAATAACTTTTTTGATTGTAATAATGCTTTTTTCTTAGAACCTAAAAAAAATACGCAAAGTCAGAGACATTTGCGTAGTTTTCTATAATGAACAACCCGTAGAATCAAAAGTAGCCAAATTAGTGGATTTAATATAAATGTTAGTAATACAAAAATGTATCTAAAAGAATTAATTTTGACTATTTATTTTATCATATTCAATTTTTGAATCATAATTTTCAAATAAAACTTTTCCAAAATCTTTAGCAATTAATGTTTTACTAAGAGGAAGGAACTCAGATTTGTCTAATCGTTCAAATAAACTTCGTTTATATTTATCTAAAGTTATTTCGTTTGTCTCACTATTAAATTTAAAAGTCATGTTGTCCTTAATTATTCTATCAAATTCATCACAAGTTCCTTGTTGTAATATGACATAATTATCTTTCACTTCTAATTTATCAACAACAAAATCAGGACAGTTAAACGTGGAGGTATAAATAATTTTTTTATTTTCAAATTGTAAATATTTACCATTTCCTTGATTTATCATTACGCAAAAAGGGGAATTAACTATATGTCTATCATTTTCATTAGCTTTTTTGTTGTTTTGTGGTTCAAATACAATTACTAAATCCTCAAGACCATCTTTATTTAAATCGCATTTTACTTCTTTTTGTATCTTATAACTTTTAAACTGTAGTTGTAACGATTCTAAAGTTGCTAGCTTTTCAGAAAATAATGCTGGGAAATTTTTTAGAAAAAACAAATTTGAACCCATATAATATTCTTCTTTATTTATTTTTTTCTTAAACTCCCATTTTTTTTCATTTTGATTATAATAATAAATCGATGCTTCATTTTTCTTTTTAAAATAAATATCTTCTCCAATATTACTCTCGTTTTTTTCAAAGTATATTCGATTTAATTTTGTAGCAAATATATTGTATTTACTTAAATCCCTATTTAATGCTTTTCCAATAACCGAAGTTTTCATTAATGATTCTAAATCAGATTTACCTTGAAGGTAATCTTTCCAATAATCTTGAAGTATAATTTCCTTAGGTATATAGCTTATAGAGAACCATTGAACATTTTTATCATTGTAATTATAGTATATGCTATAAGGGTACTCAGAAATATCCTCATCTCCAAAAGAAATTTTATATTCTGTAGCAAATTTTTTATCAAAAAAATTAACAGGAGGTTGTTCTGAATTTGTATTCTGAATTTGTTTTTCATACTCTTTTATGTACTGCTTATTTTTATTTATAACTTGCTCATTACAGGAAATAATTAATAAGCAGAATAATAGTGTTTTTGTCATTTGTTTCATATTACTATATTTTTCACCATTACTATCGAATTTATATCAACCTAAATTCTTTTCTTTACTTATAAACTTTAAGAGACATTACCTTCAAATATGGATTAGATCATTTGTCAAAATTCCTTTTAACAAACTTTTATAGTTTAGAACACAGCCTTTTTAGTTTTTTGTCATATACGCAAATATAATTTATAAAATTTCCTTAACTAAGAAATATGCCATTTTTGTTAACTTGGACACTGCTTTTCAATATGTGAATAAACTTTTTTTGTTTTAGAATCCTTTACATATTGTCTGTGTTTATTCTCTTTGTGAGGACCTATTACATATCTGTTTGATCGAGGTTCTGCTATTTTTTTTCAACATTTTAAAAGATTGTTTATTTTATATTTTTTGTAAAATAACAGGGTTTGTATTGGATTGTAAATTAAATTCACATTTTTCAAATTCCAAAATTTTAGTTTTTTTATTATAAAAGCCAATCCATAAGAATTCTATATTATAATTATTAACTATTTTTTTAATGGTTGCAATTGGTTGGTCTTTTGAATAATCATCCCAACTCATTCTCATTCCACCAGCTCCTAAGTCATTGGTATTGTCATAAAAAATATTATAAATATTTTTGTCCAAATCATCCACTATTATTTTTACGTTAATATAAATTTGATTAGACATCACAACAAAAAGGCCTTTATTATTTTCAATTTTTATACTTGCAAAGGAAGATTCTTTATCATAAGCCCAATTGCCATCTAAATTGAATTTGGATAAAGATTTTTTTGCATTATTACAATCAATTTTGGGTATTAAAGCAATGTTTTCCTGAGTATTTCTTACAGTTAAATATGAAAAACTTTCATCAACTTTATTTTTAAAAATGTATTCCCATTTTGAAATTCCTTTTGACTTATCAATCCACTTAAATCTATAAAACCATTCGGCATTTTTTATATATATGTTATATCCATAATTAACTTTTTCAATTTTTGATATTTCGTATTGAGTTGGTTCCATTAAATCTAATGAAATCTTATCATCATTTATTATAATTTTTCTATTCCATTCTGAGCAAGGGAAATTATATTCTTCTTCTTTTTTTTCAATTTCTAGCCATTCACTTTGTTTAATATTATTATTTAATAGAACTATGCTATCATTATTAAGTGTTAAACTAATTTCTTTTTTAACTTCTTTTAATTGTTCTGATTTAATTTGTTTACATGAAACAAGAAATAAAGATAAAATAATTAAAAATAATATTGCTTTTTGTATAGTTTTCATGATATTTTTCTATTTGTTTTTCCTTATTTGTGAAAGTGTATAGGTATGTTTTGATGTATATTTAGTAGAGCCATGTAATGAGTAGTCATCTTTAACATATAACCTATTTTCATCACTACTACCCTTATTTATATATGAAGTACCAACATCATAAAATAAATAATACGGTTTATTATTATCACATCCCCTCCCAATAATTACAATAAAGTGGTCTGTTGTTAGATCATTGTTAAATCCTCCCTTATATTTATATGTGTGATCAACACCAACTAAAATTGGCTTATCATTTTCTAACTGTTCATCCAAATACTTTATACCTTTTTTGGCAATTTCAGAGTCAATTACTAAATTATTATTACTTTCACTTGCAATTTGATATAATGCCTTATTATTTTCTAAATCTCCTCCTTCTACATTGAAATTTGATAAAACATCTTTACAAGCTTTCCAACATGCAACATCTTGTTGAACTTTAGTTCCATATTTGGAATCATACTGTGTTTGCCATTTACTATTATCATTTCTTAAATCTATGTTTTCTTTACCTTCACAACCTATGGAAGATTCTTCATTACAACAATCATAACCAAACTCTTTTAAAAATCCATCTTTAATATATAAATCAGATTTTCTATTTAATTCATCTTTAAGATATTCGTCAAATTTTGCTTTAACATCGGCATATGTTTTTAACTTTATAGGTTGACCATAAGGGCTATTTGGCATACTAGCCCAACTTAAACTAGATATAAGAGCTGCTTGCTCTATTTTACCATCAATTATTAATTGTATTAATCCTTTTTTATTAAATTCCATATTTAATAAACACAACATATCTTGAGATTTTGGGCTATAATCAGGAATGTTATACTGCTTTACATAATCATGATAGCTTTCATAAACTCTAGCTTTTACAAAACTTTTATCTGCCAATTGTCTTAACTTTTCTCCATTAAGCCACCACCAAGTATATCTCATGATTTGCTATGCTCTCGCTGCAGGATTCAACCAAATTAAAAAGCAAATTATTCTTTGGTTCGAATTTTGGATCCGGATTTTTGAAAAAGCGGTTTTTAATATAAATCAAAAAAATGAGTTTTTAAGTAATGACTACTTACCACTTGATTTAGCGTAAAAATAAACTTAACCAATTCGATACAAACTGTGTCTTTCAAAAAAAATCATTGTTAGATAATAAATTTATCTATTATCAAAAAATAACATTTAAAAAGTATTTATTAAAATTGTGACTTTATGAGAAGGCGCCATTATTTTTCTTTTTCAAAAAGCAACCATTTATCTTCATTTTGAAAAGAACTGCCCTTTATATAAATTTTATCATTTTCTTTTTTAAGAATAAAGTTGGGATTTGACTTTTTTGAATTAGCTACATTATCATATAATTCAAGTAAATTATCTTTTTCTACTGCTAAGTATATTTCTTCTGAAGGATATGCATCACTTTTAAAAATAATTTTTTCATTATTTATTAAAAAAATATATTTCCAAAAAGTAGTCGTTCCATCTGTAAATTTTTCACTAAAAACTCTTTCATAATTACCAATCCATTTTTGTTCTATTTTATTATTAGATTTTATTGAATTTGGAATTGTTTTTTTTATCGAAGACGTTTTTATTACATCCTCAATAATCTTCATTTTCCAATCATTTATTCTACCAATATTGTCTTCATTATTTACATCAAATTTTGAACTTTCTATCCATATATAATCATTTAAAACATATGAGGTTATAGTATATGGAATTTGAGGATTATATGACTGATCTAAATGAGATGTATGTTTTAAATATTTTTTATTTACTATAAATATTAAAGCATTGAAATTGTTTTTAAAATCTTTAAGAGATAAACTACTTATTTCATTATATGTTTTATTAATACAATCTATGTCATCAGAACAAATTGAATCTATTAAAGTCGTAGAAAACCTCTCAGTTTTTGGTATTATTATTACATCAGAATTGCCTAAATTATTATTTACTGAGTCATATAGACAACCGTTATCAGGAACTCTATAATATTCTTCTCTAATGTCAAATTTTCCGCAAAACAATAATTTATCTAATTCTTTTGATAAATATTCTTTTGTTTCTATTTGCTCTTTCGGGCTATTTATGTCTTGAATAACATTGCTTTCTTTATGTTCTTTACATGAAATAAAAATAAATAGTATTAAATAGATTACATTTCTCATTTTTTATAATTTTTTAGTATAATTTTTTGGTCTAAAAAAACCTTTCCAGCCATCATGCCCATACATTGCTCCTTTTAATCTTTTATATTTTGCAGTTCTCGAACACCCAGTTTCAGAATATCCACCATTTTTTGCTTGATCTTTTTCACTTACTGCTCCTGTATCACCTATTGCTTCAAGTATAGTAACAATATCGGTTGCTTCATCATATTCATATACAATACCCGTATGTCCATCATTTTTACCATGTTCTTTTTTATTTCTTCTCCAAACAAAAATATCTCCTCTTTGAGGTTTAAAATCTTTCTTATCACTATTAGCCACTAAGTCAATATTCTGACTGCCAATTGTATTTCTAAATGCAGTTTCAGTAGTCATAATTCCAGTATCTATAGATTTTAAATTAGGCATAACTCCTAATTTATACAAATAAATTCCAACAGTTTCTGAACAATCTAAATTCTTTAAACCATCCTCAGAAAGTGAATTTCTAATACCTTCCATACTATAAGGAATATGTTTATCAACTAGTTTTTTCATTTCAGCTAAAACACCATCTTCATTTGAATTATCATTAACCAAAGATTTACATGTAGTAATTTTTGCCTTATAATTTAATCCTTCAACTTTTTTCACACTTAATCTAGGTCTTAGTTCTCCTTTACTTAGTTCTCCATTCTTATTTCCCGATAGTGACAGATTGCCTTTTTCTTGATAAAATTCTCCATCAATACTTTTGTTTGCATTATAAGGCTGATAATTTGTTGTAGGGTCATTTTCTTTTATTTTTTTATCTTTTTCTATACTATAACAAATATAATCATCTCTTTTACCTACTGCAGCTGGACACCAAATGCACATATACATATCCAAAGAATCGCTAATTACCTTTTTTGAATCAATCCACATTTTAAAGTACAATTCAACATAATCTAATTGCTCTAAAATTTTCATCTTAGATAATTTTAATTTTGTTAATTTTTCACCTTTATTATATTTGTTATTCGCATTCATTCCATTAATTGCAGAACCTGTCCACTGAATTAATCCAGTAGCTGCTGGATGACCCTCAGCTGGGTCAAATGTTCCTCCAGTTTCAACTGCGATGCAAACCATTAAATGATTTGCCATTTCAATAGAATTTTTTTGAGGCCATAATTTTTTACAAATTTGAACAACTTTTTTACGTTCATCGCAAGTTAGTTTATTACCCCATAACAAATCATATTCTTTACATACACAAACTCCATTTCCGCCCCCAGAACCACCACTTCCTTTCCCCACCATCACAGCACTTTTATATTCAGCAAGTTTGAGTATAGCGCTTTTTTTGGTGATAACAAGAGGGCCTGTGGCAACTTTAGCTCCGTTATACAAAATATTTTCGTCTTTATCTTTTATAACGGCATAAACGATACGCATAGCAGTTTTTGGATTTAATAAATTCCACTCCAGCTTTATTTTTATCATACCACTTTCGTCTGCATAGACGTTTTTGGCTTCTAGAATAGCTTTGCCTTTTTCGTAAATCTTTAAATTTAATTGTTCATCGGGTTTTATGCCTCTTGACTTGGCATAAAAATAACTTATCTTATCATAATCTACATGATAGTGCCTGTCTTTGCCATCTTGACTGCCTATATGTGCACCATAAATTTCTCGTTCGTCCTCTACTTCAAGATAAGTGTTGCTTTCATATTTATTATCCCCATTCGCCAATGTAAGTTTTGGGGCAACTACTTTGATATACAATTTGGCATAACTGCCTGTTTCGTCTTTCATTGCTTTGTTAAGTGAGAAAGACAACAAATTGCCATCATAACTTTTATTGTTAATATAGCCTCCGTGATCATTAAAAGAAAAGTAATCTTTGTCCCAAATTTCAACCGTAATTTCTTCATCAACAAGATGCTCTTGCTTGAGCCAAATATTTACTTTTTGTCCCCAACTGGCTCGTTGTATTTCTATACCGTTGCTGTCTGTAAAAAGCATACCGTGTATTTTGGCTTGTTTTACATCAATAGTACTTATTTTACCGGGTTGGTTGTTTATACCGCATTTTACACTTTGCTTTCCAGCAACAGTGGGTGTGATGGCTATGGTTTTTTTATCTATAGTTGCATGCTTTATTGGTAAACTCCAAACTACTTGCTCGGTAGCTATAAGCGGATCGATTATAAAAGCCGAAACTTGTAAGCGTGTCGTCTTGCCTACTTTTGGAACACCTAAGCACTTAAAAGATACTACATCATTATCGACTACCTCAAATCTCCAGTCATCTTCTTCATCTTTGGCCGTTGTACCAAAGGCATTTGCCGTTTTTGAATAGGCTTCAACGACGTATTTTTGCTTCGTCATGAATTGATGGCCTGGTAAGGTTATACTCTTGCCAGTGCCCATTAAGCGACCATTTAAATTCCACTTTACCTGACTTATTTCCTCATTAACAGATTCTTCATTGGGGATAAAATAGCTAAACACACCCGTTTTTATTTCAAAAGTCATCGGTGTTCCTGGACGTATTTTCTCGGCATTGTGCGTTATCCCTGTAACGGCATTACCCACTGTTTCGCCTGTAAAAGTTTGTAGCGCGATCGCTCCTGTCGCTAAGGTGTATTGGGCAGTAACGGTATATTGGGCTTTTGAGTTTAGCGGGATAAACGTCAAGATGCTATTTACTGTGGTCGATTCTACCGTATTGCCTGATGCATCGGTAACTTGCATTTGCAAATGCTCTAGCTCTTGATCGGTTGGTGGCAATACAAATTTGGCTGCAAAATTTGCTGGAAAATTTTGTCGCAATTGCATTTTATTTCCTTTTTTTCTAGCAAAATTTTCACCTTCTAATGTTTCAAGTGCAACACCTTCTAATGTGTTAGGTACAACGTCAATATCTAATGAACAGGACGCATAATTCTTGTCATGAACTCCTTGTTTGGGTTTACCATACCCTTCGATTCGGTAATTTCCTACCGTACCAAATGCTTCTTCAAGAACAATACCGTGCTGTTCCTTAATCATTAAACGATTTTCTTTATCCCCTGAACTTCCATCATAAACCAACCATGATGTTAAATCCTTATTACCTTTACCTAGTTTTGCCTCAAACCTACACATTTCATTAGGGCGTACTAAAATCTTTTCAACTGTCTTTGCTTCATTAGAACTACGCGCTTTAAAATCCGGTCTATTCTCAATACTTTTTAAGGTAATGTAGGATACGTCAGGATAACTAGGCTGTTGAAGTGGCATTTTTACAGCTGGATTGATCATGGCTAATTCTACTGGAGTAGTATTCTCGGCATGTTCTTTAGTTACTGTATTAGTTTGTCCGTGTTTTTTTATTGTAACTTTTCCACCTATGGTACACTGTAAAATAGAAATTTCAGTAAGCAAAGGCTTATCAGCTATTTTAGTTTTTTCATAGAATTTTTGCCACTTCCCAGCTGGCGAAAAAGCGCAAGGCTGATTCCCACTAGAAGAGGGCTTTAAAGTACATTTACCAAAGGTAGCTGCAGGAGGATCTAAAGTTGTATCATCTGCTGTTGCTACATATTTACCATCTTCATCATTAAAAACTACTTTTTCATGACTTGTTACTTTTAATTTTGCTGTTTTTGAGGGGTCTTCGGCTTTATCGCAAATACAAGTAGCTCCATGAACCACAAAGTATTTACCCTCATGCTCTCCCTTTTTAGTTTCCTCTTCCTTCTTAGCTTCTTCTTCTTTTTTTTCTTCTTCTATTGTACACTCTCCTTCCTTCTTAGCTTTCTCTTCAACGTCTTCCTGTTGACTTATGGCTATTTTCCGGTTCATTTCTTCAATCTCATCTGGAGGTGGTGTTAGCAGTATTTCACCCGCTTTTAGCGTACCCCCTGTTTGATTTTTTAATTCACAATTATTATTGTGGTACCTTTTTAAGTAATACTCATCTTTGATACCCAATTTGAGAGCAACACTACTCAAAGTATCACCTTGTTGTATAAGATAAGGAATTGGACTTGCCATAATATTAAAATTGGGTTAAGTAAAAATGTTCTTTGTAAGTAAAATAAGGCTCGCATGAAACCGTCAGTTCACTATTTATTGCTTCTATATTATCATAAGTGTCATTGTAATTCATACTTGAACTTATTTTTGAGCTTACAATGGCTGTAGGATCAACTGTTTTTTCTATATTATTATCTTGCAAATAGCGAGTTAAGTCACTTTTAAATGCTAACTTATCAACTAATTCTAGTTCCCATTCTACAAGAGAGTTTATAGGAATATGTTTTTTAACTCCTTCCCACAGCGCCTCTCCTACGGGCATTATTTGCCACTTATGAGAAAAAGAGGAGTCGTCTTCCTTTGTTTGCATTGCTAATTGTAAAAGCTGAAAGAGTGGCAGAGAAAAAATAAAGTGCTCCATTTTTTCTTCAGTATTAACTTGTTCTAAAAACTGTTCCCTTATATATTTTATACCTTCTCCATCGTATTGATCACAAAGATATTTATCCCCTTCATAGATTTTTTCTAAAATTTGTTTGTGATTACGAATAGCACAATTTTTACCATCATGAAAAAAAATAATAGGAAATAATAAGGCAAAATAAGCATTTGCAACTTCATTAAATTTAGTATCTATTATTTTATCATTTATTTTAAAATCATCACGATTAAGTTTATACAAATGATCAAATTCTTGATTTTTTTCTATAGAAATAGTATATGAAACAGCAGTAGTGTCAGCTTTATTATTGAGCGTAAGTGCCACGGAATGCTGAACATTGTAAAATATTTTACTCATTTTATAGATGGGGTTCAATTATTTAAAATAATGCTAATATAAGAAAAAAGCGATTAAAATATATTTTTTATGAATAATTATTGTACTAAAAAAAACAAAACTAACTGTATCTTAACTATTTGTTTAAATAACTAAATTTTCATGCTCATAGTTTCAATTAACTGAACCTAAAGCATAACATATAATAAAAAGGCGATTCAAATTAATTGAATCGCCTTTTTTACACAGTAATTTGAGAAAATCTCTATTCTATTTTCTAAAACACAAAATTAAGCTCTCAGTTTTGCAATAATTGCATATACCTCTTTCACGCGTTGCGTTAATCCTGCATAATCTTTGTTTGCAATAATATCTTTACTAATCAATTGCGATCCCATTCCTACACAGTGTACTCCTACGTCAAACCATCCTTTCAAATTTTCTTCGCTTAAGTTCACACCTCCTGTAGGCATAATTGTAGTCCATGGTTGCGGTCCTTTTATTGCTTTTATGAATTCTGGACCATATAAATCTCCAGGAAAAAGTTTTACAACTTCACAACCTAGTTCTTCTGCTCTGGTAATTTCTGTAAGAGTTCCACATCCTGGTGACCACAATACTTTTCTACGATTACAAACAATAGCAATATCTTCTCTTAATACTGGAGTAACTATAAAATTAGCTCCTAATTGCATGTATAAAGAAGCTGCCGCTGCATCCGTAACAGACCCTACTCCCATGATCATTCCAGGCAATTCTTTGATAGCATATTTAGTAAGTTCCCCAAAAATTTCATGTGCAAAATCTCCTCTTGAAGTAAACTCCATTAGCCTAGCCCCTCCATCGTAACAAGCTTTTAAGATCTCTTTACTCAATTCTATATCATTACTAAAAAATAACGGAATCATTCCCGTATCATTCATTGCTTGCGCTACTTCTATTCGTGTAAATTGTGCCATATTGCTATTTTTTATCGTGATACTTTTCCTGAAAAATCACCTTCAATTAATTTTTCAATTTCTGCCTTCGTTACTAAATTATAATCTCCTGAAATAGTATGTTTCAGGCAACAAGCCGCTACTGAAAAGTTAAGAGCGCGTTGTTTATCAAATGGTTTTTCGTTTAATCCATAAATTAAACCACCCATAAAAGCATCCCCACTACCTACACGATCCACTACAGGAGTTACATCTTGCACCGATGCTTTATAAACGGTTTCACCATCATATAAAATTCCGCCAATACGTTGATGCGAAGCACTTATGGAATAACGCAAAGTTGTAGCTGCATATTTTAAATTAGGACATACTTTAAATAATTTGTCATACAAAGCAGGTAAGGCTTCTAAATCGTCATAATTAGGGTTTACATCTGGTGTTCCTAACATAAAATTTGCTGTATCAATATCACCCAAGATAATATTGCTGTATTGCAACATTTTTGGCATGATCTCTTTAGGAGCTTTTCCATATTTCCATAGTTTAGAACGGTAATTCAAATCGGTTGAAATTGTAATTCCCATTTCGTGGGCAATTTCAATAGCTTCTAAACAAGCCTCAGCAGCAGATGCGGATAACGCAGGAGTTATACCACTCCAATGAAACCAAGTAGCATCTTTTAGAATTTCTCTCCAGTTGAACATTCCTTTTTGTAAAGTTGCCATCGCACTGTGCGCTCTATCATAAACTATATTACTCGCACGTGTACCTGCTCCTGTTTCTAAAAAATAGATTCCAATGCGTTCTCCATCTAGCAATACGTTTTGATTACCAACATTTAGTTTTCGCATTTCTTTTACAGCGCAAATCCCTAATTCATTATCCGGTAAACGGGTAACATACTCGGTATTCATTCCGTAGTTTGCTAAGGAAACTGCAACATTAAATTCTCCACCGCCATACGTAGCTTTATAGGATTCAGACTGGGAGAATCGCAAATGCCTTTCGGTAGAAAGACGCAATAGAATTTCGCCAAAAGTGACTATTTTTTCCATTTCTTACTATTTTTTTAGTTGTTTTTTGATTAGTTCAATCGATTGAACTTTTCGATAAAAATAAAAGAATATTACTATCCTTTATCCTACTTTATCTGGTACTTTATATTCTTTGTTCCTAAATTATGTTATTTTGGAAAAAGAAAGTACATTTGTTCAATCGATGGAACAAATGTAGAAAAAAATTGGAAATAAAGAAAAAAACAACCCTAAAAGATATTGCAGCTACTTTAGGACTAACCCCTTCGGCAGTTTCTAAAGCTTTAAACAATCACCCTAGAATTAGTGATAAAACCAAAGCGGCTGTACAAGAAGCAGCAATTAAACTGCAATACCAACCTAATTTTTTATCGAGTGCTTTACGCAAAGGAAAAAGTAATTTAGTAGGATTAATTGTGCCTCGCATCAACACTAATTTCTACGCATCGGTTATTGAGAATATTGAAGCTGTTTTAAATGAAAATGGTTACAGTGTGATTATGGCGCAAAGTAACGATACCTACAAAAAAGAATGTGAAAGCATTGATAACTTACTCAATATTCAAGTAGACGGTATCATTGCTTCCATTGCTAATGAAACCGTTGATTTTGACTTCTACAAAAAAATTAAAGACAAAGGCGTTCCGCTCATTCTATTTGACCGTGGAGAAAATGATTTAGAGGTAGATTATATAGGTATTGATGATTACAACTGCAGCCATTTGATCGTTGAACATTTAGTAGCACAAAAATGCCAACGCATTGCTCACATCACCGGATTCAGCCACACCCGAATTTTTAAAAACAGAATTCGAGGTTTTAAAGATGCATTAGAAAAATTTGGCTTGCCTATACAAAATGATTTAATTATCGAAAGTAACTTGCAAATTGAAGACGGCAGGCGCATCATGAAATCCTTATTAGATTCAAAAAACAGACCTGACGGTGTTTATGCTGCAAGTGACAACGCTGCCTTAGGTGCTTTGCAAGTTTTATTAGAAGAAGGCATACGTGTTCCCGATGAAATAGCGTTAGTAGGTTTTGGTAATGAACCTTTTGGGACTATTATCAAACCTGAAATCTCTACAATAAACCAATTTAGTGCCGAAATAGGAAAACAAGCTGCCCTAGCTTTTCTAGACAGAATCAAGCACCCTAAAAAAGTTGTTTCCTTAAACAAAATCATCCTCGAAGCCCAACTTTTAATTCGAAACTCTTCTAATAGACAGAGGATTTAAAAAACTTCATTAAAGTGAATCGATATTTAAAGATTTACTTTTGAATTGGATAAAGTTTTCCATTAGAAATTCTCCTTTTTATAATATCACTAAAAGTGGGTATTGCTATTTTAAAATAATAGCTATTTATTTACAATCAGCAAAAGGACAAATTTGAAGAGCATCTCTTTAAAATCAGCTAATCCAAGCATTTTTACAAAATCAATTATAAAAATAACTGACGGTATATTCTTAAAAAAATTATTAAATTAAAAATAAATTTGATGAAATATACAAGCAGTAAAATTAAAATTGATAGTTTTATGCTGTGAAAAAATTAATATTATTAAAAACACACCTGTTTCATTGCTAAATGTGTGAAACTTAACTTAAATTGATTATGGCAATAAATTTACAAAAAGGACAAAAAATTGATATTGGTTTATCCAAAATAACTGTAGGATTAGGTTGGGATCCTAATGAAGGAACAGGCAATGATTTTGACCTCGACGCATCAGCAATTATGATTAATTCCGAAAGAAAATTGTTAGGGGAAGATTACTTTATATTTTATAATAACCTTAACTCACCTGATGGTGCTTTAGAGCACACAGGAGATGACCCTACAGGTGGAAATAGTGATGGTGATGATGATGAAGCAATAAGAGTTGACTTAAATAAAATTGACAGTAATGTTCAAGAGGTACTTTTTGTGGTAACGATTGAAGATTTTGAAAGAAGAAAGCAAAATTTTGGTCAGGTTAGAAATTCGTATATTAGAATTGTTGATGATGCCAGTGGTGAAGAAATAGCAAAATATGAATTAGATGAAGACTTTTCTATTGAAACGGGTGTTGAGTTTGGAAGATTGTATAAACGAAATGGAAACTGGAAATTTGAAGCTTCTGGTATTGGTTACAAAGCAGATTTAAGCTTCTTCCTTGAAAAATATTATAGTGGACAAATAATTAAATAAATATATGGCAATAAATCTTCAAAAAGGACAAACAATTGACCTGCGTAAAAATGATAAAGGAGAATCATTCGATTTATCGAAAGTGACCATTGGATTAGGTTGGGACGTTAAACAAAAAGAGGGCAGTTTTTTAGGTAAATTATTTGGAACAAATAAAGAAGAAGAATTTGACTTAGATGTCATCGCATTTTTATTAGATTCAAATGGGAAAGTAGCCAACTTAGGGAAAGAATTAGTGTTTTCTAATGGTCAAAAAGTAGGACTGCATGGTGGAGACGTTGTGTTTTTTAACAGTATGACTTTTCCGTCTGGAACAGGTACATCTAATACGCTTTTTCCTGAAGGAACACCAAAATATACTATACAACAAAAAATCAATCAACTACTAAGCAATGGTGAACTTATCGTTCATACAGGTGATAATTTGACTGGAGAAGGTGACGGTGATGATGAACAAATTATTATTAAATTAGAATCACTTCCTGCTAGAATTGAAAAAATAGTATTTTTAGTGTGTATTTATCAAGGTATTCAAAAAAACCAACAATTTGGTAAAGTAGAAAATGCTTTTATAAGAGCATGTGATAGTAATAATAAGGAAATTGCGAAATACACCCTTTCAAACAGTCCTGAATTAGAAAACAAACATTCTTTAGTTTTTGGGGAAACCTACCGTCATAATAACGGCTGGAAATTTAGAGCAATTGGAGAGCCACTACATACAGACAATTTTGTCGATGTTTTAAAAAAATATATTAATTAAATACAATCAATTGAAATTAGATTACGCAAATTACAACCATCTTTCCTTTGATCTTTGGCTCACTTTAATAAAGTCAAATCCAGAGTTTAAAAGTAAGAGAAACAAATTATTTAAAGATTACTTTGAAATTGAAGACTCGATAGAAAAAGTGAATGAAGTAGTACGGTATTATGATGTATTGTGCAACAGTATTAATGAAAAAACAGGGCTCAACTTTAATACGTTTGAAATTTATTATTTAATTTTAAACTCCCTAAATGTTAAGATAGAAGTAATTGATGCAATCAAATTAGAGGCGTTTTACACTGAAACTGAATTATTGTTTATGCAGTATAAGCCCAACTTAATTGACCCTAACATAGGCTTATTATTTAAAGAGGTTACTGAAAAAGGAAAAACAATTAACATTTTAAGCAATACGGGGTTTATAAAAGGGTTTACATTAAGAAAACTTTTAACTCATTATGATTTAAATGATTATTTTTCATTCCAATTGTATTCAGACGAAACTGGAATTTCAAAACCCAATCAAGACATGTTTAAGCTAGTTTATGATCAAGTTTGTAAAAAAGAATTTGTAGAGAAAAAAAGAGTTTTACATTTAGGAGATAACCCAATAGCAGACCGTGATGGTGCTTTAAAATTTGGGTTTAGTGCATTATTAATATAAATATAGAACGTGAATCAGAGTTACAGTTTACATAAAATAGCCGCGGCAGATGCCTTTAGTTTTAACCCATCAGATTACAGTTGGTTTAAATTTGGTGATAAATTTTACGCAAAGTCTTTTGCAAAAAAACTTTTTGATGATTTTATAATCATCCACGGTGATACAATTTTAAAACAAGAGGAAATCATCATTTTACCGAGTCCCTATTTATCAATTCCTACGGCTTCAAACTTTTTATGTTTTTATTTTAAAGAATATTTAAACATTTTTTTATTTGAAAATGATAGAAAGGCAGCAATCGAATCTAAAATATTTAGAAACCAAACCTATGTCACTGATTATGGAAATTTAGATTTTGAAGAGCGTGTAAAGTTAATTTCTAATGATACATATTACATTGATAAAGAATTTATAAACGATAAGTTTTGTGTATTTGTTGATGATATTAAAATTACTGGAAGTCATGAATTCACCATTAATAAAATCTTAAGTCAATATAATGTTGATGGAAAGTTTTTATTTGTCTACTTTGCTGAATTAACAAATAAAGAAATTCATCCTAATATTGAAAATTATTTGAACTATTTTTCAGTAAAAGGTGTTAATGAAATAATAACTGTAGTTAATCGAGATGATTTTCAATTTAACACCCGAATCATAAAGTACATCTTAAACTTTAACGAAAAGGATTTACACCTCTTTTTAGAAAGTATTACATTTAAGGTTCGAGAAGAACTTTTTCTATTAGCAATAAGTAATAATTATCATCAGATTAGCGAGTATTTAAATAATTTAAAAACAATAAAATCAACTTAAAAATGGCAATCAATTTACAAAAAGGACAAAGAGAAAACATTAACGCACCAAAATTTACAATAGGTTTAGGTTGGGATACTAATAGTAGCACGACAGGTGTAGATTTTGATTTAGATGCTTCAGTATTCATTTTAGGAGATAATAAAAAAATTATTTCTGATGCACATTTTATATTTTACAACAACTTAAAGTCTCCAGATGGATCAGTTATTCATACTGGTGATAATTTAACTGGTGATGGTGATGGTGATGATGAGCAAGTTAAAATTGATTTAAGCAAAATAGACGGATCTGTTAAAGAAATTTGTATTGTAGTAACAATACATGATGCTGAGAATAGAAAACAAAACTTTGGTCAGGTTCGTAATTCTTTCATTAGAATTGTTGATGACAGTAATAATGTAGAGTTAGTTAACTATGAGTTAGAAGAAGATTTTTCTATAGAAACGGCTGTTGAATTTGGAAGAATTTACAACAAAGACGGTCAATGGAAATTTGAAGCTATTGGTGCAGGAATGAAAGGTGGATTAGAAGATTATTTAAACAAATACAATTAATAGAATGGCAATCAATTTAGAAAAAGGACAAAGAATTAATTTAGAAAAGAACAACGGAACTAAATTACAAAATATTTGTGTTGGTATTAATTGGGGAGCAATAGAAAAAAAAGGTCTTTTTGGTAAAAAGAAAGAGGCTGTAGATCTAGACGCAAGCTGTGCCATTTATGATGAAAATAAAAATCATATAGATTCTGTAAATTTTCAAAAATTAAAATCAAACGATCGCGCAATTCTGCATAGTGGTGATGACTTAACTGGAGATTTAAACGGTGATGATGGATTAGATAATGAAGTAATAACATTAGATTTTTCAAAATTATCTCCTAATGCTAGTTATGTTGCTTTTTATGTCAATAGCTTTAGAGGGCAAGATTTTAAAGATATTCCGTTTGCGTCAATTAGGATTTATGAAGGAACTCCAAAAAGAGTAACTGAGGAATTTGCTCGCTATGACATTGCAAACGATGCTACATTTTCAGGAAAAGTATCAATGGTACTAGGTGTTTTTTATAAAAAAAATAACGACTGGAAATTTAATGCAATCGGTGTTTCTACGACCGACAGAAAATTAGAAGAAACCATTATTACAATTCAACAAGATCACCTATAAAAGCAATATATGGACAATTTACCAACAATTTCAGACAATCAAAAATTGATTGATAAAGACGGAAATGTAAATTTAGAAACTATTTCTGAATCAGAAAAAGGCAACTATAAATCAATAACGAGTCAATTAAATGAGAATGATGTCAATTCCATTTTAAATTATGGATCTGAAATTCAAAATTCGATTTCAAAACAAAGTGATACTTTTTTACACAATGTTAGAACATACAATTCTGGAGAAGTAGGAACATTGATCAATGATTTATTGACTGAACTTAATTATGTAGATGTAGATGAATTAGATCAAGGACCCGTGAAAAGGTTTATGTCTAAAATTCCTATTTTGAATAAATTAGTTATAGACGTAAAAAAATTGTTTCAGCAATATGATAAAATCACCGTAAATGTTGACAAAATAAGTAATAAAGTAAAAGCAGGAATGATCAATTCTGTTAAAGACAATACTTCATTACAAACAATGTTTGATGGCAATGTGAATCTTATTAAAGAGATGGAGAAACACATTATTGGTGGGCAAATAAGATTTGCTGAATTAAATGAAGAGCTTGTTCAAATGGAAGCTAATAGTGCCCAGTATCAAGACTACCAGATCTCTGACAAGAAAACTTACATCAATAGATTAGACAAACGTCTTGCTGATATGAAAATTGTACGTTTTATCATGTTGCAGTCTTTAGCGCAAATTAGAGTTGTACAAAATAATAATGTATCTATTGCTGAAAAAGCACAATCAATTTTAACGACAACAATGCCGGTTTGGAAAAACCAATTAACGCTTGCTGTTGCTTTACAAAGACAAAAGCAAAATATTGAAGTACAACGTAGAGTTTCAGAAACAACAAATACTATTTTACAGAAAAATGCAGAAATGCTAAAACAAAATAGTATTGAAGTAGCTAGAGAAAATGAAAATACAATTGTATCTCTTGAAACTTTAAAAATGACAACAAAATCATTAATTGATACCTTAACAGAGGTAAAACAAATTCACGAACAAGGTACTGAAACGCGAAGACAACTTGATGCTGGTTTGCAAAGTCTTGAAAGTGAATTAAAAAAATCTGTTGTTAGTTAACAACATCAATAAGGACAATAATGCAAAATGACGAAGAGTTTTTTGCTCAAATAATTAGTGATAGTAAAAAAAGACTGTTGGTTTTAAAGTTGTTGTCCAACTTTTTTAACCATCAGGATTTTATTAGCATAATAATTCGAACAAAAATCATTCACAATCTTTTTGAAAAAAACAAGGATCTCGACACCAATAAGCTCGAACTTTTTCATATTCAGTACACCGATACCCTTATCAATTTATTTCAAAAAATAAAGAAAAATAAGGAACAGCAGTATTTATTATTGTCTGATGAGATTTATATAAATGATGATTACATCTCTAAAATAAATTCAGAGATTGATAGTAAAAGAATTTCTCAACGCATAAGGTTGCATTCACAAACAATGTCTCTAAAATTAGAGGAGCTTTATAAAATGTTTGTAACTGATGATGACAAAGCTTTTAACTGGAACGAGATTACAAATTTTTCAAATGATTTCAAATCTGATTACTATAGAGAAATATCCTTGGAAAAGTATCAGGAATTAGTTTGTTTTGATAGAAAAACTTATGAGAATAAAAGTGCTATTGTAGAAAAAAAACTTTTAGGGCGCTTAAATATTTTAAACTTCAAAGTTAAGTACTTATGTGGGTTAGTTTGTAAAAATGAAGTAATTGAAGTATACCAGTTTAGAGATTCTAATGATTTGTTTATTTACATAATGAACAATAAATCCTTTTTCTTTTTAAATGAAGAAGACAGAGAAGGTCTTGATATTTCTAAAAATTATTCTGGTAAAAATGAAATTGTAGAAGATTTAAAAACAAAGAATAAAGCATTAAATAAAAAACTAAAAACAGTAAAAACTGATTTAACAGATGATGTCCAAATAGTATTAAATGAATATTTACAAAAAATTTCATCAGTAGATTTCTTAGATGATTTACAAAATGTAGATGAGCAAACAAATATTTTAAAGGCAATGTTAAACATTAATATTAATTAGAATTATGGCTATTAATTTAGAAAAAGGACAAAGACAATCTATCGATGCACCCAAATTCACTGTAGGACTTGGTTGGGATAGTAATTCCAGTAGTACTGGTGAAGATTTTGATTTAGATGCAAGCGTATTTCTTGTTGGAGAAAATGGTAAAATCAGTAATGAAAATCATTTTGTCTATTATAATAATTTAAAGTCACCTGATGGTGCTGTTACGCATTCTGGAGACAACCTTTCTGGTGCGGGAGATGGCGATGATGAACAAGTTGTAATCGATTTATCTAAAATAGCGGCAGATATCAAAGAAATTTGTTTTGTGGTAACAATCCACCATGCTGATACTAGGAGACAAAATTTTGGACAAGTTCGTAACTCTTTTATTCGAATTGTTGACCAAACCAATACAGAGTTAGTCAAATACGAATTAGATGAAGATTTTTCTATTGAGACAGCGGTTGAATTTGGTAGAATTTACAAAAGAAACGACGAGTGGAAATTTGAAGCCGTAGGAATTGGTATGAAAGGCGGGTTACAAGATTATTTAAATAAGTATAACTAAAAAAAACAATAAAAAATGGCAATTAACTTAACTAAAGGACAAAGAATAAACCTAGAAAAAAGTAATGGTAATAAATTACAAAATATTTGTGTTGGAATAAACTGGGGGGCAATCGAGAAAAAAGGTTGGTTCGGTGGAAAATCAAAGGAGGCAGTAGATTTAGATGCATCATGTGCTTTATATGATGATAATAAAAATTTAATAGACATTATATATTTCGGTCAGCTAAGATCTAAAGACGGTTCAATTGCTCATAGTGGTGATGATTTGACTGGAGATATGGGGGGTGATGATGGATTAGACAATGAAATTATAACTGTAGATTTTTCAAGATTAAGCGCTTCTTGTAGTTATGTAGCATTTGTATTAAATAGCTTTCAAGGACATGACTTTGGTACCATTCCTTTTGCTTCAATAAGAATTTATGAAGGAACACCAACAAGAGTTAATGAAGTTTTCGCAACATTTGATATTGCAAATGGTTCCGGTTTTGCTGGTCACGTTTCTATGGTTATGGGCGTTTTTTATAAGAAAAACGGAGAATGGAAATTCAATGCTATTGGAGAACCTACTAAGGATAAAAAATTAGAGCAAACAGTCAATACTGTAACCAATCAATATTTATAACATGAGAAGACTACCCGTATATTTATTATTAGACACCTCTGGTTCCATGTCAGGAGAACCAATAGAAGCTGTAAAAAATGGGGTACAAATAATGATTAGTTCATTAAGACAAAATCCTCAAGCTATTGAAACTGCTTTTTTAAGCGTTATCACTTTTGATACTACGGCACAGCAAATAATTCCGCTAACTGATTTAGCTTCTTTCCAAATGGTAGATATTAAAGCTACCGGAGTTACTGCTTTAGGAGAAGCTTTAAAACTAGTCAGTAATAAAATTAATACTGAAGTTCAAAAAACAACCACGGAGCAAAAAGGAGATTGGAAACCATTAGTTTTTATAATGACTGATGGAATACCTACTGATGATTGGCAAAGCGGTTTAAATGAATTCAAGAAAACTAAAGTGGCGTTTACTGTAGCTTGTGCAGCAGGAAATGGTGCAGATACAAATATATTAAAACAAATTACAGACAATGTAGTTAGTTTAGATACTGCTGATAGTGCAAGTATTGGTAAATTCTTTCAATGGGTGACCGCTTCAATTGGAGTGAGTTCTACAAAGGTGGAGGAATCTGGAAAAGAAGTAATTGGATTAGATGAATTGCCTCCACCACCCTCGGAATTAAATATTGTTGTTTAACGATTATGATTCTTTAAAACATTGCTTTAAATGTCAGTAAAGTGACTTATATAGAATACAAAACATAAAACCTTTGTGAAAATCGAAGGTTTTATGTTCTTAATAACAGTAAAAATTACTTTAGGAAGTCTTTAATTAATTTATTATCTAAAAAAACACATGAGAAGATTACCCGTTTATTTTTTATTAGATACATCAGGTTCAATGCGTGGTGAGCCAATACAAGCATTAAACAATGCTTTAAGTGGCATGATAAATACATTACGGTCAGATGCTCAGGCATTAGATTCGCTATGGATTAGCATTATAACTTACGACCGTGAAGTAATTGAAGTTGCTCCGTTAACTGAATTAGTTAGTTTTCAACTTCCAGAAATAATATGTCCTCAAAGTGGCCCAACAAATACAGGAGCAGGTTTAGAATTTGTAATTGAAAAAGTGACAACTAATGTAATAAAAAGTTCGCCTACGCAAAAAGGAGATTGGAAACCACTACTTTTTGTTTTCACCGATGGTAAACCCTCCGATATGCCTCTTTACAGAGAAAAAATTATCGAAATCAAAAAATTAAACTTTGGTGCCGTTGTTGGTTGTGCTGCTGGCCCAAAAGCTGACGATCAAATTTTAAAAGAATTGACTGAAAATGTGGTGCACCTAGACTCTGCTGATAGTGCTACATTAAAACAGTTTTTCAAGTGGGTATCTGAAACTATTGAGCAAGGTAATAAAAGCCAAGGAACAGGAGAAAGTACTACGTTGCCTCCGCCTCCAAGTGAAATAACTGTTGTAATATGATAGCAAAAATTTTAATAAGTATTTTGATTATAGGGCTGTTTTTATATTCAAAATTATTACCCTACAAAAACAAATTAAATCCTCAGTACAAGAAAATCTTTGATTTTTTTAATAGCATTTTTTCACCGATATTTATTTTTTTTAAAAACATGATAAAACCTTTCCAAGTGGGATACGGTTTATCAATTGATATGTCACAAATAGTGTTGCTGATTATTTTATTAACTCTCCTAATATTTTTCTAAAATGAGAAGATTACCTATATATTTCTTAATTGATATTTCAGAGTCAATGGTTGGGGAACCTATTCAACAAGTTGAAGAAGGATTGGCCACTATTATCCAAGCATTAAAGACGGATCCCCATGCTTTAGAAACCGTTTTTGTATCTATAATAGTTTTTGCAGGACAGCCTAAAACTTTAGTTCCTTTACAAGAAATTGTGAGTTTCTACCCTCCTAAATTCCCTATCGGTAGTGGTACTTCTTTAAGTAAAGGTTTAGGACATTTAATGCATGAACTAAGAACTAACATTGTCAAAACGACCTATGAAGTTAAGGGTGACTGGAAACCTATTATTTTTCTATTTACTGACGGAGTGCCTACTGATGATAGTAAAGCAGCTATCAATGAATGGAAACAAAACTGGAGTAAAGCAGCCAATTTAATCGCTATATCATTTGGAAATAATACAGATGCTAAATTATTATCTGAATTAACTGATACAGTATTAGAATTTAAAAACACCAATGTTCAATCTTACAAAGAGTTTTTTAAATGGGTGACTGATTCTATCAAAACAAGCAGTATTAGTGTTGAAAATAATACTACAGGATTTGAATTAGCAAAATTAGATGGTGAAACGCTTTCTAAAATTAATTTAGAAAAATTAAATACTAACAATCAGTCGGTCGATGATAATTTTGTTGTTCTTAATGGTAAGTGTCAAAATACTAAAAGACCTTATTTAATGAAATACCGAAAAACAATCGTACCCTCACAATTTGCTGGTGTTGAATTAAGCACTAAAAGCTATAAATTAGTTGGAGCTTATCAAATTGACAATTCCTATTTTGAATTAGCTGATAATACTAGTTTCAACAATACCGTCAATAGTGATGAGTTGATAGGTGGTCCCACTTGTCCTTGCTGCGGGAATCAAATTGCATTTGCAGTTTGTACTTGCGGTAAAATACATTGTATTGGTGAAGAAGAAATAAGTAGCTGTCCTTGGTGTGATAATCAAGGTAGATACGGTACTGGCGGCGGTGGTTTTGATGTTAATAGGACACAAGGCTAATCTATGGAAGAGATAGAAAAATACATCAAAGCATTTTTATCGCAAAATAAGATCGATATTACGGCTAATAAAGCTGCGCTCTTTAAATCCTTTATTGAAAATGAAGAGAATATTAATTCCGTAAAAATAATTCAAGAAAATCAGAGAAAGATTATGGTCAATTGGAAATTAAAAACAAGAATTGATGATATCATTTCGCAATCTATTTCATTACCTAATGGAACAGTAAATAAAAATTATGAAACAAAAATTGACTTTGACAAACTTGGTTGGAGCGACTTCATATCTTTTGAAATTCAAGGTCTAGAACAAATTGGTTTAGAATTCAACACCGAAGACAAAATACTTTTTGGAAACCCAAAAATAAGTGGTGATCTAAAAATACAAATTTTATTTCGTGTTAAAGGAGAAGATGACAATATTATTCCTAATGTAAAAACAATCACTTTAATTATAAATCCCGATCCAAAATCATTGTGGAAAAATATTAAAAGTGATCAAGATGACCCTTTTTGGAAAGAAGACAATATAAAAGTTTCAGATAATTTTTTAGACAAGAAAATAGTCATTGCTTCAAAAAGAGGTAGAAGTCATGCTAATGTGGGTTCTTTTAGAGATGATCATTTTACGTACAAAAATATTAATGATAGTGGCTGGAGCGTTGTGGCAGTTTCGGACGGTGCAGGTTCTGCAAGTTTATCAAGAGAAGGCTCAAAGATCTCTTGTGATTTGATAGTTAGTTATTTTGAAGAACATTTTACGCCAGAAAACTTAAAAGAATTTGATGAGACATTGTTTAATCATCACAATAAAACAGGAGAAAATACCTCAAAAAAAATAAGCCGTTTTGTCTACGAAAACCTTTCTAAAGCAGCATGGTTTGTAAATAAAGAATTAGAAAAAACTGCTACTAAACTAGAAAGACCATTAAAGGATTTTCATGCTACTTTAATTTTTACTCTAGTAAAAAAATATGATTTTGGTTATGCCATTTTAAGTTTTGGAGTTGGGGACTGCCCTATTGGACTAATTAATAAAGATATGACTGAAATCAAACTCATGAACTGGTTAGATGTAGGCGAGTTTGGTGGTGGAACACGTTTTATAACCATGCCTGAAATATTTCAGAGTGAACAATTTCAAACAAGATTTGGGTTTAAGCTAGTTGATGATTTCTCTTATTTAATGCTAATGACTGACGGTATTTATGATCCAAAATTTGTAGTTGAAGCAAATTTAGAAAAAATAGAAAAATGGAATGAATTTCTAGTAGATTTACAAGGCGAGAATGAAGAGGGTCTTAAAGTAGATTTTAACTATGAAAATGCTGAAATAGCAGACCAACTTTCCAATTGGATGGATTTTTGGAATCCGGGAAATCATGATGACAGAACTCTTGCAATAATCTATTAGGCTATGAAGACAATTACGGTACAATCAATTAATGATAAATCTAAATCATATCAATTCGTTGATAATGGAGAGCCTATGCGAGGCGGTGTCAAAGATGTATATTTTAGTCCTGATAAGAAATATGTTGTTGCTATTTTTAGAGACAAATTAGATTTTAATCAAAAAGAACGCCTTCAAAAAATCACAAATTACTATTTGCCTCAAATTCAAAGTAAAGAGGCTGGTGATTATTATTTAAATGAAGTATATAGATGGCCTACAGATATTGTAGAGTATAATGGTCTAATTGGAATTATTGTACCTATTTACAATTCTAAATTTTTCTTTAAAAAAGGATATGAAACAAGTGATCTAATCCAAGGTAAAGAAAAAAATGGTAAATGGTTTGCTGGTGCAAAATTTAGAAACCCTAAATTCCCTTTAAAAGTTGCAAAATCAGAATTAGGTGACTGGTTGAGTTATTTTCAAGTATGTGTTAACTTGACTCGTGGAGTAAAAAAAATGCATGCTATGGGATTAGCACATTCTGATTTATCATACAATAATGTACTTATTGACCCAGTTGAAAAATCAGCATGTATGATTGATTTAGATGGTTTGGTCGTTCCTGGTATGTTTCCTGCAGAAGTAATAGGTACAGCTGAGTTTATTGCTCCAGAAGTATTAGCATCTAAACATTTAGATAAAAACGATCCAAACAGAAAACTGCCAAATAGATTAACGGACTTGCACGCTTTGCCTATTCTTATTTACATGTTTTTATTGCATAGACATCCTTTAAAAGGTGGGAAAGTGCACGATTTAGATACGGAGAAAGATGATTTATTGTCAATGGGAGAAAAGGCACTATTTATTGAACACCCTACCAATGCAATGAATAGACCCAAACTAGACCAAGTTTCTAAATGGGATCTACCTTGGGCCGATGTTAATAAACTGCCTTACACACTTACAGGTCCCTATCTAAAAGCTTTATTTGATAAAGTTTTTATAGATGGTTTACACAACCCCATGCAAAGACCAACTGCTGAGGAATGGGAAATAGGATTATTAAAAACAACTGATTTAATGCAAAAATGCTACAATAGTTCTTGTGAACAAAAGTGGTATGTTTTTGATAACACAAATTTACCAAAATGTCCCTTTTGTGGTACACCTCATAAAGGAACATTACCTATCTTAGACCTTTATTATCAATTTAAAGACGCTGTTTGGAAACCAGAGAATCATCGTTTAATGGTTTATGATAATCAATATCTTTTTCAGTGGCATATTAATCGAAATACCACTCGAAATGAAAAATTAAGTACTGAGCAAAAGGTTCCTGTAGGGTATTTTACTTTTCACAATAATAAATGGGTATTAGTAAATCAAAAAATGACCTCTTTAAGAGATGTAACTGAAGACAAAGAAATCCCTATAGGTAGCATGGTAGAATTAACAGATGGAAAAAAATTGTTACTCTCAAAAGAAGAAGGTGGACGTGTAGTAGTGATTACAATGGCCAATAAATAAATAAATAATTTAAATAACTTTAATTAAACAAATGGAAACAAACATTATCGATTTACATCCTGGACTAGTAGTCGGATTCGCAGTAGTAATTTTTATAATGCTGTTATTAGATTTAGGTATCTTTAACAAAAAAGCACATGAAGTATCTTCAAAAGAAGCGTTAACTTGGAGCGTTATTTGGATTTCACTTTCAATGGTGTTTTCTGGAGTAGTATATTATATCTTTAACCAAGATGCTGGTGGACATGAGGTTGCCGTAGAAAAATTCACACAGTTTCAATTAGCATATTGGATTGAAAAAGCACTTTCAGTAGATAATCTCTTTGTTTTTATTTTAGTTTTTGGATTTTTTAAAGTTCCTAAACACCTGCATCATAAAGTGTTATTTTGGGGTATTATAGGTGCTTTACTATTTAGAGCCATATTTATATTTGCTGGAGTAGGTATTATTAATCTAACTTATTTGGAATCATTTTTAAAGAATGATAGCACTACATTTTATGCGGTGTGGAGTTTAATCGCACTTTCTTTAATTGGATTAGCTATAAAGTTCCTAAAGGATGAAAAAGCATTTTTAATTCTAGCAATAATTTTCGGATTATTTATTTTAGGAGGAGTTAATGCTAAATATTTTCTTGACGTAAATCAGCTTGATTTACCTCCAATTAATTTGGTAATGACAATATTTGGTTTGTTCTTGATATATGCAGGAATACAATCTTGGGGTAGCGGAGAAGGTGATGAGGATGAGGATTTTAGTGATACTGCGGGTGCAAAACTTGTGCAAAAATTTTATAAAGTTTCAGATAATTACGACGGTGACAAATTCTTTACTTTGCAGAATGGAATGAAGATGGCAACACCGTTACTGGTTGTTGTAGCGGTAATTGAATTTACAGATGTATTATTTGCAGTAGATAGCATTCCTGCAATTTTTGCCATATCTAAAGATCCATTTATCCTTTACACGTCAAATATTTTTGCGATATTAGGGTTAAGATCATTATATTTCTTGCTTGCGAATTTTATACATATGTTCAGTAAATTACCTTATGGTTTGGCCATAATTTTAAGTTTCATTGGATTCAAAATGCTAATTTCTCCATGGTTTCATATTCCTTCTCCAATTTCATTAGGAATTGTGGGTGGAATTCTTGTGCTTTCTGTAATTATCTCTATAATGTATCCAGAATCTACTGAGGAATAATAAAATTAATGCTTACTATAATTTGAAAAGACCTCCATTAAAAGAGGTCTTTTTTTGGCTCAAATAAAAATTGGGAATAAGTCCTATAATTAAAGAAAAATCAAATGGATTTTTCAATATTTTCATATTTTCTACCCGAAGATTTATTATTTCATTTTGATATTGTTGATTTCAAAGAGGAAGCAGGATACTGTCCTAAAAAAGTATGCAAAGTAAAAAAGTTGTGTTTTTAAATTACTATCAATAAAATTATAAGCTTATGAACCTTAAACACAATTAAATTTCGGAATTATTATTGAAGATTGCAAATTCTGAAAACGACACAAATTTACTCATGCAAATGACTCATAACGTGTTTATGAAAAGTGAGCGCCATTTGTAGAAGCAAGAGAACACAATAGATTATGCTAATGGTTATTGCCTGAGAAAAGTTAGTACTCGCAGAGATAAATCTGTTAGCAGAGAAGGGTATTATGGATCAAGACATATTGTTGTGGGGAAATATTTAAATAAGGATATTTGTATTTTAAAATCTTATCCCAATGCAAGAATCTTTTAATGAGATCCTAAAATTATTACTACCTGAGATCATAATAAACTATTTTGAACTTACTTCTTATAAAAAGGAAAATGAAGCTCTCCATCTTTATCCAAAACAGATTAATTCACTACCAAAAGAATATCGTCAAAACAAATTAAGTTCAAAAGGATTCTTTGATGAAATAACAGTCCAGGATTTCCCTATCCGTGGTTATAAAGTATATCTTCATATCACTCATAGAAGATGGCTTAATGAAGACACAAGTAAAATTGTTTTCAGTACCG
>NZ_CM135110.1:2692500-3377500 GCF_054165825.1 Flavobacterium sp. PL002 | reverse complement strand
TTATTCATTAAAAATAATACTTAGCTAACACTAAGGCTCTAGAAAGGAGGTGTTCCAGCCGCACCTTCCGGTACGGCTACCTTGTTACGACTTAGCCCTAGTTACCAGTTTTACCCTAGGCAGCTCCTTGCGGTCACCGACTTCAGGCACCCCCAGCTTCCATGGCTTGACGGGCGGTGTGTACAAGGCCCGGGAACGTATTCACCGGATCATGGCTGATATCCGATTACTAGCGATTCCAGCTTCACGGAGTCGAGTTGCAGACTCCGATCCGAACTGAGAACGGTTTTGTAGATTCGCTCCTGGTTGCCCAGTGGCTGCTCTCTGTACCGTCCATTGTAGCACGTGTGTAGCCCAAGGCGTAAGGGCCGTGATGATTTGACGTCATCCCCACCTTCCTCACAGTTTACACTGGCAGTCTTGTTAGAGTTCCCGACATGACTCGCTGGCAACTAACAACAGGGGTTGCGCTCGTTATAGGACTTAACCTGACACCTCACGGCACGAGCTGACGACAACCATGCAGCACCTTGTAAATTGTCTTGCGAAAAGTCTGTTTCCAAACCGGTCAATCTACATTTAAGCCTTGGTAAGGTTCCTCGCGTATCATCGAATTAAACCACATGCTCCACCGCTTGTGCGGGCCCCCGTCAATTCCTTTGAGTTTCAAACTTGCGTTCGTACTCCCCAGGTGGGATACTTATCACTTTCGCTTAGCCACTGAGATTGCTCCCAACAGCTAGTATCCATCGTTTACGGCGTGGACTACCAGGGTATCTAATCCTGTTCGCTACCCACGCTTTCGTCCATCAGCGTCAATATATTAGTAGTAACCTGCCTTCGCAATTGGTATTCCATGTAATCTCTAAGCATTTCACCGCTACACTACATATTCTAGTTACTTCCTAATAATTCAAGTCAGACAGTATCAATGGCCGTTCCACCGTTGAGCGATGGGCTTTCACCACTGACTTATCTGACCGCCTACGGACCCTTTAAACCCAATGATTCCGGATAACGCTTGGATCCTCCGTATTACCGCGGCTGCTGGCACGGAGTTAGCCGATCCTTATTCTTACAGTACCGTCAAGCTGGTTCACGAACCAGTGTTTCTTCCTGTATAAAAGCAGTTTACAATCCATAGGACCGTCATCCTGCACGCGGCATGGCTGGATCAGGCTTGCGCCCATTGTCCAATATTCCTCACTGCTGCCTCCCGTAGGAGTCTGGTCCGTGTCTCAGTACCAGTGTGGGGGATCTCCCTCTCAGGACCCCTACCCATCGTAGTCTTGGTAAGCCGTTACCTTACCAACTAACTAATGGGACGCATGCTCATCTTTCACCGATAAATCTTTAATAGTGGTCTCATGCGAGACTACTATACTATGAGGTATTAATCCAAATTTCTCTGGGCTATCCCTCTGTGAAAGGTAGATTGCATACGCGTTACGCACCCGTGCGCCGGTCTCATTATCCGAAGATAACTACCCCTCGACTTGCATGTGTTAAGCCTGCCGCTAGCGTTCATCCTGAGCCAGGATCAAACTCTTCATCGTATATTATTTGCTTATTACTAAGCTATTTATTTTTGACTGAAGATCTATTGGTTATACTCTAATCTATCTATTCTATTACTCTTATTCTTTTGTTCTAACATCTCTATTAAAACGGCTGTCAATTCAATATGTCTAGGAACGTGTTCTTACCTTTTTGTTAACCTCGTTTTCATGTTATACATGTTTCCCGAAGCGGGTGCAAAAGTAATAAACTCTTTTATTTCTCACAAGCTTTTTTTAAAATAATCTGAAAATAAATTCTCAACTTATTCCGTTTTGCTTGCCATAATGTAAAGAACTTATTCGCTGTTGCGGGTGCAAAAGTACTGACTCTTTTCCGTTAAACAATACTTTTGATTGCCTTTTTTTAATGTTTTTATAACTTTAATTTTAAACTACTGGAAACCTTGTCTTTGAAAAAGAGTTGTTGGTGCGGTTTTGAGTAAAAGTAGGAATTATTACTGTTGTAGATTGGGTTTTTATTAGATTTACGACTTGTTTATAGTTTTTCCTAAGTTACAACTCCCTTAAAAATACTTTCATTAAACTACTTTACAGTCAAGAGCGACTTTGCAGAAGCTACTAATCCTCTTAATATAGTTCAGTTATTATCTTTTATTCCTAAATGCAATTTGAATAAACTAATCACTCCTTATATATAGGTATCAAAATCTTGATTCAATCATACCACTCCTACTTAGCCCTGATAGTAGTGGAAATCCTAGGGAGCCTCCCTCCCGAAAGCTTTCGGGATTAATTGGGATTAGCGAACTAGATTGTAGCGGATAGCAGGAAATAGCTCCTGTAAATTAAATTACCTAAACACAATATTCCAAAGTTATACATTTGGTAGATTTTTTTTCCAGCTATTATATTTTTCAACTCTCAAGACTTGACTTCTCAAAATTAATTAGATTAAAAATGATCAATCTGTCAAATACCTGTTTAAATTTGACTCAATACTAAAAAAGAACCTCTCTACCTTTTAAATTTACTGTGTATCACTTTTTTTTATAAAAAAAAGAAATTGTCGGAAAAGTGATTTTCGAGCATTTTTTTAATTGGTGGATTCAATTAACAAATGCAACCTCATGCACATTGTTTAAGTTTTTGCTCAAAAATTTCATTTGGACTTTTAAAACCAAATCTTTTTCTGGGTCTGTTATTTAATTTATTTGTTACTCTTAAAACCTCTTCTTCTGTTATTAAATCAAAGTTATATTTTTTTGGAAAATATTGTCTTACTAGACCATTTAAATTTTCATTAGCACCTCTTTCCCAACTACAATATGGGTTGGCAAAAAAGTATGAGATTTCTAGTATTTCAGATACTTTTTTATGGTTTGCAAACTCTTTCCCATTATCAGATGTGATGGTGTGCAAAATGGGTTTCCAATCCATTAATAATTCAATTAATTTCTCCTGAATTTCTTGTGATTCCTTACTGTTTATTTTAGCCATTTTAAGCACACCTGATGCTCTATCATTTATTGTTAACAAAGCTCCTTTGTGATTTTTACCTATTACCAAATCAATTTCTAAATCCCCAATTCTTTGCTTTTCTTCTACAACCAACGGCCTGTTTTCAATACCAACTCTATCTTTAATAATACCTCTTGAGCCTTTTAAAGCCCCTCTTTTAGCATATCGCTTTCCTTTTGTGCGTAGGTGCTTATAATGTTGTCCGCCTTTCTTTTTGTCGCTCCAAATGAATTGATAAATTGTTTCAATCGAAACACATTCAAAGTTTTTATCACTGCAATATCCTACTATTTGTTCAGGACTGAAATCTTCTTCTAAAAGATGAATAACATGTGCTTTTATCTGTTCAGTAAAGCGTATTTTCTTAGCTTTTTCATGCTGTCGAATACTGGCTTTACTTTGGGCTAATTTAGCTTTATAAACTTTATTTCTTTGATCGGAATTTCTGGATAGCTCTCTTGAAATTACAGATTTATCTCTACCTATAACCTCTCCAATTTTACTCATTGAAAATCCTTGTGAACGAAGTGTAGCAATTTCGTATCTTTGTTCAATCGTTAAATGTGACATCTTTTTTTTGTGCTTAGTAACCCAAAAATAAGAGAAATTTTTTTCGTAGCCTACTGATAAGTCTTGAAGATCTAGATCTTCAAGACTTATCAGTAGGCTTTATTTAAACAAATAAGGAGTGTTGCATTTATCACTTGAATCTAAGATTTTACATGACTACCTTTATATTTAATGAAGTATTTATAGGTACTGAAGAAAAAATATTCAAATTAAGTCACAATTTAATTTCTGCATTTCTAATGAATTTTATTATAAAGATACAAATACAGTAGCACTCTTAAAGAGTAGCAACCTAAACGGCTTTATTATTTCGATTGCCGAAAAAACTCAAATTAACAAAAATTCCAACCATTTTATTAACGCCATAAATGAAGGAGTACCAATTGTTTTTTTTGATCGAGTTACCAATGAAATTGTTTGTAGCAAAGTAATTGTAAATAACTTTAAAAGAACTAAAAAACACTAGCAATCATCTTATTAAAACAGTTTGTAAAGAAATTACATTAATTTATTTTATTGATAATTTAAGCGTAAAACTTACTAAGATAATAGCAAAATAGAAAAGCATTGCTAGACCAAAATATTACTATAGATATAAAATAATTATTCATCTTTCTAAAAATGAAGATTTAGAAACAGCTCTTGAAATTATATTGGCAGAAAAAAAAATTGATAATTTGTTGTGTCTTGAAAAAAGGTTGAGCTATTGTATTATTAAACTTTAGAAAGTCATAAATTATAAAATCTTTAAAGAAAAGGTTATGATTTATTTTACCAATAAAAACTACAGAACATATTACCCCCACAATAACAACCATCACCAAATCAAAAAAATCATCAAATAAAGCGCAATCGCCATTTTAACAAATAGGTTGTATAATAAAACCTATGCTGAATTTACTACTAATATTATAAAAACTAGCCTAATCGAAAGAGAAACTGTTTTGCATATAAAATAATTATGTTTAAGTTATAAAATTAAAAACTTATATATACACTTAATAAACAACATTTTGATTCCTTTATTTTTTTTAAATAAATTAGTAAACAGCTTTAAGTAATTCGTTTTTAAATAAAAAAAGCAGTGAAAACTTAATCTTCACTGCTTTTAATAATCTCTCTAAAAAACGTATTAATTCTTAATTAATTTAATAACCTTATTTTCATTCGCACTAGTTATAGTGACAATATACACCCCAGATTTAGTGATAGCACGCAAAGGTAGTTCACAAGACTGAACATTACTTACCTTTTGACTCATGACTATGCGCCCCAACCCTAATTCATAAACTGAAATTGTGTAATTTTCCGTAGTAGTTAGTCCATTGATAAAAACTAAGTTACCCACAACAGGATTTGGATACAAAACAATTGGAGCGGAATTGGATTTGACCAAAGACGCAGCTTCTACCTTTAATGTCGCTTTAGCGGAATTTATTTGAGTTTCCCAAAAGAATTTTTCATTTAATCCTATAGAAGCACTGCTACAATTCATACCTGAAGTTCCGTTTTGAGAAGATATATATTTACCATTATTCCCTTTTAAAGCAACAATACCACCACCCAAATCTATTAAGTCAAATTTTTCCCAATCACCAATAGCCGATCGATCACAACGCATATTTTTAATTCCATTCTCAGAACTTACATACTTTCCATTATTACCTTTCAAAGCAACTTTACCACCACCTAAGTCTGTGTATTCAAATTGCTCCCAAAGACCAACAGTAGCTCTGTTACAAATAAGATCAGTCAAACCATTTTCTGACGATACATATTTCAAATTACTCCCTTTTAAAACTACGGAATTAGTTACTGGAATTGGAGTTGGATCACCAGTTACAGCGTATTCAATATACCCATTACAACTCATAGTTTCACTATAGCTTCCTCCACATTGACCATTAACAAAAACAGATGTGTTTACCAACTGCGCTTCCGATTGATACACTTTAGCGTCCACTTTAATATAATCAACATAAACATCTCTGTTTCCAGAATCATTAAAGAAAAGAACTCTAGGTGTTCCTCTATTGGCCGAGACAGTATAATTTTGATAATTTGGCGTCAAAGTCCAAGTAGCCTTTACTACACCGTCAATTTGAAATTGAACTTGCTCAGTACCTTCATTTCCTTTTGCTACAACCGTATACGTTCTCATAGTTGAACCAATTGGTGTAGTAGTTCCTGAAGCTATATTAGAATATCCAGAATCGCCTATATTATTAGTGGCTCTTACTCTATAATTATATAAAGTATTTGCTGTTAATGCAGTATTATTATAAGTTACTACTCCAGCTCCAACTGTTGCAATTTGAGAATAACTTCCGTTTCCTGAGGCACGCTCAATCTTAAAACCTGTTTCGTTAGTTGCTGTATCTGTCCAAGATAAATTAATTTGTGAATTAGAAACCACACTAACCAACAAATCAGAAGGTATACTAGGAGCTGTCGCTGGAGCTGCTGTTGTTCCAGAAGCTACGTTAGAATATGAAGAATCTCCAGTAGCATTGGTTGCTCTAACTCTGTAATTGTATACATTAGCCGGTAACGCTGTATCATTATAAACTATCACTCCAGCTCCAACTGTTGCAATTTGAGTATAGCTTCCGCTACCTACGGCACGTTCAATCTTGAAACCTGTTTCGTTAGTTGCTACATCTGTCCAAGACAAATTAATTTGTGAACTAGAAACTACACTAGCAATAAGTCCTGAAGGCGTGCTAGGAACTGTGCCTATCGGTGGCGTTACAGCTCCTGGTATGTAAGCTTTAAATTCTCCTGCTACATGTAACAAAGACATAAAATACAACAAACCATCATAATAGCGGTATTGCCCACTTGGAATACCAGTTGCATAAAACTCATCTATAAACTCCCATGCAAGAACCGAATCAGACGCCAAAGACCCTACTGCATTACAAGCAATTAATCCCGGTGAACGACTCGTTGATAATACCGTACCGTCAATAGCGTACTGATTTCCATAAGAACTCATCCCTTTACTCTTAAAAAAAGTTTGGATTTTTTGTGCTATAACTTTTTCATTATTATTTTTTTTATACCAAGAATAATCTACCGCTATGTTCATTATACAACGCCAAGCATCAAAGCGAAAATCACCATGCCCACCTTGGTTTTCTGGAGCTCCATTAAACTTTGCATAATCTGGCATTAATCCCGTAGTAGCATTAGCCGTTTTTGGAAAAAAAGCACGACTAGTTGTAGCTACCTCTGACCAAAAAGCATTGTTAGTATTAGCACTTGTTGCCCATACTTCATAAAAAGCAGGAACATGATATGAAGGATCAGTAAAAAGAGCCGCACTTGCAAATGGAACAAAGACAACTTGTTTTTCTTTTACATTAAAAAGATTGGTAATCGACTCAACAACTGGATTCTCTTTATTTTGTATAATCTCTAAAAGATTATTTGCTTCAGTACTGTAATTGTATATACCTGTTCCATTTTTCCATCTTTTTGAGGCAAAAAGTAATGCAGTTGCAAAATATTCTTCTCCATCTGATGCTGGATTTGCATCCATTTTTGCTCCAGCAGTACTACATTGCCAAGCAAAATATCCTTTTCTAGCCCCTGTATTGTGGCGCATGTGTGTGTATGCCCATTTCCAGATTTTATCAAATTCGGCTTTTTTGTCCAATTGAACACATATCATCATTCCATATGACATTCCTTCTGATCTAACATCACCATTTCCCGTATCTAAGATGTACGCTTCATCATCTCCGACTGGATAATAAACGCGTTCCGTTTGATCATTTCCATAAAATAATTGTTGAAATGTATTTTTTATTTTCAATTTAACGTCATCACTATTATAACCAGCTTCCACAAACATATTTCTATACACTCCCGAGGTTACTGCCCCAACAGCTGGAATCACTGGGGCGCTTCTAGGAGCTGAAACAGCACCTACATAAGTAAATTTAATTTTATCAATAAAAATATCATTTGCTCCTGTATCTGATTTCATAACGAGTTTAATTACTTTAGTCGCATTACCCGCAAATGAAATTGTTTTGGAAGCAGACGCAGTAGTAGTTCCTGCAAAACTAAAAGACCCCACGTCTATACCGTCTACTTCTAGATTGACAGTACCTGAGCTAGCATTATTAGACGCACCAATTACTGTAACGGTATATTGACCTGAAGATGTAGGTAATACTGCCGTCGTACTTCCTGCATCACCATTACCATAAAGAGCCAATCCATTAAATGGACTTGTTATATTTCCTGAATACAGGCCACTTTTGGTCATCATTTCTGCTTCATATGTTACAGATTGGCTGTAAACAATATGCACCTGAAGAAACATACTCAGTACCACAAATTTTAGTATTTTATTAAGTTTCATAATCATTTTTATAATAAGATGTAATTACAATTTTAATACACTTTGCATTAATTTTTTTTACAATAATAATATTTAAACCAAACAATAAACTACTATTCATCAATAAAACAAACACACAAACCTAACATTGCAACATCTGTTATAGTAAGTGTTGAATTATTACCATCTTCGAAGTGACATAAAACTGTATTAATTAAAAATGAAAACCTCAAATAACTAAATAACCTATTAAAAATCATTGTATTTTGAAATAACCATAAACACGTATTTTAAAACTAAACAAATCATTTCGGTTCAATTAATAAATTGAACTATTTTCTATTAATTCACAATAAGTTTGGGTTGCATTGATTACCTTTTAATTTTAACACCTAGAAAAAAAAACTACTAAGTGTTATAAAACTTAAAAATATACTAAGTGATTTTAATAAAGTTTCACCAATTATAGTATAATCAAAGAAAAAAGGGAACAAAAAATAGTAACAAGTAAAAATTTTCTAAACCAAAATTTGTTTAATTTCACGTGGATTTAAGTGCAATTTTAAATCAATAACTATTTAGCTTACTACTAAATAATAAGATACAAATTGTGTAGTAATTTAACTAAAACTTAATTTGTTGAGAAATCACATTTACTAAGCATCCCTTAACTTAACTGTAGAGAAAAATAACACTAGAATAGTAAGTTACCATATTTAAATAAAGTCGTTTTACAACTAAATAACACTAACCTAAATTCAGAAGTAAAATTAGTATACTTAGATTATAACGATTTTTAAAATGCTTAGTTAACAAAACCTAAAATTACCTAATTCAAAACCTATTTCCCAATACTAAAAAATTAAAAGAAACACTAAATTGAATTTTATAAATGTATTTTTAATAAAATAATGGATAGCAGCATCAATAATTTAGACATTATTCTAATCAAAATATAAATGGAATTTTTATAAACCAAAAACCTTTATACCTTAGATGTTAATAATAATAAAATTAGTTCCATGTTTTATATTAACCATAGAATAAATGGGTGCATTAAAATCAATAGGAAATCAAATACAAAACCTATAGATTTAAAGTCTTATAAAGTAATATAATGTTTTACTATTAAGGATTAGTACCCTTCTCCTGTAAATACATTTAAACACTACTAGCTATCAATTCATAAATGGTATACATTTTTCTAAACCAATATTACCTTTTACTTAATTCAGTTTTCAACTTTCCTAGTAGAAAACATCCTCTTTATTTTCCAACTTTTATGAATTTCCTTATCATAGAAAATAGTTGTGATTTAAAATTTACTAAATAAATTCGATAGAAAATAAGAATAATTAAAAGAATATCACTTTTTATAAGCCATAAAAAAAGCCCTTACATTTCTGTAAAGGCTTGATTTTCAAAGTGAAGGCAGAAGGATTCGAACCTTCGACCGCCTGCTTAGAAGGCAGGTGCTCTATCCAGCTGAGCTATGCCTCCATTTCTTTTAAAACTAATGGTAAAGTTTAGTCGGGGTGGCAGGATTCGAACCTGCGGCCTCCTGCTCCCAAAGCAGGCGCGATAACCGAGCTACGCTACACCCCGTGACATTTAGTTTAACGAATCAAACTAAATTTCAAATCTTCAATAAATATGCGGAGGGACAGGGACTCGAACCCTGGCACCGGTTACCCGATGACAGTTTAGCAAACTGCTCCATTACCACTCTGGCACCCCTCCAAGCTCAGAGAAACGTGTCTCGTTTTGCGGTTGCAAATTTAAGACATGTTCACGATTCTCACAAGTGTTTTGACGTTTATTTTTAATAAAATTTCACATTTTTTTTAAACCGCTTCACAATCAATTATATAGCAAAAAAATAATTTTACTTAATTTTAGATATAAATATAATCTAGCCTTTAAAATCATAAATTGTATAAAAAACCTTAAATTTGCTACATAAACCAACATTATATAAATCATGAACAAAAGAGTTGTTATCGTTTCTGCAGTTAGAACACCTATCGGCAGTTTTATGGGGGGATTATCTACAGTGTCAGCACCACGTTTAGGAGCTATTGCAATTAAAGGCGCTTTAGATAGAATAAATTTAGATCCAAAATTAGTTGATGAAGTTTTTATGGGTAACGTAGTTCAAGCTGGAACAGGTCAAGCACCTGCTCGCCAAGCTGCTATTTATGCTGGCTTGCCAGATACTGTTGCCTGTACTACCATAAATAAAGTATGCGCATCAGGAATGAAATCTGTGATGCTAGCGGCTCAAGCTATTCAGTGCGGTGATGCTGAAGTTGTAGTTGCTGGTGGAATGGAAAACATGAGTTTGATTCCGCATTATATGAACCTGAGAACAGCAACCAAATTTGGTCCAGCTACAATGGTTGACGGTTTACAAAAAGATGGATTAGTAGACGCTTATGACAACAACGCAATGGGAGTTTGCGCTGACTTGTGTGCTACAGAATATAAATTCACTAGAGAGGACCAAGATAATTATGCAATTCAATCTTACAACCGTTCGGCTAAAGCATGGGACGAAGGTAAATTTGATAACGAAATAGTTCCTGTAGCTGTTCCGCAAAGAAAAGGTGATCCTATCATTATTTCTAAAGATGAAGAATATACAAATGTAAAAATAGATCGTATCCCTACGCTTAATGCAGTGTTTTCAAAAGAAGGTACTGTTACTGCTGCTAACGCTTCTACTATTAATGATGGTGCTGCGGCATTGATTCTAATGAGTGAAGAGAAAGCGATTGCTTTAGGATTAAAACCTCTGGCTTTTATTAAAAGTTATGCTGATGCAGCTCAAGAACCAAAATGGTTTACTACAAGCCCATCTAAAGCATTGCCAAAAGCACTTGACAAAGCTGGAATCGCAATAAGCGATGTTGATTATTTTGAATTCAATGAGGCTTTTGCTGTAGTTGGACTAGCTAACTCTAAAATTTTAGGATTAGACAATGACAAAGTAAACGTTAACGGTGGTGCTGTGTCTTTAGGACATCCTCTAGGTTGTTCAGGTGCTAGAATCATTGTAACATTACTTAATGTTTTAGAGCAAAATAATAGTAAAATTGGTGCTGCTGCGATCTGTAATGGTGGTGGTGGAGCTTCGGCTATTGTTATCGAAAGAAACTAAATATCTAAAATTATAATACAAGGGCTATAAGCAATTTTCTTATAGCCCTTATTTATTTAATAACTTATAACTGCATCGTAAATGTTCGGAATTTGTAATCTGGCTATAATCCCACTTCGGTTTGAACCAAGTGACAGAAGTGAAATCGTTTCCCAAGTTTTATTTGGAGAGCACTTTGAAGTTTTAGAAACACAAAAACAGTGGTCTAGAATCAAAATGCACTATGATGGATATGAAGGCTGGGTTGACCCAAAACAATACCAAAGCATAACAGCTTCGCAATTTGAATTATTATCAAATGAGCCAATTGTTTTGAATGGGGATTTAATCGAATACATTAACGCACCTGATAATTTATTAATGCCAATTCCTCTAGGTGCTTCTTTATCTTTCTTGAATAAAGAAGCTATTAATAGTAGCCAATTTGATTTTGAAGGCGCAATAACCACTGGTATTAAAGACAAAAACAACTTAATAGCAACTTCCTTTTTATATTTGAACGCACCCTACTTATGGGGCGGTAAAACACCTTTTGGAATAGATTGTTCTGGCTTTACGCAAATGGTTTACAAACTCAATGGTTATAAATTACTAAGAGATGCGTCACAGCAAGCTACGCAAGGGGAACCTTTGAGCTTTATAGAAGAGAGCGAACCTGGTGATCTAGCCTTTTTTGACAATGATGAAGGGAATATTATTCACGTAGGCATTATGATGGAGAACAACTACATCATTCACGCCAGCGGAAAAATACGCATTGACCGCTTAGACCATTTAGGAATTTACAATGCCGAAATTAATAAACACACTCATAAATTAAGAGTAATCAAGAAGATTATATAATGCATCTTATGACGCTTTCGCGAAAATATTCCAAATAAAAAGAGACGTTAATTGTTTAGATTAGCGTCTCTTTTTTTTATTCTTTTACAGTCTCATTATTTACCGTCAACATAATCTTGTAAATAACCAAACTTCTCAGTTAATTTTCCGTTTTCTGTCATTTTGGCTCTAGCCAAAATTCCGTCTTTATCATTATTGAAAAAAGCAGGAATAACATGCTCCATAAACATCGCTCCAAAACCTTCACTAGCATCTTTTGGTAATTCGCAAGGTAAATTATCTACCGCCATTACTACAATTGCAGCAGGATGAAAAACATCTACCTCTTTATGCCCTGAGGGTAAATAACCATAAAAAGGCTCTGCTATAGTTGATGAACGCAACGTAGAAGCTATAGGCCCATCAATATCACAAGATACATCTCCTATTATTTTTATTTTAAAATCGTTAGCTTGTATCATTGTTCGAGTCAGAATATCTGGGGCACTATTACCATGAAAATGACCAGTAATTAAAATATCCGAAACCTTAGTAAAGCGTTCAAAGTTCCCTATATATTCTTGCGGATTAGTATAGAAATCTTTGCAATCAATAACCTGACCATCAATACGCTTATTATAATCTAAAACATCAATTTGTACATAGACTGCTTGCGCATAATTCTTAGTCAAATAATCATCAACACTAACTTGCTTAATTTTTATAGCATCTAAAATTTCTTTGATCCCACCTCCTACTTTACCTCCACCAGTGACAACAAATTTTATTGGTGGAAAAATAATGCGTTTCAACTGCTTAATCAAATCCTCTTTTCCTGAAAGCGTTTCTGCTTTTGGTAATTTAAATAATTCGAATTTTACCCCAAAAGCACGAATTGTATTATAAGCCCCCACAATTCCGGCATACCTACCAAAACCAATTAACCTTTTATTTTCAGCATCTACAATGGTTTCATGATCGTACAAATCAATTTTTTTATCTAAAACCGCTTGCAATAACTTCTTATTGTAAGGTTGTTTTTTAATAGTATGCGAAAAAAAGAAATAACCTTTATTTGCAATTAAATTTTCGATTGGAACTTCCTTAACACCAAATAAAATATCACACTCACTAACATCATCAGACACCTCAATTCCTAAAGTACGATATTGCTCATCAGAAAAAATACGAATATCCGAACTCTCTACTTTAATAATGGCGTCAGGATACTTTTTATTTAACTGAACTAATTCATTAGGTGAAAAAACGACACGCCTGTCTGGTGGACTTTTTCTTTCTTTTATAATTCCAAATTTCATATTTTTGCTACTTTCTAATTTGATTGTAAAACACTTCAATTGTTACAAATATAACACTTTAAGCTGATTTTGTTTTATTTTTATAAAAATACTATCTATTACTTTTAGTATAGGTTGAAGTCTGCAAATTAAATTTGAAAAACTGCAATAAAATACTGTTAAGGTTAAAAAAAACTACAAAGAAGAGCAATCGATTCAATATATTTGCGTTTCAATTCAAAAAAATAATGATCCTTATAAAAAAAGTAAATATACTACAAATACTCGTGCTATCAGCAGTTTTGAGTGGATGTAACCAAAAAAATAAATCAGATAAAAATCCACAACAAGCAGCAAAAGATACTATAACAGAAATTCTAAAAGAAGGTCCTAAACTTACCAATGAATTTATTGCAGCCAAGAAAGTTGCCATAGGTCATTTCTACGCTAAAAACTGGCCAAACAACACAATGAACGGTAGTTTTCTTGTTGCAAAAAACGGACAAATAATTTATGAAAAATATGAAGGCTTAGCTAATTATAAAACAAAACAGCCTATAGATAGCGTTACTCCTTTACACCTAGCATCTGTTAGTAAAGTGATGACTGCAACGGCAATTTTAAAACTAATTGACACTAAGAAACTAACTTTAGACCAAAAAGTGACAACGCTTTTAAAAAACTTTCCATATCCTGATGTTACGGTAAAAACATTATTAAATCACCGATCTGGAATGCGAAATTATGCGTATTTCACTGAAAAAAAAGGAATTTGGGACCGTCATAAAATACTTAGTAATCAAGATATACTAACGATTATGGCTACAAAGTCTATTGACTTAGAATTTAAGACCAACACTCGTTTTAGCTATTGCAATACAAATTATGCTATGCTGGCGCTAATAATCGAAAAAGTTACTGGTTTATCTTACAGTCAAGCAATGAAAAAAATTGTCTTTGATCCTTTAAATATGAAAAACACCTTCGTATTTGATTATGAGAAAGACAAGGAGACAGCAACCCCATCTTATAGAGGCAATTTCTCTAAGTTTAATTTGGATTATCTAGATGCCATTTATGGTGATAAAAACATTTACTCTACTCCTAGAGATTTATTAAAATTTGATCAAGGTCGTAATTCCCCGTTATACTTCAACCCTAAGTTATTAAAAGAAGCTTTTGTAGGCTATAGCAATGAACATAAAGGAAAAAACAATTACGGTTTAGGGATGCGCATGATAAATTGGCCAACAGGACAAAATTTCTATTTTCATAACGGTTGGTGGCATGGCAATACGTCAGCATACATCACATTGCCTAATGAAAGCGTGACAATTATTGCATTGTCGAATAAATTTACGCGTACTACCTATAAAGTGCGTAACTTATCAGTGCTTTTTGGAGATTATCCTTTTAAAATAGATGATGAAGGTAAAGCGGAATGATAATTGCTTTATAATATATGGGAGTGTATAGTCTATTTTTGTAAAAAAAGAATACCTTTGCATTCTCAAATTTATTTTGAATATTAAAATGGGGTCGACTGGTTTTGACAGCAAGTCGAATTGAGAAGTAAGCACGCCGAGCATTGAGACCTTGCTCGTAAATATAAGATCTTACAATTTTACACGGCGAAAATAACTACGCTTTAGCTGCATAATCCGAATTATAGTACGATTACGCCACGTTCCTATCAGATAGGAAAGCTGGATTCTCCTTGAAAGCCTTGGTTTGTGGCGTTCTATTCAGGAGAACCGTAAAAATAGACCTAGATTTCCATAAGCTTCGGGTGGATTTCAAAATTAAGAAGATAAGTGATGAGTGGCTGTTTCTGGCCTACCTCATTATCGAAAATCCAATCAGAAAATAAGCGCGTAGAAAGCCTTTTAGTTGCTTGTTTGGACCCGAGTTCGATTCTCGGCGACTCCACTTTTAGCCTTGTAATCATTTGATTATGAGGCTTTTGTTTTTATAGTTGCCGTTTTAGTTGCCTTTTGGTCTTGTTAATAACTTTTTGCACCAAATAAAAAAACCTCTCATTTCTGAAAGGTTTAACTTTAATACTTCTGTTCAATCTCATCAATTATCTTTTTTAATTCGGGGATTTTATTCATACTTTTTAGATCTGAATTTCCCGATAAAAACAAAGGTCTTGACGTTAACGGTAAATTACCATACTTTACCCAAAAGGATTTTAAATCATTTATTAAATTTGGATGCTCATCAGCAATAATATAAACCTGCAAACACTTTTGTATTATTTTTACTTTTTGATTGTCTGTAAAACTATTATTTTCTAATAAGTTAATTAACTCATCAAAACTATTTATTTGTTTATTCTTCATCTGTAAAGTTTATAATTATTGGATTAAATGAATTGCCAGTACTTAAGTCCATTTGTGTTTGTTTCGGCATCACGAACGGTAATAATTTAACCAATATGTCTAAACGGTCTTTCGTTTTAAGTTTTGCCAACATTGTTGGTAGGCTTTCAAATTCAGATTCTAATACCGCTTTTAACATTGTTCGTGTTTCTGTTGTTATTTTATTGGGTTCTCCAGCTATGCGACCGCCTGTTTTTTCTCTAGTCATTTTTCTACTTATTTCTACTTTTTAGAAAGCCTCTGCATTTAAGTACAAAGGCTTTTTTATTAGTTAGTTAAAAATTTTTATAATCTCTTTGGTTCTTTTTAATGCTGATAATTCTTTTTGAACCTCTAGCAATTCGTTTTTAGTGTCCGTATGCCTTTGTATCAACAATTCTATCAAATCATCTGATATTTTGTTTTTCTCCTCCAATTTGACAATACAACCGCTTTGAACGTTTAAAGATTCATTTAGCAAATTATTTATTAGTTCGGTTTTACAACACATTTTTATAATGTTTAGACTTTACAAAATCGTTATTAACGATATAATCATCTTTACTGCTATCAAATTGAATAATCGGACTTAATGAAGACAATTTTACAAAACCGACAATTTTTTTTGTTCTTTGAATAACTTCGACTAAATCAGTTGCTAATTTTAAACGTGCTAATTCTTCGGGTGTTTCTGCGTACGTTTTAAAATTTTCTTCTATTGGTTCACATACATTCGGGATCGTGTTATTTTTTGCAATAGCTTCTTTAAATTTCTTTAAATCGATTTCAAGTAAATCAACCAATTTAATAGGGTTTAAATTCATAGCATTACTTTCTTTGTATTTTTCAATTAACCAATTATAATAAAATTGCATAGGATTGTTTTCAATATTCTCCGCTGGTTCAATTGCTAAATCAATTAGTTTTGATAATTCTGCATACATTTCACTTTTTACAATTTGCTTTTTTTCAAAAATTGCTTTTGCAGTGTTCAATTCGTTTGATTTTAATTCTAAAAAAATTTTCGTCGTTTTCATTCTGTTAAATATTTGTTTGCGTCCGTTGTCGGTGGTTCGCTATGCCTTTTATTTTTTTAAATTAACACGGTTACGACACAGTTGAAACACAGTTAATAACACAGTTAAACCCTTGCTACCATTGAGATACACAGTTAACACAGTTAATTTGAACTTATATTTATATTTTTTTAAATTGTGTTTAACACTAAAACATTTTTCCTGTGCGTAACATTTAAAGAACTGTGTTAACTGTGTAAGTGTTGATTATCAGTTAGTTAAACTGTGTTTTAACTGTGTAAAATAACACAGTTAACACGGTTAGTTTTTCATTTCTCCCATTTTCGACGGTTCGAGTAGGTCATTTTGATATTATGATACTTCAAATAACTTTCAATCAGCTGTTTTGTGTTCTTATGATTAAAAAAGTTATCCAGTCTAAACGGATTTTCAAACCGCTTGTAAATAGTCAAAAAGTCTGCTACACTAAAACTATCCAAGATTAATATTTCGCTCATTATACGCTCCATCTCTCCAGCCATCACATCGTTATTAAAATTAGCTCGATAATTATCATCTACCTTGTTGTATTCAATACGTTCCAAACCATCGTTTAAATAACTGGCTACACATCCAAAAATGAAACTATAAAACCTTTGCCATTCCTCTGCGTTCCAATCATCAAATAAAACGTGTCCAAAGACTTGTTTAGGGGTTCTATTCAAATTAAAATAGTCAGTCAGTTGATACTCAAAAAATCTGCGTTGTGTACTTGTCGAATTTTCCTCAACACGATACGACCAATTAGTAGTTATCACAAATTTTGGCGATTCCTTAAACTCAATCATTGTGGCTGGCTTTCCTTTTCGCTGGCAATTGATACCGCCCGAAATTTGGGTGTAAAGTGAATTATAGTTAAATCCTGCCATCACGTCATCAATAACAAAAACTTGGTGCGACTTAGTTAAATCTGAAAAATTAAATAAATAGTTCGGGTCAAACTCCGCTCCAGCTTTTAACATCACATTTCTAACCTCTGCAATTGCTTTTGTTATTAAAGATTTTCCACGCCCTCCGTTTCTTGAAAGGTCATTTGCTCCAGCATCTGAAAGGATTATAGCGGGGTTAAAACTCTCATCTTTGAACGTATGGACTAAATACCCAATCATAGAACAAAAGTCTGTAAATGTCTTGTTTTCGCTATCGGTTAGGCTCTCGGTTCTTGGGTCTTTTCCAGTTGATACCATACACAAAAACACTTCAAAAACTGATTGTGTTTCATTGTCGTTTTGGGTATATTTTCTGCCCTGTGCTGGATGCGGTGCAAAAAAACCGTTAACCTCGCTGTATTCTTTTATTTTGGTATCGATTGTATTATTATCATATTCAGCAAATCCATTTAAAAAAGGTATTCCAAAAGTGGTTTTAGTATCTCGATTATAAATTAATGCTTTCGGTGTCAACAGTTGCAAACTTTGTATAATAGCGTTTTGGCTATCTTTTGCAATTTGATTTTCAATTCCATCAGTAACAAAGTCGTTAATATTATCTTTAAAAAATGGAACTAAATCAGTCTTATGATTGAAAGGATTAATTACATTATTACTATCTTTAAAAATGGTTATTGTATCGTTTCCAGCTTCTGAAACTCTTATAAAATTCTCTTGAATACAAAAATCTGCGTATTGCTTCGGGCTTGTTTTAATGTCTGCACCAAAACCATTTGAAGTATAAAAATTAATAGTATCGTTTTCGATAGTTGGTTTAATACATTCTTTGATTTTAAAAACTACATTTTCAATCTCCAGTATATCACATTCAACATCTGTTAAAACAAAAATTCCATCGTGTAATTTTATGAACTCTTTTATATTATTTGCAGTTACAAAACTTTCAATCGCTTGTTTTTCGTAAACGGTTAGATCACTAAACAAAGTACCGTTATTATTAAAACGCTCGTCTGTTATAACCTCATTAACTCTTTCGCCAAATACACAAGCTAATTGAGTGCGTACGGCTTCAATTGTGGTGCTTTTACATCCACTATGTAAATTTAGTAAGGTGTTAAAAGTTCGTTTGTCTATAAGGCTGTAAACGTCTGCATCTTGTTTGATTCCTAATTGATTACATAGAAAAGTATAAAATGCTCGGTAAATATCGAATTCCTTAACGTTAAAAGGTAGGGCGCCTCTAATAACTGAGGGTATCGAGGTTAACGGGTTGTATTCTCTACTACCTACTTGTTTAACATTAAAAACCTTGTCATATTCTAGCTTATAATGTCCTTTTAGTTTCAGCATCATAAACAAAACATAGTCCTCATACTGCGATTTATTGAAAGGATTGTATTTTTTATCCTTGTCAAATTTTGCGTAATACTCCAGCAACTTTTTTAGATCGTGTTTGAAATATTTTAAATCTAATCCTTTGCCTTTTGCGTAGCTATTGACGTATCTGTAATAATCATTATTAAACAAAGGTTTGGAAGATATAAAACGGCTGTATTCAATCATTAAATCATCAAAGGTAGTTCTGCGACCTGTTGACTTTAAAAGTGCATCTACATAGCTAAATACTTCTTTACGGCTCTTAACTTCAAACTGAATACGTTTGGTAAATTCGGTTTTCCAATCGGTAAATATTACGTTACTCATCTTTACTAGTTATTGAAGTGAGTAAATCTTTATTTGTGGAAATATACCACGCTTTAAAGCCTGTCAGTTTACAAAGTTTTTTTTCTACTTCAAAAAGCAATCCTTGTTGTTCTAAATCTCTCTTATATCTAGTTATATTCTTTTGAGGTATTCCAGTAGCTTCTGAAACCATTGAAGCGGTGGAAATATTAGTTTGTAAATAGTGGAATATGGTTTTTAATTGAGTAGAAAAAAGAGTTTTAAGTTTATCTTTGTCATTGGTATTAGTCAAAGATTTTGCAGGGGTATGGATAGCTTTATTCATACCCTTTTATCTTTTATACTTCAAAGATTTAACTTCGCTTAAACCCGCTTCAAATTGCTTTTCATCAATTAAGATTCTTCTTCCAATTTGTTTGGCTTTTATTTTACCCTCTTTAATATAGTTACGAATTGAGAGTTCAGAAACGCCAGCGTAAACGGCTAATTCCTTAACAGAAAAAAGTTTGGTTTCTGTTTTTTGTAAAGGGTGCTTAAAATCGAGTAGTAAATTTTCGATGTTCAGCAATCTTGCTTCGAGTATTGCAAATGGGTTATTCATTTTTTATCAGATTTATTTGTTAATATCTGATACAAATGTTTGATTTTATGCAAGTTGGTAACTGGTTGTAACTAGTTACTAATTTACAACTGTCTAATATTTAGCTAAATGCGTTTTAAGTGTTTTACACTCGTCTATTGCTTTTTGTTTGAATTCAACTTCAAGTAGTTCAATTATACTTTCAAATAATTCAATCTTATTTTGAAGTATTTTAAGCGTTTTGTTAGGGTCGGTTGTTCTTCTCGATGTTTTAAAAACATTATTAAATTCTTGCATAAGTTTATCACCTGAATTATGACCGTATTTTTTTATAATTTCATTTTTATTCTCATCGGTAACGTTTATACCCTCGTAAGCTAGTTTTAAAGCAATTTGCTTGATTGTTAGTTTTTTTTCGGTTTTTGGATTTTCAGAAACAACTTTTTTCTTTATCACAAAACATAATTCATCACATAGGACTAAAATAGAATGTAATAAACCGTTATAATAGCCTTGTTCGTAAATTATTTTCTCTGTCCATATCAAAGGTATTTTGTTTACTAAATCATTTAAACCTCTATAATTTGGCAAGAAATCACGAACGTATAAAAACGAATATAATATTTGTTTTAGTTCTTCTTTTTTATTGGTATTGTAGAAGTCTTTTTTCTTTATGCCTTCTTTTTCTTTTAAATGTTTTAAACCTTCTTCAAAACCTTTTCTATAAAAATCAACAAAGTCGTTGTATTTTAGTTTTCTGTCCAATTCTTGAAGCCACATCAAACCACTTAAATCTGCATTGTAATAATAAAAATCTTTAAAATCAATTGTACACTTGTGAGGTAAAGGATTGTTTCTATTGATTTTTTGTAAATCGCTTTTATCGTAAACATCAAAATAAAAATTCTTTAGATTGACTTTATTCTTTATGTCAGTTATAATACTCTTCATAATTAAACTATTTTTTTCATTGGGATTTCAATATTAAATACTTCGTCCATTGCTTCTTTTTTCTCGGGATCACTAACTTGATAATATTGATTTAATGTTTTCATATCAGAATGTCCAGTTATTGAAGCGATTAATTTATCGCTTTTGCCTTGTCTTTTCATTAATGTTATGAATGTACGTCGGGCGGTGTGCGAACTTATACGATTGTAAAATTCCATTTCCTCAATAATATTTTCTTTTCCCTTGGTTGTAACTTTTTGCACCTTATGAGTGTATTTTAATTCTTGAAAGACTTCTTTAATATATTCGTTTTGCTTTTGATTTTTTATTAAAGGTAATTGATAATCGTATTTTAACAAAATGTATCTTGAAATACTCGTCAAAGGGATTTCCCTCGCTTCTTTGTTTTCGTCTTTTTCTTCTTTAAGCATTATAAAATGATCGTTTACATTACTTTTTGTAATTAGTGATAATTCGCCAAATCTCATTCCTGTAACACAAGCAAAGACAAAAACATCCCGAACACGTTCCAGTCTCTTACTTTCAAAATTATGATCTAGTAATTTGTTTAAATCTTCAAGCGTTAAAGCAATTTGATTCGTTATTACTCGAGTTGCTTTTTTGAAACTCATAAACTTGTCATTATAAGTGTATTTTTTATCTTTAGCATAATACATAAATGTTTTAAAAAGACCTAAATTCCTAGCGTAAGTATTATTAATATGCTTTAAATCATCCATACAATAAGCGGTAAAATTTTGATGAAATTTATCATCAATCTTACTAAATGTTAAAGGGTACTTTTTAGCAGTTTCAAATTTTTTAAGTAGGTTTTTTATATTTTCATATCTCTTAACAGTTGCTGGAGACCATTCTTTATTGGCAATTTTATCCGCTGTAAATTTGTCATAAGCATCAAAAAACAAATTCTTTCCTTTTAAGGTAATTTTAAATTCTTTCTCAAAAACATCTCTTAAAACTTTACTTGTAAAATCTTCGTTTACTCGCTTGTATAAACTTTCAGTTTCAAGGAATAGATCGGAATGTCTGTTTAATTGCATTTTTATTGATTCTACAAACTCAGAACTATGTTTACCTTTCAAGCGTGGAAACTTATTTATAGTATCCCAATGACAAGGGCGTATTTTTTCGCCAGTGGAGAATACAAATTTTTTGTTTTCTGCTTTAAATTCACAACAAAATAATATCAAAGTTTCCTTATCTGAATTGGGTTCTTTTAGTTTAAAAGTGTATCTCATAGGGTTGTTTTTTGGTTGCCGTTTTGGTTGCCGTTTTTTGTCACAGTTTCCGTTTTCGTTGCCGTTTTTGTTATTATTCGTTAATAAACTAATTTGATAACAAATATAAACATTTCTTTATTCACAACGCTTTACAATGATAAAAACACTTATTAACATATAATAAATAGTAAAAAGTGCAATACTCGGCGACTCCACAAAAAACCTTGTAAACTCAATGTTTACAAGGTTTTTTTTTATTTCTATCTTAAAAAATCTTCTTTGTGGTTAGAATGCAATTTAGTAAGCTAAAGTTTGTTTGCACAAATTTTTAAAGACAAAAAACCAAACAATTACGGTTTAGAATTATATTTTGATGATACCTGAAAGTTCACACTTTTTATTCGAAAATGAAATTTAAATCTCAATCCCTTCGACGATAATACTCTAAATATTCATTAGCGATGTCATCTGTATTATTTTATTTTACCAAAAAATAAATAAACATTTAAAGAATATTTCATAATTGTTTAATAAAATTTTTCATCCAACAGTGTGTAATCGTTAAGACACTACCTAGTAATAAAGGTAAGTTCAAAACAACTTGTGGCTTTGATTTATTAATTAAAATCTAAACCTTTCTTGATAAAGACTAAAGAACCGACCTATTATTAATAAATGGTATTAAAAAACAGGAACTGAAAAAGGATCATATCATATGGATACTGGTGGAGGTTTAGATAATTTTCATGTAGGAAGTTCAAGCGGAATAGGTGGAACTGCAGTAAAAGTGGATAGTATGTATTACATTTCTAGAAACTGGATAACTTACAAGATAATTACAACAGGTCCAGTGCGAACTAGTTTTATTTTGACTTATGCAAATTGGGATGCAAATGGAAAAAAATCACAGAAACTAAGATGATCTCTTTAGATTACGGTAGCTATTTATCTAAATATGATATTACTGTGAAGGGAACTAAAGTCCTTAAGACTGGATTAACGCTACATGAAAAAAAAAAGGCACAATTGGAGCTAATTTAAAACAAGGTTGGTTGTCGTACTGGGAGACTTTGCAAGACTTTGAAATAGGAATAGGAGTTGTTGTACCTAATAATAAATTAAAAAAATTCAAACATTATATTACTAAAACTGCTGATTCAAGCAATTTATATGGAGGCTTAAAAGTTCAAAACAATAAAATCGTTTATTATGCAGGATTTGGTTGGAAAAAAGTAAGTCCTTTTCAAAATCAAAAAAAATAGAAAACCTATTTAAATGACTTTGCTAAAAAAGATAATAATCCCCTAAAAGTAAGTGATTTTTATAATATTAATAAAGCCCACAATTAACTTGTTACGATTTTGATTGTGGCTTTTTTGCGCAACTACATTTGAAGATATATAATATATTTTACTAATAATTAATTTGTTTTATTTGAAATTTTCACCTGTAGTTTTCTGCTAAAATCCAATTGTTTATATCATTAATGCTTTATCATTCAGTTTCTATAATGTTACTGCCGTTTTTAGAGTTTAAATGGACTATTTACCCCCCTGAAATGTACAATTTTTCCTTTCTAAAAACTCTCACAAACCTTATTATTAGATACTTTAGCTTTTTTTAAAAAATTATTAAAAACATACACTTAAAATTTAACTTAACCCTAATCAAATGAGAACTAAAAAAATTAAAATAGTGTTTTCTTTAAATGGAATGCTATCAATTATTCTATTTTTATTTATCACAAGTGTAAATGCAAGCACTATTAAATCACTTCATTCTCCTGCAAATAAATCGGCTCTTGCAACAAGAACTATAATTTGTACTACAGTGGCTCAAATTAAGGCAGCAATGGCCGATGCTCAGCCTGGTGATGAAATCATCATCAATCCTGGAGTATATTTAAGCGATTCAAAAGTCATAGATGGCATTAATAAATACAATTGTTTTTCTGGTTTAGCAAATGGTACTACTTCAAAACCCATTATATTACGAGGCTCTAGTACAACAAATAAGACTATTTTAAAACCAGCCTCCAACCTTGACCTAACAACTCCAGTACTTGGAATAACAGGTGACTATTGGATTATTAAAGATCTCGAAATTAGTAATGGATTAAGGGGTGTAAATTTGGATACTGCCAATAATTGCCAACTTATAAATCTAGAAATTCATACGATTGCTCAGGAAGCTTTACATATTAGAAGTAATTCAAGCTACAATTTGGTGCAAAACTGTAAAATTTATAATACTGGAATAACCTCTCCAGGTTACGGAGAAGGAATTTATATTGGAACAGACCAAGCCAGTCACTCTAGTTATTCACCTAATTGTGACAATAATACGATTGAAGGCTGTACATTTGGTCCTAACATAAAAGCAGAGTGTATTGATATCAAAGAAGGTACTCAATATACAATAGTAAGAAACTGTACTTTTACTGCTGCAGGAATTAGCAATGTAAATAGTGCAGATGCATTTATGGATATTAAAGGAGGCTATACTTTTGTCTATAATAACACCTTTAATGCAGACAACGAAACCAATCTTGCTTCCTGTATCGATTTTCAGCAAAGAACAGGAACAAACTCTGGATATAGAATTGCAATATTTAACAATACTTTTAATTTAGGATCTAGTAAAGCCAGTATACCAACGGCACGAAAAAAAGGAGGAACACCAAGTGAAATTCATATTTGGGGTAATACAAGAAACCCAAACTCTGCAGATTTTCCGGATAGTGACGGAACAACTAACTATGTCACAACATTATGTCCCTCATGGAATATCGTTTCTTGCGGTGGTGGTACAAATACGAATACACCACCTACAGCAGCTATTACTTCACCAAACAATGGAGCTACATTTACAAGCGGAGCAAATATAGTTATAACTGCGAGTGCTATAGATAATGGTTCGGTTACTCAAGTTGCTTTTTACAAGGGAAGCACTTTATTGGGTACAGATACTTCAAGTCCTTACCAATATACCATTTCGAGTGCTTCAGCAGGTTCGTATGTATTGAAAGTTATCGCAACTGATAATCAAGGGCTAACAACATCATCCAATACTATTAATGTTACTGTTAATGCTGTTGTCACTCCTCCTTCATCAAGTGATAATTGTAATTTTGGAACTCCTTCAAGTTCAAAATTAGGTTCTTTTGATAGAATCACTTTCAACAAAATGTATTTAATAGGAACAGGGGGGCCAAATGTATCTAATTTTAAAAATTTCAAAATCAATTGGAATGCAGCTACAAACTCATTGGTTCAATTTGCTTACAGTACAGGAGACGGAGTTCCTGGATATTATGTAGATTTAAGATCTGCCATCACTCAAAATTTTGCATCTAATAATCCAGCAGTTAGCATTACAGGTTCTGGAATTGCAGGTTTAGATGGTAATTACTGGGTGACCAAACATGGATTCAACCTTGCTTTAATTGCTAAAACTGGAAGTTTTACTTTGTATTTTAGTAATGATAATGCTGCTCCTAGTTGCAATACTGCTAAAAAAGCAAATGTTGAAAAACTTTCAATCCCTGAAAATTCAATTGATGGCATTACTGTTTATCCAAATCCTTCAAATGGAATAGTGAATATAGATGGAGTTCTAATAGGATCTAATATCATCATCAATAATATGCAGGGAGAAGCTGTTTATCAAAAGAAGGCAATAAAGGAAGAAAAGAGCATCGATATTTCCTATTTACCAAATGGAATTTACATTTTTTCAGTTGATTCTAATGGAAGTACTAAAAAATTAAAGTTAGTAATTAGTAAATAAATTTTAGTTCAAGAAGTCATCTAAAAGTGAATTTTGGATGGCTTTTTATTGAATATCATAACTTTAAATTTTACAGTTAAAGTGAAAAAATTAATCTAATAAAAAGCTTTAAAAATCTCAAAATACCATTGGTGGCATAAGCGTTTTTATTTTATGCAAATCCAGTATTAGCACTATTTTAAAAAAAATACTAAAAATTAAAACAATTAATTATTTTATGAAAAAAATACTATATCTAACGTTTTGTTTTGTATCACTTATCAGTCATGCACAAACTATATCAGGAGTTGTTAAAAACAGCTCAAACTCCCCTATCGTTTACGCTTTAGTGTGTCAAACAAATAATCCAAATATTTACACCAAAACAAACTCAAAAGGCCAGTTTACAATAGCTGGAACTAATAGTACTAACTTTAAAGTAGCCGCACTAGGCTATGAAACAAAACTTGCAACTAAAGGAGCAATTATTACATTAGAAACCGATGCTACATTGAATGCCGATGTAAAATATCATATAAGCTTTGACCACTTAAGAAAAGGCAATTCTTATACTGATACTGAATTAAAAAACGATTTTAATTGTGCATATGGTAAAGGAGTTTCTGATGGTAGCGCAGGATCTGATAGAACTAGTGTAGATTATGATATTAGTAGAGATCCTGGAGGAGTTTCTCTAAAAGTAAAATTCCCTAAAGGTAAATTAAAAACTGAATCGTCGGGTATTGATACCAGAATTCCTTTGAGCAACACCTACAAAAACAATACTTTTGAATCAAGAGACTTATACATTTCTTATTGGATTAAATTTAGTGATAATTTTGACTTCACTAAATGTGGAGGTAAATTACCCAGTTTAGGTGGATCTACTCCAGGAACAAGAGATGAAAACAGATGGAAAGGTAGAATTATGTGGCGAAAAGGAGGTGCAATTCAATTTTATATGGAACTCCCAGACAATAGTTTCAATGCTGAAGATGGTCAACGCTTTTGGGGAGAAAAAACCAAAGAAGGAAGTGGAATTTGTGAATTTGAATACCAATCTTATTTAGGTAAACCGGGATGGCATAACATAGAATTACATTATAAATTTGAAACGCCTGGAAAAAACGATGGCTACTTTGAGGGTTGGGTTGATGGGGCAAACCATGCTATTATGGATGCTACAGTTTTCAACAACTATTTAGAACCAAATACTCCAAGAGCCAATATAACTACTAATTACTTACTATTATCCGCCTTTCTAGGAGGTTCTGATTTGCAGGATTATGCTCCAATAGCAGATCAATATGCATGGTTTGATGAGTTCAAAGTTTCTACAAAACGAGTTAATGAATTCAATAAATACAGCACTGAAGATAACAAATTGAGTTTAGAAGAGACAAAAGAAGTAAAATTGGATTCCTTTAATGCCTATCCAAATCCAAGTAAAGGATTAATTACACTCTCTAAAGAAGTGGAATGGAGAGTTTTCAACTTTGCAGGTGATTTCGTAAAAAAAGGTACAAGCACAACAGTTGACTTAAGTAATCAAAAACAGGGTATCTATTTTCTAAAAACAACTAATGAAACAACCTTAAAGCTAATTGTAGAATAATTATGTTCCATGCTTATTAAGACTGTGTCAAAAAACGCTTATAAAAATTAAAACAATACTTGATTTAAAAAAAAACAACTATATGAATTTAAAAAAGTTTATCTCAAACAAAGTAGGATATACACTGCTAATACTATTTTTTAGTTTGCTGACATTCGCACAAAGTCAACCTTATTTATCACAAAAATCATTTGCAAGTACAGTACTTGTACCCACTAATTCTAACCTGCAAGACGCATTAAATAATTACACTATCTGGAAGACAAATTTTACAGAATCTTGTGGCAATGGACAAATTAGGGTTAAATTTGACACGAATAGTCAAACTGTTTCTGAGGGAATTGGATACGGAATGTTACTTGCGGCTTATGCACACGATCAATCCCTTTTTGATGGTTTGTGGAATTATTATAAAAGTAATCGCAATGCGAACGGAGTAATGAACTGGAAAATTAATGGATGTAGTGGGATTCTAGGCCAAAACGGTGCCTCAGATGCAGAACTAGATGCTGCAATGGCATTAATTGTAGCAGACTCTAATTGGGGAAGTCCATCTGTAACTAAATACAAAAGCGATGCAGCAGCACTGATTACTATTGTAAAAACACACGAAATAGAATCTGGAACAAATATTTTAAAACCTGGAGACATGTTCGGAGGTTCCTCATTGACAAATCCTTCTTATTTTGCTACCGGTTATTTTAGAGCATTTGCCAATTTCATGAATGATCCCTATTGGAATACTGTAGCAAATAAATGCTACACCGTAATTAATAACAATTTACAAGTTAATAATGCCGTGGGAGGAATAGTGTCTGATTGGTGTGATAGTAGTGGTAACTATACATCTAACGGCTACTTAAACAGTGGTAAAACCTATTCATACGATGCCGCTAGGACACCTTGGAGAATTGCAGTAGATTTTGCTTGGTTCCAAAATAGTCAAGCTAAAGAGTATTCTAAAAAATCATCTGATTTTGTTAGAATCAATTTAGGAGGATCAGCAAATATTGTTGATGGATACAATCAAAATGGAACTAAAGTCGGTAGATACCACAACCCCACTTTTGTAGGTGGTTTTGCTTGCGCCGCAATGGGAGGAGACAATCAAGTACATTTAAATAATTCGTACACGGATTTAAAAAACTTGAATGAACCAAACAGTTATTTTAATCAAACCTTAAAAACATTATATTTATTTTTATTGAATAGTAGCTTTTATTTACCTGATAATGCTTCTGGTAATACAAATACACCTATTAATACATCTCCTACAGCAGCGATTACCTCACCAAATAATGGCGCTGTATTTACTAGCGGAGCAAACATAGCTATAACCGCAAGTGCTACAGATAATGGCTCTATTACTCAAGTCGCTTTTTACAAAGGAACCACCTTACTGGGAACAGATACTTCAAGTCCATATCAATATACTATTTCGAATGCTAGTGTGGGTACTTACTCATTAAAAGTAATCGCAACTGATAATGAAGGAGCTACAACTTCATCAAGTATTGTAAATGTTACCGTAAATGCTGTTGTCACTCCTCCTTCATCTGGTGGGAATTGCAATTTTGGAACACCAAGCACAGGTAACTTAAGCTCATTTGACAGAATAACATTTAATAAAATGTATAAAATAGGTACTGGTGGTCCAAATTTATCAAATTTTAAAAATTTTAAAATCAATTGGAATGCAGCAACTAAATCATTAGCACAATTTGCTTACAGTACTAACGATGGAGTTCCTGGATATTATGTTGATTTAAGAACTACTATTTCTCAGAGTTTTTCGTCAAGTAGTCCAGCAGTTAAAATAATAGGTTCTGGAATTACAGGTTTAGATGGTAATTATTGGGTAAACAAACATGGCCTTAACCTCGCTTTGGTTTCTAAAGATGGAAATTACACTTTGTATTTTAGTAATGACAATGTTACACCTAGTTGCAATACGGCAAAAAAAGTAATTGATGAAAAACTTTTAAAAGCTGAAGCTGAAACAAGTAACATAACTGTTTACCCAAACCCATCCAACGGTGTCGTAAATATAGATGGAATTCAACTAGGAACTAATTTAATTATTAGTAATATGCAGGGAGAAACAGTTTATCAAAAAAAGGCTGCAGGCGATTCAAAGAAAATCGATATTTCCTATTTACCCAATGGATTTTACATTCTTACAATAGACTCAAAAGAAAATACAAAAAAATTAAAAATAATAATTAGTAAGTAGTCAGTTTATTTAGATCGAGAAGAGTCATCCTTAACTGAAATTTTGGATGGCTTTTTTTTAATCGTAATTATCTTAATCATTAATACTTCAAAATTGAGTCGATTTTTATCAATACCATTTCAAAAACACAAATGAAAACAAAAACTACTTTTATAGCACTTCTCTTTTAAACCAAGCCTATAAAAAATATGTTTGACTTATAGATAATCAGTAAAACAAATAGGCAATTATTATTAAAAAAATCAGTTAACTAATTAGCTGATTTCACCGTTGTACTTTAAAAGTATGGTAAAAAAATCACTCTTAAATAGAATTGTAATTATTTACATCATTATACTGGCTTCTTTTTGAATTATATTTTATATGAAAAAAATAGTTTTGATCATTTTATCATTTTTTGTTACTTCTTTATTTGCACAAAATAATACTTATCGATTTAAAAATATTTCAACTAGAGATGGACTTTCGCAAAGTGCGGTAATAGCCATTCATCAAGATAAATTAGGGCAAATGTGGTTGGGAACCCGCGATGGCCTTAATAAATATGACGGAAGTAAATTCACGGTCTACCGCAATGAAGACAAAGACAGTTTATCTCTCAGCAACAATGATATTTTAAGTATTTCCGAAGATACTAATGGCCAAATTTGGGTGGGTACCTACAACGGACTAAACCAATATGATCCTATAAAGGACAGCTTCAAACGCTATTTTCATACTAACGATCCACAATCCTTAAGCAATAATGTGATTTGGTGTATTACTCAAATTAATAATGAAATCTGGATTGGTACTTCAAAAGGACTATCGGTTTTTAATATAAAAACAAGTCGATTTAAATCCTTTTACAAACAAAAAAACAACAAAAACAGCTTACCAAGTAATTACATATTAAGTATTACCAAAACACCCAAAGGCCATATTTACATTGGAACTTCAAAAGGTTTGTGTGAAGCAAAATTTGATCATACTGGCAAATTATCCTTTAAAAATATACTTACCCCCGATACCTTTTTTGTCCAAACCATCATCAGTGATAAAGACGATAATTTATGGATTGGCACAAAATACAAAGGACTTTTCTATTATGATAATCAAAAACAAACACTTAGCTCCTTAAAAAATAAAAAAGGATTCGAAAAGATTGACAACGATATTCGTGCCCTCACATTCGATAAAAATAATGCCCTTTGGATCGGTTCCTACAACGGTGTCACCATAATCGATCAAAATAATAAATCGCAAACAATACATAACGATGAGAATCCCAATATTGATAAAATAAAAGCATTATTTACAGATGTAAAAGGTTCTGTCTGGATGGGATGCTACTACAAAGGAGTAAATTTATGGGATGTTTCCAATAGCAATTTCACCAACTTCAATCAATACAATAAGGACAAAAAATTGAGCTTTGACGTCGTGAGTGCGATCGTTTCAGATAAAAAAGATAATATCTACATGGGAACGGAAGGTGGCGGAATTACCGTTTTTAACCCTACTTCAGGAAAAACCAGCTATCTTTTTGATAAACAAATCAATACTACTCCTAGTGATAATATCAAATCCCTGTTTTTTGATAGTAGCGGGCATTTGCTCATTGGTAGTTTTCTTGATGGCCTTAAAGCTTATAATCCTACTACAAATACCGTTGATGCCACATTTGTACCTATAACACTTCATCAACTACTCAAAGAAACTGGAGTCTATGCTATCAAAGAAGAAAAGAATGGCATACTATGGCTGGGGACTTTTGGAAAAGGTCTCATTCGATTCGATAAAAAAACAAATACGCACATATCCTTCACAATTGATAATTCCTCCTTAACAAATAATCGAATACGTACTTTACTTATAGAAAATGATCATATTTGGGTTGGTACACAAAATGGTCTAAATGTTTTGAGTACAACAAACAAACATTCTAAAAAACAAGGTCCAAAAAACTATTTTTACAATCCTAAAACACTCTCTGGAGATGATATTTTAACCATTTTTAAGAACAAAAAAGGGACTATCTGGATAGGTACTAAAGCAAAAGGATTGTTTTATCTAAAAAATGGCGTATTTAAAGATGTTACATTATCTGCAAAAAATGGAATTATAACGGCTATTCATTCTATCCAAGAAGACACTAAAAATAACTTGTGGTTAGGTACCAATCACGGAATTGTAAAATACAATACTGTAAAGGAAACATCAACTATTTACGATCAAAAAGATGGCGTTGTTAATAATGAATTTAATGATAATGCGAGTTTACAAGTTGGGTCAAGTCAATTTTATTTTGGGTCACCATCAGGAGTAAGCTATTTTGACAGTAACAAGATCGCTATAAATCACTATGTACCAAAAGTACTTTTGACTACTTTGTGTATTCAAAATAAACGTATTAAACCTAATGATACCTCTGAAATATTAGATAAAAATTTAATTTATACCAAAAAAATCATCTTGCCGTATGACAAAGCCAACTTTACTATCAGTTTTTCAATTCCGAATTTTGTTCGCTCCCAAAAAAATCAGTACCGTTATAGATTGGTCGGCTTAGAAAATAACTGGACAACAACCAATAATCCTGAGGTTAGTTATGCAATTCAAAATGCAGGGTCCTATACCCTTGAAATTTTAGGAGCTAATAATGATGGTCTTTGGAATAAAGAACCAACCGTATTAGAGATTGAGGTATTGCCAGCTCCATGGCTTAGTATTTGGGCAATTTTAGCATATTTTATTTTGGCCGGATTAGCTATTTATGGTTTAGTATGGGTATTTAAGTCTAAAGAAAAACTCAAACAAGAACTAGAATTAGAACAACTCGCAGCAGAACGAATTAAAGAAAACAATCAAGCCAAATTAGAATTCTTTACTAATATTTCACATGAATTTAGAACACCGCTTACGCTTATTTCTGGGCCATTACAACAAATTATAGCCCAGTACAGCGGATCAAACGATATGTACAAAAAGCTATTGGTAATGGAAAGTAGTACCACACATTTACTAGACCTGATCAATCGATTAATGGATTTTAGAAAACTAGAAAGTAACCTATCAAAACTAGAAGCTGCCAATGGCAATATTGTAAAATTCACTAAAGAAATCTATTTATCATTTACGGAATTTGCTAAAGATGGCGGATACAACTATACTTTTGAATCCTCTGATGACGAAATTTATATTTATTTTGATCGTAACAAGTTGGAACGCGTATTTTATAATTTAATATCAAATGCCTTCCGCTATACACCAGCTGGAGGAACTATACACATTCGATTAAAAAAAGAAGCTTCAAATTTCCGATTTGAAATTGAAGACTCAGGTGTAGGGATTGCACCCGAACATATTACGAATGTATTTGAACTTTTTTATGAAGTTCCTATGCTCAATCAAGAACACAAACAGTATTCAAAAGGTACAGGAATAGGACTTTCAATAGTAAAGAACCTTGTTACCTTACACCATGGATCAATAATAGTAGTAAATAAAGAGAATATAGGTGTCATTTTTACATTAACACTTCCAACAGGTAAAAATCATTTAAGTGAAAACGAAATCATCAAAGATTTTAAAATTAGTGACGATATTTCTTTATATACCTCACAAATAAAGAACAGACCTGTACAAGTATTTGCGGATGATATTGCAGATTTAGTTCACGATGACAGCAAACCAACCATCTTAATTGTAGAAGATCACAAAATATTGCGCAATTTTATTTGCAATTTATTAAAAGACGAATACAATGTAATCACTGCCGATAACGGTAAAACAGGGTTTAAAAAAGCAGTTAAATATGTGCCTGATTTAGTTATTAGCGATGTAATTATGCCCGAAATGGTAGGTACAGAATTGTGTTCGAAAATAAAAGAAAACCCAAAAACGAGCCATATTCCGGTAATACTGTTAACCTCGAGGTCATCACTGGTCTATAAATTTGAAGGTTTGGATAGTGGAGCAGACGATTATATTAGTAAACCTTTTAATTTATTAGAATTTAAACTGCGTATCAAAAACACTATTGAATCTAATGCTAGGTTGAAGAACAAATTTATAAAAGAAGATTTCTTCGGTCCAAAAGAAGTACAACTTTCGACTGTTGATACTGAAATGCTAAAAAAAGCTTTCCAAATTGTAGAAATTAATATCGGAAACACACAGTTTGACATTCCGCAATTCTGTACTGAACTTGGTGTAAGTAGAACGATGCTGTTTAATAAAATAAAAGTATGGACAAATTTTACTCCTAACGAGTTCATTCATGAAATACGATTAAAAAGTGCTGCGCAAATGTTAGAGCAAAATAAAATCAATATTTCTCAAATAGCCTACAAAGTAGGTTTTAATAGTCCAAAATACTTTAGCAAATGTTTCCAAAAAAGATTCGATATCTCTCCTAATGAATATGCAGATAAATTTTATATTGAAGCAGACTAAAAAAATCCTTGGTTATGATGGGATGATTAAAATGATTATTAGGACAATAGTATATAATATTTTGAATTCTCAGGATACAAATATGGATTAGATTTGCCATTTTAAGTTTCAATAGCGATAAAATATTAACTTAGATTCAATTAATAAATGTAACATTTGGAAGTTGCGGTTTGGTTATTTTTTCAAAAAAAGAAAAGAAAATTAATTCTTCTCCCCTTTTACCGAATGTTAAATTTAGTCTTTAGCAAAATTAATTTATCTACAGTTGTTTTAGGTAATTCATTTATTCTTGCAGGAGTCAAAGTACCAGCATTAAAGGTCCCTAATCTATAGAATTTAAAAATTGAGCTCTAAGATATAACAAACTAGGAACACCATCTGCCATATTCCAAGTTCTTGAATTGGTTCTTCCAACGGTTGTATTATTAACAAAGGTTAATGATGTTGCCACTTCTATTTCAATAGTTGGCTAGGAATCTGATTTTAATAGACTTAGTAAATCCATCTCCAGAACTTTTAAAATTTATTGAGGTCAGTAGTTACGAACATATAATTTTAGATTGATATATTTTTTCTGACTCGACCATTCTTACTATCAAATTGTTGAATATTGTGTCTTTGCTTTGAGAACGGTTAATTCGATAACAAAATTCATCAAGATACCTGTTTATATTAAAGTCACTTACCGATGAATATGTTGTTCTAATCCATGATTTTACTTGATGAATCATTGTGTGCAATGCCATAAAATTCATCCCTTTGTTGCTTTCTATTTGTGTGATATTATAATCTCCAAATAAAGGACGATAACCTTTCCATTTATCTGTGGTTATTTTTGCATTTTTATTAATGTGCTTTTCAAATATTGTCTCTAATTCTTTGGCTGAATAATTATCAATTTTCAAGGCATACATTCTTTTAATTTTTCCTTCATCTGTTAGTTCCACTGCTGTTACAACCTTTTTTTTCTTGCTATCATAACTCCTGCCTACTTTACCTTTTTCCTTTCCTCCAATAACGAATTCATCAACATGAACAGTTCCGTCCATTGGATGATTCTCACTAGATTTCATCGCTTCTCTAATTTTGTGCATAAATAAACGTGCTGTTTTTTCTGTAACTCCATAGCGAACTCCCATGTAACTGGCAGATAAACTTTTAGTGGTGGTTGACATCTCAAAACATATAAAAAAGGCTTTGCGTAAACCAAACTTAACCTTATGAAATAAAGTGTTTGCCGCCGCGGTTTCTGTATGGCTGCAGATATTACAAGTTCTGGAAAAATCTTTGCGGATTTGACTCTTTGTATGCTTACATTTTAAACAAATAAATCCTCGTTCCCATTTATAATTTGCTAAATATTCTTTGCAGTGTTCATCTGTTTTAAACCGTTCAGCGAACTCTAAAAGGTTTTGCCCTGTAAATAAATCCATGTTTCCCTTGTTTTATTGATCTCTAAGATATGAAATTATCTACTTACCTCAAAAAATTTAAATACCATCTTTCAATATAAAAAAGTAGCTTTAATTCATTTATTTGCTCTAATTTGTGTTTATCACAAAATAAATTTTCCCAGATTAATAGACTTAAAGACACTTAACATCTTTATAACTTCCAAAAAAACAAGTTTCTTTGTTTTAGAAAATTTATTGAGCGTTATAAAACGAATTAGTTAAAAAAATATGTACAGTATCTTTTTAATTCATTTTTATTTATGAGGATTACATTCTAATATTTGTGGCCAATTATTTTATAAAAACCTTAAGGTAAATTGTACGACTTCAGCACCCCAATATCTATAATATTCAAATTTAGGTATGTCTTCTATTTGAACTCCCTTATTTTGTAAAATATTATAAAAATGATTATAATTGATATCAATTACACCCCAGACCCCTAATCCAGTAGAGCACAAGAAGGACAAACTCCCGTTACTGTAAAATTGACCTGTTTTACTTGATAGTTACTTGGTAGTTTAAAAGTAGGCTCTACGTTTTCTAAGCAGGTAACTAACTGGCATACTTCGCAATTAAAATGCACGTGATTGTGAATGTGGTGATGCTCTTTATGGTCAGTATGATGGCAGGCAGCATATTTTACCGTACCTGATGGTGTTACAATTTTATGAATAACATCCTCAGCAGTCAAACGGTCTAAAATGCGATAAATCGTCACTCTGTCACAAGATTCTTGGTTTAGCTCCTGTATTTCAGCATGTGACAAGGCGACTTCTGATTTTTTTATTAATTCGAAAATTGCCGCTTTGGCTGTAGTGTTTCTAGTATTTTTCATTTGGATATAAAATTAAACGCAACAAAGTTGCATTTAAGAATAAGATTTATATATTTGCAACATAATTGCATTAAGCAAAGATACGGTAAAAGTAGGTAGTTAGAAAACTTCGCTTACTATCGCCACAAATAAAGTATTGCACTACGATTAATGAAACAGAAAATTGCCATAATTAACTTTGTACTCTCACTTACAGTATTGTTTTCAGTGCTGTTTCAGTCAGTGCATTGTTATGTGCACCAGTCTGAAATTAATACGGAGCAAATTGCAAACCAAGAATTGTCAAAAAACAAATCTGAACTGGCGCACAGTCATACCATTGATTTAAAATGTGCCACCTGCGATTTTCAGTTTAGCTGCTTTACGGCTTCTGATTTTTTCTTATTTCAGTTTGTTAAGACCACTACTATCAGCACCATTTATACAGTGGTCTCAACTCAAAACTTCTCTTTCTTCACCGGAAGTCTCTTCTCTTTACGGGCGCCACCAACTTTTTAAAATACTGCAAAACAAATCTCCTTACACCAAGGTTGATCGGCTTTTACCTATTTTAAAACGAACAAATGTCAAAGAAAATTTCGATTTTTTTCTGGCTGATGCTTTTTTGCAATACCATGTATTCGCAACATTCCATCAGTGGAAAAATAACACTACAAGGGCAATCAAATGCCTCAAATATCCATGTGCACATTGCTAACAAAACAACGAGAACCGATTTATCGGGTAGCTATGTAATTGACGATTTAGCTCCGGGAAAAATAGCTATTTCAATATCCTACTTGGGTTACAAAAACACCGACACTATTGTTGATTTAAAAAGTAACTTAAATCTTAATTTCAAACTGCAAGTCAATACCACTAATTTAAACGAGGTTGTTGTTCAGGCTAAAGCCAAAACGGATAACAGCTCAAACCCTGCACAGCTTGTCAACCTACAAACGATAGAAAAATACAGCAATCAATCTCTAGGTGATGCATTATCTGAAGTGCCTGGTGTTTCTACTCTAAAGACTGGAAACGCAGTTGTAAAACCGATTATCAACGGTTTATATGGTAGTAGAGTAGCAATTTTAAACAACAATGTAAAACTGGAGGACCAACAATGGGGTTCAGAACACGCACCCAATTTTGACATCAACAGTGCCAATAAAATAACGGTGATTAAGGGAGCTTCGGCCTTGCAATATGGCGGTGATGCTATTGGCGGACTGGTACTAATTGAACCTATTAGCAGTAAAAAGGATACTTTATTTGGTAAAACAATCCTGAACTATGATACCAATGGAAAAGGCGGATCAATTAGTTCGAGTATCCATAAAGGCAATAGTAATGGCTGGAGTTACAACGCACTAACCACCCTTAAATATATGGGTGATAAAACAGCGCCTGGCTATACTTTATCGAATACTGCTAATCGTGGAGCAAGTTTTTCTGGAGATATTAAATACGACGCTATAAAGTACAATGTGAGTGCATCGTATAGTTATTACAAATCGATTATTGGAATTTTGAGCGCTTCCCATACCGGTAATGTGAATGACCTGTACCAATCGATCAACAATAAAATCCCAGCCATTATCAATGATTTTTCTTATACTATTCATAATCCAAAACAGGATGTAACGCACCACATCGCCAAAATTAATTTCAATTACTATTTCAACGAATCGGCTTTCTTAGCTTTTCAATATGCTTATCAATATAACCGAAGGTTGGAATTTGATGTGCGTAGAGCCGAATACAATAGTACCGCGGCCTTAGATTTGGATCTAAAAACAAGCACCGTTTCCGTAGATTTCCAAAAGAAAGCACACGACTGGAATTTAAAAACGGGTGTTATAGGTAGTTTTCAAAACAACTATGCTAATCCTGCAACTGGCATTCGACCATTAATACCTAATTATGATAAAATTGATTTAGGTGCCTACGGAATTGCAACTTACAACTTGGCTAATGATTTCACTATTGATAGTGGTTTGCGATATGACTTTTCGAAAATTGATGCAACTAAGTACTACCAAAAATCACGATGGGAAGAACGCGGTTATGACAACACATTTCCGGAATTTATAACTGAAGATTTTGGAACGCAATGGTTGACAAAACCGAGTTTTACTTTTCACAATGTATCCGCAAGTGCTGGAATTCAAAAGAAAACAACTACCAACTGGCACTTTTTTGCCAATGCGAGTTTTGCTTCAAGAAATCCTAACCCTTCTGAATATTTTAGTGATGGATTGCACCACTCAACAGGAGTAATCGAACTGGGCGATTTGAATTTAGAAAAGGAACAGTCAACCAAATTATCGCTAACTATTCGAAAAAAAATCAATCAGTTCTCTATCGAAGTAAACCCGTATATCAATTATATTCAAAATTACATTTATCTAAAGCCTGTGGGATTTGAGACAACAATTCGCGGCGCCTTTCCGGTCTGGGAATACAAGCAAACAAATGCTAAACTACTTGGCGTAGACCTTCAAACACAATGGAAAATCAACGATTCATGGCAGCATAGTTTTGCTATGGCTTATGTAAAAGGCGATGATTGCACTGAAAACCAACCTTTAATTGACATGCCGCCGCTTAACTTTTACAATAAAATTAGCTTTTCTAAGAAAAAATGGCACGAACTACTACTAGAAATTAAGAGCGAGATCGTAACGAGACAAAATAGGTTTGCAGATAATAATTTTAGTACTAATATCATCAATAACAATGAGTTTCAAGCTGTGATTGTAGATATCAGTACGCCTCCACCCGCTTACCACCTACTCCATTTTTATTCAGAGATGAAATTCAACAGCTTTAAAAAAGTGAGTACAACAGTAGCGTTTTCTGTTCAAAATATTATGAATGTTTCGTACCGAGATTACCTAAACCGTCAGCGCTTTTTTGCTGATGAACTAGGGCGAAGCTTCCAAATCCAACTCAAATTCAATTATTAAACTTTATAAACACTAATTTAAATTCAAACAAAATGAAAACAATGCAAAAATTAAACAAGTTGAAATCGTATGCACTTATCATGGCAACAGTTGTAGCCTTCTCATCATGTAGTAATGATGACAGTACTGATGCTCCTGTAAACGAGGAAGAGTTGATTACGACGGTAACGGCAATTTATACTCCTGTGGACGGTGGAACTGCAATTACCCTGCAATACAAAGATTTAGATGGCGAAGGTGCCAATGCTCCTGTGATTACTGTTTCTGGAAATTTCGAAAAAAATAAAACCTACAATGGTGTGCTTACCTTTAAAAATGAACTAGCTACTCCTGTGGATGATATTACACTCGAAATTATCGAAGAAGGGGTTGATCACCAAGTATTTTATCAAAAAACAGGGAATTTAAACGCTTTTACTTACGGTGCATCAGCTAGTAACCTTGATGCAAATGGACTGCCTGTAGGTTTACAATCTGTGTTTACAACTACTGATGCCGCTACAGGAACAGTAACAATCACTTTGCGTCACCAACCAAGTAAATCTGCTAGCAATGTTGCAGCTGGAGATATCACCAATGCAGCTGGAAGTACAGATGCTGAAGTTAGCTTCCCTATCACTGTTTTATAAATTAACGCACAAGCAATAAAACAGACTTACTGCTATTGAAAATCTCTTAGCGCATTTTAGTAACGGCTACTTACGGCTCATCCGTGGAATAGGTTGTTACTAAAAAGCGCATTTGATAGAAAGCTTTTCAACTAGTATTTTTTGTTTTATCGAATGCACAAACTGCTTCTTGTAACTCAGTGAAACATTGATACCTAAAATCTCTAGCAACAGCTGAATTATTACAAGTAAACCTTTCAACATTTAATACCACGAAGATCAAGACTTCTACAGCACCATACAGTATCAGCCTATTGGGTCATGAAAACAGTGTTACACATTAATCTTTAAAAAGTGAGCATCCGGCACATCAAGCCGCGTCCTCATAATAAAACAGCCATGAAAAAACAAGCAACTATCGTTTTTGATCTTTTAGGAATATCTAGTGCAACCTTGTGCTTAGTACATTGCCTAGTATTTCCGCTATTAACGGTACTACCACTAGGTTTTACTGGCAACCATTATCTTGATCTTTTCTTTGCCTTTATTTCATTCTGTGTAGTCCTGAAAATCATTTTTAGCTCGAGTCTGCTACTTGTAAAAGTATTACTTAGCTGCTCCATAATTGCAGTGATTGTGGGTGTGATTTTAGAATCATTTCTAACTGTTAATTCTCCTTTGATTCTTATAGGAGGATTAGGAATGATCATCGGGCACCTCATCAATTTTAAATCGCATTAGAGATTTTACTTTAACCCTTATTTTTTTTAGAATGAAAAATTGCGATTAATAAAGGTCATTTCAAAAACAATATATTAATGCCTCATTCTAGCAGTTTAAAAATTATAAGTAGTATAAAAATTAAATTTTGCCACAGCTTAAAAAGAATAGCACAGCTTAATATCCTTTTAAATCCTGCTAATCTGTGGCAAATATTTAGACATTAAAAGTTATCGCTTGCAATTGATACAATATTCCTCCCTTTCATTAAAATTTGAACCGAATTAATAATCATTTCGCAAATATTATTTTTAAATTTGCCTTGTGAAAATCTGGAGCATACTCTTATCATTTTTGGTACTACTTCTATCAACCGTACCCTGCAGCGCATTAGAAACCAAATCTAAATGTACGCTAGAGAAAAAGTGCGAACAAGATTCTCACAAATGTGGTAACGAATGTACCGGCAAATGCTCTCCCTTCTACTCTTGCGGTAGCTGCGTGGGTTTTGCTATGAACACATCTACCGTGATTAAATCTCTAAAACAACCGCTTATAAGTAGTAACAAATCACTTGATATTGCTGTAATTACCCTTGTGAAATCTTCCTTTAACGGTGCCATCTGGCAACCACCCAAATTTTCTTTTTATTTATAATCATTACTATCAGCTGTCTACAAGACGTAGCTGAAAAAATTATTCATATTAAGAAATAAAAAATGTTTAAATATATTTTACTCTTTGTGGCAATAGCAACTATTGGCACAGCTCAGGCACAACATAGCCTTAAAATCAATATTAAAGATAGCGATACTAATTTGCCATTGAATGCGGTTACAGCAACCATACAAGCACAATCCTTAACGGCTTATTCTAACGATGAAGGAGTTATCTCTTTTGAAAACCTAGCCGAAGGTGTGTACGCACTGTCTTTTCAACTAGAAGGATATGAGTTAGAAAACAAAACAATTCAAGTACCGTTACTTACTGCAGCAGATGTTATTGTTTACTTAAAAAGTAACGCTGAAGAAATGGACGAGATTGTCATTACAGCAACTAGGGGAACAAGAACGATCAGCAATATCCCTACCCGCGTCGAGTTTATCGCAGGTGAAGAGTTAGAAGAAAAAGCCAACATGAAGCCCGGTGATATCCGCATGATGTTGAATGAAAGTACAGGGATACAAACACAGCAAACATCGGCTACTTCGGGTAATTCTTCTATACGTATTCAAGGTCTTGACGGTCGTTATACCCAAATTTTAAAGGATGGTTTTCCAGTGTATTCTGGAGCTTCTAGCGGTTTAGGTTTGTTGCAAACACCACCCCTAGATTTAAAGCAGGTCGAAATAATCAAAGGTTCTGCCTCTACCTTGTATGGTGGCGGAGCGATTGCTGGATTAGTAAATCTAGTATCTAAAACGCCTACAGATGAAAGAGAATTACGCTTTTTATTAAACGGAACTTCTGCTGGAGGTCTCGACATAAACGGTTTTTATGGACAACGTTTTGGTAAAGTAGGTTTGACTGTTTTTGCTTCTCATGACCGCAACGCAGCCTACGATCCTGGTGATAATAAATTGACCGCAATTCCTAAATTCGAACGCTTTAACTTCAATCCTAAATTGTTTTTATACCTCAACGATAAAACCGAATTGAACTTTGGTGTGAATACCGTTTTCGAAGACAGAATAGGTGGAAACATTGATTATATTAAAAATCGTAGTGATTTCCCAGACAGCTATTTCGAAAAAAATAAAACCCAAAGAGTTAGCACGCAGTTCACACTTTCGCATAAATTTAATGATCGAGAATCTATTACAGTAAAAAACAGCATCAACAATTTCAGTCGTGTGATCACCATCCCTGATTACCTTTTTGATGGGGTTCAAACTAGTACTTTTTCTGAATTTACTTATGCTAATAACGGGGAGATTTCGCAATGGGTTGCCGGAGCTAATTTGTACACTGATGAGTTTAAAGAGAAAAACAACAATACATTTCCGGTAAGAGATTATAACCAAATCACCTATGGCGCCTTTGTTCAAAACACGGTAAAAGCAACGGATTGGTTGGATCTAGAAGCTGGCTTAAGAGGTGATTATGTGCATGAATATGGTTTCTCACTATTGCCACGTGCATCGGCATTGTTTAGAATTAGCCCTAAGCTTAGCTCTAGACTTGGTGGTGGATTAGGATATAAAACGCCTACAATTTTTACTGAGGAAAGCGAATCGATGCAATATCAAAATGTGTTGCCTATAAACAGCGATACTAACAAACTGGAAAAAAGTTATGGTTTCAACTTTGATTTAAACTACAAAACGCATCTTACTGATGCACTTTCACTATCGGTAAACCAGTTGTTTTTTTATACAAAAGTGAACGATCCTCTAATTTTGACACCGCTTGCAAACGACACTTTTCAGTTCTTGAATGTAGACGGAAATCTAAACACTAAGGGTACCGAAACCAATTTAAAATTCAGTTACGAAGACTTTAAATTGTTCATTGGGTACACCTACACTGACGCCACAGTCGAAAACAACGGCACCAAATCTCGCAATCCTTTAACAGCAAAACACCGCTTAAACAATGTATTGATGTACGAGGTCGAAGACAAATGGAAGGTTGGTTTAGAGGCCTACTACTATAGTCCGCAACAATTAACTGATGGTACAACTGGGCGCGATTACTGGATTTTTGGAGTGATGATAGAGAAACTATGGGAGAACTTTTCGATTTATGCTAATTTCGAAAATTTCACTGATACCCGCCAAACTCGTTTTGGTAGCATCTATACTGGAACACTAGCAAAACCTGTTTTCAAAGACATTTTTGCCCCGCTAGATGGCTTTGTAGTCAATGCCGGAATTAAAGTCAAAATCTAGATTTTTAAGCAGTCTCAAATTAGTAAAAAACCTCCTATATCGGATGATACAGGAGGTTTTTCTTGATACAGAAAATAACATTCTAATAGAATGTTATACCAGACGTAGTTTAAATATAGTCCAAAATGATCTTTGTTAGATCGAGTACAGTCAAGATGCAGTACTGGTTCTCTACTCCTCTTTGACTGACATATCCTGACGTTTTAATAAAAGATAACAGCTCTTATAAATTACAATATCCAGGAGTACTATTGAGCAAGCATAATAAATCCTGGAATTTTTTAAACCTAACAATATCTCTGGATTTTACTATTTATCGCACTATGACTATTTTAATACTTTTATTTTAATCCTTAGTAATAATTCCATACAAACTCCGGAATAAACTGAGAATACATTAACAATGAGTATTCACCATAGCACTATAACTATCCTGCACTGATCTTATAATATCAGACTTGTCTAAATTTAGTCCGTCGATATCATCAATGGTAGTAAACTCGCGCATATTATCAGTTCCCCACAAACTGAATTCTACAATAATCGGCGTTAAACTAATGCCTTTTGGGGTCAACAAATAAATGTTCTCCTTCTTATTCTCAGGAAGTTTTATCTTGAATATTAACTTATAGGTTTCTAATAATTTTAGTCGGGCAGATAAAATACTCGGTGCAATTTTCTCATCAGAATCTGATATTTCTTTGAACGTCTTTTTGTGTTTAACGAGCATATCTCTTATAATTAGCAAAGACCATTTGTCGCCTACAACATCAAGCGTAGCCGAGATTGGACAGCCTGAGCGAAATTCTTTTTCCATTTTTTTTAGAATTATTACTATTAATTCGATAGTAATTGTTATTTTTGCTTTCGATTCGATAGCAAAAATACAAAAATAAAACAACAAATATGTTAGCAGGACATTTCACAACAGCATTAATAGCGAAGCAAAAGTATCCAAAAGTAGCTTTATTATATTTTTTAATCCTATCACAATTGCAGGATTTACTTTGGTTTACCTTTCATTATCTGGGATTGGAAACCACTACACCAAGTGATGCCTTTGATGCCACATTGAGCAATATGGCGGTTGACATGTTGTATAGTCACGATTTGGTACCACTATTGTTCTGGTTGGCTATCGTTTTCATCATTGGCAAATTAGCATTCAAAAGTACCCAAATAGGAATAGTTAGTATGTTTTTAATCGGAATTCATTTTATTTTGGATTTCTTCTCTGGTCATATGCATCATGTATTTGGCGCAGGCACTACCGAGGCAGGTCTTGGTTTGTACGCCGCTTCTCCATACATCGCGATTTTGATAGAAGCCCTTTTTAGCGCTGTTGCACTCTGGTATTTCTTTACTGAAGAAACGAAAAAAGGCATTACACGAACTACTACCAACAAAATAGCAATTATTGCCGTTTTCGGCTACGGATTGATCTTCATGTTACTCATCGCAACACACTCTTTTAGAGAATTATTGGGTATTCCAGAATTTGATTTGGGTTTTAATACCAATATGCCAACCTTAATTTTGACGTATGCTGCAATGCTTTATTGTTTAAACTTTTTTGTACCAAAATTTAAGACAATCAATAAATAAGAATATGACTGCCCGCTTTTGAGGACTAAAAAAAAATGGCCCGCAGATTTTGAAGATTTCAGCAGCACAGATAGGATTATTCAAGGTAAATATCTGAAATCTATCTGCATTTTATAGATAGCGACTTACGCACGTATATTCCTAAAAAAATGCAACATTAAAAACAGATAAGTCCCTCAGTCAATTATGGTTTGTTTATCTTCGATTTTAGTAACTAAATCTAAAAATTACAGCGTAACAGCTGTAGCAAAAAAAAATTTAAAACATGAAATACGCATTAGTAATCGGACTCTTTTTAGTCCAAATCCTTGGTTATTCACAATCAAATAAAGAAACTGTTCCTACTCCAAAACCCGATGACAAGTTATTGTTGACTATTTTTCTTAAACACGATCAAAGCATGAATTTGAATGAGATCGAAAAGATTAGAACCGATCAAGGTTTTTATAAAAATTTTCCACCCGAAGGAGTTTCTGTAGTAAACTGGTATGTGGTTATGGGGATTGGACAAATGGTGGTCTTAGAACTTCCTGCTTCAAAATTAGCCGCAGTAAATCTAGCCATTGAAAGAACTGCTTGGAAGGCTTTCAAAACCGAAATTTATCCAACCTACAACTTGTACCCTATTGTAGAACCTAAGTTAGAAAATAAAGCGAAAATAGCTTACTAGAAAACATAAAAAAATAAGATAGTGCAAATTTGAGTTTGTACTATCTTATTTTTTTGTTTACTGTTTCCAATATTGTTTTTGGCGCTAATTTTGATTCAAAATTTCTGTTGTGCAAAAGTGGGTGATTTGTTTTATTTGGACTTGGATGGTCATTCTTCAAAGATATTCCTTCACCTTCTTACCACACAAAAGGGTTCTTTTGGTACCAGGATAAAAGCAAAAATGATAAAAGACCATATATTTAATAAAGTAAGAAATTTCACAAAAGAATGTATTATTCAAATGATTTAAACTTTTGTTATTTGCTTTTTATAGAAAAATCAATTACAATAGCTTATAAGAAAAAAACTAAACTTAGATATTCCATTAAAAAATATTTAAACACCCTGCAAATATCATATTAATTTGTATTTTCGTTTATTTAAGAACGATTTACTCTTAGGTTCATAACCTATGAAATTTTAGTAGGTAATTAAGAGGTATTTCAAATTTAATGTATGACGAAGTTCCACAAATAAACATATGAGTCTAATTAGTCCCAACATTCTTTTAAAGATCGAAGAACTTTTTATATATAAAAAATGGGATATTAATACCCGAATAGCTAGCACACCATCACTTTTTTTTCGCTTTTGCGAAAGACTGAAATTACTAAACGTTGAACAACAACTTCTAGTAATTGAATTATCTTACAAATATACGAGAATAGAATTGGGGAATTATCTAGAAAGATTTTATGACTCTTTAATTTCTTTAGGAGATAACGTTTATAATGATTTTGATAAGATTTTTGTTTACCCATTACTAAACCCACATAAAGCTACTCCTTCAAAAACTAAAAGTGCAGGTTTTCTGCATTATATGTTTGAATCAGATGATTATACTTGGTTAAGTGAAAAATTCATCCCCAATTCCTCGCTAAAATATTTACAGCAAAATTTTGACAACAAAGATTCTATTTTAATATTAATTGATGATTATGTTGGTTCAGGTGGTACTGCTATTGAAATTTGTAATGAATATATTAATGTAGAAATTAAAAGTGGCAAAATAAGTCCTAATAATATAAAAGTAGTTTCAATAGCTTCATCACTGCAGGGAACAAATACTGTAAAAGCTTCTCTTGGAATTGATGTAATTTCGGCATTAACTTTTGATAAGGGAATTTCAGACGATTCTAATAAAGAGAAAGCATTATCAAGAAAACAAACTATGGAGTCAATTGAAAGTATTTTGGATGTAACTCCGAATTTTAAATTTGGGTACAATCAAACCGAAGCACTTATCACGATGCTGCACAAAACTCCAAACAATACTTTTCCAGTATATTGGCTAGAAACAAGATATAAAATGGCACCTTTTCCGCGAAAAAAAAACTATAAATGGACAACACAGTAAAAATACTACTTCTAAAAATCATTAAATTCAACGGAGATATTTCTCCATTAATTAAAATGGGATATGAATATTCTCAAATTGTTAAATCAATTAACGAAGAAATAAATGATGGTAATGCCGAGCGAAAGAATGGTTTGTTAGGAATAACCGATAAAGGAAACAATTTAATTGATACTATTTCAAAAAAATTAAATAGAACAGACTCTGCAAAATGGATAGAACCAGAAATAGAAAGCAAAATCCCTAAAATTAAAATAAATTTTGTATACTTGCCAAATCAAAATGAACTTACGTTTAGATTTGATAAATAATTAGTGGCATCAATATAATTGATGTTGGGTCAATGAGTCATTGCCCTGTAAGTGAATGCTTTTTCAAGCATGCGATAACAAATTTCCTCAAAAGGATTTGAGAAAATTTGTTATCGCTATTCCTAATTTGAGGTTAGAAATATTATATTTCTGACCTCAATTAACGACGACAAAAAATGAGTTTTGAGCATTACCAAAAAGAATTTACTTCTAAAGCAGTCAATTCAGGATATTCTGAACAAAACATTTTTGATTGTTTAGAATATGCAAAAAAATTAATTTCAAATAATGTTCCGGTAATATATAACACAACGAATCTGTCTGCATTAGTTGGTTATAAAAAAAGTTATTTAAAAAGAGCTGCGATATATACACCCTATTTCTATCGTGAGTTTGATATTCTAAAAAAAAATGGTAAAAAAAGAAAAATTTCTGAGCCTCTTCCAAGTTTAAAAGAAATTCAATTGTGGATATTAAACAATATTCTTTATAAAGTTGAAGTTAGTAAATTTGCCAAAGCTTACATACCAAAAGTTAGCATTAAGCAAAATCTTGTTTTCCATAAAAAACAAGCAAAAGTCTTAACTATTGATTTAGAAAATTTTTTTCCATCCATAAAAATTGATCAAGTCATTGTGATTTTTAAGTCATTAGGTTATTCAAATATAATTTCTTCTTTAATTGCTAAATTATGTTGTTTAAACGACTGCCTACCGCAAGGTGCGTCAACTAGTCCATATCTATCTAATATATTTTTGCGCAACTCAGATGATATAATTTCTAAATATTGTTTAGGTAGGAATATTCGATATACTAGATATGCAGATGATATGACATTTTCAGGCGACTTTGACGAAGTTGAACTTTTGAAATTTGTAAGAACCGAAATAAAAACACTTAATCTTCAAGTAAATGATGAAAAAACCAAATTAATGTTACCTAATTCTAGACAAGTTGTGACTGGAATTGTTGTCAATAATAAACCTCAAGTAGAATTCAATAAGAGGAATAAAATTAGACAAGAAATGTATTACATTATAAAATTTGGTCTTGAAAATCATATGAATAGAAAAAATATTAAGAAAGCTAATTATGTACCTCATCTTTTAGGAAAAATAAACTTTATACTTCAAATTAACCCATTGGATAATGAATTTATTGAATATAAAAAGCATCTAAAAGCCTTGACTCTAGTTTAAAAACTTCATTTGAATATACTGACATAATTTTTACCATATCCCCGCTCCGCTGAGTATAATTCCTAATTCAATTTTCAACTAGCAACAACATCATGAACGCTGCGCAAATGTCCCCTGCTCCGCAAAGTATAATTACCAATTCAATTTTCAAACGGCAACTACATCGTGAACGCTGCGCAAATGTCTCCAACTTTGCGCCCATTCCTATTGCCAATCACAATAGCTAATACTTATTATATTTTGTAAATACTCAACCACTTGGATATCCCAACATATCAACGGTTTGTTAGCACATTCCCGACGCTTCGGAATGTCTGTGCACGCGAACTAAATCCGTTACTAGACCACAAGTCGCCCAACCAATAATAGTTTAAAATCAAATCTTCAAATCAATAAAAAGTGATGCACTGTGCGTGATTGCTTCCTTCGTCGCAATGACCCTGATTGTGATACTCGTTGTGCATGCGTGTGTGAGATTCTTTCAGAATGACAAACTAGGTGGATTTTATTTGCGTTCTGTTGGCTGCTTTTCAGAATCAAAACTTAAATGTTTTTCTATATCTCACAGGATTTAAAAAACTCAAACAAAGTAAAATGGTAAGATGAAAGAAATACTTTCACCATCAGAAGTACAAAAGATAGTGTTGCTGTCTAATCTTGTTTAGCCAGCTATGGTTTATACGATACTAAAACTCATAAAATAACAAAGACGTTTTTCGCCCTCGTATCTTGTACAAAGGTAAACTGAGCAAAAAACTACCCACGTTTATTTATTTCTTGATATGATTTCTCGATTGATTTTGACCTCTGTGTAAAAGCAATCCATTCGAAAATAATCGATATTCAGAAGCTAAACTCCTTTTCGAAAAGAAATTCATTTTCAAAAACCACCCAAAACAAAAAACGCTCCCTTTTCAGGAAGCGTCTACTACTTTTTATAAAATTATAACTAGCAATCAAATTTATTTTATAGTCTTCATAATTCCTCCAATCGCCAATTTAGGTTCGGAATTTCTTCTGGACCAAAGTGAGTGATTTGTTCTTTTTAGATAATAATTTACCAATAAACTCAATCGTGTACTACTTAATACTCGAAAGAATTGGTACAATAAGGGGTACCGAGGAAATAAATCTCTGCTGTTGCCGACCAATAGAAAAGCTTCATAGATATAGGAGGCTTTGTTTATTTCCAATTCTTCCATAAAATCTTCTAAGATCCAGACCACAACCGTGTTATTCGGTCTAGCACCCTTAAAAGTTGTTTAACCATATACTCTCTTTTTAGTTAATCATTTCTTAAGCTATTAAAAATACCATCCTTATTACTATAAATTCGCCTTATCAATTCAGATTAATTTATCCTTGTTTAAAAACAAATAAATTATTACTGACCAAAATAAATCTATATCAAACTTTTATATTAGAAATATTGATCTACATAGCACTTTTAAATATTGCGATTTTTCAGGGAATTGTCTTAGGATTTATTATAATAAAGTCTTCACTATTCAATAGTAACTCAAATAAATATTTAGCCTATTTGCTATTTACGCTGTCAATAGAATTACTGAAACATGTTAGTGAAATTCAACACGTATTCACCTCCTACCCTATTCTGCAATTTATTGACGACATCGAGTGGGTTTTTTTGATACCTGTTTTCCTATATTTGTTTGTAATAAATCGCATCGATAAAACCTCAAAAGTTAAACAACGAACTTATTTGTATTATATTCCGTTTACATTATCCGCAACCCTTGCCTTAATATACAGTCTTGATCATATTGTAGAAGCGGTTACTTTTTCTAAAACAGGAATATTTGTACTCCAAATTTTTAGTCTAATTCATCTTTTATTAGCTGTTACATTCATCCCATCTCTTTCGATTTATTCTTTTTCCAAGATAAAATATTTAAAAGATTCACAAGAAAAAAATTGGATACTCACCTTATTAATCATCGCTTCACTACTACTATTTGCATGGCTAAGTGCTGCACTAATCGGTTTACTTCTTAACTATGACATTTCTAACTCCATGAGTACATTAGCATTGGTGGCTACATTTTTAATTCACTGGATAGCTTATGTAGGTATTTACAAATACAAATTGGCCAAAAACAAAGATGCTGTTACTACTTTTTTAAATACCGATTTAACGCTTTCCGATCACGAACTTCCAATCATAAAAAATAATAGACCCGAAGAACAGAAAGAATCAATTACTGCAGACAATATTTATTATCAAAAACTAGAATCACTTTGCAAAGAGCAACATATTTACACAGACAGCACATTAAACCGAGAGAAAGTTGCTGAAAAACTAGGCATTAGTCCAGGTTATCTTTCCCAAATTATAAATAGCATAACAGGTGATAACTTTGCCAATTACATCAATAACTATCGGATTGAAGCGGTCAAAGAAATGATCTCAAATTCTGAATATGAAAATTATAATTTGTTGACAATTGGATTGGAATCTGGTTTTACATCAAAGACAACTTTTTACAATTCCTTTAAAAAAATGACTAGTCAAACACCAAATGAATATAAAAACGCTAATAAATAAGTACCAATTTATACACTTTTAAGCTTTTGAGACCTTTAGCTATTCTATTTGCTTCAATTTTGCTTAAAATAATTCAAATCACATTTTATGAAAAAAATTTTGACACTAGCTGTTCTTACAGTTTTAGGATTTACAAATGTTAATGCACAAAAAATCAATTTTGGTATTAAAGGAGGTTTAAACTTTGCAAATATCAGCGGAGATAACACCAAAAATTTTGATGCTGTAACATCGTTCAATTTTGGTGTTTTATCAGAAATTCCGATTTCCGATAAATTTTCATTCCAACCTGAGTTGTTATATTCTGGCCAGGGATATAGCTTCAATGATAACACAGTTGCTTTAGGCTATTTAAATGTTCCTTTGATGGGGAAATATTATGTAACAAAAGGATTCAGTGTGGAAGCTGGACCGCAAATAGGCTATTTGTTGTCTGCTAAAAACGAAAGTATTAATGTAAAAGGTTCGTTTAAGTCTGTTGATTTTGGCATTAATTTTGGTCTAGGTTATAAACTAGACAATGGTCTTAATTTTGGTGCAAGATACAATATGGGAGTATCTAACATCAATAAAGTTGACAATTCGTCAAATAAAAACACAAACGGAGTACTGCAATTATCTGTTGGTTATTTCTTTTTCTAAATTGCAATAATCTTAATAATTCACATCCTGAACTATGAGTTAAAATTCAACAATAGTTTCATGATGAATATTATCCTGAAAAAAGATGTAAACACTAAGAAACCTCGAAAACACTAAGATTTTCGAGGTTTTTTATTATAGTTACAATTACAATACTGCAACCTACTTCATCATTACTTCAAGCAATAATATGAGAGTAGAAAGTTTAATAAAAGTTTTCCACCAACTAATAAATTTTACTTTACAGTCTCCAATACAGCTTGTCTCGCCAATTTAGGTTCGAATTTTCTATTATACAAAAGCGGGTAATTTGTTCTATTTGGAATTGGGTAGTCATTTTTCCAAGACATACCATCTTGTAGTCCCCACAAAGTGACTCTGCTTATTTTATCTTTGTTCTTTACAAAAATTTCAAAGAATTCTTTGTAACGATTCGCTAATTGCTGTTCTACAGATTGCGGCAAACCATTTTTGTACGGGTCTAAAAAGGTTTCGAACTCATCTAATTGATACTGAGGCTCCATCATGCTTTTCCCAGTTATTTGACCTTCCTTGGTAATTGGCAATACATCAACATCCAATTCTGTAATCATTACTTTGATTCCTAAGGCCGCATAAGCATCAATCGCCTGTTGAATGTATTCCGTCTTAGGAAAATTCAATCCCCAATGTGCTTGAATCCCAACACCATCAATTCTGATTCCGGCATCTTGAAGCATCTTAATCATGCGAACTATTCCGTCTCTTTTTTCTGGACGCCAAGCGTTGAAATCATTATAATACAATTCGGTGTTAGGGGCATATTCACTTGCATATTTGAAGGCCAATCGAACCATTTCGTCTCCATCGCCAATACCGCGTACCCATGTTGTAGGTCGGTATTTACCATTATCATCTATAACCTCATTTACTACGTCCCATGCTTGTACTTTCCCTGCATAGCGACCAGCAACCGCTTTAATGTGGGTACGTAATTGCTCTTTTTGTTCTTCTGGCGAATTTGGCGCTCCTTTATCGTTTGTAAAAAACCATGCAGGCGTTTGATTGTGCCATATCAAGGTGTGACCCATAACGAACATCTTGTTTTCTTTGGCGAAAGCAACATAGGCATCAGCCAATGTAAAATCATAAACTCCTGGTGACGGACATACCACTTCCGCTTTCATACAATTTTCGGGAGTAACGGTATTGAATTCCCTTTTTATAATAGTTTGTGAGGCGTTATCCTTACCCGAAACGATATCATCATTTATGGCACTACCTAATAAAAAGTAGTCTTTAAAAGCATCTTTTAATGTTACATTTTCAGTAGTTGTTACGGTTTTCGAAACAGCGGTAGTTTTCACTTTTTGAGCATTGCAAGCTGTAAATGTTAGTGATAAAACACCCATTATTGTGGCCATTTTATTTACTGTGAACTTTGGTTTTTGCATAGTTTTTTATTTATTAATAGAAAATGTATTGTAATGAATACATCAAGTTTTTGGTTACTTATTTGTACTTATCGCACTCCATGTACCGCCATGGCTAAGGTAAATATCGAATCCAAGGCAGTAATAAAAAGTGTGGTTTGCTTTTTACCGCCAAAAGTGACATTGGCAGTCCAGTCTTTAGGCACGGCAATATGTTCTATTTGTTCTCCTTTTTTATTAAACACAGTAACTCCTTTTCCGGTCAGGTACACATTACCTAAGTTGTCAATCGTCATCCCATCCGAACCCATATTGGCAAACAATTTTTTGTTCAAAAGTTGGCCGTTTTTCCCAATTGTATAGGAGTAGGTTTTTTTACCAGATTCATCAGCAACATATAGGGTTTTGCAATCGGGAGTACCTATAATTCCGTTCGGTTGATTGAAGTTATCGTCGGCTACAATTGTTGGTATTTTTGTATTTGGTGCTAAATAATACACCCTTTTTGATGCTTGCTGTGGTTCTTGATGTTCCCACCACGTACGTTGGTAATAAGGGTCTGTAAAATAAATTCCTCCTTTGGCATCTACCCAAAGATCATTGGGACCATTAAATTTTTTACCTTCAAAATTTGCAAGTATTACGGTTACTTTTTTATTTGCATCAATAGACCATATTTCATTTTTTTCATCGGCAATGGCTAACAAATTCCCTTGGTTATCAAAATACAATCCGTTAGAACGACCAGATGGTTTCATATAATCTGAAACGGTATTGTCACTGGCATTCCATTTCAGGATACGGTCATTGGGCTGATCTGTAAAATAGACATCGCCATTTTTGTCTGCAGCAGGACCTTCGGTAAATTCGAATCCATCAGCAACCAAAGTAAGCTGCGCACCATCGGCAATTATAGCTTTGTTTAAGTCTTTCTGCGCCTTGCAAGACATATTCGCAATCAGTAGAAAACTGATGCTCAGTATATTTAGAAAATTATTATAAAGCTGTTTTTTTGATTTAGTTCTCATATCGTATTGTTAATTTATTTTTTGATTGAATCGCCTTTAGCCCAATAAATAGCGCCAAAAATGTGGTTTAAAAAGTTTTTATCTTTAAACGATTCTGGTTTATGACCCATAGCGGTGTAAAACGATCTTCCTCCTTCATACTCTTGATACCATGCAATAGGATGTGCCTTTCCCATCCCTTTCAACGCGATCTCATCATAACCGGCAGTAAAATCATACGAAGTTTCGTCAACCGTCAATAGAATATGTAGTTTATCGAAATTCATATTTTTAAAGTTATACCACTCATCAGAACGAAGCCATTTATTGGGTAGATGCCATGTTGCTGGAAAATCATGATTGGCAACGTTTACAATGGCTGCTTGTAATTTTGGATGATTTACGAACTTCGCTCCTACTAGACCATCAAACCAAGCGTTATCGTTTTCACCATCTGCCGTACCGTGTATGCCTACAAAGCCACCGCCTCGTTTCATAAATGCTTTTAAAGCATCCATGTGTTTTGGCAGTAAAAAATTGGCATTGGCATTCATGAATATCACCACATCGTATTCTGGTAATTTTGTTATAAGATCATCGGGTCTTTGGGTCCAATCAAACTTAAACTGATTTTCGGCTGCCATTTCTTTGAATGCTTCAACAGCGACAGGAATGGTGTTGTAATGCCAGGTATCATGCTGGGTAAACAATAAAACACGAAACTGATCTTGCGCATTTGCTTTCATCATTGTAAGAATGCATAGGGTTAGTAAAAAGTATTTCATTTTAAATGGTTTCATAATTTAATTTTATTGTTTACATGCATAACTAAAGCGATGTGCTATAGTACATTTTAATTCTGTTTAAAAAATATAGCCACAGATTATAATGATTAATCATTGCTACCATTGTTCAATCTATTTAACTCTTTTAAAATCTGCTACATCTGCGAAAATTTGCGTGAAAAAAAATGCACGCAAATTTAGCAGATTTTCGCAGATAATAATTTCCGTGGCAAAAAGTTAAAACAGCTTTCATAAAAATTTATCGATAGCTAAATTTCAGTCGGTGGTGGATTATTTCAATAATTCATAATAAATATATTCCCAAGCCAAATCCACACTGTACATAGGTGGAAAGTTATAGTCCTCCACTTCCGCCAAGATGTACTGCACTCCAGCTGTTTTTTGATAGTTGAAAATATCCTTGAAATCTATTTTTCCGCTTTCGCCTAATTCTTTATAATCTTTTACATGCCAACTAATAAATCGGTTGGGATAGGTTTTAAAATAATCGATAGGATTCACTCCTCCCCGATGCATCCAATACAAATCCGATTGAAAATAGACATAATCCGGATTGGTATTTTTAAGAAAGTAATCATAAATGGTTACCCCTTCGACCTTTAAAAATTCATCGGCATGGTTGTGGTACACAAACTTGAGTCCGTTCTCCTTGCAGAGTTTTCCAACTTTATTATAATAATTGCAATACTCTTGCAATTCTTTGATCGTCTTGATGCTTTTTAATTTACTATTTGAAGTTGACAAGTATTCAACACCCGCTATTTTATGGTCTTGTATCGTTTTATTCCACCACGCATTGATTGCGGCATCGTCGTTTTTGTCTTCGGGATCGAAAAAGGTCATTGAGCCTAAAAATTTCATGCCTGCTTTTTCAACCATCGCCTTAAACTGCGTTGGACTTTGACCGTAAAAACCTCCATCCTTGTATACAAAAGTCTCAACATAGCTGTACCCCATTCTGCCTAACTGAATCAAGGTTTGTTCTGGATTTTTAAGCATTTCTTTGTGAACAGAAACGAGCTGAATACCAATATTTTTATCTTTAGGATTGTTTTTAATGTATCTTGTTTTCCATACACTCCTTTCATTAGTATCAAATCCTTCCAATATAACATACGTATAATTTTGAAAGTTAAAATCAACCTTCATTGTTTTATTACCATTGAGGTCTTTGTCTTGCATTGTCCAATGATTTTCTGAAGAAAATATGCCTTTTCCAGTAAAGAATGCGCCTTTTGCATTATGACCAGCAGCAAAAATTGACTTGGTACTCGTATCATAACCTATAATTTCATGAAGGATTGGATTGTATTGATTGGCACTGTTTTTTTGAAAAACTTCAACCGTGAGCGAACGATTATCGAAATTAGTCATACTACTCATTTTAATTTCAGGAAGTTTTGCAACACTATCACTACTAGGATTTATTGCACTTACCCATTGACCAGAATATTGCCTGAGTCGGTCTTTTTGAGAAGAAACACTGTAGTTTTCTTGAGCAAAACTGACGAATGATTTTAGAAAAATAACTAAAAAAAGAACTCTTTTCATTTTTCTTATTTTTTATCAAGGTGAATAAATAATGGCTTTTGCTAAACTTAGGTTTTACTCTTCTCATGCAATTTTTCAGAAATATTACTATGCAAAAGCTTTGTGGAATCAATACTATAGAAGTTGAATCTGTTCCCTCCTAAAAAGAATTAATCTGCTTGAAGAGTATCAAGCAGATTAATTTTTATTTTTTTTATTGTAAATTAGCTTCTAAAAACTACTCCAAATATGGATCTAAAGTCTGGATTTTACCATTTTCATCATAAGTGATTTCCGCTACTTTTACCGATCTTAAGTGGGTAACTCCTTCAGATAAACTAGAATCGTGGTAGAATAAATACCATTTATCTTCGAACTCACAAATAGAATGGTGTGAAGTCCAACCAATTACTGGATTTAAAATACGACCTTGATACGTAAACGGTCCATAAGGATTGTCTCCCGTAGCGTAGCAGATAAAATGTGTATCTCCTGTTGAATAAGAGAAGTAATATTTACCATTGTATTTGTGCATCCACGAAGCTTCAAAAAAGCGACGATCATTGTCTCCTGCTAAAAGCGGTTTTCCGTTTTTATCCAGGATTACGAGCTCTTTTACCGATTCGTCAAAACTTTTCATATCAGCAGATAGCTTTGCCATAATTGGATTTAGAGCCAACTCATTTCCTACTGGTTCTTTGTGGTTTACATCATAACTATTGTTTCTATAGCTTTGCAATTGGCCACCCCAAATTCCACCAAAATACATATAGTAACTACCGTCATCATCACAAAAAACAGCTGGATCGATAGAGTAACTACCTTCAATTGCTTCTGGTTCAGCAATAAATGGCCCTACTGGAGAATCACTAATCGCAACACCAATCTGGAAAATTCCGTTGGCTCTTTTGGCTGGGAAATACAAATAATATTTTCCATCTTTAGTAGCAGCATCAGGCGCCCACATTTGTCTTTCGGCCCACGGCACATCTTTTACGTGTAGTGCTAATCCGTTATCTTTTGCTTCCCCTGTTGGGCTATCCATAGAAATAACGTGGTAATCTTCCATCCCAAAATGGTCTCCATTGTCGTTAAACGGAATTCCCGCTTCGATGTCATGTGAAGGATAAATGTATATTTTTCCGTTAAAAACATGTGCCGAAGGATCTGCGGTGTACATATGTTTGATTAGCGGTTGTGAAATTGCTTTTTTGTTTATTTCGTCAAAATTGATATGACTGATATTTTCTTCTGGCATAATAATTTAATTTATATTTTTACTTCTTCTTTCTTTTAATTCACTTTCTAGCTGTACTTCCATTTTTTTATCGATGATATAAAAACATACTAAACCGGCACTTGCGATAAAAAATAATCCTGGATAAACACTTACGGCTAATTTAATTCCGTCAATTGCTGATTGTGCTTGGTTCGCTGCTTCGGCTACATAACCGTATCTTGATAATAGAAAAGCACCTAGTGCACCACCAATACTCAAACCTACTTTTAGACCAAAAATCATAGCCGAAAAGATGATCGCAGTAGCGCGTCGGTTGTTTTTCCATTCGCTATAATCAGCTACATCAGCAATCATTGCCCATAGTAACGGAATCGTAATTCCGTACAAAAATCCATGTACCACCTGCGTTACAAATACTAACGTTATGGAGGTAGGCGCATAGAAATTGAACTGAACCAAGCTTAAAGCAGACAAGAATATAAAGGCAATGAAAATGTTTCTTTTTCCGAATTTATCAGCCAATCCTTTTGAAAACATAATTCCGAAAATCATGAACAAAATCCCACCCGAATTGAACAAACTAAAGGCAGATGTAGGGGCATCTTTAGGCCATTGAAACTCGGTAAGGCCCATTCCAATTAGTGAATCATTTAATCCTGCAATCATATTATTAAATCCGATATCCTGCAAAAACGTCGCTTGAGCAACAGGATCTAAGTAGTATTTAAAGTAATAAATGTACATTCCGCCTTTTAGCGAAAGCGTAACAAAAATTAAAATAGTAACAAAAAGCATGATTACCCAAGGCTTGTTTTTGGACAAATCGAGTAAATCTTGTTTTACTGATGATTCTTGTTCTTTTTTAGGAACAATACGTTCTTTTGTAGTCAAGAATGTGATTATAAAACATATAACCCCCGCAATGGCAAAAATCATCATGGTCGTTTTAAAACCAGCTGCTTTGTCACCATGACCCAATATTAAAACCAAAGGCAACAACAATCCTTGAATGATAAATTGTGCAAACATTACAGCAACAAAACGATACGAAGACAAACTGTTACGTTGTCCCATATCTCCTGTCAAAACTCCGCTTAGAGCTGAATACGGTAAATTATTGGCCGAGTACACTAAAATCAACAAGAAATAAGTCACTAAGGCGTAAATTACTTTTCCGTCTGGACCAAAATCTGGTGTTGAGAAAGCCAAAATAGCGATGATTCCAAATGGCAAAGAAGTCCATAAAATCCAAGGTCTGAATTTCCCCCAACGGGTTCTTGTTCTATCGGCAACAGCACCCATTATAATATTAAAAAAGGCACCAATAAAACCTCCAAAAAAGATAATCGCACTTGCTGTACCTGCTGGAATTTTATACACATCGGTGTAGAAAAACGCCAAAAAGGTCATCAAAGTTTGGAAAATTAAATTGGCTGCAAAGTCGCCTAAACTGTAACCTACTTTCTCTAAAACCGAAAGTTTTTGGGATGTATTATTCATTTTGTAATTTTATTTATGGTTATTCTTTCTAAACGTTTCCTATTATTTAGTCGTTTTATTACTAAAGCGCTCGATCGATTTCAACTCCGGTTCGCCACCTCTTTGGCCACAGCCCGAAGCGATATACAATTCTTTTTTGTACCAAATAAATTGAGTACCATGTCTACCTCGCTCCAAAGAGGGTAGCGTACTCCAAATTCCGGTTTTTGTATCTAAAACTTCAACTTCATTATGTGCTAGTAATTGATCTCCATTTTCACCACCAGTAACTAAAATTTTATCACCAATACAAATTGATGCAATACCAGCACGCTGCGTAGGAACAGGATTGGCAAGTGTGCTCCATTGTCCAGATTTTAAATCAAACACATCCACCTCTGGAATTGTTAATTCAAAAACCTTTTCGATAGCGCCTGATGAAACCCTTCCGCCCAATACATATAATTTGTCTTTACAAACTACTGAGGTAGCATGATCACGAGCTCGAGGTGTATCAGTTAGTTTTTCCCATTTCCCTGTTTTGAAATCGTAAACATCAAACCAGCTTACGTGTCCATCCCAGTGACCGTCAATAATACCACCCGAAATATAAAGTTTGTCCTTATAAACATTGGTGGTTGTAGAGGATCTTAATCTATTCTCTGGCATCGAAAATCCTTTTTCCCAACTGTCCTTTTCAGGATCATAAACATAAGCTGTAGCTACTGGAGTTTCGTGTGGGAATTGCCCCGTAGCAGCGCCAACGATATAAATTTTCCCTTTATAAGAAAAACTTTGAAAATGGTGCAATTCAATTGGCGGTTTGGCACCTGATGTCCATGTATTTGTTTCAGGATTAAAAATGGACACTTCTTGAATACGTCGACCGCCAAGCAGGTAAAATTTACCGCCAACTTCAGCAAATGCTGCTTCATGTCGTGCTGCAGGTTCTCCTGTACAGGCCAAGGTTTCCCATTTATAATTATCGAAAGATTGTGCAATCCCTTGTTGACAAAATAAAGTGAACAACGATAAAACCAATATTTTCGAAAGTCTAGAAAGTCGTATCATAATCTCTTTTAATTTGATTTAATTTGATTGTTAGCTTTACATACTAGATAAAAAATTACACGCAGATTAGACAGGTTAATTACAGTTAATCAATTTTAAATCTGCGTGCTTTTTTAATTTTAGTACAAGTAACAAATAGTCCTATAATTTTAAGGCAGTTTGCACTACTACTAGTTACAATCGCTCTATTTTTTCTTCAAAGCCATTACTTGATCGTATGCTTTGTTGGTCTTATTATTTCGATCGAAAAGCAATGGATAGTTTGTTCTGTTTTTGATAGGCCAATTGTTTAACCACGACTGACTATCATTTACTCCCCAAAAAGTAACACGACTAATTTTGTCTTTATGCTTCAAGAAAACTTTGAATAAATCTTCATAACGTTGCGCAAGTTTCACTTGAATACTGTCTGGAACTCCATTCGTGTACGGATTCATTTTGGCATCTTCTTCAAAATTCTGATCTACATTGGCACCTACTAACTTCTCTGGAACTGGTAAAACAGATATATCTAGTTCCGTAATCATCACTTTCAATCCTAATTTAGAATAAGCAATTATACTTTCTTCAATATCTTTTAATGGCAAACCATCAAGGCTCCAATGTCCTTGAATTCCAACACCGTCAATGCGAGCACCACTGTCTTTAATTTTCTTTAATAATCGAATAGCTCCTTCTCTTTTTACCGGTTGCTCGATATTAAAATCATTATAATACAATTCCGTATTTGGAGCTGCTTTTTCGGCTAACTTGAAAGCAGTTACTAAGAAGTCATCGCCTAATTTTTCGAAAAATATAGATTTTCTATATGTTCCATCTTCGTTTAAAGCCTCATTTACAACATCCCAACCATCAATTTTACCTTTGTATCTTCCGGCAACAGTACTAATGTGATTTTGCATAAACATGCTCAATGAATCTTTGCTTTTTATTGCAAGTACAAATGGAGACAATTGCTCGTGCCATATAAGTGCATGACCTACAACAAACATGTTATTCTTTTTTCCATAAGCCACATATTTGTCTGCTACATCAAAAGTGTACTCATCCCATTTTGGATGAATCATTTCACACTTCAAATTATTCTCTGGAGAAATAGCACTAAATTGTGATTTGATCAAGTTATTTACAACTGAATCTTTTTCATTTATTTGGTCTTCGCTAAGAGCGGTACCAATGTAAAAATCTTGTTTGAAAGCACTTTTTAAAGTTGGTTCTTGATCTACCACTTCTTTTTTAGACTGACAACTCATCATTAAAACTCCTGCCAATATAATTGTAGCCGTTTTGCTATTTACTATTTTCATATTTTATTTTTTAAATCACTATTTAGTTTTATTATCTACTTATTCTGCACTATTTACAATGGTTTTCACGTACTCAAAAAATGCTTTCTTTCGAGCTGAACTCACTTTCCAATCTACAGGTACACTTTGAAATCCTTCTTCAATATTTGTTTCTCCTTCTCTTCTAAAATCAAAGAAACCCCATGAGGCCTTGTTCTCGATCGCCGTTTTGAAATTATTTTGCTCCTTGTCAAAATTATAATGATCATCTTCATTAAAAACAATTGGTTTTAGACTGTAACCTGGCACTTGTTTCGTTTTTTCGACCATCATTGCCACCCCTTTTGGATCTTCAACAGCGTTAGCATGAAGCAGAATATAATCAGACGCTTCTATCACACTAGAAGTTGGAATCGAAGCACCTTGAAAACTAGTCGATACTAAATACCTGAAGTTTCCTCTTTTATTGTTTTTTACTCTGTTAATCAATGTAGCCATACCACTTTCCGTTAAGATTTTGTGGTCGTAATAGGGTAAATCACATTCATTCACAACTTCAATAAGAATGTTTTTATAGCCCGTTTTATGAAGTCCGTTTATTGTATTATCAACAGCATTGATTACTGCTTTTTCATCTGCCAAAAGTTGGTCTTGTCCGAAATAAAATAATCCTAGGATTACGACCATTTCTAACTCATCGGCTTTTTTAAGCACTTTCTCTAATCGGTTCCAATAGGCTGGTTTAATCGAACCATCAGCAGTAAAAGCCGAGTTGATCCAGTTTTTATTACCATACCCTGTTGGACTACCACCTTGTAAATTCACGGTAATCGCATTTAATCCATACGATTTCCATTCTGCCATGGCAGCAACAAACTCGTCTGTATTGCGATCGGCACTCCATTTTTGAGTGTCGGGATACTTCCATAAAACAGCTGTTTCTGGATTCTCATCATCAAAAGTCGCTTGCACCATTCTTGAATTAAACAACAATCCTTCGATTGGTTTTCCTTTCCATGTTTTGCCCTTATTGATTATTTTTCCGTTGATTAAAAAATTATCTTTTTCGATAGAAACAACAGTATGTCCTTTGCTTTTTTTAGTACTAATTTGACCATTGGTCGCTATGCTAAAAAGAAATAATGCCGTAATTGATAGACTATAAACTATTTTCATAATGTTTTAATTAAATTTTGAATGGGTTTCCTTTTAAAGTAACTGTGCTAACAACTACATTGGCTTCTTTTATTCTTTCCTCATTTGGTTGTGCACCTCCTACAGAAAAAGTATAATCGCCTGGACTCACTTCCATTTTTACATCAGCGTTGATTTGTGCCAATTGTTTTGGTTGCACTTTAAACGAAATAGTCTTTGTTTCACCTGCTTTTAGAAAAGTTCTTTCAAAACCAACCAATGTTCTTATAGTATTTTGAAAATCGTCTTTGGCACTTTTCATATACAGTTCCGTCACTTCGTCGCCATCTACTTTTCCAGTATTGGTAACATTAACTGAAAGTAGAATTTCTTTATTCGTTGCTTGTTCTTTGTCTAAAGCCAGATTGCTGTATTTATAACTTGTATAACTCAACCCAAAACCAAATTCATACAAGGGTTTCCCTTGAAAATAGCGATAGGTTTTGCCTTTCATGTTGTAATCATCAAAAGCTGGAATGTCATTAATGTCTTTATAAAAAGTAAGTGGCAAACGCCCTGACGGATTGTAATCACCAAATAAAATATCGGCAATTGCAGTACCACCCGCTTGTCCAGGATACCAAGCTTCTAGAATAGCCGGAATATTTTCGTTTTCCCAATTGATGGCAAGCGCACTACCGTTTAGCAAAACCAAAACCATCGGTTTGCCTAGTGTGCTTATTTTTTTCATTAAATTGGTTTGAGAAGCTGGTAGTTTGATATCCACACGATCACCACCTGCAAAACCGTCTACTTTCACTTTCATTTCCTCTCCTTCTAAAAGCGGACTCAATCCCATGCAGAAAACTACAACATCAGATGCTTTAGCCAACGCCATTGCTTCTTTTTCAAGATTTTCATTTGGTGCTTCCCATAAAAAACGCATTATAGCATGCTCTGAATTGTCTTGCTTGTATTCTAATTTAATTTTGTAGGCTTTGTTTGCTTCTAAATCTAAATACTCATATTCTGTTTTAGGCTCATAAACATTGTCACTTTCTACAATTAATTTATCATCAACATACAATTTCATTCCAGAATAAGATTGCCCTCCTATCGCGTAGCGACCTGATTTGGGAACCGAAAGATAGCCAGTCCAACGAACTGAATATTTATCGTACGTCATTTCTGGAAATGGTGGCGTTGTTGCCCACAAAAAGTCAACGTTTTTATCAATTTGTTTGTGCGATGGGTTACCTTTTAAAGTGGTATTCGAAAAATACTCGGCTTTCAAACCTTTATTTTTCAATTTACTATCGGTATATAAAACAGACGCAGGAACCGCTTCTAAAATTGGCAAACCATCTGCTAGTCTACACCCTTGTGCAAAACTCACATTCGTATTGGGTAATTTATTTTTAATCCCTTGCAAAGGTGTTATAGGTTGTGACGGAAAACCATTGTAGTTCCCAAGCAAAACATCCGCATCATTCGCATTTGGACCTATAACCGCTACTTTTTTCACGTTTTTGCTTAATGGCAATAGGTTATTATTTTTTAATAAAACCATTGATTTTCTAGCAGATTGAAGTGCTAGTAAACGATGTACTTCTGAATCTACTACTGAATAGGGAATGTCTTCAAATTTCACATCGCCTTTTGGTGCAAACAAACCAAGTTTTAATCGAGCTTCTACTAATCTTTCTACAGAAACGGTTAGTTCGGCTTCAGAAATTAAACCTTGCTCCACGGCTTTTACCAGTGAAGGATAGGAATCTCCACAATTTAAGTCGGTTCCCGCTTGTACAGCCATTGCAGATGCTTGTTCCTTAGTTTGTACTACTTCATGAGCTCCTTTGTTATAGAAATCAGTCACTGCCCAACAGTCAGAAACGATATATCCTTTGAAACCCCAATCTTTTCTCAATAATTCACTTAATTGTTTGTTTCCGCAACAAGGCACACCTTTGAAGCTGTTATATGCACACATTACAGAATACACGCCCGATTCCTTTACCACTTTTTCGAATTGTGGACTGTAGGTGTTCAACATATCAAAGTCGGATGGGTCTACATTAAAACTATGACGACTCGCTTCTGGTCCGCTGTGTACTACAAAATGTTTAGCTGTAGCAATCAGTTTATAATATTTAGGATCGTTTCCTTGTAAGCCTTTTATAAATTGTACCCCCAATTCTCCCGTTAAATATGGATCTTCTCCGTAGGTTTCCATTCCGCGACCCCATCTTGGATCTCTGAAAATATTAATGTTGGGTGTCCAAAAAGTCAAGCCTTGGTGAATGCCTCTTTTATTTTTAGATACAAAATCATGATGTTTGGCTCTCGCTTCATCTGAGATTGCATTGGCATTTTCGAACATTTGCTTTCTATCAAACATGGCACTCATTCCGATTCCTTGTGGAAAAACAGTGGCAATTCCCGCACGAGCTACACCATGTAAACATTCGTTCCACCAGTTCATTTCAGGAATTTCTAATCTATCTATTGCAGCAGAGTTGTAGGTCATTTGAGAAACCTTCTCTTCCAATGTCATTTTCGAAACCAAAAAAGAAGCGCGTTCTTCAAAAGTTTTTGAGGCATCTTTATGTAAAGCCACTTGTGCACCACAAGTTGTGATGGCAAGTAAAAAGAAAAGACATATCTGTTTTAATGGAGACATATTGTATTTTTTAATTTATAATTGGGTAAATCTTGTTCGACTATTTGGAGCTGTTTTTATTTCGAAAACAGTCCGTTTTTTTAGGGTATAAAACTGAATTTTCAAGACAATTTTGAACTTACTATTCTTAAATTATTAGCTGTTATAAAACCGACTAGTAATTGTAAAAACTGTTTGGTAAAAGTAGCAGGATGTTCCGTTGCCAAATGACACTTTTGAAGCTATAACTACAACAAATCGTGCGTATTTCACTATTTGTAGGCGTTAATGAGTGGTTTTAAAATAAAAATGTAAATTTCGATAACTATTAAAAAATTATAAATAGCCTTAAAAAACTTCATTATTATTTATATAATCGTAAAAAAAATGACTTTTAAATAGAGATACCTATTTTAAAATAGCTCATCAGAACATGACTAAAAACACTCAAATATGCGCTTTTAATATTACTTTAGGATAAGATACAAAAAAACGGACTCCTACCTACAAGTCACAATTTCGCTGCTAATTCGTCAGTAAAAAAGTGATTTGGAGGTCTGAGTCCGTAATCTATATAGTGCTTATGACTATTTTAATCCTTCAAGAAAACCAGTATGTGATTTTTTTACACTGTAATCTTCATTGTACATCAAAGGCCAATCAATATGTCCCCAAAAATCTAGCAACCAAGATTCACTATCTCTCATTCCCCAAACCGTAAGTGCATACTGATTAGCTGCAGGAATAGCGTTAAAAATCTTCACTACTTCTTTGTACTTGTTTTTTTGTTCAATAGCTCTTTCAGGTGTTAATGAAGTTAAATTATTGTCAGGGTTAGCTTGAATATCTAATTCTGCAAAATGCATTAATAAATTTCTAGAAACAGTCCCATCAACCACAGCTTGAATTTCTGAAGCAGCAGGCCCTTTATAACTAATATGCATTTGTGCACCTAAACCATCAATAAGATTGTCTTTTTTCAAATCATCAGCAATTTTAAAGATTGCAGCTCTTTTAGTAGCAGAAGATGCGAAATTATAATCATTGTAAAACAATTTACATGCAGGATCAGCAGCTCTAGCCCATTGGTAACATTTTTTAATATAGTCATTTCCCATTTTTTGTTTGAAAATTGAATTTCTTAACGGGTTTCCACTACCATCATCAACAGCTTCGTTAACAACGTCCCAAGATTTTACTTTTCCTTTGTAACGTGTTACTACGGTAGTAATATACTCTTTAACCATAGTCTCAAACTCAGCATCTGTACCTACAAAATTAGTTACCCAACTTGGGACTGAATTGTGCCATATCAAAGCATGTCCATGAAGATTTAAGTTATTATCTGTAGCATACTTTACAATTTTATCAACTGCTGTAAAGTCATACGTTCCCTTACTTGGATACATTTGATCCATTTTCATTTCATACTCAGACGTAATGTTATCATATTCTCTTAAGATAATGTCCGATGTTATTCCCGTTAGTCGATTAGATCTTACTATCATACCTACATTAAAATTAGCTGCTTCTTTTAGCGCCGTTGTAGGTTCTGGACCTGTACTGATTATTTCTGTTACAATCACATTTGAAAATGTAGAAATTGACTCCCCTCGTACCGCTCTTACTCTATAATAATAAGTAGTACCAGAATCTAAACCTTCAATGTCTATCGTTAAAGCATTTACTGATAATTCATTATAATTTGGTAAAAGAGTTGAGAAATCAGCCGTTGTAGATACATCTAACAAATAATTATCGGCACGATACACTCTTGTCCAGTTAGCGGTAAATCCAGAATCAGTCAGATTCACTGCAGCATATGCAGAAGGTACCCCAGCAATCACTGCTACTTCTTCATCACTTTTAGAACAGCTTAATACAAATAAGCTTAAGCAGATTAACAACAAAGCTTGTTTTATTTTCATTTTTTTCATCTATATTTTTTTTTTAAAGGTTGCTGCTTATATGCAGCAACCTTTCTAACAATTAACATTATTTACACTAAACCGAACTAGCGTAAAACCTTAAATCTAATATTATCAAATTGAACTTTAGAAGGATTTGGTGTTCCTCCATTTTGATTAATCGTCATCTTAACTTGGTTTATTTTAGAAGGATTTACATCTCCCTGACCTTGCTCTGATGAATCATAATTAGCTCCGAAATCTGAAGTTTTAACCTCTATAGTTTGCCATCCTGCAGTTGCAATTGTATAAGAATACGCCCAGTTTCCGCCATCACTGTCTACAAGAAGTAAATCAATTTTAGTTCCTATCGCTCCTCCACTATTTACATCGATAAGATAGAATGCTTTATCAGCATCTGTAGCCGTTTCACTCAATAAAGCATTTCCAGCATCAGATTGGCTTCCATTATATCCGTTTGCAGTGGCGCCTGCCCAAGTAAATTCTGCATATTTTCCAGATGTACCTCCTACGTCTGAATAAGAAAGTGTATTTGCATCACCATATTTTACCCAATTATTGTTGGGACGCAAACCACCACCATCAAAATCAGCCACTTTATATAAATCAAATCCTTGATCTATGTCTAAAAATCTTTTTGTAGTTCCTCCAGGCGTTGTAATTTCTACATCACCACCTGCAATTGCACTTGTTGGTACCATAAAAGTTAGTGAAGTAGAATTGATACGAGTAAAACTAACTGCTTCGCCTGCGAACTTAACAGAGGAAATGTTGAAAAACCAACCCCCATTTACCGTTACCACAGTTCCAACTTTTGGAACTAAAGGTTCAAATTTTTCAGAAATTATTGCTTTTGGCTGTAGAATTTCGAAACTAGAAACAACTACTTCACCATTTCCTTTTGTAATTTTTAATTCTTGAACTCCAAATCGGCTTCCTTTTTTATCATCAAAAGGAACATTAAAAAACAACGATAAATCAGAGCTCAATTGTGGATTAAAAATTACATTAACTGTATTGTCAAATTCAACTGTTTTAACATTACTTAATCCTGATCCTTCTATTTTTACTAAATCCCCAGGATAGCCTTTATCCTTATTTTCAGTTGGTGGAGAGGTTGTATTGTCTAAACTATACACCCCTTCCAACATTGCTGCAGCACCAGAATCATTATCATTTGAGCATGATGATAGCGCTAAGCAAACAATCAGGAATCCTAGAAAATGTCTACTGTTTTTTATTATTTTACTCATTGTTTTATATTTTAATTATTAAAATTGAAAAGGAACTGGAGTCTCTCTAAGAAGTGGGTTAGCATCTAATTCAGAAGCAGGAATTGGAATCAAGAAAGAATTTTCAGTTGGTATTACTTTTTTAGAATTTACTTCTAATAAAGCAATATTACTGTATGCTCCTCTTTCCTGATTTGAAATAATATTTATCGCTTCCGCTCTGTCTCTTCTCACTAAATCAAACCAATAATCTCCTTCTAATACCAATTCAAGTCTTCTTTCTTTAAAAATATCACTCTTCGTAATACTTGTTTTTGCAGGCAATCCTGCTCTAGTTCTCACTTTATTAAATGATGCTAAAGCGTCTGCTGATGAAGTTGATCCTGAACCAGCTAATATTGCTTCAGCGTGAATTAATAATACTTCAGCATAACGCAACATCGTCGTATTTTGATTGGTTTGTTGTGGACAAGCACCTACGAATTCAGCTGTTGAACCAATAACATATTTTCTAAAACCCATTGATCCACCAAAACCACCAGGACTTACTGTGTAACCTCCTTTTTTAGTTACTAATTCGGGATAAAAATCCCCAGGCAACATAATAGTAGATTTTCTTCTTTTATCATTCTCTTCATACGCATTACGCAAATCGATACTAGGTACAAAGGTTTTCCATCCTGTATAATCTCCTGTAATTTCTGATGTTGGAGTAATATAAGATTGCGCTGCATTACCGTATCCATATCCTACACAACCTACCCATTGCAAAGAGAATATTGACTCTCTACTGTTATTATTTGCTGGACTATTGAACATCAACCCATAATCATCAATAAGGGAGTAATCACCGCTTCTTATAACATTTTCAGAATGAATTTTAGCATTTGGATAATCTTTTAGCGTAATGTACACTTTAGCCAACATTCCGTCGCAAGCACTTTTTATGACTCTACCTCTTTCAAGAGAACTATTCCCCGTTACTAATGGTAAACGTTTGTATGCCTCATTATAATCGGTGATAATAAATTTGTATACATCCTCTACATTATTTCTATACGTAGGAACTTTGTCTGTGTATTGCTCTATTTTATTTAAAATAGGCACGGCACCAAAGATTCTAACCAAATAAAAGTAAGCAGTGGCTCTCATAAAATAAGCCTCTCCTTTTACTCTTTCAACCACTTCAGGAGTGGTTGCTGGTCCTACATTTTTTTCTAAGTTGTTTAATAGTGTATTGGACTGCGCTACAACATTAAACAATGATTGCCATCCTTCAAAAACAAACTGATTAGTTGAATTTACAGAGAAGTTCTCAAATTGCGCTAAATCAGAATAAGCACCTACAGAATTACCAGCATAGGTATCTAATCCGTAAACAAACTTCTCATTAAAATAGAACCAAGGGCGACCGTAAAGTCCGCTACCAGACCCTAATATTTGTCCATCCGAAGTATAAAAATTATCTAAAACTAATTTATCCTCTGGCGGATTGTCTAAAAATTCTGTTGAGCACGATACTGTAAAAAATACAGCCATCAAAAGCACGAAATATTTAGTTGAATTTTTCATGTTGTTATTTTTTTTAAAAATCTAAGTTTAAACCTAATGTAAATACTCTAGCTACTGGATAACGTCCATTATCAACACCTGATAATAAGGCATCTTGACTAAATGAACCTACAGCAGGATCTAATCCAGAATAATTTGTGATTGTGAACAAGTTTTGTCCTGTCATGTATATTCTTAATTTACTGAAAAATTTAGTTTTACTAATGAATTCCTCAGGCGTGGTATACCCAAAAGTTACATTTTGTAACCTTAAATAAGAACCATCCTCTACAAAACGGTCAGATACTCTACTGTTTCCATTAGGATCTCCATTTACATATCTTGGTATGTTTGTGTTTTCGTTCACACCAGCTATGAAACGATTGTTTACATCAGCACTTTGGTTTGAATACGGTCCACCTGTTCCTCCCAAACTTTCAGTAAGTTTTCTAGTCCAGTTGTAAATTTTATTTCCTTGAGTTCCTAGAAAAACAATAGATAGATCAAGATTTTTGTACGTGATATTATTGATAACACTATACGTAAAATCCGGAATTGGATTTCCTATATTAGTTCTGTCACCAGCATCAATTTTCCCATTACCATTGATATCTTTAAATTTTATATCACCAACCCATACTTTGCCATTTGCACCAACTTCATTATCCGGCGTAGGGCTATCTGCTATATCTTTTTCAGATTTGTAAATCCCATCAACTTGATACCCAAAAAACTGACCTACAGGTGATCCTACTCCTGTTTTTGTTATTGTATTATTAAATTGGAAATTTCTATATATAGCTGAATTATTATCTCCAAAAGACGTTAGCTTATTTTTAAATGTCGAAAATATAAATGAAGATGTCCAGTTGAAATTATCATTTGAAATATTTCTTGTGTTTAAGGTAACATCCCATCCTTTATTTTCGATATCACCAAGGTTAATTACTTTCGCTCCTAGACCTAAATTTCCTTGTTGTGGATTTGTACCTAAATAAGCAGGTACTGGCTCACTGAATAAGAAATCACTTGACACTTTTTTATAATAATCAACTTCTAAACGCAAGGCATCTTTAAAGAATCCTACTTCTACACCAAAGTTAGATGCTTTGGTTGTTTCCCATTGTACCGTTGGGTTTTGAATATTTTCTTGTGCAAAACCAGTTCCAAAACCTGTAGGAAAACTCACAATTGATGAGCCGTATTTGTAACTTCCTATATTTTGATTCCCAACTTCTCCATAACCCGCTCTAAATTTTGCGTGATTAACCACATCTTTAAGTCCTTCGAAAAAAGGCTCATTACTAATTACCCAACCGGCAGCAAAAGAAGGAAAATAACCTGTTTTATAACCATCTCCAAAGTTAGAAGAGGAATCTGAACGTACTGTAGCTGTTAGCAAATATTTATCATTAAAGGAATAATTTAAACGAGCAAAATAAGAGTTTAAACTATTTGTCCCTTTATAATTACCATTTGTAGCCGTTTTAGCATCTCCAAGACCTAGCGTAGTAATATCATTTGATAAAAACCCAGTTCTTGTACCAGAAATCCCTTCATATTTAGACTCTTGCGCTTCTTGACCTAATAAAGCAACAACATTGTGTCTACCAAAAGTTTTAGAATACGTAAAGTAATTTTGTAATGTCCAGAACATACTTTGATTTTGTTGCTTAACAGACACACTACTTGTACTTGTTGTACCTATTGTAATATCTGGGTAAAAAACAGAACCATTAGTTGTATTAAAGTCATATCCTAAAACAGATTTAAAAGCCAAATCTTTAGAAAATGAAATTTCGCCAAAAAGACTTCCAACAATTTTATATTTTGCAAGATTGTTTCCTTTAGTCAAAGCTGTAGCTACAGGATTTGAAGCCGATGTATTACCAAAACCTTCTATTGGTCCACCAAAAGTCCCATCAGAATAGCGTACAGGAATATTAGGAGATTGTGATACAGCAGTACTAATCACACCATCTTCAGTATCGTTAAAGGCAATTTTTTGTTGTGTATTTGATAAAGTAACATTGTTTCCTATTTTGAACCAATCGTTAACTTTAGTATCAATATTCAATCGCATAGAATATCTTTTGAAACCAGTATTAATTACAATACCATCTTGTTCAAAATAATTTAATGACGTATAATATCTTGTATTGTCTTTTCCGCCTGAAATAGTGATCTGATGATTTTGCATCTGAGCATTTCTAAAAATTTCTTTTTGCCAGTCTGTTCCTTTTCCTAGTATTTCAGGATTTTGAAACTCATATGGAATTTGTTGTCCTAATTCAGTACTTACACTTGCTCTGTATTTTGCAAAATCTTGTAAATTAAGAACATCTAAGAATTTAGTAACCTGCTGTACACCTGTGTAGGTTTCATAAGAGATTACCGATTTTCCTTTTTTTCCTTTTTTAGTTGTAATCAAAACAACTCCGTTAGATCCTCTAGAACCATAAATCGCAGTTGCCGAAGCATCTTTAAGAATATCCATTGATTCAATATCTGATGGATTTATCGCTGTTAAAGCACTTGACTTAGTTTGTCCGTTTGCACCTCCCAAAGAGTTGTAATTAAAAGAGTCATTATTGTCTCCTCCATTAATAGGTACACCATCTACAACATATAAAGGCTCATTTCCTGATAACGAAGCGATTCCACGTATTCTAATGGAAACACCACCTCCGGGAGTTCCTGAATTTTGAGTTATCGTTACCCCAGAAACTTTTCCTTGCAATGCTTGATCTATCCCTGTAAAGGGTTGGTCCTTGATTGATTTTGCACTAACGGTAGAAACAGCTCCTGTTACATCTTTTTTCTTTACAGAACCATAACCAATCACTACAACCTCGTCTAGGTTATTTGTATCTTCAGTTAGAGTGACATTGATAGTACTTTTATTATCTGCTGCAACTTCTTTAGAGGCAAACCCTATAAAACTAAAAATAATCCTAGAGTTTGCAGGAACTTTATCTAGAGCAAAAGAACCGTCTGAGTTTGTTACAACTCCTGTAGCCGTCCCTTTTACTGAAACATTTACACCAGGCAAAGGCAATCGAGCCTGATCTGTTACGACCCCTTTAATGGTCTTGGTTTGCGACAGCACTGTCTGTGTGCAAATCATTGCCAACGCTATTAGTGCGAATTTTAGCTTGATCATCATATTAAATTGGTTTTTATTCGTTAGTTAATTGTTTTTACTTATTATCAAAATATTTAATTTTTATAATTCTAAAATCATTGTTAATATATCTCATTTTCAAAACGAACCTTGTCGTTTTTTTTAGCCTCTTTTTGACAGCCGTTCATTTGAAATAATAAATTTAATTTTCCCCGCATGGTTTGTGTGTTAATGGTTTAATTAAAAAATCAGTTTGTCTTTATAATTAGTTTACAGAGTCAAAAATAGAGTAAGAGTGGACCTATTATATAGTACAAATGATGCAAAATCTAGTTCATTTGATGCATTACCCTCTTTCCATCTCAATGATTTCGGGACATTAAGAATATTACAATGAAAAATCTATTTTTTAAGTAATTAGCAATCGTTTTATTTTATTTTTAATTAAGTAAAAAAAAAACACCTTTTTATTACACACTTCATAATTATCATAAAAAATATAAATTAGCAAGTTACACCGACTTTATCTCCAAATAAACAAAGAAATATGAAACCAAACATTTGCATTCTTACATTATTTTCAAACTGAATTTTTGAATTATAAACCAAAAAAAAAGAGTTCAATTTGAACTCTTTTGGTACTAAACAACAATTTTTTATTCTGAATCTGTTGCATCATTATCCATTTTTGTAGGCAAATGTCCATATTTTACTTTATAACATTTAGTAAAATATGACGGCGATGCAAAGCCCACTATATAACTTATTTCGTTGATATTGCTATCTCCTAATTGTATAAGTTCTTTTGCTTTCTCCAATCGGACATTTCGGATAAATTCATTTACTGAAACTCCAGTTAACGTTTTAATTTTTCGATACAACTGACTCCTACTTAGAAAAACTTTTGAAGCTAAAACCTCCACACTCAAATCAGAGTCACTAATATTTTCATGAATAAAAGTTAATGTCTTTTGTATAAAATCATTATCAAGAGTAGTTGTTTTTTCTTTCGTGTTCTTGGTAATTCCTTTATAAAATTTATCAAACATGATTTGCCTACTGTTGATTAACTGCCCTAAACTGGATTTTAAAACATCCATATCAAAGGGTTTACTCATGTACATGTCTGCTCCAGAATCGATTCCTTCTAACTTGTCCTGAACCAAAGCTTTTGCAGAAAGCATCAACAATGGAATGTGACTCGTTTTTAAATCGGCTTTTACAGCTTTACATAATTCAAGACCATTCATTACAGGCATAATCACATCTGTCAAAATCAAATCGGGCAATTTTTGTTTAGCTAATTCAAACCCTTTTTGACCATTTTCGGCAACAATTACTTTATAATTTTTTTTCAATTCGTCTTTCAAGTAATTTCGCAATTCGGTATTATCTTCGACGATTAAGATAGTATGTGTAATTGCGTTTGTAATGGCTACTGTATCGGTTGCTGCTTTTTCATCAAACACTACTTTTTTAATTGACTCTCTCAATACTACTTGATGTTCCTCATCTAGAATTTCAGCTTCGGTAAAATATTCATTACCTAACGGAAACATCACAGTAAACGTGGTTCCCACCCCCAAAGTACTATTTACTTCAATCTTACCTTTGTGCAATTCGACAAAACCACGCACTACCTCAAGCCCTATTCCTGTGCTACCATAATAGGTTTTATTAAGATTGTTAACTTGGTAAAAACGATCAAAAATGCGTTTAATTTCTTTCTTGTTCAATCCCGCACCCGTATCTTCAATGGCTATTTCAAATGTTTCTACTTTGTTTTGAGTATTAGCCAATGGTAAAAAAATCATTTTTTGTGATGCGTTGATACTCACTTTTATTTTCCCATTGTCAGCAGTTACTTTGAATGCATTAGAAATAATATTGAAAATAATTTTTTCAAACATCTTAGGGTCTAACCAATCTTGAAGGGAGTCAACGGTAGATTCAAACTGTAAGTTAATGGATCTACTAGCGGCTTCCTCTTCAAAATAACTAACAATATTTTGAGTAAAACTCACCACTTCTATTAGTTGCACATGCAACGCCATTTTATTAAACTGTAATTTATTGAAGTCCATTAATTCATTAATCAAGCGTGATAAACGATCTGAACTTTTATGAATAACAAACAGTTTATTTAGGACTTCAGGAGGTAAACCAAAACTTTTATTTTTTAAAATATCTTCTAATGGATTAATAATCAAAGTAAGTGGCGTTCTAAACTCATGAGAAATATTGGTGAAAAACTGTAATTTCTTAGCATTTAATTTTTCGATTTGAACGGCTTTATCTCTTTCAAATTGAATAGCTTGTTTTTCCTCAAATCTCCTTTGTAAAAATTTCTTCATGTAAACAGATACCAAGATAAAAGCCAATACATATAAAAAATAAGCAAAATTTGTACGCCAGAATGGTGGTAGCACCTCAATGTGCAATTGCAATGGTTTTGCACTCCAGACTCCGCCTCTTTTGGCTGATTTTACATTAAAAATATATTTTCCTGGAGGTAAATTAGTATAAGTAGCTGCACGTTTACCACCTACAAAATTCCATTCTTTTTCAAATCCTTCTAAATAATAAGCATACTCATTTTTACCAGGATGCGCATAATTCAAACCTACATATTCGATAGTAAAAACCGATTGATCATTTGTCAAAACTAGGTATTCAGTCTCTGATATTACCTTTGTAAGTGGTGAATCAGCATCATTAGGACCCACTGACTTATTGAATAATTTTAAATCACTAAAATATAACAAAGGTTGCTTGGTACTTTTTACTATTTGTTTTGGGTTGAAATAATTGATTCCTTCGTAACTACCAAAGTACAAATCACCATTTTTGTCTTTTAAAACTGAATTATTATTGAAATCATTGTCTAAAAGTCCGTCGTCTTTTGTAAAGTTTATCGCGTTTTTTTTCTTTAAATCAACTTTGGTAATTCCCGATTTTCCACTAATCCAGATAGCACCCTCTTGATCCTCAACGATTGCAGCAACTGACTTCTCGACTAAGCCCTTAAAATTATAATAGTAATCAAACTTATTAGCTGCAGGATTGTAACTAAATAATCCTGCACCATCAGTACCAATCCAAATATGTTTGTTTTGAGACTCATACAAGGATAAAACTGACTGGTTTTTTTGCATTTTTATGTCCGTCATCATTTGATTTTTCAAGGCCACTACCGAAAAATTAAAATTTTCATCATGCGAAACCCGAAATAATCCCAAGGTCGATCCTACCCAAATCCTATCATTCGAATCCACTAAAATTTTTCGAACATCTCCATTTGTTAATCCATTTAATGAAAATGGAGCTGTATCACAATGATAAAATTTATTCTCAGAAGGAACATAATAGTGTAAACCTCGTAAATACGTACCAATCCAGATGACTCCATTAGAATCTTCAGAGAAGCTTAGCATTCTGTTTGAGATTATACCTGAAGTATTATTAGTATTGAAATTCACAAAACTATTTGTCCCTTTTTTTAAAAAATAAATCCCATCATTCCAGCTACCTAACCAAACATTTTCTTTACTATCTATAAAAACGGTTTGGATATCATCACTTTTTAAACCCGATAAAAACGAAGCATTTTTACTGTTAATATGTTTGTTATTATTCGTAATTGGATCATAATAATCAACGCCTCCACCTTCAAGACTGATCCATAATTTACCCGCTTTATCCTTTGCAATACCTGTTACTGACTTCGCTTGAAGCGCATTTTCTTTATTGTAAGTAGTGCTACCTATAGCATTAAACTTACTGTATAATTTATCAAAAACATCAACTCCTTGATTGTAGTAGCCCAACCAAACTCTATTTTCTTTATCGGCAAATAGTGACCAAACCGAATTTGATTTTAAACTATTGTTCTCCGCTTTGTTGTTGATATACTTTTTAAGAATCACTCCTTGCTCATCTACCAGAAATAAGCCATCATTTTCTGTTGCGCATAATATAGAATTGCCTTCAGCTTGTAGCAGTGCCATGACTCTTTTCTTGGTTATTGGAAATGACTTTTTAGAAAATCCAGTCGCATCTTTTGAAATTTTTACTAAACCTTCATAAAATGTTCCCAACCATATATTTTGCTTACGATCAAGAACCATCGATTCAATATATTGACTAACAAGCGTTTTTCCAGCCGCATCTCTTACATTTTTTACAACTTTTGCCCCTGGTAGCAAAGACTTTAATCCATAACTAGTCCCTAGGAAAATCGTTCCATTTTTACTTTTAGTCAAACAATTAACTTGATAATTAGTATAGGTCGCTACTTCAGACTTTATAAACGAGATTTTTGAAGTTTTTAAATTGAACTTTAAAACTCCTCTTCCAAAAGTTCCGATGATTAAATTCCCAAAATTATCTTGAATGATACTTTTTACAGGAACATCAACTTTAGTGCCTTTTAACTGCCCTACTTTTAGATCAATATTTTCAAATTTATTAAGTTCCCTATTGTAAAAACACATTCCTTGATCCGTACCTATCCATAATTTATTATGTGAATCGACATAGGTACAATAGATAATATTACTTATGATAGAACTTTCTTTTTGCCAATCGTTTTCAAAAACGGTATAACTTATTCCATCATATTTATACAAACCAGCACCAAAAGTACCAATCCACATATACCCATATTGATCCTGAGTAATACAAGAAACTCCTCTTTTAGAAATTCCCTCATTTATATTTATAAATTGATAACCTTCATACAATTTTTGTGAATGTGCCACATTAGTAATTACACTCAACATGATAAACAAGATGACTATCTTAAAAAATGGGAACGTTTTAATCATTTTCAAAATAAGTGATGGTTAAAAATTATAGTATCAATTTTAATTAAATAAATATGTTCTAGAGAAAATGCATGAGATGGTAAATATCAAATAACTGATTCGAATAAGCAACAATAGTGCATTCTTATTTTAAGTTAATTTTAACATTGTAAAAAAGCTTGTAGCTCCTCTTTAAATTTCTTTTTTATCGAAAGTTAAGTCCTTAATTTTGATCAAATAAGAAATTTCATCTCCATAATCTCGTTTCCAATGATAAACTGATCAAGCAACCTAGGGATAGTGCTCCTCTTTTTATTGTATTACTTGAAACTCTAATACGATATCGTTATGATAGGTTTCAGTGGGCTGCAAAATGGAATTGGGGAAATGACTATTATGAGGAGCGTCAGGAAAGTTCTGAGGTTCAAAACAAATTGCTGGAAAAGCACCTTCACCCAAATTATTTTTGAATTGTAAATTAGGAAACTGTTTGGGAGTGTAGATGACCATTGCTGGTTGATTATGGTAGACATTCATTTTAATTCCAGATTGGGACGAATACAAACTAGCTTTCAACTGCCCCTCTCCCATCACAAATGTATCATCAAAGCCTCCAAATGTAGATTTGTTAATTTTTGAAGGAACAGTATAATCAAAAGCCGTATTTACCGATTCTAAAATGCGTCCAGACGGAATTAATTGCGCATCAACCTCTAGATGTTGCGTACTATTAATCCACAATTCTTGATACAAAACAGTACCTGAGCCGCTAACATTTATGTAAGGATGAATCGTTAAATTAACTGGTGTAGCCTGATCTGTAATCGCTGAATAACTAATTTTTAAAGTATTAGTATCCGTGATTTCAAATGAGGCTTCTACTTTTAATTCTCCAGGATATCCATTCTCTAAATGCTGACTCACATACGTCAAAACAATGGTACTATCTGTTTGTGATTTTAAATCCCAATACTTTTTATCAAATCCTTCCCCTCCGTGCAAGTGGACACCATCGTTATGTTCTAATGGATATACTTTACCATCAACTTCAAATTTTCCTTTTGAAATTCTACCTGCATAACGACCTATGGTACTTCCTAAAAATAGAGTAACATCAGTATATGGTGCTTCAATATAGTCTTGAGCTTTTTCTAAACCCACTACTACATTAGTCAAAGTACCTAATTTATTGGGAACTTTTAAACTAATAATTGTCGCGCCAAAATTAGAAACTTCAAGTTCCATTCCGTTTTTATTCTTTAAAGTGTATACCGTCAGTTTGCTCATAATGGGTTTTAATAGTAAGTTGTTTTAAGAGAAATAGTAATCCTAATGTCAAAAATTATAGCGTTGCAGTAATTGCTTTAATAAATTAAATAGTATCAGCAGGGTAAACAATTCCCGCCTCTTTACGCACTTGGTCTGCGATAGTGATTAAGTCCAAACTATTTTGATGTGACCACATTTCGCTTTCAATTTTATTTGCAGCGATACATTTATGGCATTCTTCAATTTCATAGGTAAAACCTTTTCCTTTTGTAGGTAGAAGAATTTTTGTTTCCTCATCATCTTTAAATATAGAAAAACTCTGAGCTTCATGCCACATAGGATCAATTACAATACGCCCATTTTCACCGCTTATCGTAGCATGCATGTTGGTTCTAGCTATAAAACTACTATGTAAAACCGCTTGCGCTGTTGGATAATTCAAAAGCATGGTGGTTTGTTTGTCGGCTCCGCCTTCATAAAAGAGTGAAGATGCCGCAATGTTTTCGGGTTTTCCCAAAATCATATAGGATAAAAACAAGGGATAAACACCCATGTCTAACAATGATCCACCGCCCAGATTCATATCTTCTAGGCGGTTTTGACCATTGTTCATTATAAAGCCAAAATCAGCATTTATGTATTGTATTTTCCCTAATTCACCCGCTCTTATTTTTGATAAAACAGCTGTAAAAGTAGGATTGAATCGGGTCCAGAAAGCCTCCATAAAAAAACGATTGTTTTTTCTAGCAGCTGCAATCATTTCCGAAGCTTGTACAAAGTTGATCGCAATTGGTTTTTCGCAAAGCACATGCTTTTTTGCATTTAGTACCTGTATGCTCAAACTAGCATGCGAATCATGTGGCGTAGCAATATAAATAATATCAACTTGATCATCGTTAATGAGCGAATCGTAATCTCCGTAGCTTTTTACAGCACTAAACGTAGTACCAAATTCGGTCGCTTTTTCTAGTGATCGAGATGCTACAGCATACAACTGTGCATTTTCAACCAAAGCTAAATCACGTGCAAATTGCTCGGCAATATTCCCCAAACCTATAATTCCCCATTTGATTTTATTTTCGCTCATCTTGATAATTTTTTAAAGTTGAAATGTCATTGGCTTTAGCCAAAATGACACCCTTATTTTGGCTAAAGCCCTATAGCAATTCAATAAGAACCGTTGACTAAAGTCAACGGGTATTGATACTAAACTAAACGAGAACCATTGATGATAGTCAATGGAATTTGATAATAAACCAGAACCGTTGACTAAAGTCAACGGCAATTTATTTACGACTCATCACTTTTTGAATGGCTGTTACAATAGCTTCACTATTCAAACCATATTTAGCCATTAATTGTGCTGGAGTTCCGCTTTCGCCAAAAGTATCTTTGGTTGCAACATACTCTTGTGGTGTAGGTGTATTTAAAGATAATAATCCCGCGACACTTTCACCTAAACCTCCTAAATAATTGTGCTCTTCACAAGTCACAACACATCCAGTTTTAGCAACCGATTTTAAAATCGCTTCGTCATCTAAAGGTTTAATGGTGTGAATGTTAATTACTTCAGCACTAATACCCATAGCTTCTAATTGCTCAGATGCTTGTAAAGCTTCCCAAACCAAATGTCCTGTTGCAACAATAGTTACATCTGTACCTTCAGTTAATTGAATAGCTTTTCCAATTACAAATTTATTTTCGTTTGCAACATCGGTATATTTAGGCATAAATATTGGCACCACCGGACGGCCAAAACGCAAGTATACTGGGCCGTGGTGTTCAGCAATTGCAATAGTGGCTGCTTCTGTTTGGTTGTAATCACAGGTATTAATAACGGTCATACCTGGTAACATTTTCATCATTCCGATATCTTCTAATATCTGATGCGTTGCTCCATCTTCACCCAAAGTCAATCCTGCGTGAGAAGCACAAATTTTTACATTTTTATCAGAATATGCAACAGATTGACGAATTTGATCGTACACTCTTCCTGTCGAAAAGTTGGCGAATGTTCCTGTAAATGGAATCTTGCCACCGATAGTAAGTCCTGCTGCAATACAAATCATATTTGCTTCAGCAATACCAATTTGAAAAAAACGTTCTGGGTTTTCTTCAATAAATTTTTCCATTTTAAGCGAACCAATAAGATCCGCGCAAAGTGCAACAACATTAGGATTCGTTCTTCCTAATTCGGCAAGACCTGCTCCAAAACCAGAGCGCGTGTCTTTTTGTTCGGTAAATGTATATTTTTTCATTGTTTCCTCCCCCAACCCCTCCGAAGGAGGGGAGTCCCTATTGGGGTAAATAGGGTTTTATATTTTTATTTATTCACTTTTGTAGCTCTCCCTCTTCGCCACGGCGAAAGTCTAGGAGGGGATTAATAATCCCCTAACGTTTCAGGATTTTGTGCCAAAGCTATTGCTAATTGTTCATCGTTTGGTGCCTTTCCGTGCCAAGCGTGAGTACCCATCATAAAGTCGACTCCATTACCCATTACAGTATGCAACAAAACACAAACTGGTTTTCCTTTTCCAGTTCTTGATTTGGCTTCTTTCATCCCTGCGATAACTGCTTCGAGCTTGTTTCCTTCTTTGATTTCGATCACATCCCAATCAAAAGCTAGAAATTTATCTTTCAAACTTCCCATGCATAAAACAGTGTCTGTAGAACCATCAATTTGTTGCCCATTAAAGTCGATTGTAGCAATAAGATTATCCACTTTCTTTGCAGAAGCATACATGATTGCCTCCCAGTTTTGGCCTTCTTGCAATTCTCCGTCACCGTGAAGTGTATAGACTAAATTAGTGTCTTTATTTAGTTTTTTTGCTTGTGCTGCACCAATCCCCACCGATAATCCTTGACCCAAAGATCCTGAAGCAATTCGTACGCCTGGTAAACCATCGTGCGTTGTTGGGTGGCCTTGTAATCTTGAATTTAGTAATCTAAAAGTTCCTAATTCTTTTACAGGAAAGTAGCCTTTGTGCGCTAAAACACTATAAAAAACTGGAGAGATATGACCATTAGAAAGGAAGAATAAGTCTTCATCCTTACCATTCATGTCAAACTCTGGTTTTAATTCCATTAGTTCATTATATAATGCTACTAAAAACTCCGTACAACCCAAAGAAGCTCCGGGATGACCCGAGTTTACCTTGTGAACCATTCTTACAATATCTCTTCTAGTTTGAGATACGTTATCTTGCAATTTTGAAATTTCCATAGTTAGTTTCCTTTTTGGTAATCGGCTAAAAATTGTGCTAATCCGCTATCTGTTAATGGGTGTTTTAACAATCCTGTGATTGAAGATAATGGACCTGTCATAACATCTGAGCCTACTTTGGCGCAATTGATTACATGCATTGTGTTACGAACCGAAGCAGAAAGAATTTGCGTTCCAAAATCGTAATTGTCATATACTTGTCTGATTTCGGCAATTAAACCCATTCCATCGGTGCAAATATCATCTAATCTTCCTAAGAAAGGCGAAACATAAGTAGCACCTGCTTTGGCCGCTAATAATGCTTGACCTACTGAAAACACAAGAGTTACATTCGTTCTAATTCCTTTATCAGAAAAATATTTACATGCTTTAATTCCTGCAGCAATCATTGGTAATTTTACCACGATTTGTGGGTGTAAAGCAGCTAATTCTTCTCCTTGGCTAATCATCCCTTCATAGTCTGTTGCGATAACTTCGGCAGAAACGTCACCGTCCACTATTTCACAAATTTTCACATAATGCTTCAAGATATTATCTGCACCTGTGATACCTTCTTTAGCCATTAATGATGGGTTTGTAGTTACTCCATCCAAAACTCCTAAGGCTTGTGCTTCTGCTATTTCAGCTAAATTTGCTGTATCTATAAAAAATTTCATTTTCGTTTATTTTAGTTTGTTTTTAGTTTAAATAGTATTATCCTTTTTATCCCATAATTGGTTCATTTCCTCTAGAGTTTTTCCTTTAGTCTCTGGTACAAATTTCCAAACAAATAGCATGGCTAAGATTCCCATAACTCCATAAACCCAGTAGGCAAAACCATGATTAAATAAGGCAATTAACTCACTGTTTTTATCCATGATTGGAAAAGACCAAGACACTAGATAGTTGGCTACCCATTGTACTCCTACCGCTACTGCTAATGCTTTACCTCTAATATTATTCGGGAAAATTTCTGCTAATAAAACCCAAGTGACTGGACCCCAACTCATGGCAAATCCCGCAACATAAACAAGCATACAAATCAATGCAAAGACACCCATAGAGTGTGTAAAAAATGCTGTACCTAGCGCAAACATTGCTAAGGCCATTCCTAATGCTCCAATAATCATTAAAGGCTTACGACCAATTTTGTCAACTGTTTGAATTGCTAGAACAGTGAATATTAAATTTATTGCTCCCACTATTATAGTTTGTAGCAAAGCCGTATCTGTTCCTGACCCCATACTTTTAAAAATTTCTGGCGCATAGTATAATACTACATTGATGCCCACAAATTGTTGAAAAACGGAAAGAAAAATACCAATAACAATCACCGATAATCCATAAGAAAACAACTTACCTGAATGCGTAGTGACTGTATTTTGAATGTCATTTAATATCATGTTAGCCTCTTCTGGACCATTTACTTTTATAAGTACATCCAAAGCTTTTTCAGGTTTAGACTGTAGTACTAAAGATCTAGGCGTATCTGGAACAGAAAATAAGAATACTAAAAAGAGAACAGCTGGCACCACCTCTGAAGCAAACATCCATCTCCATCCAATTGCATTTAACCAAGTAGCATCACCTTGACGTGCTATAAAATAGTTAACGAAATAAACTACTAGCATACCAAAAACAATAGCAAATTGATTCATTGAAACTAACTTCCCGCGATTACGTGCAGGTGCAATTTCAGATATGTAAAGAGGCGATAACATCGACGCTAAGCCCACTCCTATTCCACCAATGATTCTATAGACTATGAAAAGACTGTAAAAAGTATGGTCACCTTGACCTATAGGTTTTACAAACATCTCAGGCATTGCAGAGCCTAAAGCTGAAATTAGAAATAAAACTGCAGCCAATATTAGTCCGTTTTTACGACCATATTTCTTGCTTATCACTCCTCCAAAAACACCACCTATGATACAACCTATCAATGCACTAGAGACTAAAAATCCAAGTCGCGCATTAGACGCCACCTCTGAAAGCCCGAAAGGGAGTACAAAGAATTTCTCTAAAGAACTTACTGTTCCTGAAATAACTGCTGTATCATATCCAAAAAGAAGCCCTCCTAGTGTTGCCACTAAAGTAAGTCTCCATAGATAGGCAGAATTTGATCCTGTTGACATATATTTATTTTAATTAATGGTTAGCTATAAAATTTATTGTAGTTGAATATAAGTGTAGTAGTAGCAGTAGTAGTAAAATTTATATTCGAAAAGTATTAAAACAGCAACGAGAAGTAGTCAACAAACTACTTCTCTCTACTGCTAAACACAAATCAAAAAATAAAATGGTTGATTAAATATATTGGTTAATTATATTTTCAAATAATTCTTGCTTACCACTTTGCAAGTTAAGCTCGCCATTTTCATGTGCAATTTTGTATAAATCTTGCATTGATAATTTTCCATCTTCAAATGCTTTTCCGTTTCCAGTATCGAATGAACTGTAACGGTCTGCTCTTAATTTATCATAAGCCGATGATGTGATAATTTTATCTGCAGTCAATAATGCTCTTGCAAACGTATCTGCTCCACCAATATGTGCATGGAAAGCATCATCCATATCAGTTGAGTTTCTTCTGATTTTTGCATCAAAATTAACCCCACCACCTTGAAGACCACCTGCTTTTAAGAAAACCAACATAGCTTCGGTAGTCTCTTGAATGTTATTTGGAAACTGGTCAGTATCCCATCCGTTTTGGTAATCACCACGGTTAGCATCTAAGCTTCCTAACATTCCTGCTTGAGCAGCAACATCAATTTCGTGTTGGAAAGTATGTTGTGCCAATGTTGCGTGATTTACTTCGATATTGATTTTGAAATCTTTCTCTAAACCTTGTGCGCGTAAAAACCCAATTGCAGTTGCAGTATCAAAATCATATTGATGTTTTGTTGGCTCCATAGGTTTTGGTTCAATTAAGAAATTCCCTTTGAAACCTTGAGCACGACCATAATCACGAGCCGTTCTCAAGAATTGTCCCATGTGGTCTAATTCTCTACCCATATCCGTATTTAGTAAAGACATATAACCTTCACGTCCACCCCAGAATACGTAGTTCTCACCACCTAAAGCAATTGTTGCATCCATAGCCAATTTAATTTGACCACCAGCTCTAGCCAATACATTAAAGTCAGGATTAGTTGCTGCACCATTCATGTAACGAGGATTAGAAAAAGCATTTGCAGTACCCCAAAGTAATTTTACTCCCGAAGCTGCTTGTTTTTCTTTCAAATATTTAGTGATTGCTGCCAATCTACTTTCTGATTCTTTAAAAGTAGCACCCTCTTGAATCAAATCGTAATCATGGAAACAGTAGTAACCAAATCCCATTTTTGTAGTAAATTCAAATGCAGCATCTGCTTTCTCTTTTGCAGCAGTAAGCGCATCTGTAGGTTGGTCCCAAGGGAAATTTTGTGTTCCAGGTCCAAAAGGATCTGATCCTTGCCCACAGAAGGTATGCCAGTATGCGATAGAAAACTTAAAGTGATCGCGCATTGTTTTTCCAGCTACCACTTGGTCTGGGTTGTAGTATTTGAATGCTAACGGGTTGTCAGATTCTTTTCCTTCAAACTTAATATCTCCAATTCCTTTGAAGTATTCTTTATTTCCTAAAGTTGCCATTTTTATATTTTATTTATTAATTATTAATTCTAATTCTTTTTTCCACAGTTCGTATGCAGCTAAGTAAGGTGCTTTGTCCTTGAACGGCATGTAAGTCATTACATGGTCATTCTCCATAATCAACTTACCATATTTCTCAAAATTACCTTCGTGAAGTCCTGAAGCTCTCGCTGCTCCAATCGCTCCGGTAGTATTATAAATTTCAATTTCGTGTCCGATTAAAGTCGCTACAGTATTCGAGAAAATCTCAGAACGGAATAAATTATCATTCCCTGCTCGCATTACATTTACTTCGCTACCATCTGCCTTTAAAATATCCATTCCGTACACAAATGAGAATGCAATCCCTTCTAAGGCTGCTCTACACACATGTGCTTTGTTATGATTATTTAAGTTAATATTTACTAACCTCGTTCCTATATCTTTGTTATTCAACATTCTTTCAGCACCATTCCCAAAAGGCAACATACAAACCCCATCTGACCCCACTGCGACTTCTGAAGCTAGCGTATTCATTTCCTCATAAGAACTCACCGCTAAATTGTTCAACAACCAACGGTATTGAATTCCAGCACCATTGATATTCAATAGTTTCCCTATTCTAGGGTTGTTTTTGGTATAATTTACGTGTGCAAAATTATTTACACGAGTGCTTTCTTTTCCAGATAAATTATCAGTAACAGCATAGACAACCCCCGAAGTTCCACCCGTAGCTGCCACTTCACCTGGATTAAATACATTTAACGATAAAGCATTATTAGGTTGGTCACCTGCTCTGTAAAAAATAGGTGTTCCCGCAGCTAAACCACTTTCTAGTTCTCCTTTATCATCCACAGTAGATTGCAAACCAAAAGTGTCTACAATATCTGGCACCAATGACGCATCAATACCGTAATACTCTAATAAAAAATCAGCAACAGTATCCTTCTTAAAATCCCACATAATCCCTTCAGACAATCCTGAGATAGTCGTATTGATCACATTCGAAAATTTGTATGCTATATAATCTCCTGGAAGCATGAATTTATAAACCTGACTGTAAATATCTGGCTCATTTTCTTTTACCCATTTCAATTTTGAAGCAGTAAAATTTGCTGGAGAATTTAGTAGGTGAGCCACACATTTCTCTTCACCTATTGATTGAAAGGCTTCATTACCTATGGCAACTGCTCGACTATCACACCAAATGATCGATTTTCGCAAAGGCGCACCGTTTTTATCCACCAAAACAAGACCATGCATTTGGTACGAAATCCCAATTCCTTTGATTTGCGTTCTCGAAATAGCGTATTTCTTTTTTAATTTGGATACAGCATTACAACAATGCATCCACCATTCTTCTGGCTTCTGCTCTGCCCAACCGTTTTTTAAAGCAAGCATTTCCATTTCTGTTTCTGGTTCTTGGACAACGCCAATGCTTTTTCCAGTGGCTATTTCTACAATGGCTGCTTTTACTGACGAGCTTCCTATGTCAAATCCTATGTAATACATATTATTTGTTGTTAGATTATTTAATTAGATCTTTTAGGTTATCAAAAATATGTTATTCACTATTATTTAAGCTTAAAAATAGTATATCATCAATTTAAAGGCTTTTTGTATGCTAAAATCAAATTACGAACTATAAATCTGTAAACCGTTGATATCATTACAAATACACGCTATTTACTGCTTAAAAAAGGCGTTAAAAAAGCTTACGTAAAGGTTTAAGTAACTTTTTTATTTTAAGTAAAGAAACCAAGAATACTAGCATTAAAAACATTTTATTAAAATTGAAAATGAGTATTATTTACCTTAAATTAGCACAGCTTTTAAAACCCACAATCAACCGAAATGATACCAAAAATTACATTAAAACAAATCGCAGCTGAATTTAATGTATCCATTGCAACAGTTTCTAAAGCTTTAAATGATAGTCATGATATCAGTTTAAAAACGAAGGAAAAAATACAAGAATTTGCAAAAGCACATCACTACAAACCCAATAAAGTAGCGTTGAGCCTTTTAAATAAAAAAACAAAAACATTAGGCGTCATTATTCCTAATATTATGAATAGCTTTTTTACCGAAGTATTTGTAGGTATCGAAGAAAAAGCATCTGCACTTGGTTACAGCCTGATTTCGTGTATTTCAAATGAATCTTACGAAAAGGAGGTTAATACCGTGGAATTATTAAAAAGTGGAACTATAGATGGTTTCATCATTTCGATTGCAGAAGAAACACAAATCAATCAGGATTTCACCCATTTAATAGACGCTATAAATCAAGGAGTTCCCATTGTACTTTTTGACCGTGTGGCCGATGAGATTATTTGTGATAAAGTAATAGTAAATGATTTTGAAGGCGCGCGTCATGCTACTAATCATTTAATCGAAACGGGCTGTAAAAAAATTGCAGTAGTTTCGGTAATTGATAATTTGAGTGTGGGGAAACTGCGAGTTGAAGGCTATAAGCAAGCTTTAAAAGATCACAATATCGTGGTAAACGAAAAAATAATTGTTCGTCTGGCGAGAAACGAAGACTTAGAAACAGCCATGAAAATTGTCCTTGCTGATAAAACAATCGATGGTTTGCTTTGTCTTGAGGAAAGTTCTGCCATGCTATCCTTAGACCTAATAAAGAAGATGCAATATAAAATACCAGAAGAAATGGCAATGATTTGCTTTACTAATGGAAAACTACCTCAGCATGTTACTCCTACTATAACCACTATCAGTCAGCATGGAAAATTCATTGGAGAAACGGCTACCAAAATGCTTGTGGACAGACTCGAAAGCAAAACAGAATTGGAATTTTCGACTAAAATTATAAAAACGAGTTTAATTCAAAGGCAGTCTACCGCTAGTATCAAGTAGTTTTTATTAGTCTAAATTTAATTTTCGAAAATAAGAAAACATATTCAAGTCATACGTAGTAGAGACTAATTCTTAGATTACTCTTTTTAAAAGAATTAAAGAAACTTTTAATTAGGTATTATAAATTATTTATGGAATATAATTTTAGTTTTATTAGGTAAGCAAAGCTCATTTTAAAAAACCATCAGCTTACATCTGACTTTTCTTGAAATAACTTTTGAGATGAATTGATTTTATACCAAAGTCAATATATATCCTATTAATGCTCCGCCAATAACTATAAAAGCACTATTCATTTTCTCAAATATAAAAACAGTTATAATACTTAATAAAGAAATTAAAATTGTTCGCCAATCGGTTAAAGTATCTTTACCCATCTCTATACAAACTACTGCAATTAATGCAACTGCCGCAATGTTTACAGCATCTAGAAATGCTGCAATAGTTTTAGATTTCCGCATTTTTGGAATAAACGGAATTAATATTGACACAAAAATAAAAGAAGGAAGAAATATCCCAATAGTGGCTGCTATTGCACCCCAAAAGCCCCCTAATTGCCAACCTACAAACGTTGCAGTTGATAAAACAGGTCCAGGAGTAAACTGCCCAACGGCAACGGCATCTATTAATTGTTGCCTTGTAAGCAAACCTGTAGTAACTAACTCTACATCCAAAAAGGCAAACAAAACATAACCACTACCGTAAAGGATAGCTCCAACTTTTACAAAAGTCCAGAAAATTTTTAGGCTACTAACCGAAGTAAGTTGGAGTAATACAAGTGGAGTGAAACTCATTATATTCTTTGTTGGATTCTGGATAAAAGACCATATCAATCCTAAAAAACCACAAGCAAATAAAGCGATAATTTGGTTTACACCAAGTAGACACGCTATTAATGTCAACAAACCTAAAACACCAAGAGTTACGTTTTTTAAAGCTTTTTTTCCAAGACGATAAACAGCTCCAATAATAATGGCAATTACAGCTGATTTAATACCATAAAGAAAAGGTGTAACGTTTGGTAACTGCCCGTACTGTTCGTAAAGCCAAGCAAAAATCATCGTGATGACAACAGCCGGTAATACAAAGCTTACCCCTGCTATAATCAATCCTTTCCACCCGGCTTTATGGTAACCACAATGCATGGTCATTTCAGTAGAATTAGGACCAGGAATTAAGTTCGTTGCGCCTACTATATCAAGAAAATGTTCCTGAGTCATCCATCCTCTTTTTTTTACAACTTCATCTTCCATCATTGCAATATGAGCAGCAGGACCACCAAAAGAAATACTTCCCAGTTTAAAAAAAAGTTTAGCTACTTCTTTCAATTTATTTTCATTTGCCATGTTCCATTTTTTTATAAAAAGAATTATTGTTCAAGTAAATGTATTAGAAGTGATCGTGAAATTATTCAAATTATATGTGAATAATTGCAAGATTGTATTGAAACTCCTTCATCATATTAACTCCAACTTTAAGTCAACAAATATATTTTTATATTTTATAAAAATTTACTTTGTAAACAACAACTATAAAATAATAAACAAATTTGGTTATTTCTTCAAGAATATAGTCTGTTAGATCTTTTTTTTTTTTTGCTTTCCTTAATTATCAGAATTGAGTTCTTATTTTCAATTTAGAATTAGATAATAACAGCTTTCTATTATTGAGAAATGACTAGTAAAAGTATCTCCATTTTATATGAATGGAATAAATCATAAACCATCCAATCTAAAACTACTATTACATCTTTACTCCGCTCGATATGATAAAAAAACGAATTAAGCTATATTTATTTGTATTAGTATAATAAGATCCAAACTTAGATAACGCTACTTCTAAAACAATAAAAAATGGCTGTCAAATAAGTGTTACACTCTTGACAGCCATAATTAATATTGAAATTAATTTAATGAATTACTCTTTCATTATTTTTTTTGAAACTACTTTATTATCCGCCTCAAAAATCAATAAATACACTCCTGATGGAAGTCTATTCATATCAATTTGTTCTTCTTGTACACCTGTTTTAATTACTTTTTGATAAATAACTACACCAAATAAATCATGCAATGTGATCTTTTTTGTTTTAGCATCTCCTGAAACATTTACTTTCAATATATCAGTAACTGGATTTGGATATACAAGCATATTGTTAGTTACCTTTTGAGTTGTAGTTGCAACTGTATTCACTGTTGCATTACAATCTACAGGTGAAGTAGCAGTATTTGAAAAATAAATAGCATGAGATCCACTCACTTCAACAAAAACAACATCATTCCCTATTAGATTAACATAATATTGATTGTTATCAAAATTTGTTATTCCAGATCCTTTAATTGTTACAGTTGGAGCAGCTGCGTTTAAATTTTTAACTGTAGTAGATGAAAAACCTGAATACCATGGACTTGCATTATAATTAAATGAGAAATCATATAGACCATTATTTTCAAGATTCCAATTAAAAGTTCCCATAGAAACTGTAGCAAGATTAGGTCCATTTGTTCCTAATACATAGATATTTTTAAACGTACCATTTTTAGTTGGTAAAGCGGTGCTTCTAGGAACACTAAAAGTTGTTAGTAAACAAGTTGATCCTGTCGCTAATGCTTTGAATGTTGCTGCTATTGTTTGATTTGCAGTAACATTTGCAAACACATAACTTGTCACAGCACCTACTGAAACCCCATTCACAGTAACACCATCAACTTGGTAGCCTGCACTTGGTGTTATCGCATAAGTTTTACTAGCTCCACTTGTAACTGTAGTAGTACCTGATGGTGTAATAGATCCATTAGCACTAGCAGTTGCAGAAATAGTGTAACTTGAAATAACATTTGTTTTAAAAGTTGCCGCTATAGTTTGGTTTGCAGTAACATTTGTAAATGCATAAGTTGTAATTGCACCCACTGAAACTCCGTTTACGGTTACAGCATCTACCACATAACCAGCATTGGCTGTTATTGTAAATGTTTTATTAGATCCACTAGTTACCGTTGAAGCTCCACTAGGTGAAATAGTACCATTGCCAGCTGCAGAAGCAGTAATTGTGTATGATGTTGTAGCAGTAGTTTTGAATGTAGCTGCTATAGTTTGATTTGCAACAACATTTGTAAAAGTATACGAAGTAACTGCTCCAACAGAAACGCCATTAACAAGCACAGCATCTACTACATAACCAGTATTTGGAGTAATTGTAAATGTTTTACTTGATCCATTTACCACAGTAACAGATCCAACTGGCGAAATGGCCCCATTTGCTCCTGCAGTAGCTGCAATAGTAGATGAAGTTGTGGCGGTTACTGAACCATTTAAAATTTCTGGAGCCAAGTAAGGTTTTAATAAGTCATACTTCCATTGAACCAGTGTTGACCAGTCGTCACCAACAATTCCTCCAGTATCACCTGAATTAGGATTGAAGCACCAAAAAGTCCATGAATATTTAGATCCCATGTATTTAAGAAAGCTTTTCATCCAAATTTCATCTTTACCTCCAGCAGTTTTGATACCAAACTCACCTACAAGTAATGGTGAAGTGTTATTATTGTATAAATAACCAAAGTTTTTATCCCAAATTGCAGACATATTATCTGGGAATGTACTGTCACTAAACCAAGGTTGCTCAAAAACTGTAGGGCCGTATTCATGCGGTGAATAAAGTAGTTTATTAGCTTTAGAAAGTACAATAGGATATGTTTTTGCTCCAATTAAATTTCCTCCCCACCAGTAATTATCACCACCGTAAGATTCAATTCCTTCCGCAACAATTAATACATTAGGGTTTACAGCTAAGATAGCGTTTCCACATCTTTCTACAGCTTTATTCCAATCAGTTGCTGGGTTAGAATTTCCCCAAGTAGCTGTTTCAGGAGAACCTGCAACTTTTCCGTGTGGTTCATTATCTAAATCAAAACCAACAACGGCATCATAGTCTTTGTAACGATTAGCCATTAATACCCAGTTTTCGATCCATTTAGTTTCTGGAACTTTTGCAGAATACCAAATTGTTTCGGATAAATACCCATCAGCAATTCTAGCATGATTGTCTAAAATAACTTTTAAGTTAAGTTCTTGGCAATATTTAACTAATTGATCTAGTAATTGTATTGGTGTAGTAACATTCTTAATATCAGCATTCATTGGTGAAACTCCAGAATAGGAATCAGTTCCATAAGAATCGATTTGAATGGTAACACCCGGCTCTAGCATAGCATCTGTCCATGGAATTCTAACACAGTTAAATTTTAAATCTTTGATTTGTTGCAAGACACTCTTCATATCTCTAGTCCATAGACCGTGAGGTTTGTACATTGCAGTTTCAAAACCAAACCAGTTAATTCCTGTTAATCTAACTTCTTTTCCAGAGGCATCAATTAATGTATTTCCAGAGGTACTCAAGAAATTTTTATTTGTTGTTTGAGCATTTAGATTATTACCTAATACTAAAACGAAAAATAAAATATAAATTTTTAATTTATGTATCATTTTATATTTTTTAAAACTTGTTATAATTTTTCAAGTAAAAATGACTGTCTAAAAAAAATATTTTGGACAGTCATAATTACATTGCTTATTTTATCGTGTTACTTTTTAATAATATTTTTAGTAATCACTTTATTATCTGATTTAAATACAAATACATAAACTCCTGTTGGAAATTTATTCATATCGATTTGTTCTAATTCAGTATTGCTATTTACATTTTTCTGAAACATTACATTTCCAGATAAATCATATAGCGCAATCGTTTTTGATTTTGCAGTACCTGAAACATTAACATTCAAGATATCAGTAACTGGTATTGGATATGCAAGCATGTTATTAGTTACTTTTTGAGTTGTAGCTGCAATGGCGTTAACCGTAGTAGCATTACAATCAACAGGAGAAGTAGCTGAATTAGAAAAATATATAGCATGAGAACCACTTACTTCTACAAAAACAACATCATCACCTATTAGATTAACATAGTATTGATTGTTATCAAAATTTGTTATACCAGAACCTTTAATTGTTACTGATGGTGCTGCAGCATTCAAACTTTTAATTGTTGTTGTTGTAAAACCTGAATACCATGGACTTGCATTAAAATTGAATGAGAAGTCATAAAGACCATTATTCTCTAGATTCCAATTGAAAGTTCCCATTGTAGCAGATGTTAAATTAGGTCCGTTTGTTCCTAAAACATAAATGTTTTTGAAAGTACCATTTTTAGTTGGTAAAGCAGAACTTCTAGGAACACCAAAAGTAGTTAACAAGCAACTTGAACCAGTTGGTAATGCTTTGAAAGTAGCCGAAATTGTTTGATTTGCAGTAACATTTGCAAAAGCATAACTAGTTACAGCTCCTACCGAAACTCCATTTACAGTTACAGCATCAACCTGATATCCTGTACTTGGTGTAATAGTATATGTTTTACTAGATCCACTAGTAACTGTTGTAATCCCCGATGGCGCAATAGCTCCATTTGCTCCTGATGTAGCTGTAATGCTATAATTAGTACTTACCACAATTAATTTAAAAGTAGCAGCAATAGTTTGATTTGCAGTAACATTTGCAAAAGCATAACTAGCTACAGCACCTACAGAAACTCCGTTTACGGTAACTGCATCAATTTGATAGCCCGTATTAGGTGTAATAGTATACGTTTTACCTGAACCACTAGTGATAGATGAAGCTCCTAATGGAGAAATTGTTCCGTTAGCTCCCGTTGTAGCTGTAATAGTGTAAGTTGGATTTACAACTATCAATTTAAAAGTAGCAGCAATAGTTTGATTTGCAGTAACATTAGCAAACGTATAAGTACCTACTGCCCCTACTGAAACTCCGTTTACGGTTACAGCATCAATTTGATAACCTGTATTAGAGGTAATTGTATATACCTTACTAGATCCACTGCTAACTGTTGCAGCTCCTACAGGAGAAATAGTTCCGTTAGTACCAGCACTTGCAGTAATGGTATACGATGGAGTTACTTTAAAAGTTGCTGCAATTGTTTGATTTGCAGATACGTTAGTAAACGTATAAGCAGTCACTGCACCAACTGAAACACCATTTACAGTTACTATGTCAACTTGGTATCCTGTACTAGGAGTTATAGTATAAATTTTACTAGATCCACCAGATACTGTTGAAACTCCTGTTGGAGCAACAGATCCATTTGTACCAGCTGATGCCGTAATGGTGTAATTTACAGTTGTTCTAGATGGTTCTTTACCATAAACAAGTACTCCATTTTCATAAACTGGAACGTACAAAGTTTGTGCTTCTGCAGCGGTAACTCCAGTGTAAGAAAAGTCATTAGCAGAACTCCATGTATTTGCAGGTCCAGTCATTCTAAATTGACATTCTCTGTAACTTTCACTTTGTCCCCCTGGATAGATTGCAGCATTATTATATTCTACTTCAGCATAATAGATGTTTCCAGTCCATAACTTAAAACCTGGAAGTAAAGTTGCGTTTGGCGCATAACCACCTAATGCAACTGAGTAATCACTAATAGTATATCCAGCAGTAACTCCCTCAGTAATATCGATAAAATATCTAAATGATAGTTTTTCTGGCTGTCTTGCAGGCCAAGCTGTATGATTTTGAATTTTTATTGCAGGCTCAAAAAAGCTAGAACCAGTACTGTTAGACTTAATAGAAGTTAAATATTCTTCGCCTACAGCTTCTGTAGGAACAGGAGGTAAAGTAACTGCTGATCCATCAGCAATAATACGAGCTAACGCACCACTAAATCCTGAATTATAATCAGTAGCAACTTCATTTTTAATATAATCTGATCTGCTATCAGTATAGTCATCAGCTGCATCTGGTCCACCCACTAGAGCACCATACAAAGTATGTCTACTAGTTGTTGGTGGTCCTGAAAGATTGTTTGTCCAAGTTCCGTGCGCACCACGATGGTGAGGGTTTACTGGAGGATTTGTACCAAAACCACAAACATAGCTTCTGTTATTAGGATTAGATCCTAAAGCATAATTAATCTGTGTTTTAGCAAAATCTTTATAAGTAGTTTTCTTTGTAGTGTTTGCAAGAGGTAAATCTCCGTAATAAAGTGCTAAAAATGAAGCATTAGAAGAGTATCTAAGTGATCCCCATTGTTGCAAATAAGCTAATCCACCAGGTGTATAAGTTATTCTATCACCATTGTATCCTGTTGTCCAAAAGTCAAGATTTCTTTCAATATCTTGATAGTATTTTGAATTACCAGTCAATTTAGCTAACAAGGCATAACATCCATAAGCTTTATCATCCCAGTTAATTGTCCATTTGTACGACTTAATAGTTGATGATTGGCCTTCATTAGATAAAGAATTGTAAGCCGTTTCTGCATTTGTTAAATATGTTGCATCATTTGTTGCACGGTATAACCATATCGCTCCCCAAACTAGTTCGTCATTATACCCACTCCATGAATTGTAAAATGCTGTAGCATCAGTGATAGATTCAGAATATTTTCCTCTGTAAGTATTACCAAAAGTATACAATTGTTTAGCATGTGATAATAAAATAGCACTGTAAGCAGGATCCTCTGTAGCAAATATAATACTTCCTGCAGCAAGTGCAGCAGCAGTTTCCATTGCTAAATCAGTTCCAGGATGAGCAGCATCAATTTTGTAAGATGGTCTTGCCATTTTCATAATTTCTGGTGCTCCCCAAAAAGAATGATCTGCAGATCCATTACCTACCTGACCGTAAAGTTCATTAGGTGCTGTATGACACTTTATAAGATAATCATAAACATATCTTAAATTGTTTTTTACAGCTGTTAATTGTCCTGATTTTTCATAACCAGCTTTAAAGTCAATAGCTCCCCAACCCAGCATTGTTGCTGTATAAGCCATAGGGAAACCAAATTTTACATGATCACCGGCATCATACCATCCCCCTGTCAAATCCTTTCCTACGTCACTTCCATCTGTCATTCCAGATGAAGCTCTCCATGATACTCTATTTGTGCTTGATAGTTTACCGGATTGTTGTGCTTCATAAAAGAATAAAGATTTTTGTAGGGCTTCGGAATAATTATAATTATCCTGAGAATAAGCTTTACTATTAAAATTCCCAATAATTATAAGAAATAGCAATGCTAATTTTAATTTTCTAATTGTTTTCATACTTTGTTTGTTATTTTGTGATATTTTGGTATTGTATGTTCCCTTTTTTTACTTGGATAAAAAAAATCCAAATTCGTTTATTTGGGACTACCTCTAATTCTAATTTTAGCTTTGTTTTTATTTAAATTTTCAAGAAGGAGAGAATTCCTCTTTTTAGAAAAACTTAAAAAATTCTTATTACGAAAAAAGAGATTAATAAAAATTCTTAACACGCACTTCAATAAAAAAACAAGCGAAAATTCTTTTTTATTTAAATGACTTTGTAGCTGTTTTTGAGTAAAATTATTATCAAAACTTATTAGTAAAAACGTATTTTTCATATTGCTTAAAAAAAATAATTTACTTTTTATATAAATAACCCGTAATAGTAAAGGGTTTATCTTTTTATTCTAAAATTCACATTTAAAACATCATATTATTTGTTTAAATTAAGTAATATTACTACTATATTTTACAGTTAAAATCCAACTTCAAAATCAGTTTATAAATTTTATTTTTCAATCCTTTTTATCTTGAAAATTCTTTATAAAAATCAAAAAAAATGAACTATAAAATTGGTTAAAAAAACCAACAATTGGTTAACCAGTGGGCGTTTCATGGACTATTAGCTAGTAAAATAACTCTTATAAACATTAAAAAAAATCGTTAGTAATTTAACATTTGTCGATGTTTTTTATCAAAAAAATAAACATTAAAAGTAAAACATAACAAGAAACAGCTTACAATAAAACTTTAACAAAGATAAATTAAGTTTCATATACTGAAGTTTAAACGGTAATAAAATCGATTAAATGACCATTTTAACAATAAAAATAAATTAATTCTTACAAATAATTCATAAAACAGTGTTTAGTCAATTTTTATTAATTTGATTAAAATTTTAACTTAAAAAAATATTCTTTAAACATTTTTTTTTAAAGAAATAGAAGAGAAATTTAAGAAATGAAATTTCAAATGATAGCACTGGAAAGCTTAGTCTTAGTGATAATATGAATAAGTAACTGTTCCATAATAAGAGTCTGAAAAAAAACACTAACATTAATTTACTTTAAATTAAAAAGCCCTTTTATTAGACTTTTTACCAAGTAAAAAAATAATAAAAAGTTGCAATTTTTTCCCTAACTAAAATTTGCTTTACAATTCAAGTTAATCTCATAAAAAAATTCTTAATTTGTAAATTAAAACCCATATTTTAATTCCTTTTACATTTCTTTTTTATAAGTTATTTCTGTTTTTTTTAACTAAAATAAAAAATATTTAAACTGATAATGTTATCTTTTTTTTAACAAATGATAATAAATAATAACATCAAAAAAAAGAGAGGAAATTTATGCTATAAAAAAATTTAACTATTAAATAAGTTTACTGGGTTTAGGTAAAATCAATAAAGGACTAAAAGTTTCAACAAAAAATTTATATCATAAATATTCAGTTGGAAAAATATCAATTATATTATTTAACTTATTTAATTGATACAAATTTTAGAATGAAATTAAACAAGTAGTATAGTGTCCGTTTTATATAAAATCTTGTCTTTTATAATTACTAAAAAAATCAAAAACTATTTATTAAAATTGAATATAGTAACTGATAGACAATACCAACGTTGAGGTTACTTTTACGTCTTATTAATTTAATATATCCTTACACCAATCGCTAAACTCAAATCTATTTTTATAACGTAAAATGTTATAATTAATATTTATTTGACTAAAACTGCCTAGGTTAGTTAAGATTCTTTTATTAATTTTAAATCACTAATAATCAGCTACGAAAAAAAAGACTATTTATGAAAAACTTGAACTATGGTATAATAGGTAATTGTCGAAGTGCTGCATTAATTTCTGATAAAGGAGCTATAGAATGGTGCTGTCTACCTGAATTTGACTCCTCTTCTATTTTCGCAAAAATTTTAGATACAGCAATTGGTGGAAGTTTTGAAATTCACTGTACCGATGACTATTCAATTAGCCAGAAATACCTTGAAAGTACCAGTATACTCGTCACTACATTTGATAACGGCACTGATGCTTTTGAAATTAATGATTTTATGCCTCGCTATCGCAAAGAAAAAACGGGCTACATGATTCCTCCAGAAATTATTCGTTATTTTAGAAAAATAAACGGTGCCCCAAAATTCACAATTGAATACAACCCGAGATTAGAATACGGATTAGGACAAACGAACAATTTTGTTAAAGAAGACCATATTATAAGTTTGAGTGAATCGACAAAGTTTGATTCCTTATTTCTATACAGTAACTTTAACCTAACTGCAATTAAGGAAGGTAAAACAATTCAACTTGAAGAGGATGGTTATGTTTTACTAGCGTACAATGAAAAAATATTAAAACCTACGTTAACCAAAATAAATTTAGAGTTCGAGAGAACAAAATCCTATTGGTTGGGATGGGCAGATAAAACAACCGAATATAAAAAGTTCAACAAGGAAATTATTAGAAGTGCAATTACTTTGAAATTGCTTAGTTATGAAAAAACGGGAGCTGTGCTTGCCGCTGCCACCACTTCCCTACCGGAGACAATTGGTGAAGTTAGAAATTGGGATTACCGTTTCTGTTGGATTAGAGATGCTTCTATGGTTGTTAAAGTAGTGTCCGAATTAGGGCATAAAAAAATGGCTAAAAACTACCTGCAATTTATTGTCGATTTAATTCCAGATAAGGATGAAAAATTACAAATTATGTACGGGATTAACAAAGAGAAAAAACTAACTGAAGAAACACTTGATCACTTAAGTGGTTATATGGATAGTAAACCCGTAAGAATAGGAAATGCAGCTTACTCACAACGTCAAAACGACATCTACGGAATTTTGATGGATGTGATTCATCAACAACTGAGCACCTTTAGTAACGACACTGAAAATGGTGAAGAATTATGGAATATCACTAAAGGAATTGTTTGGGTGGTTGAAAAACACTGGCAAGAACCTGATAAAGGAATATGGGAGTTTCGAACAGAAGAAAGGCATTTTACCTTCTCAAAAATATTATGTTGGACCGCGATTGATAGAGCAATTAAGGTAGCGAAAATTTTAGGTAAAAAATCGAATGCTGTAAAATGGGAACCTTTAGCCGAAGCGATAAAGAATGATATCTTAGAACACGCTTGGAACGAGTCTGTGCAAGCGTTTACACAATCCTATGGCTCTACTGATTTAGATGCGTCTGTACTTTTAATGGAGAATTATGGGTTTATTGCTGCTAAAGATCCTAAATATGTTGCCACGGTAAAAGCTATTGGACGTGATTTGAGTAACGATGGACTTTTATACCGTTATAAAAACAAAGATGATTTTGGGCTTCCCTCTTCTTCTTTTACAATATGTACTTTTTGGTTTATCAATAGCCTGTACAAAATTGGAGAAACTAAAAAAGCCGAAAAACTATTTAAGAAACTGCTTTCATATAGCAATCATTTAGGATTGTTTAGCGAGGACATTGATTTTGAAACCAAACGTTTATTAGGGAATTTCCCTCAAGCTTATTCCCATTTAGCTCTTATTGAAACAGCCATTAATCTCTCTAAAATTACTGATGATGAAGAAGTTTTAGAAGCAATAAAGAACTAATATTTTAGCTTCAAGAAGCACAATCAACCGCAATTAATTTCTAATTGCGGTTTTTTTATATTTAAAAATAATCAACTTGCTTGTAATGTTTTTAAAAATAAAATGATCTTCGTTATACAATACTATTTGTTAAAGAATCTAATTGTCAGTTTGAGTGTAGTCGAAAACCATTATTGCCTTTCGACTGCGCTTGAACTTATAAAAATTAGCTTGGATTCTACCGGTTTTTAGCATTATACTAAAACCTCAGCAATTTTCTCTTTCGCTAATAATTTTATTAAGGCTTTTTCTTCGGCATTTAATTTTCCGTTTGAAGTAGTTTTACGGGGTTTGTATTTCCAAATTGCCCCACTTTCAAAAGATGCTATTACTGTGGGATGTACATAATATTTTTTACAAACTGTACGAGTATTTCCTAATTTGGCTGAAACCAAATCAAGAACTGCAACAATTTTTTTCTTACAATCTGTTACTGATAATGGTTTTTCTTGTTGTAAAAAACTGCTTAAAGCATTCAAACTACCAGACCAACACCTAAAATCTTTAGCTGTAAAATCTAATGATGTACATTCTTTTAAATAATTATTAATATCACCCGAACCTACGGTATGGTGGCTGCCATCGTCATCATAATATTGAAAAAGTTCTTGACCTGGAATATCTCTACATCTTTTTACCAAACGCATTAATCGTTTGTCTTTTAAAGTAATTTTATGTTTTACTCCTTTTTTACCTTTAAACTCAAACGAAATTAACCCTTTACTAATTTTTGCATGTTTATCCAATAAAGTGGTCAGTCCAAAGGAACCGTATAATTTTTTATACGCTTCATTTCCTATACGGATGTTGGTTACTTCGATTAATTTAATTACTAAAGCAATTACCTTTTCATAAGGCATTCCTTTTTTATTCAAATCCTTTTCTACTTGAGCTCTAATTTTGGGTAACGCCTTCGCAAATTGGCGTAAGCGATAAAATTTAGATTGATTTCTAATTTTATTCCAGTTGCCATGATATCGGTATTGTTTTCTCCCTTTTGTGTCGATACCAGTTGCTTGTAGGTGTGAATTTTCATAAGGAGAAATCCATACTTTTTCCCAAGCTGGCGGAAGCACTAATGTTTTAAATCGGGTTAATAATTCTCGATCGGTAACCAAGTCGTCATTTTCATCTCTATATGAAAATCCTTTTCCTTTTTTAAATCGGTAAAAACCTCTTGAGGAATTTGTAAAATAACGTAGTCCTACTAATTTAGCCGTAAGTTGCGGATTTTTATCAATTTTTGATAGTTTACTTTCTAATCTGTGCATGTTGAGTGACTTTAAACAATAAGAGTAAATTTAGCTCCGTTAATTGTAAAAATCCTTATACAATTTCATTTAGGAATTATAGCATTATAATAAACCACTATGTTTTTAAGTAATTATTTTAATCTAAAAAGCGTCTATAAAATCCCTAGTTAAAGTGATCTTAAAAACGCTTCTTAAAATTTAATCGTATAAATTATTATAGCAGCTTGTTATAAGCTAATGCTAAAAAACATTACAACGTAGTGATACGTTGTAAAAGACCTAGAACCTCTGTATTGTCTTTTATAAAATAATTTGCTACCGTTTTTACATTCCCTACTTTTACTGTATAAGCCGTTTCAGGAAGTTCTTCGAACATAAATTCATCAGTCCAATCATCGCCTATTGCAAATATAAAATCATATTTCGTATTCGAAATAATTCCAGTCGCGGCACGACCTTTATTAATATTGCTATTTTTTACTTCTAATACTTTATTCCCATCAAGCACTGAAAGACTGTTGTTGAACAGCAAACTTTTAAGAACATGTTTTAACTCCATTGTTCTCAAAGCAGCCATCTCGGCATCTGCTTTTCGATAATGCCACGCTAAGGAATATTCTTTTTCTTCTATTAACGCTCCAGGTGTACTATCTGTAAAAGCTTCTAATACTGGTCTAATGTTTTCTTTCCAGCTTGATTTTAAATGATCAAGAGCAGCCCAATCCTCCCCTATTTTTCGTAACCAAGCACCATGATCAGTAACTAATGTGTAGTTTTTATGTCCAAACCAACCCTCGAGTGTTTTACGGTCTCTTCCGCTAATTATGGCTACTTCTGTATTTTCATCACTATTGATCTTATCGAGTAAATCATATAGTTCTTGTGTAGGTCGCGCTTCGCTAGGGTTGTTTTTAAAACCGACTAAAGTTCCGTCATAGTCTAGTAAAAGCAACTTTTTAGTAGCTGTTTTATAATGTTGTGCAATTTCTTCAATCTTATTTGGCGTAAGCTTTTTGGCAACTTGAACAGGAACCGCTTCTTTGGCTACTTTGAGTGCTTTCAAGAATTCTCCAGCCCATCGTTCTACATCATATCTAGAAATTCTTTTCTGTAATGCTTCTAATCGCGTTTTTTGTTCTTCAGCTGGCATTTCTAAAGCCATTTTGATGCTATCCGCAATTTGATCAAAATTATTTGGGTTTACAATTATAGCCTCATGCATCTCCTTAGCTGCTCCCGCCATTTCGCTCAATATCAATACACCGTTTTCTTTTGTACGAGTAGCTACATATTCCTTTGCAACTAAATTCATTCCGTCCCTGACTGGTGTAACCATTGCCACATCAGAAGAGACATATAAATCAATCAACTCATCAAAAGGCAATGATCTATAAAAATACCAAATAGGTGTCCAGCTAATCGTAGATAAATCTCCGTTAATTCGTCCTACTAATTCATCGGTTTCTCGTTTTAGCAATTGGTATTGGGCAACATTTTCTCTCGAAGGTACGGCTAGCATAACTAACCTTACTTTGCCTTTGTATTCAGGATATTTATTTAAAAAATATTCAAATGATTTTATTCTGTTGGGGATTCCCTTCGTATAATCCATTCTATCAATAGACAAAATCAACTTACTTTCATCATTCGATCTATTATGAAAATCGATGCTTTTCATTAATTCCGACTTTGAATCTTCGGGATATTTATCGTGTTCCAGCGCTGCATTATGATAGCGATTATAGTCAATTCCCATAGGAAAAGAATCCACTTTTATGATTCGGTTACCGTATGAAATTTCGTTAAAGTTTATCTCTACATCTTTTATACGTCCTACTGAGCTTATAAAGTGGCGCGCATAGTCATAGGTATGAAAACCTATTAAATCAGCACCAAGCATTCCTTGTAACAATTCATTTCTCCAAGGACAAGTTCTAAAAAGTTCGTAAGATGGATAGGGTATGTGTAGAAAAAAACCTATTGTCAATGTAGGGTTCTTTTTTCTAAGTAATTCTGGAAGTAGCAACAATTGATAATCATGTACCCAAACGGTGTCGCCATCATTCACATTTTCTAAAACCACGTCAGCAAATTTTTGATTTACCTCAACATAGGATTCCCAGTGACTTAATTCAAATTCAGTATATGCTTGAAAATAATGAAATAAAGGCCATAACGCTGTATTACTAAAACCATAATAGTAGTTATCAATATCAGTATGACTTAAAGGAACTGCCACACATTTTTCATTGGCTAAAGCCGCATCAACTTCAAGCTTTTGAATATCGCTCATATCCTCATTAGCTAATCCAGACCAACCTATCCATATTCCGTTGCCCTCTGAATGCACTGATTTCATTCCAGTAGCTAAGCCACCCGAACTTGATTTTGCAACCAAATTATCATCAACATATTTTAAATCTACTGGTAACCTATTTGAAACTATTACTGTTTTATTCATCACGGAATTTTTTTATTTTATCTTTTTTATTTTTTGAATCAGTCTAATTTTATTACTATTCAATTAAATTATTTCAAGGTTTTTGTACGGTATTGCTTTCTGATAATATAAGTTGGCTTTCACTAAATTTACCCGTAATAACGGTTCCTAAATTGTCTATCCATTGTGTAATTACATTTTCAATGAGTTCCGGTTCAAAACCAATGATCACCATAATTTGAACACCAAACTCTTGTCGTACATTTTGTCCTATTTTAAACATATATGAGTAATTTTCTAGTTAAATATAGCATTCAATAATTTAAAAACACCAAAAGAGTCGTTTTTAACTCCTTATCTATCTGTGTTTTATTGATATTAAAATTAATACAGAAAGTATTATTCATTTTACATTATTCTCACTACTTATTATAGAATTCTCATTAGTATTAAAACAAAATAATGTTGTTAATTAAAATTTAAACCATAAAGAAATTTTCAATAAATAGTGCTTAACAATAGTAAAAATTCACAAACCTACAGCTCCTTAATTGTATAGTATTATTCCTTTTATTAAATTAGCATTGCGTTATGCGCTAATAAAATAAATTTATGAAAGAGTAATAATTTTTTAAATGAGCCGTACACTATTTTATAAATACTACTAAAACGTAACGAAATGGATAAAATATTTTTCAGCAATTGGTATAGCATTATCCGTGTTATAATTATTACCATTATTGCTTACCCAGCATTAATTTTAATATTAAGAATATCAGGAAAACGTACTTTATCTAAAATGAATGCTTTTGACTTGATTATTACAATAGCCATAGGTTCCATATTTGCCACTGTAATTCTAAGTAAAGATGTAAGCCTTTCAGAGGGAATACTTGCTTTTGCAATGTTGGTTTTTTTTCAATATTTAATTACCTATTTCTCTTCACGAAATAAAAAAGTAAGCGAGCTTGTAAAATCATCACCTACATTAATGGCTTACAAAGGGCAATTACTAAAGGCTAATATGCTAAAGGAAAGAATTGATGAAGATGAAATATGGGCAATTATTAGAAAAAAAGGATATAGCTCATTAGAAGAGACTGATGCAATTGTTCTAGAAACAGATGGTAGTTTATCAGTAATCGAGCATATTAAAGATGTAGAAGCCCCACCAATAAAAACACTATTGGATTAATTATAATGAATAGAAAACATTAAAATAAGTTGGTTACAAAATTAAAAAAACGCAAAACTATTTTTTAAAAGTAGTTTTGCGATTAAAATAGGTGCATTAAATTTTATATTGTAATAACTCTGTAATTAATTCTTCAAAATCTACTGAAGCAACTGCTATACGCTTATCAGCGGCTCCGTAATAAATGTACAATCTACCATCAAACAATGAAGTACCTGTTGGAAAAACTACATTGCTCACATATCCTGATAATTCCCATTTTAAATCAGGTTTAAATAAAGGATAAGGCAGTCTAGCAATTTCTTTTGTAGGATCATCAAGATCAAGTAAAGCGGCACATGCAGCATAGACATAACCTTGCGCCGAATCATGCACACCGTGATAAATTAAAAGCCAACCTGCTTCTGTTTCTATAGGCGGGCAGCCACCACCAATGTAACTTATTTCATGATCGTATACAGATGTCATTAAAATATGCTCTTTGAAGTGTAGCAAATACTGTGTCCAGAAATCTTTATTCAAGTCTTTTAAATTTGCTACGGAAGCTATTTGAATATCGGGTCTAATACGGTGTAAAAAAGTGAATTTACCATTGATTAATCTCGGAAAAAAAACAACATTTTTATCTGAAAGAAACGTTTTTCTATCGCGTTCATTTTTATCATCATCGTGAACATTAAATCGGTTGTATTTATCGTTTAGATGGCCATTGCATTGTGTTAATCGGTTAAATTCATGGTAATTTAATTGCGGTACCATTATTCCGTGTTTTTCAAATTTAATTAAATCAATAGAAGTAGCATAACAACCTAGCGCATTTACGCCATCATAAGCTGTGTATGTCATGTAATACGTATTTTCTATCTCAACAATTCTTGGATCTTCAATACCGTGAACTTCATCTTCGGTAGAAGGTATAATTAAGGGCTCTTGCTTTCGATCAATAACATTAAGTGGCCCCTCTAGTTTGGCATAACCAATAGTGGAATAATTGCCTCGTCTCACCGCGCGATAAAAAATATGAACCGTATTTCCATCCTGTAAAATTGCAGGATTCAGCACACCATCATTTTCAAACTCTAATTTAGTTTCCTTGAGAATAACGCCTTCTTTTTTAACTGTAATCATTTTACTTGCTATTTAGTATAATTAAAACGAATCTATTTTTTTAAACTAAAAAAAACCAATTGATTTAAGCTTTCTTTACTTTATTAGAGCGCATCATTTTATTGGTGTTCAAAATATAACTTTTGCTTTTTATCGAATGTTCCTCTGCCCTATTTGCTGTAGCTGTATGGTCACTTAATAATAGATAAGAAGGTTTTTCAGTTGTATGTTCCTTAATTTTAGGAAGCTGTATGATCTTGCCTCTTGACGTATAAGTTTCTATTAAAAGACGTGCCGATAAGTAACAAACCGTAGACTCAGCACCTTGATTTAAATTGACATTTTCTTCTTCAAGACCATCATAACAACCTCCTGTAATTGGATTGTACATAATGTGATTTAAATGATTGTTTCCTAAAAACCAGTCAAATGCCAATTTCATATTTTTTTTATAGACATCATCACCAAAAGTCTTGTAGAATAAATCCAAAGCGTGCATCATGTAACATGCCTCAATAGGTTGTTCTCCATATTGATGTGGTACAACTCCTTTTTTATGCCAGCCTTTATTGCTGATTATTTTAAATTGTCCATCAACAAACATTTTAGAAATTAAAAAATTCATAGAATCTAATGCAATTGTTTTAGTAGTCTCTTTTCCTGTTACCAAATAAGATAGTAATAATGCTTCAGGCAAAATACTGTTAGCATAGGTAAGTTTATCCTCAAACCAATTCCAATTTTTAGAATATGAGGCTGTATAAATTACTTTAATTTTTTGTGCCAAATCATCAATTATTTGAGCAACTATAGAGGAGGGTGTCACACTATAGAGATAAGACAATCCTTTTATTGTAAAACCAATAGCTCGAGGTGAATGAAGGTTTTTTGCACAAGACAGTGCTTTATCGATACATCCATTTGCTTTATCCCTAAGTGAAGCTGGAAGTATTGTTTCATTCAATGATAATAAATATCCTAAGGACCAAATGGCTCTTCCGTTAGAATCTTCTAAATTTTCATCTTTGTTTCTTGCTTCGATTTGATTGTGTTGGTCTACATAGTTAATGAAATTTCCATCCGAAAGTTGGCATCTTTGGATAAAATCAACATACGTGTTCATATAGCTAATGTCTGATTGATCTCCAGTTAACTGGTAATGTTTACACATTGTAATTAATGCTCTAGCGTTATCATCTAGCGTGTAACCTGAATCCAAGTCTGGTTCTGATATTTTACAAAATTGAATCATACCTATATTTGTAGTCATCGCTTTTAGATGATCCATTTTTATTTCAGGATAGGTGATTTTAGTTTTTACCAAATCTTTAGCAATCTTTTGATATGTTTTTATGTGTTTTATAGCCGTATTTTCCCAAGAAGTTTGCGTAGTTTTTGCGTAAGCGTTCAAAGCCATGTGTGCTCTTAAATTAGCATCACCTAGTAATTTTAATGTTGCTGTTGCAAATTGATCTTCGTTTTGAATATCAGCTAAAATACCTATGTCAGCTGTTAAGCTCTCTAAAGTATGCGGAATCTTACTCGCAACAATAGGACAAGAACAGCTCATTGCATAGGAGAAAGTACCGCTGACCGCTTGGTTGGGATCTTTGGAAGTAAATAAATAAACATCAGTCGCTTTTAAATAATCTAGGAGTTGGTCTACCTCTAAATATTCATTTACAAAACGTACATTATTTTCTAAATTTAGGTCGGTAACTATTGCTTCTAATGAGTTTCTATAAACGTCTAAATTATCAACAATGGTATTGGGGTGTGTTTTTCCTAGTACTAAATACAATATATTCGGAAATTTCTCGACAATTTTAGGCAAGGCTTTTAATCCTGTTTCTATACTTTTTCCTTCTCCTAATAATCCAAAAGTGGAAAGAATTAATCGGTCTTGTAAATCTAGTTTCTTCTTTGCTTTATCCGTATTTTCGTAATTAACTAAGTGGGTGCCGTGTGGGACAAAGGCGATATGCTCTAGCGGAATTCCATAATCTTCCATCAAGATTTTTTTAGACTTGTTAGTCATGACAAAAATAGCTTGAGAATAACTGCATAACAATTGTACAATTGCTTTTAGTTTTTCGTCAGGATTAGGAATCACACTGTGAAAAGTATAAGCAATTGGTTTTTTAATTGTATCTAAAAAGTCTAAAAGATAATCTCCATATTGACCACCAAATAATCCAAATTCGTGCTGAATGTGCACGAGTTTAACATCAGGGTCTTTATTAATTTCTTTAGCTACAGTAGTATATGCAGCTTTGTCTTTTGATGGTAAATGGTAAGCAGAATCAGGAGCGGCTTCTCCTTTAAAAGTTACTTCGCAAATTTCGCAATTGATGCTTTTTCCATACGCTTTATTAATTGCGTTAACTGTATCTTCCGTAAAAGTTGCAATGCCACATTGTGTAGGTGGATAAGTCGAAAGAAATACTATTTTTGATTTAGTTGTTAAAGTTTTCATCCCTATTATTTGTTTGTCGATTTATATTTGTTTGTTTAATCCAAATTTAAGCCTAAAATCGACACTTATATTTATACTATTTTTGGTATTTATTATAATATTTAACCTTATGACTGTCAATACTTACCGTATTATATTACAATAGTATCCCTCTTTAAAAAATTGTACTTTTGAATTTGATATTTCGTAAGGAATGCTAGCTGTTTGTTACTAATTATTTTACAGACCTAAGCTACATAAAACATCAAATTAAAGAACCTAAAATAAGTTTTAAACCTATTTATTTGTTTAAAAAAATAGTATAATAAGTCAATAATGTTACGTTAATGTCTCTTAAAATTCAATCACTTTATTCTCAAAGATTATCATACTAAGGATATAATTTTATAAAACAGAACTATAATTGTATAAATATTCTATAGTAAGACAGTTGTATTTTTGGGTTATCAATAATTAATTGGCTTTTACTATGTCGAATAAAAAAATTGATCCTCAAAATGATACTATTACAAACATAAATTATAAAAAATGGAAAATTTAATCAACATGGAAAGTTTAGAAAACTTAAAGGAAAATCTCGATAAGGCACTTTCTGAAGTTCCTGCAAATTATTTATTAGGTGCAGGTGCAGTAGCATGGTTACTGTCCAGCGGACTAAAACATGCTGGAAAAGCTAAAGCGGCTTCGTTTGTAGAAGCACTTTCAGTTCCTGTATTGTCTATTGGTTTGTACTATAAAATGACTGAAATCTCTCGTAAAAAAGAGGTGTTGGCTGATTAAATTTAATCTAATAAAAGAAAACTTCAACAAAAACAAACATCATGAGTAAAGCAATAAGTAAAAACAAGTTAGACAAAAATGAATCTCTTATAAAAGCAAACGTCCCTAAATTAGAGCGTGTATTAATGGTCGCTGCAGGAAGTTACCTATTATATAAAGCCTTATCTAAAAAGAAAAAGAACATTACTAAAACAACTGCGGCAAGCGGAATGTTGTTAAGAGGACTAACAGGCTACTGCCCTGTTTACAGTGCGATTGAGCATATTAAAGAAGATTCCTCTTCAAATATTACTATCCGATTAAAAGAAACTATTAATAAGCCTATGGGTGAAGTATATGCTTTCTGGAGAAATATTGAAAATCTCCCTAAATTTATGAATCACTTGGAGAGTGTAAAGATTATCGATCATAATTTATCTGAATGGACTGCTAAAGGCCCAGCTGGATTAGGTTCATTAACTTGGAAAGCTGAAATTGTAAGAGAGGTAACTGATACTGTAATTAGTTGGCAATCTATTGAAAATGCTACGGTAGAGAATACTGGTAAAGTTTCCTTTACACCAAAAGGAAATACTACTGATGTGGATATCATTATTTCCTATCATGCACCACTAGGCAGCGCAGGCGAAAAGGCTGCACAATTTTTAAATCCGTACTTCAAAAGTTTAGTTAAAAAAGACCTTAATAATTTTAAATCTTTTATTGAAAATTTAAAAGACATGAAGTAATATTTTACTAGTCTACCTTTTATTTAATCCAGACTGGTTACAAAATTTATAATTGAATAAACAGTAATCGATAACTATGGACTATATTGGTCTATAGTTATTGTTATTATTGTAAAACTTTGCACGATTCCACATCGTAAATTATGAAGTTTTCGATTGGCTTTTTATGCGGTTTCATCACAATCTTTAATTATTTTATTTGGCATCATAAAATCCAAACATGAAATTTATTCTTTAAGATAGCTAACTAGGCACCTTAATTTATAATAGAAAAATTCAAATCACACTTATTAATTAGTGCAAATTGCCAGTTGGAACAGCATCGAAAATTATAAATAGATTTTACTGGTTATTATATTCCTGTTTTTGGAGTTCACCTTATTATTACCCTGGTTGCAACTCTAATCTATTTTGCTTTATAAAAACTCAATAGTTAATAATTACACTATTAATTTTTCATTTTACATATTTTATTATAATCTAAAACTTTGATGTGGCTTCCTTTTTTTTCAATCAAACCTTCGTTTCTAAACTCTGTTAAGGTTCTACTTACCGTTTCTGATGCTGTTCCTGACATAGCTGCAAGATCATCTCTTGTTACCTTAATACTATTGCCCTGAACCTCATCTTCTAACTCAAAAAGTTTAATTAATGATTCTGCTATTCTTTTTCGAACAGATTGATAGGCTAATAATAGCAAATGGGTATCCTTAGAACGAATTTCATTAGATAGAATTTTAATGAATTTTTCAGCTACGTCTGGATAGCGTTTTAGTAGCTCTTCAAGTTCTTCTTTTGGAAAAAAACACAGTTCACTATCTTCTAGAGCTGTTGCAGTATCAGTAAATGTTTCATGGCAAAGGATGGTATTTATTCCTAAAAAATCGTTACTATGATAAATTCCAGTCATAAGTTCCCGGCCATCTTCAGCCATTTTTACTGTTTTTACCTTTCCTGAGATTACTAAATAAATCCCTAATGCACGATCACCTTCGTAATGAATGGTTTGGTTTTTCTTAAAAGGTCTGTGAACATGCTCTTCTATTAATTTTTTCAGTTCCCCTATGCCTTGTTTAGGACCATTTACCTTTTCATTGCTTGCTAGAGCATTTTTATAAAAATCTTGTTCTGATTTTTTTTTGTTTAATCTGCTTTCTATCGCTTGTAAAAGTTCCATATCGTCAAATGGCTTTGTCAAGTAATCATCAGCCCCCATTTCCATGGCTTTTCTTAAATCTGGTCGTTCTGATTTAGCTGTAATGAAAATAAAAGGAATTGTGCTTGTTTCAGGATTTTTGTTAAGCAAGTACAAAACACCATAACCATCAAGCTCAGGCATCATAATATCACATAAAATAATATCGGGCAAGTTTAAAATAGCAGACTCTACTCCTACTTTACCATTATTGGCTTGAAAAACAGTGTAGCCACTCAAAGTGAGAATTTCTACAATATTTTCTCTAATGTCATTATGATCTTCTATAATTAATACTTTGCTCATGATATAGGAAATTTTAATATAAATGTTGTTCCGTCCTGCGCATTACTTGTAAATTTGGCTGTTCCTTTCATTAAAGAAACATACCTACTAACAATATTTAATCCAAGACCTGTTCCTGGAATACTGCCGGTATTGTGCGCTCTAAAAAAAGCTTGAAACAAGTATTTTTGTTCTTCTAAGGGAATACCTATTCCGTTATCGTGTACTGATAAAATACATTCTGAATTATAAATTTCTGTTGTAAAATCAATACTACATATATCTCCTGAATATTTTATAGCATTTGTAATCAAATTAATAGCACAGTTCTTTAATAAATTTGCATCTAGAGATACCATCGTTTGATCTCCTATATGCTTATAATTAATATTTTGACTGGCTTTCGCCAAAAGTTGCATTTCTTCGGTTAATTCTTTACTAAACTTCATCAAATCAAAACTACTGAAACTGACCATCATTTTTCCTACTTCTAATTTTTCAACATAAAGAAAGTCATTCAGTATAGCCGTTAAATTCATCACTGAATTTTTAATTTTATTCACGTGTTTATTAATAGGCTCACTTTGAAATGATTCAGCATATTTTTCAATTAATGAGGCAGATAATTGCACTGTACTAAGTGGAGTCCTAAACTCATGGGATGCCATCGATAGAAATCTATTTTTTAATCTACTAAGTTCTTTTTCCTTAACTAAAGATATACTCACTTTCTCTTTGGCCTTTTCTAAGGCATCAATTGTATCATTAAGTGACTTTGTTCTTACTTCAACCAACTCTTCAAGTTCTGTAGCGTAATTTTTAAAACGCTCTTCATCCATTTTCTGTTTAGAGAGATCATGAATAAATCCTGCATACATTGTTTTTCCAGAAAATTGCACTTCACTAACACCAAGCTTCATAGGAAATCGTTGACCACCTTTACGCAACCCAATTAATTCCCTACCTGTGCCTATTATACTTGGTTTTTTCGTGTTTTTATACTTTTCTAAATAATTATCGTGTCTTCTTCTATCATCAGATGGCATTAACATAGAAATATTCTGACCTATAACTTCTTCTTCGAGATAATCAAATAAAATACAACCAGCAGGATTAATTGATTCAATTATTCCCTTTTCATCAATAGTAATTATTCCATCCAAAGCATTTTGTACAAGAGCATATAAAAGAGCGGCGTTATTCATCTAAACAATCGATCAAATTAGGATGATCACGATAAAGGACGACTATTTAAAAACAGTAAATCAATTTGTAAGTCATTACTGCTTCACAATTCACACATAGCTATTATTTTAACACAAAAAGAAATAACCGCTGTTTTTTCTTTCATTTTAAAGAGATATTCTTTGCTTAAAACAGCTAAACTAATTACAATATGGCTTTCTAATACAACAAAGTGATATTAATCATACTTTATAGTGCTTGTCATCACTTACAATTGATGCCTTTTATTGCTTCTTTGCTGCTATAATTCAAAATATATTTCGATGTCATATAAATCGCTACCATTATGCATGCTTCTTATAAAGGACGATGCTAAAGCAATGAATGTTTTTCAGTCGGCTTTAATTAATCTTGGGTCAAAAAACCCCATATCATTATACCAAAATATAGAATTATGCCTTCAGCATTTAAAGGAGGTTCCTAATATAGTCACTCCTATTCTATTTTTCTACTTGAATGAAAATGTCCGTAAATGTATTAATGAAATCGTCACTATAAGGAAAGATTTAAAAAACAAAGACCTTTCTATTGTGGTTTATGATTCAACGGCAGCATTTTGTGATGAAGACATTTTTATGGCTGGAGCCAATATTTATATTAAAAAATCAAACGATATTATTAAATTAAATAAAATCATTAAGAATGCCATGAATATGAATGGGCAATTTGAATTAGGACAATTTAATAGGGATACTTTCTTTCTTTCAGTTTAATACCAAATCATTTTATTAACTGATGAAGGTCATTTTCAATTTCAAAGTATTTTCTCAACTTTGAAAAATAATCAAGAATTGTTATCTCTTTTTCACACTTAGCAAAATTAATTAATCATGGAAAAAATAAAAATGGATAGTTTAATAACAGTATTAGCCGATGTAGAAAAGTTAGGATTTACATCTCAATTTGAAGTAAATGGAGAAATATTAACTTCGCTTAAAACAAATAAAAACTATAAGCCTAAGCAAATAAATATAGTACATTTTTATCGCTTTGAAGGAGCGTCAAGTCAAGACGATAGTGCTATTATGTATGCAATTGAAACTGATGATAATGAAAAAGGAACCTTAGTAGATGGTTACGGAACTACTGCTGATACAGCAACTGCTGATTTCATGCGTGTTGTAAATGACATTCATAAATAACAAAACCAAAAAAATATAATACTTACTACTGCCTATAAGTTGGTTTGTAACAAAATTCAATAGCTAATTTTTTAAAATGCTTCTTTTACTTTTATTCTAAAATCACTATTTAATTTATCACCGCTATTCACATCCTCTTCTGTAAAATAACATTGCTTACAGTAATACTAAAGCGGTATCAAAATCTAATTGTAAAAATCAAAATTATATGATTTAAAAATGTGACTCCCATCACAAAATGACATGACCTAAGTCATTTTATAGCGTCTACCAGTAAAGTACTTTTACTACATGATACTGCAATAGCTTGATACTATATAACAAATAAATGCATCTAGTCAAGAGAAGAAATTTCACCTTTTAAGTTTGCTTTAAAGGTCCTAACTGGAATGCATTTTTATAAAAAAACGTAGTATTCTAAAAAGAAAAGCCGCTTTGTATTTTATAAAAATCAATACTTAAAATAATGATAGCCTACCTCAAAAAAAAATTCTATGAAGCGGGCAAACTCTCTATGTTTGCTGGAAGGTTCTTTCGGGAAATATTTACACGACCGTTTTATAGTAATGAATTTATTCGTCAGTGCTATGCAATAGGTTTTAAGTCATTGCCTTTAGTTTCCATTACAGGATTTATAATGGGGTTAGTGCTTACTATTCAGTCTAGACCTACTATGACCAAATTTGGAGCCGAATCTTGGTTACCCAGTATGGTTTCGTTATCGTTAATTAGAGAAATTGCACCCGTAATTACAGCGCTTATTTGTGCTGGGAAAATAGCTTCAGGAATTGGTGCTGAACTTGGTTCTATGAAAGTATCTGAACAAATAGATGCTATGGAAGTTTCTGCTATAAACCCTTATAAATATTTAGTCAACACGCGCATACTTGCAACAACTATTATGATCCCAATTTTAGTATTCTATGCTGATTTTATTGGGATCTTTGGTGGTTACATTGGTTACAATGTACACGGGAGTTTGGGACTGTTACGCTACTTTTCTGAAGTTATTGAACACCTTGATTTTTTGGATTTATTACCAGCTACGATAAAAACATTCTTTTTTGGATTCTTTATTGGACTAATAGGTTGCTATAAAGGCTTCAATGCTAAAAAAGGAACTGCTAGCGTAGGTATGGCAGCAAATTCGGCCGTGGTTTTATCGTCGCTTATCATTTTTATTATCGATATGCTTGCCGTTCAAATAACTGATTTATTTTTCTAAAAGATGCAAAAAGAACCTGTCATAGTAATTAAAAATCTCCAAAAGTCATTTGGTAAAAACAAAGTCTTGAGAGGCATTAATCTTACCGTAAATAAGGGAGAAGATCTAGTGATACTCGGTCGCTCCGGTTCTGGGAAATCAGTTACCATTAAATGCCTAGTTGGACTCATTGATGCTGATGAGGGAGAGTTAAACATTTTTGGGAATGATATTGCTAAAATGAACTATAAAGAACTAAATGCAATTCGGTTACGCATTGGATTCCTCTTTCAAAGTGGCGCCTTATATGACTCCATGTCGGTGAGAGACAACTTGGCTTTTACATTAAAACACCACACACCTCATCTTAAAGATGAAGAAGTAGATGCACAAATTTTAGAAGTACTTGAAAACGTAGGCTTAGAAGAAGCTATTGATAGCATGCCATCTGAATTATCTGGAGGAATGGTAAAACGAATAGGTCTAGCAAGAACCCTCATTATAAAGCCTGAAATCATTTTATATGATGAGCCTACTGCGGGACTGGATACAATAACAGCAAGAGAAATTGATGAATTAATCTTATCTGTACAAAAAAAATACAAGACTACTTCCATCATCATTACGCATGATATTGCTTGCGCAAAAATGACAGGGAATCGCATTATGATTTTGAAAGATGGCGTAATTCATACTGAAGGTTCCTATGAAGAATTAGAAAACAGTGCTGATGATTGGGTACGTTCCTTTTTTAATTAAAAAACAGTAATAAAATTACCACCATGAAGAAAAGAAATTCAAACTATATCTGGAAATTAGGAATGTTCGTCATTATAGGACTCCTAGTCTTTTTTGCGACTTTATATTTTATTGGCAGCAGCCAAAACCTTTTTGGTTCTACATTCCAATTAAAAACAAAATTCAAAAATGTAAGCGGTCTTAAGGTAGATAACAACGTGCTACTATCAGGTATAAATATAGGCTCTATTAAGGAAATCGAATTTATATCTGACTCTTCTGTTGTGGTCGTTATGGTTATCAAAAATGAAGTGCAACAATATATTAAAACCGACGCATTAGCGAGTATTGGTTCAGATGGGTTGATGGGAGACAAAGTGGTTACTATTTCTCCAGGAAATAAGTCAGACAGAGTGGTTGAAGACGATAGCTATATTGCGTCAATCGAAGAGGTTGAACTACAGGATTTGATGTCAGGCCTTAAAAAAAGTATTGATAACGCTGAGGTTATTACAAAAGAGTTATCTGAATTTAGTTATAAAATTAATAATGGTGAAGGCATGTTATCAAAGATTTTGACAGATCCACAATTAGCCAAAAGTGTCCAAAAATCCATGCTAAATTTAGAAGAAGGATCCGATCAATTTGTACTTTTTACAAAAAAAATGAATGATAAAAACGGTACATTCTCCAAGCTCATGACCGACCCGTACTATACCAATAGCATCAAGAAATCATTGTCTGGTTTAGAAAAAAGCACCGCTGATATTAATACTTTCACCGCTACTCTTAATAACGGAAATGGAATTGTTTCTAAATTATTAACTGATGCAAAATTAGCAAAATCATTAGATTCTACCATGACTAACTTACAAACTGGTACCAAAAAATTAAACGAATTAGAAGAAGCAGCGAAGCATAATTTTATTTTAAGAGGCTTTTTTAGAAAAAAAGAAAAAGAAAAAAAGAAAATTGAGGACGCAAAATCAAATAAATAAAACTTCTTTATTAAAAATAAAACAACATGAAACACATCCTAATTTACATTCTTTTTATTGTAACAGCTGCATTAGTATTGCTTAACCGTTATACGTCACTCTATATCAATAGTTCCATCTTACACTTTATAGTGTTATTTATTGCTGCAGCAACATTTGTAATAATTATAGGCCACTTGTTTGGTAAATTACGAACTGATAAATCAATATTAATCACTTTTTTAATTATTGGAGGCATCACTTTAGGAAAGGCTTTTTTTACTTGGGAAGGAGATTGGAAAACACAGACAGTTATTTATAAAAATATTCAAAACGGAAACAAAACAATTGAGTTTCAACTGAAAGCCAGTAGGTTTGCTTTTGGGTATAGAGAGCGCGTAGTAGAACGCTTTAAAGTCGTACCACTTATAGATTGGACAACCGCTGTAGATACTACTGCCTTAGATAAATCAACATGGAAAAAAGTAGACATCCACATAAACGAGATGAACTTACCTGATGTACCTGCTAAGCATTAGTTTTCAATTTTCTAGCTAAGCTGTTTTAAATCAATTTTATAACTGATCTAGGTCATTTCGTTGTTCGTTATAAAGTTGGAAATTAGCTTTTATTATCAATTAAGTCTTATCTCAAAATAATCCTGATAATTACAAACTAAAAATAATATCATGAAAGCAAAATCTAAAAAAATGACGGGCGAAATTTCTGCCGCTCTTACTAATGCAATTCTAGCAAAGGCTAGCACTAAGAAAATAATAAAGAAAATTGATTCGGCTGCTAAAAAATTAGCAAAAAAAATCAATAAAGAAACAAAAGGAACCATCACCAAAATTAAAAAAAAGAGTGCTAAAAAAGTCAAGAAAGTCAAAAAGGAGTTAAAAAAAGAAATTCTAAAAAACGAACCCATTCTTGAAGGTGCAGTTCTTTAATAAAGCATTAGTAGACCTTAGCATCATTGTAGCTTGATAATCGAGGATGTATCATAGCAGTACAAAACAGAATCTTTGTTTTATACTCTAATGCAATTCCTGAATTTTCAATTTTAAAAAGAACGCTTTGGCTACAGCCAAAAACAGTTGTTTATGAAATCAGCATTTAGCAAGCAATCAAGCTGATAACGGTAAAAAAAACGAACTGTACCACTACCCCATAATTAATCAATAAATAAAAAATAAAATGGAACTACATAAAAACTTAGGCATTTGGATGGATCATGAAAAAGCGTATTTAATTGATTTACATGATAAAGAAAACACCCATACGATCGTTTCTAACTTTACTTTTGAGACAAAAGAAGCTGCATTGAGTGACAGCGAAAAAGGAATGCACAACAAGCGTCAACAAATGCATGAGGCCTATTACAAAGAAATTGCCAAAGCGATTTTAAATTACAATCATGTCCTGTTATTTGGTCCTACCAATGCAAAAACAGAACTACATAATTTCTTGAACAAAGATTTACATTTTAAGGGTATTCAAATCGACATACAACCAGCTGATAAAATGACTGATAATGAAAAAGATGCTTTTGTGAGAAATCATTTTAAAAAATAGAGAAATACTAGTTTAAAATAGTATTAAAAAAACAAAAACCTCCAATCTCAATTGATTTTGGAGGTTTTTTGAAATAAATAGAAAAGATGACCAATGTCATTTTTTAGGTTTAAACATTACTTTATTTTTGTTATGCTTTATGAATTTAAACCAAATTATAAATTCTTTTTCTCTTAAGCCCATTATTACTTATAGCATAGTAATTTTAGGCTGTATTTTATTGGGGTTATTACTAAGGTGGGGGTTATTTTGGCTTCTTACATTTTCTAACACTAAGAAACCAACCGTTTTAAAAGCACAATTACTCAAGCATTTAAAAAAACCAGCTAAATTCCTGTTACCATTTCTATTTATCTACAGCTCTTTTAGTATTATTGGATTAGCATCTTACTGGCAAACAATCGTTGAAAGTTTAATCATTATCAACTTCTCATGGATATTGATTGCATTATTGAATGCAGCCGAAGAAATTGTACAACAAAAATTTACTGTTGATGGCTTCCATCAAGCCAAAGAAAGAAAAGTCTTGACGCAACTGCGCTTCATGAAGAGTTTTTCAATTATCATTATTATCACTATTGCCATTGCTGTTGTTTTATGGAATATTCCTGCAGCAAGAAAATTAGGTACAACCATACTAACTTCGGCAGGTGTAATTGGTATCATTGCGGGTGTTGCCGCCCAAAAATCAATTGCCAATCTTATTACGGGTTTTCAAATAGCCTTTACTCAGCCTATAAAAATTGATGATGAAGTTGTTATTCAAGGGGAGTTTGGTACTGTCGAAGATATCACACTTACCTATGTTGTGATCAAAACTTGGGATTGGAGGCGACTCGTTGTTCCTCTTAATTTTTTTAGTGACAACTCATTTGTAAATTGGACTTTTAGTTCTAGAGAATTAATTGGTAGTGTTTTTATTTCTGTAGATTATACTTTTCCTGTTGCTAAACTGAGAACAAAACTAATAGCACTTTTAAATGACAACCTGCTATGGGATAAAAAAGTTGGGGAACTATTAGTTACTAAAAGCGATGATCGAGCAATGGAATTGCGTTGTACGTTTAGTGCTAAAAACGCCTCAGATGTTTGGACCTTACGCTGTCAAATGAGAGAACAACTCATAGGTTTTATACAAGAAAATTATCCTGATTCTTTACCAAAATTAAGACAAGTAGACGAATTTAAAAAAAGTAAAAATGAGTGATAGCGCAAAAGACAACCTACTTTTTAAAAATATTTTTCACTCCTCTGTGGAAGGAATTTTAGTCATTGATGACAAGGGATTAATAATTAAAGCAAATCCAGCTGGTGAGCAAATGTTTGGTTACAGTTCACAAGAATTAATTCATCAAGATGTAGAGAGTCTTATTCCTTCTCGCTTTAAAAACACCCACCATTCTCATAGAGCTAACTATAATTCAAAACCCAAGGCAAGACGTATGGGACATGATTTGGATTTATGGGGATTAAAAAAAGATGGTTCTCAATTTCAACTAGAAATAAGCTTAAGCCCTACAGAAATAGATAATAAAAAAGTAGTAATTGCTTTTATTATTGATGTTACAGAGCGTATGGCTGCAAAACATGCCTTAATCGTTAGTGAAAGCCGAATGGCTGAAGCCCAGCAAATTGCACATGTAGGTAACTGGTATTGGAACTTACAAACAAATGAACGAAGCTGGTCAAACGAGTTCTATAGAATTTACGGTCTTGAACCTGGTGATGTGCGACTCAATAAAGACACTTTAAGTAGTTTTATTCATCCAGATGAAAGAGAAAATACTTTAAAAATAGTGGCTCTTGCTATCAAAAATCAAACAGATTATCAATACGAAAAAACAATTATTAGACCCGATGGTTCTTTAAGAAATGTTTTAACCAAAGGGAAAATTGTATCTGATGCGAATAGTAATACAAAAGAAATGTATGGTACTATTCAAGATATTACTAAGCAAAAAAAAGCCGAAGAACAACTAAAAGATAGTGAAGAAAATTTACGGAATTACACCATTGAATTAAAAGAGAAAGTAACAGAACGCACTACTGAGCTCAATGCTATTGTTCAAAAATTAACCAAATTAAATGTAAATCTCAATAACCAAATTCATGTCACCAAAGAGGCCGAAAGAAAAGCCTTAAACAGCAAGCAATTGCTAGATAATGTTTCTCATAATTTCCCTAAAGGATTTATTGCCGTTGTTGATTCTAAATTGAGGATTGTATTTGTCGAAGGGGAAGAGGTTATAGCATTGGGTTTTGATAATTTGGTAAAAAACAAAACCGTACTTGGCGATGTTGTTGGTGTCTCAGATGAAATAAAGAAAATCTCCAGAGAAAAAATAGTAAAAACGCTTGAAGGGGAACATCTCTCCTATGAAATCGAATTTAGAGACAATCACTACCTAGTTAATACCACCCCATTGTACAATGATAATAATACTATTGAACAAGTTTTATTAGTTTATAATAATATCACTTTACAAAAGAAGGCTGAATTTGAAATGTTTAATACCTTAAAAAAAGAACAAGAATTGAGCGAGTTAAAATCGCGTTTTATTTCTATGGCTTCGCATGAGTTTAGGACTCCGTTGAGCGCCATTTTATCTTCGGCTATTTTAATCGAAAAACAAAATGGTGTTGGAAAAGAAGCTAAAAGAATAAATTATGTGTCTAAAATAAGATCGAATGTAAAGAATTTGGTCGTAATTCTAAATGATTTTCTATCCCTGAGCAAACTACAAGAAGGAAAAATAATTGCTCAGCCTGTATTATTCGATTTGGTTGCATTCACAAAATCATTACTCGAAGAATTAGAGGACATCAAAAAAAAGGGACAAATTATAAGGCTACAGTCTGAAAATTCAATAATTGAAGCTTTTTTAGATTTAAAATTAGTCAAGCATATCATTTATAATCTTGTTTCTAATGCCATAAAATATTCAGAAGAAAATAAAGAAATAATTATCAAAATAAAAAGTAATAATGAGCATGTAAACATTGAAATAATTGATGAAGGAATAGGTATTCCTATCGAAGATCAAAACAATATGTTTCAAAGGTTTTATCGCGCTAATAACGCATCAAATATTCAAGGAACTGGTTTAGGTCTCAATATTGTGAAACAGTATACTGAATTAATGGGTGGTACTATTACTTTTAAAAGTGAATTAAAAGAAGGCGCTACTTTTTATATTGAATTTCCATTAGATACTAAAAAAAATGAGTAAAATACTTATAATTGAAGACAATCAGGACGTACGAGAAAATACTGCAGAAATTCTTGAACTAGAGAATTACGTTGTTATTACTGCCGAAAATGGTAAAATTGGTATTCAAAAAGCCCTAGAGCATATTCCTGATATTATTATCTGTGATATTATGATGCCAGAAGTAGATGGGTATGGTGTGTATGATGCTTTAAGCAAAAATACGATAACCGCTAGTATTCCCTTTATATTTCTCACCGCTAAATCTGGACAAGCAGAGATCAGAAAAGGGATGAATTTAGGTGTAGACGATTATCTAATCAAACCATTTGAAGAGGAAGATTTATTAGGAGCAATAGCATGTCGCATCAAGAAAAAGAAATTTTTAGAAAAAGAATATTCTAAAAGTATTCACGGTTTTAATGAGTTTCTTAATGAGGCTTCAACATATTTAAATCTTGAAGATTTATCTAAAAATCGAAGCATTAAAAAATATAAAAACAAAGAAAATATTTTTACCGAAGGAAGTGCTGCGCATCAATTGTACTTTATTCAAAGTGGTAATGTAAAAACCTATAGAACAACTGAATCAGGAAAGGAATTTGTTATTGCCTTATATGGTCCTGGAGATTTTATAGGTCAACTATCTCTTCTTGCTAGTGCAGGTACTTATGCCGAAACTGCTAGTGTTTTAGAAGACGCGGAGGTTCTGGCAATTCCGAAAGATGATTTTACACAACTGCTCTATGGCAATAAAGAAGTGTCTAATAAATTTTTTGGTATGATTTCTAATAATATTATCGAACTCCAAGAGCAATTGGTAGATATGGCTTTTGCGACTGTACGACAACGTACTGCTAAAGTACTTTTAGAATTAGACAAAAAGGGAATGATTAAGGATGAAAATCATACTGGAATAAGCATTCCTAGAGATGATTTTGCGGGACTTATAGGTACTGCAACAGAAACTGCTATTAGAATGTTAACTGAATTTAAAAACGAAGGATTAATAGGTGTTGAAACTAATAGAAGGCTAGTTTTATTAAATAAAAATAAACTAAAACAAGTTGCTAAAAATCATTAATATTTCCTTTACTACCTATAACATTAATCCAGAATTACAAATCAACATTTTCATATTATAGTCCTACTTTGGGCACTCTAATTGTATTTAAAAAGGAACTAAGACTAAATTGTCTTAGTTCCTTTGAAAGTATTAGTCCTACTTTATAATTGTATTTTTAATTATTAACAACCAATTGCTAATTTTAAAAAACACCCTGCACAAACAACTTCTAATACCTTAAAGACTTTCATTACCACAGTGAAAATCTATATTTTAAACAACAATTTTCTTTTTTTATACCACAAAAATAGTAACTGTTTGCCATCTTCTAAATGACCTACATCAGTTTTATATTATTTTTAAGCTCTTGTTTCTAAAGAACTTTTTCTTGAAATCATCTTATCTTAAGATAATGCTCCTATTTTACAGTTAAAATTTAAGTGAACAACCTAATCAATTTTAACAGACTGACCTGCGTCATTTTAGAAAAAAAATCAAGTACCTATCTTTACAATAAACTTATTAAAGTAATCATTTATGCAAACAAATATTTCTTATTACCAAAACAAAAAAGAGTTTCGTTTATTCGTAAGCAATACGTATCCGGATCTTATTAAACTAAAAAAAGAAGACGATAAATCTTCCTTTAATGCATTGGTGTTAAAAATAATGCCTGAAATAAAAAAGTATGTAAACGGGCAACTCAATATTGCAATTAAAAAAGGGCACTTCCCCAAAAACAAAATCAAAGCCGACGATATTATTGACCAACTTTTTATCGAAATCTATGATCACATTGATGAGGTAAAACAAGAGAAGGATTTTTATCTCTGGTTGTTTAAGAAAACGAATGAACTTCTAGACGATATTACTGTAGAAGAAGAGTTTGATGAATTTTTCTTTAAAAACATTGATGATTATTCTAAACCAGAATGGGATGCTATGCAAGAAAATTTTAGCACTGATGGAGATGGACATCTCTTGATGATAGAAGAACTTGATGACATTTCATACAACCATAACGACTATACTTTAAATCATGTTTTTATAGAAGACAATCAAAAAGCGTTGATCGAAAAAATAGACAAAGAATTAAGTGCCGAAGAAATTCAAAATCACATTCAAATGGTACTCTACAATTTGCCTTATTCCATGCGCAATGTATTTGAATTGTTCACTATTGAACAACTAGAATTAGAAGAAATTGCCAAAATTAGAAACAATACCCTAGAAGAAGTTTCCCAACTTTTAAATGACGCTAAACAAGCATTACAAGCAAGTTTCCTTAAAAGATTTGCTATTGATTAATATAACTTTATTAATTAAAAATTCTTAGCATTAGCACTATTAAAATAAATTAAAACAAACAATTATGAGCACAGCTATTTTAAATCCAAAAGCACAGTTCTTACTTGGTGCAGGATTAGACGTTTTACACTTTGAAAGTAAAGAATGGTTAGACCACATTAATTTATGGAAAGACGAAATCACATTTTTTAATGTAGTATTAAAGAAAAAATCAACTGCTGAAAAAAGTAATTCTAACTATCAAAAAATATTAAACAATATTGATACTATTTACAATGATTTATTTCAAGACTTAGAACAAAGTATTATTGAACACGAAAAATTATTATCCAAAATTGAAAAAGGTGACAAGGGATTATCCGATAATGATTACAGAGAAAAACATCAACAAATTCTTCTAAGAATGAACACTTTTACTAAAGATTTTGTCAAATTCAAAAAAATGTTATTTGATTATGAAAAAGGACTATAATTTTAAAAAGTAAATAACAAGCATATTTCTTTATTAATTTAGAAACTACAAGCCATGCAACTATTACTATACAAGAAAAAATACAAAGTAAATGACAATATTCAAAATTTCATGCATTTTTACAATGCTAAAAACATGAAACATTTGGCTAGTGATTTATTAGATAAGGGATTATCGCCAGATCAAATTGCTAATGCATTTACAACAGCTATCAAAGTCGCAAATGTTTCAGGAATTGAAGTTGAAAAACATTTTATGCCCATTTATAGCGGCATCAATAACGAAATAATTCAAGATTGCAAACTGTCTGATTTAGGTTATGGTTTGGTACTAATGAACGCCGATTCCAATTTATCTACTGTTGGTGCTTTTCAAATAGATATTTTAAAAGGATACCTTAAAAAACGTTCTTAACTCTTTAAATTAAAAGAGGATAAACAGCATTAAATCTGTTTATCCTCTTTTTTTACTTGAATTAGTAGGCTTAAATTAAATAAACCTACTTCAAAAAATCAGGATTTTCATATGCTGGGTTAGGGTATTTATAAAACCCCTCACCTGTAGCAACACCTAATTTATTTTTATCAATAAAATGCTCTTTTAAGTATTTTACCGTTTTTATTTTTAACGCATCTTCCGTTTTCTCTGCTGCAATTACATTAACATTATACGCCGTTGTAATGCCTATAACATCTAAAATTCCAAAAGGCCCTACTGGCGCACCAGTTGCTTTTATCCATGTTTTGTCTATCGTCTCCACATCAGCAACTTCGTTCACTAGCAAGTTAGTCGCAGCACTTAATAAAGGTACTAATAAAGAGTTAAGAATGTATCCAGGTTGTTCTTTAAGTACTGGCAAAGCGAGCATGCCAATAGCCTTAGCAAAAAGCACGACATCTTTAAAAACGTTCGGATCTGTTCCGGCATGGCCCATGATTTCGGCTGTGTTGTGAATCCAAATTGTGTTTGCAAAATGTAACGCTAAAAACTTTGCTGGTCTTCCTGTAGCATCTGCAAAATCACTTGGTAAAAGCGTTGATGAGTTGGTCGCAAAAATTGTTTTTTCGGGAGCAACTTTGGCCAATTTATGGTAAAAATCAATTTTTATCGCTGGATTTTCTGGAACCGCTTCAATGAGCAAGTCGGCATTTGCAACTGCTGCTCCTAAATCAGCATTATAACTCAGGTTTTTAAAGGTTTGATCTAACTGTTCTTGCGTTGCCTTCAAATCTTTTTTATAGGATTCACTCAAGTCTTTGAATTTTGCTTTAGCTTTTTCTAATACAGCATCATTGATATCATAAACGGTCACATTAAATCCATGAAATGCGGTTTGAAAAGCAATTTGGTATCCTAAAACACCACTTCCTGCTACGGTAATATTTTTATAGTTCATTTTATAGTATTTAAATTGTTATTCTGTTTTAGCCAAAATATTGCCTTATCTATTTATTGAAATTCAAGTTTGATGCAGTATAATTTTGTCATACATCTTACTATTTTTCTCAAATAAAATAAGATTACTTCAAAATTAGCAATTTAAAGATAATTATAAAATGATCTAAGTCAGTGAAAAAAAAGCCCTAATCTGTCAATAGAACTAGGGCTTTTAATAAGAAAACAATTGTAAATAATTCTTCGTTATCTTTTGATTAAAACTAATATTCAACTTCCAACTCATTTTCTACTCTCCATACTCCAGGTGCATAATAAGCTGTTGTTTTAGCTTTATCTTTTTCTTTTAATGAATGCACTTTACCTGTCAGTTTGATAGTATGGCCATCAGCTTTTACAATAATATCTTTAGCATCAATATCAGCCGAACGTTCAAATGCCTTTTTAATTTTTTCTTTAATATCAACAGCATCTACTGTATTTTTAAGAGCAATATTATTCACTACATAATGAACCCCAGTTAGCGTTTCTACAGCTCTTTTAGCAGCATTTTTTTCAAAATCCCACAGTACCTCACCGGTCAAATAAACCCATCCATTTTCGACTTTAACCTCAATTTTATTTTCAGGTACAGATATATTCCATTTTAAGGCATTAACTGCTGCAGTAGCTATTTCAGTATCTGATTTATTAGAATTCGTACCATATTTAACCGCTATCTCTTCAGCTACTCCTTTTACCCCAACTACACTCCTAGCCGCCTTTTCTGCTTCTTGTTTTTTTACATAGCTGTCTACGGTTCCAGATAGTGTCACAATTCCATCTTTTACAATTACTCCAATTTGAGTTTCGTCAATACTTGGTTGCCATTGTAATTCTTCCAAAACATTTTCTTTAATGCTAAGATCTGTTCTCATATTTTCAATTATTTAAATTATGAATAATTATAGACCAAATATATAACGACTATAAAGCACTGACACTGACCTACATCAGCACACCGTTATTTTATAAAACTTTAACAAAGGATGAAAATCATTGCACATTTTATTTTTGTGAAAAATAAAACTAGCGCAATCAAAAAGAAAAAACCCAAATAGAATAACTTCTATTTGGGCTAATAAATTGTTTTTTAGTTACAATTATTGCAACAATTTTATTTTAAATGAGAACGCAACATCCAAGCGGTTTTTTCATGTTGTTCCATTAATCCTGTGATATAATCGCTAATTCCATCAGCCTTCATTTTATCAGCAATGGGTTTTATCTCTTCTCTGATAAATACAATAATACTTTCGTGATCTTGTAATAGCTCAGCAAAGATGCTTTGACTATCATTTTTACCTTTTGTTTCTTCCGTAAGATGCGTTAATTCTAAATATTTCTTCAAAGTGGCAGGTGCATAATGACCTAATGCACGTATTTTTTCGGCTACGGTATCAACAGTTTCTTGTTGTTCTTGGTATAAAGTTTCTAAATATAAGTGTACAGAGTGAAAATCAGCTCCTTCAATGTTCCAATGGAAATTAAGTGTTTTTGAATACAATATAAATTCATCTGCCAATATCTTTGACAATTGGTCAGCGATTGCTTGTCTGTTTTCAGTTGAAATTCCGATGTTTGGAGTTTTCATTATTTTTCGTTTTAAATTTATAATTACTCAAAGGTATTACTGTTCTAAAACAATTAAAATGACCTAGATCAGTCTTGGATATTTTTTTAAAATAGCGTTCTCTTTTCTTTTTCAAAAAAAGGAATTTAACTTAAATACTACAAGTAGTGTGGTTTTTTGGTAGAATAAGTAGCTCCTATTCTACACTCCTCTCAATTACTGCTAATAAATTAGAAGCATCACCATCAAATTTATTTCCGTTAACAAAAAAAGAAGGCGTACCATTTACACCACTACGAATACCGCTTTCAAAATCATCATCAATTTTTTCGGCAATACTACTTAGTTGCATGTCCTTTTTGAATTTTTGGATATCTAATCCTAATTTTTCAGCATGGCTTATAAAATCATTGGATTGTAAATACTCTTGGTTTTCAAAAATACTTTTGTGCATTTCCCAGTATTTCCCTTGTAATGCAGCGGCTTCTGCGGCTTTAGCAGCTTCACGTGCATTTTGATGCATTTCTGATAAAGGAAAATTACGAAATACAAATTTAACTTGGTTTCCAAATTCCTTTATTATTTTTTCTACAACTGGATGTGCTGCACCACAATGGCCGCATTGAAAATCTCCAAATTCTACGATTTCTAATTTAGCGTTTGAATCTCCTTTAATGTGATCTTTTTTATTAACGTCTGGATGTAAACTCATTTTCTTTTTTTTATTTGTTCATATTTTCTAAAGCTTCTAAAATACCATCGGCGCCAGGGTTTTCTTCATTTGGAGATACAAAACTCCATTCGATAACTCCTTCTCTATTAATTACAAATAAAGCTCGTTTGGATTGTCCTGATTTTTCATCATAAGCACCGTAAGCTTTTGAAACGGCTCCTTTTGGTTCAAAGTCGGCTAATAAAGGGAAATGTAAATTTCGAGATGCTGTAAAAGCCTTATGGCACCATACACTATCTACTGATATGCCAAATATTTCGGCGTCATGCTTTTTAAAAAATTTAAGTGTTTCGTTGTATAAAGCCATTTGATCGCTACAAACCGGACTCCAATCTGCGGGGTAAAATGCAAGAATTACATTTTTCCCTTTCATGTCTGCTAAAGATATTTTTTTATCAGGTGAAGCGTCTAAAGTAAAATTAGGTGCGATATCGTTTTTCTGTAACATACTATTTTATTATTTTAATTAAACATTAGAAACAAATCAACTTTTCATTTGTCTCTTTAAAATCATATTCAAATATAACCATTGTAATCCCAATGATAATTATATAATTGTAAGCTTATATTACTTCATTTACATATTTTCACAACTATTATAATTGCCAAAAAACAGCTGACCAAAATCGTGGCGCAGCTGTTTTATATCAAAGTTTATGCTATTCAATTAATTTGTTTTTATATCCTGCAATAATTTAAAAACAGTTTTCCAACTAATATTTAGTTTATCTACTAATCGCTTTAGCTGCTTTTATAAGTGCTTCTGGACTATGAATAGACTCATATACTGGTAACACTTTCTTATCGGTTTTAAATAAACCATAAACCGCAGTTTGTGCCGTTCTAACCGAATATTCAACGGTAAATACTACATCTTTTGGAACCTCAGCAAATTGTCCTAAAAAAGCAAAATTTGTGGCTCCTTTTGGTAATACTTTTGGTCGATCACCCATTTTTCTAGGCATAAACAAACTATCTATAAAAGGCATTGCAGTAGGGATACAATTCACTTTTCCAGCATCTGTAATGGGCTTCATCATCTCTTGAACCTTTAAATGAAACCATAATTCCTCTAGGATTTCGGCTCCGGTACATTCGGCCATGGTTTTATTAATGTAGTTTCCTTTTCGATCAGGGTATAAACCGTATACCCAAAAAATCTTGACATCGTCTGGTTGATTTGGAAAATGAGGTTGGCGCGCAATAACAATTGACATTAGCCAATTTGAATCGGTTAGTGTAACCAAACCACCAGTTCCATCTACATTTCCCGAAAAATTTTCCATGTGGTCATGAAAAGTACTGTCTTTAAATGTTGCGGTAAAAGAATACCATTTTTGTAAATCGATAGCATCACAAAACGGACTTGGATTTCCAAAAGCGGTGTCTTTTTCGGCAATTTTTTTCCAAAGTTTCCAAGATCCAGATTCTTCAAATCCTTTTAGTTTGGCTGCTCTATTCCAAGCACCATTATCTGTACTATCAGTAATGGAACCGTTGGTGATAAAAACATAATCATTCTCTGTTAGTACAATTTCATTTTTATTTTTTAAATGCAATACCGTAGCTGTTTTTTTATCAGCAGATAGATCAAAATCAATATCTACCACTTCAGAATCCATAGTGAATTGCACCCCTTCTTTTTCTAAATAACGCTTTAACGGCACCACAACCGAATCGTATTGATTGTACTTGGTACGCATTACGCCTCCCAATTTATTCAATCCATCAATCATATGAATAAAACGTCGCATATAACGTCGCATTTCGGCCAGGCTACTCCATTTTTGAAAAGCAAACATTGAAGACCAGATGTACCAAAAATTAGTAACAAAAAACTCTTGGTCAAACCAATCTTCTATTCTTTTCTTTCCAAGCGATTTCTCGGAAGCAAATAGTAGTCGTAGTAACTCTGTTTGTTCCAATAATGAAAGTCCATAAGAAGAAACATCCAGTATCTTCCCGTCTTTAATTAGTCTCGCTTGTCCGTTAGAAACAAATCGTTTATTGAATTCATTAGACTCTTCAGTTACCGTTAAAAGCGGATCTTCTAGCGATGGAATATTCGATAATAAATCCCAATAACAAGTATAATGGGGTTCATGCATGCGTCCCCCTCGCACAACAAATCCGTCGTCTTTGTTTCCTGCACCATCAAGTGCACCACCTGCGATTGTACTTTTTTCAAGAATATGGATGTTTGCTCCTTTAACTTTAGCATCTTTGATCAGGTAAACAGCACTTGCTAGTGACGCAATACCGCTTCCAATTAAATATACTTTTGAGTTTTGAGGTGTTTTATTTTTTTTAATTTTCATGAGTTTATTTTCTAAATGGTCCATTTTGGTATTAAATACCAGTTATTCTCTTATGTAGTATTTTAAGTTCGAAAGCGAGTACAATTCTAAAAACTCCAGCGGTTATCATTGCCATTGCTGTCATGTAAACAATACTTAAACCTGCAAATACAGGATTAGACAGTAACAAAAATGAAAACAATAGTGTCATGATTCCAAGGAATAATAACCATCCCCATGAAGGTACATTGGCTGTTCTAAACTGAAAAGAAAACCCAATTGCCATCATACTTTGAAACAATAACCAGAATCCAACATAGAATGGTAAAATAGCCATTGTCATTAAAGGATTCAAAATCAATAGCATTCCTACTACTAAATCTAACATACCACCTGCTAGATACCAAACCCAACTGTGTATCTTTTTTCTATTTGAAATAGCGAAAACTATTTGGGATATTCCCGAAACAAATATAAAGGCACTAAAAATAAAACTTAAAGAGACATAACTGACTAATGGCGTTTGAAACACCCATATTCCAACAATAATGTATAGAATACCTAGTAAAAGAGATATCCACCAATTTTTTACTGCAGACTCCATCGAACTTAAAATTGTAGTTGGCATAATTGCATTTTTAAAAATTATTTCACATTGTCTTTAAAAAGATCTTTTAAAGCAGTCCCTAATTCATCCATATCATGAGTAAACTCTCTCTCAAATTCTTGTTCCTCTTCTTTGGCTGATTGGTTCATTTCCTTAACATCCTCTTTGAACGCTACGCCTCTTTTTTCTAATTTCTCTTTTAACTCTGTATTCTTTTTTTCGAGTTCATCTAATTTTGCAGTCAGTTTCACTTTTTCTGCTTTATCCGCTTTAGCAATTTTATCCCGAAGCGCTTTAATTTGAGTGTCTGTGTTTTCAATAGCTATTTTAGACGAAGCTTCAAACTTTTTCCAGTCTGCATTTACGGCTTCTTTAGTCTCAACACCCGTATCTTTTGCTCCTTGTTCTAAATCTTTGTTCAGTTCTGTAACATCCTCTTTTACGGCAGATGCGTCATCTTTTGTTGTTTTTCCACAGCTTGTTAAAATAGTTCCTGCCATCAATGTTATCATGGTTAAGGATAAAAAATTTGTTTTCATAATTGGTTGTATTAAAGTTTAATTTTATTTTTTTCTTCTAGTTTGTATTTCTTTTTTAAAATCATATTAGTGTCAAACTCGTAAACTTGCAGCACTCCTGTTGGCACAGTTACTTTAGGAATTTCTGAGGAGTTAATATTCTCAATATGCGCCATTAATCCTCTAATTGAATTCCCATGTGCAGCTACCAAAACGGTTTTTCCTTTTACCAATTCAGGTATAATAACCTCAAAAAAATATTCAACGACGCGCACTTCGGTTTGTTCTAAGGATTCTGAGGCTGGTAAATAGCTACTATTGACAGTATCATATAAGTGATCAAATTTGGGATGTCTTTTATCAGTAAGTTGCAAACTGGGCGGTGGAGTATCAAAGCCTCTTCGTACTTTTAAAAAAAGTTCTTCTCCAACTTCTCTTTTTACCTCGTCTTTATTTCTTCCTTGCCAAGCACCATAATTTCGCTCATTTAGTTTCCAACTTTTAATAAAATCTACATGCATCCTATCAGCATGCTCTAAAATAATTAGTCCTGTACGGATGGCTCTTTTTAGATAGGAAGAATAACAAATATCAATTGTAATTTGATGCCTTTTAATAATTTCACCCGCTGCATTTGCTTCCTCTATTCCTTCTAGAGCAAGATCAACATCTGTCCAACCTGTAAATATGTTGGCTACATTCCACACACTTTTTCCGTGTCTTACCAGTATGAGTTTTCCCATTTAATATTGATTTAAAATTAGACTAATCCCTAATTTCCTCTTCTAGAACACTAAGCAAGTGCGTTAATTTTTCTTCTTGCTTTTGTAGTCTCTTTTTTATTCTGTTTATTTTTGCTTTGGCAAATGCATCTTCAACAGCGAGTTCATATCCTTTAAGACGGGATTCTAATTTCTTAATTCTATCTTTTGTTTTAGCTTCGACTTCTTTTAAAGCCGATTTGTTTTTATGTTCAAAATCGGCAATTTTTGATTTTCTTTTTGATTTTAAATCGGTAATCTTAGCTTTTATTTTGTCTTTTTCTTCGGTAGTTGCTTTTCTTAGTTTCTCACGTTCCTCTTCAATTTTATCTTCGATGTCTTCAATATGTTCATCGATATAATCGTCAAATTCGATTCCGGCTTCACTTCTAATTATTTCTGACGCAAAAGGTTTTACTGCATCGTCAATAAATATGGAACTGTCTTCGCCAACCTCAGCAATAATTGCGATGGTTCCAATGTTCATTTTATTACTGACTTTCTGGATAAGTTCTTCTCCAAAATCATGACGACTTACATCCCAAGCTGCTCCTGCAACAACACCTGTATACAATCCTACAACTAATCCTATAGGACCAGCAACAGAACCTAAAAGCCCACCAAGAGCCATTCCCGTTAACGTTCTCCAACCTTCTCCTTGTTCTTTATAAAATAAAATTTCATAATGATTATTTTCTATTTTACGAATCATCATGTGTTCATAGAGCGTAATATCTCCATATCCATCCAATTCTTTTATTTTATGTAGCGCTGCTATTGCATTTTCCTCTTCGGTAAATGGAATCACTATTATATTTGCCATAATTTTTGTTTTAAAATGTTAGTTATTATTTTATTTAGTGAAATGCTTTAACTACGCTTTCCAATTCCACTTTTAGACTCTTATCAAATTTTGTAATTGGTGGAATTTTAAGGTCGAGCTCGAGTAATTCATAAACAGCCATTTGAGCTGCTCTGATGGAGTATTCAACAGTAAATACTACATCATCCGGAATTTCTACAAACTGACTTACAAACGCAAGGTTTTTTGAGTTTTTGGGTACTGGAAGTGGTCGGTCCGTTTTTAAACGAGGTAGGAACATACTAGTGATGTACGGCATTCTACACGGAATGCAAATGGCATTGGCAAACACTACATCATAATCAAATTTTAAGTGCCCACATAACTCTTGAAGAATCTCTTCTCCAGAACAAGCTGTCATGGGTTTCCCTACAAAATTCCCTACGCGATCTGGATGCAGTCCATAAGTAAAAAACACTTGTACATTAGCGGGTTGGTCTTTATAATGTGGTTGATTGTTTAATGAAAAACTCATAAACCAATTCGAATCTTTAAGCGTAACTTGACTTCCTGTTCCTGCTTTATTACCCGAGAATTTTTCCATTTGATCAAAAAAAGCGGTGTCTTTTAATGTGACCGTAAATGATTCCCAGAAAGACTCGGCTATATTGGTATTAAATACTTCTGGTTTTCCAAATTCAGGATATTTTTTTGCTAGTTTCTCCCAAATCGCCCAGCCTTGGCTGTCTTCTTTTGTGTAAAATTTAGGCGCAGTTGTCATGGAACCATAACTTGAGGCATCTGTCATAGAACCATTTTGAAAAAACACCAAATCATTGGCTGTAACTCCAATTGTTTTACTAGTTCCAGCATTTTCATAAATAAGGTTTTTAACAACTACCTTTTCGGTTCCTGTTTTGGGATCAAGTTCATATGCAGTATCAAGATCAGTTACCGTACACTCTTTCATAAAATTCACTCCGTGCGACTTAAGCCAAACAATTAATGGCAGAATCATCGAGTCATACTGGTTATAAACGGTACGTTTTACTCCTGTCATAGTTTCTACGTTTGGAAATTCTTGCATGAATCGGTGTAAATAACGTTTAAACTCTACGGCGCTATGCCAAGGTGAAAAGGCAAAACTAGTACGCCACATGAACCAAAAATTAGTTTCAAAAAAGGAAGGAGAAAACCAGTCAGAAATACAGCTATTTCCTAATTTATCTTCACTTGCTTCACTTAGCTTCAATAATTCAGCACGATTTTCCATAGAAAAACCTAGTTTAGACGCATCTACAATCGCTCGGTTTTTGTCAATTAATCGTGCTTTTGCATTTGATTTTACACGTTCATTGAACGCAACAGTCTCTTCATAAACAGAAGTATTAGGATCTGTAAGTGATGGAATTGATTTGAATAACTCCCAAGTACATTCGTAAATATTTAATGTTAACATGCGCGATCCGCGTAAAGTATATCCTTGTTGTGGATTTCCGCCTGCATCTAAACTTCCGCCTAAAACAGCTAAACTTTCATAAATCGTAATGTTTTTACCATCTAATCCGCCATCTCTAATTAAAAATACTGCTGCTGCTAATGATCCTATTCCGCCGCCTATGAAGTAGGCTTTTTTATCTTGATTGTTATTCATGATTAAAATACATTAATTATTTTTTTCTTATTGCTAATCAAACTCATCTTGGTTACTGAAATTCAATTATTTAAAATGCCTTTTACAATAATCGAATACAACTCTTGACAAGTTTTCAAAGAACAAAATTAAGGCGTTATAAAAACGGTTGCACTGATCTAGATCAGCCTCACAAAAAATAAAAAATTTTGAGGTAAGTAGATAATTTCATATCTTAGAGATCAATAAAACAAGGGAAACATGGATTTATTTACAGGGCAAAACCTTTTAGAGTTCGCTGAACGGTTTAAAACAGATGAACACTGCAAAGAATATTTAGCAAATTATAAATGGGAACGAGGATTTATTTGTTTAAAATGTAAGCATACAAAGAGTCAAATCCGCAAAGATTTTTCCAGAACTTGTAATATCTGCAGCCATACAGAAACCGCGGCGGCAAACACTTTATTTCATAAGGTTAAGTTTGGTTTACGCAAAGCCTTTTTTATATGTTTTGAGATGTCAACCACCACTAAAAGTTTATCTGCCAGTTACATGGGAGTTCGCTATGGAGTTACAGAAAAAACAGCACGTTTATTTATGCACAAAATTAGAGAAGCGATGAAATCTAGTGAGAATCATCCAATGGACGGAACTGTTCATGTTGATGAATTCGTTATTGGAGGAAAGGAAAAAGGTAAAGTAGGCAGGAGTTATGATAGCAAGAAAAAAAAGGTTGTAACAGCAGTGGAACTAACAGATGAAGGAAAAATTAAAAGAATGTATGCCTTGAAAATTGATAATTATTCAGCCAAAGAATTAGAGACAATATTTGAAAAGCACATTAATAAAAATGCAAAAATAACCACAGATAAATGGAAAGGTTATCGTCCTTTATTTGGAGATTATAATATCACACAAATAGAAAGCAACAAAGGGATGAATTTTATGGCATTGCACACAATGATTCATCAAGTAAAATCATGGATTAGAACAACATATTCATCGGTAAGTGACTTTAATATAAACAGGTATCTTGATGAATTTTGTTATCGAATTAACCGTTCTCAAAGCAAAGACACAATATTCAACAATTTGATAGTAAGAATGGTCGAGTCAGAAAAAATATATCAATCTAAAATTATATGTTCGTAACTACTGACCTCAAAAAAAATTAATTTAATGCAGTATCTCGACAAAGGTGCTGCGTGAGGGATTGAAGTGGAAATCCCACAGCAAACTCCCGATTTTTTTCGGGAGTGCAGCGAGGAATTGTAGCGGAAAGCCCGGCCCTTGGGACACGCCCAAACAATTTTTATAATTTAAATGCAACTCTATTTCTAAAAGTAGTGCTACAAAAAAAGGTTGGCTACCAAATTAAAATTAGTAGTCAACCTTTGTTTTTATTCTTTTTTTTTGAAAAACGAAATAGTACTTTTAGTATTACATGTACTTTTCAAGGAATCTAAAAAAGTCTTTTTTAAGCTCGGCGTAAATATGTCTTTGCGTTTCCATTTTGTCTCTAAAGGCTAAATGTTCTTTAGTAGATTGAATATCTAAAGCATTCTCACCCGTCATGCTTTGTCCAGCGATACGCTCCTCGTGTTTTTCGATAATTTCTTGTAGATCTTCGATTACACCACCGTGCAACACAAATTCGTTTTGATAATGTTCTAATTGAGCCAATACATCCTTGTCTGTCCAGCGAGTCACGAGTTCGCTCAATTTGTTATTGAAGAATACTAATTCGTCTTTCCAAAAGGCCAATTCCCCTTTCCATTGTTCGTGTTCAAAATGCATATTGCTGTTGTATAAAACTTCATTTTTCATGATTTAGGCTTTTAATGTTAGTACTAGTGTAGTAAATATTCATCAAAAGTATCTCATTCAGGTACTGTTTAAAATGACTTAGGTCAGTTGCCATTATTTAACTACTTTAAATTCCTTTACAGTTCCCGTTATGAACTATTGAGAAATTACAAGAATTAGCAATAAAGCATAGTTCGCTTGCCTTTTTATGTAGCGTTAAAGCTAGGGTGATTTGTTCTTTATTTTGAATAATAACTTGAGGAAATAATCGAACTTCTATAAACCTACCAGATCCATTATCTAAAACTTCAAGCGTTGCTTCGGCATTATCAGTGTACGAGAGTATTTCGATTCCGTTTTGCGTACACAGATACAAATACGACATCATGTGACAAGAAACTAAACTACTTAGTAACAAATCTTCGGGATTATATAATGTAGGATCTCCCTTAAAAGCTTTGGCAGCAGATACGTTCAGTATTTCTTTTCCTTCGATGGAAATGATGTGGCTTTTAGTGTAATTTTTCTGCTGTGTTTTGACAATTTCTTTGTTAGAAAACCAATTCAATCTTGCCTTAAATAAATGGGTAAAACTCATGTTGCTTATTTTATTACAAAAGTACTTAAAAATGCTATGGGTATTAAAAAGAGTATTCATTCAAAATTTTACTTATTGTGCAACTAGCAATCCTTAAAAACCTGATTTTTTGAATTATATTTTTGTAGTTTTACCAATTAACCGCAACTTTATAAAGTGAAACAAAAGCTACTTAATATCCCTCCTATTCCTGCTGTTTTGTTTGCGATAATCAGCGTACAGTCTGGTGCAGCCATAGCCAAAACATTGTTTCCAGTACTTGGAGCGGCTGCAACAGCATCCTTAAGAATAGGGATTTCTGCGATTATTTTAGTAGCCGTTTACAAACCAAACTTATTTAAAATTACGAGCAACCAATGGAAAATTGTCATTCCATATGGTTTGTCTTTAGGAGCGATGAATTTAATTTTTTATCTCGCAATTGAGAGAATTCCAATAGGGCTTGCCGTAACACTTGAATTCATAGGACCGTTAGTCGTTGCCGTTCTAGGTTCAAAACGGATATTAGATTATTTATGGGTGCTTCTCGCTGCTTCAGGAATCGTTTTGATAGCTCCATGGAAAGAGGAAGGTGTAGATTTGCTTGGCGTAGTATTTGCATTGACTGCAGGTGCTATGTGGGCTGCATATATCATATTAGGAGGAAAAGTTTCTAAAATAATGAAAGGTGGCGAAGCTGTTGCAACCGGAATGTTATTTGCCTCGATGTTGATTATTCCTTTCGGAATTATGGGGAACGGATTTGCTACTATCACACCCCATTTCTTTTATTTGGGAGTTGCCTTAGCGCTTTTATCCAGTGCTATTCCGTTTACTTTAGAAATGAAAGCACTAGGACAATTACCTTCACGTACCTTTAGTATTTTAATGAGTTTAGAACCTGCAGTAGCTTCTATATGTGGTTTACTTTTTTTAAACGAAGTACTTACATTTAATGAAGTTATAGCAGTTCTTTTTGTCGTTATTGCATCAGCAGGATCTACACTAACTGCTAAAAAAAATCGTTAATTTAGTGTGGATATATTTTAGCAGTAGCGTATCAATTTCCTTTTTATGAAATGAATAATTTAGAAACAGCTTTATACCAAACACAAGTAGAGTATAGTCCCATTAATTTTTGTCACATCGAGCAGAGGTAAGAAGCAATAGTGGTACTCCACTTCGCTCGAACTGACAATTATGCTGTTTTATAAATAGCATTGGTATTATATCTTGATTGTTGCTCCCATTATTTTTAAAAATTCTCTAATAAAATTAGGGTGAGCTGGCCAAGCTGGTGATGTTACTAAATTCCCATCTACATATACGCCATCTGCAGGGATTGATTGGAATTCTCCTCCTGCTAAAGTTACCTCAGGACCAACTGCTGGATAGGCTGTTAATTTTCTTCCTTTTACTACATCTGCAGCTGTTAAGATTTGTATACCATGGCAAATAGCTGCAACTGGTTTGTTCACTTTAAAAAAGTACTGCACATGTTCTAATAACTTTTTATTCAATCTTAAATATTCTGGTGCTCGCCCTCCAGCAATAACTAATCCATCATAATCTTCGACATTTATATTGTCGAAACTATAATTTAAAACAAAATTATGTCCTGGTTTTTCAGAGTAAGTTTGATCTCCTTCAAAATCATGAATGGCTGTTTTAATCGAATCTCCCTTTTTTTTATCTGGACAAACGGTATGCACTTCATAACCTACCATTTCAAGCATTTGAAAAGGAACCATTGTTTCGTAATCTTCTGTGTAATCTCCTGTTAAGAATAGTACTTTTTTCATCGTTTGTTTAGTTTTTTGATGTGATTATTTTAAAATAATAAATGCTGATTCTATAGACTCAAATATAACGAAATTGTTTCAGGTAAACACCTACTTATAATTAAATGTCCTATACTATCACTCCTAATTTGTTTTAGAAAGAAATCACTATTAAACTCATTTACAACAATATTACACACATTTAAAAGCCCTAAAAACCAACAACCTAATGTTTTTGAAATCATAAAAATGAAGTCGCTTTTATTTTAGATTTAAAAAAAAGGTCAAACCTAAATGATGGATTACTTTCCATTTAAATGATAAAACCGATTGCCTAAAAATAAAATTAATAAATACACAAGTGTTGCAATTATAGCAAGTGTGAACATAAAAGTGATGATATTTAGTACAAAATTAGGAACAAAATGAAGTCTGGGATGGGTATAATAAGGTTCACGATGCAACCTTTCGTGGATAGAATTTTTTATTATTTTGATTTTCTTTTTTATAACTAAAAATTTATGTTTTTACCTTGATAATTGACATTCTAAAATTACACAATTAATTCACAATAAGGCTTTTATATACCTCTAATTTTAGGATTATTAATTATCCTTTTGTTTATTTTTAATTTGCGCCATTGCTCTTTCGGCAATTGCAGTAATCGATAGCGACGGATTCACCCCAGGATTTGCTGATATCATTGCACCATCAACTACCAGCATATTTTTATACCCAAAAACTTCATTATTCTTATTGATCACCCCTTTGCTAGAATCCTCCGCCATTACAGCACCGCCTAAAACGTGTGCCGTTGACGGAATTCCAGCAATCGATTCTAAAACAAACGAAGTAGGCTTCCCTCCTATTATTTCGCTATATTTTTTTGTTAAAGCGATAGACGCTGGAATATCTGCAGATGGTTTTACACCTGAACTTACGGTAGATGACATGCCGCCAAACCAGTTTTCCTTGAATTTTAAAGTACTGTCTATTGATTGCATAAATAGTAAAACTGTTGTGCTTTTTGACCAACTATTTCTAAAGTAGATTTTAAAATACGACAACGGAAAACGGAAAAATTGCTTGAACATAGTAAACAATCTTGTCAAACTATTTTTTCCATTCGATAAAGGCAAATGCAATAATTTCCAAAAACCAGAACCTTCAGCATACCTAACAATTTCTAAATGGCTGTTTTCATCTGTATGTAACATGCTACCTATAGCAACTCCCTTAGACAAATTTTTACTTTTATCTAAAGTAGAAACACTTATTAGAGTTTCATTGTTTGTACGGATATTATCGCCCAAAGCATCAGACAATAACGGCAACGATTTTTGCTTAAGCTGCAACAACAACTTTATTGTACCCAATACTCCACCCGAGAAAACAACTCCTTTAGCAGTGAAATGCTTTTTTTTACCAAAGACTTTTGTGCTTGATTTGACACTAATTTTGTATCCAGAAGCGCCATCATTATTATCTATAGGTACGACATCTACAACCTCGTTTTCAGCTAAGATCTCGGCGCCGTTATTTTGAGCTAAATAAAGGTAATTTTTATCCAAAGTATTTTTAGCGTTATGCCTGCATCCCGTCATGCAACCACCACAAAAAGTACAGCCTGATCGATCAGGACCTTGACCTTCAAAATAGGGATCTTTTACCTGTTGCCCTTCTTTACCAAAGAAAACAGCAACATCAGGATGCTCAAACTGATCTTCTCTACCCAACTCTTTTGCCAAGGTTTGCAAGGCAATGTCTCCATCAAATAATTTGGGATTACGAACTGCTCCAAGCATTTTAAGCGCTAATTTATAAAAAGGCTTTAATTCGGTTTCCCAATCTGCGAGTTGGCTCCAACTGCCTGATTTATAAAAATTAGTTTTGGGAATCGGTAATGTGTTGGCGTAGACCAGTGATCCCCCTCCAACTCCTGTTCCAGAAATAACTACAATATGCTTGAAAATACTCATTTTCATGATACCGAAAAAACGCAAATACGGCATCCACAACCATTTGCGTAGGTTCCAGTTGGTCTTGGCAAAGTCGGTTGCTTTGTACCATTTTCCTTTTTCGACAACCAGTACTTTATAGCCTTTTTCAGAAAGACGCAAAGCACTTACTGAACCTCCAAAACCACTTCCTATTATGATATAATCAAAATCGTATTGCATCATTTTCTACTATTTATCGAAAATTAAGCATTATAATTGAATTACAATGCATGCATAGTTAAATTGAGGGATTTAGAGATGTGGTAATTCTTGATCAATACCTTTATCGATAATCCAAATTCGCGTTTTAAACTAAAATATTTCAACTAAAACAACATTTAAATCATTGTCTAATCTTGTATAATTATTTACTGAACTAAAAAAATATCACAGCCTCATTTTGTCATTGTTAAATATATAGCTTCCTCTGTTGTTGTCGCTTTATATTTTGTTGACATTTTTATTTATTTTGTTTGATTTACTTTGCGGGCACGGATTGCAAATCCGCGCTATCGGGTACAGCGGGACGCTAGCACTAGCGAACCTTATAAATACAATCGCGCAAGCAGGGTCCTCCTTTAATATTTATTTTTACTTAAGGTTAGTTTTTAGTAATTTCTCAGAGTCGTTTAACTTGACAGATTTGTAAAGATTTTGTATGAGTATTAAAAATGAAAATACAAATAATAATTTAATTATTGATAAATTTGTATTAAGGATAAAAAAACCTAAAAGTATAGTTACAATTGAACTAATTAAAAAATAAGTGTTTCTGTTTGTGGGTACAATTATATTTTTAGTCTTAAATAAATTTGTTATTAGAACACCTATGAAAAATAGAACTATAAAAATAATTGTAAATATTGTTGTTGTTATAAAACCAGGAGTAGATATTAAACATGTAAGCAAGTAAATCATGGCAAAATTTGAAATTAGGTTATTTAAAGAAATTTTAATTTTTAATTTATCTGTCAATACAAAATAACATGGCATACACAATAAGTTTAATAAAACCCAAACATAAACTTCTGCACTATAAAAACTCAGGATTGATAATTCAAGTTTTATAATATTACTAAATTGAAAACTGTTAGAAAGATAATTTTCATAAATGGGAAATATTAAATTTGTTAAACCAATCGAGATTAAGAAAATAAACAGCGAAAAACCAATTAATTTTAACTTTGCATATTTGTTCTTTGTGTATATATTCAAAAAACTAGCCCATAAAATAATTGTTATGAATTTGAAAATGATTAAGGAAAGACAATCATTAATTTCTAAATTTTGTATTAATAGTTTTTTATCTTGAAAGATAAAAAGTTCAAAGAGTTTTATTTTTATTGAATTTGTTGCAAAATATTTAAATGAGAACAATAACACTAACGTTAAAAACAGAAATATTACTGGTTTAATTATTTCTTTTTTATTCTGTTTAAGAATATTAAAATATTTACTTATTTTTTTCATTTTGTAATTTTATTCAATATTTATATACGTATAAACTCAAATTATTCTTAAATTAAATCTTTATGTAAACCATTCTCAAGATAATAATTTAATGAGAATATCCTTCGCTAGTGCGAGCGTCCCGCTCGTCCCCGATAGCGCGGATTTGCAATCCGTGCCCGCAACGATTGTATAATAATCCAAAAATAAACATTTCTAGTAAATCCGCCTTTCCAATTTACTGTTGCGAAACTCACAAAATAAGCTCATGTTTTTTCTCCAAATTAATATTGTGTTTACTTTGTGGGCACGAGCGAGACGCTCGTGCTAGCATACGCCCAAGCCAGCGGGAATATTAAATTAAATCTTTTTTATACTCTCCGCTATCCAAATAGGTTATTAATGATTGTAATGTTTCATAATCTTCGATCCAGTTTTTATAATCAGTTTCTGTGTTTTTCTTATATGCTAAAAGTTTTAAAGTTTTATAATCTTCATATTTTGTGTTTTCACAAAGCTTCATTATAATCAAAACTTTTAAAGTACAGTTTCCAGGTATAAAATTTGGATATTCATCAAAAGATAATTTATTCAAAATCTCATCATTTACTGCTTGTAAATTGGGGATTTTTTCGAAAAAGGGTACTATGTAGGTGTCTACGTGGTTAGAGATGTTTTGTTTAAAAATTTCAATGTCTTCTTTGGTTTTTAATGGTGAAGCTGCTTGTAATGCTTTCCATATATCCGTCCATTTTTCTCTATTTTCATATAAATAATAATTAACAACTATTTCTTCAGTATAATCAGTTCTAATTTCAAGGAATTTTTGAAGTATATTTGTTACTTCCAAAAAAGATATTTGACCATATACATCGACAAAAGCTTTTTTTGTTATATCAAGGGTAATCCTAATCCAATGAATGTTGTTTTTGTCTTTCTTGTAATAGTCTAACGCACCATTATGTGGAAGATATTTTGACTCTGGATATCCTTTTTCTGTAAAAAAAGACTTAAAAATGTTGAATATTTGTTCATTAAATTTCATAATTATTTTGTTCTTAAAATTCCACTCTCGCTATATAATTTTATAAAATCACCGTTTTTAGTTAATGATTTTTCTACCTTAAAATTCTCAACATTACTACCTTTAATCAAAGCTTTATCACCTATTGCTTTGATATCCCAACCATCCATACCTTTTGCTACATTTTGGTTTGTTGTCCATCCTGTAGAACCAGATAGTTTTGAGTCAACTATAATTGTTTCGAGGTATTTACCTTTATCATTCGTCTTCTCTGCAACTAATATAAAATCAGGAATCCAATATTCGCCTTTATCAATGCATTTTTTGGTTAAACATAACTGTACTTGCGAATATATAGAATATTCATCTAAATTTACCTTTGGATTTAATTCATTAAGATGTTTTGCTAAAGTCTTATAAGCTTCAGAATTTGCATCAGACAGTTGCGTTTTCATTAAATTTCCAAAAGCAACTCCGGCTTCTCTATTTGCTTTAAATACAGCCTGATTTGCACCATAATCTAGCCACGTTCTAGCTTTATCGCTTGGAATCTCATCTAGCCTTCGAAGCATTTCAGCTAAATTTTCACTTTCTTCTGTTGAGAGCATTCCAGTTTTATGAGCAAGAAATCCTTTTACTTGTAACCCGATCGCTCGGATATGCAGAAAAATCTCTTATGTACGATAGCGCGGATTTGCAATCCGTGCCCGCAATAATATTCCACAATCACATACATCAAGGACAATCTGTGTTAACAAAACAAATCTACAAGAATAAAGTTAAAAAAAACATTCGATTTTTTTATTTGTAGCTTTTATTGTATTTTTAAATAAAAAAGCATGTCAACAAAATATAAGGCGACAACTACAGATCAAGCGTATTTTATAACTATAACTACTGTAGGTTGGGTTGATGTTTTTACACGACTCAATCAAAAATATAATATTATTAATGCTTTGCAATATTGTCAGGAAAAAAAAGGTCTTGAGATTTATGCGTATTGCATTATGCACAGTCATATACATTTAATGTGTAAAGCAACAAATGGTTTTATTTTGTCGGATGTAATGCGGGATTTTAAAAAATATACTTCAAAGAAAATTATTCAAACTATTATTGAAGAACCAGAGAGTCGTAGGGAGTGGCTTTTATCTTTTTTTGCCAAAGCATGTGAACTTTTAAAACGGGATCAAAGCTACAAAGTGTGGCAAGATGGCTATCATGCAGAAATAATAGAAACCAATTGGTTTATAAAACAAAAGGTCAATTATATTCACAACAATCCTGTAAAAGATAAAATAGTTACATTACCCGAGGACTATTATTTTAGCTCTGCTAGAAATTATGCGAGCTTAGAAAATGAATTGGATGTTGTGGTGCTAGATTTGTTTTAGATTCTTGATATACTGTGTGGGCACGGATTGCAAATCCGCGCTATCGGTAACGAGAAAATTTAGTATATATCCGAGCCATCGGGGATCCGCGCTTTCGGGATTCCACAATCGCATACATCAAGGACAATCTGTGTTAACAAAACAAATTTACAAGAATAAAGTTTAAAAAAGATGTAATTGTTTTATTTGTAGCTTTTATTGTATTTTTAAATAAAAAAGAATGTCAACAAAATACAAAGCTACAACGACTTTGATATACTTTGTGGGCACGGATTGCAAATCCGCGCTATCTGTGGCGAGAAATTTAGTGTATATCCGCGCCATCGGGGGTTTACTTTGTAGGCACGAGCGAGACGCTCGCGCTAGCATACACTCAAGCCAGCTGGGGAAATTTTGTTGTTCAATCTCGATCCACACGAAATGATTCGTGCGGGAGCGGGGGGATAAAGATTAATATTCGCCCATTAATTCTATTCTAATTTGAGTAAGGATTTCTCCAAGTAAATTTTTACCCAACCACGTTTCTCTTTTTATGGCTCTTGCATCATCCTCTGCTAAACCAATACCCCAAACATTATCATTTGGTGCAGATTCTACAAGTGTAGTTCCTTTAGTTGCAAATAAGTCATTCCTTAATTCTTCATTTTGAGTAAATTTGGCTTTGTTGCCTTCATATACCACTTTACTACGGAAGTATTTCCAAACATATTCATCATATTTTTTTACCTGCCTACCTAAATTTTTTATTTTTCTTACGTCATCGCTTTGCATGATTTGCTGGGCAACTTCTCTATCTAAAAAAATCATTGCCTTATGGTACATCATAAATTGTTCAGCTGATGAATATTCTTGAACATCTAATGGGAATAAGTCTTGTACAACATGTTTTTTCTTTTGCTCAGGCAAATCATTTATGCCTTCGTTTAGAATCGTTGTAGCTGTAAAATTACTTCTGTGCCATTGTGAAAATGGAGATTTTGTAATCCAAAAAAATGTATATGATTCAGAAAATTTACTGGTTCTCTCGGCAATCAAAGATAAATCTAAATGTTCTTCTAAATTCATTCCCTCAATGCCTCTTCTATTTGCATAGAACTCTTGACTAGACAAAATATCATTATCCTTTTCTTCAAAAGATCTCTGTTCCCATTTAAATTTTGCTATTTGTCCAAAATAGATAAATCTATCTTCACTAGACATTAATTCCAATTCTGCCGAACTTAATTTTTTCATAACTCTGTCATATTAATAGTATATCTAAGAACACCATCTAATTTTGTTTTTATACTAATATCATTTATTTTAAAGTCCATATTATCAAATAGTAAAACTTCCTCTTGAACAGGGTCATCAATGTGCCTCGTTGGTTGTAGGTGTTTTCCATAATCTGATATATCATCTATATAAATACCTGTTTTAGATTCGATTTCAAACATAACCTCGATCTTGCTAGGATCCTTAAATTTAAAAATAAAATAATCAGCAACAGATTCTAATTTTGACGTTGACTGGATAGGAGGAATTTTTATTATTTTAGTTTTACTAGCCCAAGCATCTAAAAAAGGTTGCAAGTTAGATTGACTCAAATTACTACCTCTGTAGACTTTACCTATAAATTTATTTGTGAGCGAAAGTTTCACCAATCCTGATTTTATTAAATTCATCCATGATTGTTGAACGGCAGTATAATTACCCCCATAGGCTGAAATTGTAAGTTCAAAATTATTCAGGGTATATCTATGAATAGCAACCACTTCATCTTTTGTTGCAGAACTAGCAAATTGAGTTAAATTAAATTTTTCAACTAGGGTTTTGGATTGTAAAGCCCTGTCTATTGTATAGAAGTTTGTTATGTCTTCAGCAACATTCCCCACCCCTTGAACAGCCCTCCATTTTCCACTTTCGAATTTAGCAATTATTTTGTCGTCAGCCTCTTTTACTAAAATTTCTTCGCCTTCAGATACAATTTTTTTATTACTACGTGCAAATTCTTCAAGTTTTTTTATTGTAACAGCCAAATCATCGGTTGTAGTATTTATTATTTTCGCCAGTACGTTGACTGAAATAAAATTTTCAGTTCGCGATACCATAAACTTAGCAACAATAGATTTTTTAGCATAATCCAAAGGCTTATTAACTAAACTTTTAATATAATACCATTGCACAGATTCCTTTACTGCCCCAATATAATTTGTTGACACCACATTATGGAGACCAGCACCTAGCGCGCAATAAAGCGTTGCATCGGATATCGTAGTCGACAAAGATTCAGATTTTGAGCTAGTTAAGTTTTTCAGTATGTTATCACCTAGAGCTACGACAGCACCTGCTGCACAAGCCTCCTTCCATGTCAAATTTGACATGTATGCATAAGAACAACTAACTCCCAAACTAGTATAAGAAAATGGAACACCCTCTCCATCGTAATCTTTAACTAAACGATCAACTAGTAACTGTAAAGTAAGATCGACCGCCATACTTTCTATACATTTTGCATTTTTTGTTTGCAAAAGTTCAAGGTACGCAGTATACGTTTCGGCGGTTATAAAGTATTCAGTTGCCACCGCTATAGAAGGAATAGCAACCGAAGAAACTAAAACAGTCTTACCTATTAAATTAGAAAGTGCCTCAGCTGCAGAAGTTCCTTTGGATAGATTATCGATAGTAATCTTTTCTGAAGATGACTCTAAAGATAGGTCGAATGCAACATTGTCACTATTTTTAATATTTTGATTTAAAGCACAGCTAATCGTAAAGATACTCTCAACTTTATCGATCTTAAAGTTTTCGAGCAATTGAATTCTAAATTGTTCCCTTCCCGAATCGTTACCCAAATATTCCAATCGGAATGTTTTCGGATATTCCAACACCTCTCGCTTTGAACGTACTTCATCTAATATTAATCGGCATATCTTATCATCATTTTTTTTATTTAACAATAAAGCCTTGATTTCTTTTAGTTGATCAATGACTGCTAGTTTGGTTAAGTCTACTCCTAATTTATTTTTTTTATTTTCTAATAACTTTATGATTTCACCCCATTCTGATATTGTATATTCTTTTCCAAAAATGTCGTAACATTTAGATGGTTGACAGATTTCTAGTACTTCATTTAATGGTAACGCCTCCAGTAAAGCAATAATTTCATTCTTTGTTGCTGTATCTAAATTTTTTATTTTGTCATTTAATTGAGCTAGATTTTCTACAGGTATAGCCTCGTTAAATTCTACTATTTTATAGTTTGACTTTTCATAATAAGCCTTTTCAGTTATTAAATTATTGGCAGATAATATTACCGCATTAGCTTTCATATCATCAAATACACTTTTATAGAAAAGTTCAGGATTTAAATGCGTGTTTTTATCAAATAATACAACGATGTTTATACGTTCATCCCCAATATTATAATAAAAAACACCATTTACTTTATCGAATTTTACATTTTTATTAAGAAATGTTATTTTATATCCTTGATAGTAAAATTCATTTTCAGCTGTTAAAAACTCTAGTACCGTTGGATTTTTATATTCAAATTCTTCAAATTTATATTTAATGATTGAATTTCCTACTAAACCTCCCGTAGAACTCTTCTGGAAACCATAGAATTTCCAACCGCCACTATGAATAATTTCCCAATCGTTGTGAGACAAACGTTTGCCTCCTCCGTAATCCATTAGAAGATCTGTTTTTCCGCTATCAGCCTCAATGGAGAATGGATGTTTAAGTCCAAAAATACCATGTCCTAGCTCGTGTGCTGTAGTATTTAAGCTATTATCAAACACAAAAGCATATTGCCCGCCCAAAGGCATAAAACCTTTGTAATTATTTTGGGCTGGTTTGCCTGTATAAATAACATAATAGGTTTCGTTATTATAAACAAAATTTGAATTTGATTCTATTTGTTTTTTGATATCGTTTTGGCCGTCAGTATATACATTTAGAATATCACTATTACCGCATTGTATTTCGTTTGGTAATGAAGCAATAGTTACACTTTGAGTTGTTACATCAAATTTAACCCCTACAGTGTTATAAACCTCATTAAGGTATTCTTTTGCATCTTTAACATTGGGTATACTGGCGCCATTAACACTTAAAAGGGTTATACTTATTACTGGTTTTTGTGTTAGTTCCCAAACATTAACCTTACCTGCTACCTCTGCTTTACCCTCAATGGTTTTTGTAGCGTCTTTAGGGTCTTTTTCTTTACCGCCTTTTACAGTAGCAATAATACTTCCTTTACTGAAATTTAACGTTTTATTGACTGTTATTTCGGCTTTAGTATCGCTTATCCATTTTACATCTACTTTTGCTCCTGTGTTGGTTTTAAAAACAATATCATCTTTGGTTTTACCATTTTTGAAATTAGCTTCTGCAATAAATACATCAGATCCATTTAAATCAGATACTGCTTTATAATGTACCTTGTAAACGCCTCCTTCTGGCATAGGAATCGTTTCGTAAGTGGCTTTAAGTTTTTCTGTACCCGCAGCTGGTTGCTTATCAAAAGCATATTTACTGTTTGGTCCGTTTTCAAAAGTAATCGTTACATCTGGCGAAGATATTTGTGTTACTTCACCACTGCTACTCATTCCGTTGGTATTTGTTGCAATTGCTTTACCGCCTTCGGCAGCAGTTTCAATAGTAGGGCTACCACTACCATTTGCCGGAATAGTGACTGTTTGACCAGTATTATCTGTATATACTTGGTCATATACAGATTTTTTAATTACTGTAACTTGTCCATTTTCTCCAGTTATTGTGGTACTGCCGTCAGGGTTTAATACTGCTGATTTTACTTCATAATCAATTGTACCTGCTATAGGTTTACCATCACTACCTGTAATATCATTAAGAATCTTATCCCCATCAGCCATCCCTTTCCAATCCGGATCATAACTAGCTATAATTTCTCCTGAGATTAGCTTAAAATCAGTATTGACTCCAATATTGTTGAACGTAATTCTGATTCGGGAGAATTTACCTATATCTATTTTTTCGCCGCCTAAGGCATCGGCAGCGTCAATCAATTCTTTAAACTGTTCTAAAAATGGTAGTGTTACATAACCCTCACCAGTAAAGCTACCATTGCTTCCTGTTGCTTTTATCACTACTATTGGAAAATCACCCGCCGTAACTACATCATTAGGAAAAAGATTAGGCAATGGGGTTTTGTTGGCTAAGTCTTTTGGATCAGGCTTGATACCGCAACCTACAAAAGCTATTTCATCATTGGCCAAGGTTGTAAATTCATAAATACTGCTAGCAACATATTTACCTATATCACAGGATGCCCCTACGGTATATTCATAGGTTGCATTGGGTTTTAGGTTGGCAATCGTTAGGTTCTCTCTTGGGGTAACAAGGTCATACCAGTTTGAATTTGCATTTTTTTCACGGTATTTTACTTGGTAATCATAATTGGCCACATCACCACTCCAAGTTATTTTTGCTTTATCTTGACTTACACTTTCAGTAGTTATAGCAATTGGTGCTGTACAAGATACTTCGTAGTTAAAAGAAAAAATTTCGCTATAGCCGTTATTCTTAAAAACGCCTATTTCCTCGGCACCAAAAATTGCTTTTGCTTTTATGCGCCAGGCATAGCGTTTTCCAGGAATCAATTGGGGTTGTGTAGTACTATATTGTAAAGTAGTGCTACGAGTTGTAGTGGTATAAAGTGCTGGCGAATAAGCAAAAGCATTTTGAACGGGTGTATAATTGTCCCAAATTTCTACCAAAGAAAACTCATATTCAACATTGCTCACATTGATACTTCTTGGTGTCCAGCTGAATACAATGTTTTGAATGTTTTGCTCCATGATAGAAGCATTCTTCAAAGGCAAGTTTAAGAACGGAGGCTCATTCTGGAAAATAATAGTGGTCACACTTGTTTTACGAGACAACTTTTTTCCAGTTGCAAAATCATATACCTCTACTGCAAATGTATAAACTCCTTCTGGTAAAGCTTGAGCATATTGATTAGGATTGATTCCCAACATATTTTGAAATTCAAAATAGGGAGCCAACTCAAGATTAGTCAATTGCAAAGGAAATCCTCCTTCTAGGTATAAAGGTCTGGCACCTACTACAAAATCATTAGTTACCAAAGAAATTCCATTACCTTGAAAATAGCATTTCAGCCTTATTTGTCGGTTCGTAATAGTTAAATCATTAAGAACCAACTGTACTTTTATAGGACTGTTTATGGTAGTTGCATCGGCATAATTACTCAAGTATATTGGCGATGGTTGTGTAAGTTGTGTACTTATGGTAACGGGGTACGTTTGCGCAAATCCAGCAAAGGTAAAAAGCCAAAAGCAAAGTGCCAATAATAGGTGTAGTTTTTTTATCATTTTGGGTAATTTAAAGGCAACTATATTTTTATTTTGTGTTTTTATAAATATATTTCTATTCCATTTTATCATTTCCTGAATTGTTTTTTGCTAATTCATGATAAAATGGAATTATTTTCTGTTCCATTTGATTTTTAATATCTATTTCATCCTTATCATCTGCAATTAAATTGAAAGTTTCCTCTAATTCTTGCTTGCAGAACTTTGTAAAGTATTCATTTTGTTGTAATTCTTTAACCGGTGTTTTTACAAGTATAGAAAACTCGTTTAGCATCCATCTATGATTTATCAGTCGGTTATGGTTTACATTACGTTCATTTTCAAGTTGTAAATACATATTATGACTGGCTGTATCCTCACTGCTGTTTGCATTTTCTACTGTATGGTTATTGAAATTTTCTGTAGCCTTTATATCGTCAATTTCAAAGCTTTCATCTTTACGTAACATATCCTGTTCAATCTTTTTTATGACTTCAAGCAAGTATTGATTTTGTTTTTTTATTATTGTTGCATTAGCATCTTCTTTTTCTAGATAATCTAATACTTTATCCTTTATTTCTTTATCTTCTTGGGCTAAACTAACTTCTGTTAAAAGCTTTTCTAAAATTGTAATTTCTGCTGTTGGCATAGCTTGTAAATGAAGTTGTAATTCTTGTAATTGCTTACTAATTTCCTCTTTAGTTCCTTCATAAACCTTGCCTTTAAAATTTATTTTTACGGTGGTGTCTAAAGTCAACTCCTTATCTGATTTCACCTCTTTTTTTGCTCTCAATTTTATTTTATCAAAAGAGTAAGTATAAGAAAAAGTTGCCGTGAGATCATTATTATTTATTGCTGCTGATTTACTTAAAAGTGAAATAACTCCTAAACTAAAATTATGTTTTTCTAAATAGACATAAGAACTGCTGAGACGAAAATTAAAAACATCATTTTTCTTATCTCCATTAGCAAAACTAGTATTATAACTACTAGAAAAAGATGTATTTAATTTATTATCATAAAAAAGTTTACTTATCCCTAAAGTGGGGCCAATAATCAAATTATTTTCGTTTTCAAGCTTACTATAGGTATTATTTAATGATCCCGTAAAATTCAATGCTTGCTCTGGATATCCTACAATATAAGACACTGCTGAATTATAAAAACTAGTTGCTCCACCTTGTATTGTTTTACCTTGTTGTTGATTCACTGCATCTTGAAATGAGAAATTAACATTTAAAGCTTTTTTTAATTTCTTGTCATTTTTTAATAAATAATTTATGGCTATACCTGCATTCCTGTTAACTTGTCTAAAGTTTAAAGTATCTAAATAATCAAAATCTGAGGTTTGATTGATGTAATCAAATTGATTGCGACTATTAGTAAATGATTGAAAATTAGAGAAATTCAAATTAATATTTAATTTTTCATTAGCTTTATAATCTATTGTTATAGAAGTTACCAATCTTTTCATTTGGCTTACTTTTTGTTTTTCTAAATTATCTTTTTGCATACCCAAGTTCAGTGCTATCGAGACTTTGTTCTTATATAAAGATTGTGATGCATTCAAAGTTATATTTTCTAAATCATTATTAAAAAAATAGCCTCCTAATGTCCTGTAATTAGGATCAACTCTTTCATAACCCAATCCTAAAGTTCCATTTCCTGCTGGATAAACAAGTTGTCCCTTAAAAGCATTGTAACTCTCCGTAGTGGTATTTGGGTTTAAAAAGTAAGACGAAAATCCTTTTCGTTTGCCATCAGTAAGCATTCTTGAATCTTCGGTTATACTGCTATTTGCAACCTCTGTAACTACTTGAAGCATATCAAAAAGCTTAAAAGTTGTTTCTAAGCTTATTGCTGCATTTTCCTTTGGACTAACTCCTAATTCAAAAGGTATGGGAATTGTTAATGAGTGCTCTTGGTCTTTTGCCTTAAAAAAAGTAAGTCCTAAATTGACTTTGTCTAAAGCGTATGAAGTTTTAAAACCATATCCATACCTTTTATATGTAGGTACTAAATCTACATTGTTTGTATCAAATTCACTACTTTTTATTAGTCGACCGTACATGGCACTAATTTTGAACTTTCCTTGTGGTGTAAGGTCTACCCCAAAACCCGTAAATTGATGCCCACTTAAGGTGTATGGAGAGAAACTCATACTAGCATCTCCTATATGAGCAGTAATCCATTTATAAGATGGATGGATGCTCAATCGATTCATTAAGACTGGCTTGTTGTAACCAAATTTTTGATTAGTATAAGAGAATGAAAAGGGCAAGTTATATAATCCTGCCACATTTATATTTACATTTCCGTTTAAAAAATATGTAAAAGGATCTCTTTGTGAATTACCTGAGTATAAAATACTATTGGCCGATACTCCTCCAGAAACTTTGATTAATTTAGCCTTGGGAAGTTGCTCTATATTAAAGTTTTGAGAAAACCCTAATGTAGTCGTAAAAACAAATAATATTATAAAAAAATTAATTTTTGAATTCATTCTATTTATTGTGCATAAAAACAAGAGACTTAAACTTCTTATTTTTTTATTGTTTATTGATCTTTCAATCAATTATTACTTACTGTATTATTATCTTTCTTAGCTTACTTCCTTGTTGAGATTCAAAAAGAACAAAATAAACTCCTGCTGTTAACCCATTTAAATTAAAATTAAACTCGTAAGCATCTTTACCGTCATCAAACTTAGAATCAATAATGACATTATTAACAAGGTTATAGATTTTTACGTTAGCTGACATTATTTTATCTAATGTTACATCTACTGTAAAAATACCGTTAGATGGATTGGGATAAATTTTCATATCAAATTTTTTCTGTAAATCAGAACTATCTGGATTAGTATACTCTCCCTCTACTACCAAAACTTTTTTAGTTTGTGAAGCGGTACAGTTTCCTAAACGAGTAATTAATGTAATAGGATATTCACCCGGTTTTGAAAAACTCATCTCAGCATATTCAGTATCATTTACTGTAACTATTGCCTCTGCTGGTAGTATCCATTCTATGCTATCAGCTTTGGGGTTACTTATGTCAACCATTACAAAACTTTCGTTAACGAAGACTTGTGATGAAACGGCAAAAACTGATTCTATAGCACTATCTTGATAATTAATTTTTATAGAATCAAATGCTTGACATCCTAACTTGTTTGTTACAACTAACGAGTAAGTAGCTGCTTTAGTAATTGTAACTAGTGGTTTATCACTTATAAACCCTTGATCTGACGTCCAAGAATAGGTGGCCAAATTATCATCAATGGCTGCATTTATCGTCACACTTTGACCTATGCATAATGTCATATCCTCTCCTATATTTATACTATCCTTAGGGGGATCGTTTACAACTATTTCTTTTGTAATAACGCAATTTTTACTATCAGTAACAATAACAACATAGGTTCCAGCTGCAATATAATTTAACATACTCGTTTTTTCTCCAGTATCCCACAAATAAGTATAAGGTGCTTGTCCGCCAGAAGATGTAAGCTCTATACTTGCATCAGAACCACCGTAGCAGGTAGGTATTTTAACAATTTCAGAGGTTGCTAACGGTGTTGGAGCAACAACAGTAATATTATTTGAAACCGTACAACCATTCTTATCTGTTGTTAGTAAAGTATAATTTCCGGGAATAACATCAATTAAATTAGCTGTAGTAGCTTTTGTACTCCATAAATAAGTATATGGTGCTGTACCTTCAGAAATAGTTGAAGTAATTGTCCAATCATTGCCATCACCACATCTTGTGTACTGTGATGAAAGGGTTCCAGTTAAAGGTGAGGGTTCAGCAATTGTTATAGTTTCACTCTGAATTGATTTACCAAATGAATCGGTAACAATAACATAATAGGTTCCCGCTTTCACATTTATCATCGTTTCTAATTCACTAATTATTGTCGAAGAATCATTTTTATTATACCATTCGTAATAATAGCCGGGGAGTCCTCCAGATGTTATTGCCTTAATACTTGCAGTAGCATCACCTTGGCATTTTACAATATTTATTTGTGCCAGCTTAAGAAGTAAAGGATCAATTTGATCTAAATCTCTTTCCACTATCTTACAACCATTAGCGTCAGTTATTGTTATAAAATACTGTCCTACATAAATATTGTAGATACTATTTGTTTTTTTATTGTCATCTGTATAGATTAATTTTTTATCATGATCATACCATTTAAAATTGTAATTAGGTGTTCCTCCTGTAACAGTGACTTCAATACTAGCATCGTCTATACCTATAGCTGATGGTGGTGTTTTAACTACATTGATCCCCATTATTTGTGGCTCAGTAATAATCACTTCCTGAGTAGCCACACATAAATTATTATCCGTTACAGTAACATTATAGGTTGTTGCTAAAAGATCTGGCAAAATATTTTGGTTAGCATAAGTACCCGTACTCCATACAATAGTATAAGGTGCTACACCTCCTGAAATGGAAATTGCAATAGCCCCATCTGCCTGACCGTTACAAGAAACATTTGTTTGCGTATAATTAATTTTTAAAAGATCTGGTTGTGTTATCGTAACTGAATTTGATGTAAAGCTATTTCCAAAACCATCCGAAACTTCTAGTAAATAAGTACCGGCAAGTAATGCATCAGAAGGATTGGTTGTTGATGCAACCACAGTAGGTGTAAGCTGATTGTACCATTTGTAAATATAGTTTTTATCGGCATCTAAAGTTCCAATTGGCGCTCCTCCTGTTATTGTTGCTTGAAGAACACCTTGTTTATTATCGAAACATTTTATATTAACAGTTTGAGTAATTCCAGTAATTAAAAGTTTGTCAGGTTCAATTAAAGAATATTCTTTAACAATAGTACAATTATTACTATCGGTCACAGTCAATTCATAAGTACCAATAGTTAGTTGGTCCAATAATTTTGCATTTCCAATAATTGTTGGAGAACCTTTTACTCTCCATGCATAAGTATAATTAATAGTTCCACCAGATATAGAAACTTCGATACTACCATTTTTGGTTTCAAAACCACTTAAGTTTTTAACTTCGATATCTGTTATCGCCAATGGTGCGTCAGGTTGTACTATACTACTATTTTCTAGCTTCGTCTGACAATTGTTTTTGTCTGAAATATATACACTGTAAATACCAGATTTTAATGTTGTTAAATCTTCGGTAGTAGCATATACAGCGGCATTATTATCCTTTTTCCATTCAAAAGTATATGGTTTTGTTCCTCCAATCACATCGATATTGATAATTCCAGTTTCATTTCCGAAACATAAAACATCCAACTTATTGGCTAGCGATACAACTAATTTGTCTGGCTGAATTAAATCTAATACAGCAGACGTTGTTTGCGCTCCCTGAGAATCGGTAACAATTACTTTGTATTGTTCAGTGCCTAAATTGCTTATGGTATTGCTATCTCCACCAATTATATCTCCTTTACTGTTAGACCATTGGTACGTATAGCCTAAAACTCCCCCAATTACGTTCGCTTTAATCTCACCATTAAAATCGCCATTACATTGAATTGATTTTGTTTCGTTTAATGTGACAAGCAGTTCCGGATTTTGTGTTACAGTAAAACTTCTTGTAGCGATACAACCTGCATTATCAGCAACTCCCGCTTTTGCATCACGAACTTCAACAGTGTAAGTTCCGGCTTTTAAACCCGAAATATCTTTGGTTGATTGAACATATAATGGATCAAGATTATACGTCCACTTATAGGTGTAACCACCGTTTCCTCCCGTTACAGGATCAAGTGCAATTGCTCCCGTACTTTGCCCGAAAATAGTAACCTTTGTTATGATTGCATCTGGAATATTAATTGCCAGAGGAGCGGTGAGTGTAAAATTTACTTCTGCCCTACACAACAGTTTATCCTTGATGATTATTTTATAAACTCCTGCAGATAGCGTACTTGAACTAGCAGTGGTAATTGCGGACAATACTATTCCATTTTTATACCATATATAGTTGTAAACACCATTATCTGGGGTTCCGCCAACCGCTGTTATTAAAGCTGTTCCATCATTTCCAGCAGCACAATTAACGCTTGTAGTTGTAAAAGTTGCCGAAAGTGGTTTCACTGGTTCTGTTAACTCATAATCTTCGTGAGCGTCTGGATTTACACCATCTTTGACAATAATGCGATAGGTTCCGAACTCCCGATTTGTCAGCGATGAATTTGTTTCTCCATTTAGAATATTCGCTATTGCACCGTTCATTTTATACCATTGATAAGTATATCCTGATCCAGAGCCACCAATAGCTTTAACAGTTATACTACCTGTTGCTTCACTCTTACAATTAATATTTTCTTTATCTAAAAGTGCCACTGCCAAAGCTTCTAACATAATTAAGGCACTTGTTTGTGTACAACCATTATCATCGCTAACTACAACTTGATATCTACCGTTATCTAATTTACTCGTTATCCCAGTAGCTATGTCTGTAGTGGGAGAATATGGTAACCCATTTTTCGTCCAGACATAAGTATAAGGAAGTGTTCCGCCACTTGCTGTGATTTTTATAGTTCCGTCACTAGTAAGCGGACTAGTAGGTTGTGTTTGTGTGATAGGGTTAATGATTAATGGACTCTTTGGCTCTATAATTGGAATAGTACCTGTAACAGAGCATCCAGGGACATTGGCATCGGTAACAGTATATTTGTAAATCCCTCCGGATAGATTGGTTCTGTCTTTGGTAACAGGACCATCATTCCAACTTACATTATATGGAGCCGTTCCTCCAGTAATATTCAATTTAATTATACCGTCATTGCCTCCATAACAACTTACATCCTTTTTAAAATTAACACTTAATGTTATTTCCAAAGGCTCACCTATTGAAAATTCATTAGACCATGCCTTGTTTGTATTAGGATAAGCTGTATTATCACTTACCAATACTTTATAAACTCCTACTCCTAGTCCATAAGCAGAAATTCCTATCTTTCCAGTATCTGTAATAGTTAGATCTGCATTTTTTTTATACCATATATAAGTATAGGAGGAAGTCAATAAGCCTCCTTTTGTTTCAATAACAGATAAACTACCTGTAGTCCCACCTTTACATAAAACATCTTTACCTGTAATAGTAGTTTCTAATTGTTTTGGTTGTCCAATATTAAATGTTCTTTGATTACTACAACCTTTAGAGTCAGTAACAGAAACGATATATTCTCCTCCTAAAAGGTTACTGAAATCAGTTGAATTAAAAGTATTTCCATCTTTAGTCCATTTGCTGCTATAATTGGGGGTACCACCCGTAATATCAAGACCGATAATTTGTCCATTAGCCACATTAAAACCCGTTGCATCAGTTGTAGTCCCTTCTATTTCTATTGCTTTTGGTTGTGTGATGGTTACAGCTCTTGATCCGTCGCCCTGAAGAGCACCAACCTGAGAATAACCCAATAAACTAGTAAAGAATAATAGTAGTAAGTAATATTTTTTCATCAGTATTTTGTGTTTTGGGTTGATTATTTTTCAATACAATCATTTATATCCGTTACTTTAATTTTATATCCTACTACATTTGCTTTTAAGCCTGTTATCTTGTAGTGTAAATCATCAATTTTATTGGCCGTTTTTAAAACATTATCCACATAAAAATAATAGGGATATGTACCACTCAATATTTCAATATCAATTGTTCCATCTTCACCACCAAAACAAGTTGGCTGTGTTTGCCCCGTTATTTTAAATTCCATTTTTGGAGGATCTATATAAATAAATGGAGTTTGCGAAGATTGTAGTGAACCTGCAGGAGTACCGCTTAATCTGGCTTGATATTTTATTGTATAACTATTATTATTCTCTAGTATTCCTGGATTTATAAAAGAATATGTATACCAATTTGTTGCAATATCAAAGTTTAAAGAAGTTACAGGAGAAGGAAGTTGAAAAAGAGGGGTTGTTTTAGTTGGATCTTCATTTTTTAAATAAATAGGAAAAAGATCTTCATTTGGTTTTAATTTTCTATCAAAATAAACATCAATTTGTTGAACTTTATCCCCATTACATTTAGGAGCGATATAAAGTACTTGTTTTACAACAGGAGCACATGAAGAGTATTTGATGGCAATTGGTGTAGAAAAAGCTCTAGTTTGCGTATATCCTAATCTAAAATAGATTTGTTTATCAAGAAAGTTGGCATGGTTGGTGCCTAAAATATCCTGCATAGAAAAATTTACTGTATTTATGTTATTAGTTGTAACTCCATTTATGGTAGCTGGAACATCAACCCAAGTGATCATATTGTCTGAACTATATTGCCAATGATATGCTTCCGGAGGAAATTTATCAGGAAATGCGGCTAATCCAAGTTGAAAACCAGCACACACCTCTGTTGGATTGGCTACATCCAGATTTTTAATATTTACGTTAGGTATAAATTTATCAACAGAAACTCCTCCGTTGCAACCGTTCAATCCTAAATATGATCCTTTTATGAGGTTTACAGTGGTAACCTCTGAGCTATTATTATCACTACAGTCTTTTGTGGCTGCCCCAAGACGAACACAAGAATTATAAAGATATAATTTAAATGAACTATAGTTAGCCACACTTGCGTAGGTGGTGTAAGTAGTAGGTACATCCATACTATTTCCGCCATCACTAAATGAAGCTAGTGCAGTTGTATTACCATAAAAACTCCAGTCATATCCTGCTGCATGACATCCAGCGCCATTTGCTCTATATTTTAGAGTTATGCTATACGTTTGCCCAAAAAAGGCGCTAGTAAAAAGAGTAAAAAATAGTGTGTAAAGCTTTTTCATAAATTATTGATTATTATTTTTAAACGCAGCCATTTGTATCGGTTACTTTGATTTTATATCTTAAAGCGTTTACTTTCAGACTAGTTATTTTATAATGTAAATTATCCATTTTTGAAGCTGCTGTGAGAACATTATCCACATAAAAATTATAGGGAGATGCACCACTCAGGATTTCAACTTCACCACTAAAACAAGTTGGCTGCGTTTGCCCCGTTATTTTAAATTGCATTTTTGGAGGATCTATATATTCGAAAGGTTGTTGGGAAATTTGTAGTGAACCCATTGGTTGGCCGTTTAATCTTGACTGATATTTTACAGTGTAAAAATTGCCATTTTCCAATTTTCCTTTTAAATTAGGAAAGGAATATTTATACAAATTGGTAGCTGGATCTAAAGTAAAAGAGGTTACTAATGCTGTATTTTGAAAACGGGGAGTTGTTTTTGCAGGATCTGTATTTACTACATATATAATGCTTAAATCCTCACCATTTTTTAATTTTTCTTTAAAAAAGACTTCAATTTTTTCGATGTTATCACCATTACATTTGGGGGTTTCATAATTGATGTATTGTTCTACAGGAGCACATTCCAGATAAGTAATAGCGAATGGAGAAGAAAAAGGTCTGTTTTGAACATATCCAATTCTAAAATAAATTAGCTTATTAAAATAATATTCACGTAATGCACCTAACAATTGCTGTATAGAAAATATTGGGGCATGAGTATTATTTGCAATTGCTACAGGAAAATTTGTCCAAATATTATTATCAAGTGAATAATGCCAATGGTATGCTACACTAGGAAATGTTCCAATATCATTAGTAGAAAACGCATTAATATCACAATTAGAGTCATTATACCCAAACTGTACGACAACTATTAGATTTTCAATACTTTGCGACAAAATTGCATTAGTGTTGATAGTGTATCTGAATCCATTTTCCGATTGCCAAATACCTGTATAATTAGTCGCAATAGAAAAAGTGCTTCCTGCTTGGAATGTTTTAGTATAACCTGTTGTTATTTTATCATGCGGAATATATCCGCTTTTATTTTCAGAAGCAATTGTTATAGTATTGTTTCTTACAGACCATGAAACTGCTGTAGCGTCATATTCATTATATGTTGGGCCAGTAGGAACTCCCTCTTCTCTACATGTGTTGCATAAAAGTCCGTTAGTAATTTTAAAATTATAAGTCTGTCCGAAAAAATTCATCCATGACAAAAGAAAAAATAGAATGTAGTTTTTTTTCATAAATTAAAATTTAACCGTGTAAAATTCCATTTGAGATGTTCTTCCGTCTTTAAAAATGGCTCTTATGCCATATTTATAATTGGTATTTATGGCAATTGTTGGATCAGACAAACGTTTTGTTTCTCCAACGACAACCTGAATTAATTGCAAAGGATCTTTATCAGATGCTTTATAGATTTCAAAACTATCAACATTGTTATTTGGGTATTCCCAAGACAGGTCAATTGTATTTGTTGTTGTATTGGCCTGTGCAAAAAATCCTTTCACAGAAGGCATCACAGAATAATTGGGTACAAATAGGTGTATTTCAGGAGAAGGATTGGAAACTAACTTACTTTGATCTTTTGCAAAAATGGCATACGTATAGATATGTCCTTCTAGCGCCATTTTATCTTCAAATTTCTCTTCTTTATTTTTTGTTTCTAATATTAATTTCCATTCTGTCTTATCATCTTCTTTTCGATATAACTGATGTACAGCTACATCTTCACTCTGACTATTTGCCCATTCGAGGAAAACCGCACCGTCTTTTATTTCATAATTCATAAAAACGGGTGATCCAGGAGGAACGACATCTGGTTTTTTAAGAATTAAAGTTTCTGAAAAATCAGACATATTGTAGCGATAATCAACTGCAATAATTTTATAATAGACTTTTGGATTTAAGTTTTTAATTAGCACTTTATCTTCAAAAGTATTGGGTTCATTCGGGCTAATGGTTATTTGACTAAATTCTTCTTCTGCTATATTCCCTTTATAAATACGATACCCAAGGAGGTCTTTTTCTTTGTTAGGCGTCCATGTAAGTTTTACAACGCCCAAACTATCAATAACACCTTTTAGACCAATTGGTTTTGAGGGTGGAATAGAATCGACAGGTTGCACTAACATTGGAAAAGAGGTTCTGCTATTTCCGTTTTTACCAACTGCAGTTAGGGTAAAATAATTGGTTGCCGATAACTTATTGTACACCACATTACGAGACTTTGAAGAAATGTTTTTTAGTACTGTTTTATAATTGTCACCCTCTTCATCGGAACGGTTAAGTTCGAAACCAGAAATCTCATTATTGCCTTCTTCAGGAAACTCCCAAATTAAGTTTACAGTTGTATCATCTTTAAATTCTTTTACCGTAAGATGAGGTACATATTTTAGTATAGCTTTACTTTTTCCAGTAATGATGTCAGAATAAGGACTAAGCTCTCCAAAAGGAGAAATACCCTGAATTCTATAACTGTAAGAAGTATTATTAGCAATAGAATCTACATAAAAAATACGATTATTATTGGCATTTTGCTGATTTAAACTTGTATAAGGTTTCTCGGTAATCCTTTCAAATTTTACTTTGTCCGTAGAGCGTTCTATGTAATAACTTCCATAGGCATGGGCCAATATTTTAAAATTCCAACTCAATATGGTACTTTTATCTGTAAAATGAGCTGTAAAATCCATAGGCTTTGGCAGAGGTTCATACTCTTTCAAACCTACAAATATACCACCATAATCAATACTTAATTCTGTTTCTGGTACGCTAGAAGATATTCTGTAAGCATATTTTTCATTGCTTTTTGGCGTTTTATCTTCAAATCCTAAACCTGCTTTTTTAGCAATTTCAAAATCTTTATCGGCTGAATAGAGCGCAAAAGTAAATCGCTGTTCAGTTTCTTCAGAAAGGTTAATAATCGATTCTAAATTGTTTTTTCCTGTTACAGCAAACTCTTCTCCATAAATTGCTTGTGCAAGGATAGCTGCATTGTCATTGGTTTCAATGAGTTTTTCCCACTCTTCTAGAGGTGCTGGTTTTAAATTTTTTGATAAAACTATTTTTTCAGGGCTAGACAATGTTTTATTATCTCTTGTGACAGTGTATCTTTCTATTGAGTAACCATATTTATTTAATTTTTTCCAAGCGATTGGGCTAGTGACAGCCCAACGCAATAAAATTCTATCTTTTTGTACTCTTGCAATAACTTGTATTTCTGGCTTTTTATTTTCAGCAGCAATGGGTTCGGTTTTATCTTGAGAAAAACCATTACTAATGATTGTAAAAAAAAGTATAATTAAAAATTTGAATTTCATGCTTAATTTAATTTATTGAATGTAAAAACAGAACTCGAACCTAATTGTCCACCAGGAAGCGTATAGTTTAATTTAATAGTATAAGTTCCTTGTTTAATGTATGGAAATTTACCGTTTATGATATAATCGTATTTAGTAATCATTGCCTGATTGAGCGTATTCAAGTACTTGTTTACGACTTTATATCTTAAATTAACAAAATCTGTTTTGTAATAATAAGGTAGATTATAGCGATAAGGTAAATACTCTTTTAGCATAAAACTATTCGGATTATTAAGGATATAATCCTGATACCATGCCATTATTTCAACTCCTTTAATTGGTGGAATTCCTAATTTTACATCAACTCTGTCTAGAGTTAAATCTCTTTCTAGCGGATATCCAGCATATATTAAAGGATATATTTCGTTTTTATAATAATTGTCATCTAACACTGCTTCAACAGTTACTAAAGGCATATTTTGGCTTTTTAAATTTCCGATAATTTCAATTTCATCAAAAGGTTCTGTTGAGTTGTTCATAGATTGTAACGCGTGTACATCTGAGTAAATGATTTCTACCAAAGTTTGTTTTGGTTTCTTGGCAGCCATTTTTTCTTGAAATGTATTGTATTGGCTGGTATTAAATTTGTACTGCAATAATTCTATACCTTCACCAGTTGTTACGGTTGCATTCAATGTATTACTTTTCATTTCGATATTTGCACCATCACCCAGATCCTGAGATTCGTAATTTTGTGATAAATTAGAATTAGCATCGGTTTTTGTTTCCAAAGTCATCAAAGTAATATTATATGCTTTTGAGGTCTGTAAAGCTGGTAAATTAACACTAACTTTTCTCTCAGTATTATTATAAGTTATTAAACCAGTAGCAGTTTTGTCTCCTGTTTTATAAAACGCCTGTTGTGATTGACCAGGTTTTAATTCAAATAGATAAGGCTGCCCTTGTTTTAATACGATATACGCTTGTTTTGACTCGTTTTGATAAACATATTTTTGATCAAAAACGGGATAAGAGTAAGAAATGTTATTAACCGGAATATTATTTGGCGCTGTACCAGTCGCAAAATTTCTTATTTCTGTTTCCGTTGCAATTTCTCCATGGTCCATAACAGTTTTCCATGTGCCGTTTGCATATTCTTGAAAACTCACTTTTACAGTTAATGTCAAATCAGAATTTGGAGGTAGTATATCTGTGGAGTTAAAACTTAGTAAATCTTTTGTTTCATTCCATGAAATTTGTCCAGCAAGGGCTACGCCATCTTTTTTAATGGTATATTCTTCTAGTTTTAATTTATAAGTTTTGATGCCACTATCTTCTTCCAAAGTAAAATTTTTCTCGACAGGTACATTAAATCCAACTTGTGGCACTGAAAAAACATCAATATCTTTAGATCCTTCAGAAGGTGTTATATCTGCAATAGATTTTAATCCACCTAAAGGGGCGTCATTTACAAATTCACATTGTTTTCCAAATTCCAATTTAAATCTAAAACTTCCTTTTATAGCTCCTCCTAAGATATGAAAATATCCAGCCATATAACCCCGAATCCAGACTGGGTTTGGTAGTTTTGCCTGTAATAAAACCGCGCCTCCACCTTTTATAATCGATATTTTCTTTCTTACAAAAAACAATTTTATGTTAATTCCGAGTTCACCTTGTAAATAAGCATACGATTGACCATTGGCGTACCAGCCATTAATACCAATTTGTCCTGATCCTTTGCATTGTGCTTCGCCATAATCTTTTACCATAATATCAAATCCAAAACCAGCCTGAAAATTAGCATAAAACATTAAGAAACTTAAATTTCCTGTTTTTAAGCTAAAATCTGATCCAAAAGCAAAACCTCTACCAGATGCCACACTATTTTCATCTCGCATGTAATCAAGAGTTGCAACATCAACACCAAGTAATTGAGCAACAATATCAGGTGGAGGCGGACTTCCAGGAATATCATCTCCCATCATAAAATAACCACCAGCTTCAACTTCCAAAGATCCAATAGCTAATTTTATTCCTAATCGGTCAGTAGGTGTACCCGCGCGCACATACCATTTATCCGGTCCAAAATGTAAAACTGCCCATCCGGCTCTGTTTCCTGAGGCACGGCCCTGAATAAAACCACCAGGAGTAGCGATATACAAATCGAATGAACCGTGTAATGTTTTAGCTCTAAAGTCATATTCTATGGCTGCAAAAGCATTGATACCCATAGAAGCTTCCACATCATTAGGGTACAATTGTGCAGCTGCTTTTGATAAATTAGATGTTTTTAGAGCTTCTACGGCTATCTTACCCATTAGAGATTCATTTTCTGTTACCGTTTTTAAGGCTTCAGTTAATTCACTCGCACCAGGAATTTCAAAAGTCTGCATAACGTGACCTTCGCCATAAATACTAATTCTGTTAATCCCGCTTTTACTATTAAAGGCAATTTCAAAACCTGCACCACCCCAAAAAGCATCAGCAGTAGCGGTTCCGGCAAATTTAATCATGGCTTTAACACCAAGACCTGAATCGATATCAGGAACATAATTAGACCCTGAAGCAGCAAATCGGTTACTAAAACCATCTTTTTTCATTCGATAATAGGCACCTCCACCAAAACCTTTAAACGTAATGGCACCTGCTGGAATATTTAACCCATCAACCATGGCATCAACATACCAGTATCTAAAACCGATAGAGCCAAAAATTGCATTAGCTTCTACTTTTATTCCTCCTGTGAAGTCGCAACTTAACATTCCTTTAAAGCCTTTTCCATAAACGGGATCATTATCCATTATGGTAATGCTTCCTTTTAATTTCATTCCACCTAAATCTGCTCCAATCGAAATTTGCTCAAATTTAAGATGATCATACTTCCATTTCTGAATTCCTTCATCCTTGCCAAATTTTCCAACGACGTAAAATTTAGTTTGCCCATTAAATTGATTTTCCATCATATTAATAGCAAGATCTACCTTTAAACTGGCACTTTCATCAGTAGTAATTAAAGCAATTTCATTAATCGTTACTGGAAAATTACTAACACTTGCATCCTTACCCTGAATATTTTTATAGCCAAAATAATCAGCACTAATATAAGGAGACACCGTTTGTAAGGTTAAATTTTGAAATAAAATTCCTTTAAAATCAACAGTTTCTTTTGTTTCTGCATTTGTTCCTGATTGAGCTTCTGCAGCACTAACTGGTTTGTTACTGGCTTTTAAAGATAAAGTACCATATAAAACTGCTTTTGGTAAAAAGTTACCATCTTTTACCTTTAACTCAATATAGGAGTTTTTTTCTATAATGGCATCTGCTTTAAAGGCCTGAAAGCATATACCGTTTGTTACTTGCGCATTTAAAAGGTATTCACTGTTTACAGGATTTATTAATGCTTTATAAGCCAGTTCTGATCTTGCACCTCCATTACATTTTGCTGATTTTTCTGAAAGAGGTAAAAGAATGTCTCCTCCAAAACTGGCTGCAGTCAATGAATTTGCAACTAAAGTTATACTGATAGTATCAAGTGAGATTTGCCATCCCGATGCATTTCCTTCGTCTATACCTATTAAGTTATTTCCCGAAAAAGTCCCAGAAACACCCATACGATCTATTAATAAATTTGTAGCTTCAAAACGAATTCTTTCTTTACTGTCTTTTTTCTTAAACTCTTCAGGTAAAACTATTTTTAGCGATTGTACATAAAGGCCACGCCATAGGTTTTCATTTCCGGGGACTAAATATTTTTCAGCATAATTAGGAGGCCAGACTACACTTTTAGAGTTTCGTAAATCACTAAAATCGATCACCGCTGTATTCAACTCAAAACAAAAGCCTTTTTTAGATGTTAATTGAAATTTTGGTAATGATATTTCAATTAAAATGTCATTCCAGTTAGAAACGACGGTTTTAAAAGTTCCTTTAACAAATGCGGGGGAGGCTATAGCAAGATAGTTATCGTCTACGGGTTCAATTATAGACCTAGAAAACTTGACATCAGCTGTAATACCTAATTCTTTAAATCCATTGCAATCTATGGTTACATATGTTTTATTTTGAATTTCACCACTTTCCATATCCATTCCTCCTTTGAGAACCAATAAAGCTTTATCCCCAAAAAGTTTCATAGGAAAATTACCCAGCAATACTAAATTGGTATCTCCAACTAATCCTCCCTTATGTGAAAGTTTAATATTATTGGCACCAAAAAAAAGCTGTTTCTGATTTCCTAGAGAATCTATTTGTGGAAGTATAATTCTAACAAATGCAGTTAACTCCGTATATTCAGGAGTGAATTTTGCATTACTTATACCTAACATATATTGAATTCCTCCGATGGTCTTCTTTATGCCTAATGGCAACATTGACAAGCTTTTTGGCCCTAATAAGTCTGTTAAATTCTGATTTTTATCAATTTCTAAACAAGTTGCCATAGCCTTATTCAGATCTTCATTAGTCACATCAGAAATCGGGTAATTCTTTTTAATGAAACTATCAGTAAACTCACTTGCTATTAAAGTTGAAGGAATATTTGAATAGCTATTATTCTTTAATTTTCTAATTTCAGGAAAGTGTTGTGTTTTTTTATAATCACCAACTGTGTCTTTCAAAGGGTTTGAAAAACAATTTATACTGATGATAAAAAAAACTAAACTTATTAAAAAAGGTATTGATTTGGTAATTTTTGTTTTCACTTTACTATTTCTTTGCTATATTTAATTTTAACAACTGATAGGTAATTTATAAACAAATTTGTAAATAAATTAACAATTGACAAATATATAATTTATTATTAATAAAAATGCTTTGTAGGTTAAAATGTATAAATAAATTGTTAAATAAAACTGAAATTATTTAACAAATAAAGCTTTGAAAATATTAAACTATATACAAAATTTGATAGAAAACTGGAGTGTATTTAATGATATCAAATTGTGAATTCAACATAAACGCTAATGTAAAAATAGCAGAATTATTGACGTTAATAGACTACAATCTATCGTTTTATTTGCTTTAGTTAGATAAAATAAAAAAGCCTTCTCAATTTTACAATAGAGAAGGCTTCGATTTATGGTATCACTTATTTACAAAATATAATCCGTAGTGATAAAGTTAGATTCGTCACTGTTTAATAATGCTTGTAAAATTTCGTTGTTATAATCATTATCTTTTGAAGCAACAAAAGTTCTAATAGAGAACGAACGCAAGGCATCATGAATACTCAAAGTCCCAACAGCCGAGTCTTTACGACCTGTGAACGGATAAATATCTGGACCTCTTTGACAAGAACTATTTAAATTCACACGACAAACTAAGTTCACCAATGTATCAATTAGCGGTGCCAATGTTTTAATGTCTTTCCCAAACAAACTTACTTGTTGGCCATAATTAGATTCGGCCATATCATTTAAAGGTTCTTGGATATCATCAAAAGTTAAAATAGGCACAACAGGTCCAAATTGCTCCTCGTGATAAATACGCATCTCCTTGTTTACTGGATACAATACCGCTGGGAAAATATAATTAGGGTGGTGATGTCCTCCTTTTTCATTAATCACTTTAGCGCCTTTGCTAGTAGCATCATCAATTAATTCTTGAATATAAGCTGGTTTTTCTTTTTCAGGAAGTGGTGTTAATGAAACGCCTTTTTCCCATGGGTTTCCAAATTTCAATTCATCCACTTTAGCAGCAAATCTTTTGTTGAATTCTACTGCAATATTTTCATGGACATACAATACTTTTAAAGCAGTACAACGTTGTCCATTAAAAGACAAAGTTCCTGAAATACACTCTTGTATTGCCAAGTCTAAATCTGCATCTGGAAGTATGATCGCAGGGTTTTTGGCTTCAAGCCCTAAAATTAAACGCAATCTGTTTTTATTAGGATGTTGGTCTTGCAATGCAATAGCTGATTTACTGTTACCAATTAAAGCAAGAACAGTAACTTTTCCTGATGCCATAATAGGCGACGCAACTTCACGACCTCTTCCGTAAACTACATTAATAACCCCAGCTGGAAAACTATTTCTAAATGCTTCTAACAATGGGGATATTACAAGAACACCATGTTTTGCAGGTTTAAAAACCACTGTATTCCCCATAATTAAAGCTGGAATCAATAAAGCAAATGTTTCATTTAATGGGTAATTGTAAGGCCCTAGGCATAGCACAACACCTAACGGACCACGACGTACCATAGCGTTTACACCTTGACTTTTAGTAAATTTAGCGTTATCACGGTCTAATTTTTTATAATCTTCAATAGTATCGTAAATATATTCTACGGTTCTATCAAATTCTTTTTGAGAATCTGGTAATGACTTTCCTATTTCCCACATCAAGTATTTTACTACTTCATCACGGGTAGCTTCCATTTGAACTACAAAACGAGTCATGCATTTAATACGATCTTTTACGCGCATGGTAGGCCATAAACCTTGTCCGTTATTGTAGGCTTTATCGGCAGCATCAACGGCTTCTAAACCTTCTTTTTCTCCCATATAAGGAATAGAACCTAATATGGTAGGTAAATACTCTTCGGTAGATGAAATGGTAGAAAAAACGGGGGAGGTTTGCCCTTCCCAGTTTACTAATGTTCCATTTAATAAATAAGTATCTTGATTTAGTAAATCTTTAATTTGATATTCTTCTGGTATCGAATTCATAATGTGGTTTTTTAGTTATAGTAATAAAAAAAAGAGGCAGGAGCCTCTCTTTACGTTTTAGGGTGCAACAACGTCTCCGTTCCAAGCTAAGATCCCACCTGATAAGTTATAAGCGTTTTCAATTCCTAACTCATTCATAACCTCACAAGCTTTTCCGCTTCTAGCTCCAGAGCGACAGTATACATAGTAGTTTTTATCTTTATCTAAAGCTTCTATTTGGTCAACAAAAGCCTGTCCTTGATGAATGTCTATATTTATAGCATTTTCAATAATTCCGTCGTTGAATTCATCTTCAGTACGTACATCTAATATTACTGCATTTTTATCAGCTTCAAGCTGTGCTACCCAATCTTCCTGTGTTAAATTCATAATGATCTTTTTTGTAAAAATACAATGTTTTTTGCTAACTAAAAACTAACAAATTGTGAATTAAATAATAATATCGAGAAAACGATTTCGTGACTAATTAATAACCAGCTAATTATAGATTATACTAATAATCTTTAAATAAAAGTCTACTAAATCGATAGGTAAATTATAAAAAACGCAACGCTAATTAAAAGAACGTAAAGCAATTAACTTACTAAATTCTTTGCTAGTGATCTCTTATTTTTACCGTACTTTTACATTACTACATGGAAATTTTAATCCAAAAAAATAAAAATGCAAGAGACACTTAAAAAAATATTTCCCAATTTTTCAACTGATTTACTGTTGGAAATTGAAAATCATGCCATCATACAATCCTTTGAAGCTGGAGATGTTATTATGCGAACCGGCCAATACATCAACTACACCTTATTAGTTACAAAAGGACAATTAAAAATTTACCGCGAGGGAGAAAATGGAGGCGAATTTTTTATGTATTACCTACATCCAGGACAAGCTTGTGCAGTGTCGATGATATGCGCAACCAAAAGTCAAACTAGCCAGATTATGGCAAAGGCAATTGATAATGTCGAAATTATTATGTTGCCCCTATCGTTAATGGAAAAATGGATGATGGAACACCGCAGCTGGTATGAATTTGTTATTCTTACTTATCGAACTCGTTTTGAAGAAGTATTAGAAGTTCTCGATAATGTAGCTTTTAGAGCAATGGATGAACGATTAGAATTTTATTTAAAACGCAATAGCGATGCTTGTGGATGCAAAGATTTAAAACTTTCGCACCAGGATATAGCCACCGAATTGAATACGTCAAGAGAAGTCATTTCTCGATTATTAAAAAAGATGGAGCAGCGTGGTTTAGTACAGTTACATAGAAATCATATCGCACTATTAAAATAAAAAAAAGCCTCTATGTGATAAATGTTACTGTACAAGCACTTTTATCAATCAACCTTTGCAATAAAATTTAATAGATGGAAATTCTTGGTTACTTTGCTTCAATAATTATTGGTCTTTCCTTAGGACTAATAGGTGGTGGCGGTTCTATTCTTGCTGTACCTATTTTAGTATACCTTTTTCATGTACATCCTGAAAAGGCAACAAGTTATTCGTTATTTATTGTAGGATTCACCTCTATGATAGGCTCTTACAATCATTATAGATTAGGGAATTTAAAAATCAAGTCGGCATTAGTATTTGCTATTCCTTCTATTGTATCGCTTTTATTTGTTCGAAAAATGGTGTTTCATTTAATCCCTGACTCATTATTTTACATTCAATCTTTTGAGGTGACAAAGAATTTATTAATCATGGTTGTTTTTGCTTTTTTGATGATTGCAACATCAATCTCTATGATTAAAAACAATAAAAATCTAAAAGAAGGCGTCGTTACTAATTATAAAATGTTGGCTACAGTGGGTTTTCTAGTAGGTTTAATAATTGGTTTTTTAGGCGCTGGTGGCGGTTTTTTAATTATTCCTGCTTTGTTATTTTTTGCTGACTTACCTATGAAACAAGCCGTAGGGACCTCATTATTTATTATATTCATTAATTCTCTTATTGGTTTTGGAGGGGATGTTTTAGGAGGTGTTGTATTAGATTATAAATTACTTCTTATCATATCATTAATGGCTGTTATTGGTTTATTTATTGGAACACAATTATCTAAAAAAATTGATGGTGCAAAATTAAAACCTGCATTTGGTTGGTTCGTTTTGGTCATGGGAATCTATATCATCACTAAAGAGATTTTCTTCAAATAAACTAAAGTTATCCCCTATAAATTTTAAAAATTGAATTATTAAACAAGTAGAACAACCACTTATCAAACTGATTACCAAGCTTAAACCCTATTTATCCCTAGTGATTTTAATGAATTTGTTATAAGTGAAACCTATTAAATAATAGCTTATAAATTCAGTTAAGCAGCCTTAAAGTGTTCTATACTATATAACAAAAACCTTGTCCTTATTAAAAATAGTATCCATTGATTAAATCATTTTGAATCATATTATTCTTTTACAATAAAGTTTTCAAGGCTATTTGAGAACAATAAAACTTTAATATTGCCTTTTTTTTATGAATTCTATTCTAAATATTATTCTACTTTTTTATTTAATTATGTCAAAATATTGACATTAAAAAGAGTTGTTTTCGAGCAAAAAATATTAAAATCCTTTTCTATATCAAAGCCTATCATTAATTAAATAGCCTCCTCACTCTTACTTGAGCGTACTGTTATACAAAAAATCCCTTGTAAATACATTTTATTACAAGGGAGTTTTTTATTTATTTATAATCGAAAGTGACTAATGCTCGCCATAACCTACATCATCCATTTTTCCGCTAAATACTTTGTACTGAATAATGAAATAGGTAATTACTAACGCAAGTGCAATTACAAACCAATAGATTCCTACCGAAAGTCCATATTCTCCTGCCGCAGTATTGTAGATAGTCAAAGAAGGATTCACCGAATTTGTAGACGGCAAAACATTAGGAAAAATAGAAGCTGCAGTAGAGGTAAAACCGCCAAGTAAAAACAAACTTGAGAATAAAAATCCTGCTCCATCATGTTGAAACGATCTTACTTTAAACAATCCAAAAATACCCACAAAACACATAACAGGAAATACCCACAATAAAGGATTATCTAGAAAGTTGTGAAAAGGCTGAGGCTCTATTTTATGCCAAATCATCAATGAAATAATTACTAACGCTAGTAGCACAAAGTTAAGTTTAAAAACGACTTGTCTTAACTTCGGATTCATGTCTGAATTGGTTTTATAAATAATCCAATTTGCGCCGTGAATCATTAGGGCTACAACACTAACCACACCTAAAAACAAGGTAAACCAATCTATAATCCCTAGTTGATCAGCCTGCGGACTGAAGCTAGGATTCCACAAAGGCAAAAAGAAAAAGTGCGCTTCTTGCGTCGAAACCCCATTAGTGACCATCCCTAAATTAACCCCACGAACCACGTTTCCTAAGGCAACTCCAAAGAATAAGGCTAGTAATAAACTCGCGATACCAAAAGCTTTATCCCATACCGCTTCCCACATAGGATGGTGAATTTGCCCGCGTAATTCTAAACCAACTGCCCTAAAAATAAGCAGCCACAATATCATCATCAAAGGCAAGTAAAATCCGCTAAACGAAGAGGCATAAAGCGTAGGAAAAGCAAAAAACAAAACACCTCCTGCAGCAATTAACCAAACTTCATTAGCATCCCAAAACGGACCTATAGCATTTGTAATTGCTTTTTTATCTTTTTCAGTCTTAGCAAAAAACAGATGAATTATACCCGCACCAAAATCGTAGCCGTCCAGAATTACATAGACCGCTAAAATCCCCATTAAAACAACATACCAAAAGAATTCCATAATCTTTATTTTTTTACAGTTTCTGGACCATTTTTAATAATCTTACCCACTAAGAGTAAAAACAACAAACCTAACAACATATATAGTCCCACGAAGCCTAATAAGGTAAATAATGTATTACCCGAAGAAACTGTAGGCGATGCTCCTGCCGATGTGCGTAGTAAATTGTAAACCAACCAAGGTTGTCTCCCTAACTCTGAGGTATACCAGCCTGTGGTATTTGCGATATAAGGAAACGGCATCATAAAGAACAATGCCCACAAAATCCACTTGGTTTCAAAAAGTTTTTTTCTAAATAATTGAAGTACCGCCAAGGACATTAACCCTATAAAAAGCGTTCCTAAACCTACCATAATGTGATAAGCATAATAAAGTCCCGAAATATTGGTAGGATGGATACTTTCGTCAAACTGATCTAGTCCTTTCACTGTAGTGTCCCAACTGCCATAAGTCAAAAAGCTTAAAACATTAGGCACTGCAATTTTATTGTCAAGTTTTTTATCCTTCACATCAGGTTGCCCTATTAGTACAATCTCCGCCCCTTTTTCCTCTGTATGAAAAATTCCTTCCATAGCGGCAAAAGTGACTGGCTGGTATTTCACCACATTTTTTGCCAATAAATCGCCTGTAGGAACCGCTACAATTAAGCTCGAAATCAATCCAAATACCACTCCCGTTTTTAGGAATAACTTTCCGTAGGATACATTTCGTTTACTTAAGATGTACAAAGCGCCAATCCCTGCAACTACAAACGAACTCGTTACTAATGAAGCCGCTTGATTGTGTAAATAAGAAGGCCACAACCACGGATTTGCAAATAAAGCACCAAAGTTATTTAATACAAACTTTCCGTTTGCTAGAATTTCGTACCCCACGGGATTTTGCATCCAGGAATGTGTGGCAATAATTAAAAAACCACTTGCCCAAGACCCTATAAATATGAGCAATCCGGTGACAAAATGCCATTTATGCCCTATGATTTTTTCTCCAAAGAGAAACATTCCTAAAAAGGAAGATTCCAGAAAAAAGGAGAACATGCCTTCCATGGCTAATGTTTGTCCAATAATCCCTCCTGTTAACTCCGAGAATTTAGCCCAATTAGTTCCAAACTGAAACTCCATTGGAATTCCAGTAACCACACCCATAGCAAAATTCAATGCAAATATTTTCATCCAAAAATGGGTGGCCTTATTATAAGTTATATCGTCTGTTCTAAGAAACTTCCATTTAAAATAGACAATTATTAAAGACAAACCCATTGTCAATTGCGGAAAGAGATAGTGAAAAGTAATCGTAAATGCGAACTGCATTCTGTCGTAAAAAAGCATTTCTTCCATACTGTTGTAATTTTTTGTAAAGCTACCCGTAAATTTAACCAATTAAAGTAATCTATGTCACATAAAATCATTTTAAAATCCTGATAAATGTCATAACTTGTTATACAAATAGGTAATAGCTTTGTTTTTAGATATTTCGGTACTTAAGTGTCATTTATGTAACTTTAGTCACTGTGAAATATAAATACAAGAATTACCTTTGTATAAGAAATTAAAAAAATATTACGATGAAAATTGAACAAATATATACAGGATGTTTAGCGCAAGGAGCTTATTATATCACTTCTAATGGGGAGGCTGCAATCATTGATCCGCTTCGCGAAGTGCAACCTTATTTAGATCGACTTGAAAGAGACAATGTTAAATTAAAATATATTTTTGAAACTCATTTTCATGCTGACTTTGTTTCTGGACATGTTGATTTGAGTAAAGAAACTGGTGCTCCTATAGTTTATGGACCTACCGCAAAACCAGAGTTTGAAGCTATTATTGCTACAGACGGACAAGAATTTACCATAGGAAATATCAAGATAAAAGCTTTACACACTCCAGGGCATACTATGGAGAGTACTACCTATTTATTAATTGATGAAAATGGTAAAGAGTATGCTATTTTTTCTGGAGACACTTTATTTATAGGCGATGTAGGAAGGCCTGATCTAGCTCAAAAAGCGGCTGATATGACGCAAGAACAACTGGCTGCTACATTGTATCATTCTCTTAGAGACAAGATAATGACACTTCCTGATGACGTAATTGTATATCCTGCGCATGGTGCTGGAAGTGCTTGCGGTAAAAACATGAGTAAGGAAACTGTAGGAACTATAGGCAACCAAAAAGAAACCAATTATGCTTTAAGAGCAAATATGACGGAAGCTGAATTTATTAAAGAAGTGACAGATGGTTTATTGCCTCCTCCTGCTTATTTTGGGATGAATGTTGCCATGAATAAAAAAGGCTACGAAAGCTTTGAAACAGTTTTAAATAACGGAATGAGAGCTATTACTGTTGCTGATTTTGAAGCAGTTGCAGAGGACACTGGTGCTCTTATATTAGACACACGTAAAAATGGCGTTTTTGCCAATGGATTTATTCCGCAATCTATAAATATAGGTATTGATGGTGATTTTGCTCCTTGGGTAGGTGCTTTGATTGCCGATGTAAAACAACCTATTATTCTAGTTACCGAGAATGGTCAAGAAGAAGAATCGGTTACTCGTTTAAGCCGTGTAGGTTTTGATAATTTAATCGGACATTTAGAAGGCGGATTTGAGGCTTGGGCCAAAGCAGGAAAAGAAACTGATACCGTAAATAGAATCACAGCCGAAGCATTTTCTAAAGAGGTTAAAATTGGCGAAAGCAAAGTAATTGATGTTCGAAAAGAAACAGAATATGCCGCAGAACATGTGGATGAAGCCTTTAGCAAACCTTTGTCAAATATTAATGATTGGGTAAAAGATATTGATCCTAAAAAACCGTTCTTTTTACATTGTGCAGGTGGTTACCGTAGTATGATTGCTGCTTCTATTTTACAAGCTAGAGGTTTTAGAAACTTTAAAGAAGTTGAAGGTGGTTTTAATGCTATTGCAAAAACGACTGTACCTAAAACTAATTTTGTTTGTCAAAGCAAAGTTTTAAAATAATAAATTAACGTCAATTTAATACTACTGTTTTAGTACGCTAAAAAAAAGTCCCTATCTTTATCTTAATGATCTGTAGGACTACATTTTTATCTTTTTCCTAGCAGTAGTATTGTTTGATATTATAAGTAGAAAATAAAGCACCATATGAATAACAAACAATGTTGTACAGAATCAAGTGACAAAGTATTAGATCAAAACTATTGGGACGGTCAATACAAAGCAAATACCACCGGTTGGGATCTAGGAGTTATTTCGCCTCCTTTGAAGGCTTATATTGATGCCATCGAGGATAAAAATAGAGCTATTTTAATTCCTGGATGCGGCAATACTTATGAGGCAGCTTATTTACTTGAGATGGGCTTTACAAATATCACGGTAATTGATATAGCGCCCACATTAATAAGAATCCTGCAACAAAAATTTGCTACAAACAATAATATTCAAATTGTTTTAGGTGATTTTTTTAAACATCAGGGTAGTTACGATCTAATCATTGAGCAAACATTTTTTTGCGCATTACCTCCTACCATGCGTCAAGAGTATGTTGCTAAAATGCACGATCTACTCGCTAAAAACGGAAAGTTAGCAGGAGTATTATTCAATAGAACTTTTACTGCGGGACCTCCTTTTGGCGGAAGCCAAGAAGAATATAAATTGCTTTTCAAAGATGCCTTTGAGGTTTTGACTATGGATGTATCCAAAAATTCAATTACTCCACGAGCAAATACAGAGCTTTTTATAGAATTAAAGAAAATGGATGCCACAAATGTTAACTTATATAAATTGGAAGGAATCATTACAAATGATAGCACTAGTGCCGTTGTGTCAAAATTAGAAAAACTAGAGAGCGTTTTAAATGTGAGTATAAATACTGATTATACAATACTTTTATTAGTAAGTACAAATGAGTTTCCGTTATCAGATTTACAAGAAGTGCTTTCTTACGATAATAACTTAAAAATAAATAAAATATAAATGAAGCAAATTCTCTTTACAAATTGGCATGCCATGCGCTGGATTCGTTTAGCGATTGGCTTATTTTTAATCCAACAAGCTTTTCAATACCGCCAACCATTATTTGGTTTTATGGCAGCTTTCTTCTTATTTCAAGCAGTATTTAACTCGGGTTGTGGATTAAATGGTTGCAATGTACCAACATATAAAAAAAATAAAAATGAGTAGTTTTCACGATATTATAAATTCAGACAAACCTGTATTAGTAGATTTTTTTGCTACTTGGTGTGGACCTTGTAAAATGCTTGCTCCTGTTTTAAAAGAAGTAAAAGACAACTTAGAAGAACGCATTTCGATAATAAAAATTGATGTGGATAAAAACCAGCAACTTGCGTCGCAATATCAAGTTCGTGGCGTACCTACAATGATTTTATTCCAAAACGGAAAACAATTGTGGAGACAATCTGGTGTTTTACAAAAAAAAGATATCATCAATGTTATTTTAGAAAAGAGTAATCAATAACAATCAAGCACTATTAAATTCCGTATTTAAAATTCTTATTGTTGCCTTAGTGGTTGTGCTTACTATTATTAAGTAGGTTGTGCTTTTATAACTTGTGCGATAATATATAAATCATTAACAGCCATCTAATATGGAAGTCTAATGAGCTGATTGATTTTTAAAATGTTTGTTCCAAAAGAAAAAAAGTAAATCAAATTACTTTTTTTTACAATTGAATTAACCAAATGGTTAAACTAAATAGTTAGCAAAATGACTACTGAAGAAAAAATATTTAATGCCGCGCAAATCGTGTTTCAAAAAAAAGGTTTTTCGGGTGCTAGGATGCAAGAAATTGCAGACCAAGCTGGAATAAACAAAGCCATGCTACATTATTGTTTTAAAAATAAACAGCTACTATTTGAAGCCGTTTTTAAAAACGCATTTAGCCAACTAGCACCACAGATAAACGAAATATTCAATTCAGAGGCAACAGTATTTGAAAAAATAAAGAAATTCACTCAAAACTACATTTCGTTTGTGATTAAGAATCCATTTTTACCTGCATTTGTAATTCAAGAAATGAATAATAATCCCGAATTTGTAGCTAATTTTCTTAAAAATAAAAATGCTCCTGACTCTTCAAATTTTATTTTGCAAATAGAAAACGAAATGACGGCAGGAATTATCAAAAGAGGCAATCCAAAACAGCTTTTATTGGACATCCTCTCAATGACTATTTTTCCTTTTGCAGCTCAAATGCTCGTTAAAGGCATTATAAAACTATCTGACAATGAATTTAATGCTATGATGGAAGAACGTAAAATTACTGTTTCAGAACAAATTATTAACGCTATAAAAAAATGAAAAAAATAATTATTCTAGTACTTATTATAGTTCCTTTTTTTACTACAGCACAACAACATCTGTCTTTAGAAGACTGTTATGCTTTGGTAAATAAGAACTATCCTATTGCAAAGCAAAGTAAATTATTACAAGAAAAATCAGCTTTAGACATTGCAACTATCAACCTTGGAAAACTTCCTAAATTTGACTTAAATGCGCAAGTAACCTATCAATCTGATGTGACACAATTACCTATAAAAATTCCAAACTTAACGGTTGACCCTGCTAATAAAGACCAATATAAAGCAACTTTTGATGTCAATCAAATACTTTATAACGGCGGATTAATCAATGCAAACGCCGAAATGAAAGAGATACAAACAAAAACACAACAGCAACAAGTTCAAGTGAATTTGTATCAATTGAAATCAAAGATTAACCAGCTCTATTTTTCTATTTTACTATCGCAAGAAAAAATGGAAATTCTCAAAGCCAAACAACAACAGTTAGTTTCTAAAGTAAATGAAGTAAAAACAGCAGTGAAATATGGTGCCATTCTAGCTGCTTCTGAAAAAATTTTAGAAGCTGAAAGTCTAAAAATAAAACAGCAGCTTACAGAAATTACTTATGATAAAAAGAGGTTTATAGCAAATTTAGCTTCATTAACCTTTTCAACAATACCGGACAATGTGATTTTAATTAAACCAATTTTTGAAAAAAATTTTACTACCATTAACGGCCGCCCAGAATTACAGCTATTTGATCTACAAAACCAACAAATTGAACATTCTAAAACTATCATTACAAAGAAAAAAGTGCCTAAAATAAATGCATTTGGACAAGCAGGATATGGAAATCCAGGTTTGAATATGTTGGACAATTCTTTTCAAACATTTTATATGTTGGGTGTAAAAGCTAATTGGAATGTATTTGATTGGAACAAATCCAAAAAAGAAAAAGAAGCTTTGACTATTTCGGAGGCAATTATTGTTACCGAAAAAGAAACCTTTCTTGTCAACACTAACTTACAATTACAAGAAATGGAAAACGAAATAAACAAACTTGATGAAATTACGAGTACTGATTCTGAAATTATTGCTTTACGCCAATACGTAGTAAAATCAGCTGATTCACAATTAAAAAATGGGGTGATTACGGCATCTGATTATTTAATCGAGTTGACAAATTTGTATCAAGCGAAATTGAATCAAAAAATACATGAAATACAATTAGATTTAGCTAATGCTAATTATTTAATTATAAACGGAAATTAATTATAGCCTCAGGTAAATTCGTAATTCTTAGTAATTAAGTGACGAATAATAAATTAAACAAACATGAAAAAACACATACTAATTTTACTTACTATAAGTTTTATTTCTTGCAATAAAAATGATGAAAAGGCAGATGGCTACGGAAATTTTGAAGCTACGGAAACTACAATTTCAGCAGAAGCAAATGGAAAAATAATCTTTTTAAACCTTGAAGAAGGCGATATTCTTGAAGCCGAGAAACAAGTAGGTTTAATTGATACCATGCAATTGAATTTTAATAAACAACAACTGATTGCTTCTAAAAATACTGTTTACTCAAAATCTACAAATGTAATATCACAAATTACTGTTTTACAAGAGCAATTAAAAACAACATTGATTGAGAGAAACCGCATTCAGAATATGTTTGCAGAAGATGCGGCTACTAAACGTCAATTAGATGAAATTAACGGTAAAGTAAATGTCCTCAATGAACAAATAAAAAGCGTAAAAACACAAGACGCTCCTATTGTAAATGAGGCCAAATCTATCGCTATTCAAATAGATAAAATAGACGATCAAATTGAGAAGAGTAAAATTACGAACCCTATAAAAGGTACCGTTTTAGCCAAATACGCTGAAGCTAATGAGATCACTTCTTTTGGAAAACCACTGTACAAAATTGCAGATATTTTAGAAATGACATTGCGAGTGTATATTAGCGAAACCCAATTAGCACACATACAAACAAATCAAAAAGTAACTGTCAAAATAGATGCTGATCAAGATATGAAATCATATACAGGAATAATTTCATGGATTTCTTCATCGGCTGAGTTTACACCAAAAACGATTCAAACAAAAGAGGAGCGCGTGAATCTAGTATATGCTGTGAAAGTAAAAGTAAAAAATGATGGTAGTTTAAAAATAGGAATGCCCGCTGAAATGTGGATTCAGAGTTTGAACAAATAAAGCTGATCCTTAAATTTAATTATGAGTATTAAAGTCCAAAACATATCAAAATCTTACAACAAAATTCTCGCTATTGACGAGATCACTTTTGATGTAAATCAGGGAGAATTATTTGGATTAATAGGTCCTGATGGTGCTGGTAAAACAACGCTTTTTAGGATTCTTACCACTTTACTTTTAGCTAATGAAGGTACGGCGACCGTAGCTGGATTTGACGTGGTTAAAGACTACAAATCTATTAGAAATTCTGTAGGATACATGCCTGGTAAATTCTCACTTTATCAAGATTTAACGGTCGAAGAAAATTTAAAGTTTTTTGCCACAATTTTTGGGACTACAATTGCAGAGAATTATGAATTGATAGAGGATATTTACATCCAGATCGAACCTTTTAAAAACCGCAGAGCTGGGGCACTTTCAGGCGGAATGAAACAAAAATTAGCATTGTGTTGTGCATTGATTCATAAACCATCTGTATTATTCTTAGACGAACCCACTACAGGTGTTGACCCTGTTTCAAGAAAAGAATTTTGGCAAATGCTCAAGCGCTTGCAGCAAAAAGGAATAACTATCTTAGTTTCTACGCCATACATGGATGAAGCTACTTTATGTGACCGAATTGCCTTGATCCAAAAAGGGAAAATTTTAAAAATCGATGCTCCTGAAAACATCATTAAGAATTATGATAAAACGATCTATGATATTCGGGCTAAAAATACCCATCAATTAATTGTCGATTTAAAGAAATATCCAAGTCAGTATAGTGTTTATGCCTTTGGAGAATATCTTCATTATATTGATAAAAGCACTGATTTTAATCCTGACGAATTACAAATTTATCTAGAATCACAAAATCATCTGGAAATAGAAATCAAGGTTGCAAAAAATACAATTGAAGATGTTTTTATGGATTTAACCGCTGTAAATCAATAATCATGACGCAGGAAAAAATTATAGAAGTAAAAAATCTCAGCAAGGTATTTGGTGATTTTAAGGCCGTAAACAACATCACTTTTGAGGTGTATAAGGGGGAGATTTTTGGTTTTCTTGGCGCAAATGGTGCTGGAAAAACTACGGCTATGAAAATGCTCATTGGGATTTCTAAACCTAGTTCAGGTGAGGCAATTGTTGCTGGCTTTAATGTAAAAACCAATACTGAAATGGTCAAGAAAAGCATAGGTTATATGAGTCAGAAATTTTCTATGTATGACGATTTAACAATTAGAGAAAACATTACTTTTTTTGGTGGAATTTACGGTTTATCCAAAGCAAAGATTAAAGAAAAAACGAAACAACTGGTACAAGAGTTACAACTCGAAGAAATGATAGACAAACTAGTTAGGGATTTGCCATTAGGTTGGAGACAAAAACTATCCTTTTCAGTTGCTTTACTGCACGAACCAAAAATTGTATTTCTAGACGAGCCTACCGGCGGCGTCGATCCTATTACTCGAAGACAGTTTTGGGAACTGATTTATGAACAGGCAAACAAAGGAACAACACTATTTATTACCACGCATTACATGGACGAAGCCGAATATTGTGACCGAGTTTCTATCATGGTTGAAGGACAAATTGAAGCACTCGATACCCCAAAAAATTTAAAAGAGAAATACAAAGTAGCTTCTATGAATGACGTTTTTTTAAAACTGGCTCGAAATATAGAATAGTAGGAATTAGAGAGGTTTAAAAGGGAATCTGTTAAAAAACTCCTTTGCTAACTTTACATTTAAATAAAGCATAATGAAAAGATTTATCGGTTTTGTTACTAAGGAATTCTATCACATTTTTCGTGATAAACGTACTATGTTTATCTTATTTGGGATGCCTATTGCACAAATAATGCTTTTTGGGTTTGCCATTACTAACGAAATCAATAATGTAAATATTGCTATTTTAGACCATTCAAAAGATTCAGAAACTCAAAAAATAATCAGTAAAATCAATGCATCTAAATATTTTAATTTAGAGCAAGAAATTACTAATGAGAACCAAATAGAGGCAATTTTCAAAAAAGGGAAAGTAAAAGCTGTTTTGGTTTTCGAGAACGACTTTATAAAAAATTTACAAACACAAAAACAGGCTAAAGTCCAAATAATCACTGATGCTACTGATCCTAATATAGCCAATACAATCACTAATTATACAAATGCTATTTTACAAAATCACATCCAAGAAGTCAATACCTTAAACAAACCAACTTACCAGATTCAAACACAAACCCAGCTGTATTACAACCCTGAACTTAAAAGTGTATTTACCTTTGTACCAGGAGTAATGACAGTGATTTTAATGTTGGTTTCTGCAATGATGACCTCCATATCCATCACTAGAGAAAAAGAGTTAGGAACCATGGAAGTGCTTTTAGTATCGCCTATGAAACCCTATCAAGTTATTATTGGTAAAGTATTTCCATATATTTTTTTATCCATCATTAACGCTGTTGTAATCTTACTATTAGGCTTTTTTGTTTTTAAAATGCCGTTTCAAGGCGACCTATTTTTACTGGCATTCGTTACTGTATTATTCATCATTACTGCCTTATCATTAGGGATTTTAATTTCAACAATATCCAGTTCGCAACAAATGGCCATGATGATTTCATTAATGGGGCTTATGCTGCCTGTAATCATCCTCTCAGGATTTATATTTCCTATTTCGAGTATGCCCCTACCCTTACAAATTATCAGTAATATCATCCCTGCTAAATGGTTTATCATAATTATAAAAGCCATTATGCTTAAAGGAGCAACGTTCTCTATAATTTGGAAAGAAATCCTTATTCTCATAGCAATGTCCGTACTTTTTATAGGCTTGAGTATTAAAAATTACAAAATAAGATTAGAGTAATTTAAACCCAATTAATTTTGGTTTTAGGAGCTTTATCCTGCTGTACGTTACAATCTTTTGCCTCGTTAAGAAACGAGACAAAAGGATTTCCACTTCCATCAGGGCTATACAAACAAGAACTATCTATGAAAACAATAGCATTCATCATCCAGAAGGAATTCAAACAAATATTTAGAAATAAAGGCATGTTACCTATACTATTTGTATTGCCATTAATACAATTATTAATCCTATCTAATGCTGCTAGTTTTGAAGTAAAAAATATCAAGTTTTGTTACATTGACAGCGATCATTCCGCTGTTTCTAGAGAATTAGTAGGTAGTTTTGAAGCTTCCAATTACTTCAATGTAGTTGAAAATTTTTCTTCACATAAAGAAGCTACAGCTGCCATGCAAAAAGGGAATATAGATGTACTTCTTGAAATTCCAAACCATTTTGAACGCGACTTATTAATCAATAAAAAAACAAATCTCTCCGTTAATATTAATGCCATTGACGGCGCTGCTGCAGGAGTAGCTAATGTTTATATCACACAATTAATTAGCAATTTCAATAAAAACATACAAACGCAAGGAATGCAATTTAATGATGGAATAGTAGTACAGCCACAAAGCATTGTTAGTATCCCGTCTTTCTGGTACAACAACACTTTAAATTACAAAACGTATATGGTGCCGGGAATTTTAGTATTACTGGTAACTATGCTAACGCTTTTTCTATCAGCTATGAATATTGTACGCGAGAAAGAGATGGGAACACTCGAGCAAATTAATGTCACTCCCATCAAGAAATACCAGTTTATTATTGGTAAGTTATTTCCGTTTTGGGTATTGGGATTGTTTATTTTAACGGTGGGTCTTATTATTTCTAAAGCCGTTTTCAACATTCCTATGCTAGGGAATTTAGGACTAATTTATTTGTTTACTTCTGTATATTTGTTGGTTATATTGGGAATAGGTTTATTTATTTCTAACCACACCGAAACCCAACAACAAGCGATGTTCATTGCTTGGTTTTTTACGGTTATTTTCATCTTAATGAGCGGATTGTTCACTCCTATAGAAAGCATGCCTAACTGGGCACAAAAGATCACGTTGTTTAACCCTATTCGTTATTTTGTAGAAATTATTAGAATGGTTTTACTCAAAGGAGCCAATTTCTCAGATATATCAAGACAATTTTTTATAATATTGGGTTATGCATTTGTGCTAAATGCTTTTGCAGTTTGGAGTTATAAAAAAACGAACTAGAACAGTTTGACTTTGGCGAAAGCCTAAATATAAAACAAAAAAAAGCTACTCCATAGAAGCGATTAACATGCTAATAGGAGTGGCTTTTTTTATTTATAAAATTACTGGGCTAGTACTTATTACTTGTTTTAAATATTACTAATCACTAATCCATTTTCTAGTAATATTTTCTAGATCTGGAATATTAATAGGTTTAGGTAAATAATCATTCATTCCTGATTCAAAGCATTTCTCTTTTTCACCTATTAGTATCCCTGCCGTAATGGCTATTATAGGAATGTCTTGATGTTTGTCCATTGCTCTAATCTCAATTGTTGCTTCGTAACCATTTTTATTAGGCATTTGTACATCCATAAAAATAATATCTAGAGGCAATTTTTTAAACTGTTCCACGGCTTCATTACCATCATAAGCTTCATATATGGTTGCATTAGGTAAAATTCGCTTCATTAGCGTTTTTGCTAAGAGCATGTTTATTTTATTATCCTCAACGATCAGTACATTTTTAAAACTCAAGATCTTGAGAGGTTCCTTATTAGGAATAACTTCATGTGCTATCTCAGGTAGTTTTTCGTATTCTTTTACAACTGCTTTTTGAAATTTTATCGTGAAGAAAAACTCACTTCCTTCTCCAAAATTACTATCTAATTTTAGTGTACTGTTCATTAATGCTAGCAATTGATTAGAAATGGTTAAACCAAGTCCAGTACCTCCAAATTTTCTGCTCGTAGAGGTATCCTCTTGAACAAAGGATTTAAATATTCTTTTTTTATTGTCTTTCTTGATTCCTATTCCCGTATCTTTTACTGAAAATTTAATTTTACAAAAATTATTATTAATTTCAGTTATAGCAGCTACTTTAAGTTTTATAGTTCCTTCGCTAGTAAATTTTAAAGCATTACTCAATAAATTGACTAATATTTGTTTTAATCGCACTGCATCAGCCAAAATATATTCGGGGACATTTTTAGCTATGTTTAATTTAAGTTTTATATTTTTTGAAGTTGCTTGGTGTTTAAACAAATCAATTACTTGATTATTGAGTGCAATTAAATTGACTTTTTCTATATCTAATTCTAATTTTCCAGATTCAATTTTAGAAAAATCGAGTACATCATTTACAATTTGCATTAATGATTTAGCCGACTCATTTACCGTTGACATGTATTCAAACTGGTTCATTTTTAAATTAGACTGCATCAATAAATGTGTAAACCCAATAATTCCATTCAATGGTGTACGTATTTCATGACTCATATTCGCTAAGAAATCTGTTTTGGCTTTATTAGCTGACTCCGCTTGCTCTTTGGATTTCTGAATCTGAATTTCCATTTTCTTACGCTCTGTAATATCAATAAAACTTATTACAACCTCAACAATTTCACCTTTGCTATTCAACATAGGATAGCCATTAACTAAAACCCATTTTGTGTTTTTATGTTCAGACTTGTAAATGCCTATTACAACGTTTTTTATGGGTTTAATGGTATTCAAAATTATACGTATGGGATAATCTGCTTCTTTAATAACTGATCCTTGATCATCTAGAAATTCCCATAAGCTACTATTTTTTTTCTTTTCAAGAATATTTTTTAAATTCAAACCTAATATTTCAGAAGCTTTTTTATTACTCATAATTATTGAAGCATCAGCAGCATGCACAATAATTCCAGCATCTAAATTATTTAGTAAACCTCTATAACGTTCTTCACTTTTTTCAAGAGCAAAGTCTCCTTTTTTAGCATTAGTAATATCTCGAGACAAACATATAAAATGCGTATCCCCATTTTCATTTACTTTCATGGGAGCAACTGATAGTTCAAACCAGTGTGTACCATCAGGAAGTTCAAGAGTATATTGCTTTCCAGTTGAAAAACCTTTTTTAGAAGCTTCCTCTAGAGCAGACAAACTTACTGCTGTAACATTAGGTGGTAAAATATCTTCAAATTTCTTTCCAATAAAATCCTCAGCAGGCATTATTAACATACTTGAATGGTGCGAGTGGAAATTGTAAAAATACCCATCAATTCCTACTTCAAAAAGTAAATCAGGAATAGCATTAAGAATACCTTCAAGTTTTTTATTAATATTTTTAAATTCCAATTCTGCTTTTTTAAGATCAGTTACGTCCAGCATTGATCCTATAAAACGTGTTGGCTTTCCTTTTTCATCTCGTACAATTACAGCACGTTCATAAAAATAACCATAACTACCATTTGCTTTTTTAAAACGGAATTCATTTGACCAAGAATTAGAACTACTTAAGTAACATTCTTCAATACTCTTTATGATTCTATCCTTGTCATCAGGATGCAACTTAGATCTCCACAAAGCTTTATTTTCCTCAGTAGTTAAATTTTTATTATAAGAGTTCAAATTATCGTAGGACACTTGATTGTGCCAATTTTTACCTGTAACAAAATCCAATTCGAATATCGCATCATTTGTTGCTGATGAAATCATTTCAAATCGCTCATTGGCTTTTTTAGTACCTTCTTCGGCAATTTTACGCTCTGTAATATCAGTGATAGTACCTATGTAACCTACAACCTCGTCATTTTTATCTTTTTCAGGAATTGCTTGCCCCATTACCCATCTAATTGTTCCATCAGGCCTTACAAAACGATATTCCGAAAATGATTTTTCTTGTTTATTATTAGCAATTTCCCAAGAACTTATCATTGCTTTTCTATCGTCCTCATGAACGGTATCAAGCCAACCATACCCTAAAGCTTGCTCATAAGGATATCCTGAAATTTGTGTCCAACTAGGATTTACATAAGTAGTTAGTCCCGAAACATCAGTACGAAAAATTCCAACAGGTGAGGCCTCTGTAAGGGTATGGTATCTTTTTTCGCTTTGAAAAATAGCTTCTTCTACTTTTTTACTTTTTATGTCTTTTTCAATTACTTCTAATGCAAAAGCAACATCTCCAGTGGCTTCTTCCAGCAATTTAATTTCTTCTGAATCGAAAAATTGTTTCTCATTCGAGTAAAAATTAAATACACCTACAATTTTTCCAAACTTTTTTATAGGCAATGACATCATGGAGTTGTATCCACGTTTTAAAGCATCTTCTTTCCAAGGTTGCATGACTTCATCATTTTGAATATCATTACAAACTACATAATTACCATCATTTATGACAGTACCTACTGGTCCTCGAGCCCCAATATCATCGATTAGAATTTTTTCAAGTAACTCAATATAACCTAAATCATCACCAGCCATCATCACTGGTTTTACTTTTCCAGTAGTTTTAATTATTTTTCCAATCCAAACCATTTTAAATTTACCAAAATCAATAGCAATTTTGCAAGCCTCTTTAAACAAGGTTTCCTCATCTGTTGTTCTAACAATCATTTGGTTAATTTGACTAATAAACAAGTAGAGTCGGTTATTCTTAATGATTTTTTGTTCAGCAACAATTCTATCCGTGATATCAGTAACAATACCATGACAAATTACAGTTCCTTCAGGTTCAAGAACGGGCAATGAATTTACTTCATGCCAAACAAGCCCTTTTGTGGGATGAATGTAACGGTAAACCACTTTTAGTGGTACAAAAGTACTTTTTGTAATTCTGATTTTCTCTATAACATTTTCAACATCATCAGGGTGTATTAAATCAAACATTTTACTAGAGTCCTCTTTTATATCATCAAAACTAAAACCATAAATAGCTTTAATTGACTCACTAGCATAAGGATAGCTTAAAGAACCATCTAGATTTTGACGCATAGAGTAGATTAAACCAGGAGAGGTAGCAGCTATTTTAGCAAAAACATCACGTTCTTTTTTTAAAATTGTATCCGAAATTACTTTATCAGTTACATCTCTAAAATTGGCAATAATCCCCTCTACAGTACTATCATGAAATCTATTACTAATAACTCCTTCCAGCCAGATATAATGCCCTTTTTTATGTTTTACTTGGAACAAAGCTGGAATTATTTTTCCAGGATTTGCAACAGCTTCTTTTATATTGCCCTGTATAAAATCTAAATAATCAGGGTGAAAATAACCCTCATCAGGAATAACGCTAAACTCTTCATCGGTGTAGCCAGTAATCCTTTCTGAAGATGGGCTACGGAATAGAACATTTAATTTTTCATCAACAACAGTAATGATACCTTCATTGTGTTCAACTAAGGCTCGAAAACGTTTTTCGCTCACCTGAAGTTCATTTTCTGCTGCTTTCTTAGCCGTTATATCTCTAAAGAAGTTTGATATTCCATCTTTGGATGGATAAATTTGGTTCTCAATCCAATACCTATCATTATGTAAATATTGAAAACAGGAATATTGCTGACTTTTTAACGTATTATGAAACGCTGAATATAGCTCTGAATCAACAATTTCAGGAAATTCTGTCCAAATGCACTTTCCAATCATATCAACAGGATTACGCTGTAGCATTTCACCTGCTTTTTTATTCATATACGTATAGCACCAGTTGTTGTCTAGCGCTACAAAGGCATCTGTAATTCTATCAAGTATAGAATTAATAAGATCTTGATTTTCTTTATTAATGGTAATATCTTTGGCGAAGCCTAAAATTCTATTTTCTGAAATTCTTACGGCTTCAATAGCCCTCCAGCGGTATTCTCCGTTTTTATTTTTGCCCCTAACTTCTGACTTTGCTACTCCGTTCACAGAAATATTTGCAAGAAAAGAATGAATTAAATCATTTTGTTCTTCAGGGTTTGTCAAGTCTCCAAATCGTTTTTTTAATAGTTCTTCTTTAGTAAAACCAGTACTTATACAAGCCGCTTTATTAACTTCTAAGTAATAGCCATCATTATCAACTACAAAAACTGAATCAGGAGCATTCTCAATATATTCTCTAAATTTTGAGTTACCTTCCTCTTCAGCAAGTTTGAGTTTTAAAGCAACTTCTCTATTTTTTTTCTCTTTAAGTTTTTCTAGAGTTTTTCTCTTTTCAGTTATATCTTGAGTATTTCCTCTAATCGCAATAAATTTTCCTTTTTTATCAAAAACAGCAACTACTTTAACATTGATACATTTTGTGGTATGCCTTAAAAACAATTCATAATCAAGTTCAAATGGCAGTTGATCCTTTTTTATTTGTTCTATCTTATCTTTAAAAAGTAAAATTTGATCGGGTTTTAATTTTTTTTGGTAAAGTCCAAAGAGATCCTGATTTGCAATTTTTTCTATTTCATAAATGGCATACATTTCATCAGACCACAATAATTGATTTGAATCTAGACTTAATTCCCAAGAACCCATTTTAGCAATTTGCTGGGCACTATTTAATAAATTTTCGCTTTTTTCTAATTGCTCAGTTGCCTTTTTTAAATCTGTAACATCTCTACCTATTGCATAAAATATTTCACGTGAAGTACTTTCAAAACTAGACCATTGAATTATTACAACTTCACCCGTTTTAGTAATTAGTCTGTTTTCAAAGTTTTTAGCAATTTTACCTGATGTCATTCCTGATAACTCCTGTATTGATTCATCGATATCATCAGGATGAATAAAATCAATTATCTTTTTGTTTTCAACCTCGTGTTTACTGTATCCTAATATTTTTTTAAACGTAGGATTAACTTCCTTATAATAGCCGTCAATTCCTGCCATACAAATCAAATCATTTGACTCTTCAAAATAACGGTCAAAATTATTTTTTAATTTATTTTTTTCTTGCAAACGCAGTAATTCTTCCTCTTGATTTTTTACAATTTTAAGAAGCTCCTCGTGACTAAGTTTAGAAAAGGTTGAACTCATAAACATTAAACTATTTATACTATGCTAAATATAAATAAATTTTATGATATAAAAAATAGCCACTATCAAAAATACTTGAGTGTTTTCTAGCCTTTTTTTTATAAAATAACAAGACAGCAAAACAGTTTGGATTGCCAACGGTATTATATCATGCTTAATTAGAGTAAACATGTACTATAACAAGCTAAAATTCAATATAAAAAAATACCTAACAAACTAACAATGTGACAACTATCATTTTATTAATCAAAGCTTTGTTTTAGTTTTACTATTGGTATTGCTAGATAAATTAAAAATAATCTTCAGAAAATAAAAATCGCTCTGTAACAAATGTCACTGCGACTGACAATTAGTTTTTAGACCTTTATCTTTTCAATTAATTAAATCATAGTCATATGTCAAAGATAGTAATTATAGGAGCAGGAATTTCTGGTCACACCGCAGCGGCTCATTTGCGTCGAAAACTCAGCAAGGAACATGAAGTTGTTGTTGTTTCTCCTAATCGAAATTACCAATGGGTGCCATCGAATATTTGGGTGGGAATTGGTAGAATGAAAGCAGAAGAATTAATTTTCCCGCTAGAACCATTATATAAAAGAAAAGGGATTGGTTACAAACAAGCCAAAGTTGTTTCGTTTCATCCAGAAGGAAATACAACAGAAACCAAACCTTATGTAGCGGTCGAATATGTTTTTGGCGCAGATCAAGGAAAGACCGAAAATGTAACCTATGATTATTTAATTAACGCAACGGGGCCAAAATTAGCGTTTGACATGACCGAAGGATTAAATCCGGGCACAAACAAAGCCTACTCGGTCTGTACATACGATCATGCGGAACACGCATGGCACGGTTTAAAAGACCTTATCGATCAATTAAAAGGGTCTAACAAAAAAGCTAAAGTTTTAATTGGAACGGGGCATGCCAAAGCCACTTGTCAAGGTGCTGCTTTTGAATATATTTTGAATGTTGAAAAAGAACTGGTTCGTCATGGTGTAAGAAACCAAGTTGAAGTAACCTGGATTTCTAACGAAAATGATTTAGGCGATTTTGGAATGGATGGGATGCTACTGGATTACAACGGTTTAAACATGAGATCCAAAGACATGATCGAAATGATTTTTGAAGATAGAGGCATCAAATGGATTCTGGGTGCTGGTGTCAATAAAATCGAAGATGGCGTAGCACATTACGAAAATCTAGAAGGAGAATTCAAATCAGAAACCTATGATTTTGCCATGTTGATACCCGCTTTTTCAGGTCATGGTTTTAAAGGGTATGATAAAAATGACGCTGATATTACCGATAAATTATTCAAAGGTTTCATGATTGTAGATGCTGATTATACGCCAAGACCCTACGAAGAATGGACCGTTCAAGATTGGCCAGAAACCTATCAGAATCCCTCTTACAAAAATATTTTTGCACCTGGAATTGCTTTTGCACCACCACATTCTATTTCGAAACCACGAAAAAGTAAAAACGGAACTGATATCTTTCCAGCTCCACCAAGAACAGGAATGCCTTCTGGAATTACAGCTAGACTAGTAGCTGACAACATCATCGATTCTATTAAATCGGGAAAAGAATCTTTGCATCACAAAGGTTCTATGGGTAATATGGGTGCGGCTTGTATCGCTTCGGCAGGTTTTGGAATGACACAAGGAAGCGGCGTGAGTATTACCACCTACCCTATTGTTCCTGATTATATAAAATACCCACAAACCGGTGGTCGTGACATCAATAAAACCTTTGGCGACATTGGATTGGCAGGACATTGGGTAAAACTCTCTTTGCATTATGCCTTTTTATGGAAAGCAAAAATGCGTCCGTTTTGGTGGTTGATTCCTGAATAATATTCAGAGTATAAGACAGAAGTACAAAGCAACTAAAAAATAAAATCATGACACAAAGAATATCAAAATCACAGCATTCAAAAATGCAAAATGTTTTTATACAATTTTTTAAATTTTTCTATTTAAATATTCGAATATTAAAAATTGTTGCTGGCGGACATGGCAGTACTAGAGGATAAAAAACAATCCAAAAACACGGACAATCCTGTACAAAACAAACAAATCCAAAAGCATTTTAGAGCCAATTCTAAAATGCTTTTCTATTTAATTTACTCAGTGTGACATTTGTTACTGTGGAGCCCTTATTGCAAAATTATCTTTGTGTAATAATTAGAACCAAAAAATGATGAAGAAAATAAATTTATTAGTACTAATAGGAACAATTTCGATATCGACTTACAGTTATGGTCAAGAAACGTTGGCTATTTCTAAAAGTGAGCTTTCGCAAAAAGTGACTGAGAAAAATTTACAAATTAAAATTGCAAACCAAGAGTTCAAATCGGCACAAGCAGATTATAGACAATCGAATGCTATTTTCTTACCGAATATCACCGCCTCGCACACTGCGATTACAACTACAAATCCTTTAATGGCTTTTGGATCTAAACTGAATCAAGAAATTTTGACCGCTTCTGATTTTGATCCGAATTTATTGAACAATCCAAATCGTATTCAAAATTTTGCTACCAAATTTGAGATTCTACAACCTTTAATTAATGTAGATGGAATTTATGGTCGTCAGGCAGCTAAGGCTAAAATGAATGCTTTTGCATTACAAACGGAGCGCACCAAAGAATACCTTGAGCTAGAAGTAAATAAATCGTTTATGGAATTGCAACTGGCCTACAAAGCAGTTTCGGTTTTAGAAAAAGCAAATACTACTGCTGATGCTAACTTGAAATTAATAGAAAACTATTTTAAACAAGGAATGCTACAAAAAACAGATTTATTATCCGTTCAAGTGCGTGTAAATGAAGTGAAAAACCAATTGCAATATGCTAAGAGTAACGTTCAAAACGCTTCTGATTATTTGGCTTTTTTACTAAATGAAAATATTGGAGATAAAATATACAAACCAACAGAAGAATTAGAAAACAGTATTACGATTGAAAGCAATGCAACAACTCTTTCTGAAAATCGAAAAGATATTCAAGCAATGAATTTATCGACTACAGCTTATCAAAAAATGATGTTGTCTAGCAAAATGAATTTCTTACCAAGATTAAATGCTTTTGGTAGTTACGAATTGTATGATGATTCCTTATTTGGAACCGCTGCTAAAGGATATACTTTAGGTGCGCAACTGTCATGGAATGTTTTTGATGGTTTTAAATCTATAGGGAAAATGGAAAAAGCAAAGGCTGATTTTCAGAAAGCCGAGATTGAAAACCAACAATATAAGGCCAAAAGCCAATTGGAGTTAAACAAAACCAATCGTCAGATAAGAGATGCTGAGAATAAAGTGAATCTTGCCCAATTGGATCTAGAACAATCACAAGAAGCGTACAGAATAAGAAGCAACCGTTTTACTCAAGGGTTAGAAAAAACAACCGACTTATTACAAACAGAAACACAAATGTTCAAAAAAGAATTAGACTTTTTGCAAGCGGTTTTTGAATACAATTTCACCCAACAATATCTACAGTTTTTAACGAAGTAAACGAAAGAAGAACTAGAATTTATAAAAAACAGCAAACTCAAAACCATGAAAAAAATATTCATACCAATTATAGCCGTAGCGATTTCGACCTTAACTTCTTGCAATGGTGAAAAGAAAGAACCCATCACCGAATTGCCTGCCATTGCAGTAAAAGTAAGTGGTGCTTCTGAAAATGATAACAGTCCTTTTGTAAGTGCTAGCGGAAAAATTGAAGCAGAAAACAGTGCAAATTTAAGCACCAGAATGATGGGATATGTTACTAAAGTAAATGTTATAGTAGGACAAAAAGTAGCCGCTGGACAAATGTTGGTAAGTATCAATAACACCGATTTACAAGCCAAAAAAGCACAAGTTGACGCAAGTATTTTACAAGCAACGGCTGGATATAATAATGCTAAGAAAGATTACGATCGTTTTATGAATTTGTTCAAGCAACAAAGTGCTTCACAAAAAGAATTGGATGATATGACCGCTCGATACGAAATGGCAAAAGCAGGATTGGAAGGAGCCAAACAAATGCGAAATGAAGTCGTAGCACAGTTTAAATACTCCAACATTACAGCTCCGTTTTCGGGCGTGGTAACCAATACTTTTATTAAGGAAGGTGATATGGCCAATCCAGGAATGCCATTGGTAAGTATTGAAGGAGCATCAAAATTACAAGTGACGGCAATGGTATCCGAAAGTGATATTACAGCAATCAAAAAAGGGATGCCTGTTACTGTTTTGGTAAAATCGAGTAACGATCAACTTACCGGAAAAGTAAGCGAAGTAAGCATATCTGCTAAGAATACCGGTGGACAGTATTTAGTTAAAATCAATTTGGACAAGGCAGATGCTTCGGTATTATCAGGCATGTTTGTGAATGTTCAATTTCCAATCGAAAAACAACAAAACGCCTCTAAAAGTGACGTAATGTTAATTCCAGAAACGGCTTTGATAAAACAAGGACAACTTACTGGATTATATGTCATAGGTAACGATAGCATTGCCATATTAAGATGGTTGCGTATTGGTAAAACTTTTGGGAATCAAGTCGAAGTACTTTCTGGATTGGCTGCAAATGAGCAATACATTGTTTCGGCTGAAGGGAAATTGTTTAATGGTGCAAAAGTTAGTATTCAGTAATTAGTGATCAGTTTTCAAAATAATAACTAATAGTGTTCAGTTTCAGGAGGACAACTTTAAACCTGAAACTTTAAACTTTAAACAAAAAAGAATATGCAAGAAGGAATTTCAGGTAAAATTGCCAATTTTTTCATCAATTCAAAACTAACTATTTTGATGATGGTGGGTTTGATGATCATTGGGGTTTATAGTTCTTTTCTGATTCCAAGAGAAGAAGAGCCACAAATTAATGTGCCAATGGCTGACGTCATGGTGGGATATCCAGGAGCGAGCCCTACGGAAGTTGAAAGTCGTGTGGCCAAACCGCTAGAGAAAATTATTTCAAATATTAAAGGGGTTGAGCACGTGCATACGATGGCGATGAACGGTCAAGCGATGCTTATTGTTCAGTTTTATGTGGGTCAGGATGTGGAGCGTTCGTATGTAAAATTATACGACGAACTAGCAAAACACGAAGATATGTTCCCAAAAGGAGTGTACAAACCGATGGTAAAAACACGTTCTATTGACGATGTACCGATGTTGGGTATTACGCTTTGGAGCGAAAAAATGGACGATTTTCAATTGCGCCAGATTGCTGAGGAAGTAACATCGGAAATTGAAAAAGTAAAAGATGTTGCCATCACTAAAGAAATTGGTGGACGTAGCAGAACCTTAAAAGTGGTTCTAGACAAAGATAAAATGGCCGAAAATGGTGTGGATGCCCTAGGTATCATGCAAATGATTCAAGCCAATAATGGGAGCTCACAATCAGGTAGTTTTGTCAATCAAGACCAAGAATATTTGATTACGACTGGTAAATTTTTAACCTCAGCAGATGATGTTGAAAATCTAGTGGTTGGGGTAAACAAAAACTTACCCGTGTACCTAAAACAAGTAGCCAAAATTGAAGACGGACCGTCAACAGCTAGCAATTATGTGTCTTTTGGATACGGAAAAGCCAATAAAGAATACAAAGCAGATCCATCTGAATATCCTGCCGTTACGATATCTGTAGGTAAAGTGAAAGGTGCCGATGCGATGAAAATCTCGGAGAAAATTATTGAAAAAGTAGGCCATTTAAAATCCAATTTGATTCCGAATGATGTGCATGTTGAGGTAACTCGTAATTATGGAGAAACAGCCTCAGACAAAGTAGGCGAATTATTGCTGCACTTAGGAATTGCAATTTTGGCGGTAACTATTTTGGTAATGTTTGCCATGGGATGGCGCGGTGGATTGGTAGTGTTCTTCTCGGTTCCATTAACATTTGCATTGACATTGTTCAGTTATTATATGCTGGATTACACCCTGAACCGTATCACGCTTTTTGCCTTAGTATTTGTGGTGGGAATTGTCGTGGATGATAGTATTATTATTGCCGAGAATATGCACAGGCATTTCAAGATGAAGCGATTGCCGTTTAAACAAGCCGCTATTTATGCGATAAACGAAGTAGGAAACCCAACGATTTTAGCAACATTTACCGTTATTGCTGCTATTTTACCAATGGCATTTGTATCTGGAATGATGGGACCTTATATGAGCCCAATGCCTATAGGCGCATCGATTGCAATGATTTTATCGCTATTTGTTGCCTTGACGGTTACCCCTTATTTAGGATATCACCTATTACAAGAAAAAGACGATCAAGAACATAAAGATGCTGAAGGTTTAGAAACTAGTTTCATTTATAGAATGTACAACAAAATTGAGCGTCCATTGCTTGAGAGTAGTTCTAGAAGAAGAATTCTTGTTGGAATTACCGTACTACTTTTAATAGGTTCTGTTGGAATGTTTTTTGGGAAAGCCGTTTTGGTAAAAATGCTACCTTTTGACAATAAAAACGAGTTCCAAGTGGTGATTGATATGCCCGAAGGTACTACGCTAGAGCGAACTGCCGCAGTGACTAAGGAGATTGCACAATATTTGACTACAATTCCAGAAGTGGTTGATTACCAAAACTACATAGGAACTTCGGCGCCAATTACTTTTAACGGATTGGTACGTCATTATGATTTGCGTGGTGGAAGTAATATGGCAGATATCCAAGTGAATTTGTTGCACAAAGAAGATCGAAAATTACAAAGTCATGATATTGCCAAAACTGTACGTCCTAACATTCAAAAAATTACCCAAAAATATGGTGCGAATGTAAAAATTATTGAAGTTCCGCCTGGGCCTCCTGTATTATCAACATTGGTTGCTGAGGTTTATGGTCCTGATTATAAAGATCAAATAAAAGTAGCGCAACAAGTAAAAGACATTTTGCATAAAACAGATGGCATTGTAGATATTGACTGGACTGTTGAGGACAATCAAGTAGAATACAAACTAGAAGTGGATAAGGAAAAAGCAATGCTAAACGGAATTGCACCGCAACAAGTAGTTGGGAATTTGACTTATTTATTGAAAGAATATCCTGTCTCTGACTTATATGCTGAAACTTCAAATGATAATGTAGCGATTGTGCTTTCACTTGACGACAAGGATAAAACAAGCTTGCAAGACATTCAGAATTTGAAAATAAAAGGAAGTCAAGGTAATATGATTCCCGTAAGTGATTTAGTAAAAGTAGTAAAAGGAACTTTACAAAAAACCATTTATAGAAAAGATCAAAAAAGAGTAGTTTATGTTACGGCTGATATGGCTGGAGCAGTAGAAAGTCCTGTTTATGCCATTCTTGGAATGACCGAGAAACTGGACAAAATGAAAATTCCAAAAGGGTACAAAGTCAATGAATTGTATATGGAACAACCCACAGACGAAAGCGATTTCACTGTAAAATGGGATGGAGAATGGCAGATTACTTTAGAAGTATTCCGTGATTTAGGAGTTGCTTTTATGGTTGCCATTGTGATTATCTATATGTTGATCGTGGGATGGTTCCAAAACTTCAAAACCCCAATCGTAATGATGTTGGCTATTCCGTTATCGTTAATCGGGATTGTATTTGGACACTGGTTGCTAGGCGCTTATTTTACAGCAACTTCTTTTATTGGTATGATTGCCTTGGCGGGAGTTATGGTTCGAAATTCTGTTTTACTGATCGATTTTATCGAAATCAGGCTGAATGATGGTATCGCATTAAAGCAAGCCATTATCGAGGCTGGAGCAGTAAGAACCTCTCCTATTCTATTGACAACAGGAGCTGTTGTAATAGGAGCTTCTATCATCTTGTTTGACCCCTTGTTTCAAGGATTAGCAATTTCGCTAGTATTTGGAGCTATCGTTTCAACTATTCTTACGTTAATTGTAGTGCCTATTATTTACTACATCACTGAGCGTAAAAAATGGGAATCCTCCCCCAACCTTTCCGAAGGAAGAGAGACAGTACCTAAAAAAGAAAATGATATATAAATTTAATGACCTCAATTCCCTCCCTTTTTTGGAGGGAGTTGGGATAATTCTAAAACACTATGAAATTACTCATCATAACAGCTATATCGTCATTTGATAGCGAAGTAAAAAGAATGCTAAAACAATCAGATGTAAAAACCTTTACTTATAAAACAGTAACCGGATTTAAAGATTTATCCGAAGAGGCAATTGAAAGCAATTGGTTTGGAAGCGAAAGCAACGAAAGCGAATCGATACTCTACTATGCATTCGTGAAAAAAGAAAAAGTAGACCTGTTTTTTCAACTTATCGATATTTTTAATGAAGAACAAAAAACTGCTTCTCATATTCATGTAGCTGTATTAAACATCGAAAAGTCAAATTAATAATTTAAACTATGAGGACAATTTATTCTATTCCTCACGACAATAATATGAAAAATAAAGTTTTTAGAATCCTCGTAGGATCGTTCATACTGATCAGTTTATTATTATCTGTTTACGTCAATCAAAATTGGTTGTGGTTCACAGTATTTATAGGCGTTAACCTAATCCAATCCGGATTTACAAAATGGTGTTTATTAGAAACTATTTTATCCAAATTAGGAATAAAAAATTAAGATAGTTACACCTCAACAACCACCCGATTTGCTTCAAGCTTATCGGGTTTTTTAATGTCTGTTTTTAGGGCGTGCCCCCGCCTCCACTGCGTTCTGGCGGCGTCGGGCTATACGTTTCAATCTTTACTCCACTCCGTTCCGTAAAGGATTTCCACTGCTATCCCAATGTCATTAAGTTAATACACAAATAGATAAAAACCATTGGGTTACGAACCTAAATTAGGTTCTTTGTAATTGACAAAAAAAACAATCCCAATGGTAGAAGCAAATATAAAAATAATAGAAGAGTTAAAAGAATTTTTAAAAATTATTAATACTGATCTTGAGTTAAGGAAATTATTTACAAGTAAGGCTTCCGATTTTACTAGAAATAGAAAATTGACCTATAACCGAACTGTGTTTCTAATTGTTAACATGCTCAAAAAGAGTTTATCTATAGAGATTCAAAATTTTTTTGAGAATTGTCTTTCGGAGAATTTAAGCTGCACAAAATCAGCGTTAAGTATCCAGAGAAAAAAGCTAAAACCATTGTTTTTTGAAGTTTGGAATCAGCTATTAGTAAACTCTTTTTATAATTATTATGGTGATAAGGTCAAAAAATGGAATGGTTTCTTACTCATAGCAGTGGATGGCTCTACTATTAATCTGGTAGATAAGCAAGAAGTAAAAAATCATTTTGGTACTCATGGAAATCATATTAAGGAAGTCCCAATGGCTGGAATAATGAAGTTTTATGATGTGTTGAATAAAATTACTGTATTCTCGAAAATACATCCAATAAAAATTGGTGAAAAAAGTATAGTTGCACAGCATATTGAATGTATCCCAGAAGATAGTTTGTCTATTTATGATAGAGGATTTGCGAGTTTTTCATTGATGTATTTATTGATTCATCAGGAAAAGACAAAACATTTTGTGATGCGATGCAAACAAGGTTTTAATAAGGAAGTCAGTGATTTTATGTTAAGTCCAGATGATGATAAAGTTATAAATCTTGGGCCAAATTATAGAGCTATCCATAAAATGAAAGAATATGGGTTCAGTGTTTTTCTTCATACAACAATACCTATACGAATGATAAAGGTAGAATTGGAAACAGGGGAAATAGAAGTTTTACTAACCAATTTGTACGACTGTAAAAAGTACAAAAAAGAGATTTTTAAAACACTTTATTTCATGAGATGGAAGATAGAGACCAGTTACGGCCATGATAAAAATGTGTTGCAGTTAGGGCAATTTAGCGGGCATACGATTTGGAGTATAGAACAGGATTTTTATGCCACAACTTTGGTGTCAAATTTGCAAAGTATAATAGAGAAGCAATGCGAGCCCTATCTGGAAATTAAAAATAAAATTAGGAAGCATGATTATCAAATTAACAGGACATTGAGTATTGGAAGCATGAAAAATAAAATAGTAGCTTTATTGCTTGCAGAGGAACCCAAAATAGTGTTATTAGAATTACAAAATTTATTTGAGAGATATCTTGAGCCTATTAGGATCAATAGAAGTTATGAGCGAAGAAAATCGAAAATAAGACAATCAGGAAAATATAAATCCGTAAATAACTATAAAAGAGTGATCTAATCCTTAACTTAATGACATTGACTGCTATCCCTCACGCGAAACACCACCTACACCATCATTGCGAGCATAATTGTCATTGCGAGCGAAGCAAAGTAAACTCACAATCAAGAGCACACAAACGGAGCAACGATGTTTGATTGCTTCGAAACTAATAATGAGATCCTTAAAAAAACAGCAAAAAAAAAACTCGTATTATATTACATTTTTTTTACGTGACACTTATACAAAGTGCGTTGCAAAAATTAGTAATATTATACGAGTAATTTAAATTATTGTTTGGAAATTATTTACAAACAATTTCGCTAAGAACAGTTGATGTAGTCGCTTGCTCTAGAGTGTATTCGCTTTCTTTGTACAATACAAATTTATCTATGGCATGTCCCGTAGAACGTGCAGAAACCTCCATTGTGTATTCAGCTGCAGTTGTAAATTTTACAAAAATATTATGAGAATCATTGTCAGATGTGCTTGCTTGCCATTTAAAATCTAAATCGTTTCCGCTTCTATAAATTTTAAACCAACCATCAGTAGAAGTTCCATTAGGAGTAGGCGTTTTACCCGATCCACCAGGATAAACTATACTACCAGAAGTTTTTTCTCCATAAAAATCATTAGCATCATTAAATCGCAACCAAGAATCATTATGGTCAGATCCTGATGTTCCTGTTTTTATCGCTGATCTCCAAACAAAACGGTAAATCCCTGGATTATTGACCTTAATTTTAAATTTTGTCAACCCTTTTCCAGGCGTTCCTAGACTCTGTGCTCCGTTCCAAACCATATAGCCTTTTCCAGAGCTGTTTTTATCTGTCTTTACTAATTCCCAATCCGTCGTGAATGCCGCATCTTCAAATTCAACGTTTATTAAATTGTCTTTCTCTACAAAAACAAAATTTTCAGGATTGTCGCAAGTTCCTTCAACTGGAAAATCACAGCAGTTGTCTACTTGTTTTTCTTCATCTTCATCTTTAGAACAAGATAAAAGGGTTAAAAGGGTTAGGGCAAAAAGGGATGCTTTTGATAAAGTAACTTTAAAAATCATAATTAAGTGTTTATATTTTGAATTATAAAACGCTAAAAATAGGATTTATTGTGTAAATCACTCCCATTACTAAGAATAGTATAAATTAAAGCCTCTATTTTAAAAAGTGAGTTACATACTTTCAAATTAATTCTCCTTACCTTTTTTTACTTAAAAGTAATTTTTAAAACATCGCTATAAAAATGTAACCTTATAACATAGGTAGTATTCTTTTTATTTTTGATATCTATAAAATTTATCTTAGTCCTATTTAAAAGCCATTCTTAATTATTTATGGCTGTATTTCTTTCGATAAAAAAAAATTAACAAATTAATAACTCAATATTTGTATATACAACTAAATAAGTTGTTACATTTGTACCAACAAATAACATATACGGAATATGAAAATTGAAGAAATTATAAAAACAAATGTAACACTTACTAATTCGAAAAGAATTATATTAAATGTGTTGTATACTCAAAATATAATCGCTGAAAAATTCAATGAAGTATTAAAGCCTTATGACTTATCTAGCGAGCAATATAACGTGCTGCGAATATTAAGAGGCCAAAATGGTAATCCTACTAATATGTTTGTAATTCAGGAAAGGATGATTGCAAAAACCAGTAATACAACTCGGTTAGTAGACAAATTGTTATTGAAAGAATTTGTAACTCGTAAAGTTTGTCCTGATAATAGACGAAAAATTGAAGTTGCCATTACCCAAAAAGGACTTGATGCACTCACACAGTTAGAGCCTAAGGTAATTGCCCACGAAAATCATTTTGCAAAGAATTTAAATACTGAAGAACTCGAATTATTAAATATTTTAATCGAAAAATACCGAAACCAATAAATAACAACATTATGAGTACATTACTTGACAAACAAAATTGGCGCTATGCAACTAAAAAATACGATAGCACTAAAAAAATAAGCACTGCTGATTTAAATTTTTTAAAAGAAGCAGTTCGTTTAAGCGCTTCTTCGTATGGTTTGCAATTATACAAAGTTTTAATTATCGAAAGCGATGATGTAAAAGCCAAGTTAATTGCTGCTGCTTACGGACAAACACAAATTACGGATGCTTCTCATATTTTTGTTTTTGCCAATCAAACAAATGTTGGTGATGTTGAGATTGAATCTTACATTAAGAATATTAGTGAAACTAGAGGAATACCTACTGATGCTTTAGCTGGTTTTTCTGACTTAATGAAAGGTGCCGTTAGCGGAATGACTGAAGAGTTTAAAAATATTTGGACTACAAAACAAACTTACCTAGCTTTGGGTAATTTATTAAATGCCGCGGCTGAATTGCATATTGACGCAACACCAATGGAAGGTTTTAATGCTTCTCAATTTAATGAGATATTAGGACTAGACAAACTCAACTTGAATGCAGCAGTTATCGCTCCTGTGGGATACCGTCACAATGAGGACGATACACAACACTACAAAAAAGTTAGAAAATCAAACGAGGATTTATTTATTACACTATAATTATATATCAATTTTAAAATCAAACAAATGAAAAATTTAAAATCAATTGCATTAGCATTAGTAGTAGTTTTTGCTACAGCAACAGTATCAGCACAAACTAAAAAAGTAGACGCTGCAAAAAGCACCATTAACTGGTTAGCTAAAAAAGTAACAGGTGAACACAGCGGAACAGTAAACCTAAAAGATGGTGCACTTGTATTTAAAGGTGATAAATTAGTTGGTGGAACTTTTACTACTGATATGACTTCATTAACTGCAACTGATTTAACTGGTGAATATCTAGGTAAATTAAACGGTCACTTGAAATCAGAAGATTTCTTTGGAACAGAAAAATTCCCAACTTCAGTTTTAGTTTTCAAAAAAATTGGAACTAAATCTAAAGGAGTTTATGCTGTGGTTGCTGATTTAACAATCAAAGGAATTACAAAATCAGTTTCTTTTGACATGACTGTAAACGGAAACACTGCAACTACTAAATTTATGGTAGACAGAACTCAATATGATATCAAATACAACTCTGCAAGCATCTTTAGTTCAATAGGTGACAAAGCTATTTCAGACGAATTTGAATTGGCTGTAGCTTTAAAATTCTAATACTTTTTTTAAAGTATATAAAAAAACCCAGCAAGTAATTGTTGGGTTTTTTATTTCCACAGCTTCTACAGATATTAAAGTTTTATAAATTTTAATATTTATTGTTTTAATATGATTGTCATATAAATATATTTTCTATCTTTGACTTATGAAAACAATTACAAACAATACTTGGTGGTGGAACAATTTACGTCAAACGTCGTGAACTAAGCACCTATGGTATTTTTTGAATACAAATATAAAAGGCTTGTCATCACGACAAGCCTTTTTCCGTTTTTATACTTTTAAATAAATTATAAATCATCAAAATTTATTCGCATTGAAATCATTTAAATTAAATACTAAATACAAACAAATTCTAGCAGACACCATTACGCCTGTTAGTATTTACCTTAAAATTCGCGACAAATTCCCTAATAGTTTGCTTCTAGAAAGTAGCGACTATCACGGCGGAGACAACAGCTTCTCCTATATTTGCTGCAATCCCATAGCATCTATAAAAATTGAAAACGAGACAATTTTAAAATCATATCCTGACGGAACTTCTGAAAAGATCTTTATTAATGAGCAGACTTCTGTTCCTGAAATCATTCAAGAATTCTCACATGAGTTCACATCAGAGAAGAACGATTTTAAATTTATAAACAACGGTTTGTTTGGATACTTATCTTATGACGCTGTTCGTTATTTTGAAAAAGTAACAATCGCAAAAAAAGAAAATAGCAACACTATTCCTGATGTTTATTACGCCGTTTATCAAAACATCATCGCTATCAATCACTTTAAAAATGAAGCGTATTTATTTTGTCACAGTCTAGATGAAGATACTAATAATCTTGCTGAAATAGAACAACTCTTGCAATCACGCAACATTGCTTCTTACAAGTTTACAAAGGATGGTGAGGGTTTCTCTAACCTTACAGATGATGAGTTCAAGCACAATGTGGCTTTAGCCAAAAAACACTGTTTCCGTGGAGACGTTTTTCAATTGGTTTTATCACGTCGTTTCACGCAAGGTTTTAAAGGTGACGAATTTAACGTATACAGAGCTTTAAGAAGCATCAATCCTTCACCTTACCTATTCTTCTTTGATTATGGTGATTTTAAAATTTTTGGGTCTTCGCCCGAAGCGCAAATTATTGTTAAAGATCGCAAAGCCGAAATCCATCCTATAGCCGGAACTTTTAAGCGCACCGGAGATGATGAGAAAGATGCTATTTTAGCCAAACAATTATCTGAAGATAAAAAAGAAAATAGCGAGCATGTCATGTTGGTTGATTTAGCTCGAAATGACCTAAGCCGCAACGGACACCATGTAAATGTAGAGCGTTATAGAGAGGTGCAGTTTTTCTCTCACGTGATTCACTTAGTTTCTAAAGTTACAGGACATTTACACGATAAAGCAACAACAATGCAGGTCGTAGCTGATACTTTTCCAGCAGGAACGTTAAGCGGAGCACCTAAGCATAGAGCCATGCAATTAATCGAAGATTACGAAAAAACAAATCGTAATTTCTATGGTGGTGCGATTGGCTTCATGGATTTTGAAGGGAACTTCAATCATGCCATTATGATTCGAACATTCTTGAGTAAAAATCACCAACTCCATTCACAAGCCGGTGCAGGAATTGTAGCAAGCTCTGACGAAGAAAGCGAAATGCAAGAAGTGTATAACAAGCTAAGAGCATTGAATACAGCATTAGATTTAGCTGAAACAATATAATCCCCTAACCCCCGAAGGGGGAATTAAAAATTTTAATTAAGACAAAAAATGACAAAAGCAAATACATCCTCTGCATCAGTTCCCCCTTCGGGGGCTAGGGGAAAAATACTAGTTATAGACAATTACGATAGTTTCACTTACAACCTAGTGCATTACTTAGAAGATTTAGACTGTCAAGTGACCGTTTACAGAAACGATGAGTTTGCAATAGATGACATTGCTAATTTTGATAAAATACTACTTTCTCCAGGCCCAGGAATTCCAGATGAAGCTGGCTTGTTGAAAGCTGTGATTGAAAAATACGGACCTACAAAAAGTATCTTCGGGGTTTGTTTAGGACAGCAAGCCATAGGGGAAGTATATGGCGGAACACTATCTAACTTAGATAAAGTATACCACGGCATCGCCACTAATGTTAAAACAGTAGTAGATGACGAACTTTTATTTGAAGGATTGGGTAATGAGTTTGAAGTGGGACGCTACCACTCATGGGTAGTAGATCCTAATCTACCTGATGTTCTAGAGGCAACCTCATTTGATGAGAATGGTCAAGTTATGTCACTACGCCACAAAACCTATGACGTACGTGGGGTACAATTTCACCCAGAAAGTGTGTTAACACCAAACGGGAAAAGAATGTTAGAGAACTGGGTGAATATCCTCCCCCCGACCCCCTCCGAAGGAGTGGGAGCCAAAACGGAACTAGATAATTGATACTTATTTACCGTCATAGTTTGCTAAAAAACATTGCAAGCAAAGTTTACAAAAAATGTTCGCAGTTAAAGTTTCAACATAAAGTATAAAGACAAAGTTTACGCACGTAGTTTAAAGACAAAGTTTAACCATCCAGTCACCCCCTCCTTTGGAGGGGGCCGGGGGAGGATAACAAAAAAACAAAATGAAAAACATATTAAACAGATTAATCAATCACGAAACGCTTTCAAAAGAAGAAGCAAAAAGCGTGTTGGTTAATATTTCAAACGGAAATTACAATCCAAGTCAAATAGCCGCTTTTGTGACTGTTTACATGATGCGTAGCATAAGTATTGAGGAACTGGCCGGTTTTCGTGAGGCGCTATTAGAGCTTTGCATTCGAGTAGATTTATCTGCTTACGATACAATCGATTTGTGCGGGACAGGTGGTGACGGTAAAGACACTTTCAACATCTCGACGCTAGCTTCATTTATTACTGCAGGTGCAGGTGTCAAGGTAGCTAAACATGGTAACTACGGACTATCGTCAATCTCAGGTTCAAGTAATGTGATGGAAAGTCTAGGAATCAAATTCAGTAATGATGCTGACTTCCTTGAAAAATCTATCGATCAAGCTGGAATTTGTATTTTACACGCTCCTTTGTTTCATCCTGCAATGAAAAATGTGGGGCCCATTCGAAAAGAACTAGCCGTAAAAACGTTCTTCAACATGCTAGGTCCTATGGTGAATCCTTCATTCCCGCAGAACCAATTAGTAGGAGTTTTTAACCTAGAGTTAGCGAGAATGTATGCTTACTTATATCAAAATACCGATGTGAATTTTACCATTTTACATTCTCTTGATGGATACGACGAAATTTCGTTAACAAGCCCCACGAAGATTATCACTAGCAGTATGGAAGGAATGCTTTCTCACGAGACTTTTAATGTAAATCAGTTACAGCAAAGTGAAATCGAAGGTGGAACAACAATAGCAGCATCAGCAAAAATGTTTACAGACATCCTTTCAGGCAAAGGAACCGAAGCGCAAAACAATGTTGTCTGTGCAAATGCTGCTATGGCAATTGCCACAGTAACAGGATGTACTCCATTAGATGGTTTCGCTAAAGCAAAGGAAAGTTTGCTATCAGGAAAAGGAATGAAAGCATTGACAAAATTACAGGAGTTGAGCAAAAGTTAGTTTCAAGTTTTTTTTGTTTCAAGTTTCAAGTTACACAAACTGGGAACCTGAAACTTTAAACTTTAAACTTTAAACAAATAATAAGATCATGAACATACTCGATAAAATAATAGTAGATAAAAAACGAGAAATCATTCTCAAAAAAAGCATTATTCCGGTTTCTCAATTAGAAGCTTCGGTGTTTTTTTCGAAAGAGACTATTTCATTAAGCACTAGTTTAAGAAACAGCAACACTGGAATCATTGCGGAGCACAAGCGCCGTTCTCCTTCTAAGTCGGTTATCAATCATAGCTTTACAGTGGAAGAAGTTGTCAAAGGATATGAGAGCGCTGGAGCTTGCGGAATTTCAGTTTTAACAGATGGAAAATACTTTGGTGGATCATTAGACGATTTACTATTGGCGAGAGCTTCGGTAAATATTCCGCTATTGCGAAAAGAATTTATTGTAGACGAATACCAAATACTTGAAGCAAAGGCACATGGAGCAGATTTAATTTTGCTTATCGCTGCGGTACTAACGCGAGACGAAATCAAATCATTATCTGAATTTGCTAAAAGTTTAGGGTTGGAGGTTTTACTAGAAGTGCACAATCAAGAAGAGTTAGAAAAATCGATTATGCCCACGTTAGACATGATTGGCGTGAATAATAGAAATTTGAAAACCTTTGAAGTGAGTTTGGATTTCAGCAAGCAATTAGCAGACATGATTCCGAATGAATTCGTAAAAGTATCCGAAAGTGGCATTAGCTCAATCGAAGCGATAACAGAATTAAAACCTTATGGTTACAAGGGATTTTTAATAGGGGAAAACTTTATGAAAACAGATGATGCTGGAAAAGCAGCAACGGAATTCATAAAGCAACTAGCCCCCGAAGGGGGAACTCCTCTTTTTGTGGACATGTAAAAGAAGAAAGAGGCAAGAGATAAGAGTAAGCAGCGAGCAGTGAGCAGTGAGCAGTGAGCAGTGAGCAGTGAGCAGTGAGCAGTGAGCAGTGAGCAGTGAGCAGTGAGCAGTGAGCAGTAAAAAACTTCTACCGAAGTTTTTAATATAAATAGATATGAAAAAGACAATCAAAGTTAACACAAAGTCTCCCTCCCCTTCGGGGAGGGCCGGGGTGGGGATAAAAATCTGTGGTATGAAATACCCTGAAAACATCCTCGAGCTGGGAGCACTCCTACCCGATTATATGGGCTTTATTTTCTGGGAGAAATCGGCTCGTTATTTTGATGGTATCGTACCTGAATTACCTCAGTCCATTAAAAAAACGGGGGTTTTTGTGAATGAATCAGTTGAAAATATTGTTCAAAAAGTAGCACAATACGATTTACAAGCAGTACAGTTACACGGTAAGGAGTCGGTTGAATTTTGTGGTGAATTACGTAAATCCTTGTTAAAGGAGATCGAAATCATAAAAGTATTTTCAATTTTAGATACCTTTGACTTTGCGGTACTTGAACCTTTTGAAATGGTTTGTGATTACTTTTTATTCGATACTAAAGGAAAGCTACCAGGAGGTAACGGAAGTACATTTGATTGGAAAGTACTACAGCAATACCCATCATCAAAACCGTTCTTTTTAAGCGGAGGAATAGGTCTTGACGAAATGGATGCTGTAAATGAAATTTTGAAAACTAATTTGCCCGTTCATGCCATAGACGTCAACAGCAAGTTTGAAATAGAACCTGGATTAAAAAACATATCATTAAGTAGAGATGCAGTGCAATGTATCTCCACGTTTAATCATCCACAATAAAAAATAAAACAATGTCATACAACGTAAACGAAAAAGGCTATTACGGTGAATTTGGAGGGGCCTACATTCCAGAAATGTTATATCCAAATGTAGAAGAACTGCGTCAGAATTATTTAAAAATCACAGCTGAACCTGAGTTTCAAGCTGAATTTGATGCCTTGCTTAAAGATTATGTGGGTCGCCCTACTCCATTGTATTTTGCAGAACGTTTGTCTGCGATGTACAATACTAAGGTGTATTTAAAAAGAGAAGATTTATGTCATACTGGTGCGCACAAAGTCAACAACACTATTGGACAAATATTACTCGCTAAAAGATTGGGTAAAAAACGCATCATTGCCGAGACTGGAGCTGGACAACACGGTGTGGCTACGGCTACTGTTTGTGCACTTATGGGAATGGAATGTATTGTGTACATGGGGGAAATTGATATTAAACGTCAGGCGCCAAACGTGGCTCGTATGAAAATGTTAGGTGCTGAGGTTCGTCCCGCTCTTTCAGGTTCAAAAACGCTGAAAGATGCTACAAACGAAGCCATTCGTGACTGGATCAACAATCCTGTGGATACCTATTATATCATAGGATCTGTAGTAGGACCACATCCCTATCCTGATATGGTAGCACGTTTCCAATCGGTTATTTCTAAGGAAATCAAATCGCAATTACTAGAGAAAGAAGGTCGTGAAAACCCTGATTATGTAATCGCATGTGTAGGTGGAGGTTCTAATGCTGCTGGTGCTTATTATCATTTTCTTGATGAAAAAGATGTTAATATCATCGCTGTAGAAGCCGCTGGACACGGAGTAGATTCTGGCGAAAGTGCTGCTACTTCAGCCCTAGGAAAAGTAGGTGTAATACATGGTAGTAAAACCTTATTGATGCAAACAACTGATGGACAAATTACCGAGCCGTATTCTATCTCAGCTGGTTTAGATTATCCAGGTGTAGGTCCTATGCACGCTCATTTATTTGCTTCAGGACGTGCACAATTTATTTCCATCACAGATAAACAAGCAATGGACTGGGGATTAAAACTATCTCAACTAGAAGGGTTAATTCCAGCCATTGAAAGTGCGCATGCATTTGCTGTTCTAGACGAAATGAAATTTAAAAAAGAGGATATCGTAGTGATCAATCTATCGGGACGTGGTGATAAAGATTTGAGTACTTACATTGATTATTTCAATTTGTAGATAACTTTTCACTAATTTTACATTTGGGCGTTTCCTTTTTTCCTCTGATAAAAATCAGAAAAAAAAGGCCGGGCTATACGCTAAATTCCCAATAAGAATACTAGCGGTCTAAGGACCTTGTATTCTAAATTGGGCGATACCGCTGCTATCCCTAACGCAATAAAAACTATGAGAGTAAATAAATCATAGCACAAATTCAAAAAAGAAAAAATGGAAAAATTATTTGCCTACGGATCATTAAAAGATAAAGAAGTTCAGGAAACCGTTTTTGGAAGATTCTTAGAAGGAACTCCTGAAACGTTGAAAGGATATGAAGTAAAAGAAATTAAAATCGAAGAGGAATTTGGTATGGAAACCTACCCTATCATTGCCCCTACTGAAAATACTAATGATATTATTGAAGGGATGGTTTATGATCTTTCAGTTCATGAACTAGAACTCGCTGATACCTACGAAGGAAAACAGTATAAAAGGATTGAAGTTCGTTTACAATCAAATGAAGTAGCATGGGCCTTTAGCGCCAAAACGTAAAAAAATATAGTACACAGATCAGGCATCTGTTAATTAGTATAGCAATGAATAGAATAAAACAAAAGCTGCAAGAAGATAAAAAGATATTCTCTGTTTATTTCTCTGCTGGATATCCTAGTTTGAATGATACGGTTCAAATTATACAAGACTTAGAAAAAAATGGTGTAGACATGATCGAAATTGGTTTGCCGTTTAGCGATCCACTTGCTGACGGACCTACGATTCAAGCAAGTTCTACCCAAGCTTTACACAACGGGATGACTACGCAAGTGCTGTTTGACCAGTTAAAAGATATTAGAAAAACAGTTTCTATTCCCCTAGTAATGATGGGATATTTCAATCCTATGTTACAATACGGAATAGAGAACTTTTGTAAAAAATGTCAAGAAGTAGGTGTGGATGGATTAATTATTCCGGATCTTCCTGTTGATGTTTACGCAGATGAATACAAAGCTATTTTTGAAAAATATGGTTTGCTAAATGTATTCTTGATTACACCACAAACATCTGATGAGCGCATTCACTTTATTGATAGTGTTTCTGATGGATTTATTTATATGGTGAGTTCGGCAAGTGTTACAGGATCACAAACTGGTTTTGGAAGTACGCAAGAAGACTATTTCAAACGTATTGCCAACATGAATTTGAAAAATCCACAAGTAATTGGTTTCGGAATCAATAATGCAGAAACCTTCAATCAAGCAACGAAATTTGCAAAAGGAGCCATTATAGGTAGTGCATTTATACAGCACTTAACCGAGAATGGTACTGGAAGAATAGCTGATTTTGCAAAAGCAATTCGATAACATCCATTACATAATATAATAACAACGGCGTCTAAGTAAAACTAGATGCCGTTTTTTTTTTCATTCTTTTAGAAACAAAGTAATAATAATTATTAATATATTTGATCATAATAAAATTCTGAATAAATTGATTATGAAATTATATTTTAGAATAATCTATTAAAAAAAGAACGGGAAGAATAATATAAATTTACAGAAATGACGATAAGTGAATATCTCAATAATATAGGTTTTAAAGCGAACCCTTTCCAATTTTCAAACGCAGATAAAGAGACCGAATTCTTAAGTCAATACTTCATCAAGCCAGATTATTTTGAAGATATTTGGGGAAATCCTTACGAACCTGTATCTAGTATAATTTATGCACCTAGAGGTGCAGGGAAAACTGCCCAAAGAGTAATGATAGAAAAGAGGACTAGAGAATATGATGATATTTTAGCTATATCTTACACGAACCATGACCTAACAGAATTTAAAAATATCAGTGAAATAAGCTTAACTTATCATTTAACTTTTTTAAACAGACTTCTACTTGTTTCTTTATTTAAAAGAATTGAGAGTGATAATTTTAATTTCGATGAGGTTTACACTTTCACAGAAAGACAATACATCTATAAAATTGCTAGAATTTATTTATATAATACTCCAGCATCATTTCCAAATCAAGCAATTTCATCATTAAAAACTATAAAAGATCGAGCAGTTGATATATGGAATGGCTTTAAAGAACCGATCACAAATGTCATAAAGCAAATAACCAAAAGTAAAGGATTAGAAATTGATTTATCTAAAATAGCTATTGACAAAAAATTAGAAATTAGTCATAAAGATAATTTTTTCAACATAATTGAATTATTAATTAAGGCGAATTACAATTCAATATTTATTTTAGTTGATGAAACGAATTTAACAGGTAATAATCCAGAAGCAAGTTATAGGTTAATTGAAGATTTATTAAAGGATTTAGAACTATTAGAAACACCAAGAGTTAGTTTTAAATTTTTCTTATGGGATGCATTAAAACCGTACACAGTAATTTCTGCTCGTCCAGACAGAGTATTTTCTTATGAACTAAATTGGGATTGGCAGCAAATATCTAGCATGTTGGACAAGCGAGTCGAAGCCTATAGCAATGGAAAAGTAAAAAATTTTCTAACAATGTTTTCTAATAAAAAACTATTTGGACGTATAATTTTATTTTCTGATTTAAGTCCTCGAGATTGTATTAGAATTTGTAATAGAATAATATCGGAACAATTCAAAAAAGATCAAAATAGCAGTCTCTTTGATGAAAGTATAGTTCATTCATCGATTGAACAATTTTGTATGGATAAAACTAAAGAGTTAATAACAAATGAAAATAATTTAAGATATTTAATTAAAACAGAACATGTTTCATTTACAATTGAGGAGCTTGTTATTAATAAAGTAGCATCTGATGTAGCGGCTGTAAGGAATATTATAAATCCTTGGCAAACTGCAGAATACCTTAAAAAAATTGGTATTGTTCCCAGAAAAGCTGGCAAAGCCGTCAATGAATATGCTTTTCAGGATATTCGAATAGCTTTTACTGCATGTCCAAAGTTAGGTGTTTTGGAGTTTATAACTCAAAAAGTGAGAAGATGTAAGACATTGACTTGTAAAAACATATTTTACAGGGATTTTAATCGTAAACAATATTTATGTCCCAAGTGCAATACAATCAATTAAGAGATATTAAGATTTTTCATATTCGATCATTGTTAAAACATACAATTAAGAACAATACATACATGAGTTATAATTCAATTAATAAATGCAATCTTATTTGTCATGCAAATAATTAACTCCAGCAACATTCTTACAGCGATGACGACGGAAATTATTTTATCAATAGTTTTTTGATTGTTACAACTCAGAAAAAACAATACAGCTGGTTGGAATAATTTAGAATTTATTGTCATTGAAGAATTAATATATCATTATATTAAATAAACCAAACCCTAAAACACAAGAAATGACCAATACTGATATTCATAATTTAAGTGATGCTGAACTAAAAGAAGAAGCTAAAAAATTAAAATCATTTTCCATACAAAACAGCCTCTTGATAGGGTTTTTAATGGGAATTATATTTTATAGTGTAACAAAAAACAGTTGGGGATTAGTCACTTTAATCCCGTTATATTTTATTTACAAACTGATTAATGACCCTAAGAGTAAAAGAGCAAAGGAGATAGACGACATTTTAAGAGAGCGATCAGTAAAAGCCAAAATTTAAAAAAAATCTAAGTGCATACTCTTATAATTGGCTTTGTAAAGGCTTAAAGACTGCCACAAATCATAGCTGTTGTAGGCTGTCAACTGTTGAGGAAAAAATCATCTAATATTAGCAATGATTCATAAAATAGTAAAAGCGTAATTAGAATATAGATTACTTTAAAAACAAAATACACAAACAATACAACTAATGAAAAAATTAATTCTTATTGCCTCACTGTTTTTTTCAATTTCTTCATTTGCCGACTCTAGTTTTTTAGCAGGTTTAAATTTTTACACTGCGTATGAAAAGATAGGTAACAACAAATACACGACTATTAGTAATAAAGGGATAACTGTGAAAGATTTTACTAATACACTTTACAGCAATGATGTAGCTCTAGGAGAAAAGGTGGCGCTTATAAATGCGTTATCAACCTATTATGAATTTACTGAAAAACCTACGGGTAATTTTAAAATGTATCAAGAGGCATTTTACACGCCACTAAAAAATAAATATGCTGATAATTTTTCGTTTGAAAATGAAACTATTGCACCAGAAATAAGATTACTATGGGTATTAATGACAGATTATGACACTTCAAATCCAAAAGTTAAAACGTATCAATGGTTAGCTCAAAAAATGCCTCATAGTTTAACTGCACAAACAGTTTCTGTAATGGCATATTCTTACGATATATTGTACAATGACTTAAATGATTTTCATACAATACAGGATTTAAAAAACAATTATGTAGCGGCTTATTTTAAAAATATAAACAACTTTACGTTAGATGCTCCTATTGAAATTAAGGCATTGGCTGTAGAGGATATACTCCCGTACACTTTAGATTGTGAAAATAGACTTAAGTGTTTTGTAGATACATCATCAGAAGCAACTACTATTGAAGGTCTAAATAAATTGTCAGATTCAATAAAAAATAATATTAAGATTGGAAAGGTTATTTCGGAATGGTATAATGACAATTGGATTGATTCAAAAGAAGCTGCTCTGGCATGGATCGAAAAACAAGAAAATTGCATCGATAAAATAAAAGCTTCACCTATTCAAAAATCAGAAATGAGATATTTTTTTATAAGTAAGATCTATAAATTAATGCATAATAATGACGACTTCACTTACCGCATGATGGATAATTCTTTTGTTAAAATATTGAAAGGATCAAAAGACAGCGATGACATTTTAAATGACGCTACTTCTTACCTGGATTCAGCTAGTTTAGATTTGGAAAAAATAGGCATTAGTAAACGTGATGTAGAGGAGCTTAACTCATCAAAAAACAATTTCCAAACTGAATTTGAAATTCCAGCAAACGAATCAGGAGCAGTTGCAGGACTTGCTTTTGGTGGTGATGACGCTAATTATACATTTAAGAATAATTTTGATGCACTGCATCATTTACTATTTTATTATTACTTACATCCAGAAAAAATTACAGAAATGTATGACTTAGAATAATCAGACTAACTAAACGTTTTACTATTAGTAAAAACTTATTTTACATTTTAATTATTCTCGAGTAGAAAAAATGAGTGCAATTATAATCTTCCTGCTTTAGCTAGCACAGCGTATAAAATGAACCGATTGAAGATAATATGAGCTTTGTTATTTTGATTAGGGAATATTATTTTAACTTATAGTCTTAAGAATAAAGAGGATCATATAACTTCTTTGTCTTGCATTATTTAAAAATAATTAAAACAGGACTTGGATAAATGGTTCCTTTTATTAAAATAATTAATTCGCAAAAAATTGAAATACTACACCATCAACTTCCCAATAAAACGGCTATGAGTCCTTATAAATAAATCTATTTACGTAAATTGCGGTCTATCTAAAGTTAATATTATGAAAGACAATAAAATACTACATTATATAAAAGAGGTAATAACAAATATGCCTACGAGATGGTTGGACATAACCACGCACCGACTAGATATTTACGATGAAAAGCAAGCCAAAACACAATTCTTAGATCAGTTTGAAGCGTTGTATAATAATGACAATTCAAGCACTACAGCACTTAATGAATTACCTACCGCTTATGATTATATTAGGTTAGGTCATCCTTTATCTTGTGTATTAGAATGGGGTATTGCTAAAGCAAATAATCTAAAAGCAGATAATGTAATTAGTTTTTCATCTAAGACAGTTCCTGTATTATCCGTTTTAAGAAAAAATTTATTAGACCATAAAAACACCCAAATCCTTTATACTGGAGATTTGCCAGCATCCTTTGACATTGAGGTGGTGAAGAATATTTATGGTTATCATTTTGATTTAAAGAAAATTGAAAATACTGATACCATTCCGGCTTTTAATGGGAGTACTGTTTTAATTGCAAATGAAAAGCAATTTGGTGCCCTTACTATTCCTAGCGGAGTAGATTTTTATATTAGCCTGTACGAGCAGTTAGGAAGCGTTTTAATTGTAAACGGAAAAGAAAACGAAAGTTACGTTTCGGATATCCAGCATGTAAGACGTAGAGAAACTATTGCAATGACACCTTCTGACTCGCTTGCAGCTTTAAAATCATTAGTAGCACAACAACCTATTACTGTCATTAAAAGCAACGTAACCACTGATAAAAAAGCTGTTTTAAAGGCTATAAAAAAAATCACAAACACGAGTACAACGCCACTTGTTGCTTCAAGTGGACTTTCAATTCAGTATGCTATTTTAATGGGATTAATTCATGATGCCGTTGAAAACCACAAAGGGAAAGCAATTAAAATAATCGTTCCGCCTAATTGTTATGGAGGCACTAATGATCAAGCGAGACGTGTTGCTGCTTGTATTGACAATGTTGAAATTGTAGATTTATTAGTTGATGGCGATAATGATATGGTACAAAGTATTGACACTGTTTTGACCCAAATTGCAACTGAAGATGCAATTCCATACATCATTGCTGAGATTCCAACAAATCCTCGTGTAGAAGTACCTAATCTTACTGATTTAAAAAATGTTTTAAGTCAAAAACGTAAAACTGCAACTGGTACAATTGCTATCGATCCTGTTTTTATTTTAGACCAAACATTTTGTCCTAATGTTCACTTTTTAGGTGAAGAGGATATTCTTGCCTCCGTTAGAACAATTTCATTTGCTAGTGGATCTAAATTTCCTAGTGGTGGGAAATGTACTGCTGGTTACTGTGTAGGAAACAAAAAAACAGTTGCTTTGATGGAAAAAATTGCTCTACATCTTGATCTTTGCGATAATGAGGCTACAGATCTTCAATATGAAATATTAGCCAAGCAGTTGCCGTCAATGAATCAACGAATTAGTGCTGCGTATAAAAACACGCGCGATTTTGTAAATTTTATCCACGATTCCTTACCGGGAGCAAAAATTAATTTTGTTTCAGAAGAATTGGCTCAGCAAGGGTTTACTCCTTCTGTATTCTCGTTAGATTTGCCTACAAAAGGAAATACTGCAGCTGAAAAAGAGGCGCACAAAAGAGAATTGAACTTGAAGTTAATCAATTTAATGATCACTGCTATTCCCAATGAAAGTAAATTTTGCGTAAGCTATGGTCAATTAAAAGGATGTTACTGGACTATTCCCGCAACTTCTACTCAAGGAACAACTAAGGAAGGCGACAAAGATTATATTGTACGTGCATCACTTTCTGGAGACATGGATCTTGAATTACATAAAAAAGTCTTTTTAAAATTTGTTGAGAGTATTTAAGATCTTCAAAAGTTAGAATTCTAAAAAAGCACATATATTATAAAAGTTGTATGTGCTTTTTTTTAAATTGGACTAATTTTATAGAAATATGTTTTATTATTTATTTTAAATTATTTCTTCTTACTTAAATTCAATTAATAAATATACAAACTAATAAATCCCCGAGTTATGATCGAACAAATGAAAGAAAGTGCTATTGCTTTTTATAAGATGGCATACGAAGGCAACCCAAGAAAAGCAACTGAATTATATGTGGGTTCAGAGTATATCCAACATAATCCTGAAGTTACAAATGGAACAGAAGGTTTTATTGAATATTTTGAGAGAATGCAAATTGAATATCCTCAAAAAACAATTGAATTTGTGCGAGTAATAGCCGAGAATGATTTGGTTTCACTTCATACGCACCAAATATGGCCTAACGATGACCAATACGTGACTATGGATTTTTTTAGATTTGACAACAAAGGTAAAATCGTAGAACACTGGGATGCAATCCAGCAAATCCCAAAAAAATCAGCCAATACAAATAAAATGTATTAGTAAAAAGTATCATAAATTGATCGTAAAAGTATTTTAGGAAATAGAGAAATGGCTTTTATAAAAAGTCAAACAGGAAATGAAGCATTATCAAATTTGTACCATGCTAAATTTGACTTAATTATCACCTGTGTATTATCTACAGGAAACGGAAAAGTTTATGAATCATCTTGGTTCACACTCTCTCCTGCTGACGGCCAATGGATCATAAGGTTAGCATTTCAAGAAGGAATTTGTTCTATAGGTTCAGGAAGAGATAAAAATGGTGATTTTTATGATATTTTAGGGGTCAAATTTAAAGACTCAGATGACTGCAGAAACCTGTATTTTAATATTGAACCTGCTGCAAAAAGAATGTTTGGTCCCAAAGGTTAATAACATTATGAATAGCTACTCGTAAACTTAATAGCGCTCTAAGAAAAAAAAAACACTCGTTCTTAAGTGCCTACAAAACGTATTCTAAATTTCTTCTAAATTGAATGCTTATCTTTGTATTTATGAAATTACTACTCATTGAAGACGAAAAAGATCTAGCCAATAGCATTCAAAATTATTTGACTGGTAACGATTTTGTTTGTGAATGGGCAGGCAATACAAAAACAGCAATAAATAAAATTTCAAATTACGATTACGACTGTATTTTACTTGACCTTAGTTTACCTGATGGTAATGGATTTGATGTGTTAACCGAATTGAAAAAACAAGGTAAAACAGAAGGTGTAATCATAATTTCGGCTAAGGAAACTTTAGAAACAAGAATTGAAGGCTTTACATTAGGAGCTGACGATTACCTCACAAAACCTTTTCATTTATCGGAATTATTAGTGCGAATTCAAGCCCTAATTAGACGAAAAAACTTTCAAGGAAACAATCTTGTAACTTGTAACGAAATTGAAATTGACACACTTTCTAAAACGGTAAAAGTCAATAGTCTTAAAGTTGAGATTACTAAAAAAGAAATCGACTTGCTTTTATATCTTATAGGGAATTTAAACAAAGTATTATCTAAAAGCGCTATTGCTGAACACCTTTCAGGAGATATGGCAGACATGTTAGATAATCATGATTTTGTTTATGCACACATCAAAAATTTAAAAAATAAGTTGAAAGACGCAGGTTGTGATGATTATATTAAAACAGTTTATGGATTAGGATATAAATGGCAAAATGAATAAAAACTTACTTTACAAAACTTCTAGAGCTTACCTACTTTTCTCAGTAATATTGTTGGTCGTTTCGGCACCTTTATTTTATTATAGTACCCAAAAATTATACATTGATGAAACCGATGAAACACTCTTGCTGCATAAAAATGAGTTTATAAAATATTCATTACCTACTTTAAAAATAACTGATATACCAAACTGGAATAAATTCAATCGAAATAATAAAATTGAAGCGTACAACAACACTAAAACAGACAGTCTTTTTTATCAATCATACCATGATATTTTAGATTCAGAGATGGAACCTTATCGCGAATTAAATGCGCCCATTATAATCTCAGGAAAACCATACACCTACTCTACCAGAATTAACCTAGTAGAAACTGAAGATTTAGTCCAGAACATCGCATTCTTATTTTTAGCAATTATTACGTCACTCTTGATTGGCTTATTTGCAATTACAAAACGATTATCAAAACGACTTTGGAAACCGTTTAATGACACATTAGCGCAAATCGAAAAGTTCGAAATTGACAAAGCAACAACTCCTGTTTTTGTACCAACTGATATTGAAGAATTTAATCGTTTGAATAATAGTATCGAAAAATTAATCGTTAGAAACACTTCTATTTACCGCAGCCAAAGGGAATTCATAGAAAATGCAGCTCACGAACTCCAAACCCCTTTAGCCATTTTTCAGGCAAAAATAGACAGCTTTATTCAGAGTGCTGTTTTTAGTACTGAGCAATATCAAATGCTCGGTTCCTTAAACGAAAATGTTAGTCGTTTAACCCGCCTAAATAAAAATCTCCTTTTGCTTTCTAAAATTGAAAATGACAATTATAATACCAAGGAGGTTATTTATTTACACGAAATCATTCATAAAAACATTACCTTTTTCACGGAACAAGCAACAGCCAAAAACATAAAAATTACACTAGAACTATCCGAAAAAGTTGTAGCCAAATCTAATCCTGTTTTGGCTGAGATACTTATTAGCAACTTGTTTCTTAATGCCATAAAACACAATACAAGCAACGGAGAAATTAATGTAACGCTGAGCAAAAATTCATTATTATTCTCGAATACAGGACAAGCGCAATCCTTAGTAACGGATAAATTATTCAATCGTTTCTCAAAATCAAATCCATCTGATCATGGGAATGGTTTAGGTTTAGCCATTATCAAGAAAATTGCCGACCGCAATAATTGGTCTGTTTCTTATATCTTTCAAGATACTCATCATTCTTTTTTGGTGACATTTTAAAATTAAACTACACTGAACTATTGGTTTTATTACTGATTCTAAATTAATTCAAAATCTCCTTGCAACTTTGTAGTATAATTTTAAATAACTTAAAAAGATACACCATGAAAAAGACCTCCTTAATTGCCGTAGCACTATTAGTTACAACAATAGCATTGGCTCAAAAAATTCAAACAAAAGAAGTGCCTGCTGCTGTAAAAACAGCATTTCAAAAAAATTACCCACAAATTAAAATACTAAAATGGGATAAAGAAGACGGCAACTTTGAAGCCAGTTACGAACTAAACGAAATCGATAATTCAGTTTTATTTGATCAACAAGGAAACATTATTGAATCAGAAGTCGAAATTAAAACAACTCAATTACCACAAGGAGTTTTAGAGTATGTAAAAACAAATTATAAAACATTAAAAGTAGATGAAGCAGCAAAAATCACGCATAATGATGGCGTTATTGTTTATGAGGTAGAAATGAAAAAAATGGATTTACTTTTTGATAGTAATGGAAAGTTTATCAAAGAAATTAAAAACTAAAAATGCCACAGAGAATGAAAATCAAAATTTTTTATACGCTACTTTTTATCACTATTATAACGTCATATTCTTTTGCTCAAAGCAAAAGTGTAACTCTATCAGGTATTGTTAAAGACAAAGCTGACCACACCGTATTACCTTATGTGAATGTAGTATTGAAAACCGAAAAAGACAATGCCTTTGTAAGCGGAACAGTAACTGATGAAGAAGGGCGGTTTTCATTATCTAAAATTAAATCAGGAAATTACTTTATTGAAGTTTCTTATATTGGCTATACTACAAAAAAAGAAATCGTATTTGTTGGTAACCTAGCTGACTATCTAGATTTAAAAACTATCGAAATAGCAACAGCATCAACCACACTTAATGAAGTTGTCATTACTACTAAAACAAATGAAATCAGTGAGAAAATGGACAAAAAAACATTTTCTATAAAAGACAATATTAGTCAAAGCGGCGGTTCTATTTTACAGGCGATACAAAACTTACCTAGTGTAACTACTCAAGATGGTAAAGTGCAGTTGCGCGGTAACGACAAAGTAACTGTACTTATTGATGGTAAGCAAACGGCATTGACTGGTTTTGGTAATGCAACAGGATTAGATAATATTCCAGCATCAGCAATCGAAAGAATTGAAATCATCAACAATCCGTCGGCTAAATATGATGCCAATGGAAATGCTGGAATTATCAACATCATTTATAAGAAAAATAAAAAAAATGGATTTAATGGAAAAATTGGCTTAACAACTGGTTTGGGTTCTTTATGGGTTCGAAAAGAAAACCTGCCAACGATAACACCACAATATACTTTTACGCCAAAAATAAATCCTAGCATATCTCTTAATTATCGCAAAGACAAAGTAAATGTGTTCTTTCAAGGGGATTATTTATATACTGAAACACTTAATAAAAACGAATTTGTAACGCGTAACTATGCAAATGGTGACATTATCAATTCGCAATTAAAACGCAACAGAAACACCCATTTTACCACATTAAAATCAGGGATTGATTATGCTATTAACGATCAAAATTCGCTTACTGTTTCAGGAATGTTTGGCAGCGAAAAAATTATTGATCGTGGTGACCAGCCTTTTTTTAATAGTGATTATTCACAACGTCTTAGATTATGGCAGTTTTTAGAAGATGAATTAAAAACAACTGTAATGGCAACGGCTAGTTACCAACATAAATTTAAAGAACCTGGACGCCTTATAAATGCTGGCTTTAATTACACTTTTCATAGAGAAGATGAAAAGTACTTTTATGACAACTACCTTCCCTCTACTACAGGTACGGATGCTTTTAAATTAATCTCTGATGAGCAAGTCTATGATTTTAACTTAGATTACATTGCTCCTTTTAAATATGGGAAATTAGAAACTGGAATAAAACTTAGAAATAGAAACATCCCTACAAATATGCAATTTATTCCCGGTGAAAATTCTGTACTTGATAGTAATGCGGGTGGATGGGCAACTTACAAGGAATTGATTCCGGCGGTATATGGAAACTATGTTTTTGAAAATAAAAAATGGGAAGCCGAATTAGGTTTGCGAATTGAATATGTCAAAATCCAGTACGATGTAAACCCAGATCATGTAGTTTATAAAAGTGACGGATATAACTATACGCAACCCTTCCCCAATTTAAGATTGGCTTATAAAATTAATGATAATGACAAAATATCCGTTTTTTACAATAGACGCGTAGATAGGCCTAATGAAGTTGATATTAGGATTTTCCCCAAGTATGATGACGCTGAAATTATTAAAGTTGGAAATCCAGCCTTGCGACCACAATTTACAAATTCGGTTGAATTGGGATACAAAACTACTTGGGAAAAAGGAAGTTTGTACAATGCCGTTTACCATCACTTTGCAGCAGGTACTATTACTAGAATTTCAAGCACTGTAGCTCCTAGCAAACTGATTTATGCTACTTTCCAAAATGTCGATAAAAGCTACAATACAGGCTTAGAAACAATTTTATCACAAGAATTTTCAAAATTATATTCTTTAAATATTAATCTAAATGCATATCGCAATCAAATAGATGCTTTTACTGTTGAAAATAAATACCCCACAGCACATACCTTTTCGGCAGAGCAACAAGAAATAATTTCAGGAAATCTTAAAGTGAACAACAGCTTCCGTTTTGCTAATAATCTTGATGCACAATTAACCGCAATTTATTTAGCACCTGATATCATTGCTCAAGGAAAAATAAAAGCACGTTTTTCATTAGATCTGGGACTTAAAAAAACCATTCAAAAAGGAAAAGGAGAATTATTCTTAAACGCAACTGATTTATTGAATACCATGATTATAAAAAAAGAAATCAACGGACAAGGTTTTAATTACATCAGCAATGATTTCTATGAAACACAAGTCATTAGACTAGGATACAGTTATAAATTTTGATTTAAAAAATATTCTTTACTCCACAATCTATTAGTAGCGTAAAATTTTCGTGTTTTATGCTACTTTTTTTTCTATAAAAAAATGCTTTTCGATAAAAAAAACGAACTCTTTTCAAACTCCATTTTTCAATAAATAGCCCCTATTTTGGTTAACCAGATTTATTTATAAATTTTAACAAGAAAAAGCTTTTTTAAATTTATTAAAAACAAGATTTTTTTTGATTAAAAATAAAAAAAAACACTCTTTTTAACTTTATTTTTTGAGGCCTTTTACTATAAATAAAAAATGTGGAAACCCGCATTTGGCCTACAATTAAGTAAATTCAAAAACTAGAAATCGCTAATATTAAAGTTAATAATTGACATTATTTATTACTTTGATAACTTTTTGATAACAATATGGTAATTATTATTGCGTTTAAATTATTAATTAACCCAAATTATTAAAAATGAAAAAATTTAAATTCAGCAGAATCAACACTATTTTCTGCACAGTAGCTTCATTATCGCTATTAGCCGCTTGTTCAAGTAACGACAATGAGGAAACAACAATTCCTGAAACAGCATCAGCTTTAGAAGCTGCTGATTTACACTTAAGTGATTTTAACGCACAATGTAGTTACGTAGATGGTAACTGGAGTTCAACAGCCTACTTGAACAACACGATGATCAATACTACACAAACAAACTTTATTTATGCTCAAAACACTAAAATTGCAAATGTTTTTGGACAGAGTGCTGTAACCCTTAAAATGGTTCATGACAACACTAGTCCTAATTCTACTTACAATGCAATTTCGTATTCTAATCCAAAGAAAATTTATTTTGGAGAAGCAATTTACGTTGCTGCTTTAGCTAAGGGACAAATTGTACCTGCTATGATTCTTGCTCATGAATTTGGTCACCAATTGCAATATACCTACAATTTGCCATCTAAGCCAGAAAACACAGCAAGACCTAATGAATTAGAAGCAGATGGTTTTGCAGGATACTACATGAGAAAACCTTCAGGATATAACGCTACATGGGAACAAGCTGGACCTGGATTTGAATTTGCTTACGCAATTGGAGACAATAACACAACTAGTGCTGGTCACCACGGTACTCCGTCACAAAGACGTTCAGCAGCACGTTTAGGATGGTATTTAGGAAACTATGATTTATCAGCTAGTGATTTTGATTACAACTTCTTCTATTACTATAACAATGTATTATCAGGTACTTACCGTACAACAACTCCTGAAAGAATCAATCCAAAAATTGATGCTTTTATTAAGTCAAAAATGGCTGAATTACAAAAAATTAAATCTGGTGAAATTTCTGGTGATGAGTTTACTCAACTTAAAGACTAATTTCATTTAATACTTTATAATGTACTATTTATAGTTATTTTAATTAAAGTTATAATACAAAAGAGAGAACCTAACAGTTCTCTCTTTTTATTTACTATAAATACTATGTATTAAAAAATTTAATTATCAGTTCAAGCGAAGGCAAGAACCGCTATTGTATGTCAACTCCACTCGAAGTGACATAAATCAGGTCGACTATAATTTACTGGTTTTGGTAGAGACTCGGAATTAAATTTTTTCACAAAAAAACAACTTCTTCTTCATCCTCATTTTCAGTTACAAATTCCATGTGCTCTTTTACGTCACTCTTTTTAAAAACTTTCGTTAAAAGCACATATAATTTCTTTTGATAAATCCATAATTACATATAACAGTAGTGAGAAAAAACTTTACCACTTCCTTCCTCTTTATTATGAACCCATCATTTATGTTGGTACAAAAAATTTAGAATTACTAAACCCTTATGTTTCTATTAAAAAAATTAGATAAAAAAATTGAACCTTAAATAGGGTTTCAATGCTATTTGTAAAGAAATTATAGCGCTATAATTTTGTCAGACTAATTAAGGGGGAAATACAGTAAAACAGTTAGTTATGTAGCAATGCATGCTAATTGTTTATTAATGTGTAAAATTAAAATAAGCTTTTAAGCAATTCAGAAAGTTATTCTACGTTCTTAAAACTGTTTAGGCTATTATTTTATGATAATTTTGCCTAATAATAAAACAGAAAAATTTAAAATTTAAAAGGTAAAAAAATGAAATGTTTATTAAAAAGTAGAAGTTGTATAATTTTGATACTTTGTTTATCACTTGCGTTATCTGTTTCTTGTGAAAACGATACTGCTTCAGACTCAGAAACAAAGCTAGAAACAGCAGAACAAATCGCGACAAAAGAAAAACTAATTGGAGATTGGAAACTTATAAGCAGTAAGGTTGACGGAGAATTAATGGGAACAGAAGATTTTGCACAACTAAAAGAGTCATCTGCTAACTTTAGTGTAGACAATACCTATAAAGTGACTTATAAGAAAGCATCAAACGCTTCTACTTCAACATCAACTCTATCTGGAACTTATATGGTAGAAGGTTTAAATCGTATTGTTTTTTTTAATTCAGTATCTAAAATAGAATTGGTTGGTGAAACTTTACAAATAACATCAACAAATAGTGACAATAAAACGCAAGTAGATATATTTATCAGAACTGATAACGATGAGTTTGAAGCAGACAATAATAGTCAACCAGATGATATTATTATTGTTGATGAAAAAGAAGATAATACTAGCACTCCAGATAATAGCTTCGATGGTTCAGAATTGATAGCTAAGTTAGAAGGTGTTTGGAAAATTAGTGGGATTGAAAATGACTGCGCGCAAAAAAACACAATTGAATTTAAAACCTCTGATTTACTTGTATTCACACAACATGATAAGTCTTTTAATAGAGCCGATTTAACAAGTAATAATATCAATATAAGTTATCCAATGCCTGCCAAATTTAGTGCAACGGTAACAAAAGGTTTCAACACCGTTACTTTTAATACTGAAGCTGAATGTCAATTTATTAAAGCCAGCAAACTTCATTATACAATTACAGATGCACAAACAATCTTGATTAATGAAGTTACTCAATTAACTATTAAAGTTGTGAATGATAATACAATTAACTTAATTTATAAATATACTGATAAAGATTCAAAAGAGCAGTTAATTCAAAATAGCTTTAATAAATTATAATAGATTAACCAATAAGCTACAAGACAATCTCAAAATTTAGAACTAGTTACTAAAAGAATGTTTTAATGATGATTCATAAACAGAATTTCTAGAAAATGATGTTAAGGAAATAATTTTAACACTTACACTACCTAAATATGTGTAAAATAAAACGCCAATTAAATAGATTATTTAATTGGCGTTTTTCATTCAAGTTATTTTATCTTTAAGAAACTACTTCTTCTTCAACCTCTTCTTCAGTTACAAATTCCATGTGATCTTCTACATCAGCAACTACTTCAGGTTTTGAAGCTTTCAAAATATTAAAACGTTCAATTTTTTCTAAATCTTGTTCTTCTCCAGAGAAATATGGAAATACATCCATGATAGGTGATTCTGCAATGGCAGGAATACTATAATCTCCCATTGTACCTTTCATTACTGCTGTTGTATTATCAAAAGCTTCTTTGACATCATTAGCTTGTAAAAGAATATACATATTTGTTTTGCGTTCTTTACCACTTTCTTCGTCATAAGCTAGTAAAGAAACTTTAGACTTAAACCAACGATCGCTGTTTTCAAAAGGATGAATTTCAGCATAATTCGCTACTTTAATATTCGTGATTTTAAATTCTTCACTAATATAAGCTGACATCTCTTCATTTATTCTACTTTCAGCTTCTGTGTAGGATAAAGCGTCTACTAGATAAGGTTCAGTTGTAACCTTTTGTACTCCAGTATCATCCGTTTTTCTATATTTTACCTTGCATTCGTACCAAGTTGTGCTCATAATATTTATTTTTTTAAGGATGTCAAAGATAGATTTTAAAGAAAAAAAAATACACAATTAGCAAAATAGATATTCACAATTTTAAAATAACGCCGCTATCACTACTCTAATCCATTATATTTCAGCATTCCCAGCTAAGTGAATAAATATGGCAAAAGAAACAGTTAATGTTATTTAAAATATTGCCTGTGTATTTCCTAAGTTTTTAATAGATATCTTCAATCACATAAGTGGTTTCATTGAATTGAAAAGTATTACCTTTTTCTAGCCCTCTCATATTAGCATATATAGGCGCTCTAGTAGAAATTCCGATAACGGTTACTCCATCAACTTCAATTTTTTCACTTGATATCCCAATAAAGAAAACAAATTGTTCCGTAACCACAGTTGCTCCTGGCTCAACAATAGTACATTCATTAGATACATCTAACGAGTTGAGATAAGCAAGTTCTTGTTGTGCAAAAGCCAATTCATCACCCAGCGCTTTTAGCAGTTCATATTTCCCAGCTCTACGGTCTTCACTCTGACTAGCAGATTCATTATTACCAAAAGCAGCGTCATTTATTTCGGCTTCACGTTTTTTAAAATTCTCAATCAATTCATTCTGATTTTCTAAGCATGCTTTTAAAATCCAGTTTTTATCTATTTTATTTTTCATAGTAATTTAGCATCAATTTAATAAGTGGTAAGATATACTATTTATTCTACAAAATGTGTACCCAATAAACACAAATTAGCTGTAATTTATTCTAAAAATAAGTTTTTCAAAATCGTATAATTTATAAAACGCGAACAGCTTTAACGAACCTACGAGTATAGCCCTTTTGGGTTAGGCTCGAAATCATTACTTGCATTTTCTTACTTGATGAAGCGTGTATAAAATTACTTTGCATACCGTTAGGCTCTGACACAATACCTATATGACCTATCGCATTTCTAGTAGGACTTAAAAACAATAGAATATCTCCTTTTTTTACATCGGCAATAGGGATTTCCTCTCCAAAATTCTTAAACAATGATGAACTTCTAGGAACTTTAATTTCAAACTCTTTAAAAACATAATATACAAATCCAGAGCAGTCAAAACCTTTACTGCTAGTGCCAGCAGTAACGTAGGGAGTTCCTAGTAACCCATTGCCAAACGCAACAATACTATCTCTTAATTGTTCTTCATTATTTGTTGGTATTATTAATTTCTCCTTTACATCCAGTTTTGCTTTCGCTAAAGATTGTGGCGCATCTTTCTTTTCTATTACTGGTAAAGGGTTAGTAAAACTACTCAAAACAGTCATTAGTAAAATGATACTCGTTCCTAATTTTAAACGATTGCTATTTTTATATGTCATAATGATAAATGGGTTAACTGATTATAAAAGCATAATTCTATATAATTTTTTAATTCTAAATGTAGGATCACATAAACCCTATTTTACAAATTTAAGTAAATTAAGCTGATTAGAAGCAATTGTAATAAATTCAGTTTACTCCAGCTTTCTTTTTTAATGATTTTTTTTTTAAAAAAATCCCAGGCTTCAATCTAATATGAAGCGATTTATAGAAAATGAATACAATCAAAAGTTTTATTTTAGACTATAAAAAAAGCCCTTCATAATAATGAAGAGCTAATTTATTGAACTAATATTTACTTAATAAGAATTAGATTTTTACAACCATTTTTCCTTTATTTTTACCGTCAAATAGCCCTATAAAAGCTTGCGGAATAGAATCAAATCCTTCAACTACAGTTTCAGTAGCTTTAATTTTTCCTTCTTTAAACCAAGTCGCTAATTGCTGTGTAGCTTCAGGAAATTTTGCTGCATAATTACCTAAAATGAAACCTTGCATTAAAGCACTATTTTTAACTAAAAAAGGCTGAACGCTAACTCCTTTTGCCGGTTCTGTATTATTATAAACTGCTATTGCGCCACATATAATCATTCGAGAAAACTTGTTGATATTAAAAAGAACAGCATCTGAGATTGCGCCTCCTACATTGTCAAAATAAATATCTACACCATCAGGACAAGCAATAGCAATCGCCTCGGCCATATTATCTGTAGTATTGTAATTGATTGCATCGTCAAAACCAAATTCGGTTTTTAACATGTTTACTTTCTCATCAGTACCAGCAATCCCTACTACTCTACAGCCTAATATTTTACCTATTTGTCCAACGATACTTCCTACAGCTCCAGCTGCTCCCGAAATAATAATTGTTTCTCCTTTTTTAGGTTTCCCTATTTCTGTCAAACCTAAATACGCAGTCATTCCAGTCATACCAAGTGCTCCTAAATAAACTGATTGGCCTACAGCTGTAGTATCAACAACTTTTAGGCCTTCACCAGTGCTTTTTTGAAACTCTTTCCACTCTAACATTCCTGAAACGTAATCACCAACTTTAAAATTAGAATTATTGGACTCCATTACTTCTGCAATTATACCAGAACTCATGGGTTTATTCAATTCAAAAGGAGCTGCATAGGATTTTGCATCACTCATGCGCCCTCTTAAATAAGGATCTACAGAAACATAACTTGTTCTTAATAAAACTTCGCCTGTTGTTATAGTAGGTTTTTCTTCAGTTACAAATTTAAAATCTGATAATTCTGGTCTCCCTACTGGTCTTTTGTTTAATAAAATAGTACGACTCATCTTTTTAGTTTTTTATATTCATTACTTATTTGTTCCAAATAATTATCAGCCTATCCTTTTTCTTAATCTAAAATAAATTCAAGAAAAGAATTAGTAAGACTGTTACTTTTAACCTTTATGCTATGCTTTATTGACTATCAAATTAATCTTTTCAATTAAGAAACAACCACAATAAGAACCCCAGACAGTCAAAAAGAGTTTTTTATTAATCAATAAGAGTAATCATGTCCTCTTTACTTTTTCTTACTTTAACTAGGTTCACTAACCAGTCATTTTCAGCGTCTCTGTAACCTATTGGTAGAATAACACAACTTCTAAGACCTTTTTCTCTAAGGTTTAAAATTTTGTCTAATTCATCAGGATCAAAACCTTCCATTGGTGTGCTATCAACTGCTTCAAAAGCTGCAGCTGCTATTGCTTGAGAAAAAGCAATATATGCTTGTCTTGCTGCATGTTCAAAATTAACTTGCGGATCTCTTTGTGGATAGGTACTCAATAACATTTGACGGTAATTTTCCCATCCTTCATTTGTTCCACCACGTTGTTCATTTGTAAGATCAAACATGGTATTGATGCGTTCTGCAGTGTAAGTATCCCAAGCAGCAAATACTAATAGATGTGAACAGTCAGTAATCACTGATTGATTCCATCCAATAGCTCTAATTTTTTCTTTAATCTCTTGATTGGTTACTACCATAATTTCAAAAGGTTGCAATCCGCTAGATGTAGGAGCTAAAATTGCGGCTTCAAGAATGTTATCTACTTTCTCTTGTGCCACTTTTTGTCCGTTCATTGCTTTTGCAGCATAACGCCATCTTAATTTGTCTAATAATTCCATTGTTCTTTTTATTTATGTTTTGATTTGTTATTCTAATCTCTATTCTAATTCTAAAATCGCTGCTCTGTTTGTTGTTTTATAAATCAAGCATTTAATCGGATACTGTCCCAAGCGGCTTGTAGCGCTTCATTTATAATTTCTCTATCCAAAGGGCAAACCCCTCTACTTTCCATATTCATTAAAAAAGACATGGGATAAACCGTGTAGGCATACAGCAAATACGGAGAAATATCCTTTATGATTCCGTTCTTTTTTCCTTGTTCCCACAAATCAAAAAGCGGTACCATCTCTTTCAAGCCTTCTTGCCTTGTTACTTCATCAATCATGGGCGTGTTATCGCATTGTGATAAAAAGGAAGCGTCTTCTTTATAGTTCAGTTTATAATCAGCCATGGCTAACCATATCTTTTCGAAGCTTTCCTTAACTGGATTTTCTGGTTTGTATTCTTTAAAAGCTGCTTTAGCAAAAGTAGTTTTTACATCTAAATACAATTGGTTCACTAAATCTTGCTTGCTTTCAAAATAGAGATAAATTGTTGCAGGCGAAACATTAGCTATTTTAGCCACTTTTGCCATTGATGCACTTTGGATTCCGCCATTATTGACCAAGCCTAAAGTTGCCTTCAAGAGTGCAGTACGTTTGTCTTTGCTTTTTTGTAGCAATGCCATAATTAATGCTTATTTATAATAAATTGATTTCAGTTTCCAACTTATTCCAATGAAAATAAATTGTATTGGTAAACGAATTAATGCTGCTTGATGACTTCCTATTGCAGGAGTATCTGAAAAAACATCCCAAACATGTATGGGTAAAAAAACAAGCATTAAAATAAATAACCCTAGCGCTCCCAGACCTTCTGATTGTTTGAATAATAACATTAAACCAATGGCGATTTCGAATATTCCAGAAATATAAATTATTGCAACTTTAAAAGTCAAAAAATCAGGTACAAACGGACTATAAAATGCGGTATTTGTAAAATGTTGCACTCCGCCGTAAATCATAAAAATTGCCATCACTATTTTGATTACTTTCCAAAACACCACTGCTTTACTATTCATTTTCTTGTTATTTTTAGAATACAAATATATTTAAAAAAGAATGAACGTTCATAAATTTATAATTAATTAGCATTTATTTAATATTGAAGATCATTTTAATAATAAGGATAGTAAAACATACTAGGATTAAGTATCTCTTTGGCTTAGCCAAAAAAATAACCACAAAATCATTTACTTAATTAAAATACTTAAGCACTACATTACAGGCTGATACAACAATAATCCTTTTTAACAATCTGCTTAAGTATTTATTGAAAGATTAAACTTTTAACGTGATGTTTTTAGATCAAACCATGTCTAACAGGAAATTAACATCAAAAACCCAAATACTATTTATGTTAATTTTTTGTTAAAGGAAATTTAAACAAGCGTTTAAATTAAACAGTTGTTTAATTTTGCAGTGCAAATAAAATATGATGGCTAGTACAACTGATTTTACCGACAAACAAATTCATATTCTCCAAGTAGCCGAAACGCTATTTGCTGAGAAAGGGTTTGATGGTACTTCTATTAGAACGATAGCTAAGGCAGCTAAGATCAATATTGCCATGGTATCGTATTATTTTGGATCAAAAGAACGGCTCTTAGAATCACTAGTGATCTTTAGAACGACTAATTTAAAATTGTTAATTGATAATTTATTAGCGCAGGAAGGGAAACCTATTGAAAAGGTAAATAAGTTGATCGAAATTTACATTCATCAAATAAACGCCAACAAAGGAATTTATAGAATATTACATTTTGAAGTTGCTACTAAAAAGCGTGATTTAAACATCAAAGCCTTTAATGATTTAAAGAAAAGTAACCTTAAATCTTTAGAGATAATTATCAAGCAAGGACAAGCAGAAGGCGCTTTTAATAAAGAGGTTTCTATTCAATTAGTAACTCCAACAATTTTAGGTACTTTTTTTCATTTTCATATGAATAAAGAATATTTTGTTGAAATATTAAACCTAACAACCGAAGAATTATACAACAATTACATATTAACCAATCTGACAAAACACATTCAACAAACAATCAAAGCACTTCTTATATATGAAAGTTAGTCAATTCATGCTTTTTGGAATATTCTTCATTGGAATTTCCTCAGTACAAGCACAAGAGAAAACAAGTTTAACATTAGATGAAGCCATTCACTTAGCTTGGGAGAAAAGCAACCAAGTTTCGCTGGCCAATACTAAAGTAGAAACTAAAAAACAGGAGTTACAATCCGTTAAAAATAGTAGCTATCCAGATTTAAAAATTTCTGGGCAATACCAATATTTAACTAATGCATCTGTAGATTTTAAATTAAATAACAGTGCAAGCAGTACAACTGCTGGTAGTCCGTCTATTAATCAATTATTAGTAGGTCAAGTAAATGCTAGTTTGCCTGTATTTGCTGGTTTCAAAATTCAAAATAGCATTAAAGCTTACCATCATTTATATGAAGCTGAAAGTGCTAACGCATTGCAAACTAAGGAAGATATTGCGATGCAAGTAGTGAATTATTATGCTGCACTTTATAAAGCAGAAAAAACCGTTGAATTATTAAAAGAAAATCAAAAAAGCGCTGAACAACGTGTTACTGATTTTTTAGCTTTAGAAAAAAACGGAATTATTCCGCGTAACGATTTACTTAAATCGCAATTACAAGCTTCTAAAGTGCAACTGTCATTAGATAATGCAAAAAGTAATTTGAACGTGATTAATTTTGAATTAGTGAACCTTTTAAAAATGGATCCTAGTACCCAATTAACAATCAAAGAAAGTGACTTTGCTGACTTTCAAATGAACAACATCCCTACTACTGATGCTAGCGCATTTGAGAATCGTAAGGATTTAGAAGCGGTTCGTTTACAACAACAAGCAAGTTTAGATTATGTTAAAGTTGCTAAAAGCGGGTACTATCCTTCTATTGCAATCATAGGTGGCTACACTGCTTTAGACCTTAAAAATGTCATTACAGTTCAAAATGCGATGAACATAGGTGTAGGAGTATCTTATGACTTAAGTGGGATCCTTAAAAACAGTACAACAGTAAAAATTGCAGAGAGCAAAGCATTAGAAGTTAAAAATAATGAAGCTTTGTTAACGGACCAGATCAAAATCCAAGTTCAAAAATCAATTGAAGATTATGACTTAGCTTTAAAGCAAGACATTGTGTACAACCAAGCTGTTGAACAAGCATCAGAAAACTACCGAATTATTAAAGACAAATATGATAATGGATTATCTGACACTAATGATTTATTAGAAGCAGATGTTGATCAATTAGAGTCAAAAATTAATAAGACATTGTCTAAGGCAAATGTTATTCAAAAATATTACGAACTGCTTACTGTAAGCGGACAATTAAACCAAACCTTCAATCTTTCAAAAATATAATCAGTACCAAAATGGAAAAGAAAAAAACAAATAAAAAGTTTATCATAATTATTACTTCACTAGTTTTATTAGGTGTTGCTTATGGTTCTTACAAATACATTCACTCCCTTTCTCACGAAACTACTGATGATGCTCAGGTTGAAAAAAACATGAACCCAATTATTCCAAGAGTATCAGGGTATGTGTCTAAAGTATATATCAAAGACAATGATTTTGTAAAAAAAGGAGATACTTTGTTTACAATTGACAAGAAGGATTACCAATTAAAAATTGACGAAGCAACAGCGGCATTAGCTGCAGCCGAAGGAAATTTTCAAGTTTCAAAAGCTGATGCAGGAAGTATTTTAGCCTCTGTATCTGTATCTGACGCAAATGTTAGATCAGCAGCTGGAAATATCGAAACTGCAAAAATTAGATTGGGTCGTGCCACTAGTGATTTTGCTCGTTATGAAAACTTATATAAAACGCATACCATTACTAAACAACAGTATGAGCAAGCTTTAGCAGCTAAACAAGAAGCAGAAAGTCAAGTACGTATTTTACAACAACAAGAAAAAGCAAGTTCTTTTCAAACGTCTGTAATTAAAGCTAAAGGAAACGTTTCTAACAAACAAACAGATGTTGCTGCTGCAAATATTAAAAGAGCACAAGCAATGCTTGAAACTGCTCAATTGAATTTGACATATACAGTAATTACAGCTGCAATTGATGGTCAGGTTTCAAAAATTGATATCCAACCGGGACAACTTGTTCAACCAGGGCAATCTCTTTTTTATATCATCAATAATACTGAAGCTTGGGTTGTTGCCAATTTTAAAGAAACACAATTGAACAAAATGGTTACAGGTCAAAAAGTAACTATAAAAGTAGATGCTTACCCTGATTATGACTTTAAAGGAACACTTACTTCATTCTCACCTGCAACAGGATCACGTTTCTCTATTTTGCCTCCTGATAATGCTACAGGTAACTTTGTAAAAACAATTCAACGTTTACCCGTAAAAATTAGCATTGATGCTGATAATGATATCGAAAAAATAAAACTATTGCGTCCAGGTATGAATGTGGATGTTGATGTACATATAAAATAAAATGGTACAAGGACAAGGACAAGACGATTTAGTAGAATATGGCTTTAGAAGGGTTATTATTACAATTACTGCTGTACTATGTGCATTGCTAGAAATTGTTGATACCACTATTGTTAATGTTGCGCTAACAAATATGAGAGGAAGTCTTGGGGCTACACTTACAGATGTTGCTTGGGTAATTACTGCCTACGCTATAGCAAATGTTATTGTAATTCCTATGACGAGCTGGTTGTCACAACAGTTTGGTCGACGTAATTATTTTGCGGTTTCTATTATTATATTTACCGTTGCCTCTTTTTTATGTGGTAATGCAACAAATATTTGGGAGCTAGTAGCATTTAGGTTCATACAAGGTCTAGGTGGAGGAGCATTACTTGTAACCGCACAAACCATAATCACAGAAAGTTATCCCATGGCAAAACGTGGAATGGCACAGGCTATTTACGGTATGGGTGTTATTGTTGGGCCTACATTAGGACCACCATTAGGAGGTTATTTAGTAGATCATTTTTCATGGCCGTATATTTTTTATATCAACATTCCTTTAGGAATTATAGCTACACTTTTAACATTAAGCTTTGTAAAAAGTCCTAAATATGGTGAAAAACTAAAATCAAATCAAGTAGATTGGTACGGTATTATATTGTTAGCTTCATTCATTGGTTCTTTACAATTTGTTCTAGAACACGGGCAACAAGACGACTGGTTCAATAATAATTTGATTGTCGCACTAAGTGTGGTATCGGTTTTTGGATTAATATTATTCATCTGGAGACAGCTAACCTATAAGCACCCTATTGTAAATTTGAGCGTACTTAAAGATGGTAATTTAAGAATAGGAACTTTAATGAGTTTCATCTTAGGATTTGGTCTCTACGGTTCTACCTTAATTATACCTATTTATACACAATCCATTTTAGGATGGACCGCAACAGATGCTGGTTTATTATTAATCCCAGGATCTATAACAACTGCATTCATGATGCCTATCATAGGTAAATTGATTCAGCGTGGTGTACCACAAGGGTATATGGTTGGTGGTGGTTTTTTTGTGTTTTTTCTCTTTACTTTGATGATGCACAATGCCATGACACCTGATACTGGTGTTGAACATTTATATTGGTCATTAATATTAAGAGGAATTGGACTGGGACTATTATTTGTACCTATTTCAACCTTAGCATTATCAACACTTTCTGGTCAAAATATTGGTGAAGGTGCTGCTTTCACTGGAATGATGCGTCAATTAGGAGGTTCATTTGGTATTGCAATTATCACCACATTTATCACCCGTTTTAATCAAAAACATCGTGTAGATCTAGTTGCTCACCTTGACGGTACAAGATACCAAATTCAAGAACGTTTGAACTTGTTGCAAAAAGGATTCATGTCTAAAGGATACACTGCTAATGAAGCTTTGAAAAAAGCCTACCAAGCAATTGATTATACTGTAATGAAACAAAGTGCCGTTTTATCATATATGGACATTTTTTATTATTTAGGAATTATGTTCTTATTTTGTATTCCTATTATCTTTTTAATCAAAAAAGGAAAAAATAAAATCGACCCTGCTGATGCCATGCATTAATTAAATAGCTTAAATTCATAAAAAAAACTTCGCTAAAAACATTCTTTAATAGAGTGTTCTTAGCGAAGTTTTTATTTATAATAGTTTTTTATTTTTTTATCGAATATCCTACATTATCGTGTGAATACAATATGATTATCCTTAGAAAGATTAGCATCAAATTGATAACCATCGTAGTTAAATCCTTTTAAGTCATCAATAGTTTTAGCATTTGTATCAATAATATATCGCACCATCATTCCGCGTGCTTTTTTTGCATAGAAACTAATTATTTTAAGTTTTCCATCCTTATAATCTTTAAAATCAGGTGTAATTACAGGAACTTTTAATGCTTTTACATCTACTGCCGAAAAATATTCATTACTAGCAAGATTTACAAACAGCTCGTCATCTTCCAACTCTTTGTTTAAGCTATTAGTAATTGTTTTTTTCCAAAACTCATATAAATTTGCTGCTTCATCAATAGGCAATTTGGTTCCCATTTCTAAACGGTAAGCTTGGATTAAATCCAAAGGTTTTAAAACACCGTACAAACCCGATAAAATTCGTAATTGATCTTGTAGTAAATCAATTTTATTGGAAGGAATAGAATATGCATCTAAACCAGTATAAACATCTCCATCAAAAGTATAAATTGCAGGACGTGCATTTTCAATAGTAAAAGGCGTTTTCCAGTCTTGATTACGTTGCCAGTTTAAGTCAGCTAACTTATCAGATATATGCATTAGTTCAGACAATTGTTTTGGAGATTCTTTCTTTAAAACCTTCTGGATTTGTCTGGATTCTTTCAAAAACAAAGACTCCGTATATTTAGTGGTAGGCAATTCTTTATCAAAATTTAAAGACTTAGCCGGTGATATTACAATTTTCATAGTCAGAATATTTCTGGTTGTTTTAATATAAGTCAAAAATACAAATTGAAAACTAAAAAACAGGAAGCCTTAAATTGAATTGTTTAATAAGGCAATAGAAATTTTAAATATAGGCGACTTAATTGTAGCATTTCAGTCTGGTTCTAAAGTTTTTATTAATAAGACAAAGTAATTTTTACTACAAAAAAAGAGCTTTGGCTACAGCCAAAAAAAACTATTCTTCATTTCTTTAACCAACATTGAAAATTCTAAAAAGTCATTACTAATCTTAATCAAGCCTTAAGAATAATGACACTATTTGAATTACCTAATCAGCTACTTTTATCCCTATTTTAAAATGAATAATTAAAGCATAATTAGCTGTCTTTTAAACTTATTAATTTCAAATAAAAATAAAATGATTCGTATAAAAAATGTTGTAGTACTATTGCTAAATCTTATTTTTATAAATACGATCCAGGCACAAATGCAAGTAGAAAATGACACTGTAAACGTTGCTATTTCTAAAAAAAATAATTTCAGCTACAAGCAACTTATTGTTCCTGTCGCACTTATGTCTTATGGACTTATTGGGATAGAAAGTGACTATATTAAAGGGGTTAATAGCGAAATCAGTGAAGAAGTGGTTGAGAATATAGATCGCAAAATATCTATTGATGACTTTTCACAATACGCTCCTGCAGCAGCTGTTTATGGCTTGAATGCAATGGGAATTAAAGGAAAACACAATTTAAAAGACCGAAGTATTATCCTAGGTTCTTCATTTTTACTAATGTCGGCTACGGTATTAATTTTAAAATCTTCCACAAAAATTGAACGTCCTGACGGAAGCAGTAAAAACTCTTTTCCATCTGGTCACACGGCAACCGCCTTTGCAGGAGCGGAGTTTTTATGGCAAGAGTACAAAGATGTTTCTATCTGGTACGGAATTTCAGGGTACATTGTAGCTTCAGGTACGGGTATTTTCAGAATTTACAACGATCGTCACTGGCTGACAGATGTAGCCATGGGTGCTGGAATAGGAATTCTAAGTACTAAAATCGCTTATTGGACCTTCCCCCTATTAAACAAAAAAAATAAAAATCCCGAAATAAATGCTGCTACTATTAACAACAACACAACCATGGTTGTTCCTTTTTACAATGGCAAACAAGGCGGATTAAGTATGGTAATAAATTTAAAATAAATATAATTTACACTATTCTAAACTACCTCTTGTGGGTTTAAAGTAGATTGTTTTTCCTATTTCAAAACTGCCGCTTATTAACAAACAATTAGGTTTCTAACAACCCAATAAAAGCAGCCTTTATGTATCTTTGTACTACTACATAAATTCTTTTTTCATTCTCTAAAAAAGGAACTCTTAAAGTAACACAGACTGGCCGTAAATAGTAGTTAGCATAGTCTTTAGAACATACAAATATGAAAAATAATTTCAATACAATCCCATTATCCATATTAGATTTAGCTGTAGTTCTTGCAGGTAAAACACCAGCACAATCTTTTAAAAATAGTGTGAGTTTAGCACAAAAAGCAGAGTCGTTAGATTACCACCGTTTCTGGTTAGCTGAACACCACAACATGCCGCACATTGCCAGTTCAGCAACGAGTATTTTAATCGCTCATGTAGCCGAAAATACTAAAAAAATCAGAGTAGGTTCTGGTGGAATCATGCTGCCTAACCACTCCCCGTTAATGATCGCAGAACAATTTGGCACCTTAGCCACATTATTTCCTGGAAGAATTGATTTAGGAGTAGGAAGAGCACCTGGAACAGACCAATTGACTTCTAGAGCATTGCAGCGAAATGATCAAGCTGCTTATGAATTCCCAAAAACGGTTCAAGAACTTCAAGAATACCTTTCGGCAGAAAATAGCCATGCGGCTGTACGAGCAATTCCAGGAGAGGGATTAGATATTCCTATTTGGATTTTAGGTTCTAGTACTGATAGTGCTAAACTTGCTGCAGCAATGGGACTTCCATATGCTTTTGCTAGTCATTTTGCTCCGCAACAATTAAAACAAGCATTGTCTATCTATAGAAATAATTTTAAGCCTTCAGTACATTTAAAAGAACCCTACGTTATTGCTTGCGTTAACGTAACTGCGGCTGAAACAAATGAAGAAGCTAGAATTCTAGCCACCTCAATGGAAAAAATTTTCTTGGGAATTCTAACAAACAACCGCCAACCATTACAGCCCGCAGATCCTAATTTTAAAGTTATTGACGAAGCAAAACAAGTGATGCAACAGTTTTTAGAATATTCTTTTGTGGGAAGCCCTACTGAAATAAAAGAGGCTTTATCAAACTTTGTAAACGATACCCAAGTAGATGAATTGATGATTGTATCCCACATTTATGATCATGATGCCCGCTTAAAATCGTATGCAATTGTAAAAGAATTACAAGAAAAATAATAAAACATACAAATAAAAACCTAATACATTAAGCACTAATTATTTAGTCGGTTTTTAATATAGCACAACAGAAAAATTAGAGTTAAACTTGATGAAAATTCAATAAAACAAAATTTCTGTTGTGCTATTGTTATATAAAAAAGCCAAAAATTGGTTAATATTTATGAATAACTACGGGTGGTTTACTAACAATTTGCCTATTTTTGTAAATCGGGTAATTATCCCACATAACCTAATACTAATTGACATCATCTGTCAAAAATAAATACATAAAGACCGTGCACATGAAAAGAAAAATGAAGAAGACCATTAAGAAAATTTATAATGGAGACTTATTTAAAGAATTTTTTGATAATGAAAAAGCAACTGGATTAATCTTAATCGCATGTACTTTAGTATCGTTAATCATGGCAAATTCTATATTTGGGAACCAGTATTTACACACTTGGCACAGCAAATTTGCAGGAGAAAGCCTTGAGTATTGGATTAATGATGGTTTAATGACTATTTTCTTTTTATTGATAGGTCTCGAATTAAAAAGGGAGATTAATAACGGAGAATTATCAAATATTAAAGATGCTTTATTACCAATATTTGCAGCAATAGGCGGAATGTTTATTCCTGCAGGATTGTATTTACTATTTAATTACGGTACTGTTACCCATTCAGGAGCCGGAATTCCTATGGCTACAGATATTGCTTTTGCATTAGGAATTTTATCCCTTTTAGGAAATCGTGTGCCTCTTTCTTTAAAAATATTCTTAACCGCTCTAGCTGTAATTGATGATTTAGGAGCGATCTTAGTAATTGCTATTTTTTATACAAAAACAATCGTATGGTTGAATTTATTCATTGCATTAGCTGTATTTGCTGGTTTACTTGTAATGAACCGTATGAAAGTACGTAGCTTAACTCTTTACCTACTTGGTGGAGTTGTTATGTGGTGGTTTATGCTACATTCAGGTATTCACGCTACAATTACAGGAGTATTACTTGCCTTTACAATTCCGTTTTGCAATGGTGAAAAAGACTCTATTTTTTCACAATTAGAAAGAGCTTTACACAAGCCAGTAGGTTTCTTTATCTTGCCTCTTTTTGCTTTAGCAAATACCGCAATAATTGTTAGTTCTGATATTGGAGAAACATTAGCGCAGCATTACAGCATCGGAATCGCTTTAGGATTAATAGTAGGAAAACCACTAGGTATTTTCTTCTTTAGCTTTTTAGCAGTTAAATTAGATGTTTGTAAACTGCCAGCTGATTTAAACTGGAAAACCATTGCTAGTGTTGGATTCTTAGGTGGAATAGGGTTTACAATGTCAATTTTTATTACCCTACTTGCTTTTGATGATCAAACTATCATAAATAATGCTAAATTTGTGATCTTATTATCTTCATTAGTAGCTGGTCTTTTAGGATTCATGCTACTAAAAAGTACCTTAAAACAGGAAAAAATTGAAAGCACTAATTGATAAATTACTTGATTACATCAACTTAAACGCGGGAGAAGATGATAAATACAGGGTATTAGAAAATGTAACATCTAATATTTCCTTTAGAGGTTCAAACCTTTGGATTTTAGCGTGTGCTATTGTTATTGCTTCTATTGGGTTAAATGTTAACTCAACAGCCGTAATTATTGGTGCGATGCTTATTTCTCCATTAATGGGACCAATTATTGGTGCTGGTTTTGGACTGGGTATTTTTGATTTTGATTTGCTAAAAAAGTCTTTAAAAAACCTTTTAGTAGCAACCGTAGTAGGTCTAGTTGTATCAGCAGTTTACTTTTATATTAGTCCGTTTAAGGAAACGCAACCTGAATTACTATCTAGAACAGCACCTAATATCTATGATATTCTAATTGCTTTCTCAGGTGGTTTAGTAGGGGCAATTGCAATTACTAGAGTCGAAAAAGGGAATCCAATTCCTGGTGTTGCTATTGCGACTGCATTAATGCCTCCGTTGTGTACAGCAGGATACGGTATTGCAATAGGAAGTATGAAGTTCTTTTTTGGGGCAATATACCTCTACTCTATCAATTGTGTATTCATTTGTATTTCAACCTTTTTCATTGTTACTTTCTTAAAATACCCTAAGAAAAAACAATTAGAGGAAAAAAATGAGAAGAAAGTAAAATACATTATTACTACGTTAATCACTATTTTGATATTGCCAAGCATCTATTTTGCTTACCAATTATTCGAACAAAAAAATTACCAACATCAAATAGATGTTTTTATCGAAAATGAATTCTCTAACAAAGGAATTGCCATTTTATATAAGAAAACAAAATTTACCGAAAGTCCTAAAAAATTAGAGCTTGGTTTTTTAAGTAAAAAATTTACCGACAAACAAATTAAAGGCTTTAACGAGAAGTTAAAAGAGTATAATATTCCAAATACTAAACTGACTGTACTTCAAGATACAACCGACTTAAAAACGGATATATTAAACGAAATAAAATACAACAAGTCTGTATTGAGTGAAAAAGATGTTGCCATTTTAAGTCTTAAGAAAGAAATTCAAGCCAATAAATACGATAACAAAGCATTGCTTGGAGAAATTAGAATTTTATTTCCAGAGGTAGAAAACATTGCGGTTTCTAATCATACTTTTAATGAAAGTACTGACAGTACAAGTACCATTCCGGTATTGATTTATAAAAGTAAGCTACCTTTAAATGACCAAAACACCATAAAACTTACTAACTGGTTGCAGCAACGCCTTTCTAAAAAAGAAATAGAGCTTTACAGACAACCATTAAAAGTAGTCAAAAAGCTAGAAACTGTAACTAAAAAGCCAGTCGTTAAAAAGAAATAACATTTTACTAAACATAAAAAAGTCCGCTCTAGAGCGGACTTTTTGTATTCTAAAACTGTGTTATCAATAATAATATCAGCTTATTTAGGATCTAATACCAATTCAATACGTGCTATGCAATCATCATAATGGTAACGCGTTTCAGTATTCAAAGCTCCATTTTTAGCGGTTGCTAATTGTGTTTTCAAGGCTTTTAATTCTCCCCTAACTAAAGCTCTCACATCAGATTGTGACACATTATAATAATCATCTCCCCTACCTGTTGATTTGATTTCTTCTTGCATTAAATACGCCATTCTTTCTATGTAAGCTCTTTGTAAATTTCTGCGATAAATAGTCACATTTGCAGCAGCACTAACCTCTTTCCAAATTCCTTGACGCATATCGCGTAATAAATCTAAGGCTTTGTAATTATTAGGCCCTTGAACTTCAGCATCCATTAAGCGACCAATACGGTCAAAACTCAACAATGAATTTAAGTGACGCGCTTGCACAGCTCTAAAACGATCTGTATAACCAGCATACTCGGTATTTTGTAATGTTTGCATATTGATCAACCACGTAGGTGATGCAAAAGCATTTTCTTGCAACCAAGCCATTGCTTCTTGTTGCTGGGTTTTTGAAACTACTGAATAAACAGCTCCTTTTTGGTTTGGTTTTTTAGTATCTTCATGTACCCCACCTATATTAGTCACAACATGACCTATATAACGCCCCCACACTCCTAGAAGCTCACTATACAATTCACTTAAATCTTCATAATTATTAGTAGTGTCACTTGTCCATTCAGCGAGGTGAGCTGCTACATATTGCAGGTTTTTCAATCCATATGTGCTCGCTTTCATAGCATTATTTCCTATATCTTCCGTTTGTGAACTAGGATCAAAACTGCTGCTTTGCTTTCCATATTTATAAATTGGATCACCCGCTTTTTCTAAAATCCATTGATCAAGAGTAGCGACTTCAGCTTCTGGGGATGTAACGTTAGGAATCATTCGGTACCCCCAATTAACAGCATAATGGTCGTAAGGTCCCATCTGGCGAATAAATCGCACACCTTTGTCACCTGGCTGGGCAATATAATTAAAACGAGCATAATCCATTAAACTAGCTGCTATTCCGTTTTTTTGCGTGAATTCGCCATCTCTATAACTCTCCACATCATAAGCGCAACTTGCACCCATATTGTGCGGAAAACCAAGCGCGTGTCCTACTTCATGAGCTATCACAAAACGCATCATTTCGCCCATTTCTTCTTCACTGGTATTTAACGTTCTTGCACTTGGGTTTGCTGCTCCAGTTTCTAATAAGTAACGATTTCTATACGAACGCAAGTGGTTGTGGTACCAGATAATGTCACTTTCTATAATTTCACCTGTTCTTGGGTCAGAGATACTTGGTCCAACTGCATTTCGAGTAGTACTCGCTACATATCTTACTACAGAATAGCGCATATCTTCAGGACTAAAATCAGGATCTTCCTCTTTAGTAGGAGGATCTTTAGCTATAATAGCATTTTTAAAACCTGCTGTTTCAAATGGCTTTTGCCATTCTTCAATTCCTGCTTTGATGTATTTTCGTAGTTTTTCAGGCGTTGCAGGATCAATGTAATAAACAATTGGCTTGATTGGCTCTACCAGCTCCCCTTTTGCGTAAGCGATAGGATCTTTAGGCTCTAACCTCCATCGGCGAATGTACGTTTTGTTATCTGATTTTAGTTCTTCACTATTATAATCGTACTGACTCATTGTAAACCAGCCTACCCTAGGATCAGCTAATCGTGGTTGCATTAATTTTTCGGGCAATAAAATCATCGATTGATTCATTTGCACACTTATCGTTTCAGAGTCTTGTAAAACAGGAGGTTTGGCCGCATTGTAAGTAAAATCTTGAATCACTTCAATATTCATAGGAAAACTACGCATGGTATTGATAAAACTACGTGATTCATCTAAACCTTTGACCTTGTAAGATTCCCGCATATTTGATGAAATTCCGCTGATTGATTTTACATCAGTACTGTAAAACTTAGTCACATCAATTACTGTATTCAAGGAATCTTTGCTAAAAGCCACAATATCAAAAGCAAATAATGTAGGTTCGTAATTGTTGTTCTTTACCGAAATGCTAATAGGCAAACTATCATTTGCAACAGCGGCATAGGACTTTATTTTTATTAAAATCTTATCTTGAAAACGCTGCCAAACAATCAATTGCTCATTCGTTTCTGAACCCGCATTTACATAACCTCCACCTAAATTAGATGGTAGTTTAGACAGCCTACTTACCAGCAACATGTCTTTATCAAGTAGTGCATTTGGGATCTCAAAAAAGTATTTTTTATCAACTTTATGCACCGTAAACAAACCCGGATCAGAGATTGCATCCTTAGTAATCACCTTGCTGTATTCCTTAATTGTGGTCTCAGGTTTTTTTTCTGCAGGAGCAACTACTTCTGTTTTTTTGTTCTTTTTCTCGCGTTTATGCCACTCTTTTTGGGCAACTGTTATGTTTGGCACAAATAAAAATCCAGCCAAAGTCGTCAAAATGAATATTTTTCTCATTTATTGGTTATTAATGATTAATCAATCTCAAAAATAAATTTAAGCTAGGCTATTCTGCATTTTTTGCAGTTATTTAACGTATAATTAACGATTACATTTAATTTCACTACCTCTTTATCTAGTATTTGGGCGTGCCCTTACAGGTCGGGTTTTTCGCTACAATCTCCCGAAAAAACGGGAGGATTTTCACTACACCCCCTCACGCAAATCGCGTTTAAAAAGAAATAAAATTGCAACTACAGCTCCTAAAAATTCAAAACATTTTCCGAACTTTGATTTTTAAAAACGAACAAGCAAAATGGATTTATTCAGTACCCAACCGGATCAAGACATCAATTTATTACCACATGACGGCACCGTAAATTATTACGGCACATTAATGACAGTAGCAAAGGCAAATGAATATTTGAAAGCCTTACTCGAAACTATTGATTGGAAAAATGATGAAGCAATTATCTTTGGTAAACTAATTATTACCAAACGAAAAGTAGCTTGGTATGGTGATATTCCGTTTAAATACACTTATTCAAACACCACAAAACAAGCCTTGCCGTGGACAAAGGAATTAATAGAATTAAAAAAAATAGCCGAAGATAAAACGGGTGAAACTTATAATTCATGCCTACTCAATTTATATCATGATGGTAATGAAGGTATGGCTTGGCACAGTGACGCCGAGAAAGATCTAAAAAAAAATGGTGCAATTGCTTCGTTAAGTTTTGGTGCTGAAAGAAAATTTGCTTTTAAACACAAAACAACAAAAGAAACAATAACTAGAGTCTTACAAAACGGAAGTTTACTCGTCATGAAAGATCAAACACAAAGCCACTGGTTACATCGCCTGCCTCCTACTAAACTGATTACTAAGCCTCGCGTTAATCTTACTTTTAGAGCTATTGTTGTTGGTTCATAATAGTTTATTTTTAAAAACGTTACATTAGGTATTGTTAAAGTAATTTTTTAATTGGTTATTTGTCTTATCAAATTACAGCCAAAAGTCATTTATAAACCAGCAACAAAAAATAAAATGAAACTAAATTTTATTAAAACCATATTACTAGTATTTATAACGATATTCTTCTTTTCTTGTTCAAAACAAGATGACACAAATTCACCCGAAGCTTACTCTCCTGAGACAACTTTAGAACCAGGTACAAATGCAAATACCGAAGTAAGCCTAACAGCAATTACAATAACGGGAGCTGTAAAATCAGGTTATAAAATTGTAATGTTTGATACACAACCTATAAATGGAGCAAGTTTACCACCTACAATAATGGAGGTTACAACTGACGCAAACGGATTTTCATTTTTTGATTTGACTGCATTAATCACAAATAAAATTGCTCAAACTTACTATTTTGAAGTTTTTGAACAAGTTGGTACAGATTATGTTTGGAAAAGTCAATCCCACTATACTGTTGATTTATCTAAAGGTACCATAGCAAAAAGCGCTATTATTGTAGATTAAATAACTTCAGTAGCAAGTGCTATTAAATATAAAAAAACTTATGCTCGATTTTATCGAGCATAAGTTTTTTTATAAACATACTTAACCTCAGTTTAGTATTTTAAAATTATAATTTATTAGTGCAGTACGGAGCTTTTTTAAAATTTTCTTATACTTTTAAAACAAGAAAAAAGAGTTACTATTAAAATCGCGTTTACACTATTGCAGTCAAAAACAATTGTAAAGCAGTACACCTTGATAGTGGCTCCTTTAGAACAGAAGCTCATACACTTTACTTAAAAGAAGGCTTTACCATAAGTGCCTCTAATTTTAGTAAAATTATTAGTGAATCTTAAAATCACGAAATTTAAATATAATCTACTATTGCTAAAAATTGACAAATCAGAATTTTTATTTAAAAATGATCATATTGTACTCATTTCAATTATAATTTAGATTGTTTTATGAATCGAAATTTCCACTAATAATTGTAATAATTCCTTATTTATTGTTAGTATTAATTCCTATTTTTGTACAAATTACATCATTATGCTGAAAATTGGAGTATTAGGTGCTGGTCACTTAGGAAAAATACATTTACGACTATTACAACAATCTGAAAAATATGAATTAGTTGGTTTTTACGACCCTAATCAAGAAAATGCCGATAAAATATCTAAAGAATTTGGTTACAAACACTTTAGTACAATAGCCTCACTTATTCATGCTGTTGATGTTATCGACATTGTTACTCCTACATTATCGCATTATAAATGTGCTAAAGTAGCCATCAAATCAGGGAAACATGTTTTTATTGAAAAACCCATTTCGAATACTATTGAGGAAGCTGATGAAATTATTGCGCTAGCTAATGAGTATAACGTTAAAGGACAAGTAGGACACGTAGAGCGTTTTAACCCTGCCTTCATTGCTACAAAAGGCATGATTGAAAACCCAATGTTTATTGAAACACATCGTTTGGCTGAATTTAATCCCCGTGGTACTGATGTACCAGTTGTATTGGATTTAATGATTCACGATATTGATGTGATTTTGAGTGTAGTAAAGTCAAAAGTAAAAAATATTAGCGCCAGCGGAGTTTCGGTAATAAGTGATACGCCCGATATTGCAAATGCTCGTATCGAATTTGAAAATGGTTGTGTTGCTAATTTAACAGCAAGCAGAATTTCAATGAAAAACATGCGAAAAACACGTTTCTTTCAAAAAGATGCCTACATCTCTGTTGACTTCTTAGAGAAAAAATGTGAAGTTGTAAAAATGAAAGATGCACCTGAAGTACCTGGTGATTTTGATATGATTTTACAAAATGCAGAAGGAGTCAAAAAACAAATCTATTTTTCTAATCCTGATGTAGAGCAAAACAATGCAATACTAGATGAATTAGAAACTTTTGCAGATGCAATTACAAACAACACAACGCCAGTGGTGACTTTAGAACAAGCAACAGCCGCTTTAAAAGTAGCCTACCAAATTATTGATTGTTTCGATAAATAAAAATACAATTCGGATTTAAAAGTTAAACGAGAAAACTTTAAAATTAAACATACTTTAAATGAAAATAATAGCAGTAATAGGTGCAGGAACAATGGGTAACGGAATTGCTCATACGTTTGCACAAAGCGGTTTTACCGTAAAACTAATCGATGTTTCAGAGAAATCATTAGATAAAGGAATGGCAACTATTGCCGCAAACCTTGACAGAATGGTTACAAAAGGAACTATTTCTCAAGAAGATAAAGCAAAAACAATAACTAATATTATCACTTACACTGATATTAAAGATGGTGTTGTAGGTGCTGATTTAGTTGTTGAAGCGGCTACTGAAAATGTAGCATTAAAACTGGAGATTTTTAAGCAATTAAATGAAGTTTGTGCTCACAATACTATTTTAGCAACAAATACATCTTCTATTTCAATAACTCAAATTGGTGCAGTAGTTACACATCCTGAACGCGTTATAGGAATGCATTTTATGAATCCGGTGCCCATCATGAAATTAGTCGAAATCATTCGTGGATACAATACAAGCGATGAAGTAACTAAAAACATCATGTCTTTATCCGAAAAATTAGGGAAAACTCCTGTTGAAGTCAACGATTATCCTGGTTTTGTGGCTAATAGAATATTGATGCCAATGATCAATGAAGCGATTGAAACACTATACAATAAAGTAGCTGGAGTTTATGAAATAGACACGGTTATGAAATTAGGAATGGGACACCCAATGGGACCTTTACAACTTGCTGATTTCATTGGTCTAGACGTATGTTTAGCTATCTTGAATGTAATGTATGATGGTTTCAAAAATCCAAAATATGCCCCTTGCCCATTATTAGTAAATATGGTACGTGCAGGAAAATTAGGAGTGAAATCTGGTGAAGGTTTTTATGACTACGCCGAAAGCAAAAAAGCGGAAAAAGTTTCTAAACAATTTATATAGTTTAAAATGTCCAAAAGTAGTCTGACTTAATTTAAGTCTCCTACTACTTTTGGACTTTTATTCTTGACCCATTATGGCAAAAATAATTCCTTTTAAAGCCGTTCGTCCTACTCGTGATAAGGTATGCTTAGTAACTTGTCGTTCTTATGAAGAGTATGTCACTGCAGAGCTGGCAGCACAATTAGATTTTAATCCATTGTCTTTTTTACATGTTATAAAACCAGCGTATAACAACCAAGAAACGGTTACTTTTGAAAAAAGATACCGACAAGTCCATCAAAAATACCAAGATTTTAAAACCGAAAACATATTAGTAAAGGATAAAAAACCCGCAATATACATTCATAAAATTGTAACTAAAACACAATCTTTTACCGGAATAATTGTAGGCGCTAATATTGACGATTACCGCAATAATAAAATTAAAAAACACGAAGAAACCTTGGCTTTTAGAGTACGATTACTCAAGGAGTACATGAAATATTCAGCGTTTAATACGGAGCCCGTTTTAATGACTTATCCGGATAATAAACAAATTGAGGAATGGATTTATAATCAAACGCAAAAATTAGCTGATCTTGAATTTTCGACTACAAAAAAAGAGATTAATTATTTATGGAAAATAGATGATTCGTTAGAAATCAATTGGATTCAAACTATTTTTTCTAAGATTGACTCGCTTTACATTGCTGATGGACACCATCGTACTGAAGCAGCGCGATTATTATCCGAAGAAAATCCAAATGATGACAACAAAGCACATCTATTGAGTTATTTAATTTCTGAAAACAACATTAAAATTTACGAATTCAATCGTTTAGTTAAAGATTTAAATGGATTAAGCAAACTGGATTTTATTACCGCATTAAATACAAATTTTATTGTCGAAAATAAATACCAACAGCCGTATCAACCTGCTGCAAAACATGAATTTGGGATGTATCTTGATCATGAGTTTTATAGTTTAAAACTTAAAAACGAAATTAAAAATACTGCTGACGCTCTAGAAAGTCTGGACACACAAATAATTTACAATATGGTTTTGTTACCTCTTTTAGCAATAAAAGATTTGCGTAATGACGAGCGCATTGAGTATGTCTCTGGTAAACAATCTATTCTAGAATTAAAAAAGCAAATTGACGAAGGCGATTTTGAAGTAGCATTCATTCTATTCCCTTCTAATATTAATGAAATAAAGGCTCTGGCAGATAATAATTTGATTATGCCACCAAAAAGTACGTATATTGAACCTAAGTTTAGAAGCGGAATCGTAGTTTATGAACTTTAGAAAATAACAATAGCATAAAAAGCATCTCATGGCAATAGCAAGTAATTTACAAAATATAAAAGCAACACTTCCTGAAAACGTAACCCTTGTTGCTGTGTCTAAAACAAAACCTATTTCTGATTTAATGGAAGCTTATGATGCTGGGCAACGTATCTTTGGTGAGAATAAAATTCAGGAAATGGCTGACAAATGGGAGCAAATGCCCAAAGACATATTATGGCACATGATAGGACATGTACAAACAAATAAAGTGAAGTTTATGGCACCGTTTGTGCAATTAGTTCATGGTGTAGACAGCTTAAAACTATTACAAGAGATAAACAAACAAGCAGCAAAAAATGACCGCATAATTGCTTGTTTATTGCAAATACATATCGCTGAAGAAGAAACTAAATTTGGCCTTGATAAAACCGAACTACAAGCTATTCTAGCATCTGATGCTTTTCACGAAATGAAAAACATTAAGGTTATTGGATTAATGGGGATGGCAACATTCACAGATAACAAAGACCAAGTTAAAAAAGAGTTCTTGCATTTAAAAAGTCTCTATGATGAATTTAAAAATCAGTCTACTGAAAACTGCCAGTTAAGTACTGTTTCAATGGGAATGTCTGGTGATTACCAACAAGCTATTGAATGTGGGAGCACCATGGTTCGTGTAGGAAGCAGTATCTTTGGAGGAAGAAATTGATTTATGATTAAAGCGTTTCTGATTTATAATTTCAATTGGCTTATAAGCCCAAGCAATAGCCTAAAAGCGTCGTTTTTTGAAAATTAAAAAAAACTAAAAATGGAACACTTTAATCCTCAACTTTAAACAAAAAAATTTGTACGCAATATTAGACATAGAAACAACTGGAGGCGCATTTAACGAGGAAGGAATCACTGAAATTGCCATCTATAAATATGATGGTCATGAAATCGTGGATCAGTTCATTAGTTTAGTGAATCCTGAAATTCCTATTCAGCCCTTTGTAGTTAAACTAACCGGGATTAATAATTCGATGTTGGTATCTGCCCCAAAGTTTTATGAAATAGCCAAACGCATCATTGAAATCACTGATGATTGCGTTATTGTAGCCCACAACGCCGACTTTGATTATCGTATTTTAAGAACTGAATTTAGACGTTTAGGATATGATTTTACCATGAAAACACTTTGCACAGTAGAGTTATCAAAGAAATTATTACCTGAACAACCCTCACACAGTTTAGGCAAATTAGTACGTGCTTTAGGAATCCCTATGGCTGACAGGCACCGTGCAAGTGGCGATGCATTAGCGACAGTCAAATTGTTCCAAATGTTGTTAGAAAAAGATGTTGACAAGGAAATTGTAAAAGACTTTATCAAACTAAAAATTGAAAAAGGAATTGCGCCTAAATTACTAGACATCATTAATAGTCTTCCCACAAAAACGGGGGTTTACTATATTCACAATGAAAAAGGAGATCTTATTTATATTGGGAAAAGTAAAAACATCAAAAAAAGAATCAATCAGCACTTTACCGGAATAACCACTAGTGCTAAAAAAATTCAAGCCGAAGTTTTTACCGTGACTTACGAGGAAACTGGTAGTGAACTTGTTGCACTATTAAAAGAAAGTCAAGAAATTAAGATTCATAAACCCAGATACAACCGTGCACAACGAAAAAATATTTTTCAATGGGCTTTATATCCAGAGATGGATAAAAACGGTTATCTAAATCTAAAATTACTAAAGGCCGACGGTAGAAAAAAAGAAATCACCTCATTTACAACACTTAATGAAGGCAAGAATGTACTTTTTAAAATCACCGAAAAATATAAATTATGTCAAAAACTTACTGGTTTATACGAAAGTAAAGCCGCCTGTTTTCAATATAAAATTAAAGAGTGTGACGGCGCTTGTATTGGTGAAATCACTCCACAAGAATATAATGCTAGAGTAAAAGATTTTATTACTAATAGTGAGTTTGAAAGCCAAAACATGGTGATTATTGACCGCGGTAGAAAAGTGAGCGAACGCAGTGCTGTACTTATCGAAAACGGAATCTATAAAGGTTATGCTTTTTATGACTTAAACTATCAAATTAACAAAATCGATATTCTGAAAAATATTTTGATCCCAATGCAAAATAACCGCGATACTAAAAATATTATTCAAGGTTACCTAAGGAGAGATAAAAGCCATAAAATTATAAAGTTCTAAACTAATTTCATTGCTATAAATGAACCAAAGCAAATCACAATACGAGATCTTTAGGCAAAAAGTGCATATCATTATTTATGGTACAAGCACTAAAGCGGGACGTTTATTTGATTTAATACTGCTAGGACTCATCCTACTCAGTGTGGTTTTAGTAATGATGGAAACCGTAGCTTCTTTTGATCTAAAATACCATTCCGAACTCGTTTTTCTTGAATGGGCAATTACCATTTTCTTTACTTTGGAGTATTTTTTGCGCATTATTTCAATAAACAAACCCTGGAAATATATCTTTAGTTTCTACGGTATTATTGACTTACTCGCTATTTTACCCATGTATATGTCTATTTTCTTTGTAGGAACCAGTATTTTTAGTGTGGTTCGCTCCTTGCGATTGTTGCGATTATTTAAGATTTTGAACCATCCACAGTTTACAAATCAGTCGGTGCAATTAAAACAAGCCATTAATGCAAGTCGAGGCAAAATCGTGGTATTCATCTATTTTGTGCTTATTATAACCATTATAATCGGCTCAATTATGTACGTTGTAGAAGGTAAAGAAAGTGGTTTCACCAGTATTCCTGCTAGTATCTACTGGACCATTGTGACGCTCACCACGGTGGGTTACGGTGACATTTCGCCTGTTACCCCTTTAGGTCAATTTATTGCCTCGTTTGTAATGATTTTAGGGTACGGTATTATCGCGGTGCCTACCGGTATTGTAACAGCCGAAATCGCTAAAAACAGTCAGAAACCCTCAACTAACTCTCAAAATCCTTGCGTAGGTTGTGGAGCAGAAGATTATCCCATTAAAGCAAATTTTTGCCATAATTGCGGACATGAACTTTAAATTACAACCCAAACAAATACATCTAATTAGGAGCTATTTCCAGCTATCCATTACAACTCCTCCTTTGCAATTTGTATTTCTAAACCATAAAAGGAGCTTCTAAAGGCGCTCTTTTTCGGTAAGAAATACTAACTTGCAGGCGTCCGGGGTTTCCATTATTATCTGGGCTAAAAAAAGATATGAAACACTTAATAACCATCATTGGACCTACAGCTATTGGTAAAACTGCCCTGAGTATTCTTGTGGCAAATCATTTTAAATGTGAAATAGTTTCTTGCGATAGCCGACAGTTTTTTAAGGAAATGACCATTGGTACTGCAGTTCCCTCTACATCAGAATTAGCTGCTGCACCACATCATTTTATCCAGAATAAATCAATTTTCGAGAATTATACTGTAGGTGATTTCGAGAAAGAAGCCATCGCAAAAATTGATGCATTATTCATAACTAATGATTATGTAGTTCTGGTAGGCGGATCTGGACTGTATGTCAACGCCGTTTTAAAAGGCTTTGATGAATTTCCAGAAATTGATGGTACCATCAGAGAAACGGTAACTGCCCAATATGAAAAATTAGGAATTCATTATTTACAAGAGCAGTTAAAAACTCTTGATAATAATTATTACGAATTCTTGACTGTAGACAATCCACAAACCTTGCAAAACCCACAACGTATGATGCGTTTTGTAGAAGTTTGTTTGGGTTCAGGAAAACCATATTCCTCTTTTTTAAACCAAAAGAAAAACAGTCGCAACTTCACTCCTATTGTTATAGGTTTGGAAGCCGATAGGAAGGTAATGTACAACCGCATAAATGAGCGTGTAAATATTATGCTCAATGAAGGCTTGCTTAACGAAGCCAAAATATTATATCCAAATAAGGCTTTGAATGCTTTACAAACGGTAGGTTATCGGGAATTATTCAGTTATTTTGACAAAGAAATTACTTTAGAATTTGCGATTGAAGAAATCAAGAAAAACACTAGACGTTTTGCTAAACGCCAATTAACATGGTTCAAGCGTGATGAAGAAACCGAATGGTTTGATTTTGAAACACCTTACCAAACAATATTTGATTATATTAAAACGAAAATCTAAACACAACACCTTACTACAAAACAATATTATTTCATGCCAATAAGTCCAAATTTCACCTCTGTTTTAAGTAAAGACTGGGAGATCAATTTTTCGCAATGCATGCCTAATGGCTATTTAAAATACACTGATTTATGCAATATTTTACAATTAACTGCTGCTGCACATTCTGACATGGGTGGAATTAGTTTTTCGGATATGCAAGAATTTAATCAAGCTTGGGTTTTAAGTAGAATGCGTGTAGAAGTTGCGGCTTTACCTAAATGGAGAGATATTGTAACAGTAACTACATGGATCAATACTTTAGAAAACTCTCGTTCTATACGTGCGTTAGAAGTTCATGTTAACGGAAAAAAAATTATAGGATCAGAGACTTTTTGGGCTGTTTTCAATACTGAAAGACGTCGCCCAGAAGCGTTGAGTCTTCCTCATGAACACTTTGAGTTATACCCTGAAAAGAAAGCAACTGTAGCAGGTTTTTCTAAAATAAATATTAGTAGTGAGAAAGAAGAACTTTTTGAAAAAACAGTAAGCTTATCTGATTTAGATATTGTCAATCATGTCAATAATGTTAAATATCTAGAATGGTGTATTGATCTTATGGATGCAAAGCTAATCTTAGGTCAGAAGATAAAAAGTTTTGAGATGAATTTTTTAAAAGAATTATCTTTAAAAGACAAAGTTGTTATTCATGAAAATGTGGCCGATGATGCTATTATCTTTAGTATTTCTAAGGAAGACAAAAACAGTTTTGCATTACAACTTAATCTTAAATAGCAGGATTGCATTAACCCTGACTGCAATGAAAAGCATTTTGAAATAAAAAAAATGAATTTCCTGATTAAAAAAAGCGACCAGCGGAAGCTCTTTTTTAGTCATTGGAAATTCTTTTTTTATGAGAAATCTTGTAATGTAAGGCAGGAATAGTTACAAAAAAAAAGGCTCCAATTTCTCGAAGCCTTTATTCTATTTATACTGTTTTGATTATACCGTTTTATTTTTTACAACTAATCTAAATCCTTCACCGTGAATATTTAGTACCTCTACATTTTCATCTAACTTAAGATACTTTCTTAATTTAGCAATGTAAACATCCATACTCCTTGAAGTAAAGTAATTGTCGTCTCTCCAAATTTTAGTCAATGCTAATTCTCTTGGCATTAAGTCGTTTTCGTGAAGAATCAACATTTTTAATAATTCATTTTCTTTTGGAGACAATTTAATAGGCTCTTGATCCATAAAAGTCAAGAATCTCAATTTAGAATTCAGGTGGAATTTACCAATATTGAATTCAAACTGTACTTGCTCTGTTTTAACATCAGAAGATTTTCTTTGAATAATTGCTTTGATTTTCATCAACAATACTTCAGAGTCAAAAGGTTTGTTCAAGTAATCATCAGCACCTGCTTTGTATCCTTTTAACACATCTTCTTTCATCGACTTAGCCGTTAGGAAAATAATAGGCACTTCGCTATTTTTTTCTCTAATTTCTTTAGCCAATGTGTATCCGTCTTTGTAAGGCATCATTACATCAAGAATACATAAATCGTAAGTATCCTTTTTGAATTTTTCAAAACCTTCCATTCCGTTTTTAGCTAAAATAACTTCAAAGTCATTAAGCATTAAATAGTCTTTTAATACTGCCCCAAAGTTAAGGTCGTCTTCTACTAGAAGTATTTTTTTATTTATAGTTTCCATATTTCTTAATTTATTAGTGGTATTTTTATTATGAATGTGCTTCCTTTTCCTTTTTCGCTTTCTACGTAAACTTGACCATTGTGGTCTTCTACAATTCTCTTTACATAAGCTAATCCTAAACCGTGCCCTTTTACATTGTGAATGTCACCAGTGTGTTCCCTATAGAATTTTTCAAACACTCTTTTTTGAGCTATTTTACTCATTCCTAATCCATTATCCTTAACTTTTATAAGAATCATGTCTTTTATATTTTCTGTAAAAACTTCAATATGTGGCACATCTGGCGAATATTTAATTGCATTTTCAAGAACATTAACCAGTACATTTGTAAAATGTACTTCATTGATTAAAACCGTTGTTCTAGCTGCATTGAAGTGGCTTACTATTTCTCCTCCTCTATCTTCAAGAATTAAATTAACGTGCTCTATTGCATCATTAATCACCTCTACAACATCACTCGATTCTTTTTCAATATCTAATTCTTTTTTCTCTAGTTTTGAAATTCGCAATACATTTTCAACTTGAGCATGCATGCGTTTATTTTCATCCCGAATCATTTGCAAATACTTCATTACCTTCTCTCGGTCATCAATTATTTTTGGGTTTTTTATAGCATCTAGAGCAAGATTTATTGTTGCAATAGGTGTTTTAAACTCATGTGTCATGTTATTAATAAAATCTGTTTTGATTTCAGAAATTTGACGCTGACGTATTAATTGATTCAATGCACTCGAATAAGCAATGAGGATAATTAATGTGAAAATAATTGAAAGAACGCTTAAACTTATTAACTCTGATAATAAAAATTTCTTCTTATGCGGAAAACTAACCAATAACTTGTATTTTTCGTTCCCTTCATTATCAGTATAAACTGGAGTAGAATAGGTTGTCTCTTTATCATATTTAAAATCGGCTGACTTAATTGCAGTGGCGATACCATTACTATAAATTCCGAATTCAAATTTTGTCTTAACACCAAATTGTTCTAACTCCTTTTTTATTAATTTCTCTAATGTAACTTTAGAAACTCTTTCATCTAGCGGCATTGCTGCTGCAATATCTTTGTATGAAATTTCGAACTGCACTTTGTCTAATACATCCAGATTACCTGATTTTTCAATAGTAACGTCAGGAAGTAAATTCTGCTGTAAATTAGATTTATCAACTCCGTTATTATTATAAACTTCAGTTACTCTTTTAGAACTAAAATTTTTAAATTTCTCATTACTGAACTTTTTATTGAACAGTGAGGCAGAGATATCAAAATCTTCGGATATAATACTATTAGAATAAACAATTGTCTTGTTTGTCTTTGTATTTCTTTGAACGTAATAAAATTCAGTCAGGTCCTCTTTTTTAGGAATTTTACCCGTACTGTCCTTAATTCGATTGTATCTATCATAAAATGTATAAGCTTCTTGTTTTTGCAATTTATCAGCAACGTTACCAATAACTTGCGTTACATGAAATTTAAATTGTTCGTCATTATTCTTGAACGAATTATTAAACCAATATACTTGTACAAGTATTATCCCAATTAAGGATAAACTCATCAATAAAACCAGTAACCTAAAAAAAAGTTTATTCATCAGAACAAAATTAACATTTTAACAGTATGAATGATAATCTATTAACCAAACATTAACATCTAGTTGCTGTTTTGTTTAATCAATAAAATTTTATGAATTTCTTCGACTTTTAACATTGCCGACTCCAGATCAACATTTTCTATAACAAAATCACTTTTTGCGACACGCATTTCGTCCGTCCATTGCGAATTAATGCGTTTTAGCACTAATTCCCTGTTAGAATCATCTCGATCAATAACACGCTGAATTCTAGACTCTAAAGGTGCTGTAACACAAATAATTTGGTCACAGTTTTTATAATTTCCACTTTCAAACAATATAGCCGCTTCATAAATTATATAGGGCTGATTATGATGTAACAAAAGCCATTCCTCAAAATGTTCTCTAACAGCAGGATGAACTATTGCGTTCAACTGCTGTAATTTATCTGGATCATTAAACACAATGTCGGCTAGCATTTGTCGGTTAAGGGTATTATTTTCAAAAATATGTCCTCCAAAAGCTTTTTTTAGTGCTTTTATTAAGATTTCTGACTGCATAACTGTCCTAGCTTCATCATCGGCAATGTAAATAGGAACCCCTAACAACAAAAAATATTTTGCAATTGTTGTCTTACCACTACCAATTCCTCCTGTTAGTCCAATAATTTTTGTCATACTATAATTTAAAAAATAATTCAGGAAAAGCTTCTTGTGGCTTTTGCTTTAAAAGGATCACTTTACCATACGATTCTATAAAACCGGTACCGTAACCAAAAAACTGTTTCCAAACAGCAACTACTGATAAATAACCAATCTTGATACTTTTATTTTGAAAACTAGCAGTAAGGAAGATAATTATAAAATAGATGAAATACAATTTCAATAAAATGTCATAGGTGAAAACCAATAATAAAACCGCTAATCCAAATCCAAGTATAAATACCGATGGAAAGAAAAATGTCAATTTATTGTATTTAGGGTACCAACTATTTAATATTGGCCTTGCTTTACCAAATTTATTTACTTGCACTGAGAACTTTTCCCAATCTATCCTTCTCTTATGATATACATACGCATTCGGGAAGAGTTTGGTTTCAAAACCAAGATTCCATAAACGTATGGATAAGTCTGGGTCCTCTCCAGGATGAATATTTCCAAATCCATTTGAGGCTTCAAAAGCTTTTCTTGAAATCCCCATATTGAAACTTCTGGGTTGGAATTTGTCAATTTTTTCAGATCCACCGCGAATTCCGCCCGTAGTTAAAAAGGAGGTCATCGCAAAATTAATTGCTTTTTGAATATCCGAAAAACTATCCAAAGCTTTATCAGGACCACCAAAACAGTCTACATAATTATTCGCCAAGGCTTTATCCACTTCTGATAAATACTGTTGCGGAATAATGCAATCCGAATCAAAAATGATAAAATAGTCTCCTTTTGCTTTTCGCATTCCGTAATTTCGTGAATCACCAGGACCTGAATTTTCTTTAAAATAATAAAAAATAGACAAGCGATCTGTATATTTTTGAACAATATCTTCGCAACGTATTGAGGAACCGTCTTCAACAAGTACAACTTCAAAAGCGGCTTTATAATCAGTTTGCACTAAACTTTGTAAAAGCTCATCAACTTCATCTGGTCGATTATAAACAGGAATAATCAAAGAAAACAACATAAATACTATGTGGTATTAGTTAAAATAAAAGGGATAAATAAGGGCGCAAAGATATACTTTTTAACAATATCAATAAAAAAACCACCACTAATATAGTGATGGTTTTACTAAACATTATATATAATTTTCATTACTACTCAAACATTTCCATGACATGTTGACTAACGCCTACATTAGAAAATCCGCCATCATGTAATAAGTTTTGCAACGTAACCATTCTAGTCAAATCAGAGAACATTGAAACGGTGTAATTAGCACAATCTAGCGCCGAAGCATTTCCTAATGGAGCCATTTTATCAGCAAAAGACAAGAATCCATCAAAACCTTTCACTCCCTGTCCTGCTCTTGTAGGCGTAGGAGATTGTGAAATTGTATTGACACGTACTTTTTTATCTCTACCAAAAAAGTAACCAAAACTACGAGCAACCGATTCTAAAAAAGCTTTATTATCAGCCATATCGTTATAGTCTGGAAAAACTCGTTGTGCCGCCATATAGGACAAAGCAACAATACTTCCCCATTCATTCATGGCGTCTTTTTTATACAAAACCTGCATTACTTTATGAAAAGAAACCGCAGAGACATTCCACCCTTTTTCAGTAAAATCATAATTTTGATTCGTATAGTGATTCCCCTTACGAACATTCACTGACATCCCGATAGAGTGCAAAATAAAATCAATTTTACCCCCAAGAATATCCACCGCTTGATCTACTAAATTCTCTAAATCAGCAACTGATGTTGCATCAGCATCAATAATTTGTGAACCTGTCTTTAAAGCCAATGCGTCGATATTACCTAACCTTCTTGCAGCAGCAGCATTTGTCAATACAAATATACCACCTTCCTCATGTACGCGTTCAGCAGTTTTCCAAGCAATTGAACTTTCGTCTAAAGCGCCAAAAATGATTCCTCTTTTTCCTTTTAATAAATTATACATAGTTCACTATTTTATAAAAACATCCAAAAGTACACAATCCATTATTGGCTTGCAAACAGCTTTCCTTTTTTGCTATTAGGACCACAATAGTTATAGTTTGCAGAAACAGTCGTCCCGCCATTCGCTATATTTCCAATTAACAAAAACTACGGCACAAAAGCCTTGTTTTTCTAAATTGCAAGATGCCACTACTGTCGGGGGTAGGTAACAGCTCTTTAATTATTTATTAAATCATACAAAGCAGCTGCTAATTTACAAATTGATTAAGATGTCCTTTTATAAAATACAACCTACTTTTAGTCAAATCGCTAATACGACCAGCCATAATATTACTCTGAATTGTTCCTCCTCCTGAATATTCTGTTTTTGTGATAATACCAATTAACTCGTCTTCACTGTCCCTAAATTTTATCCAATTTCTTTGAGAAATTTTTAATTTCTCTTGATCTTTAGGCTGTAATTTTTTCATCAAAATAGCGTAATACTTATTTAGCAACTTATTGTAATCCTTATTAAGATCCACTATCGCTGAAGTCATTCCTGCAGTAGAGTAATCAACTTCTACTTTTTTATCTGCCAATTTTTCAGCACGGTAAATATCTGTTTCAAATTCGTTGTCTAATGAAAAATCAGCACCTGCATTTCTTTTAATTAATGAATCTTTAAATTTAAGGGCTTGTTTATCAACTTGGACTTCAATTTCGGCAAGTTTTGCTAGAGTAAGTCCTTCTTGCGCATTGACAAAAGTTGCTGATAACAATAAAAATAATAGCAATCTAGATTTCATAAGTATCTTTTAGAGGTGATTTTATAATTTATAGAGCAAAAGCAATTTTTAATCGAAGTGAATTAAGCTTTATGCTAACAATGAAACTAAAGTAGTAAAATGATCTAAAATTGATGCCTAAAATTATATTAAAAAAAAATAGAAGTTGTCTTTTGTAGGGTACTTCTGTTGTAATTATTAATTCTATGTAGTTTATTTTCAGTTAGATTTACTTTTCTAATCTAAATCGTTCAAATGACTGCCAATATTTATCTTTATACATTTCGTAATCAATATTCAATTTTCCATCATATTTCTGAAGTAGTTTATTCATTATTAAGGCTGGCTTTCTAAAATCCTTACATGCAAAGTAAATTTCTCTTTCCCCATCAGCAGTTTGACGTCCTATATTGAGGTATCCGTTTTCATCTTTCAAATCAACCCTAATTTCATCTTCTAATTGATTTAGTAGTTCATAGGTTACGCTATTCGGCATGCCGTTATTATTAGCACCATCAAATGTAATTGAAACATTAAATATCCAAGGATGTGATGCCTTACTCTCCCACTCTAACAAGGTAGCATTTACTATCGCAATCAATGGTTTTCCGTTAGCAAGCTCCGCTTCCATACTAGAATAACCATCATTCTCTGTATTGTAGCGGTGTCCACTGTATTTTTCTACAAATTCTTTTTCTCTCCAAATAAGATAATCCTTTAATTTCTCTATCGGAATCAATGTTTCTTGTGCATCTTCCTTTGAAATCACTATCATATTATCAATTGTTGTAACCGAATTAAGCTCACCTAAATAATTATCAATAAAAACAAAAGTTCCATTCAAGATTAAGGCTTTATCTTCCTCCTTATAATCATGGTAAACAATTACAATATCTACTTCATCAGGATATTTCTTGTGGTCAATTGCATAAAAGGAAAGGTTTTCACTTCCAAAAACGTAATCCCCCATGTTAATTTGGATATTTTTAATAGCTGTCTCTGATTTTAAGGCTGTGAATTTCCAGTTGGTTAATTTTGGTGCCGCTTTAACTAATTCCTCTACAGCGGCAATATTTTTTACAACTCCTTCTGGCGTTAAAATCAACTCAGCAGTTGTATCATTACACATGCCTGTTAAGTAATAAAATCCTTCTTGCAGTTCAGCTAGCTTAGGTGCTATTTTGTTTAAAAATTCCTTCTCAATATTTTTACGTTGTTTAACGACTTCAAAAAACTGTTGCTCATTACTTTGAAACCAATCCCAAAATTCTGCGTAAGTGTTGATCGTACTTTCCTTTTTTGCAAAAATATTTTTTAAAAAACCCATGTTTTACCTGCTATTTAAATATTGACTAATTATTTCAAAACGAATATAATAAATTTCATTAAAAATCATATTAACTATGAATACTCAATTAGCGACTTCATTCTCTATATCGAGCGTACCTACACTTACTTTTTTTTAATTAAAAAAACACAGCAAATGGCGATACCGTACATTAAAATCGTTTCTAAAAGCACCTTACCCTATTTTTTGTTTTTAATATCCAAACAGAAAACTATTGATAAAAAAAACATTCATTACTAAAATAAAAAGCTGAAAATTAGTTTTAATAGAAACTCTTGCGAATCCTCTTCAATAAAGGGCTGAGGGTTTTATTAAGTAAATTATCGTTAAAAAAAAACTTATTATGATTCATTTTTGTATATATTTACTCATTGTTGTCCGGTAAAAATAATTTGAAAGTTATTTTTTCTTTATTTTGCAAGGCTTGACGAGGTTTTAACCTAGTTCAGCTTGTTTTCGAGTACTATCTTGAGAATTCGATGTACTAAAAAATATAATTTTTGGTTTGTTATATCGAATTTTATCCAGTTGCTAAATAATCATCAAATAAACCTATTTGACCATCTTTTATATGATCTAATTCCCAGTCTTTTTCAGGACTTTCTAAGAATTTAGTTAGGTGAATGTAATTGAATAAATGAATTCTACAAAAACTAATTAAATTCGAGAAAGACCATTGTCGTTTCAAGCTTTTCTTTATCACGCCTAGCAATAGATTTACTATTAGAACACAGTAAATTTGGATTTTAATAGCGTTTTCATTGTCTCCTAAAAAATATTTTAGAGGAAAATTTTGCTTGATTTGTTTGAACAAAAGCTCTATTTGCCAACGTATTTTATAAAGTGCAGCTATTGTGTCTGCTCTAAAGTCAAACAAATTACTAATAAACTCAAATCTTCTTTTGTGTTCTCTGTCATAGTACATTATTTTCCTTAATTTCAATTTGGTTTTTACGCCTTCCTTATTGACTTCAACTTCAATTATTTCGTCCGATAAAACACCGCAGTGAATGTTCCTTGGAATGTCATTTGTTTGTGTTACTTCATATTTTGCATTCTCTTTTATTCTCGTTACAAAACCTGTTTTTTGAGCTGTAAAATGCTCAAAAGCTTTGTAATCATTGTATCCTTTATCGAATATATAAACGGTATGTTCATCGCATTTTAGTCTTTTCAAAAACTGATGATCATGCGTTATGGCTGATGTGAACCAAACTAAACTTGGTACTTTTTCATCGGCATTTATCACACTATGCGATTTAATTCCTCCTTTACTTTTTCCGTCAACAGACTTTCTACCAACACATTTTAATATATCTTTAAACAAGCTTATTGTGGTGCTATCTACAATCTTAACATTCTTCTTCAAAGCTTCTTTAATTCGACTGTCCGATAAAACGAAGCTATATTTCTGAAGTAAATTGGTATAAATTTCTTCAAAAAACTCAACCTTACGTCCCTTGTTGGCATCCGCCAAAGTACTCTTTTTGGGAAGAGAGTTGATTCTAACAGTTTCTTCCTTACCTGACAAACCAAGCATTCCTCCAGATACTTCTCGTAAAGAGTTGCACTTTTCTATGCAACAAAATATCATACTAAATAGATGATCTTGACTCTTGAAACGTTTTACATATCGGTCTGAATTATATTTCTCAACAGCTTTCTGAATCATGGAGTCATCTATTAAAGAAATTAGCTGTCCGAAAACAGACTTAGTCGAAAAATACTTATTTTTACCCATCGTTATTTGAATTTTGCAACTCTAAATTACGATTATTTTAAGAAGCCATTAATTTGGCTTCTTTTTTTATCGGACAACAATGATATAAAATGAAAAAAATAATATATATATTATGTGGACTGGGATTTATTATTTTGGTAGCATATGGTATCCTCGTTCTTGGATTAATGGGTGTATTCACCGAAACAAAGTATTTTCCTGCCTCTCCTCCCGAAATTGATTATTTGCATGGTGTTGTAGTTGATGAAAATGAGAATCCAATCCCAAAATTAAAAATAGCAATTAGATGTAATGAAAGCTTATATAGTATTACCAATAGCAAAGGAGAATTTACAATTAAAAGTAATTCTATAAAAATTGTTAATGGACCAATTCAATCTGTACTTCTTATTAAAAAAAACCAAGTCACTCTTGATAGTGCATGGACATACACATCTAAGGAATTTCATCATAGAATTGATTCTAGGTATATTTTTTGTAAAATAAAAAAAGACACCATTCATTTAGATACGAAAACACAAAAAATACTATGGTATTAAATTGCCAATTGCTTCACAAAATGTTATTAGACAAATTCTTTAATTAAATATACTTTATACGATATTGCTGATTATACTGATGTAGGAGAATATTATATTCATTGGGATGGTTTTGATGATAATGAGATTTATAACAGTATTCGATTTAATGGCAAAATTTTAAAAGCCAAAATTACAGCCACCAAAGGAGACAAAAAGAAAAGCATTACGGTAGATTTTTCTACAAATTATAGCGAAGTACAATGGACTGATGTGAAAATCGACAGAAATGCTAAAAGAATATATGTAACTTTGAGAGTGAATCTTACTGATGGAGGTGAAGAAGGATTGAGTTGTTATGAAAAAGATTATGATCCAGATCCTAAATTTAGACAAATGGGAACGGTTTGTCCTTGGGATAAAATTCCTGCTTCTGAAATTAGCCTAAATAATCCAATTATTAAAGTAAGGACAAGAAAATTTCAAGATTTAGAAAAATTAGCACTTAAAGGAATTAAAAAGTATTGGAGTAGAGAACATAGTTACAGCTTAAAATTAAATAATGAAAAGTTTGAAGTAACAACTACTCCAATTAATACAATTCATAATAGCTTAAATCCTTTGAATTTAATTTATAACACTAACGGTAATTGGGGTAGATCTGGAAACGCTGGAATTTTAGGAAAAATATACTATAATATTGGATATTGTAATTTTTTAGCCTGGTACGAGCCTTCTTTTTTTAATGATTGGGGGTATTTGGACGTTGCTAAACATAAAGTTGATGAAGATTTTATGTATACTTCAGCTCATGAACTTGGACATTCTATATTGAAAGCTTATGGTAGCACTTTGTATTCATTCACGCATGATGATTCATCAAAAATATGGCAAACACCAAACGGGAAAAAAAGTTATATAAAAGAAAAATCTTTAGGTGAAATTAATTTAATGCACTATTACAAGGATGACCCTCATCAATCTCAATATGATTACAATTTAATAATAGCCCAAGAAAATGATGTTTTAGGTTTAATATGGTTAACGAAAATAAAGATAAAATGAAAAGAATATTATTAATTAGTAGCTTCTTAATCATGTATAGCTGCAAAAACAATTCAGGATACATATATGATCTGAATAAAATGGCCCCTTTAGATGGAGTTATTGTACAAGATATAAGTAATCCAATTAATAAAATTAAAACTGACGCAACTGGTAAATTTTCATTTTCAGAATGTGATAACTTAATTATTATTAAAAAAGGTTATGAAACTGATACATTAAAAAAATATGGATGTAAACCAGCAGGAAAATGTTTCGATGGTCATATCTTTTACATGAAAAAAAAGTAATTAATGCGAAATACAAAAAATAAAGTGATGTACTGAAAAATGGTTAGCAATTAGATATTTGAAGGTACAATTTATACTGTACACTTTTCCCCGCTGCGCAAAGTCTCATGACTTTGCGCTTTTTTGATATTTTAGAAAGTCGTTAACGGAATGAAAGTCTCCCGACTTTCTAACCAATCATTGAATAGCCATAATACACCCGCAGGATTAGGACGCGTAAAAGTAGCCTTCAACTGGGCAAGTGGCAGCAGCACTAGCGAGTGGATGCGTATGATGCAACCGCATTCAGGTGCAGGAAAAGGATTTTATTTCATCCCCGAAATAGGCGAAGAAGTATTAGTAGGATTTGAAGGCAATAATGCACAAAATCCTTACGTTTTAGGTAGTCAGTACAACGGTAGTGAATCCAGTGGCTATGCTGATGGCGAGAACAACGTAAAAGCCATTCATACCCGCTCAGGAACCAAAATTATAATGAACGATAGTGAGGGAAGTATTTTGATCGAAGATCCTTCTGGGAATACGTATTCAATGGATGGACAAGGAAATATTGTAGTTACTGCGCCAAAAAACATGACTTTTGAAGTTGGTGAGGATCTAATTATAAATGTAGGAAAGAATATGACTACCCAGGTTGGAGAAGATAGCACCATGGATGTTGGTAAAAACCAAACGATCACGGTTACAGAAAAACTAAACCTACAAGCGCAAGAATATAAACAAAGTATAGATGAAAATAAAACCGTAACCATTGGTGGTGATCTAAAGGAAACGACAGCCACAACAACTCACAAGGCTATAGGAGGCGATATCATAATCAAAAGTGCTGGAGTAGCCAAATTATTGGGAGCTACCGATGCAAAAGTAAATATTGGGTAAGATGATAAAAAAGTATAGAGGCATATGGAAATCAACTTTTAAATTTAATGATTCACTATCTAGATATGATTATTGGATCTTTACTGGTGTGAATACTATCTTTATGTTTTTGGTTGTTCTTTTTATGGAATCTTTTAAACTAGATTCTTTAGGACAGTTAATAAGTTTAATCTTTGTCTTTCCTCAAATTGCTGCGGGAGTAAGGAGAATGAATGATTTAGGTGTATCTCCAGGTTATTTTTTTATTCCTCTTTATGGTTTTTATCTTTGTCTACTTTCTGGTAAAAAAGAACATCATTCAGTAGCTGTAATTCCAAAAATTGATATTAAAACTTTTTTCATCATAGTTTTAATATCGTTTATCATAGGAGTAATTAATTTGGTTTTTATGATCTTTTATAATAGAGGCGGTGGTCTAGCTGAAGCAATTGTATCCCTTTGTATCGGCCTTTTACTATATCCTCTACTACTTACAATACTACTCGTATTAATAAATTTAGTAATAAAAGAAAAAGCGACTATTAAAAGAATTTTTTTTTTATGGTTTAGTTTTGCTAATTATATCATTGATTATAACTATACAACTAATACTCCCTGAATTATAAATTTATCAAGCTACTCTATGAACACAAGTACAAGCCGACCCATCAAAGAAAAAAACTTTTATTATAAAATATTTTTAGCCATTTTGACTATTGCTTTTTTAAACATTACTTATTTACTATTGCGAAAGATGTCTGGCGGAGTCAATTTTTATTTTTTTTCGCTTAGTAAAAAAACCATTTGTATCCTTTTATCGCTACTAGCTATGCCAATTAATTATACCCTCATTTCTATTACAACTTTATTTATAAAAAAAACAAATAGAAACTTATTTATCTGTTCGGGCGGATTGGCGCTCCTAACGCTATTTTTAATCCACACCAATACAGCTAGGGCTAACTTTGATTACAAACAAGATAAAATAATTGATAATATGAATTTAGAATATTTTAAGTGGGAAGAAAACAATAACGCACCATTAGGATACCCCATCGATGTATATCAAGGAGGATTTGAATTAAAAGACGGCAATTCTGTAGGATTAAGTATGGGGACTTCATCAGGAATTCATGGTTGGGGCGCTCCTGGTGGTGGGAGAACCAGTGATACAAAATCATTGCCTAATAGACTTGATATAATATGGGTATCTTATGCCGAAGATACTTTTTATCACATTGACTGTGCTATAGATTATGAAAAGATGTTAAAACTATTTCAAGAAGGCTATGACGAAAAAGATTCTTCTGGAAAAATAAGGCATGAAACATATAGTAGAATTATTGTAGGCTACGCTCCAGGAGGCGTTGTTGTAGTTTGGGTCTTTGGTAGTTCAAAACAAGTTGAAGTGGGGCGCTACCAAGGGAAGAAAATAGTGATTGACCAACAAGAGATAGATCACTTAGATTATCCTAAAAAGCTATTTTTTCAGCAGTCGTATCGCGATCAAAAAATGAATAATCAATATATAGTTCCTACAGCGGTATATGAAGCAAACAAAAAGAAACCGATACCTTATGGTATTTGGGATACGTATAGAGAAAAGTATTTGTGGAGTCCTAAATTTACACAAAACAAATTTAACGATTCCAGTTTTACTATGATTTATGCACGGATGGAAATGTTTAATGGTGAAGTGGAAACTCTATTTGATGAGCATCTTTTAACTCCTGAATATACCATGAGAGCTATTCCAAAAACAATCAAAATTATATGGAGGGATAAGAATGGACAAGCCTATGGTGGGGATGTAATTTTTGATGATGAAACTTGTTTTGATGCTTTTAAAGAAATTTACAAAGAAGGTAAAGATACTCAAGTTGAGATTGTACTTGAGGTCAATTTACCTAATACGTTTATCACGGTAGTACTCAAAGGTAAAGACAAAGAAGTCTCATTAAATAAAAACGCAATAGTCGATGTTATTAAAACTAGCAAAAAATTTTACTAATGGGAAAATCATTTGTTTACAATACAGGAGCTGGAGAAGATGATACAACCCCAGATAATTTAAATCTTAATTTTGGAATCTTTATAGATGGCACCTTGAATAATATGTACAATACTGATCTAAGACTTGAATATTCCAGAGGAGGAGATACTAATCCTAACAGATGGAATTTGACAAATGCCGAAATAGAAAGATGGGAAGATGCTAGATATGATTATGTTCCAAACAAAGATAAAATAGAAGACTTATTAGCCATAGAGAATAGAACAAAGGCAGAACAAACCCAGTTAGACAATATGCCTGAGGAAGACGTTTACTTTGTGGCATCACATAGAGATTTTATGGGTAAAATGGGTACAGACAATAGCTATAGTAATGATTATACTAATGTGGCTCGAATGTGGACGTGTTGTGATGAGAATTATGATATATATGTAGAAGGTATGGGTACAAAAAAAAATAGTAGAGATGATGACGAAGGCTTTCAGTTTGGGTCTGGTAGCGTCTCTGGGATTAGAGCTAGAGTACGAGAAGCTTGCGATAAACTAGCAGACAACATACAAATAGGGAAAGAGTTCAAAAAGAAACTTAAGGTAATTACGGTAGATGTTTTTGGTTTTAGTCGTGGGGCAGCATCTGCACGAAATTTTGTTTCGGAGATTAATTTTAACAAAGGTGTATATCGAGCAACAAAGGTGGGTGAATATGAATATAAAGTGCCTAAAAAGGAAGAAAAACCACAAACAGTTCGAGATAATATACCACAACAGCAAAGGATAATTGACAACCCTTATCGATCATTTAATATTAATAATATCCCCAAAGCTCCTATTGTAAAAAAAGACATTCGATCTATTTATCATGATCGTGATGGACAATTAGTAAATGGTAGTTATATTATAAATGGTTACATGCCAAAATTTGGTCATTTGGGGATTAGCTTGTTAGAAAAAGGTGTCGTTAAGTCTATAGAAGAGCTGAATGAGCTGACTATTGTTGTTCGTTTTCTTGGGATTTACGATACTGTTTCATCATTTGAAGAAATTGGCCCCATGGGTGGTGATAATACCCATATAAAAGGAATTAAGCACTTAGTGAATAGTTACTTTACAGATGATGAAAAGCAATTAAATCTCCAAAACATGGGGGAAATTCAAAAAATAGTTCATTTTACAGCCAAAGATGAGCATAGAGAGAATTTTGCTTTAACTAGAGTCAGTACAAAATACAATCGGATTGATGATAATGGAGATAATCGTTTGGTGGAAAGAAATTTTCCAGGAGTACATTGCGATATAGGGGGAGCATATCTTAATGAAATAGAAGAGATTGACGAAATTGAAACTACTGCATTTTTGAAGCTTGAAACTTCAGATACTGCAAGTGGAGAATTACGCAATTTGCGACAAGAATTAATATGGAATCATTGGTTTTACGATAATGAAATTCAAATTACAAAACCATTTTGGTACTACCCTCTTAAGGTTATAGAATTATTTTCACTCATGAGTTTTCGTTTCAAAACTGCATATTTAGCTAAACAAGCCGCTTATGAAGCTTTAAGTAGTAAAAGAAACGTAAAGAAAGAATATAGTTATATCCCGCTTCATTTTATGGGAGGATTTTGCAAACCTTTGATTACTGATAAATATATGCCTGATAATGTAGAAGTTAATTATTCAATACTTGGGAATACAGTATTAGAACAGGCTAAATCGTATTTAAAAACTCATGTTTTAGAGCAAAATAAAGAATGGGATTTTAAAAGTGATTTTGAACTTTTGACTACAAAGGAGATTATTGATAAACATAGAGAAGTACCACCAGAGAAAGTTAGAGACAACATCCCGAATAAACCTAAATTTGATTACGAAAAACAAAAAGCATTCGAAAAAAAACTGGAACTTGAAGAAGAAAAAAGATTAAGATCGATACGAGAATATTACGGCTATGGCACAACTGAAAAACGTCCACTAGTTTCTCCCATAGAAAAAGCTGAGGTAGAAATAGATTACACTTCTCAAGAGTTATTACGAAAATTGCGACATGAATATTTTCATTGGTCATCTAATCGAGATTGGTTTGGTATGGATCATGCAAAGGATAGAATACGAGAAGAATATCCAAAAAAATAATTGATTATGATCCCATTAACCCATTTTTTACATGAATTTTATCTAGAACCGGTCATAAACAAAAGGCTTAATTATAGATTTGAAACAGTAACAACCGATTCATCGAATAAAAAACGCATTGTAGAGAAATCGATTATTCGAGAGGTCGAGTTTACGAATTTAGGACAAAGAGACGAACTGTTTGTTTTTGATGTATTTACCGCTAGGGTAACTCTTAGCTCAAATAAAACCATTAAAAATGAACGCTTGTTAAAGGAGGATATTTATGCCTTTGATGATATCGAAATGGGGGTAAACGATAAAGGCGAAATTAGTAAAGTGTATAATATCAAGGAAATGCAATACCGATGGAAAAGCAAAATGATTGAATTGAAAGTGGATAATTCTGGATACGAATTGGAGGCTTTTTTTGATGAAATTTCGGATGTGATGAATGATACCGAAAAACTACTTTTCTACCTGAATTCCAAAAACATGTTTGGCCTCTATTTTCACGGATTATTTGGTAAAAATGACATGCATGTAGTACCTAAAAAAAGGACTGCCGCAATTTTAGATTTAGACGATGTATTGGTTACTGAAGAAATCTGGACAGATAATAGAGAACCGTCTTTTGTAATTAGAGCGCAAAAAACAAATGACATACATAAAAACATAGAATCGACCAGTGATGTGCTAAAAAAATACGAAGGAGAATTGCGCTACAATAAAAACAATCAATTGGTGGAAGCATTTTTTGAAATTGAAAACGAGAATTTAAATATAAAACACAACGTATTATGGGTTGGTTAGATAGTATTTTTGGAGGGTTGAGTAAGCCTGATTATGATAAAATGTTAAAGGAACGTCTGGAAAAAGAGCAAATTGAAAAAGACGCAATCTTTGACATGAGTAAAAATGTGGACCAGATTAATAAGCGTACACAAAATAACGCCATTGCGGAACGAAAATCTAAAAATGATGCCCATAAGGAAGAAGCTCGAGAGGAAAGAAAAAAAGAGGAAAAAGCAGCAGATGATTTAAAACTTGTGTTAGATACTGCAAAATTACAATGCGATTTGTGTGTCAACCCCATAGGGGATCTTAAAGTTAATTTTAAGACCCCCACCATACAAGGTAAAAAAATTGCCACAGTAAAAGAGAAAGATATGAAGAGTCTCATTTTTAAAGGAAATTGTAAAAAAAGCCCTCAGAGTGCGAGTCCTTGCGCCTCGATGATGCAATTGGGGGATTGGGAAGATGTAGGAACTATAAAAGTACAAGACCAATTTCCGTTACTGCTAAAAAGTACCATAAAATGCAATTATGGCGGTGTTCCCATAAAAATAACCGATTGCGCACAAGTTAATGAACCAGCAGATATTGAGTCAACACCAAAGGAAGCGAAGAAAGAGAAAAAGATTTTGAACGCCACTTGGATGTGTGCAGCAATGGAAGAGGAAATTAAAGAAGCAACTATTGGAGATAAAGTAACTCTCTTGGTTAAAACTAGAAACTATAAAGAAGGGGAGACTTTAAGTATAATTATTGATGACATTAACGGTTATGATGTAAAAGAGGGAGAGAGAGAAATGACATTGACAGGAACTGTAGGAGCAGATGGTTCTGCCGAATTAAAAAAACAAGTCGTTATTGAAGATTTTACGGAGATAGTAAAACACAAAACCGATAAAGAATTACAACAAAAAGAAGCCCAGAAAAATGAAATTTACGTTACCCATGAAGGCAAAGGCTATACTCGCTCCGAATGGAAAGAACAGCAAGAGAACTGGCAGGACGAAATGGACGCTGCTAAGAAAAAGTAATTTGAGAAAGTAGTAAAAAAATATTATGGCTGAAAATACGGAAAGAGTTTTAAGAATAAAGAGTATTGATGGAGATACTAGGTTTCACAATGTTGAATTGAAAATTTCAACTAATTTAAAATTGTTAATAACTAAAGAAATTACTGGTTATACGTGTCAGTTTATATACGGAGACCCAAGTGATTTAGATTATGAATCCTTAGTTGTTCCAACGTATAGGTTAGATGTTATTAAAAATGGAAAAGTTGTCACAAATTATAATGTGACTCGTGATTCTTGGTATTCTAGAGGAGTAATCAAGGATAATTGGGGGCCAAATGATGATATAGAACTTTCAAATAGATGTTTTGAGCCGTTTAATGAGAACATAAATCTCTTTTCAACAGTTCCTACAGCTTATCCGCCTGATGCAGAATTAGATGCTCTGGCCTTAAGGCAAAACAAATCTGAGGAATTAAAGGCGGTATCTCATACAAAAAGGATGCAAACTTATGTAGATGGTGAATCTATAGACGATGCCCGAAAAGATTTAGGTATAGCAATTGGCGTTATGATTCATGTTGGAGGCTGGTTTAATAATGGGCATACGAATAAACTAGCGGGTTCTTATGGCTGTTTTGGTATTGTTCCCAAAGTACAAATTGATAAAACAAAAGGGGAAGCGGAAGCTATCAGAACAAGCAAAGGATATAAAAATTATGAGCCTTCAAATAATGCATATAAATCAGCTCTTAATTTTATCATTAAAGGATCTGAAGGTATGGCTATTCATGTATTAATTGAGAAAAGAGATAATGTAGAACTGTTAAGAACCTTAAAAAATCAATAAGTATTAAAAAAACATATCCTCATTGGTAGTAAATACCAATGAAGATATGCAAATTCCATATTTCTTAAAAAATAAATATTATCTCCATATGAAATACTCAATATTCATTTTTGCAATTATTTTAACGCTTGGTTGTACAAGTAAACATGATCTAAAAAATGTAACTAAAATTTATGAAAAACTAATTGTTTTTAACGGAGAGGGGCTTGTCCATTCAGAAAACAAGATTATTATAATAGATGGTAAAAGGTGTGTTATTGAAAAAAAAATAATATATGATCATCAAGGTAAATGTTTGTTTTTATATACTGGAGGATCGGAGGGGTTAATTTCGCATTCAAGAAACTCTAGTAGAGGTTATTTGCCAATTGAGGGGGAAGCACTTAATTACACTATTAAGATTGATAAAAAAAACAATTGGATTCTGGATAACAATGATACTATAAGAGTTTTTAAAGTTTTAGGAAATGAAATTATAACTAGTACTAATGAAAAAAGGGGGAGATTTTTTGTGTATAAATACAGATAGATTTAGAATAGATCGATATTCTAATTAGAATGATATCCAAAAACTAAACCAATTTATTTGATTCTTAAAAGAGTTTTTAGAATAAAATTATTTATGGAGATACTAGGTTTCAAGGCGTGGAGTTAGAGATAATAGAAAAATCATTAATCCTAACTTTCGATGCTGATAAAGAGGATGTTAAAAATGGAAAATTTGGTTTTGATAAATTCATCAATATATGCACCAGTGACTTTACTAAACTGGAAGAAGAATACAAACCATTAACCATCTATAAACAAAAGTACTATCCAGTATGGGTAAGCATGAGAATAGGGCAAACAATAACTTTAAAGCTTGATTTTTTGGATAAAAAAAACTATAAATTTTTTAAGGAGATAAAATTTGAAAGTAATCCCGATTTTACTTTTGAACCAACCAATTTAAAAGATGCTAAAAAAATAAAAATAACCTGTCACAATAACAGTTCTGAACCATTACAATTAAAAATTGAAGGTGATGGTGAAACTGTGGGTGCTATTAATTTTTTCTATCCAGAACCTAAAACCCTTGCTCTAGACTGGCGATTCGTTGAAGTTACAGGTAATAATTCGGATAGGGATAAATTAAATTACATTGTGAAAGTTGAAAAATTAAAAGCTCTTCTTAAAAAAGGTTTTAATCCCTTATTAATAGATTTGAAAATAGTTTAGCTAATGTAGCAGATTTAACTCTTTTTAAAAATGAAATGGAGAAAAAAGCCAAGGTTATAATATATAATGAAGAAGAAAAACATTATTACATAAATGATGTAAGGAAGCAAACCTTTGTTGCTTATATACAAAGAGAAAATAAAGCTTCAGAAAAAGCGCTTACGATTTATTTTATAAACATGCGTTGTGTAAAACCTTCGGAAGTGGCTAAGTCACAAAATGGAGAAGGATTTAGTCTAGTTGGTGGTTTTTCTCCCACAGGAACAGGTGTGGCATACGGTATTTTAGATTCTGGTGATACTATAAAAGAGGAAAATATTATTCACGAATTACTGCACGCAGTTGGTTTACGGCATACATTTGAAAAGGAGTCTAAACATCAATTCAAATTTTCAAAAACGAATGATTACATGGATTATAATACCAAACACACATATTATATAGTCCAAATTTTATCTAAAAACACATAGCTATACCCGCAGATACTCATTACCTCTTTTTTAGTTGTATTTTTCACCACATCAGTAATAAAATCTTCAACATCCTCCAATGATTTGTGAAATTTATTAGAGAACTGTCGTTTATATTTTGCCCACATTTTTTCAGCGGGATTAAGTTCTGGACTATATGGTGGTAAAAAAACAAGAACAATATTTTCAGGAATGATTAATTTTTTAGCCTTATGAAATCTTCCATTATCCAGCACGACTATTTTAAGTTCCTTGGGTTTTTCTTTTGTGAAGTTATTTAGAAAAACTTGAAAATTATCAGCATTACAATGCGGGAGTATTAGTTGAAAATGGTCTCCTGTTATGGGAGAAAATGCTCCAGAAAGCCAAGTTGATTTGAAGACTTGTTGGAAAGTGCAAATTGGTTTCACACCAATAGCAGTAACTGATTTGCCATTGCGTGTAAATAAACCATAACGCGATTCGTCTTGAAAAAATAGATTTATAGATTCAAAATTCCCCACAGCATTCAGTGCTATTTCTTGGCAGATTCTTCCGAAGTCTTTTTAAAAGAGATTCCTTGGTTTTCATCTTTTTTAACGTGACTTTTTCGGGCTACTTTTACGCTTGATTTAAAATTTCTAATGCAGTAATAAAGTAAGGTGTTGTAATTGAACATTTTCCCTGTTTGTTTTTCAATCCAATCTTGAAGCTCAACATAACCTTGAAGTCCATTTTGAGAATCATTGAGTTTTGTTTCCAACATATTGTGTTCAGTAGCGGTGAAAACCGAAGGTTTGAAGCCTGTTTTATGATGTTTCATCAAACCCTCAATTCCTTCATTAATATACAATGTTCTCCATTTATGAACGCTATTTGGATCTACCACGGCTAATTTTGAAACCTCACGTTTGGAAATTCCTGTTTTTTCGTTTTGCTTTAAAATAAGCAGAACTCTTAGGCGTTGACCAATAAATGGGATAGATTGTTTAATTAGATTTTTAATTTCTTTTTCGGTTTCCTTGATGGTCAGAATTTTAGAATGTGCCATAATATCACTTTTATAATATAGTCTAAATATAACATTAAAAAAAACAATTATAAAAATTGGTCTATAATATATTTTTGTTTGGTATTAGATAAAATTACCTAAAAACAAAATCCTAAAACATTATTAATTCACAAATCTCCGTTTTTAGCCGTGACAGCAGTGGTATCCTTGTGGCGGTGGCACTTATGCCGCCACAAGATATAACGAATGGCGCGATATTGCTTATTGAATTACTTATTGTTGATGCTCCTAAAAAAAACACCTTACTTTAATTGGTTTGAACCGCATAAAATAAGGTGTTTATATGAATGAAAAAATGGTATTACTTAATACTTTCTACTGCTACCATTTCGTTTGCATCTGCTTTGTAATCTACTCCTTCAAATCCAAACCCGAATAAGTTATGAAAATCACTTCTGTACCCTTCTAAATCTCCTAATTCGGCTAAATTTTCAGTTGTAGCTTCTTGCCATAATTTGGCTATTTTTTCTTGAACATCTGGACGCATTTCCCAGTCGTCAATACGAATCCTACCTTTTTCATCTGTAGCAATTTCTTTTCCAGAGTACAATCTATCTGCGTATAAACGTTGAATTTGCTCGATACATCCCTCGTGAATTCCTTCTTCTTTCATTATTTTGTACAATAAAGAAATATACAACGGAATAACTGGAATCGCAGAACTTGCTTGAGTTACTAATGCTTTATTTACAGATACGTATGCTTTACCATTAATATCCGCAAGGCTATCAGTGATTGTAAAAGCGGTAGCTTCCAGGTCGTCTTTTGCACGACCAATAGTTCCTTTTCTATAAACAGCCTCAGTCAATGATGGCCCAATATAAGAGTAAGCAACTGTTGTAGCACCTGGTGCTAGTAAATTTTCTGCTTTTAAAGCATCGATCCACATAGCCCAGTCTTCACCTCCCATTACCTTAACCGTATTTTCAATATCATCACCTGCAGCAGGCTCTATAGATATTTCAGACACTTTTCCAGAATGGAAATCAACTGTTTTATTTGTAAATTTATCTCCAATAGGTTTTAAAACCGAACGGTGTAAAACTCCTGTTTTTGGGTCTAAACGCACTGGCGAAGCCAAGCTATAAACAATCAAATCCACTTGTCCTAAGTCGGCTTTAATTAAATCTAAGGTTTGTTTTTTTACTTCATCAGAAAAAGCATCTCCGTTAACACTCTTAGCATACAAACCTGCTTTGTGCGCTTCTTTTTCAAAAGCAGCAGAGTTGTACCAACCTGGAGAAGCAGTTCTTCCTTCAGTAGGTGGTTTTTCAAAAAACACTCCAATAGTTGCAGCATTTGAACCAAAAGCACTTGAAATTCTTGAAGCCAAACCAAAACCTGTAGAAGCACCTATAACTAGTACTTTTTTTGCTCCGTTTATTGCTCCTTTTGATTTAATGTATTCAATTTGATTTTTTACATTTTGTTCGCATCCATCAGGGTGGGCTGTCAAACAAATAAATCCTCTCATTCTAGGTTCTATAATCATTTTGTATATTTTATTCGGTGAATTTTTATTTTATGTGGTATTTAATGTAATCAATTTAGATTATTTGTTAAGAACAAATATAATCAAAATTCTAGTTCAGCAAGGCTTTTGCATGATTTAGAGCAGAATCAGAAACGACAGTTCCCGATAACATTTGCGCAATTTCTACAATACGTTCTTCATTAGATAACAATTTAAGCTCTGATTGTGTATCCTCACCTACTGTTGATTTAAAAACCTTAAAATGTACATTTCCTTTGGCTGCAATTTGTGGTAAATGGGTAATGGCAAAGATTTGCATTGTTTTACTCATTTCTTTCATGATCTCACCCATTTTAATAGCGATCTCACCAGAGACTCCTGTATCTATTTCATCAAAAATTAATGTTGGTAATTTAGAATAATGAGCTAAAATTGCTTTTACCGCAAGCATGATTCTAGACATTTCCCCACCAGAAGCCACTTTTCTAAGCAAACCAAAATCGGTACCTTTATTTGCTGCAAAAAGGAATTGCAATTCATCTTTTCCATTAGCAAAATAAGATTCTCCTTGCGTTACTTGAATGTCAAAACGCACGTTAGGCATTCCTAAAGTATCTAATATTGTAATTAATTTATTGGTCAAAACAGGAATAGCAATTAGTCTATTATCATGGATACTTGTAGCATAATTATCTAAAATAATTGCTTTTTCTTGTATCGAAAGTGTCAATTTCTCAATATCAGATTCCAAGTTTCCTAGCTCAGATATTGCATCGTCTAATTGCGATTGAATTTCTAACAAACCATCTACAGAATCTACTTGATGCTTTTTTTGTAAGTTGTAAATTAGTTGTAATTTTTGATTAATAAATTCCAATTGTTCTGGGTCATTAATCAGTTTATCAGTACAACGATCTAATTCTTCGGTAATATCGTCCAATTCAATTACTAAACTTGATACACGCTCTAACAATACGCTGTAATCAGGTGAATAAGCTGCTATTTTTTGCATAGCCACCTTGATTTCCTTCAAATTATGAAGCACTCCTATTTGTTCCTCATTGGCTATAGCCAATGATTTATCTAGCGCTTCCTTAATTATTTCGACATTGTTTAGTTTTTCAAATTCCTCTTCAAGAAACTCTTGCTCTCCTGATTTTAAATTTGCTTCAACAAGTTCATTCAGCAAGAAGGTTTTGTACTCCTGCTCTTTAATCGCTTCTGCTTGTTTTTTTATAAAGCTATTCAGTTTTGATTTATCTGCTTTATATCTACTAAGAGCTGATTGGTATTCTTGAATACTATCTTGATTTTTAGCAATAGCATCAATAATTTCAAACTGCACATTTTCATCAGATAATTCTCTAGTTTGCTGTTGCGAATGAATATCAATCAAAAATATGGTTAGTTCCTGCAATAATTGAAGGTTTACAGGACTGTCATTAATAAACGCACGAGATTTTCCAGAAGGAAGAATCTCACGTCTAATAATTGTATCTGACTCGTAATCTAAATCGTTATCCTTAAAAAAGGAAGCTAACTTGTATTTTGAAATTTCAAAATGTGCTTCAATAACACATTTATCGTCTTTATTTTTAAGCGAAGATAAGTCGGCTCTTTTTCCTTGGATTAATCCTAAAGCACCTAATATAATAGATTTTCCAGCACCAGTTTCTCCAGTAATAATTGAAAATCCTTTTGAGAAATCAATACTTAACTTTTCAATTAGCGCATAATTTTTTATAGATAATGAAGTAATCATGTGGCTGTTTTTGAAGTAATAAAATTATAATTGTAAAGGTACTGAAATTTAAAATTTAATAGCGGCCCATTTTGTTGAGTTCAACGGCGACACTCTATTTAAATTTTCAGTTAAATCAGCGATGTTTATGGAAGGGCCTCCTGAAAAAATAGATACAATCTCATCCGACTTAGAGTCAAAAAACACACGTGTTAAAAAAGCATTAGGCTTTACTGAATTTAGTTTTCCTATGTTAAAAAGGGATGCTTTTATTTTTTCTTTGGCTGTTTTTAAATCTTGCGCCATCATATCTAAACCACTATGATACTCAAAAGACGTTTTACGTATATCAGTATAGGTAGGCGATAATAAATCATTAATTAAAAAATACCTGTTGTCATTACCGTCAATTTGACTCCATCCTTTGTAGCCACTTTGTTGTGCCACGCTAGCAATGTTTTGGGCAATTTCTAGGTTATCACTACCAGACTCTAAAACAAAAGTATCAGCATCTAACCCTAGAATAACATAGCTATAAAACGAAACTATAGAAACTAAATTAGAACTAAAACTATTTTGATTGAAAATCAAGTTCTCAAATTCTGTATAATTAAACGAAAAATTCTTGTCATTAAAGTTTAAAACTGGCGAAGAGTAAGAAGAATTATAAATTGGTCTCGCTGATTGTACTTGTATTGTTGCACTAAACTGATCTGAATTGTTAGACAAAATAGTAATATACATTGAGCAATTAATTTTCTCGTTTTGTTTTAAATTCTGCCCAGTCCAGTCGGTTTTATTCACAAACTCCGTGAGTGAGGTTTGTAATGTTTTAAAAACCTGTTGGTTTGTATTATTTATTTTTTGCGAATTGACAGTAACAGTACAATTTAACTGTTGCGCATTGACAGTTCCAAATAAAAATAACACGAAAAGTACAAGTAGTTTATTCATTAAAATAGGCTATAACTTTGTTTAAAATATCATCTGCAACCGCTTCTTTTGATTTTAATTCCATAGGTTCTATCTTGAAATTTTTATCAATAAAAGTAACTTTATTTGTTGGTTGTCCAAAACCTGCTCCTAAATCTTGTAACGAATTAAGAACAATCAAATCTAAGTTTTTTTTCTGGATTTTACCCTTTGCATTTTCAATTTCATTTTCGGTTTCTAAAGCAAAACCTATTAAAAATTGCTTTTGCTTGATTGCTCCTAGTGAAGCTAAAATATCTTTTGTTTTTTCTAGCTCAACTACAAAGTTATCAGGTGCCTTTTTTATTTTTTGAGTAGCGACTCTTTTAGGCCTATAATCTGCAACCGCAGCAGCAGCAATAGCAACATCTACATCATTAAAATAGTCATGGCAAGCATCATACATTTCTTGTGCTGTTATCACATTAATCACTTTCACATTAGCATTTTTAGCCTTAAACCTTGTAGGTCCAGCAACTAACACTACTGAAGCGCCTAATTGTGCGGCAGCATTTGCAATGTCAAAACCCATTTTTCCAGAAGAATGGTTTCCTATGAAACGTACAGGATCTATTGCTTCGTATGTGGGACCTGCAGTAATTAGTATTTTTTTTCCTTTTAGAGGTAATTTACTTTCTAAATCGGCTTCCAGAAAGGCAATAATATTCTCTGGCTCAGCCATTCTACCTTCTCCAGAAAGACCGCTAGCTAATTCTCCACTTTCGGCAGGAATTATGGTATTCCCAAATTGATGTAATGCTTTAAAACTAGAAATTGTAGAGGGATGCTTGTACATATCTAAGTCCATTGCAGGTGCAAAATATACTGGACATTTTGCTGATAGATAGGTAGCTATAAGTAAGTTATCACAATTCCCGTAAGCCATTTTAGATAATGTATTTGCTGTTGCGGGCGCAACAACCATTAAATCTGCCCACAGGCCTAGCTCAACATGATTATTCCACTTTTCATTTTCATCATCTTGATTAAAAAAACTAGAATGAACTGGATTTTTAGATAGAGTAGACAATGTAAGTGGGGTGACAAAATCCTTAGAAGCAGGTGTCATTATCACTTGGACATGTGCACCTGCTTTTATAAAAAGTCTCACTAAAGATGCCGTTTTATAGGCGGCAATTCCACCAGATACTCCTAGTAAAACTTTTTTACCGCTTAAAACTGACATAGTAGTGTTATTTAGTTGAATCTCTATGGTAAATTTTACCGTCTAACCATTCTTGAACCGCTAATGCGTGTGGCTTAGGTAATTTTTCGTAGAATTTTGAAACTTCAATTTGCTCTTTGTTTTCAAAAACTTCCTCAAGACTATCATTATATGTAGCAAACTCTTCTAGCTTCTCTGTTAATTCTTTTTTGATTTCAGAATTAATTTGGTTTGCTCTTTTAGCCATAATGGTTATCGCTTCATACACATTACCAGTAGGTTCTTCAATAACAGTTTTATTGTATGTTATTGTATTTACTGGAGCATTCGTCTTTTTTAAATCCATGACTTTATTTATTTGTAAATTTTTGTAAATCTTGTTCCACTCTAACTAACATTTCGTCAGCCTTTTCTTTATACTTAGTATCAACCTTGTATTTAACTAAATTAGCATATGCTGTTTTAGCTACTAATAATCTTTCTTCTTTTTTACTTTCGATACTATTGATCCCTAATTTATAAGCAGAATCTAATCTATAAAACAAAGCATCTTCTTTGTATACCGTACCTGGATAATCAGCAACAAAATTGTCCAAAGCTACAATAGCCGATTTAAAATCCGAAATTGTATTGTATCCTTTAGCGTTTTCATAAACTTTTTTCTCAATCTTGGCTGTTAATGATTGAAGTGTTTTATTTGCTTCCTCAGTATATTCTGAGTTAGGGTAACTATCTATAAACGCTTGTAATTTATCAATTGCCTTGAACGTATCTACTTGGTCTAAACTATAAACCGGAGATAACATTGAGTAACTTTTTGCTCCTAAATAAGCTGACTCTTGCAGTTTTTCACTTTTAGGATAACTAGAAACAAAACTTTCAAACTGATATCCTGACAAATTAAATTGTTTTGTTTTATAGTAGGACTGAGCAAACATATAAAACAATTTCTCCGCTTGCGGTTTCCCTCTATATGCAGGAGCAATTTGTTCGAAAAGACGAATTGCTTTAGTATACTTCCCAGCTTCGTACATTTCTGTTCCTATTGCAAATTTTGCTGCAACGTCATCTTTTTTAAGCGCTTTTTGGTATTCATTACATGAAGCAAAAAGGGCTGCAAGAAGCAATAGAGATATAAATTTTTTCATTTTTTTGTTTTTTTTATCTATGAATTGCAAACAATCCACAAAAAACCTTACCGAAGTTTCGGTGGCAAATTTAGTTATTAATTTAGCTACTACAAAATATTTCTTTATTTAAAAAAAACTCCTGTTTTATGGTCTTATTTATCTATGTTTTCAATAAATTGTGCAATTCTTTTTGCGAGTGATGCATCTACTTTTACTAATGGCAAACGAACAAAACTATCAGCTATTCCTAAAGCTTCAAAAACTTGTTTAATTCCTGCTGGATTTCCTTGTTCAAAGATCATATCAATACAGTCTGCTATAAGATAATGCAATTTGTACGCTTCATTTACTTTGCGATTCAATCCTAAACGAATCATTTCAGAGAATTCTTTTGGAAAACCTTGCCCAATAACTGAGATTACTCCTGCTCCACCAGCAAGAACCATTGGTAATGCAATCATATCGTCTCCTGATATAACTAGAAAATCTTCAGGTTTGTCTTTAATTATTTGCATTGCTTGTACTAAGTCACCAGCAGCTTCTTTGATTGCTACGATATTTTTAAAATCATTAGCTAAACGCAAAACTGTTTTTGGCAACATATTGCTTGATGTTCTACCGGGTACATTATAAATGATAATTGGAAGAGGTGAAGCTTCAGAAATTGCTTTAAAATGCTGGTAAATTCCTTCTTGTGTAGGTTTATTATAAAATGGAGATACTGATAATATTGCAATAAAGTCTGAAAAATCTCTTGTTTTCAATTCCTCAACAATTCTTCTAGTATCATTCCCTCCTACTCCTAAAACCAAAGGCAATCTTCCTTTATTTGCATCAACAACAGTTTTTATCACTAACTCTTTCTCTTCTTGAGACAGCGTAGCATTCTCAGCGGTTGTTCCTAAAACGACTAGATATTCAATTCCGCCATCAACAGAAAAATTAACAATTCTGCTTAATGCATCTGTATCGATTGAAAAATCTTCTTTAAAAGGCGTTACAAGGGCAACACCAGTTCCTATTAATGATTGCATGTAGATTATATTTTATTTAATATTTTTAAATACCTGAATAATTCTTGAATAAAAACCAAGTAGTTTTCTGTTTTAGTATTTATTGTCAAATCATTCAAGTGTTTGTTACTGTTTGCAAATCCAACTTTAAAATGGGCTTTAGAAAAAAGTGTTGCCGCTAACAATGTTGGCCGCTCTTGTTCATAATAACTAATCAACAAATCAAATTCTTTGTTTATAAAAGAGGTTGCAGCGGCACCGTTTAGTTCGCCATTCCAATTTAAATTTTTAGATCCAAAAGTGGGATGCGATGTACTTACACTTTTTTTATTGCTAAAAATTAATACCGATATATTCTCTTTTAAAACTCCTTGACTCGTTAAAGCATCCAGTATTTTTTGTATTTCAAAAAAACAATTTAGATCTAAAAGTAAGCCAACTGTTTTTACGGTACCAGCAACAGTTTTGCCTTTTACATTATGCAAACTATTTTTTAATATTCTTTTTACCGAAAAATCTTTTATAAAACTTAAAAACATACTATTTTTACTCGCTTACAAAATTAATTAATTAAGTCACATTATAAATGGTAAATCTAAAAAAGTATAACGACGTTTTAAAACTTTTTGTTATATTCTTAACATTTTTTTTTATTCTCTCTTGCAGTAACAAAACACTTCACTTAACTAAAATTGAAGGCAAACAACTTCCTATTACTGAATCAGCAGCTTCAAACGCTAATAATGAACTCAGTAACACTATAGAAAACTATATTGCTCCCTATAGAGATCATATCAATAAAGATCTTGATAGCATTCTTGCTTACTGTCCAGTAACACTCGATAAAAAGTCAGTTAATTACCAATCAACCATAGGAAATATGATGGCTGATGTTGTTTTAAGGAAAGGAAACGTAGTTTTTGAAAAGAGAGAGAACAAAAGTATCTCTATTTGCATCTTAAATAACGGCGGAATTAGGGCTATTTTACCTAAAGGAAACGTAACTGCTCGAAATGGTTTTGAAATTATGCCTTTTGAAAACAGCCTTGTAGTTATTGCATTGAGAGCTGCTCAAATTCAGGAATTAATTGCGTATTTCATTAAAGAAAAACAAGCGCACCCTCTAGCAGGTTTGACTTTTACAATTGATAAAAACAGTAAACCACAAAATATTTTGGTACAAGGGAAACCTTTAGTAGCTAATCAATTATATTATGTAGGTACAAATGATTACTTAGCAAATGGAGGTGATAACATGACTTTTTTTAGTAAAGGAGAACATACTTACGATTTAGATTATAAATTAAGGAATATCCTTATTGATTATTTTAAAGAAGTGGATACAATTACCGCTAGACAAGATAACAGAATACTTGTTGAATAACAAATTATTATTAAAAAACGATTTTTATAGCCCCGATAGTAATGAAAATCCTTTTTTATCTCTTGTTTTGAGATAAAAAAGATTGTAATGGATAGCGGGAATTAGCTCCAAATAAAACAAAAATGAAAAGAAGAGATTTTATAGAAAAAACAGCTGCTGGTACAGCAATGGTAGGTTTAGGGTTGTCATTGAGTAGTTTTAAAACTGTTGATATTAAGCATTTAACTATTTTACACACTAATGATGTACACAGTCATATTGACCCTTTTCCTGCTGATGATCCTCGAAATGCAAATATGGGTGGAGTTGCTAGAAGAGTGGCTTTGATTGAAACGATTAGACAAGAAAATCCGAATGTTTTACTGCTTGATGCTGGGGATATTTTTCAAGGAACGCCTTATTTTAATTATTATGGCGGAGAATTAGAATTCAAGTTAATGAGTATGATGAAATATGACCTCTCTACTATTGGGAATCATGATTTTGATAATGGGATACCAGGTTTATACGCTCAAATGCCACATGCTAAATTTGAATTTATATCAGCCAATTACGATTTTAAAAACACATTGATGGACGGACTCGTAAAACCCTACAAGGTGTTTATGAAAAACGGAATTAAAGTGGGTGTTTTTGGTCTTGGTGTTAAGCTTGACGGTTTAGTAGACAAGAAAATGTATGGTGAAACGGTTTACAATGATCCAGTGGAGACTAGCCATGAGATGGTACGAATCTTAAAACAAGAACAAAAATGTGATCTTGTGGTATGTTTATCGCATTTAGGATATGAGTACAAGAACGATAAAGAGATGATTTGTGATTTAAACTTGGCTGCACTTACACAAGATATTGACTTAATCATAGGCGGACACACGCATACTTTTTTAGACAAACCTACCGTTGTTAAAAACCTTGCAGGAAAGGACGTTTTAGTAAACCAAGTAGGTTGTTACGGAATTAACTTGGGTAGAATTGATTTTTATTTTGATTCTAATAACAATAAAGCTAGCGAAGGAGCAGCAATTCTAGTCTAATTTCACCATTTGTTTTTTATGCGAAATAAAGAAATTAACTACAAAATAATAGGTAAAAACTTGTGTAAATATTTGGATGAAGTCGAAAAGGTTAAACGCTAAATAAAATTTATTGATGATATAAAAGCAGTCAGAAAAGACAAAGAAAATTACTGACATCAATAAGTTCACAGTAACATTTGTAGCTTTTCTGCTGTATTCAACAATTGCAATACAAAGCAAGGTTTCTAATATGATGCTATAAAATACCAAAAACGACATATTAGTTTGCATTTTCTCAAACTTTAAACTGAGAATGAAATAGGCTAAAGTCGTCAAAAGAAATACAATTAATGCTATCAAAAGTACATTATACTTGTGTTTTAGATTAATTTTTATAAAACTAGGGAATATGTAGTATAATAACAGAATATAGGAGACTAGGAAACATATTATTTGCCCAGTCTCAAAATTATTTGGCGATATTAATCTATAAATATCGCCTATAAAACTAAAACCAAAAAAACCAGCTTTTACAAAATCTATTTTATAATTAGTCGTGCTTAAATAGTACAATGCTATTGATGGCACGATAAAAATTTTAGACCATAACATATAGCCATCTTGACCTACTGTATTGAATAAGATTGTAGCAATACAAGCCGAAAAATATAAAACGATACTAAGCGTATTAATTTTCATTTAAAATTTTTATAAAATCATCTTCTGTTAAAATAGCAATATTCAATTTATTTGCTTTTTCAAGCTTTGCTGGTCCCATATTATCTCCTGCAATAACATAGTCTGTTTTTGACGAGATAGAACTCCCTACTTTACCACCATTGTCTTCTATTGCTTTTTTTAACTCGTCACGAGAAAATTTCTCAAAAACACCCGAAACCACAAATACCTTACCCGTTAATATAGTTGTTGCATTAGGATTTACTTTTTCGACGATTTCAAACTGAATTCCGAACTGCTTAAGTTCGTTAATAATTTTTACATTTTCTTCATTAGCGAAAAAATCTATGACGCTTTGTGCAATGCGCTCTCCAATCTCATCTACTAAAACTAACTCCATTAAGGTTGCTTGACTTAAGGCTTCAATATTCTTGTAATGTTTCGCTAATTTTTTAGCCACAGTTTCTCCCACAAAACGAATTCCTAAAGCATACAACACGCTTTCAAACGGAATATCTTTAGATTTTGTTACACCATTTACTAAGTTTTCTGCAGATTTTTGTGCCATTCTTTCCAAAGGAAGAATTTGCTCCACGGTCAAACTATATAAGTCGGCGTAATTATGCACTAATCCATTATTATAAAGTAGTGCTACCGTTTCACCACCTAAGCCTTCAATATCCATTGCTTTTCTCGAAATATAATGCTGGATTCTACCAATAATTTGTGGTGGACAACCATAGTAATTAGGACAATAGTGGTTTGCTTCACCTGGGGTTCTCACCAACTCTGTGTTGCACTCAGGGCAATGGTTTATGTAAACAGTTTTCTCTGTATTTTCTGGTCGTTTGGTTAAATCAACAGCGATAATTTTAGGAATAATCTCCCCTCCTTTTTCTACAAAAACGGTATCGCCTACTCGAATGTCTAACTTTTCTATTTGATCAGCATTGTGCAACGAAGCGCGCTTTACAATAGTTCCAGCAAGTTGTACAGCTTGTAAATTTGCCACCGGAGTAATAGCTCCAGTGCGACCTACTTGGTAAGAAATAGAATTTAAAATAGTCGAAACCTGCTCCGACTTGAATTTATACGCCATTGCCCAGCGAGGGGATTTAGCAGTATACCCTAATTCCTCTTGGTACTGAAAGCTATTTACTTTAACAACGACACCATCAGTTTCATAAGGTAAATCATGTCTATGTATATCCCAATAATCTATAAATTGAAAAACTTCCTCTAAATTATTAGCCAGTTTAGCTTCATTAGGAACTTTAAACCCCCAATCTCTAGCTGATTTTAGTCCGTTATATTGCGATTGGAAAGGCAATTTAGGACCAATTAAAAAGTAAAGTAAACAATCTAAGGGTCTTTTAGCTACTTCTGCACTGTCTTGTAATTTTAAACTTCCTGAAGCAGTATTTCTTGGATTAGAATAAGGTGTTTCACCAATTTCGATTAATTCTTGATTCATTTTTTCGAATCCTGCAAAAGGCAATATAATCTCCCCTCTTACATCAAACTTATCCGGAAAATCTCCTTTTAATTCTAATGGAATTGATCGTATTGTTTTTATATTGTTAGTCACATCGTCACCTTGAAAGCCATCGCCACGTGTAACAGCACGTTTTAACTTTCCGTTTTCATAGGTAATACTTATTGATGCTCCATCATATTTAAGTTCACAGGTGTAGGATAACGCAACTTCACCTAATACTTTTTGAATACGTTTTTCCCACTCTATTAAATCCTCTTTAGAGTACGAATTATCTAATGAATACATGCGGTATTCATGAGGAACAGTTTTGAAGTTTTTAGTAATACTCCCTCCAACTCGTTGTGTAGGTGAGCTTTCATCAAAATATTCAGGGTATTTATTTTCTAAATCTTGAAGTTGCTTTAATTTGGTATCAAAATCATAATCAGATATTGTGGGGTTGTCCAAAACATAGTAATTATAATTATGAAGATTTAACTCTTCACGTAAAGATTGAATGGTTTTTATACTATCCATAAAATAAAAAATTGGCTATTTTAGTGCTTTAAAATTGCGTACTAAAATAACCAATTAATAATGAATTCTATCAATATTACCCTTCAATAATTGAATTAATTTGTTTGTATAATTGTCCGTCACTTAAAAAAGCTCCTTGCTGAATCAATGCAAAAAGAGAACTGTTACGCTCTTCAGAAAATTCTTTCTTACCAGTTTTCATTTCAATTGTTTCTGTAAACATATTATCACTCAACCATTGTAAACCCTCTTTAGTCAAGAAATCAACTTCTGGAACTAATGATTTTAAAACAATTGAATTTACATAGGTATCAAAGCTCTGAAAAAGAAAAATATGATTTTTCGAAAAATGCTCTAAATATTCAGCTCTAGAAAGCACGCCTTCCCAAATCAAATCAGAAAAAACATCTAATTCTTGCTCAGCTACTTCTGGTTTATCGGCTTTTATTTTATCCCATTCTGCTTTATCAATTGCTTGAGTTGCTAAAAAATTAGTAAATTCTTGTGTTAACTCTTCAAATTGTTCTTTTGTTAATCTTGTATATTTCATGAAATTTATTTTTGCTGCAAAGCCTGCAAAGGCACAAAGTTTTAAATAGTTTAATCTTGTGCAAATTTATAATTTTTAAACCAAAAAAAAGCCTTCTTTTTCAAGAAGGCTTTCATTATATATTCCTTATTACTAGAAAATATATCTAATTCCAAATTGCGCTTGCCATCTTGATAATAAACTTGCGTCGTAATTGAATGTTTTTGTTTGTGTACCGTTAAAAGTATAAGTAGGTATTTTTGTTGTTTGATCAACACTTACCCCTATTGGCTGTACACTTGTAGGTACTTGAACTAATCCCCAATCAGAGTTAATTAAATTCCCTACATTTAATATATCAACACTAAACTGGATTGTATTTGTTGTTTTAGAACTTGAAGAAGGTTTGAAGTTATAATCTTGGATTAATTTCATATCCCATTTTCCTCTCCATGGGGACAAAGCACCATAACGCTCTGCATATTGTCCTCTTCTTCCGCTTAAATAATCATCTTGATTGATGAATTTATCAAAAGCAGCACCTTGACTAGGACCACCAGAAAAATTCATTGAACTAATTTCTGCAGTAGTAGGAATATAAAGTAAATCATTTGTTCCAGAACCATCATTATTAATATCTCCACCATAAATATAATTGAAACGTCCACCTTGAGCATATTCAAAGAAAGTAGAAACAGTAGTAGCCCATTTGTCATTTTTACCATACTTCCATTTCTTAGAACCTACACCTATAAAACGGTGCGTGTCTCCATATTTAGAATTAGATAATACCGCGTTATTCACATTTCCTAAAGCTGGATTAAATGCAAATGCATCACCAGTAATTTCAGCTTCAATCGAGTTAACATCTTTAGATATTAAATAATTATAGGCTAAACTAGCAAATAAACCATTATCAAACGTTTTTTGAACTTTTACAGAGGTATTAAAAACATATCCTTTATTAGAATTTGTCATAACATATCCATTGATAGCACTAGGACCATTTGGAGCTGGAACATTATTATAAATTTTATCCGAGGCTAAATAAATTGCCCTACCATCAGCGCCACTTAAAGTTCCTGTTGGCGCAATTAATCCCCAATTTTGAACGTGCACTCCATTTATATCTTTATTATAAGACATATCAAGAGTTACTATGTAATCATTATCAAACCTATGATCTAAACCTAAACTTGACCTCCACACTTGTGGCCATTTGAAATCTTTATCCATAATTTGGAAAAAGCCATCATCTGATCCGCTTACTTGATTTCCTAACCATACAAATGGCAATTTACCCGTAAATATACCCGTTCCTCCGCGTAGTTGTGTGGTTTTATTACCTGTAACATCCCAGTTGAACCCTAACCTTGGTGACCATAATATTTTATTACTTGGCAACGTTGTCGAGATTAATTTCTCAGATTGACCTGTTTGTGGATTAAAATAATCTATAGTATTATCTCTACTTGCACCATTATCAGTATCAATATATTTCTGAATCATATCTGATGTATTAAAATACAAGGGCTTGTCAATTCTTAACCCTAAAGCTAATTTAAATGTTTCAGTTACATTCCAATCATCTTGCGCATACAAGGCAACTTGACCAACATTAAGTTCCGCTAACTTCCAACCACCATCTTGACCAACAGCAAAAGAATTTTTTAAAGCATCAGTATCTTGAGCATATTGTAAATTTTGAGCTATTATACTAGTAGCAAAAGGCTTAGATGCATCATCTAAGAAGTCTTGAACACTAAAATAGGGGGTAAAAAACGTACCTGCATATCCATTTGGGTTACCAAAATTATCATAACCACCTAAATTAAAAGAGTTTTGAAATTTATATTTTTCAAAAGAAACTCCAAAAGTAAAAGAATGATTACCAGTTATATAACTTAAATTATTAGTGATTTGCAATACTTTTTGGTCTAAAGTATTATTAATAGAAAATGGTTCATTACCTGCAATAATATAATTTGCACCAGATCCATCTTGAATTGTAATTACAGGAGCAGGATCAGAAAAAGGATTTCTAAAATCATTGAAGTGTGTATACCCTGCTTGTAATTTATTAGAAACAGTCTCACTTACCTTTGAATTCAACTCCACTAAAAAAGAGTCTAGCTTGTTATTAATTTGGTATCCTGAATTTTGAAATTGTAATATTGAAGCGTTAGGCCCTCTAAAACCTAAAGCTGTAGGGTGAGCAGGTTTATCTTTTGATGCATCTAAAAAGTTATAAATAACTGCTAATTTATTATCATCGTTAATATTCCAGTCAAATTTAATAATACCCTTATTCGAATCAGAATTATGAGTAAAACCTTGATAAGCACCTGTATTGTAACCTAAATTTCCTAAGGCAGTAGCTACAGCAACTAAATCCGACTCTAAAACTCTAGATTCATTGATTCCTGTAACACCATCTCCATTATTTGCAGTAAAATTAGAACCTAAATCGCTTCTTTTTTCAATTTCATAATTAGCAAAAAAGAATAATTTATTTTTAATGATTGGACCACCAATACTAAAACCAGCTTGCGTTTGCTCTAAAGAAGGGACAAAAATTTTATCTCCCTTTATCTTACTCCCTGTTAAATCTTGGTTTCTAAAAAATGCATAAGCAGTACCATGAAACTCATTTGTTCCTGATTTAGTAACTGCATTTACTGAAGCTCCAGTAAAACCAGACAAGGTTACATCATAAGGTGCTGTTGCTACTTGAATTTGCTCAATTGCATCTAGAGAAATTGGCTGAGAACCTGTTTGCCCACCTGGAGTAGCAGCATCTAATCCGAAAGGATTGTTAAAAACAGCTCCGTTTAAAGAGTAACTATTATATTGATCGTTTCTACCACCAAAAGATCCACCACTAGCTGAAGGCTCTAAACGTGTAAAATCCTCTGCAGATCTTGAAATTGTTGGCAAAGCAGTCAATTCTTTTCTACCAATTGTAGTTTCGGCACCTGTTCTACCGCTTCCAAAAACCTTGTTTTTAGAACCTGTAATTTTCACTTCATTTAATTGTTGACTTTCATCGTTTAATAAAGCGTCAATTGTAAATGGTTTTCCTAATTCAAGGTACACTTCATTATACTCATGTGATTCGAAACCTATATAAGATACTACCACTTTATAAGGACCACCAATACGCATATTAAGCATATTAAATCTACCGTCTTCATTTGTAAGTGCAGAATACTTAGAACCTGTTGGCGTATGTATTGCCAGAATCGTTGCTCCAGGAAGCAACTCCGAAGTGGAACTTTTTACAGTTCCCTTTATGCTTGAAGTAGTAGTTTGTGCAATTGAAAACTGCAATCCTAAAACGACAAACAAGAAAGTAATAAAATTTTTCATTTGTTTGGTTTTGTGTTGTTTACTGCAAAACTAAACAAAAAAAAATCACTCCGAGGAGTGATTTTTATAATTTATTAACAAAAAGTTAACTATACGTTATTATTCTGCAATAATTTCATAAGGTAATTCAACGATAACATCTCTATGTAAACGTACAGTAGCTGTATATTTACCAGTACGTTTAACGATACCACTAGTGATGAATTTTCTATCAATTGTTTGACCACCTTTAGCTAAAACAGCAGCGATATCAATATTCGTAATTGAACCGAATAATTTTTCACCACCTGCTTTTGCAGATATTTTAATTTCGATAGCTTTTAAGTCTTCAGCTAATGCTTGTGCATCTGCTACAACTTTAGCTTCTTTGTGCGCTCTTTGCTTTAAGTTTTCAGCTAATACTTTCTTTGCAGAAGAAGTAGCTAAATGAGCAAATCCTTGTGGGATTAAGAAATTACGACCGTATCCGTTTTTTACAGTTACTACGTCATCTTTAAATCCTAAATTTTGAACGTCTTGTTTTAAAATCAATTCCATGTTGTTGTCCTTGTGTTATAGAAGTTAGTCCCGATAGTTATCGGGACAACAACTTTATTTTTAATATTATTTTAATAAATCGGCCACGTATGGCATTAAAGCTAAGTGACGTGCACGCTTAACAGCTACAGACACTTTTCTTTGGTATTTTAAAGAAGTTCCAGTTAAACGACGAGGAAGAATTTTTCCTTGCTCATTTACGAATTTCAATAAGAAATCAGCATCTTTATAATCGATATACTTGATACCTGATTTTTTGAAACGACAGTATTTCTTTTGTTTGTTAGTTTCTATATTTAAAGGAGTAAGATATCTGATATCTCCGTCTTTTTTTCCTGAAGCAGATTGTTGTAATGTTGCCATAATAATTAAGCTTTTTGAGATTTAAGTTTTGCTCTTCTTCTTTCAGCCCAAGAGATAGCATGTTTATCAAGACTTACCGTTAAAAAACGCATAATTCTTTCGTCACGTCTGAATTCAGTTTCAAAAGCGATTAAAACCTCTCCTGATACGTTATATTCAAACAAATGGTAAAATCCAGATTTTTTGTTTTGGATTTCGTAAGCCATTTTTTTAAGACCCCAGTCTTCTTTAGATACAAAAGTAGCACCTCTACTAGTAAGAAAATCTTCAAATTTGCTTACTGTTTCCTTCACCTGAACATCAGATAAAACGGGATTTAAAATGAAAACAGTTTCATAATGATTCATAAAAATTTATTTTATTGTTAATTTGGGTGCAAAAGTAACGTTTTTTTTATAACCATCAAGCTTTTTTTTAAAATTATCGATGAAATGCAAAAAATCACACTAAATGAGTAGTGTATATTAAAAAAATAAATTAAATTTACATTACAAATCTAAAATCGAAATATTATGAAACTAAACTGTGTCGTTGTAGATGATAGTTCTATTCAAAGGATGATCATTGCAAAGTTAGTGAATAATCATACTAATTTACACTTAGTAGGTGATTTCTCTAATGCAATCGAAGCTAAAAGTTGCATGTCAGTAAATGACGTAGACTTAATATTTCTAGATATTGAAATGCCTGTAATAAGTGGTTTTGACTTTCTTGATGGATTAAAAGTAAAACCTCAAATCATATTCATTACTTCTAAGGCTGAATATGCCATGAAGGCTTTTGATTATGACGCTACTGATTACCTTCAAAAACCTATAGCATTAGATCGTTTTAACTCTTCGGTTAGAAGAGCGATGGACATGCACCTACTTAAAACAGACAATAAAGACGAAGAAGGAGAACATATTTTCATTAAAAGTAACCTTAAAAAACTTAAAATATTTACTTCTAAAATTAAATGGATTGAAGCTTTTGGTGATTACGTAAGAGTCGTTACTGAAGATGACAGCAACTTAGTACTTTCTACGATGAAATCTTTTGAAAAAGAGCTACCTACTAATAAATTTGTTCGCGTTCACAAATCGTACATTATTAATATCGATAAGGTAGAGCGTTTCAATAGTAAGTTTGCAGAAATCGGTCTTACTAAAATTCCCTTGAGTAGAAACAAAAAAGAAGATCTTGTAAAAGCATTATCTGTTGCCTAATTAATAAAAGTCAACATTAACACTTACTTTAATAGCTCTATATTGAGCAACAGCATCAAAACTATTCAACATTTTCTGGATAGTTTTTTTTATACCTCCTACTGAAGCACTCTGTGGAATTTTAATAATTATTGTTCGGATATATTCATTTCTGATTCTATTTATCGAAGGCTCCTCTGGCCCTAATACTGGAATATCTAAATTTTGATTCATTACTTGGTACAACCACATAGCCCCTTCCTTCAACTTGTCATAATCACGCTGTTTCAATGTTAGCTTTATGATTCTAAAATAAGGTGGGTATTTATATATCTGGCGATCATACAATTGCTCCTTATACATGCCCAAATAATTATTATTTGTCACCTGCTGGATTGTATTGTGATCTGGATTATAGGTTTGAATTATTACTTTACCTTGCTTTTCAGACCTTCCTGAGCGGCCGGAAACTTGAGTCATCATTTGGAAACTTCTCTCAAAAGCTCTAAAATCAGGATGAAACAACATATTATCAGCATTCATAATTCCAACTAAGGTTACATTATCAAAATCCAATCCTTTAGCCAGCATTTGAGTACCTACTAATATATCTATTTCTCTATTTTTAAAACTGTCAATGATTTTTTCAAAACCAAACTTACCTCTTGTAGTATCTTGATCCATTCTACCAATCTTACTATCCGGAAAAAGCAATTCTAGTTCTTGCTGAATTTGCTCTGTACCAAAACCTTTTGTAGTCAAATCAATACTTGAACAAGCATGGCAATGTGTAGGTTTAGCTATAGAATACCCACAATAATGGCATCTCAGTTGATTTTTATGCTTGTGATACGTCAAACTCACATCGCACTGTTGGCATTGTGGCACATGTCCGCAAGTCATACATTCTAATAAAGGAGAATATCCCCTCCTATTTTGAAATAAAATAACTTGTTCACCAAGTGCTTTGGCACTAGTAATACTTTCGATCAAAGTATCACTGAAATGTCCCTTCATTCTTTTTCGGAAATATTTATCCTTGAGGTCTACTAATTGAATCTCCGGCATGGTCACATTACCATATCGCTCTTTAATTTCAACCAATCCATACTTACCCTTCGTTGCATTAAAGTAAGTCTCAATACTAGGTGTAGCAGATCCTAGCAATACTTTAGCTTTATGAAAATTAGCTAATACAATTGCCGTGTCTCGCGCATGATAACGTGGTGCAGGGTCAGTTTGTTTAAAGGTCCCCTCATGTTCTTCATCAACAATTATAAGTCCCAAATCAGAGAAAGGTAAGAACAGTGCTGAACGAGCTCCTATAACAATCTGGGCTTTATCAGAGTTTTGCAATACTTGTCTCCAGACTTCTATGCGTTCATTGTTATTGTATTTCGAATGAAAAACAGCCACTTTATTTCCAAAATAAGCACTTAATCGAGACACTAACTGAGTGGTTAGCGCAATTTCAGGCAATAAATAAAGTATTTGCTTCCCTGTTAAAAGATACTCTTCAATGAGTCTAATATAAATTTCTGTTTTACCACTGGCTGTTACACCATGAAGCAAACAGACTTCTTTTTCAGAAAAAACAGTATTTATTTGGTCAAAACCTAATTGTTGTGCTGGACTTAATAGTAATTCTTTAGCTGTTCTATTTTTGCTAAAATCTACCCTATCTTCTTGAATAAGGTAATCCTCAAACACCTTTTTATCAATCAGCGCTTTTACTACAGCCGATGATGATTGAGCTTTTTCAATAAGTTTTTTTACTGTAATAGGTTTCTTTTCGGAGGCGTGCAGTTGAAAATAACTTAACACCAACTCCTTTTGCTTGTTGGCGTTTTTTAAAACTTCCAGTAGCCCACTCAACCCTTCATTAGAGTTATAGTCTTCGCTCAAGCGAATATAGCGTACCAGTTTAGGCTTGTAACTATCCTGAACTTCTTCCTGAAGTGTTACTACGTTTTTATCAATTAATTTTTGAATAACTGGAAATATGTTCTTTTTATTCAAGATACTAATAATATCTTGAACCTTCAATGAAGATTGAAGTTGCAGGGCTTGGTATATTAAGAACTCCTCATCAGATAGTGAATTCTCATCAACTGTAGCATTTACTTTTTGAGAAATAATAGTTTCGCTTTCCAGTAGTAATCCGCTAGGCATTGCACCCCGATAAACATCGCCTATGGCGCACATATAATAACTAGCAATCCATTGCCAATGCGCAATTTGAATAGGCGTTACAATAGGGGTTTCGTCAAGAATTTGATTGATTTCCTTTGCATCATATAACGAAGGTTTGTTTTGATGCGTAGCAATAACTAATGCTGTGTATATTTTACTTTTACCAAAAGGGACCGATACGCGCATCCCTTCTTTGATAAAATTATATTCTGCTTCTGAAACACTATAAGTAAATGTTTTAGCAAGTGAAAGCGGTAAAATTACTTCGACAAAAAACAGCATTTATTTAATTTATAGATTTTGGGTAATACGCTAAATAAACCAAACGCTTATTTAACTCTATACCAGTATTGTGTTCTTCCTATTATTGCCCAACCAATGTAACCACGAACTTTTAGTTTATCACTATTTTCAAGCTCTAATAAACATCTGTAAACTTTTCCGCTTTTAGGATCTAGAATACTCCCTCCGTCATATTCATTTCCGTCTTTCTTTAATCCTTTAATAACGTTTAATCCTAGAATAGGTTTTCTAGCATCATCGCCAGGACAATCTTTACATAAATCTTTTACATGAGCAGGGTCTAAAAGCTCTACTACTTTACCGTAATACCTTCCTGAACGCTCATAAATTTCGACAATTGATTTTGCTTTTCCTGTTTCATCATCTATAGTTTTCCATTTTCCTACTACTCCTTGCGAATAGAAAATTGTGGTCATAAATAATAATGCAAATGTGGTGATGGTTTTTTTCATGATTTTTTTTTTAGCCCTGATAGTAGCGGCATCCCACGCTTTTTTGCGTGGATACAGCGGATAGCAGGAATAGCTCCTAATTTTTTTCCAAACATAATATAAAATTAGTTAAACTATCTAAGTTATTTGAGGAATATTTTTCTTCTTTAGTTTATTTATGGTTGCATTTAGCTCAAATCCTAATAAAAGGATCATGCAATTAATCCAGATGTAAAACATAACGATTAAAAGCGTTCCTATGGAACCGTAAAGTTCGTTGTATTTTGAAAACCTAATCACCCATATACCAAAGAAGTAAGATATAATAATGGTGAAGATTGTGGTAAAAACAGATCCTATTGAAATAAAAGAACGCGTTTTATCATGTTTGGTTCCAAATTTAAACAGTATTGACGTTGTAATAAGTATCATTAAGATTAAAAACACGTATCGTCCTAAAACGACTAACGGAATTTGCTCACTTAGAAATTCTCTAGCAGTTAATTTTTGAATAAAAACCTCAAAAACTACTATAGTGGCTACCGTTACGATTAATAAAATTGATAATACTAGCGACATTCCCACTGCAATAAAATATTGCTGAAAAAAACCTCTTTTTACTAATACATGCTTAGAATTTTGAAATCCTCCTAGGATCGCATTCAGTCCATTTGCCATTAAAAATATAGACAATAAAAATCCAGATGATAATAATCCAGAGTGACTATTGTGCAAAATATCATTGACAATATTAGAAATAGCATAGAATGTATTGGGCGGCACGCCATCTTCTACAAATTTTAAAAAATCATCTTGAAATCCCTCAATTGGGATGTACGGAATCAAATTCAAAATAAATAATGCAAAAGGAAACAGCGCCATAAAAAAACTAAAAGCAATAGATCCAGCCCTGTTTGATAACGCTCCTTCGGCAATACCTACTCCATATATTTCTAATAAATCATATAGGGTAAGACCTTGTAACCAAGGAAGCTTTACTTTTTTTAAAGGCCGAACTAAACTCCTTAATATGGGAATTTGCTCAATTCTTTCTTCTATTTCTACAGACATTAATGACACTTTTTTATTAGAACGTTTTAAACAAAAAGAGCTTTTTATTTTTAAAAGCAAATCCGGATTTACTCTTACAAACTTACACTCAATAGGCATCAATACCTATAGATACACTGCTAAAACCTTGCCAAAATAATTAAATCGCTTTCAAACTCAAATCCATGTTATAAATAGAATGCGTCAATGCACCTGAAGAAATATAATTTACACCACAATCAGCATAATGCCTTATGGTTTCCTCATTAATGTTTCCTGATGACTCTGTTAAACATTTATCACCTATTATTTGCACCGCTTCTTTGGTCATTTTATAATCAAAATTATCTAATAAGATGCGATAAACACCACCTGCTTCAAGGATTTCCTTTACTTCAGTAAGATCTCTGGCTTCAACAATAATTTTTAAATCTCTATTTGTTTCTTTAAGATACACTTTAGTTTTGGCTATTGCCAATGCAATCCCTCCAGCAAAATCAATATGATTGTCTTTAAGCATAATCATGTCATAGAGCGCAAAGCGGTGGTTCTCACCTCCTCCTAATGTAACTGCCCATTTTTCAGCAACACGAAATCCTGGTGTTGTTTTACGGGTGTCTAAAACTTTTGTTTGAGTTCCTTCAAGTAATTTCACGTAGCTATTTGTTTTTGTAGCAATGGCTGACATACGTTGCATTGAGTTTAACACCATGCGCTCAGCCTTTAAAATAGATTGCGAACTACCCGAAACATGAAAGACAATATCACCATATTTTACAGCAGCCCCATCTTCAATAAAAGTTTCAACAACTAGTTTAGGATCAACATAATTAAAGATCATTTTAGCAAAAGCTACTCCTGCAATTATCCCGTTATCTTTGACTAAAAGTTTTGCTTTTCCTTGTGCCGTTTCTGGAATACAAGCTAACGAACTATGGTCGCCATCGCCTACATCCTCACGGATAGCATTAGCAATTAATAGTTGTAACTCGGTTTCAAATTGTTTTTGACTAATCATTTTATAAAAAGTTTATATACTGCTAAAGTAGTCGTTTTTTAACGTATTGAAAAATTTGTTTTCTAAAAATATTCGCATGCTAGAAATTCAAATTGCTAGGCTTTCGCCAAAATAAAACGCAACAAACTAAAACAGAATGCTAAAATTTAAATAAAAAACGAACATTTAATCTAGTAATGTTTACTTTTATTCTTTTTAAAAAATTACAGCAGCACAAAAACATTTTACATCACAAAACAACATCTCTTAAATCACTTATAATGCCGATTTCAAAAATCATTCTTTATTTTTTTAGTTTCTTACTAACCGTTACTGTGTTGCTGCCTTTAGTAAAAAAAGATTTTTGGGTTTTTAGAGTTTTTGACTACCCTCGTTTACAAAAATTTGTCATTACAGCAATACTCATAACGGCATGGTTACTATTTTTTAGGGATACTAAATTGCTCCTTGATTGGGCTATAATTGTTTTTCTAGGACTTACCTTTATACATCTATTTTATGTTATTTTGCCTTTTACTTTTTTAAGTAAAACCATGATTGACAAAGTAAAAGCGCCTAATAATGAAACATTAAAACTACTGGTAGCTAATGTCTATCAATACAATGAAAGTCATCATAAATTACTTGACCTAATTGAGAAAAATAATCCTGATATTATTTTTTTGCTAGAAACCGATCAAAAATGGCTTGACGCGGTAAAAAATCTTAGAGAAACCTACCCTCATTATATAGAGATCCCCCAAGAAAACACCTATGGTTTGCTTTTTTACAGCAAACTACCTTTAAAAAAGCAACAAATTAATTACTTAATTGATGATGAAATCCCATCTATCATTGCTGATGTAATCTATAATAATCAAACAGTTAGAATTTACGGTTTGCACCCTACCCCTCCTGTTCCTCAAGAAAATAAATTTAGCACTGAGAGAGATGCCGAAATTTTAATGGTTGGTAAAATGGCTAAAGAGTATAAAAATCCTTGTTTAGTTATGGGAGATATGAATGATGTGGCATGGAGCTATACAACTGAATTATTTTTAAAAACTAGTGAATTAATGGATCCTCGTCGTGGTCGCGGCATGTATAGTACTTTCCATGCTAAAAAGATTTTACTGAGATGGCCATTAGATCACTACTTTTTAAGCAGTCATTTTAGATTGGTAAAAATGAACGTCGAGAAATCTATTGATTCTGATCATTTCCCTATCAGTATTAGTGTCGTTATTGCGCACAAAGACGAGGCGGATAAAATGACTGCGGACAAAGAGGATAAGGCTTTAGCCAATGAAAAAATTGCGGCTGGCATCAACGGAGAGCCCTTATAACAATAAAATTCTATTGCCACCACGCTAAATCTTTTAAGATACTAATTTTAGCTTTTTCAACAATTTTGTACTAATTTGGTTCAAAACCTCTACGCTATGAATGAAAACATACTCTTTGTTATTCAACGCATAAAAGAAAAATTATGGTTCCGACCAGTAATTTTCTGTATCCTTTCTATTCTAGGAGCTCTGGTTGCACAATTAGCAGATAGTACTCGTTTACACGAATTGGTTCCTGAAATAAAAAACGAATCGCTATCCGAATTACTGAATGTTATTGCTGCCAGCATGCTTGTAATTGCTACATTTACAGTAGGTTCTATGTTATCTGCTTTTGCGGCAGCAAGCAATACGGCTACTCCCCGATCTTTAAAACTAATCATTACTGATGATGTTTCTCAAAATGCGCTTTCCGTTTTCATTGGCTCATTTATCTTTAGCATCGTTGCCTTAGTTGCTTTAAAAAATGGTTATTATGGCAAGGCAGGTCTCTTTACGTTGTTTGTTTTTACTTTACTCTTTTTTAGTTTAGTAATCCTTACCTTTTTACGTTGGGTAGAACGCATTTCTAGATTAGGTAGAATGGGACATACCATAAAAGTAATTGAAGACGCTACTGCAAATGCAATCAACAATCGGCTAACTTCACCTACGCTACATGGAATAAAAGTAAACCAAAATCAAGAGAAAGCCATTCCAATTTATAGTGAATTAACTGGCTATGTCGTAAAAATAAACATGGCTGAATTACAAAAAATAGCTGCAAAAATTGATGCTGTTTTCACCATAAATGCCCTTCCTGGAAAATTCATTTCATTAGACCAACCTTTACTGTATATCGTTTCTCAAACTAGCAATACAGCAGTAGTTGATTATCAAACCTTAAAAAAGGCTTTTACAGTTTCACACATGCGTTATTTTGATGAGGATCCACGCTTTGGACTTATTACGCTAAGCGAAATTGCCAGTCGAGCACTCTCTCCCGCTGTGAACGATCCTGGAACCGCAATCCAAATCATCAGTAGTCATGTGCGCCTATTTACATTATGGAATATTACCGTCAACACTGCTCCATTAAATAAAGTTCTTTATGATCGAATAGCTGTTCCTGAACTTGTTATATCTGATTTATTTGAAGATGCTTTTAGACCCATTGCTAGAGATGGTGCTGCAAATATTGAAGTAATGATCCGACTCCAAAAAGCATTTTGCTCCCTCACAAACATCGCTCAAAAAGACATTCAAGCAGCATGCTCACATAATTCTATTCAAGCATTTGAAAGAGCTAAAACCGTAATGAAACTCGAAGCAGACATACTCCTTTTAGAAAAAGAAAGTTTATTTACAAAACAATTTAAACAAAGCGCATTACTTTAGGCATTTTATTTATTTTTACGCTCTTGTTAACGCCTACATTTTATCTCATAATACTAATTTTATGTTTTCATATAAAAAATATTCAGCAATTTTAATTGCTATGAAATCACTTGTTTTTAGCTTTTTATTGTTCCTTTTAACACTAAATACTACCGCACAAGAAACGGTAAAACAAAAGGATACTACAACCGTAAAAAATGATTCGGTTAATACCGCTATTATCAAGAATTTTAATCAAAAAATTGCAATTATTGAATCCCAAAGAGTGAGTGATTCTATTAAGAAAGCAACTCTTGAAGCACAAATATTGTCTTTAAAAACTACAGATAATCTAAAAAAAGACGAACTACAAAAACAATTACAAGAATTATATTCTAAAGAGAACAAACGCTTAGAGCAAAAGAAAGCGCAAATTGATTTATTGCGCCTTACGGCAAAAGGATACCCTGTTATGGGGTTCTTCAATGATACACTTTTTACTATTTACAGTAAATTAGGGAGCTTTTCAGCAAAAGATAGAGCGGATGCCATTTCTAGCAGAATAAAAAAACTAGGAAACGATTACGGATTTAAAAGTGATTCCCTAAAAGTGATCGAAGCAGAAACTACTGAGGATTTAATGTACAAAGAAAGCATTGTGATTAGTATCTCTGAGAATGATATTCTATGGAACAACACTACTAAAAAAGACTTGGCCGCAAAATATAAAAAAATAATTTCTGACGCTGTAACCACCTACAAACAAGAAACTGACATTGCAACACTAGCTCAAGAAATAGGACTTGCATTATTAGTACTAGTCATCATGGGAGTACTGATTTTCTATTTGAGGAAATTTTTTAATTGGATTGCTATTAAAATTCAAAATGAAGAAAACAAACGAATAAAAGGAATAAAAATTCGGAATTTCACACTTTTCGACGCTAAGCAACAAGTAAACGCCTTGTTGAATGTCAATACAGTCTTAAAATGGATCTTCATTTTACTAATGGTTTACATTGCTTTACCAATACTTTTTGGAATTTTTCCTTGGACAAAGGATTTTGCCGGAACCCTCTTTGGATACATCCTAAACCCGCTTAAAAAAATAGCTATTGGTTTTTGGAATTACCTTCCTAATCTAATTACAATACTGGTTATCATTTTTGTTTTTAGGTATGTTCTAAAAGCAATTAAATTCCTTAAAAATGAAATACATACGGGTAATTTAGAAATCCCTGGATTCTACGCAGATTGGGCAAATCCCACTTACCAAATAATCAGAGTAATCGTTTTTGCATTCATGGTGATCGTAATTTTTCCGTATTTACCCGGTAGTGATTCTCCTGTTTTTCAAGGAGTTTCAGTTTTTCTTGGTTTCTTATTTACCTTTGGATCTGCAGGGTCACTTTCGAACATTATAGCTGGTTTGATTTTAACATATATGCGTTTATTTAAAATTGGTGACCGCGTAAAAATTGGGGAAGTTGTGGGTGATGTTATCGAAAAATCATTACTTGTAACTAGAATACGAACTATTAAAAACGAAATAATTTCTATTCCAAATTCTACTGTAATGGGGAGTCACACCATCAATTATAGCAGTGATGCACCAGAAAAAGGGCTCATTATTCACAGCACTGTTACGATAGGTTATGATGTTCCTTGGAAATTAATGCACGACGTTTTAATTGAAGCCGCTTCAAAAACACCACTTGTACTCCCAGATCCTAAGCCATTTGTACTTCAAACGAGTTTAGATGATTTTTATGTCTCTTACGAAATTAACGCTTACGTAAAAGAACCAAATAAACAGGCCATAATCTACTCTAACTTGCACCAGAATATTCAAGATGTATGCAACGAAAAAGGAATAGAAATTATGTCTCCACATTATCGTGCCGCAAGAGATGGAAATACATCAACCATTCCTGCTAGTTATTTAGGAAAAGAATATAAGGCGCCCTCTTTTAATGTCAACTTTAAAAACCAAGCAGAAAAAGAGTAAAAACGACTCATAAATAAATTATAAACGGCTTGTATAAACTAAATTATACAAGCCATTTTATACAACAATAAATCCTTGCTTACTCACTGTATTTTTTTTTAATCCCATAATCTATTATCTTTGCTCAGTTTTAGAGTAAAATGTAAGCCATCATAAAAAATGATTCAACTTCAAATCACTTAAAAGCTTACCTAAAAAACATCCCATTACCCATACTAAATTTAACTTATGAAAATATATATTACCCTGATACTTTCGGCTATAATAAACTTAAGTCAAGCTCAAAATACCAACAGCTATTTTGAAAAAATAAGAAATAACGAAGCCGAATTAACTGCTTTTTTTGCACAAATGCCTAAAGGTGGTGACTTGCACCATCATTTTAGTGGTTCAATTTATGCTGAACCCATGCTTGAAGACGCTATAAATGACGATTTTTATTTGAATACTACCACAATGGAAGTGCTTAAAGAAAAACCTGCTACAGGAAATTGGGAGCAATTTTCAAGTATTAGTAAACGTGGTGAATTATATGCTTACAAGCAAAAAATAATGGAAAAATGGTCTGCTAAGGATTATAACGGCGTGAGCTATCCTTCTGACAAATTATTTTTTGAATCTTTTGGGAAATTTAGTCCTGCTATTCCTGGCCATTTTGGAGAAGGTTTATTGGAACTAAAAAACAGAGCCATCTCAGAAAACTTAAGTTACATAGAAACACAATTATCTACGATTCCGTCAGACATTAATACAGCTGACTTGACTGATTTTAATACGCAGTTAAGACAAGCAGCTGCAAATAAAGATGAGAAAGCCGTAAAAAAATTATTAGAATCACTTTACAAAACTTTTCAAAAAAGAGAAGCTAAGAAAGATGCGCAAAATTTCAATACTAATTTTGTTGCAAAAATGCACAATGATTTAAAGATTGACGATGCTAATTTCACTATGCGTTACCAGAATTTTGTTTTGCGTTTCATGGAACCGGTTGATTTATTCAAAAACTTAGTTGTCGCTTTTATCTCTGCTGATTCAAGTGATTTAATGGCTGGGGTTAACATTGTCTCTCCAGAAGACGGCGAAACATCAATGAAAGATTACTGGTTGCACATGGTTATGTTTAACTATTGCCACAGTGTTTTTCCTAATGTAAAATACACGCTACATGCAGGTGAATTGACTTTAGGTTTAGTTCAACCCGAAGATTTAACATGGCATATTAATGATGCTATTTATGTTGCTGGAGCAAACCGTATAGGTCACGGTGTAGATATGGCGTATGAAAAAAACTCGTATTCCTTATTGCAATACATGGCAAAACAGCATATTCCTATTGAAATAAACCTGGTAAGTAACGAGTTTATTTTAAGGGTTAAAGAAAATCGTCATCCTATTTCACTATATAAACAATTCAACGTGCCTATTGTGATTAGCACAGACGATGCTGGAATTTTACGTACTAATATGACGGAACAATATGTTTTATTAGCTAAAAGATATCAAGACGTGAACTACGCTGACATTAAACAATATGTGTACAACAGTATCAATTATAGTTTTATAAAAGATACTAAAGTAAAGCAGCAATTATTGAATGATTTAGATCAAAGATTTGCTAAATTTGAGGCTAATTTTCCTTTAAAATAAAAATCATGATTCTAGAAACCGCTATTCTCTATGTAAAAAAGGGAGAAGAGAAACAATTTGAGCGTGATTTTAAAATTGCAAGTCAATACATTAGCGCGATTAATGGTTATCTAGGACACAGTTTAAGGAAATGTTTAGAGCAAGAAAATAAATATTTACTTCTTGTAGATTGGGCAAAACTAGAAGACCACACCGTAGGTTTTAGAACATCAAAAGAATATTTAGAATGGAAAAAATTACTCCATCACTATTACGATCCATTTCCTGTTGTTGAACATTATGAAATAGTACAACAATATTAAATTATCAAAAAGTAAAACCGTTACATAACTGTTTTGTTATCCAGAAAAACTTAAATAATGAACATCAAACTTATTGCTATTGGTAAAACCGATAATAAAGCATTACAAACTTTAATTGACGATTATACAAAGCGTTTGTCATTTTATATCAAATTTGATTTAGAAATTATTCCGGATATAAAAAACGTAAAAAACTTATCAGAAAGTCAACAAAAAGAAAAAGAAGGCGAGCTAATTCTAGCAAAAGTTACTGCCACGGACCAACTTGTATTATTAGATGAAAACGGAAAGAACTTCTCTAGCTTAGGTTTCTCAGAGGAATTGCAAAAGAAAATGAACTCCGGGATCAAGACATTAGTTTTTGTAATTGGTGGCCCCTACGGTTTTTCGGATACGGTCTACGCCAAAGCACAAGGAAAAATATCGCTTTCATTAATGACTTTTTCACATCAAATGGTGCGCTTATTTTTTATCGAACAATTGTATCGCGGGTTTACAATATTAAGAAATGAACCGTACCACCATCAGTGATTTTTTATCAATATTCTGTTTTCTATATTTAGTTTAATATTAATAGATGAATTCCTCAGGGGTTTCTTTAGTAAAAGAATCTAATTCTCTAATAATAACTTTAGTGCTTACATATTCCTGGAAACTCATGTTTTTATCAAAAGCCAAAACAATTGTAGGCGAAACTTCAAATTTTAAGCGGTTCATGTAATTTAAAATCTCTGTTATTTTTATATTAGTACTATTAACTAAAACAGAATCTGATCCTTTTTTAAAATAAAAAATCAAACCTTCATTTAATGGCTTTTCCATTTTATAATACACATTTGTAAAAGGGATAAAAGCCATGTTCTTACCAATGCTATCAGCGTAAGCGTAATAATTTTCGGCTAGTTCATTTTTATGAGCAACTTCCTCTCTTTTTTTAGTTTGCAATTTAATGACTTCTGGAATAACTAATTTAAGAGGCAGACGCTTGTCGATATTTAGAATCCAATTTGTCGAAATAATGCTGTTCTTTCTATTGAGTTCTGCTATTGTATCGTTGTCTTTAGTTCTAAAAAAAATATAAATAGGTGAATGATCTTGAACATCACCTACGATGGTATGGTTTGCTTTTGGCAATAATATATCTTCTTTATTTCCGCAAGAAAACAAGAATAAAAACACTATTATAATACTATATTTCATCTTAATTTATTTATTTGATTATATAATTTTACACATTCGACTGCTTCTTTAACATCATGAACTCTTAAAATAGTAACTCCTTTTGTAATTGCTATGGTATTCAAAACAGTCGTACCGTTTAAAGCTTCACTTGCCGTAACTCCTAAAACTTTTTGAATCATCGATTTTCTAGAAACACCCACAAGAATAGGCAATTCTAACATTTTAAACAACCCTAATTTTTGTACTATTTCATAATTTTGCTCCACTGTTTTTGCAAAACCAAAACCAGGGTCAATAATTAAATCATTAATACCTAAGCTTCTTGCCTTACGTACTCTTTCAGAAAAGTAAAAAAGCATTTCCTTTACAATATCGTCATAATTTGTCAATTGTTGCATGGTTTGAGGAGTCCCGCGCATGTGCATCATAATGTAAGGCACTTTGTATTTTGCAATCACCTCTAACATTGTTTCGTCAAGATGTCCTGCCGAAATATCATTAATCAATGCTGCACCATTTTCTAAACAAGCTGCAGCCACTGCTCCTCTAAACGTATCAATAGAAAGTAGGACGCTTGGAAAATGTTTTAAAATTAATTTTACTACGGGGACAATTCGCTTCAATTCTTCCGCTTCTGATACAAAATTAGCTTTTGGTTTACTTGAATATGCACCTACATCAATAAATGTGGCACCATCAGCAATCATTTTCTCAACTTGGTTTACAATAGCATTTTCATTGCTGTAATTTCCCCCATCAAAAAAAGAATCAGGTGTAGTATTCAAAATTCCCATTACCTTAGGAACGGATAAGTCGATAAGTTGTCCTTTACAATTTATTGTCATTAATTGGCTGTTTAAAGATTCTTGTTTGTTGTTTAATCCTCTTTGTACGCTAAACGAAGGTATTCGTGTAACTTTAGACTTTAAACTTTAAACTTTTTTAAAATTTATCCCTATTTTTGAGCAAATTTTAGACAAATATACACCAATAATGAAGAATACTTCTCAAGAATATGATTCGGTGATCGCGATATGTCGCACACTATATATCAATAAAATGACCGATTATGGAAGTGCGTGGCGCATTTTGAGATTGCCATCACTTACAGATCAAATTTTCATCAAAGCACAACGCATCCGTAGCTTGCAAGAAAATGAGGTCAGAAAAATTGATGAAGATGAAAGAGGAGAATTTATTGGGATTATCAATTATTCGATAATGGCTCTAATACAATTAGAATTAGGTGTTGTGGATCAACCTGATTTAAATGTAGAAAAAGCAACCATTTTGTATGATACTAAGGTTGCACTTACTAAAGAACTAATGGAAGCTAAAAACCATGATTATGGTGAAGCTTGGCGCGAAATGAGAATCAGTTCTTTGACTGATTTAATTCTTCAAAAACTACTGCGCGTTAAACAAATAGAAGATAATAAAGGAAAAACAATCGTATCAGAAGGAATTGACGCCAATTACCAAGACATGATAAATTACGCGATTTTTGCCTTAATATTAATGGATACAAAAGAATAAATTTTAGATATGAAAAACGTTATTACTCAATTCTCAAGAATATTTGTTGGATTACTTTTTATAATTTCAGGATTAATAAAATTAAATGACCCAGTAGGTTTCTCTTATAAATTAGCCGAATACTTTAGTGAACCTGTTTTCAACATGCCTTTTTTAGTGCCTTTTTCACTTGCATTAGCTTTATTTTTAGTGATAATTGAAGTAGTTCTTGGTGTTATGTTACTCATTGGATACAAATCCAAATTCACTATTTGGAGTTTGCTGCTTATGATTGTATTCTTTACATTTTTGACTTTTTACTCTGCTTATTTTGATGTGGTAAAAGACTGTGGTTGTTTTGGAGATGCTTTAAAACTAACCCCTTGGCAGTCATTCACTAAAGATGTGGTATTATTATTCTTCATCCTGATATTATTCATAAATAAAAAATTAGTTACACCGCTATTCAATAAAAGTATTCAAAATATTATTGCTTATGCAAGCATCTTTTTGTGCATGCTAATGGCTGTTTGGGTACTAAATCACTTACCTATTATTGATTTCAGACCTTATAAGGTAGGAACTAATATCGAAAAAGGAATGGAAATTCCTGAAGGTGCACCTAAGTCAGTAGTTGAAATGGTTTTTATTTACAATGTAAAAGGAGTGAATACTGAATTTAAAGAAGCTGATTTAATGGCAATTCCAGAAGGAGCTACTTTTGTTGATAGAAAAGACAATGTACTATCTGAAGGTTACGTGCCGCCAATTCATGATTTCACGATGATGAAAGACGATTCTGACTATAAAGAAGAATTGTTGCAAGAGCCAAAACTAATTATGGCGGTAAGTTATGACTTAACCATTGCTGATGAGGCGGGAATGTCTCAGCTTAAAAAATTAAATGATGCGGCTGTAGCCAAAGGATATAAAATGGTTGGAATGACCAATTCATCGCAAGAAGAAATTGCTAAAGCCAAGAAAAAATACGGTCTTGATTTTGAATACTACACTTGTGATGCGATTACTTTAAAAACAATTGAAAGAGCCAATCCAAGTCTTATTGTACTCGAAAAAGGAACGATTAAACAAAAAGTACATTACAACGATATTAATGATTTGAAATTGTAATCTACCCCACTTTTAAAAGCCTTAAAAGCACAATTTGTTTTAATTTTAAGGCTTTCAATCGTTTTATACCCAATAAAAATGCTAAAATACTTTTTCAATAAACTAGGATATGCGCTGCTTACTCTCTATGGAGTAATTACGGTTATTTTCTTTTTATTTAATGTTTTACCTGGTGATCCTGCCAGAATGATGTTAGATCAAAATGAAAACTCTGAACAACTGGCGTTAATCAAGAAAAAGTATGGTTTTGATCAACCCATTACCACACAGTATTTATACTATTTGAATGACCTCGCTCCTATTTCATTTCACAGTACAAATGATAATGATTATACTTTTTTAAGTGAAGGAAAATACAATGCTGCCTCCTTATTTACTATTGGCAATACAACCACAGTTATAAAAACACCTTATTTAAGAGAGAGTTTTCAAAAAAGCGGAAAAAAAGTATCTGAAATTATTGGAAACACCTTACCGAGTACAGCAATTCTGGCTCTTTTTGCCATTGTAATTGCCATTGTATTCGGGATTATATTAGGCATTGTATCTGCACTGAATAAAGATACTTGGATTGATAGAATTATCGCTCTTGTGAGTACATTAGGAATGAGTATTCCGTCCTTTTTTAGTGCTATATTATTTGCTTGGTTGTTTGGATTTGTGTTGCAAAAATACACACATCTTAATATGACAGGAAGTTTGTATGAAGTAGACGATTTTGGAAACGGAAGCTATATTCAATGGAAAAATATTATTCTACCCGCTATAGTTTTAGGGATTAGACCTCTTGCAGTTGTGATTCAACTAATGCGTAATTCACTGCTAGAAACTTTTGGACAAGATTATATTCGTACGGCTAGAGCCAAAGGATTATCAGAATTCCAAATCATTCGTAAACACGCTTTAAAAAACTCATTAAATCCAGTAATTACAGCCATATCTGGCTGGTTTGCTTCCATGCTTGCAGGAGCTGTTTTTGTCGAATATATTTTTGGATGGAACGGTTTAGGTAAAGAAATTGTTGAAGCTTTAAACAATTTAGACCTACCGGTAATTATGGGATCTGTTTTAATAATTTCAACCACATTTGTCATAATCAACATTCTTGTCGATATTATTTATGCCTATTTAGACCCTAAAATACGTCTGTCTTAATCCAATACCTCCGTTTTTAATCGTTATTTCTAATTAAAGAAGCTCTTTTTTTAAGAATATCATTATTTTATATTCCTACTATTACGTTTTCATTTTGTCATTTTAGCACTAAAACATTGTTTTTACTGCATTTATTTGCTTAAAATCAAAAAAAAACAATCTTTGATTCGCATTCAAATTGTTTGTTTAACTTTGTTAAAAATAAAAGAAATGAAAAAATTAATAGCCGTACTTGCAGCTTTCGTAGCAATATCATGTGCCGACTCTAAAGCACAACAAACTTCTTTTTCTAAAGAAGCTTTATCAGAAACCTTATTAGATACCCAAGACCAACAAATTGCTTTTCAAGATATTTTAAAGAAATATGAAGGAAAAACTTTAGTTATAGAGGTTTGGGCATCTTGGTGTGGTGATTGCGTAAAAGCAATGCCTAAAATCAAAGAATTGCAAGCTAATAATCCTGATGTAGCTTATGTATTTATCTCTATGGATAAAACTGCTGACAAATGGAAAGAAGGCATTCAAAAACACGATTTAAAAGGAGAACACTTTATGGCTAATGACCAAATGAAAGGTGTTTTTGCAAAAGCAATTGATCTAGACTGGATTCCAAGATACATCATTGTTGACAAAACAGGAAAAATAGCTTTATACAGAGCCATCGAAACTGATTTTGATAAAATCAATGCAACTTTAACGCATTTAAAATAATCTTAATAAAGAACTAAAAAACAAATACCCACCACATTAAAAAGACTAAAATGAGAAAGAAAATAGTAGCTGGAAACTGGAAAATGCACAAAAATTCAGAGCAAACCGAAGATTTATTAAATGAATTAATTGCAAAGATTCCTACTGATACTGAAACACAAATAATCGTTGCTCCTACTTTTGTAAACTTGGCTTCAGCCGTTGATCACTTAGAGTTTATTAATATTGATGTTGCTGCTCAAAACATGCACCAAGCAGAAAGTGGTGCTTTTACAGGAGAAATTTCGGCAGACATGCTAAAGAGTATTGGTGTAAATACCGTTATTTTAGGTCACTCTGAACGTAGAGCGATTTTTAATGAATCAGATGCTTTGATTGCAAATAAAGTAGATACTGCTTTAAAGCATGAAATGACAGTTATTTTCTGTTTTGGAGAAGAGTTAAAAGACAGACAAGAAAAACAACATTTTAATGTAGTTGAAAATCAATTGAGAGACGGATTGTACCATATTGAAAAATCAGCTTGGAAAAATATCGTTTTAGCCTATGAGCCGGTTTGGGCAATTGGGACTGGAGAAACGGCATCACCAGAACAAGCGCAAGAAATGCATGCGTTTATTAGAGAAAATGTTCGTAAGAATTTTGGAGCTGATGTCGCTGACGAAGTGAGTATCCTTTATGGTGGTAGTGTAAAACCTGAAAATGCAAATGAAATTTTCTCTAAACCTGATGTAGACGGTGGTCTTATTGGTGGAGCTGCACTAAAAGCAGATGATTTTGTAGCAATTATCAATGCTATTTAGATAGTATTTTATTATATTTTAAAAAGCGGTAAAGTAAATTTACCGCTTTTTTTATTTTTATAATATTCCATAAAAGAGAAATACTACCTTTGCAAAAAAATTAAACATGTCAAATATTTATATTGGATACCATTTTAACATAGTACCAAAAGACACTAGCGATAACGAACAAGCAATGCAACTGGGTTCAGAAATACTAATTGCTGAATTAGGTGAAACTGCATTTGAAAGTTTCACAGAGACAGAAACTGGCGTTTCTGCTTTTGTACAAAAGGATTTGTGGGATGAGAAAATTCTTGAAGATATTCATATTTTAAAATCTGAAGAATTTAAAATTGATTATACTTTTGAAGAAATCGATCAAGTAAACTGGAATGAAGAATGGGAAAAGAATTTTGAACCTATTGATGTAGATGGAAACTGCCATGTACGAGCTCCATTTCACCCAAAAACAGACGCAGAGTTTGACATTGTAATTGAACCAAAAATGAGTTTTGGTACCGGTCATCACGAGACTACTCACATGATGATTCAGCATTTATTAGAAATAGAGGTTACCGGAATGAAAACACTTGACATGGGTTGTGGAACTGCTATTCTAGCTATTCTTGCCGAAATGAAAGGGGCACAACCTATTGATGCTATTGACATAGACAACTGGTGTTACCTGAACTCTATAGAAAATGCAGAACGCAATAATTGCAAACACATTACCGTTTATGAAGGTGAAGCTGCTTTGTTGAAAGATAAAAAATACGACCTAATCATTGCAAACATCAATAGAAATATTTTATTGAATGATATGCAAGCTTATGTTGATTGCTTGAACCCAAAGGGAACTTTATTATTAAGTGGCTTTTATGAAGAAGACATTCCATTTATAGATGCTTCTTGCGTTGAAAAAGGATTAACTTATGTTAAAAAGTTTCAAAGAAACAACTGGGTTTCATTAAAATACGTAAATTAGTATCTAAATTAATAATTACGAAATCAAAACGTACAAAAATGAGTACTAAAGAAAAAGTAAGAGAAAAAGTCAGCCGAAAGGAAGCACCTACCTTAAACAACGAAATTGTAGTTTATAATGATGACGTGAATACTTTTGACCATGTAATTGAAACTTTAATTCGCGTTTGTGACCACACTCCTGAACAAGCTGAACAATGTTCATTAATTGTTCACTATAACGGAAAGTGTACGGTAAAAACGGGCCCCTTAGATAAGTTGAAGCCACAATGTACTAGATTACTAGAAGCAGGAATAAGTGCTGAAATTATCTAAACACTAATAATATCGTTAATAAAGTGTATTAATCATTAAAACATTCTAATTTATTCTATATTTGGATAAATTAGAATGTTTTTTTTTATGGAAGAATATGGTAAAATATTAATAATTGCCATGCCGTTATTTGCGGTATTAATTATTATCGAAAAGCTTTACGGAATCTACAAAGGTGAAGATAATGTTCCTGTCATGGATGCCGTCTCTAGCATTAGTTCCGGAATAACAAATGCTGTAAAAGACGTTTTGGGCTTGAGTATTACTTTTATTTCCTTTGAGTTTAAAGTTTCTAAACCCGAAATTACCAATTCCTAAAGCTATTATGAAAACCAATACATTATTAAAAAGTTACCTCGCTTTCAGTGCCTTATATTTAGCAATCCTTCTTTTAGAACTTGAAACTATTGCTGGATTCATGAAACCGGTATTGATTTTGCTTTTAATTGCGGCAGTCTATTTAAGTGCCTCATTTACATCAAAAAAACTGCTTTTAATCGCATTATTGTGCTCTTGGATAGGAGATATTATTTTACTCTTTACAGATCGTGGAGAGTTGTATTTTATTTTTGGACTTGTAGCCTTTTTAATTTCACATGTGGTTTATATTTTTCTTTTCAACAAACAACTAAAACCAAAAAAAGATCACAATAGAGCCATCTATTGGTCTGGAGTCACAGCAATCATTGCTTACTTAATGATTTTCTTGTCGATATTATTACCTAGTTTGGGTGAATTGACCATTCCCGTATTTGTATATGCTTTAGTAATATCAACTATGTTACTGTTTGCTTTGAAAGGGTTTTTAATTTGGCAAAAGCCCGCAAGTTGGTATGTATTATTAGGGGCAATTGTTTTTGTAAGTTCAGATAGCATCCTCGCTTTTGACAAGTTTTACAGTCCCATTATGTACAATTCATTTTTCATAATGGTCACTTATATTCTTGCCCAATACCTGATTGTAGTAGGGATATTAAAATTGAACCAAAAAAAATAGCATCCTCAACTAGAGAATGCTATTTAAAATCTTTACCTAATACTAATTTTAGTGAGGTAATTTATCTTTAAAAACTCCATAGAGGTAAGTTCCTAGCAACGCACCAAATAAAACGATAAAAACACTCCAAAAACCAGCACCAATCAAGATATAAATAGGCCCAGGACAAGCACCAACAAGTGCCCAGCCAAGTCCAAATAATATTCCGCCAATCCAATATCTTGCATTACCCGGTTCTTTATCGGCAATTTCGATAGGCAAGCCTTTGATGTCTTTAATCTTATTCCTTTTTATGATTTGAATACCAATAACTCCCGTTACCACCGCAGTCATTATGATTCCGTACATGTGGAAAGACTGAAACTGAAACATTTCATAAATACGGTACCATGAAACGGCTTCTGATTTTGTAAGTACGATTCCGAAAACGAAACCAACTAGTAAATATTTTATTATTTTCATCATTTAAAAAATTAAGGGAAAAATTAAATATGCCATGATCAATCCACCAATAAAAAAACCTATTACGGCTTTTAATGAAGGAATTTGTAGGTTGCTTAAACCTGAGATAGCATGACCAGAAGTACATCCTCCAGCATAACGCGTACCAAAACCAATGAGAAGACCACCAACTAAAAGTATCGCAATACTCTTAGGTGATTGAAATGCTTGCAAACCAAAAAGTACATCAGGAGCTAATTTACCATTAGGCGCGTCGATACCAAATGCTGCTAATTGCGCAATTGTTTTTGGGTTTATGGTCACATTAGACGGATCGCTCATAAAATTCACAGCAACAAATCCGCCAAGCATAGCGCCTAAGACAACAATTAAATTCCAGCGTTGTGATTTCCAGTCAAAGTCAAAAAATTTTGTACGCTTACCTGCTCCCATTATCGTACACATCGAACGAAGGTTAGAGGACATTCCGAAAGATTTTCCGAAATATATCAGTGATAGCATTATTAAACCGATAATAAACCCCGAAATATACCAGGGCCAAGTTTGAAAAAAAATAGTCATAGTTTATTTATTTGTCGCAAAAATAGGGATTCTAGTATTTAGAATTCAAAGGTTTTCATCACAATTTTATATTTTGGTAGTAATCGTGTTTATAGTTCTGTTTATATTTGTAAGTAAAACTAAAAACCGTTCAAAATAACTCCATTATGAAAAAAATAATAGTTGCTCTTACTTTTCTTTTATTTATGGTTTCTTGCGTGAGTACAAAATCTACTTTAAAAAACGTAGATGATAATGCTCCTATTCCAAGATTATCAGTCCATAATACCTTTGTATTTACTGAGTACAGTACAAATAAAAAATATGGATATGATAAAGATTACCCTATCAACGTTTTTTATTACAGCACGCGAAATGACACTATTAATCAAGAGCGTTACCTGAATGCCTTGTGTGGTCCTAAAGGCGAAAAAATAAGTTTTACAAAATTAGAAAGTTGTTGTCCGTTTCCTACTAAAAGAAGCGATATGGGCGCTGGATTTCTAGATGTATACGAAGTAAAATGGGAAGGTTTAAAAAAACCTATCTTACTGTATATGAATATTTATGAAAAAGGATATTTAAAAGTTCCTGTAGGTTTTGGTTTAAAAAAACAGGATTAACAATCTAAGCCCTAGCCCTGATAGCAGCGGTATCCTTATGGTTTTTTCTTTAAAAACCATAAGATACAAGCGTATAGCAGGAAACAGCTACTAATAACACTTAATAATCTCTATAAAAAAAGTTAAATCGTAAAGGGGAAATCGCAAATCATAGCTACCTTTGCAACTTTAAAAAACAACACACTATGAACATACACGATATACCACAAATCAAACACACTGATAGCGGAAATTTCTTTTTATTAGCTGGTCCTTGTGCCATTGAAGGAGAAGAAATGGCGATGAGAATTGCCGAAAAATTAGTAGGTATTACTGATAACTTACAAATTCCTTTTATTTTTAAAGGATCCTTCAAGAAAGCAAATCGTTCTAGAATTGATAGTTTTTCAGGAATAGGAGATGAAAAAGCGTTAAAAATATTAAGAAAAGTTTCGGAGACCTTTGGCGTTCCCACTGTTACTGATATTCATACAAATGAGGATGCCGATATGGCGGCTCAATATGTTGATGTTTTACAAATTCCGGCTTTTTTAGTTCGTCAAACAGATTTAGTTGTGGCTGCTGCCAATACTGGAAAAGTGGTCAACTTGAAAAAAGGACAATTTATGAGCCCTGAAAGTATGAAACATGCCGTACAAAAAGTATTGGATTGCAACAATCAAAAAGTTATGATTACAGATCGTGGAACTATGTTTGGCTACCAAGATATGGTTGTTGATTTTAGAGGAATTCCTACTATGCAACAATATGCATCTACGGTACTTGATGTAACGCACTCTTTGCAACAGCCTAATCAAACTGCTGGTGTAACTGGAGGAAGACCTGATATGATTGAAACCATTGCAAAAGCAGGTATTGCAGTAGGTGTTGACGGTATATTTATCGAAACCCATTTTGATCCAGCTAACGCAAAAAGTGATGGAGCTAACATGTTGCATTTAGACTATTTTGAATCATTAATGACAAAATTAGTTGCCATTAGACAAACGGTTAATAATTTTTAATTTTATATATACACCAAGTGAAAAAGATAATATTATTTACAGCTTTTTTAGCATTTAGCTTTGCTAATACTGTAAATGCACAAGAAGATATTAAAGTTCAAGACAGATATACTGCACACAATAAAGGAAAATTCTTTGTTTCGTGGGGAGGAAATAGAGACAGTTACACAAAGTCAGATGTGAACTACAAAGGTAAAGATTACAACTTTACTGTAGAGAACATGGCTGCTCATGATAAACCAAAAGGATGGCATGTAGATTATGTCAATCCTTCAAGAATGACCATCCCACAAACTAATTTTAGATTGGGGTATTTTATTAGTGATCATTATAGTGTAACCCTAGGTGTAGACCATATGAAATACGTAATGACACAAGATCAAACCGCTAATATTACAGGTACTATTAACCTACCTGCTGGAGAAAGCGGTTCAATTTACAATGGAGTCTATAACAATACTCCCGTGAACTTCGCACAAGGTACAGAGGTAGGTGGAATTCCTTTCCTAATGTACGAACACACTGATGGTTTAAATTATGTAAACACTGAAGTTTCTAGACACGATGATATTTCATCACTATTTAAAATAGGAAATACTGACAAAATTCAAGTAAACCTTACTGAAGGCGTGGGTGTAGGAGTATTATATCCAAAGACTAATACTACATTATTAGGAAAAGAACGTCACGATGATTTTCATGTTTCTGGATATGGTACTTCACTAAAAGCAGGATTGAATGTTACTTTTTTCAAACACTTTTATGTTCAAGGAGAATTAAAAGGTGGGTACATCAATATGCAAGACATTCGTACTACTAAGAGTAGTGAGGATAGCGCTTCACAAGATTTTTTCTTTTTCCAAAGAATAATTGCTTTTGGAGGTATTTTCAGAATCTAAAACAAAATAACAGTATATAGATAAGGGATTGTTTTTAATTAAACAATCCCTTTTTTTATGCTAATACCAATAAAAAATTTACTTTTTGAAGTCATTCAATCCTTTTTTTGATTAATTTTAGAAGCCGATTTTATTTTTCAGTGATTTAGCCTACATAAATATTTCATTAATAAAATTAAATCTTAATAATTTTTAATGATACGAAGTAATCAAAAAATAGCCGATCAAGAAATTGACACATTCATAAAATTTAAACAGTTTTTTGAATTGTCTCCTGATTTATTGTGCGTTGCAGGTTTTGATGGTTATTTCAAACAAATAAACCCTGCTGTATCTAATTTATTAGGCTACAGCCAAGAAGAGTTACTTGCAAAACCCATTAGTTTTTTTGTACATCATGAAGATAAAAAGACGACAATTAATGCTCAAAACGACCTAAAAAATAAAATTCCGTTACTTAATTTCGAGAACAGGTATTTAACTAAAAATGGTACAACAATTTGGCTTTTATGGACTTCTTTACCTATAGAAAGCGATAGTCATGTTTATGCTATAGCAAAAAACATTACGTATCAAAAAGAACTTGAAAAAGAACGGAATCAAAACTTGACGGATCTTATAAACATCAATAATAATTTCAAGAAGTTAACCTATACCGCAGCGCATGACTTGAGATCTCCTGTGAACAACCTATTGACAATTTTTGATTTATTAGAAACGGATACTATTAATGATCCAGAAACAGCTGAGTTTATAACACTTTTAAAAACAACTTCATTAAATTTAAAAGACACACTCAATGAATATGTAACGATGCTTGACAAGCAAAATGAGATCAACGAACATCTAGAAGAAGTTCATTTTCAAGAAACATTAGAAGACACAGTACTATCTATTAATGCGTTGATTGAGAATTCACAAGCAAAAATCGATTGCAATTTTACTGAATTAAAGTGTATTGCTTTTAATAAATCCAACCTGAAAAGTATTTTTCTTAATTTGATTACCAATGCTATAAAATACGCTAATCCAGATTATTTGCCTCGAATTTCTATTTTTTCAAAAACGAGTGACGATCAAAAGCAATTGATTGTAACTGATAACGGAATTGGTTTTGATATGGAAGTCGTGAAAGATAAAATTTTTGGTTTACACCAAAAATTCCATGATCACGAAGATAGCAAAGGCATTGGCTTATATTTAGTACACAACCACATCACGAGTCTTGGAGGTAACATTACAGTGGATAGTAAAGTAAACCATGGAACTACTTTCACAATAACTTTTAAAGACTAATTTTAGAAGTTATTCCTTAATAAGTAATAGCCCCACTAGTTTAAACTAGTAGGGCTATTTGTTAAAATCTATTTGGATTAAATCTTATTTTAAAATCCCTCTTTGATCCATTAAATACATCAATGAAGTCATTGTTCCCGTTCCTAATTCCAACTCTCTTTTATCCACAGCATCAAATTTATCATTTGCTGCATGGTGATAATCAAAATAACGTTGTGAATCTGGTTTTAAACCTGCTTTTACGATGTTTTTAGAGGTTAATGGACCAATATCTGACCCACTATGCCCTTCCACAAAACTATGGATTAAATAAGGTTCGAATAATTTACTAAACTCAGCAATTTGGTTAAAATTAGCTTTATCACATTCTAACGAAAATCCTCTTGGACTAAATCCACCCGAATCGCTTTCTAAAGCAAAAATATGGTTTTCTTTATTTTTTAAAGACAGTTCCTCATATTTGTTACCGCCTCTTAAACCGTTTTCTTCATTCATGAAAAGCACTACTCGTATTGTATTTTTAGGTTTGTACCCTATATTCTTGAAAATATTAGCGACGTCCATACTTTGTACTACTCCTGCTCCATCATCATGTGATCCATCAGCAAGATCCCAAGAATCAAGATGTCCGCCTACAACCATAATGTTTTCTGGCGTTACTGAACCTTTAATTTCTCCCACTACATTGTAAGAAAGTACGTCGTCAAACTGCTCGCAAGACTGCTTGAAGTAGAAATTCAACTTTGGATTTTTCTTCAAAGTTTTACTCAACAATTCTGCACCATTAGTACTAATTGCGGCAGTAGGGATGTATTTTGACTTAGGTAAATCTCCGTAACTTTGCGTTCCTGTGTGTGGAAAATCATCTAATCTTAAATTTAGCGAACGTACAATAGTTCCCACTGCGCCAAGTTCTGCTGCTTTTTGTGCTCCTGCATAACGCTGATCTACAGCTCCTGAATACGCATGAAACGATTCTATCTGTTCTTTATCCATGGGTCTATTAAAAAAGACAATCTTTCCTTTTACTTTCGCTGCTCCTAATGCTGTCAGTTCATCAAAATTCTGAACTTCTATAACTTCTGCAGTTAGACCATTTTTGGCTGTAGCCACTGATCCTCCTAAGGCGCAAATAGGCACCACGGTTTTTGTTTTATTATCTAAAATATAGGCCGTCTCTTTTTCGCCTCTTACCCATTTAGGCACCATTACTTCTTGTAAGTACACTTTATCAAAACCTAATTTTTCCATTTCAGCTTTGGTATATTGCACCGCTTTCTCAGCATTTGCAGAACCTGACAAACGCGCCCCAATATCATTCGATAAATGATCTAACCATGCGTATGATTTCGAGTTGGTTAATGCTTGTTTATAGATTTCCTTTAATACTTGCTCGTCTGTTTTTTGTGCAAAAAGCGAACTAGTTCCTAACAGAAATAATGCGACTACCGTTATTTTTTTCATTGGTTCTTTGAGTTAATTTTGTATTATCTAATGTAAATTGTAAGCAATTTAAATCATCAGTTCTTAACTAAATTTAATTGATGCTAAAATAATAAAATGAAGCTTTAAATTACTTAAGCAACTCATAAACTTGATTCGCAATTTCTAATTCTTCATTAGTTGGAATTACCATAATTTTTGTCTTTGAATTTAAAGTGTTGATTTCTCTCATTTCTTTAGCGCGCACTTCGTTCTTTCGATCATCTAATTTAAGTCCAAAATAATCCATATCTGCACAAACTAATTTCCTGATATAAGAAGAGTTTTCTCCTATTCCAGCTGTAAAAATAATTGCATCAAGTCCATTCATGACTGCAGTATAGGATCCAATATATTTCCTAATTCGGTACGCATTCATTGCTAGAGCTAATTGACAGGCTCTATTTCCTTCCTCTGCATGTGACTCAATATCTCTTAGATCGCTATAACCTGTTAGTCCAAGCATACCACTCTTTTTAAGTAAAATATCATTTACTTCCTTACTAGTATACCCCAAAGTGTCTATTAAATAAAAGATAAGCGAATGATCAATATCACCACTTCTCGTCCCCATTAACAATCCGTTTGATGGGGAGAAACCCATGGAGTGATCAATGCTTTTCCCGTCTTTAATTGCCGTAATACTACAGCCATTTCCTAAGTGAATACTAATTAAATTAGCACTTTTATCTAGATACTCAATAGCTTTTTCTGACACGTATTTATGGCTAATTCCGTGAAATCCATATACTCTTATTTTATTTTCATTATAAAAATGATCTGGTATTGCAAATTTATGTGCTACCACAGGTATGGTTTGATGAAAAGCAGTATCAAAAACAGCTACTTGCTTTGCTTTCGCAAAAATCTCTTCGGCAACATTTATCCCCAATAAATGCGCTGGATTATGCAATGGCACAAGTGCAAAAAGCTCCTCTATTTTATCTTTTACCTCTTGATCAATAATCGTTGTGTCCGAAAAATAAGTCCCTCCATGAACTACACGATGCCCTACAGCATCAATTTCTTCAGTACTTTTAATTACTCCTATATTTTCATTCATCAGTAATTCGGCTATCTTAACCAAACCTATTTTATGATTTAATATTGGCATGCTTTCTTCTAACTTTGACGTACTAGTTACGTACGTAAGATTTGAGGATTCTAATCCTATTCTATCAATCATGCCGCTACAAAGTACTTCCTGAGTTGGCATATTGATTAATTGGTATTTTATTGATGAACTTCCTGAATTAATTATGACTATTTTCATTGAACTAAAATTTAAAAAATGAAAGATTAAAAAGATTCAAAGATTGAAATAGAAAACAAATAGTTTTCAAATTATTAAATTTTTCAATCTTTTAATAAAACGTTACAACCCTTGCGCTTGAATGGCTGTGATTACTACAGTATTGATAATATCATCAACGGTACAACCGCGACTTAAATCGTTTACGGGCTTGTTTAATCCTTGCAACATTGGTCCTATCGCTAATGCTCCTGTTTCTCTTTGAACTGCTTTATAAGTATTATTACCTGTATTTAAATCGGGAAAAATAAGCACACTTGCTTGTCCTGCTACTTCAGAATTAGGCATTTTACTTTGCCCAATTTCCATATCTACTGCTGCATCATATTGTATTGGGCCTTCAATTTTTAGGTCAGGACGTTTCATACGAACAATCTCAGTTGCTGTACGCACTTTTTCAACTTCATCTCCTTTGCCAGAAGCTCCAGATGAATAGGATAACATGGCTATTTTGGGTTCAATTCCAAAAGCCATACTTGTATCAGCAGATGAAATGGCTATCTCAGCTAGTTGTTCTGCAGTTGGATTTGGATTAATAGCACAATCTCCAAAAACAGAAACACGATCTTCTAAACACATAAAAAACACCGAAGAAACCACACTTGAATTTGGTTTTGTTTTAATGAACTGCAAAGCCGGTAAAATAGTATGTTGTGTGGTATGTGCCGCTCCAGAAACCATTCCGTCAGCATCCCCTTTATAAACCATCATGGTTCCAAAATAAGAGACGTCTTCCATTAAATCTTTGGCCATAGCGATAGTAACATTTTTATTTTTACGCAGTTCATAATACGTATTTGCGTAATCTTCATAATGTTCAGACTCTATAGGGTTAATAATTTTTACTTTCGAAAAGTCCAATGTAATTCCTAATTCTGCTACCTTATTTTCTATTTCTTTTTTGTTTCCAATGATCGAAATATCCACTACATTCATTGTTAATAGTCGAGAGGTTGCAATAAGGATACGCTCATCACTTCCTTCGGGTAAAACAATGTGTTTGCGGTGTTTTTTTGCGCGTTTAACTAAATTATACTGAAACATTTTTGGGGTCATTCCCTCAGCTTCAAAAGCACTTAATTTCTCTGATAAATTATCTATATCAACATACTTTTCAAAAGTACTGATTGAGGTTTCAATCTTTTGTGTATTATCAGCATAGATTTGTGATTTTATATTCCCTATTCTGTTTGTAATACCGTAAGTCCCTCCTGCTACAGCAAGTATAGGAACAATGCTTGTTAAACCTTCAATCAACTTTATAATACTTTCTTCAGGAACGATATTACCCGTCAAGACTATTCCAGATATTGCGGGATAATTAGCCGATTCATTGGCTTGTAAAACTCCCAATATAAGGTCTGCTCGATCTCCAGGAGTAATCACTAAAGCATTTTCTTGCAGGTGTAACAGGTAATTATGAAGCTGCATCGCACCTACACTAAAATGGCCTATTTCATTGTTTAAAAAGGAATCCCCAAAAAGGATTTTAGCATCCAATACATCTACGATTTCCTTAATAGTTGGATTATTTAAACTAGGTATTAACGGAATCGCATTGACTAAAACCTCTTGTGGCAAGGTAGCTTTCAACCCATCAGCAACTACATTAATATTTTGCCCCAATACTTTGTTTACAATAATAGCTAGCACCTCAACCTCTTTTTCTTTATACGAATTGTAGGTTAAATACAAACCATCAATAAGTTCCTCGAGTGTTTTATCTATGCCTGTACCTACAATAATTGTTGGAATCCCTAAATTTTTAGCAATCAAAACATTCATATCTAATTCGATAACCGTTCCCTCGCCGCTAAAACTAGTTCCTTCTACTAGAACAAAATCACATTGTTCCTCTAGGCGTTTGTATTTTTCGATGATAAGGTCTAAAACTTCGCCTAATTTTCCCTTATTTTTCTTCTTGATCAATTTACTTTTAGTGATGGCATAAGCATCCTCAAAAGCAAGGTCTAATTTAAAGTGAGAGATAACGGTTTCAATATGATTATCTACCTTTCCATCTTCAAAATCTTCTATAATAGGTCTAAAATACCCTACTTTGGCTGTTTTCCCAATTAACATACTCATTAAACCTAGCGTAATAATTGACTTACCGCTATTGTGTTCAGAGGTTGCTATATATATGGCTTTATTCATTTTGCTTACTTTTTTGATATTTTATAAACGTATTTTTTATTGTCTTTAACTATTTCAAACATGTTTAAGATTACGATTTTTAATTCTAAAACCATTTTCTTTTTTTAAAGTAGAAGATCATGATAATCCCTATGAGAACCATGACTGCTATAACGGTATAATAGCCATTTTGATATTTTAATTCAGGCATGTGTTCAAAGTTCATTCCGTAAACTCCTACGATAAAGGTAAGCGGAATAAATATTGCCGAAACAATTGTTAGGGTCTTCATAATCTCATTCATTTTATGCGATTGAGATGAAAAGAAAAAACTAGAAGCACTTTCTAACATCCCCATATCCGACTCTATTTGCTCTAAAAGTTCTAGACTTTTTTGATGTAATCGAGAAAAATAACCAAACGACTCTGATTCTATCACACAAAAATCTTCGTCTTCTTTTAAACTTTTTATGGCGTATAAGGAGTCTCTGAGCGGAATAATAGCTCTTTTTAAAAAATTAAAGTTGTCCCTATGTTTCTCAATCCGAATCAAAATATTAGGGTCGGCACTATTTTTAGAAAGATTAATTAACTCTTCTACTTTATCTTCTTCATTTTCGATAGTAACATAAAAATTTTCCATCACAGCATCTAATAATAAATAGAGTAAGAAGTCGGCTTTTTTATTTCTAACATTTCCAGAATGTGTGCGAATACGCTCTCTTATGTGTGAGAAGAAATCACTTCTTTTTTCCTGAAAAGAGATTAAGATATTATTTTTGATCAAAAAACTGATTTGCTCTACACTAATATTATCAGAATTTTCCGTTGGCAGCATCGACTTTATATTAAAGAATAAAGTCTCCGGTGATTCTTCTAACTTGGTTCTACGCGTTGTATTTAAAATATCCGAAAGCAAAAAATTATCAATTTTGAAAAAGGCTCCAATGGCTTCAATAATTTCCATTTCATTTAAGCCATGTAAATTGAGCCAGTTTATCTTTTGATCATTTATTGTAGCTTTTAAATCAGTTGTTTCAATATCAGCGTATTCAATAAAATCAACAGCGTCATAAACAAACAATTGCATCTCTGACTCCATCTTTTTGTGACTTCCGGTGTACTCAAGTTTATTAGGTTGTAATTTTCTGTTCTTTTTGAATTTAATCTTTCTCATTTAAAATAATATATACAGTAATATTACAAAAAAGATTTTGTAATGAATAACGCATTAACAAATATGAAGTTCATTATAAATGAAACACTCTTAAATTAAATATTTAAACAAAGATATCCCTAAATAATAATTCCGTTTATGAGATAAATCATGTTTCATTTATAAATATCAAACTACAAAAAAAAACCGTTCACCTAAGTGAACGGTTTTAATATAATGTAAGATCAGTGACGAATCACTTCACTAAAAGAAATTATTTTACTTCTTCGTAGTCTACATCTTGAACATCATCTCCTTGCGCAGCAGCTTGTGGCTCTGTAGCAGCTTGACCTTGTTCTCCTTGAGCGTACATTGCTTCAGTAGCAGTTTTCCAAGCAGCGTTGATGTTATCAAGTGCAGTTTGGATTGCAGGAATGTCTTGAGATTGGTGTGCCATTCTCAATTCAGTCAATGCATATTCTACAGCAACTTTATGATCATCAGCTAATTTATCTCCAAGATCTTTTAATTGAGTTTCAGTTTGGAAAATCATTCCATCTGCTTCGTTCAATTTTTCAGCTCTTTCTCTTGCAGCTTTGTCAGACTCAGCGTTAGCTTCAGCGTCTTGTTTCATTCTTTCGATTTCTTCAGAAGTTAATCCAGAAGAAGCTTCGATACGGATATCGTGAGATTTTCCAGTTCCTTTATCAGTAGCTGAAACTTTGATGATACCATTTGCATCAATATCAAAAGAAACCTCAATTTGAGGAACTCCTCTTGGTGCTGGTGGAATACCGTCTAAGTTAAAACGTCCAATTGTATTGTTATCTGCAGCCATTGGTCTAGCTCCTTGAAGAACGTGTAGTTCAACAGTTGGCTGAGAATCTGCAGCTGTAGAGAATACTTGTGATTTTTTAGTTGGGATAGTAGTATTAGCTTCAATTAAGATAGTCATAATTCCACCCATAGTTTCGATACCTAAAGATAAAGGTGTAACGTCTAATAACAATACATCTTTTACATCTCCAGAAAGAACTCCACCTTGAATAGCTGCTCCAATTGCAACAACCTCATCAGGGTTAACTCCTTTAGACGCTTTTTTACCAAAGAATTTTTCAACTTCTTCAGCAATTTTTGGCATACGTGTAGATCCACCAACTAAGATTACTTCGTCAATATCAGAAACAGATAAACCTGCATCTTTCAACGCTCTAGCAACTGGTGCCATAGAACGTTTCACTAATGAATCAGTTAATTGCTCAAATTTAGCTCTAGTTAATTTTTTAACTAAGTGTTTTGGTCCTGAAGCTGTAGCCGTTACGTAAGGTAAGTTGATTTCAGTTTCAGTAGAAGATGACAATTCAATTTTAGCTTTCTCAGCAGCTTCTTTTAAACGTTGTAATGACATTGGGTCAAGACGTAAGTCAATACCTTCTTCCGTTTTAAATTCGTCAGCTAACCAGTCAATAATTTCATGGTCAAAATCATCTCCACCTAAGTGTGTATCTCCGTTTGTAGATAATACTTCAAAAACTCCGTCTCCTAATTCAAGAACAGAAATATCAAATGTACCTCCACCTAAATCGTAAACAGCAATTTTTTGATCTGTTCCTTTTTTGTCTAATCCGTAAGCTAATGCCGCAGCAGTTGGCTCATTGATGATACGCATAACTTTAAGACCTGCAATTTCTCCAGCTTCTTTCGTAGCTTGACGTTGTGCATCATTAAAGTAAGCAGGAACAGTAATAACCGCTTCAGTAACTGTTTGACCTAAATAATCTTCAGCAGTTTTTTTCATTTTTTGAAGAGTCATTGCTGACAATTCTTGTGCAGAATATAAACGACCATCAATATCCACACGTGGCGTATTGTTATCTCCTTTTACAATCTTGTAAGAAACTCTTTTTGCTTCAGCCGAAACTTCACCAAAACCACGTCCCATAAAACGTTTAATAGAAGCAATAGTCTTAGTTGGATTAGTTACCGCTTGTCTTTTAGCAGGATCTCCCACTTTAATTTCTCCACCTTCTACAAAAGCGATGATAGATGGTGTAGTTCTTTTTCCTTCTGCATTAGGAATAACAACTGCTTCATTACCTTCCATTACAGAAACACAAGAGTTTGTCGTACCTAAATCAATTCCGATTATTTTACCCATTTTTAATATATTTTAATTTAATGTATATTCGTTTTTATTACTTGATGACTGTAAAGCAATCTTTGTGCCAACACAAAACACTCCAATTAATTGTCAGTTTTTGTTAAAATGGCGGAAAATAATCTGACAACATGACATTTTACTCCCACTGTCATTGGTTCTACTAAAAGGAAATTGACAGTTTTTTTAATTAAGGAGCTTTTTCCCGCTATCCGCTCTATCTTTATGTTCTTAAAGAAAGAACATAAAGGATGCCGCTCCTATCAGGGCTATACGAATTACACAATTAATTTACAGCAGTAATAACAAGAAAACTTTAATCCCAACCATTTTGACTACCTAAAAAAAGTTGACTAAATTTGGGGATTAAGTTTACAATTGTACGTAAATAGTAATAACCCAATATAATTAATTAAATGAAAAACACCTCTATACTCCCAAGCAGCATTACTTTTTTAAAAAATCTGGAAAAGAACAATAATAGAGATTGGTTCGCAGATCATAAAGAAAGCTATCTTGACGCACAAAGCAACATGATCAATTTTGTAGAAGAGCTAATTACTCGCATGAACTCGCATGACATACTCGACAATCAATCGGCTAAAAAAAGTCTTTACCGCATTTATAATGATGTTCGTTTCAGTAAAGATAAATTACCTTACAAGCCTAGATTTGCTTTTAGCTTGCAACGTGCCACTAGTTCCAAAAGAGGAGGCTACTATGTCAACATCCAACCCGGTAACAACTTTCTTGCTTGTGGTTTTTTCTCCCCCAATCCAGCCGATTTAAAACGAATTAGGCAGGATATTGAGATAAACTACAAAGAATGGTATGCTATTTTAGATACTAAAATCATAAAAGAAAATTTCATAGCATTAGCGGGAAGCAAAGTTTTAACCTCGCCAAGAGGATTCTCTAAAGATCATGAAGCCATTGATTTAATCCGACACAAACAATTCATTTTAAGACACGTTTTCACAGATCAGGAAGTACTGCAACCCGATTTTCTTCATAAAGTCGATGCCTTATTTAACTCCGTACGCCCTTTCTTTGATTACATGAGTTCAGTGCTAACAACCAATTTAAATGGAGAAACTCTGGTATAAATTCACAGTAATAACCACAACATTTAAGTCTTTATTATTCAACCAGTAATACAATATTAACAGATGTTAACATTCTATTGCGTACAATTTAACATTAATCAAGAAACACTTCCTCGTCTAAATTAATATTGTGACACTATTAATGTTTAATTTTACAACATAATTTAAAAAATTAAAAGCAAAATGAAAAACTTAAAACTGATTGCTCTAAGTATAATTATGATCTCAGCGATTAGCTGTAAAGATTCTAAAAAAAGTACTGAGGAAACAACTACTGATGTAGAAACTACAACACCTCAAACTACTGAAGGAACCTATAGCGTTATCAATGACTCTACTAAAGTAAGCTTCGTAGCTTACAAGACTACTGATAAAGTAGCCGTAGGTGGAACATTCAAAGAAATTACGTTAACAAACACTGGAGAAGGAAAAACAGCTCTTGAAGCTTTAAACGGAACTAAATTCAACATTCCTGTAAGTAGTTTATTCACAAACGATGTTACTGGAACTAGAGATCCTAAAATCTTAAAATTCTTTTTTGGAGCAATGAAAAACACTACGCTTATTGATGGTGAATTTAAAGTTGCTGCAGACAACACTTGTTCAATTGATGTAACACTTAACGGAAAAACAGCCAATATTCCTTTAAAATATACTGAAAATAGTGATACAAATGCATCCTTTGATGGTGTAATGAATTTAGAAAACTGGGATGCTTTAGCAGCTGTAGCTTCTATAAATAAAGCTTGCGAAGCTTTGCACACTGGTAAAGATGGTGTTAGTAAAACATGGAGCGAAGTAGCAGTACACGCTGACGTTTTATTTAATAAAAAATAAGCTAGAATTACGAACACTTCTTTTTAAAATTTCTAAAATATAGTGCAAAAAAGCGACCAACTTACCATAAAGTTGGTCGCTTTTTTGTCTAAACATATGCTGTATTTACTAGAAAAATCAGCACCATAAATAGTTGCTTTTTTAGTAATAATTTAATTTTAAAATTATTGCAAATTCTATTCATCAAAAGCTGATGTTTTATTTTAAAAAAGAAAATAAAGTATAAATCATCCTAATATTTAGCTGATTTTTTATCTTTGAAACCAGAACATACCATTACTTAAAAAGCCATGATTTCAAAAGCAATACTTACCGATATCCCGTTCTTGAATATATTGATCAATTCAGCTTACCGTGGTGAAACCTCCAAAAAAGGATGGACAACAGAAGCCAACATATTAGAAGGCAGCCGAACAAATGAACAAGAACTAATCGGAATTTTTGATGATCCTAAAAACACATTCTTAAAATTCACTGAACAAAATCAAATTTTAGGCTGTGTATTATTAATCCAAAAAGAAAACAAACTCTACTTAGGGATGCTAACCGTTTCTCCAACATTACAAAACAGTGGTATTGGTAAAAAACTATTAACTGCTGCCGAAAATCATTTGCAAACATTAGGTTTAAAAACAATTGTCATGACCGTAATTTCACTGCGAGAAGAATTAATCGCGTGGTACAAACGCCACGGCTACGTAGACACTGGAGCGAGAGAAGCTTTTCCAGTGGGTGACATTCACATTCCAATCGTTACTACTCCATTAGAATTTATGGTATTAGAAAAAACAATAAGCTAAAAAAAAAATTGAATTTACCACATTTCTCGCCATTTCTTTAAACCGTTGTTAACAGCAGTTATTGTTTTTTACTCATTGCTTTTATCTCTTCAAGATGTTTTTTTCTTTCGTCTAACATTTGCTTATCAACGTTCATAAGATTTCCACCAAAACAATTATTTTCACCTGTTAGAATTCCTCTATCAAAAAGTGAATGGGCTAGAAGTAACATATTTTTATCTTCAGAGATTGATATTCCCCATTTTCCTTTAATTGATTTTGCAATTGAATCCACATTATTTTCTTTTTCAAACTTTTTTAAATCGTCTGGAGAATATCTATTTAGTCCTAAATTGTTTAAAGCTGCAGTGTCTTTTAATTGAAAATATCTTTCTTTGTTTTCAAGCAACATTTTATGAATTTTTTTCAAGCCAATATTACTATAGCTCGAATCATATTCAATATGTAATGCGCCCCATAAAAAATCTCCTTTAGTACAGATTTCACGAACTTTTCCAGTATTAATGTCTTTAACTTTAATTACTGTAAAATATTGAAATGTACTGCCATTTTCAATGGCGTTTACATAATTGTTATAAAGAATAGAATCTTTTGGAGAATTAAAAACTTTCTTAATCTGTTTTTCAGAGTTTGAATTCTTACACGAAATTAGCCCAAAAGAAATTATTGCTAGAATTAAAATTCGTAGTCTTAACATTACTTTTATATTATTATTGCTAACTATCCTATATAACTTAATACTACAATCCATTACTAAGTCTCTAATTACAAAAGGCACGAATATTTCACAAATTTTAGCAGAATAATCATAACTAATTTACTTAAATATTCAAATCTACATGCCATTTTTTTTTAATCATTAAAGCGTAAAGTCCTACAATTTAAAGCACCAGTTCTTGAAACAAACGCTGCGCTGTTTTATCTAAGTCATCACAAAGTCCTGGATGCGGTCTTGAGGTTTGAATAACAGAACTTCGTAAAGCAGTCAACCAACGAAAACGAGACGGAATGTCCATCATAGCGATAGGACCGCCATCTTTAGCTCCTTGTCCCACTTTTTCAAAAGCAATAATATTTGCTTGAATTTGCTCCACATCGGCTTCATGTGATAATGCTAGGATTTTTTCAAGAGGTACTAAATGAAGTACTTTTATAAATTTGGCTTTTTTGCAAAAAAGTATAATCCCCACATTCAGGAATTCTTCGCGTTCTACCCTAGGCACAACCCGAATTACGGCGTACTCATATAAGTTTTTCTCTTGCATTTTGTGCTTCCTTAATAAAAATTTCTGAATGATTTAATCGGGTCAACAAGAACTGCAAGTATACATTTCGCAACTCTTCAGGTGTGGCTTCAACGTCCTCCCACTGTAACCAATCTATTGGAATAAGATTGACAATTTCAGTCAATACTTCGGGAGTTAATATTGCTTTAAAGGCAGCATCTATAGCTATTAATTCACTTGCTTGTGGTAACAATACATGATCTTTAATTAGTGCAAACGGACTTTGAGCATGTTTTTCCCAATTGGTCCAAGAGTGGTGAAAGTACAAACTTGCACCGTGATCGATGAGCCATAATTCCTTATGCCAAATCAACATATTGGTATTTCTAAAAGTGCGATCAACATTAGTTATGTAAGCGTCTAACCACACAATTTGTGAGGCTAAAACAGGATCAACAGTGGTTACTACGGGATCAAAATTAATTGCGCCTGATAAAAAATGTAATGCTAGATTTAATCCTTGACTGCCTTGCAGCAAATCTTGAATTTCTTCATCGGCCTCAGTGCGTCCAAAGGCTTCGTCTAGATTGGCGTACACTAATTCAGGAATTCTAAGTTTTAGCGCGCGGGCAATTTCACCTCCTATTAACTCAGCTATCAAGGCTTTTACACCGTGACCTGCTCCTTTAAATTTAAGTACATATTTAAAATCATCATCGGCTTCCGCCAAAGCGGGTAACGAACCACCTTCACGTAAAGGAGTGATGTACCGTGTAACATTTACGGTGCGAAGATTAATATTAGTTTTCATAATCGAAATTTACTGAGGTACAAACTTACAAATAAGTACGTTTATATATTGTGGTTATTTACTAGTATTTTCAAGGGATAGAAAGGCTTTTCCAATATTATCAATGCAACTCGAAGCGATAAAAGATTGGTAACCGGTTTCAGGCAAAGCAATATTAGCAGTTAATCCATGAATATAGACTCCCATAACTGCTGCATCAATAGCTTCATAACCTTGTGCCAAGAAGCTTGTAATTATTCCGGTTAGGACATCACCACTTCCTGCTGTTGCTAGAGCGGCGTTTCCCGTTGTGTTTTGATAAACAGTTTCACCATCAATAATATGAGTTGGCGCACCTTTCATTACAATAACCAAATTGTATTGTTTTGAAAAGGCAATTGTTTTATCCATTTTCTCTTCCTCCCCACTCCACTTGCCTATTAATCGTTCCAGTTCTTTGGGGTGTGGTGTTAAAATTGTTTTGGGTTTTAATAATGCCAACCAATTTTTATTGACCGACAAAATATTCAACGCATCAGCATCAATTACTAATGGCGTTTTATTAGTTTTTAAAAATTCCTGAAATGCTTTTTGAGTTTCAGTTGCTTGTCCTAAACCAGGGCCAATACCAATTGCTTGTGGTTTTATATCGAATATAATATTAGTAATATACTGCTCGTTTTCATCAGTAAGCGTCATGACTTCAGGATTTGAAATCTGGAGAATCTCGTAACCACATTTAGGAACTAAGGCAGTAACTAGTCCGCATCCTGTTTTTAAGCATGATTTTGAAGACAATACTGCCGCACCCATTTTACCATAACTCCCAGCAATAATTAAGGCGTGACCTTGAATTCCTTTGTGTGTATGAGAATCTATAGGTTTGTACCGTTTTAGGATTTCGTTTTTATCGACAACAACAGCCTGTTTCATTTTTATTAGTTTGCTTAAAAATACAAAAATTATAATATAACGAGCTGCCTTAGCCCAGATAGCAGTGGAAATCCTTTTACTTTTTTCTTTAAAAAGTAAAAGATTGCAACGGATAGCTGGAAATAGCTCCTAAAAAGTACTGAATAAACATAAATGATACTTTAAATATGATAATTTTTCAATAAATTAGCCACTTCAAATTTTATACAAATACACAATGAAAAATACTGCGCTTACGCACATACACGAAAGTTTGGGAGCAAAAATGCTTCCGTTTGCTGGATACAATATGCCAATTACCTATGAGGGAATTAATGCTGAACATGAAACGGTACGTAATGACGTAGGAGTTTTTGATGTTTCGCACATGGGAGAATTTTTACTTTCGGGTCCAAATGCTTTGGCTTTGATCCAAAAAGTAACTTCAAATGATGCATCAGTTTTAACAGTTGGTAGAGCGCAATATTCTTGTTTACCTAACAATGACAGTGGTGTTGTGGATGATTTGATTATCTATAAAATGAAAGAAGATGAGTATTTATTAGTAGTAAATGCTTCAAATATTGAAAAAGATTGGAACTGGATTTCGTCTCACAACGATTTAGGTGTTGACATGAAAGACCTTTCTGAGGAGTACTCTTTATTGGCAATTCAAGGACCAAAAGCGGTTGAAGCAATGCAGGCCTTATCATCTATTGATTTGAGCGCGATTAAATACTACCACTTTGAAGTTGCTGATTTTGCTGGAATTGATGATGTAATCATTTCTGCGACTGGTTATACGGGTTCAGGTGGTTTTGAAATCTACTGTAAAAACAGCGATGCTGAGGTGATTTGGAATAAAGTTTTTGAAGCTGGAGCAGCATTCGGAATCAAACCAATAGGTTTAGCAGCAAGAGATACATTGCGTTTAGAAATGGGTTTTTGTTTGTACGGAAACGACATTAGCGACACAACATCTCCACTGGAAGCAGGTTTAGGATGGATTACTAAATTCACTAAAGAATTTACAAACTCTGAAAACTTAAAAAAACAAAAAGAAGCGGGTGTTACTAGAAAATTAGTAGCCTTTGAAATGCAAGAACGCGCAGTACCTAGACATGATTACGAAATCGTAGACGCATCTGGAAATGTGATTGGAATTGTAACCTCAGGAACAATGTCACCTTCTATGAATAAAGGAATAGGACTGGGTTATGTAACTATGGATAATAGCGCTCTTGAAAGTGATATTTATATTAGAATACGTAAAAAAGATGTTGCTGCTAAGGTGGTAAAATTGCCTTTTTACAAAAAATAAAAAAGAGTTACTGAGATCCGGAGTTTCTAAGTTAGTTTCCAATTTTAAGACAATAATAAATTGGCGCAAAAATTCAGACATTTATTGTCGAGAATTTACAGTAAACCAACTTAAAAACTTAGCGACGTAGAATCTTTGAAACTTACAGAATAATTGTATTTTTGCACCGCATTAAAAATAAAATCAGAAATGGGAAGAGCGTTTGAATTCAGAAAAGGTAGAAAAATGAAACGTTGGTCAGCAATGGCTAAAGCATTTACCAGAATTGGAAAAGACATTGTAATGGCTGTTAAGGAAGGTGGACCAAATCCTGATGCCAATTCAAGATTGAGAGCCGTTATTCAAAACTCTAAGGCAGCTAATATGCCTAAGGAAAATGTAGAACGTGCGATTAAAAAAGCCACCGATAAAGATACAGCTAACTATAAAGAAGTTTTATTTGAAGGATATGCACCTCACGGAATTGCTATTCTAGTTGAAACTGCTACTGATAATAACAATAGAACAGTTGCTAATGTTAGAAGTTATTTTAACAAATGTAATGGTACTATGGGAACGCAAGGATCTGTAGAATTTATGTTTGACCACACTTGTAACTTTAGGATTCCTGCTGAAGGACTTGATGCTGAGGAATTAGAGTTAGAATTTATTGATTTTGGTGCTGAAGAAGTTTTTGAAGACGAAGACGGAATTTTAATCTATGCGCCTTTTGCAAGTTTTGGAACAATTCAAAAAGAATTAGAAAATCGCAATCTTGAGATTTTATCTTCTGGTTTCGAAAGAATTCCGCAAATTACTAAAGCAATCTCTGAAGCTGAAATGGCTGATGTAGAGAAACTAATCGAAAAATTAGAAGATGATGATGACGTTATGAACGTTTATCACACTATGGAAGAGGCATAAAACCTACTCCCAACTATAATAAAAACTCTAGCTTAGGCTGGAGTTTTTTTATGTAAACGATATTTTAATTAAAATTATACGCATGTTATTTCTTATTTTAAGCATTTTATGTAGCGTTACAGTAGGCGTGATTTTTAAAGTGGGTTGCAAGAAAAACTTAATTATAAGCCAAGTTGTGGCCTGGAATTATGTCATGGCTATTGTCCTTTGCTTTTTCTTTTTCCAACCAGAGTTATCGGCAATTGATCACACGGCGCCTTGGGAAATATACATCCCGCTCGGGATTTTACTGCCCGTGATTTTTTTAGTATTGGCTGCCTCTATAAAACACATGGGAATCGTAAAAACAGATGCCGCTCAGCGTTTATCACTCTTTATCCCCATTGTTGCAGCTTGGTTATTATTTGACGAAGAGTTCAATAGTTATAAGCTAGTTGCTTTTTTAATCGCACTACCTGCCCTACTGCTCATCCTTTCTAAAAAAACCGATAATAAGAACAGTAATTGGATCTATCCTGCTGTTGTGCTAGTGGGATTTGGAGCAATCGATATTTTGTTCAAGCAAATCGCTTTGGCAACAAGCCTGCCATTTACTACATCACTACTTATCACATTCGTGATTTCATTACTCGTTATACTTACATTTGTGATATACGAAATAATCGTTAAGAAGACCAAAATACAGTTACAAAACCTTCTCTTTGGGTTACTGGTAGGTTTGTTCAATTTTGGAAATATCTTGTTTTATCTAAAAGCACATCAGGCTTTCGCCAAAAACCCATCGACAGTGTTCGCTGCAATGAATATGGGTGTAATTATCATAGGAAGTATAGTAGGTGTTCTCGCTTTTAAAGAAAAACTGAATACTAAAAATTACATAGGACTTGCATTTGCATTACTAGCTATTGTGCTGATTACGTATTCGCAAATGATGCTTACCTAGATAGCTTAAGTGTTTTAAATATATAGAAGTCCAAATATATTGTTTGGACTTTTTTTTAGACCAACTGCGATTAGTGAGAAGTTTTTATCGAAAGAGTTATTTACGAAGCGCTTTACCTAAACAGGTTTTTATTCGCCAGTTGCCATGCTATTGTTTTTTATATTTTGTATTACTATTGGGTTTATGAGTAATTTTATAAAAACTATTTGTTTTGATAATTAGCAAAATCCACAGAAAAATGTGGGAGATGCAGGCATAGCGTGAGAATCTTTCATAATTACAAGTTTGTGGGTGATATTATAGTAAAATAATGTTTTTGAAAGCGCTGTTACAACATTGAAATTTCTCCATTGCTATTATTTTTTTATATTTAGTTAGTCTAGAAATGAATGTTTTTTTTCTCTTATTCAATAATTCACCTTAAATAAAAGTACCTATTAACATATTATTTACAGCATATCAAAGTCTACTAAACTGTCCTTAAAACATTTATTTTCTACATCTCTAGAAGTTCCTTATATTTGCCTAATTTTGACACAAATTATTGGCATAAAAACAGTAGATTTCAAACTATTTGTTTTAATATTATTTGTTAAAAATTAATTTATCTTACAACAGGAATAGCTATCCTTGTTGGAGAGAGTAAGTTGAAATTTGGGGGAAATCGCCACCAATTCAAAAGATATTTCAGATTAATTAGCGGCTTTAGAAATCATTAAAAAGTACTATATTGTCATTTTTATAACAGTGGCCAAATAGTAAATTTAAATGACTGAGCTATGCTTAATTTAGTTATGATTAAACCCTTGGTTCAGGAAACAATAAAAAAGATTTATTTAGCTGAATATTGCGCTTAAAGAATAGCGTTCTACCGAACGTTTTAAATTACAATACCTATGACAAACAACATTCTAATTGAAAATCAATACAAAAGAAGTAGTCTATTTGAGAAAGAGAATGTAAACTATTTAGTTCGCATATTAAAAAGATTTAATACCGTACCTAAAATAAATAACATCAATATTATAACTTCTACTAGTGAGCCTACTATCTTTAGAATTGTACCTAACAAGTCAATTATTATTGGTTCGTCATTTTTAGACAAACCCATTTTAGCACTCCTATATTTAAGATACGGTATTGAGTGGCAATTGTGGTACAAAGCATTGAATAATGAAAAAGAAGATGCCGTTTTATGCGATATTGCAGCACTAGAAGTGACGCGCATATTTTATAACTTACTGCCTAAAGATGATAAAGAAAAATTAGAAGATCTTGATTACCTTTTAATCAATTTAATTAAAAAGGATGCCGATTTAAGTACGGAATCATTATTTAAAAACGAAGAGTTACAATCTTTTCATAGAGTAAAAACTTCAAATAATGTGTTTAAAGAATCTTGGAAGCCAATTATAGAAAATCTAGCTAAACCTACAGAATATTTATTGATGTCTGGAGGAGATTTAAGATTGAATATTGACGAAATCCACTTACTAAATAAATATGGTTGCCGCCCATTCCCAAGACCTGACGCATTTACTTTTGCCTCATCAACAGCGTCAAGTGTTTCTAACTTTGCTTTTGACAAAACAGATAAAGTAAGAAGCATATTAATTAGAAATAGCTTAAAAAATGGTTTCAAAAAGGCCACAATCGAATTTTCGGAATTACTAAAAAGTAATCTTAGAAAAATATTCAAATTAAATGAGGAATGTGAAATCATTTTTTCACCATCAGGTACTGATTCCGCACTTCAAATTGCAGCGATAACTCAAATTATTTCTGATAAAGAAATTACACATATTTTAGTAGCCTCTGATGAAACTGGTAGCGGTGTTGCTGCAGCATTAAAAGGATGTCATTTTGAAAACACAACAGCATTAAATATTCCTATTAAAAAAGGGGATAGAATTGAAGGTTTTAGAGATGTAGAAGTTATAAAAATCCCTTTTAGAGATGAAAATGGTGCCTTAAAATCGCCAACACAATTAGATAAAGAAGTTTTTGACGCTGTTGCTAAAACCAAAGAATTAGGTAGACACGTAGTTTTACACACTATGGACCAATCAAAATTAGGGTACCAAGCTCCTACTGATGAACTTATTAAAAAACTAAACACACTAGAGGATTTATCAATGCAAATAATTGTTGATGGTTCACAACTTAGACTAGATCCTAAAGACATACAGCATTATTTAAACAAAGGCTACATCGTTACCATAACAGGAAGTAAATTCTTTACTGGCCCTCCCTATTCTGGGGCATTAATTTTACCTAAGGGCGTTAATAAATTAATTCAGTCAGTAAAAAATACATTGCCTGCAGGTTTAACTAAATATTACAATCATTCTGATTGGCCAACATCATGGTTTTGTTCAACTGAATTATCTGATGGTTATAATTATGGTTCTTACATGCGCTGGAATGCTGCTATAGTTGAAATGAGTAGGTACTACAAAACACCTATTTTATATCGAAATATGGGTATCGAAATGTTCTGTAACTTTGTTGAAGACTCTATAAATGATGCTAGTTTCCTTGAGCCTATTTACAGCGATGAAACTAAAACGAATAGTTACACTAGTAAGGAATTTGGAATTAGAAACATTCGTACCATATTTCCTTTTTTCATCCTTGATAATAATGAAGCACTGTCTGTAGATAAAGTGAAAAAACTTTATACGTTATTGAATTCGGATTTATCAGATCTGTTTGAAGATTCTTCGCTTGAAATCATTAGACTTGCTGCGCAAAAATGCCACATTGGTCAAGCAGTAAACGTAAAATATTCTAATGAAATTGAAAGTGCCATCTTAAGAATTAGCTTGGGATCAAGAGTAATCTCTGAGAGTTGGGTAAATAGAGACATTAGTTTATTCTTTAGAAACATCGAATTACAAATGAGCCAAATCACGATTACCATTAAGAAAATTGAACTGATATTAAGTCGACCAGAATTATTAGAAGATTAGATTACATACTCATTACACATAAAAAAGTCCCATTTACAAATTTGTAAATGGGACTTTTTCTATAAGTACAATAAAGTAATTTTGTTACTTGATCATTTCAATTTTTTGAGCTTCTTCTTGATTTACACTATCAAAGAACCCTTGTTCATTCATCCAGTCATCGCTAAATACTTTACTCATATATCGAGAACCGTGATCTGGAAAAATAGCAATAACATTACTATTAGCATCAAACTCACCTTCTTCAGCATATTGCTTGATTGCTTGTAAAACAGCTCCTGAAGTATACCCAACAAACAAACCCTCTTTTCTAGTAATTTCTCTAGCAGAATGAGCGCTTTCTTCATCAGTTACCTTCATAAACTTATCGATCATATCAAAATCAGTCGCTGATGGAATCAAGTTTTTACCTAAACCTTCAATACGATAAGGGTAAATTTCGTCATTATCAAATTCTCTCGTTTCGTGGTATTTTTTCAATACTGAACCAAAAGCATCTACTCCTAAAATTTTAATGTTAGGGTTTTGTTCCTTTAGATATTTAGCCGTTCCAGAGATTGTTCCTCCAGTACCACTACAAGCGACAAGGTGTGTAATTTTACCGTTCGTTTGCTTCCAAATTTCGGGACCTGTAGATTTATAATGTGCATCAATATTTAACTGATTAAAATATTGATTAATATATACTGATCCTTTAGTTTCCTCATGCAGTCTTTTAGCAACATTATAGTAAGAACGTTCATCATCTGCTGATACGTGCGCTGGACATACATATACTTTAGCACCTAAACTACGAAGCATATCAATTTTATCTTTAGACGATTTAGAGCTCACAGCAAGAATACAGTTGTAGCCTTTAATGATACTCACCATAGCTAAGCTAAAACCAGTATTTCCAGAGGTTGTTTCAATAATAGTATCTCCAGGAGATAAAATTCCTTTTTTCTCTGCTTCTTCAATAATATATAAAGCAATTCTGTCTTTTGAGGAATGTCCCGGGTTAAAGGCTTCTACTTTAGCATAGAAATTACCTTCAAACTTTTCGGTGACTTTGTTTAGCTTAATAAGAGGTGTATTACCTATTAGTTCTAAAACATTGTTGTAAGCATTTATTTCTTCTTTCATAAAAAAATAGTTAAACGAAATCTATTTTATTAGACCTCGAAACGTTGCAAATTTAACAAAAAAATTCTAATTACTTTTTAATTTTCTCTAAATCTAACAAAAAGCTAAATTCCTTAGCTAATTCTTTTAATGCTTCAAATCGTCCCGAAGCCCCGCCATGACCGGCATCCATATTCGTATCGAGGTATAAAACAGTATTGTCTTTTTTTAATGTTCGCATCTTAGCTACCCATTTAGCAGGCTCCCAATACTGAACTTGAGAGTCATGAAGCCCTGTAGAAACGTAAATATTAGGATATTTCTGTTGTTTTAAATTATCATAAGGCGAGTACGATTTCATGTACTTATAATATTTTTTAACATTAGGATTACCCCATTCATCATATTCTCCAGTTGTTAAAGGTATAGAATCATCAAGCATTGTTGTAACTACATCTACAAAAGGAACTTGCGCAATTACTCCATTGTACAACATAGGCGCTTTGTTAATAATCGCTCCCATTAATAAGCCACCTGCTGAACCTCCTTCGGCATATAAATGCGCTGCTGAAGTATATCTATGCTCGATTACATATTTTGAACAATCAATAAAATCTGTAAAAGTATTTTTCTTTTTAGCCAGCTTTCCTCCTTCGTACCAAGGCCTTCCTAAATCTTCACCTCCACGAATATGTGCAATAGCGTAAACAAAACCTCGATCTAAAAGCGACAAACGCGTAGATGAAAAATAAGCATCCATAGAATGCCCATAAGAACCGTAAGCATAAAGCAATAACGGATTTGTGCCGTCTTTTTTCATATCTTTATGATACACCATAGAAATAGGCACTTTTGTCCCATCTTTAGCAGTAGCCCAAACCCTTTCTTCGATATAATTCTTTTTATCAAAATTCCCACCAAGAACTTCTTGCTCCTTTTTAATTTCTTTTTCTTTAGTTTTCATATTGAAATCAATCACTGATGACGGTGTCGCCATAGATTGGTACCCATAACGAAGAATATCTGTGTCAAAATCAACATTAGCCGTTGTATAAGCTGTATAAGTTTCGCTTTCAAATGGTAAAAAATACTCTACATCACCATTCCAAGGCATAATACGAATGCGGTTCAAGCCGTTCGTACGCTCAGATACTACTAAAAAATCTTTAAAAATATCAATATCCTCAAGTAAAACATCTTCACGATGCATAATCACGTCTTCCCAATTTTTTCTGTTGGTCGCCTTTTCAGGAGTTTTCATCAGTTTAAAGTTGGTTGCCTTATCTTTATTGGTAACAACATAAAAATAATCTCCATAATAGGAAATGCTATATTCTAGACCGCGTACTCTTTTTTGGAATATTTTAAACTTTCCATCAGGCTTGTCTGCTAATAAAATTCTAAACTCAGTAGTTAATGTACTTGACGAACTTATTAAAATATATTTTTTAGATTTTTCTTTCCCAACGGCCACATCAAAGGTATCGTCTTCTTCAAAATAAACCAATTCATCAGTTGCTGTTTCAGTGCCTAATTTATGCTTCAATACTTTATCTGATCGTAACGTTTTAGGGTCTTGATTGGTATAAAACATGGTTTTATTATCATTTGCCCAAGTAGAGTTTCCAGTAGTGCTTTCGATCTTATCTTTTAAAACTTCACCTGTAGTAAGGTTTTTTACATGCAAAGTATAAATCCTTCTCCCTACAGTATCTACTGCATAAGCTGCTAATTGATTGTCTAAACTAATACTCAAACCACTTAATTGAAAGTATTTATGGTCTTTGGCCAATTCATTACAGTCAAACATGATTTCCTCATTGGCCGAAAGGCTGCCTTTTTTTCGAGAATAAATAGGATAATCTTTCCCTTTTTCAAAACGCGTAATATAGTAGTAACCATTGTATAAATAAGGAACCGACTCGTCATCTTCCTTAATTCGGGATTTCATTTCGTCAAATAATTCTTTTTGAAAATCCTTAGTATGGGCTGTCATTGCCTCATAATATTCATTCTCTTTATTTAGATAATCAATTACCTCAGGATTTTCGCGCTCTTTTAACCAGAAATAATTATCGATTCTAATATCTCCAAATTTCTCTAATTCAGTAGGGATTTGCTTTGCAACCGGTGGATGTATATTTTGTATCATTTTTTGATCTTAGTTGTTTTTACAAAAATAGCACAAAGGCTTTTATTAACACAACAGCTTTTCAAGTTATTTAACATTGGTTATTGCGCTAAAAATAGTAATTTCGTATTTCAATAACTTAAAAAGAACAAAAATGGATTTAATGGGAATGATGGGTAAATTGAAAGAAACCCAAAATAAAATTGAAGAAACAAAAAAGCGTTTAGATTCTGTTCTTGTTGATGAACAAAGCACAGACGGATTATTGAAAGTAACCATTACTGCCAATAGAAAAATAAAAACATTAACAATTGCTGATGAATTATTAGAAGACAAAGAGCAATTAGAAGATTACATGATCCTAGTAATGAATAAGGCAATCGAGAAAGCGACAAAAGTAAACGAAGCTGAACTTGATGCTGTTGCAAAAATGGATATGCCAATGATTCCAGGAATGGATAATTTGTTTAAATAATAAAAAAGGATTAGCGTTATTATGATGCTAATCCTTTTTACTTTTTAATAAACTACAAATCCAGCTTACTCAACGTTTCTAAAACGTAAGTATGCATCACTTCGCGATAATCTAAGTGGGTAACCATTCTTAATTTACCTGGTCCCATAGCGCTTATTGAAATATTTTTTTGCTTTAATTTTTCTATTAAAAGCTTATCACTATAATTACTTGCTAAAGTAAAAATCAAAATATTAGTTTCTACAGGTTCAACTTTTGCAACCCATACTCTTTTACTTAAAATTCCTGCTATCTCTTTGGCTCTGCGGTGATCCTCAGCAAGACGAGTAATATTATGGTCTAAGGCATATAATCCGGCTGCCGCCAAATACCCTACTTGACGCATTCCGCCACCTAATATTTTACGAATTCTTAGCGCACGATGAATAGTTGCTTTGTCTCCTAACAAAACGGAACCTATTGGTGCACCCAACCCTTTGGATAAACAAACAGAAATAGTATCAAATATTTCCCCAAACGATTTCGGATTCTGTTTTTTAGCGATTAATGCATTCCAAATTCTAGCACCATCAAGATGGAATTTTAAATTATTGGCAACACATACTTCTTTAATTCTTTTTAAATCGTCAATTTCATAACAAGCGCCACCTCCTTTATTGGTTGTGTTCTCTACACAAACCAAACTCGTTAACGGACTGTGGTAAAACTCAGGATCGTTAATCGCACCTGCTACTTGCTCAGCCGTAATCATTCCGCGGTCGCCATCTAGCAAACAAAAAGAAACACCGCTGTTAAAAGAAGCACCACCACCTTCATAAAGGTAGACGTGGGCATATTTATCAGCAATAATTTGCTCCCCTGGTTGGGTATGTAGTTTTAAAGCTGCTTGATTTGCCATTGTTCCTGATGGGAAAAACAAGCCCGCTTCCATACCAAAAAGTTGTGCAATAGTATCCTCTAACTCAATAACAGTTGGATCTTGCTTGTACACATCATCACCTACTTCGGCATTAAACATGTACTGTAACATTTCGTATGTGGGCTTCGTAATTGTATCGCTAATTAAATTTATTTCCATATAGTGCTTATATATTTTATTAAAAAGACAAGTCGCAACTTGCCTCTTCCTATTTTTTCTTATTTTTGTCCAACAAAATTACACAATTTATGACAACTACCGAACAAATTAAAGGTATTGTAGAGCGCCTTGGTGCGTTGAGGAGGTATCTTTGACGTTGATGCCAAGCTTATCGAGATTGCCAACGAAGAAGAAAAGACTTTTGCACCTGACTTTTGGAATAACGCCAAAGAAGCAGAGAGTATTGTAAAGAACCTTCGAAATAAGAAAAAATGGATCGAAGACTACGACCGAGCCGTTGAAATGACTGACGAGCTACAGCTCGCTTATGAGTTTTATCGTGAAGGAGAGCTAACTGCCGAAGAGCTCGATGAACAGTATGCCCAAATAGAAAAGCACATTGATGCCATCGAATTTAAGAACATGCTTTCGGACGAAGGCGATACTTTAAGTGCTGTTGTCCAAATTACAGCTGGTGCCGGTGGTACCGAAAGTTGTGACTGGGCATCGATGTTGATGCGTATGTACATGATGTGGGGCGAAAAATACGGTTATAAAATAAAAGAACTGAATTTTCAAAAAGGAGATGCTGCAGGTATAAAAACTGTAACGTTAGAATTTGAAGGAGATTATTCTTTTGGCTATTTAAAAGGGGAAAATGGAGTGCATCGATTGGTGCGTATCTCTCCTTTTGATAGTAATGCCAAACGCCATACATCATTTGCTTCTGTTTATGTGTATCCGTTAGTGGATGATAGTATCGAAATTGATATTAATCCTGCTGATATCGAAATCACAACTTCACGCTCTAGTGGTGCTGGAGGACAAAATGTAAATAAGGTAGAAACTAAAGTGCAGCTTTTTCATAAACCAACTGGAATTCAAATTCAGTGTTCAGAAACACGTTCACAACAAGACAATAGGCAACGTGCCATGCAAATGCTACGTTCTCAATTGTATGAAATAGAACTAAAAAAACAACTAGCGCAACGTGCCGATATTGAAGCAGGAAAAATGAAAATTGAATGGGGTTCCCAAATAAGGAATTATGTTATGCAGCCCTATAAATTAGTAAAAGACGTGCGTACTGGCTATGAAAGCAGCAATGTTGACGGCGTGATGAACGGTGAAATAGACGAGTTTCTAAAAGCTTATTTAATGATGATGGGACAACGAGACGAAGACGAATAGTATTATTTTACTGTTAACATCTAATCCTACAGGAAAAACTTATTTTTCTGTAGGATTTTTTTATCTATTTTTGTGATTATTAAAATACTACACGCCATGAAAAACACTATTTTATTAGCTTTCTTTTTTTTATCAATTTCATTCTACGGACAAAAGAAAGTCTATTTTAACGAAGATTTTAAAGAACTCCCTACAGCCCAAGACGCAACTTATTACAGCACTTACGAAGACACTAAGAAAGGAACTAATAGGGTTACCTATTATATTGACGGAACAAAACGAAACAGTAATCAATTTTCGGATATAAAAAAGGGCATAAAAAATGGTAAGTCTGAATACTGGTTTAAGTCTGGTGTCAAAGAGTCTGCTGAATTTTATGTGAATAACAAACTAGAAGGCAAGCAAACACGATATTATGAAAGTGGACATTTAAAACGTTCTGAAAATTACAAAAGCAATGAGTTTATTGATGGAAAATGTTTTGACGAAAACGGAACTGAAATTACCTTCTTCCCTTATTTTGTTCACCCGGAATATCCAGGAGGACTAAGTGCTTTTTATAAACATGTTAGCAGAAATTTTAAAGCACCTAATGAGGAAAAAGGAAGAATCAAAATTAATTTTGTTGTCGAAAAAGACGGAACAATAACTGATTGTAAAATCAAACAAGGAATCAATACAGCAATGAATGCTGAAGCAATACGTGTTTTAAAAAGCAGTGTATTATGGACTCCTGGAAGAGTTGATGGTAAAGATGCTCGGGTAAAATTTAGTATTCCCATAACTATTCGCTAAATTAATTGCGTCTCAATTAATAAAGACTCCTTAAAACAAGTATTATCTAAAATCACTAATCATTATTTTTTTTACATATATTTACTAAAACACAACTCTACAAGCCAAAATATTTCATTTTATGATCAAAAAACAAGTCGTATTAATCGCCATTCTTATTTCGGCAATTTCCTTTGCTCAAAAACCTATTTTTACAACTGCTAAAATAAAAGCAGCTACCGTATACGCTAATGCAGCTGAGTTGTCACAAAATACTTTGGTTACTCTTCCAGCAGGAACAAGCGAAATTGTTATAAAAAATGTTGCTAATAATCTTAATGAAAGTACTGTTCAAATAGGGTCACCAAGTTCGGTTACTATTTTATCTGTTCAATTTACTAATAATTATATTTCAGAATTCGAAATTGACGAAAGCAATCCTGCTATAAAAAAAGTACGTGATAGCATTACTTTGGTTAAACGAGAAATCAAAAAAATCCAAATTTTGAGTAATTCCAATACCCAAACAATTGCATTATTAGATGGAAATAAAATAGCTTCGGGGGCAAATACCGGACTGAATGTAGCCGAATTAATAAAACTTATTGATTATTATAAAAGTAAGAGAAACGAACTTGAAAATGCTGTTGTTGATTTACGTGAAAAAGAAATAGATTGGAACACAAAACTATTAGCATTAAATAATAAATTAGATTTCAATACTAAGAATGAGGAGAAATATTCTTCAGGAAAATTAGTTTTGCAAGTAATGAATGAGACAGCAGGAAATATTCCGCTTGCTATAAGCTATATCACCAATTCGGCTACATGGAAACCTTTTTATGACCTTCGCGCCGAAAGCATCAAAGAACCTATTAATATGATGTACAAAGCACAAGTAATGCAAACTACTGGACTTGATTGGAAAAATGTTAAACTCACTTTATCTAGTGGAAATCCAAATCAAAACAATCAAGCACCTGAATTACAGCCTTGGTTTTTAAGATACAACAACCCCTATAATGATGACAAATTATTAGGAAAAGCTTATGGAATTCAAGTAGAAAACGATATATTACAGGAAGTTGTTGTAATGGCTAGCGGAATAAAAAAAGAGAAAAAAGGATTTAAAACTTCTGTTCAGACTGTTAATGCTACTGCAATCGAAAACCAACTGAATGTCAACTTTGACATTGAAATTCCTTATGATATTCTATCAAATGGAAAAGCGCATAGTGTCGCTTTAAAAGAGATTAAATTACCCGCAACTTACAACTATTTTGCTGCTCCTAGAGCGGATAAAGAAGCCTTTTTATTGGCTGAAATTATTGATTACTCAAAATACAACTTGCTACAAGGTGAGGCTAATATTATTTTTGAAGGAATGTACGTAGGTAAGACCATGATCAACCCAAACCAAACTGTTGATACCTTGAAACTAAGCATGGGAAGGGATAAAAACATTGCCATTACGAGAGAAAAAGTTAGTGACAAATCTGGAACAAAATTTTTATCAAGTTATAAAGAACAAACTTTTACTTATGATATTAGCGTTAGAAACAATAAAAAAGAAGCTGTTGAAATACTCCTAAAAGACCAATATCCTTTATCAACTAACAAAGATATTACTGTAGAATTATTAGAAAACGACCGAGCTAAAGTAAATGAAGAAACAGGACTACTAAGCTGGGAATTAAAACTAGATTCTAATGAAACTAAAAAAATCAGAATAAGCTATAAAGTCAAATACCCAAAGGACCAAATTATTGATAATATGTAATTTTTAAAACGATTTTATCATCCCTTTTTATAAAAACCAAACCCAATAACCTAAAAAAATATTGGGTTATTTTTTTATTTATAACAAAAATAATCACAAAATGCAGACAATATAACCGCTCTTTTCTTCGTTTTTCATAATGTTTTATATCAAAACAAAAAAATATTTGGAAGATAACATCTAAATGATTTTATTTGAACTATATTAATTTCCCAAACTAATAAATACTTAATGAAATCTTACTCAGTAAACGAAATCAATGAAATTCTTAATGGAGTTATTGTTGGTACTACTTCTCAAAATATTACAGCTCCGGAACAATTAGAAGTTGCTACAGAAACTGAAATCACCTTCATTGGAAATAAAAAATATGAAAAACTTTGGTTTTTATCAAAAGCTGGAGTTGCAGTAGTAAACGAGGATATTTCAATAGAACCAGGTGAAAACAGGGCTTTTATCAAAGTTAAAAATGCTGATTTAGCAATGTCGCAAATACTAGCGCTTTTTGCTCCACCAGCACCCGTTTTCCAGTCTGATATTCACCCTACTGCAGTTATAGACATCACAGCTACGATTGCCAATGGTGCAAAAATAGGAGCATGTTGTTATGTGGGTCCCAATGTAAAAATTGGAGAAAGCAGTATTATTTACCCTAATGTTACCATCCTAGATGAGTCAACTATAGGTAATAATACTATAATTTGGTCAGGAAGTGTTGTTAGAGAGCGTTGTCATATAGGGAGCAATTGTATTATTCATCCTAACGCAACAATTGGAGCAGATGGATTTGGTTTTAGACCTTGCCCAGAAAAAGGATTGGTAAAAATACCGCAAATAGGAAATGTAATTATTGGGAATAATGTAGAAATAGGTGCTAACTCATGTGTAGATAGAGGTAAATTTAGCTCTACTGTTTTAGGAGATGGATGTAAAATTGATAACTTAGTTCAAATAGGACACAACAGTAAACTAGGTCGTTTTTGTATCATGGCTGGACACAGCGGACTTGCAGGATCAGTAACTCTAGGCGATGGTGTTATCATTGGCGGAAGCGCATCTATAAAAGACCACACTACTTTAGGCAGCGGATCAACTGTGGGTGCAGGATCAGGTGTTACCTGTGATGTTCCTGCTGGTAAAACAGTTTTAGGATATCCAGCTGTTGAAGCGCGTGACGCTTTAAAACAATGGGCTATATTAAAGCGACTTGTTAACGATTCTAAAAAATAATCAACTAGATTTTATCATATTCATAAAAAAACAGAGGTTCGCTTCTGTTTTTTTGGTTTTATATCGAAAATAATTTGCGATAGAATCAAAATAGTAATTTTTATTTCGATTGATTTTGTATTTTAGCACCAACTATTTATAACACTATTACAACATGGATTTAAACTTCAACAAAAACGAAGATCACAATAAACTTTTATTATCGCAGTTAAAGCACAACCTTTCTAAAGTGAAATTAGGCGGTGGTGAAAAAAGAATTGAAAAACTTCATGCTGAAGGAAAAATGACTGCTAGGGAACGCATTGACTATTTACTTGACCCCAATGCAAAAGCAATTGAAATAGGCGCTTTTGTAGGTGAAGGAATGTACAAAGAGCATGGCGGATGTCCTTCTGGTGGAGTTGTTGTAAAAGTAGGATACATTAAAGGGAAGCAATGTGTCGTTGTTGCTAATGACGCTACTGTAAAAGCAGGTGCTTGGTTCCCTATTACAGCCAAAAAGAACTTAAGAGCACAAGAAATTGCAATGGAAAATCGCTTGCCTATTATCTATTTAGTAGATAGTGCAGGAGTGTATTTACCTTTGCAAGACGAAATATTCCCTGACAAAGAACACTTTGGTAGAATATTTAGAAACAACGCTCAAATGAGTAGCATGGGAATTACACAAATCTCTGCTATCATGGGAAGTTGTGTTGCCGGTGGTGCTTACTTGCCTATCATGAGTGACGAAGCAATTATTGTTGAAGGCACTGGAAGTATTTTCCTTGCTGGAAGCTATTTAGTAAAAGCAGCTATTGGCGAAAGCATCGATAACGAAACCTTAGGTGGAGCGACAACACATTGCGAAATTTCAGGTGTTACTGATTATAAAGCTAAAGACGATAAAGACGCCTTAGACAAAATAAAAAATATCGTTGATAAGATTGGAGACTATAACAAAGCTGGTTTTAGCCGTGTGAAGTCTGAGAAACCAGCATTAGACGAAAAAGAATTGTACGGTGTTTTACCAAAAGCGCGTAACGAACAGTATGATATGATGGACATCATCAATCGTTTGGTTGACAACTCAGAGTTTGAGGCATACAAAGATGGTTACGGTCAAACGATCATCACGGGTTACGCACGCATCGACGGTTGGGCTGTAGGAATTGTAGCTAACCAAAGAAAGGTGGTAAAAACCAAGAAAGGCGAAATGCAATTTGGAGGTGTTATCTACTCTGATAGTGCTGACAAAGCGACTCGTTTTATAGCAAATTGCAACCAGAAAAAGATACCATTAGTATTTGTTCAAGATGTTACCGGTTTTATGGTAGGATCAAAATCTGAGCAAGGCGGTATCATAAAAGACGGTGCTAAAATGGTGAATGCGGTAAGTAATTCTGTAGTACCAAAATTCACCGTTATTGTGGGTAATTCTTATGGTGCTGGAAATTATGCTATGTGCGGAAAAGCATACGATCCACGATTAATTTTTGCTTGGCCAAGTGCAGAACTTGCTGTAATGGGAGGAACGCAAGCTGCAAAAGTGTTAGCACAAATCGAAGCCTCATCATTAAAGAAAAGTGGTGAAGTGGTAGATGAAGAGAAAGAAGCTGCCCTTTTTGCAAAGATAAAAGCACGTTATGACGAACAAGTTTCGCCTTACTACGCTGCGTCACGATTGTGGACAGATGCTATTATTGACCCGCTAGATACCCGAACATGGATTTCTATGGGTATCGAAGCTGCAGACCACGCTCCTATCGAGAAACAATTTAACTTAGGAGTGATCCAAGTATAACAAGAATATTTCTATTATTGGGAGCAAGACACTCTCATTTTCATAATAACTTATGTCCCGCTATCCGCTGTATCCCTAAAAAGGGGATGCCGCTGCTATCGGGGCTATTTTTTTACGACTGTTTTTCATAAGTACTTCTACAGATTTATCTTGCAAACCAAAGTTTATTCTTGGGATTTAATGGTATATTTGGAAAGACTTTAATACAAATCCACTTAAGGTAAATAACATAATTATCTATATTACAACATCTTTATAAAAGGCATTTTTTCTCAAAATGATTTGTGAAATAGTACAAAACAAACCACATTCATCATTCGATTATGACCAAAAAAATCCACTGTTTACTTTTAATGCAACTTTGTAATGTTGAGCCAAACCACTGAAATTGTAAAAGCCATCAACGAAAATGCATTCGGAATCAAAGATGTAAATCCAAATATTGAATTGGAGAAGAATTCAACTTTAGACAACATTTTTAAAGATGTGATAATTTTTGGTTTTGGTGAGGCAACACACGGTACTAAAGAATTCTTTGACTTAAAAGTTAAATTCTTTAAATATGTGGTAAAAAATCAAGCTGTAAAAAACTTTGCAATTGAAGCTAGCTACGGAAACTGCATCGCAATTAATGATTACATACAAGGTAAAAACGTTGATCCTAAAGTCGCGTTGAATAACATTGGGTTTTGGACTTGGAACTGCACAGAAGTATTAGATCTTATTGAATGGATGAAGGTTTACAACAGGGGCAAAAGTACTAATGATCAATTAATTTTTCATGGTATAGATAGTATGGATTGTGCTACTGCAGCCAAAAAAATGTATGATTACATAAAAGTTAGTAACATAGAAAATAAAGAAGAATATTTAAAAATCATTGCAATTTACAGCAAGACACAGAATATAGAAGAAGCGAAAAAGAAAGAATTAAAAAATCATTTAGTATTGATGACAGATTTAAAAACCGTCTTAAATAAGAACGCAATAGATAGCAGCGATTTTTATGTAAGAACACAAGAAGCTATCATACAATACATTGAATTTAGTTTGAATCACAATCAAACAACTAGAGACAAACAAATGGCAGAAAACGTCAATAAAGTATTGACTTCAGCTGGAGCAGAAAGTAAAGTTTTCCTTTGGGCTCATAATTTACATGTGAATAAAGATAAAATACAGTTTAATATCCCATCGATGGGAAACCATCTCAAAGAAAAATACGGAGATCAGTATTACAGCGTAGGATTTGATTTCGCCACTGGGAAATTTAACGCATTAGATCTTTCTAAAAATCGTCTCACCACAATTGTAATCGATACCGTAATGAAAAATACGAGCACTGAAATATTTGATAAATGTAAATTTGACACGTACTTACTAGATTTTAATACGGCAATAAAAACATCCGTTTTAGCTGATTATCTTAACTCTAAAGTAAAACATCAAGGAATTGGATCTACTTTCGATCCTAAAGTGGTAGTAGAGGAAAGATTAATAAATTCTTTTGATGCTATTATTTTTGTAAAAAATACAACAGAATCTACTTTGCTCCATAATTAAAAATAGGGTGTAAATAAGTTTAAGGTAGACACATAAAGAACTATTTAAGTACTTTTAATACCAATTTTCATAATGAATTTAGATTTCAAAAAAGCAGTAGTTACTCAAATTCCTGAAATATGGATTATTTTGCAGCAAGCAATTGCAAGACGTAAAGCTGATGAAAGCCAGCAATGGCAAGACGGTTACCCCAATCCTGAAGTTATTTTAAATGACATTAATAAAGACGCAGCATATGTCTTAACCGAGGGAGAAATAATTATAGGTTATGTTGCAATGATGATTAACGACGAACCTGAATATGAAAATATAGAAGGGAAATGGTTGACAAATACTGATTTTGTTGTTTTTCATAGAGTGGCTATTTCAGAGTTGCATTTAGGAAAAAGTTTAGCTAAAAAAATGATGCAATTCATAGAAGATTTTGCAATCCAGAACAACATTTACAGCATTAAAGCAGACACTAACTTTGATAATCAAGCAATGATCGCCATCTTTGAAAAACTGAATTATGCCTATTGTGGTGAAGTCTTCTTTAGAGGAAGTGCTAGAAGAGCGTATGAAAAAGTACTTTTTAAAAAATAATTAAATGAAAAAAATAATACTTCTAGGTTTTGTGATTTTACTTTTTGTCCAATGCAATTCGGTTAAAAAACAAAATGCTCATTATAATGCTTTAATTCCTGTATCAAAATTACAGGAAGATGTTGATTTCACATACAAAAAACTACAACAATTACACCCCAATTTATACGATTATATAACTAAAGCCGCTTTAGATTATAAATTTGACAGCCTCAAAACTACCATTACAACCCCATTAAAGCCACTTGGTTTTTACAAAAAAATTAGTCCGATTGTAGCTGCTGTAAGGCAAGGACACTTATATGTTTATGCCCCTGTGGTACAAATGACTAAAAAAGAATCAAAAGCTTTACTTAATAAAGGTATTGGTCCCTTCTCTCAATTTGATTTTGAATATCATAACCGCACATTGTACATCCTCAACAATAAATCTACTGACAGCACTATACAAGTGGGCTCTGAAGTCATTCGTGTCAACGGAATAAATACTAGCGATTTAATAACTGAACATAGTAATTATTATGCTTCTGATGGGTTTAACACCACTTTTAAAACTAGAGGAAACAAAGACCGCTTTACTACTTTTTTCACTATCGAAAACGGAATCAAAGATAGTTTAGTATATACGTTAAAATACAACGATACCATTGAAAATCACACTATAAAAAGATTCAAAAAAGAAACTAGCGAGAAGAAAAAAGAGGACGTTATAAAACCTAAAAAAATAGCGATTGACCATCAAAAAGATAAAGCACTAAGAAGAAAGAAAAGAATAAATGGGTACAATCAAGCAACAAAAGATTATACCCGTAACATTCGTTTTTTAGAAAAGGACAGTAGTATTGCAGTGATAAAAATTAGAGGCTTTAAAAATAGAGGTTATAAAAAATTCTATAAAGAAACTTTTGAAAAAATCAACGAATACCATTCTAAAAATCTAATTTTAGATTTAAGAGACAATACGGGCGGGCGTTTAAACGAAATCAACTACCTCTACTCTTTCCTTGCAGATACCTCCTATATTTTTTTAGATAAAACACAAGTTGTTTCTAAATCAAGTATTATAGCTGGAGATTACTTAGATAAGGTTCCCTTTTTATTCAAAGCAGTCAAAACTATAGTATTCCCACTTTCCTACACTTATTCATTTATTACCACACATAAAGATATGGAAGGTAATTATTATCAAAAACTAATGTGTAGAGAGCAAAAAATTAAAAAAAATGCTTTTACTTCTAAAATCTATGTTCTGATAAACGGAAAAAGCTTTTCGGCATCAAGCATTATAGCTTCTAACTTAAAGGGATCTAATCGAGCTACTTTTGTAGGTGAGGAAACGGGAGGCGATTATAATGGCACCGTGGCAGGCATAATGCCAAATATTGAATTACCTAATTCAGATTTAAAAATAAGAATGGGATTGATGCACATCGTACCACATTACAAAACAACCACCATAGGACACGGAATTTATCCTGATAAAGAGATCATACCCACCTTAAATGACTTAATCAATAAAAAAGATCCAGAAATGAACTGGATTTTGAATGATATTAAAGCGGCTATTCCTAAATAATACTTTATGCATTCACGCATTAATTGTGTTAAATCGAGATCCAGCCAATTGCTATGATTGATTAAAAAAAAAAAATAGAATCCATAAAAAAAAACAGATTTAATAAACGCTACCATTTACTTAATCTGTTTTTTTTATTCTAAAAATCATTCTAAAGACTTTCTACCGTCTCTTTCCTTTTTACTTTACCATTGTCGGTTTCTAAAAATTGAGTGACAAAAAAAACTTCTTTCGGTTTTTCATACTTATCTAAACCCTTAAAAATTGCTTTATCAACTTCGTGTTTTTCTCCCTCAATTACTAAAATTAATTTTTCTCCTAAAGAAGCGTCTGCCATGCCAGCAATAAAAAATCGTGACGGAATCAATGCTGCCAACTTCTCTTCGATTTGTTCCGGAATCAACTTTATACCTCCACTATTCACAACATTATCACTGCGTCCTAAAAACACAAATTGATTGTCGTTGATGATTTCGATCAAATCATTAGTAACAATTAGCTCGTCTGAAATTTTGGGTGCATCAATCACTAAACAATGATTTTCATTTTGAGAAATATGAATATTTGGCAAAATAGAAAATGCCTTCTCCCCTATTTTTTTTGCAGCGATATGAGTAATAGTTTCTGTCATTCCATAAGTTTCATAAACAGCAATATTTTTTAGTTTAAGTAAACTCTTTTCGAGCTCTTTACTCATTTTAGCACCGCCTACAATCAATTTTTTAACATTTTTTAATGCCGCTAAAGAGTTTTGCGCTTGTAAAGGAACCATTGCAACAAAATCATATTTGGTTTCATTGCGCGCTAGAGGGTTTGAAGTTGGCTCAACAAAATCAATATCTAAACCTAAAATAAAACTTCTTACCAACATCATTTTTCCAGCAATATAAGCTGTAGGTAAACAATACAATGCTTTATCTCCAGGACTTAGTTCAAAAAAATCTCCTGTAGCTAAAGCTGAATTCACCATTTTTTGTTTATCCATTCGGATAATTTTTGGAGCACCAGTAGTTCCTGATGTTTTTAAATCAACATATTCTTTATTATCAAACCAATCTAATAAAAAGTCTCCAATAGATTTTTCAAATGCATCACCTTCTTTTATCAAACAGTAGGAAACCCGACATAAATCATCCTTATCGAGATGAAATCCGTTAAGTTTAAAACGATTGTGTACATTTTTGTACGTTACTTCATTTGTCATTATTTAGCTGTGTTAAAAGTGTTATGAGTATCGATTTTTACTATTTTACCAGTAAGTTTTTCTTTCCAATTTGTCCAATTGTATTTCTTACTAAAGATATATAAAAGTATTGGGTAAACTACTATTACTGGTAGGATAACATCAAGTCCAGCCTCAGGCTCTGCAATGTCTTTTAATATAGAATGCGTTTGAAAAGCAGTCCAATCAGAAGTAACTAATAAAGCACTAACTAAATTGTTAGCAGCATGAAAACCTAGAGCAAGTTCTATTCCTTCATCCATTAAAGTAATTATTCCTAAAAACAATCCTGTACCTATATAATAGACAAATATAATATTCCCCATTTTAGCAACCTCAGGATTTGCAGCATGTAACCCACCAAAAATTAAAGAAGTCATTAGTAATGGAAACCATTTATTTTTAGCCAAATTAGCAAATCCTTGCATTAAATACCCTCTAAAAATATATTCCTCAGTACTTGTCTGAAAGGGTAGCAAAACAACACTGATGAAAACCAAAATAGCAAAAGGTATCGGTTTAAAATTCCAAACAAAATCAGTTGGGTTCATTTTATAGGAAATCAAAGTAGTAATAATGGTAAATAGTGCCCAAAGTCCAAAGGAAAAAAATATTCTTTTCCAATCAACTGATTTTCTTGAAGTGGTTACTGATAAAAAAGTTTGATGGTGGAGTTTTGTAACAACAAAATAGATTCCAACCATTGCTACAACAAATGAAATCAACATTAAAAATAACGTTAAATTAGGTTCAAACTGATTCATTAACGATTGACTAAGTGAACCAATACTTTCGTTTTCATCAAGCCTATCGTAGGACACTGCAAAAACTAACGGAAGTTGACCAATTGAAGAAGCCAAGATTATAATAATTGAGCCTACTATATATTTCCAAAAGTGATTTTCGGTTTTAATCGCTTGTTCTATAAACATCTATTATATTTTTTAAATTATTCGAGTAAAAATAGTGACTCATAGCCTATTTTTGTGATTCTAAAAATACTTTTTTTATTTCAAATAAAACCTATTAAAAAATTAAAATGATACAAATATATCACAATCCACGTTGTGGAAAATCGAGAAACTGCCTGGCTTTTCTTGAAGAAAAAAATAGTGACTATAAAATTATTAAATATTTAGAGCACCCGCCTACTTATGCTGATCTTGTTGAGTTATTAAAAATGCTGGACTTATCGCCAATAGCATTAGTGCGTCAAAAAGAAAAAATTTGGATAGAAAAGTTTAAAAATAAATCCCTTTCTGACGATGAAATTATAAAAGCCATGATCGATAATCCCATCTTAATAGAGCGCCCTATTTTGATAAAAGACGGTAAAGCCATCATAGCTAGAGACCCCGAAAAATTGAAAAAATTCATGTAATTTTGTGCGATTTTTATTTTAACATTTTTTTATGATTCACCGATTAAACCTTATCTGTTTTTTGCAATCATACCCAAGTAATCAAAAACAATTATAATGCATCAACAATTAAAAAACTATTTGACTCTTATTTTATTTTTCAGCATTTTGCTCGGGTTTTCTCAGCAAAGACCTGGTAGACCTGGAGGTCCAGGCGCAATGGAAAAAATTAATATAACGGGAACTGTTATTGAAAAAATCAGTAAACAACCTCTTGAATACGCAACGGTTACATTCATTAGTAATAAAAACCAAAAAGTAGTTGCTGGAGGAATAACAAACCCTAAAGGAGAATTTAACATTGATGTTACTCCAGGAATGTATACTATAAAGATTGAGTTCATTTCTTTTAAATCAATCGAATTGAAACAAGCGCTAAAAGAAAGCACCAATTTAGGTACTATTGCTTTAGTTGAAGATGCTGCTCAATTGAATGAGGTGGTTATTCGTGCAGAAAAATCTACTGTTGAGATTAAACTTGATAAAAAAGTCTACAATGTAGGTCAGGATATGCTGGTCAAAGGAGGAACAGTAAGTGATGTTTTAGAAAATGTACCTTCGGTATCTGTTGATGTAGAAGGAAATGTTAGCTTAAGAGGTAGTGATAATGTACGTATTTTTATAGATGGTCGTCCTTCAAATGCACTAAATATGGCTGAGGCTTTACGCCAAATTCCCGCAGATGCTATTGATAAGGTTGAAGTTATCACCAACCCATCTGCACGTTACGATGCTGAAGGAGGTGCCGGAATCTTAAATATCATTCTTAAAAAAGGAAAAAATCAAGGTTTTAACGGAACATTTATTGCGTCTACAGGATATCCAGAAACATACGGTTTAAGTGCCAACTTGAATTACAAAACTGAGAAGATGAATTATTTCACTTCTACAGGATATAGCTATAGAACAAATGAAGGTGCTGGTAAAACAAATTCAGAGTATTACAATCTAGATGGTTCTACTAGTAAATTCATAGATGAAACTCGTGATACACAACGCACAAGAAAAGGAATTAGCACAAAAACAGGTGTTGAGTGGGAAATAACACCTACAACGTTCTGGACAAATGCAATTAGTTATAGAGACAATCGCGGAGACAATGAGGATCTTGTTACTTATAGAAATTTTGATCAAGCACGCCAATTCACTTTCGATAATTACCGTTTGAATAATGGATATGACAGCGGAAATGACTTTGAATTCACTTCTAATTTCATTAAAAACTTTAATGACAAAGGCCACAAATTAACAGTTGACGGTTCGTACTCAAGAAATAACGATAAAGACAATTCGATTATTACTGCTGTAAACGAGACCTTCCCTGATCAATCGTCGTTTAGTACTACAATGAATGATGAAGTTCAAAAACAATTTCAATTTCAAGCAGATTACGTATTACCTATAGGTGAAGGAAGTCAGTTTGAGGCTGGATACAAAGGGAATTTTAATAACCTCAATAAAGGCTATGACATTTTCTCAAGCGAAAACGGAAATAGTATTGGTAATCTGTTATCGAATACGCTAGAGTACAAAGAAAAAATCAACGCACTTTATACACAATATGGCTTTAAAGTAAATAAATTCTCTTATTTGTTTGGTTTAAGATGGGAAGACACTAATATTGATGTTAACCTATTAGGAACTAATGAATATAACAATAAAAGGTATAATAAGTTTTTTCCAAGTGCTTTTATCAATTATGAAATATCTGACGCTAGCGGTGTTTCGTTGAGCTACAGCAAACGATTATCAAGACCTAGAGGACGTTTCTTAGACCCTACTCCTAATATTTCAAGTAACATTAATATTTTTAGAGGTAACCCAGATTTAGATCCTTCATTAACTGATAAATTTGACTTAGGCTATATCAAACGTTGGGATAAAATCACTTTTAATACTTCTATGTACTTTGAAAGAACCACTGATGTATTCTCATTTGTACGTTATGAAAGTGGTGATTTTGTAGGTGGCACTACAGATGTAAATGGAGTAAACACAGGCGGAACTCCAGTGGTTTTAAGCACTCCTATCAACATTGGAAAAGAGCAAAAATTTGGTTTTGAATTTACATTAAATTACTCTCCTTTTAAATCCTGGAAAATCAATAGTAGTTTTAACTTGTTTGATACTAAAACAACTGGAGATTTTACTTATATCAATTCACAAAGTATTGCAGTGACCACAAATCTTGATAACAAAGCTGTTTCTTGGTTTACTCGTGTGAACTCTCGTGTAACATTACCCTACAAAATAGAATGGCAATTAAGCGGAATGTATTTTGGACCTAGCAATACAGCACAAGGAAAAAGTTTGGGGCAATACATGATCAATACTGCTTTAAGTAAAGACATCTTAAAAGACAAAGCAACGATTGCTTTTAACGTAAGTGACATTTTCAATTCAAGAAAAATGAGATCAGAAACTAATTTAGCATCAGTAAGTAACTACAGTGAATTTCAATGGAGAAAAAGACAATTTAATCTATCATTCACCTACCGAATCAATAAAAAGAAATCAGATAGAGATAAAAACGCACCTAAAGGCGGTGACGAAGATGGCGGTAGCTTTCCGGGATAAAACAGAAATTGATTTGGTTAATTAATTCGATAAGTACGGGTTCGTTTCAATACGAGCCCGTATTTTTTTTACGTAAAAAAAAGGCATAAAAAAAAGGACCCGTTATCGAGTCCTTTTATTGGTAACAAACTAATTATATAGCTTGTTGCTCTTGCTTCTTTTTAGCTTTTTTTTCTTTGTATGCTTCCCAAGTTGCGCCACCTATCCAATAAGATACGAAACTAACTAAAAAGAACATTAACCAAAACCCTAATGTAAGGATGGTTAGAAAAAGTAAAAAGCCTAAATACTGTGAAAATTCAAACATGTTTTCCGGAATTTTTGAATGTAGCCACAAATGTAAGTTTAATATCCAACCTTAGCAATAAAAAATTATAAAAACTATCCACCAATTTTCATAAAATGGTATTTATCCGTATTTTTGATGAAAGTTTAGGAGCTATTTCCAGCTATTCGCTATATCCACGCAAAAAAGCGTGGGATGCCGCTACTATCTGGGCTAGGCCACAAAAACATAATAACGCATCAATTTCACAATAAAATAATAACACAAACAAATTATAAAATGAAATTCAGAATAGAAAAAGACACCATGGGTGAAGTACAAGTACCAGCCGATAAGTATTGGGGAGCACAAACTGAACGTTCTAGAAACAATTTTAAAATAGGTCCTTCTGCTTCTATGCCAAAAGAAATCATAGAAGGTTTTGCATACTTAAAAAAAGCAGCTGCTTATGCTAACTGTGACTTAGGAGTACTACCCGTTGAAAAACGTGATGCAATTGCTGCAGTTTGTGACGAAATACTTGCTGGTAAATTAGCAGACCAATTTCCATTAGTTATCTGGCAAACAGGTTCAGGTACACAAAGTAACATGAACGTTAATGAAGTAGTTGCAAACCGTGCTCAAGTACTTAAAGGTTTTGAAATTGGAGAAGGCGAACAATTCATCAAAGCTAATGATGATGTAAACAAATCACAATCATCTAACGATACTTTCCCAACTGGAATGCACATTGCAGCTTACAAAGCAATTGTAGAAGTAACGATTCCTGGTGTAGAAAAATTAAGAGACACATTACACGCAAAAGCAACCGAATTTAAAAACGTGGTAAAAATAGGTCGTACGCACCTTATGGATGCTACACCGCTTACATTAGGACAAGAACTGTCTGGATATGTAGCACAATTGACTTACGGTATAAAAGCAGTAAAAAACACCTTAGCACATTTATCTGAAGTAGCTTTAGGTGGAACTGCAGTAGGAACCGGATTAAACACTCCTGCTGGTTATGATGTAACTGTGGCAAAATACATTGCTGAATTCACAGGACATCCATTTGTAACTGCAGAGAATAAATTTGAAGCATTAGCTGCTCACGATGCTATTGTAGAATCGCATGGTGCATTAAAACAATTAGCCGTTTCTTTAAATAAAATAGCTAATGACATTCGTATGTTAGCCTCTGGTCCTCGTTCAGGAATTGGAGAATTAATTATTCCAGAAAATGAACCAGGTTCCTCTATCATGCCAGGAAAAGTAAACCCTACGCAATGTGAGGCTTTAACTATGGTTTGTGCTCAAGTAATGGGTAACGATGTTGCAATCACTGTAGGCGGTATGCAAGGACACTATGAGTTAAATGTTTTCAAACCAGTTATGGCTGCAAATTTCTTGCAATCTGCTCGTTTATTAGGAGATGCTTGTATGTCATTTGACGAGCACTGTGCTCAAGGTATTGAACCAAATTATAAACGTATTAAAGAATTAGTTGATAATTCATTAATGTTAGTTACTGCATTAAATACAAAAATAGGATACTACAAAGCTGCAGAAATTGCTCAAACAGCTCATAAGAACGGAACAACTCTTAAAGAAGAGTCAGTACGTTTAGGATATGTAACTGCCGAAGATTTTGACGCATGGGTTAAACCTGAAGATATGGTGGGAAGTTTGAAATAAATTCCAACTATTATAAAAATCAACAAAGCCCTGCAATTCAAAAATTGCAGGGCTTTATTATTTCAGTTAAAACAAAAAATTAAATTCTTGCTTTAAGCGCGTTATATTCTACTATTAGATCCATTGAGCGATATAGCTTAAGTAATAAATCAGATACCTTTTCATTTTTGGGTTCAATAGCATTTGCTTTTTCTAAATATGAAATAGCCTCTTTTACATCAGCATCCATTTGCACTTTTAATTTATCATAAGTTTCCATATCACTTGGTGATGTTCCTAAAACACTCATTTTATCACTTAATTCTTTCTTCTTATCAAGATTTAAATAAGCTAAATCTAGATAAGGTTCTATAAATTTAGGATTAAAAACAATCATTTGCTTATACAAATTTTCAGCAGCATTCAAGTTCCCTTTTTCACTATATATGTAGGCTAAATTACGATATATTTCAGTCTTCTTAGATGTAGCTCTAACATTCCTAGGTTTTTCATGAGACCCTGCTTTAACATAAGTATCTCTATCTATTGGTGAAGAAAAAAACTCTTCAACATTACTTTTTTTATTAACGGCATAATACTCCATCCCTACACCAGTATAATTAATACTTTGTAATTCCTTATAATTCTTTAATGCCGAATCATAATCTTTAACTGTCATAAAATAAGAAGTAGAGAGATACAAATTTATCGTATCGGTTTTATCTACTTCATATAAGCTATACATCTTTCTAGCTGCATCAGCATATTTATCCGCTTTTAAGTCTTTTGAAGCACTTGTTTGAAAATCATCCTTAATTTGCTTTATACCATCTCTTGCTTTTACAATATATTTTAACTTCCCTGAAAGTGTTTCTGCTCTTATTAACTCTTTATAAGCCCCTACTGCAGCAGTCAAATTTGCAGCAGTTTCAATATTTTTGTCCGCAAGACCTCTAAAAACGTCTGCTTTTAAATCATAAAAATCAGATTGATCTTCATATTCCGCATTAACAATTAAATATTCACTTTTTTCTAAAATAGTTAAGGCTCCTTTTAAATTGCCATTTTTAAATTGACTTTGCGCATCTTTAATTTGGTCTTTTTGTGCATACCCAGCAAATGTAATAAATAGGAATAGTATTAATGTAAAGTTTGTTCTCATCAGTTTAGTTTGGGGTTAATTGCTTTAATTTAGTTTAATAGTAGTCAACCTTAATTTTAACATTAAATTAAGTATTGGAGGCGCAAAATAGATTATTATTTTGATTTTTAAAAATTATTCAATGAAAAAATTATACACAAATCTTCAATTTACCTCTAAAAAAGCAATAAAATAGCCAAAAACAGGATGAAATAAAGGCATATACCTTATATTACAGTTGTTGTAAAACTATTGAAACCCTCTCTGCATTATCATATTCTGCAAAAAACAATCTCTTAAAATTAATTCTTAAAAAAATTAACAAACTCGCTTTGCTTTTGCTTTTTTAAATAGAAAAGATCGTTAACAGTAAAAATAAATTTACTATCAACGATCTTATTATTACTTTTCTTATTATTACTTTTGAAAATAGACAAAATCAATTAAAAAATTATAACACAGGTTTAAATTAATTATTCCTCTTCTTTTTTAATAACTTTTCTAGCAACTTCAATTTTGAATTTCTTGCCTTTCATTTTTTGATCTTTAATATTATGCAATAAATCTTTTACTTTTGAAAATTTAACTGCAGCAAACGAAATAAAATCTTTTACTTCTATCAATCCTAAATCTCCTTTTTCAAGTTGCCCTTTCTGAGAAAAGAACCCTACTATGTCAATTTTATTTAATTTATTTTTCTTACCACCACTAATGTATATCGTTTGATATTGCGGTGGCTTCGGCAAGCCTGTGGCATTTTCGATACTTACAGAGGTCATTCCGTAATCAATATAATCCATTTTTTTCTCACTTTCATGAGTTATAATATAAGCTGTTCCAGAAGCAGTCATACGCGCTGTACGACCATTTCTATGCGTAAACTCATCTTCTTTTGAAGGTAAATGGTAATGAATCACGTGGTTCATCTCAGGAATATCTAATCCACGTGCCGCAAGATCAGTAGTAATCAAGTAACTTACACTACCGTTTCTAAATTGAATTAATGCACGCTCACGCTCATCTTGGTCCATACCACCATGATAATAGGTAGCATAAATTCCTTTTTCATTCAGCGTATCACTAATGCGCTCTGCAGCATCTCTATGGTTACAAAAAACAATAGCTGATTCTGACTTTAAAGAACAAATCAAGTTGAATAAGGTACCCATTTTATCCTTTTCTTTAGAAACAACCAGCTTCATCGCTAAATTTGTTTCTTCAATATGTTCCGGAATAAAATCAAGAATGGTTGGGTTCACTACCCTAGTGTATTTGGGAATCTCAATATCAGAAGTTGCCGAAACCAAAACACGTTTATTTAACTTGCTTAATTTGCCAATGATAAACGACATTTGCTCATGAAAACCCAACTGCAATGATTTATCAAACTCATCGAGAACTAGCGTTTGTACTTTATCTAATCTAAAAGTTCCTCTATCAATATGGTCCGCAATACGACCCGGAGTTCCTATTAATACTGCTGGAGGATTACTCAAGTTTTTTATTTCAGTATCAATGAAGTGACCTCCATAACATACGTTGACTTTATAAGTAGTTCCCATTTTTTTCCAAACCTGCTCTATCTGTAATCCTAATTCCCTTGATGGAACTAATATTAAACATTGAACAGATAAAATTTCAGGTTGCAATAACTCTAATATAGGTAATAAAAAAGCTAAAGTTTTACCTGAGCCAGTAGGGGATAATAACAATACATTATTATCATTTAATATGGCGTCTTGCGCTACTTCTTGCATTTCATTCAAGCTTTCTATGCCTAAATTGAAAAGTATATTGTTAGAATGGTGTGTAGAATTCATTTTTATAATTTGTGCAAAGGTAGTTAAAATTGTTAGACAAGAATTTGTCTTATTTTTTTAAAATACAATGCAAAAAAGGTTGACAATCTTTACGATTACCAACCTTTTTAAGAAATTAATTACAAGTAAAAGCTGCTTGTTTTTATTTTGAAGGATAATTTATCCCTTCTTCTTCTTCGAATAATAATTTAATATTTTCGTAAGAGTTTTTTAAAATCTCTGGAATTTCCTCTGGACTAAACCAAGCCACTTTCTCAATTCCCTCTTCTAGTTGCCCTTGTGGCGTACCTTCAAAGTCTGAATGCATTTCGAACCAATGCGTGATTTTCAACTTATGAACTCCATTGCGTTTAAAAACGTGATAGGTTTTTTGGAGCTTTTTTATAATCCTAAGTTGGTTAACACCAGTCTCCTCCTCTACTTCACGCATAGCGGTGTCCTCGATTTCCTCTCCCTTTTCTATTCCGCCTTTAGGTAAATCCCATTTTCCGTTTCTAAAAATAAACAAGACTTCACCCTTTTTATTATATACTAAGCCTCCTCCCGCTTTATTAACAGGAATTTTTGACTTCAAAGTCTTCATAATCTCCTTCTCATCGGGATGATAGAGATAGGCTTTTTGAATTTTATTTTGAAATATTTTTATGATAAGTTGCTCAATGTCTATACTTTCAAGCAAGAACAATTGAAAATCTGTTTCTTTTGAAATTTTATTTGTCAAAAAAAGTGGTTTGTCGTTAACAAAAACTTTATACATTTGTACTATGATTTTTAATAAAGATACTGCCGAAAAAACAGCCGAATTGCTTTTGCAAATAAATGCAATTAAATTGAATCCAGGAAATCCTTTTACATGGGCTTCTGGATGGAAATCACCTATTTATTGTGATAACAGGCTAATTCTCTCATTTCCAACGATAAGAAATTATGTTAGAGATGAGTTTTCTAAACACATAGAAAAACAATTTGGAAAACCAGATGTTATTGCTGGCGTTGCTACTGGAGCAATAGGAATTGGTATACTTGTTGCAGAGAGTATGGGACTACCTTTTGTATATGTACGCCCAGAAGCAAAGAAACATGGTCGTCAAAATCAGGTGGAAGGTTTTTTACAAAAAGGACAAAACGTTGTTGTTGTAGAAGATCTTATTAGTACTGGTAGCAGTAGTTTGAACGCTGTTGAAGCTTTGCGCGCAGCTGGAGCAAATATTAAAGGAATGGCTGCCATATTTACTTATGGCTTTGAAGTTGCCGAACAAAACTTTAATGAGGCTAAAATTGATTTATATACTTTGAGTAATTATCAAAATTTATTAAACTTAGCTGTTGCAAAAAGCTACATCACTGAAAAAGAAGAACAAACACTTAGAGAATGGAGTACAACTCCTTCTACTTGGAATAATGAACCAAAATAAATAATAAAAAAATGAACTTACAAAGTACAAAAGTTACTGTTCAAAAATCAGCACAAGAATTATTTGATTTATTGTCTGATGTGAAAAACTTTGAAAAATTAATGCCAGACAATATCGCTAAATTTGAAGTTATTGGAGCAGATGCTTTTATTTTTGGATTAAAAGGCATGCCTGAAATCAAATTAAAAATGAAAGAAAAAGTAGCACCAAGTAAAATTACCTTAGGTGCAGCTAGTGACAAACTACCTTTTACTTTGGTTACAAACATAGATAGCGTATCTGAAACTACAAGTGAAGTTAAACTTGACTTTGAAGGCGACTTCAATCCAATGATGGCTATGATGATCAAAGGTCCTATTGGAAAATTTATTGAAACATTAGCTAATAATATGGGGGAATTATAACTCCCTCATATCATATAAAACCCCCTTTTTAATCTTGTTTAAAAAGGGGGATTTTCTTTTTAGTACAACATTTGAATTTCTTTGATATTATATTCTGCTGTGGTATCGTCTTCTAGCAACAATTGTAATTTTCCAAATTCAGAAACGCCTTGAATAATTCCCATAAAATTCTTATTAGAATTATCTTTGAAAGGCATTGGCACACCTTTTTTAAATAATACCTTCAGATACGTCTTCCATAATAAATCAGGTTCTTTATTTAATAAAACAACATTGTCTTTTAGCCTGTTTACAATTTTTAATAAAATTTGATGTTTATCAAATTGGCGGTTACAAACTACCGCCAGTGAAGATCCTTTGGGAAGGTTGTCAAAAGTAATTTGATTAATATTTAATCCAATACCAATCACAGAACTTATTGAACCGTCATTTTTAATACTATTTTCAATCAAAATCCCGCCAATCTTATAATTATATGACATTATGTCGTTAGGCCACTTTATGCTTAACTGCGGAATTTCAAAAGTTTCTAATGCTTGAACTATAGCTAATGCTACTGCTATATTCAAACTGTAAATTTGGTTTAAAACAGTCAAACTATCCTTAACAAAAACACTCATTGTTAGGTTCTTACCTTTCTCAGAAACCCATACTGAACCCATTTGCCCCTTACCTTTTGTTTGGCTTTCAGCAGAGACAATTGTAAAATTTTCTAGATATTGCTTATTCACCAACCCTTTTAGAAAATCGTTTGTAGAATCTATGGCATCGAGTTTGATTAGTTTCATTGACTGTAATTTGTGCAACAGAATTTAATATTTTGTTAAGGGGCAAAAATAATCACAAAAAATGGTAACTTTACCAACTTATATAAAAAATTTTCATGGCAAAAAAGACAATAAATAATGATGACTTATTAGCAAACATCATTAAGGGGATAGAAGAAGTAAAAGGAAATGACATTAGCATTCTAGATTTAAGAGAAATAGATACCGCCGTTTGTGACTATTATGTTATTTGCAACGGTAATTCAAATACACAGGTAAACGCAATTGTTAACTCTATACAAAAAACAGTATCAAAAGAATTAAAAGACAAGCCATGGCATGTTGAAGGGTCAGACAATGCTGAGTGGGTTCTTATGGATTATGTAAATATCGTAGTACACGTATTTCAAAAACAAATTAGAGAATACTACAATATTGAAAGTTTGTGGGGAGATGCAAAAATCACTACAATTGAAAACAAATACTAAAGAAAAACATACCTAATGGCTAAAGATAATAATCCAAACCCTAACAAGTTTAAAGTTAGTCCGTGGCTAGTTTACACTGCTATCTTACTAATTTTTCTATTTATCAGTTTCATAACTGGTAGCTCAAGTTTACAAGAACCATCACAATTGACTTCTTCTAAATTTAATGTTTATTTAGAAAAAGGACAAATTGAAAAAGTAATCGTTTACAATAAAATTGAAGCCGAAGTTTTTTTAAAAGCCGAATCTTTAAAACTTAAAGAACATCAAAAAGTTGCTAAAGATATTTTTGACCGCCCAAACAAAGGACCTCAATATACTTTTGACATTGGTAATGATGAAATTTTTCAAACTAAATTAGAGAAAGCAGTTACTGAAGGAAAATTAAAAGAATTTAATTTTCAAGCAAAAAGTAATTGGTCTGATATACTTATTAGCTTGTTACCAATCATCATCATCATTGGTGTATGGATTTTTATCATGCGCAAAATGTCTGGCGGAGGCGCTGGCGGGGGTGGACAAATATTTAATATTGGAAAATCAAAAGCAAAACTTTTTGACGAAAAAACTGATATAAAAACTACTTTTAAAGATGTAGCTGGATTAGAAGGAGCAAAAGAAGAAATACAAGAAATTGTAGAATTCTTAAAAAATCCTGAAAAATACACTAATCTTGGGGGTAAGATTCCAAAAGGAGCCTTACTTGTAGGCCCTCCTGGAACTGGTAAGACATTATTAGCTAAAGCCGTTGCTGGTGAAGCACAAGTACCTTTCTTTTCATTATCAGGTTCTGACTTTGTTGAAATGTTTGTAGGTGTTGGAGCGTCACGTGTACGTGATTTATTCAAACAAGCCAAAGAAAAATCTCCTGCTATCATTTTCATTGATGAAATTGACGCTGTAGGTAGAGCAAGAGGAAAAAGTAATATGTCAGGTGGTAATGACGAAAGAGAAAACACGCTTAACCAACTACTTACTGAAATGGACGGTTTTGGAACTAATTCTAATGTAATTGTACTTGCTGCAACCAATAGAGCCGATGTTTTAGACAAAGCATTAATGCGTGCTGGTCGTTTTGACAGACAAATTTTTGTTGACTTACCAGACATTCGCGAGCGTGCTGAAATATTCAAAGTTCACTTAGCGCCATTAAAAAAAGTAGAAGGTTTAGATTTAGACTTTTTAGCAAAACAAACTCCAGGTTTCTCTGGTGCTGATATTGCCAACTTGTGTAATGAAGCAGCACTTATTGCAGCACGTTATAACAAAACTGCTGTAGACAAGCAAGATTTCTTAGATGCTGTTGACAGAATTGTTGGTGGATTAGAAAAGAAAAATAAAATTATCTCTCCTGATGAGAAAAAAGCGATTGCTATTCACGAAGCAGGACACGCAACTGTAAGTTGGATGTTAGAGCATGCTGCACCATTAATTAAAGTAACAATTGTTCCTAGAGGTCAAAGTTTAGGTGCTGCATGGTACTTACCCGAAGAGCGTCAAATTGTTCGTCCTGATCAAATGCTAGACGAAATGTGTGCTACTATGGGTGGAAGAGCTGCTGAAAAAGTAACTTTTGACCGTATTTCTACTGGTGCATTGAGTGATTTAGAAAAAGTAACCAAACAAGCGAGAGCGATGGTAACTATTTATGGATTGAATGACAAAATAGGAAACGTTACTTATTACGACTCAACAGGTCAAAGTGAGTATAACTTATCTAAACCATATTCTGAAGAAACAGCAAAAGTTATAGACACTGAGATTTCATTACTTATTGAAGGTCAGTACCAAAGAGCGATTGCAATTCTAGAAGAGAACAAAGATAAATTAAATCAATTAGCTGATATCTTAATCGAAAAAGAAGTAATCTTTAAAGATGATCTAGAAGCTATTTTTGGAAAACGAACTTTTGATGACAATCTAGAAGAAGTAGTGTCTTAAAAAATACATTATAATTTAAATATTTATAAAATCTTAATTCAAAAGTCTCTTTTGAATTAAGATTTTTTTATCTTTGGACGTTTCAAATAATATATAAAGTACCTTCAGGATATATGAGTCTTTTTAGAAAATTTTTCGGTTCTAGTAGTTCGGCTTCAGATGAGGAAAGAGAAAGAGAAGAACAAGAAACTTCCACTTTTAATAACATGTCTATAGATGAGCAATTTATCTATCATTTTAAAAAGAACGGTGGTAAATTTTTATATTGTGAAAACATTGAAGAATTAAAAGAACAGTTTGAAAATATCTTAGCAGAGAATGATTGGTTTGAAAGCCAAGTCCTATGCTATGATCCAAAGTTGTATGGTTTACTAGACGAAAACAAACTTACCTACGGAATGGCATCTAATCCTAAGTTTCTTTTTACTAGTTGCGAAAGCTTAATTGCTGAAGAAGGTTCTATACTTTTTTCATCAAAGCAAATTAAGCAACACAAACCAAACGAATTACCCACAAACATTGTAGTTTATGCTACTACAAGCCAAATGCTTGCTATTAAGAGCGATGGCCTTACTGCTATAAAAAAGAAATACGAAAGGGATTACCCTACCAATATAACTGCAATAAAATATTTTGAAAAAGCAAAAGAGGAAGACTTTACTCAGTACGGTAGCTCCCCTAAGAATCTTTATTTATTGCTTTTAGAAGACCTTTAGAATGAATGAAACTTTAAAGAGATCTATATCAGGAGCTGTATATATTATTTTACTAATCGCTTCTATTCTATATTCAACTGATAGCTTTTTTGCTCTTTTCGGGGCGTTCTTACTTATAGCAACTTATGAATTTTGTAATTTAGTACAAATCAATAAAATTATTCCTATACTGCTAGCCGCAGTTTCTTTTGGATTGTTTTATATGATTAGCTTCGCTACTAGCAGTAGTCCTTTGTTTGAATTTCGCTTTAGCAAAACATTTGATTTAACACTATTGTTTTCAACTTTGTTTGTATTTATAAAATGCATGCACTTTCTTTTCGATAATAAAGCCATAAAGATTGATTCCTTTTCTAAATATGTCTATTTAATAGGATACATCATTCTTCCTTTTATTATTATCACTAAAATCCCTTTTGGAAAAGACGGATACAATCCAAAAATACTAATAAGCATCTTTATTCTTATTTGGACAAATGACACCTTTGCCTATATTGTGGGTAAGTCTATTGGAAAAACAAAGTTATTTGAACGCATTTCTCCTAAAAAAACTATAGAAGGCTTTGTAGGCGGAGTATTTTTTGCAGTAGTAGTAAGTTATTTCATTTCTAAGTATTACATCGAAATTGCAGAAGGAAACATCTATATTTGGATAGTTATTGCCATAATTGTTGGTGTTTTTGGAACAATTGGTGATTTAATCGAATCCAAATTTAAAAGAGTAGCTGGTGTAAAAGACAGCGGAAAAATAATGCCAGGCCACGGAGGCGTACTAGATCGACTAGATAGTGTTATATTTGTAGCACCAATTGTATTTTTATTTTATCAAATTTTAAATTATGTTTCATAAAGAAGGAACCAAGACTATCTTATTAGGAATTATTTTTATGGTGGTTGCACTATTAATTTCTGATTATTTCATTGACAATAATTGGCTTAAAATGGCAATTCAAATCGGTGCGCTGTTAATTTTGATTATCATTTTACAATTTTTCAGAAATCCGAAAAGAGTAGCGATAATAAATGAGAACCAAATTTTAGCACCTGTAGATGGTAAAGTTGTGGTAATTGAAGAGGTTTATGAAGGAGAATACTTTAAAGACAAACGCATTCAGGTTTCTATTTTCATGTCTCCTATAAATGTACACGTTACTCGTTACGCAATAAGCGGACTTGTAAAATTCAGTAAATACCATCCTGGTAAATTTTTGGTTGCTTGGCACCCAAAAGCAAGTGAAGAAAACGAAAGAACTACTGTAGTGGTTGAAAACAATACTTTTGGCGCTATTTTATACCGTCAAATAGCTGGTGCATTAGCGCGTCGTATTGTGAATTACGCTCAGGAAGGAATGCAAGTTGTTCAAGGTACTGATGCCGGTTTTATTAAATTTGGTTCACGAGTTGATATCTTTTTGCCATTAGGTACACCCATTGATGTGGTACTTAACCAAAAAGCCATTGGTGGAAAAACAATTATTGCAACTAAAAAATAATGAATGAAATAGATTTAAACACTCAATTTCAAGAGGCCGTAAATAGCGCTTCATTGATGACTCAAGCATCTTTACCGCAAGATGTGCAACTGCGTCTCTATGCTTATTACAAACAGGCTACTTTGGGTACTTTAGAACCAAGACAGACATCTAACTATCATTTGAGAGATGCGTTTAAAACTAATGCATGGATGCAAATAAGTCACCTATCTGCCAATGAAGCTAAAGAGCATTACATAGACTTAATAAATTCCATTTTAAAAAAATAGCACTATCCATGAAAAATAATGCTTATATATTATCCGCTTTAGCAACTATGACTGTTTTATTTTCTTGTCAAGACAAAAAACTAACAGAAGTAGTTGAAGTTCCATTGCCCACTGCTCAAGAAAAAGTATCTATAGGTTTTCCTGAAGATGTAAAAGCAGCGCAAGGTTCTTTTCAGGTAGAAAAATTGGAATATAATTATGACGCCTTAGCTCCTACTGTTTCTCCACTAACTTTAGAAACACACTATTCTAAACATTATTTAACCTACACTAATGACTTAAACAAAGCCATTGCAGGAACGCCATATGAAAATCAGTCTATAGAAAACATTCTAGCAAAATTAGACTTAAAAGACACCGAATTAAGGAATAACGCTGGTGGTTATTACAACCATAGTTTGTACTGGAAATCAATGGCACCCGATACAGGTGGTGTTGCAATTGATACGCTTGCAGGAGTAATTAAAAGAGATTTTGGTTCTTTTAGTAACTTTGAAAATGCTTTTAAAAACGAAGCTACGAGTCAGTTTGGTTCTGCTTGGACGTTTTTAGTCGTTGATAAATACGGAAAATTAAAAATAACTAGCACTCAAAATCAAGACAATCCCTTAATGAGAAATGCTGTTGTTCCTGGAACACCTATTCTAGCTTTAGATTTGTGGGAGCATGCTTATTATTTAGGATACCAATACCGCCGAAAAAACTATATTGATTCTTTCTTTACGGTAATCAACTGGGAAAAAATCAATGCTAATTATGAAGCCGCAATGAGAAAGAAATATTAAACAATAATTTTATATTTAAAAATGCTGATAGAAACCTCAAAGAGGAATTTATCAGCATTTTTTTTTGTATTTATAAATTCTAGCTTAGTTACTGTAATTTATAGATAAAAGATTCCAGCGGGGCTATTGTAATGGCTACATTTCCTATGTCATTTTTTACAACAAGCGTTGTTTTATTCTGGTTGTACAATTGATCAATAAGTGAGTAATTTCCATCCTTCAAATTCCACTTCTTAATAACATTTGATGGAATCTCAAGATTGAAATTACTAGTTTTGCTATCCGAAAAATTAGTGACTACAACTAATTTTTCATCTGCTGACCAACGAGTAAAAGCATAAATTTTAGCATCAAAATCCTTTGTGTTTTTTCTATTACTAGTTTGGATTTCTCCAAAATCTCCCATTAATGCAGTACTATTAACTGAGAAGTTTAATAATCGTTTGTAAAAATCACGCAGTTCTTTTTCTTTATCCGTCAGTTGACCGCCGTCAAATTTACCTTCATTCATCCAGCGTTGGTGACTTGGAACACCTACATAATCAAAAATCGATGTTCGAGAATGAGTTCCAAAACCACCATTTTCATTCCCCGCTTCCCCTACTTCTTGACCAAAATAAATCATTGTGGGTGATGAGCTTAACGTGGTAGAAACAACCATCAACGGCTTTCCTCTTTCGGGAGATTTAGCAAATTCAGCACTTGCTAAACGTTGCTCATCATGATTATCCAGAAAATGCAACATGTGATGTTCAATATCTTTCATTCCGTTTTGAATGCTAGAAAGTGCATCAGGCGATGCTTTATCTTGAATTATCTCCTTCAGCTTATCATAAGTCTCCACTTTATCATATAAATAATCCATTTTACCTAAATGAATGTAATTTCTATATTCTTTTGGGTTATAAACTTCGGCTAATAAAAAGGCACTAGGGTTTGCCATTTTTATCGCTGAATTCATGTAACTCCAAAACTCATATGGAACCATTTCAGCCATATCATATCTAAATCCATCGACACCTTTAGCAGTCCAGTACAAGGCAATATCACGGAATTTTTTCCAAGAATCTGGCACCTCTTTATTTTTCCAAAATTCAAAATGAGCAGCATAAGATTTCGATCCATAACGTTTGGGTAATTCAGGAAAATCCTTAGTTCCATCAGGACGGATTCCGTAATTTACTTTTACGGTTTCGTACCAATCATTCTTATCAGGTTTTGACAATTTAGAACCGTTACCCGTCCATTTAGCAGGAATTTCGTCAAATTTACCATCGCTTAAAGGATTTGCTTCTCCATTTAAGGGTTTGTCCGTATCCGGAACCTCAAATTTAGAATTTGGAATATAATAGAAATTATTATCTCTTTTATACTCCACAGTCACATCATCATCTGCACCAAAGTCGTTAACACCCTCTGGGTTATTTTTCCCTTCATATTTTCGAGCAATATGATTGGGGACAATATCAATTATTACCTTCATTCCCGCAGTATGCGTTCTTCCAATCAAAGCTTCAAATTCTTGCAATCGATGAGCTGGATCAACAGCTAAATCAGGGTCTACATTATAATAATCCTTGACAGCGTATGGAGAACCTGCCCGCCCCTTTACAATATCAGGATCGTCATTTGAGACTCCTATTGCAGTATAATCTCCCACTAAGGCATGATGTGGAACACCAGTATACCATATATAAGACACTCCTAAATCTTTGATTTCATGCAAAGCAGTATCCGTAAAATCATTGAACTTCCCTACTCCATTTTCTGAAATTGTTCCCCAAGGTTTGTTAGTGGTATTTTTATTCCCAAATAAACGCGTAAAAACCTGGTAAACTACTATTTTACGCTCTCTTTTCTCGGTATGTATATCTTCTTTTGACTTTAACTCCGTTGTTTTGCAAGCTGCAGTTAGTAAAACTAAACTAAGGCCTATAAATAGTTTTTTATTTTTCATTATTATTGGTTCGGTTACACTATTTTAATAGCTCGTAATTGTGCTTTATTATGAATTATAACTTTCTAAATTTACTATAAAATTCAAAACTACACTATACTCCAATTTTATCTAAGCGTTAAAACAAAATCAAAAACAACACTACAACGTGAGAGTTGGGTTTATTGTTGATAAGTTATCCCGCTAACTAAGAGTAGGATGCTGGTCTAAAAGCTTTTAAACCTATAAATAAATGCTAATATCGATTAGGATTGTTTCCTTTTTCTTAAATTTGACAAAAAATTAATCCATTGAATAAATCACTATTCTTCATAGGCTGCTTATTGCTGATTTTTAGTACTAAATCAACTTTGGCGCAAGCACCAAAAAAAATTATTGTTGAGCATTCTGATTTTGCTGATATTAATCAAGTCGAAAATCCAGATGCTTTTTTACTGACTGGAAATGTACGTGTTAATCATGACGGAATTGTATTAACATGTAATAAAGCCTATTATTTTCAAAAAGAGAATTACATCAAAGCTTTTGGAAATGTACAAATAGTACAAGGAGATACTTTATTTTTAAATAGTAAATATGCCGAATATAACGGAAATGTTAAAAAAGCATTTGCCGCTGGTGAAGCGTATATGAGTTCTCCAGATGCAACTTTGGTCACAGATACTATTAATTTTGATCGAAATGTACAACAAGTGTATTACAACACTCAAGGAACCATCACGAATAAAGACAATACGTTGCGTTCTAAATCAGGAAGATATTACGTAGCCGAAAAGAAATTTCAGTTCTTAACAGCCGTTACCATAACAAATCCTCAATATGTAATAAAATCGAATCATTTAGATTACTATAGTAATTCCGGGCACTCTTATCTCTTTGGTCCATCAACAATTACTAGTAAAAACAATTATATTTATACCGAAAAAGGCTTTTACGACACCAAGAAAAATCTAGCACATTTCCTTAGGAAATCCTATATAAAATACGATGACCGACTCATAGAAGGTGATAGTTTGTACTACGATCGCAACAGAGAATTTGCCTCAGCAACACGTAATGTAAAAATTACAGACTCAATCAATCGAGGTGTAATTAAAGGACATTACGGAGAAGTTTACAAAAAGAAAGACTCTATGTTTGTGACTAAACGTGCATTAGCAATTAACTTTGTCGATAACGATTCTGTCTACATACACGGAAAAAAACTCATGGTAACTGGAAAAGAAGGCGATAGAATAATTAGAGCTTTTAATAATGTTCGGTTTTTAAAGAAAGACATGAGCGGAAAATGTGATTCAATTTATTCGAACTCAAGAATTGCCTTGACAAAATTGATAGGAAATCCTGTGTTATGGAATGGTGACAACCAGATTACTGGTGATGTAATGCATTTAATAGGAAACAATACCACCCGAAAATTAGATTCGCTAAAAGTACTAAACAACACCTTTTTAGTCTCTCGGGACACCTTGGGAACCGGTTATAATCAGGTCAAGGGGCTCAATTTATTTGGTAAATTTAACGATGGTAAACTCCGTGATGTTGACATTATAAAAAATGCCGAAGTAATTTATTACATGCGTAATGATAGTAACGAACTCATTGGAATCAATAAAAATGTAAGTAGTAAAATTAATCTTATTCTCGAAAATAATGCTATCGAAACCATCACATTTTATGACCAAGTTGATGGCGATATTTATCCAGAAAAAGAGTTACCCGAAAATGCCCGAAAATTACGCGGACTTGTCTGGCGTGGTGAGGAGCGCATTTTTACTAAAGAAGACCTTTTTTCTGCTGAAGAAAATGAGTATAACGAAAAGATGATTTCTGCTGCAAAAAAAGACGATGCTAAAGAAAACGTTCCTATGAAAATCAGGAAAGAAACTTTAGATTATGACAAAAAGAAGCCGAAAAAGAAACCCAAAAAGAAATAGTTTTTTATTAATTGTAATTTCTGATTTACAGTAAAAAGAACTAATTTTAATATACAAAAGATACCATACATTGAACGAAGATTTTATAAAATACCAAGCACAAACATCACCATATCCATTAGGGATGGAGGTTTCATACGCTAAAGGCTCCTATATTTATGACACTAATGACAAAAAATATTTAGATTTTGTCGCAGGTGTTTCAGCTTGTACTTTAGGGCATCAACCCGCAAGAGTCAACCAAGCCATAAAGGATCAATTAGATAAATATTCACACGTGATGGTTTATGGAGAGTATTCTCAAAGCCCAGCAGTTGCCTATTGTAAATTAATGGCCTCACTCCTACCAGCTCCACTTGACAAAACGTACTTAGTAAATTCAGGTACTGAAGCAATTGAAGGCGCTCTAAAATTAGCTCGAAGAGTAACTGGTCGCAGTCAATTAATTTCTTGTCACAATGCATATCACGGGAACACCATGGGTTCTTTGAGCGTTATGGGGTTTGAAGAACGCAAACAAGTTTTTCGTCCGCTTATTCCTGACGTAGCATTTATTACCTTTAATAATGAGGCTGATTTAGATAAAATAACGACTAAAACAGCTGGGGTTTTATTAGAAACCATTCAAGGAGGCGCTGGTTTTATTCAGCCAGAAAATGATTTTCTAAAAAAAGTAAGAGCCCGTTGTAACGAAGTAGGTGCCATTATGATTCTTGATGAAATCCAACCTGGTTTTGGAAGAACAGGAAAATTATTTGGATTTCAAAACTACGATGTTGTTCCAGATATAGTGGTTATGGGAAAAGGAATGGGAGGCGGTATGCCCGTAGGAGCTTTTACAGCTTCATCAGCAATGATGGATCTATTGAGTGACAACCCAAAACTGGGTCACATAACAACCTTTGGTGGTCATCCTGTCATTGCGTCAGCTTGCTTAGCTACTTTGCAAGAAATAACTGAAACCGATTTAATGCAACAGACGTTAGAGAAGGAAAAATTGTACCGATCACTTTTGGTACATCCTTTGATAAAGGAAGTGAGAGGAAAAGGGTTAATGCTTGCCGTTATGACCGAAAGTGCAGCAATAACAAATGAAGTGATTTTAAAATGTCAAGACAAAGGACTTATCTTATTCTGGTTACTATTTGAGGGATGCGCAATAAGAATCACACCACCATTAACAATTTCTAACGATGAAATTAAGGAAGGATGTGCCATAATGAAGGAAGTTATGGATGAAGTTCTACTATCAACTACCCATTAAATACAATAATTACTAGTAGCGATTAAACAGTACTGTGTATTGTTAATTAAATTGTTCACAACAATTCTAATTTTTCTTCACATCAATAGTAATGATACCTAATTTTAAATAGGTCAAATTCAAAAAAACAAAGCATGCAATTAAGCAACGAAGAAGAAGACTATAACTTATCATTATCCAAATTTGAGTCTATGTTGAAAACCAACAAAGTACTCTTTTTTGACTCGGAAGAATTTGAAGAAATTATACTTCATTATCTCGATATGGGTAAGGCGGCTTTAGCCAAAAAAGCATTAAAATTAGGACTAGATCAACACCCAAAATCAACTGGTTTAAAACTAGTTCAGGTAGAGATGCTCGTATTTGACGATAAATTAGAAATCGCCGAAAAATTACTCAATGAACTGTATGCAATTGAGCCTAATAATGAAGAGATATACATACAAAAAGCCAACATTTATTCTAAAAGAGACCAACATGAAAAAGCGGTTGAATTCTTAAAAATAGCCCTTACTTATACTGATGATTATGCTGATGTCTATAACTTAATTGGTATGGAATATCTTTTTATGGACAATCTAGAGCTTGCAAAAGAGAGTTTCATAAAATGTCTAGAGGAAGATCTTGAAGATCAATCGGCTTTGTATAATGTGGTGTATTGTTTTGAATTTTTAGATCAAAATCTAGAGGCGATAACGTATTTAAATAAATACATTGATAAAAATCCCTATAGCGAAATTGCTTGGCATCAAGTGGGACGCTTGTATTATGATTTAAAAGATTATGAAAATGCCATTCGCGCATTTGATTATGCAACCTTAATTGATGATGAGTTTTTAGGCGCCTTCATGGAAAAAGCCAAAGCTTATGAACGTCTAAAAAGATACGAAGAAGCAATTGAAAGCTACAATAGAACCATCGCGCTAGATGACGCTACCTCTTATGCGCTGTTGCGAATAGGAAAATGTCACGAACGTTTAGGAAATACTGTTTTAGCATTAAAATATTATAATGAAACGGTACACGAAGACCCCCTTTTAGACAAAGGTTGGATTGCGATAACTGATTTTTACTTGCGTCAAAAGAATTACCAAAAAGCCTTATTTTTTGTCAATAAAGCATTAGCAATCGACAATCAAAATCGTTTGTACTGGAAGCGCTATGCTACAATCAACAAGGAAATGAATTTCTTTGAGGAAGCTGAATTTGGTTTTAGAAAAGCAGTTGAGTTTGGAGATACTGCATTAGACACTTGGTTATTTTGGGTTGATATTTTACAGTTTTTAGGTGAGTTTGATAGCGGAATACAAACATTATTGCAAGCATCAGAATATTTTCCTGAAGAAAACGAAATTGAATACCGTTTAGCTGGGTTGTATTTTATGACCCAAGAAAATACCAAGGCTAAATTTCATTTAAGCAATGGATTACGTCTAAAATTTGATAACTATGTATTGATTGAAGACTTATTTCCTGTAGTATGGACAAAAAAAATCGTTCGCAATTATATAGATAAATACAAAAAAGAATAATGGCTGTAACTAATAAAAAACGCTTTGGTTTACTAGGAAAAAATATTAGTTATTCTTTTTCTAAAGGATATTTCACTGCTAAATTTGAAAAAGATGCCGCTACTAATTATAGTTACGAGAATTTTGACTTAGACGAAATTAGTGAATTTGAGGGTTTAATAAAAAACAATCACGAAGAATTAGCTGGTATCAATGTTACGATTCCGTATAAAGAAGCAGTGATGCCTTTTTTAGATAAATTATCAAAAAAAGCCAAACTAATAGGTGCCGTAAACACCATCAAATTCACTAAAAAAGGCAAATTAAAAGGATACAATACTGATTATTATGGTTTTAAAAAAGCAATAAAACCATTATTAAAATCACACCATAAAAAAGCATTGATTTTAGGTACTGGTGGTGCATCGAAAGGCGTTTGTTTTGCTCTTGATGAGCTAGGAATAACCTATACTTTTGTGTCTAGGATAAAAAACGAAAACACTATTTCTTATGAAGATCTTGATAAAGATACATTTGAGAGTCATACAATAGTAATTAACGCCACACCAGTAGGCACAAGCCCTGACATAGCTGCTTTTCCGTTAATTCCGTATGAGTTTTTCACCCCTCAGCACATTGCATTTGACCTAATATATAATCCCCCAATAACGCAGTTTTTAAGTAAGGCTTCCGCCAAAGGAGCACAAACTAAAAATGGTTATGATATGCTTGTCTACCAAGCAGAAAAATCATGGGAAATATGGAATAAATAAATAATTGAAAAATATAGAAAAAGCTTTCAGTCTTGAATTAGATTGAAAGCTTTTTTTATGCTCAATAATAATTATACTAAAAGCGTCCCTACGATTTTTTAATACTGTAGTCTATTCTCAATTTTTTTATGAGTTTAATATCAAAACTTAAGTTTAAACCAAAAAAAAAGCGACCCTTGTGAGGCCGCTTTGAATGTTTTCACAACGGAATAATCCTTATTGTGAATTGCTTCAAAATTGTAAGACAATATTACGATAAAATTTTTAATATCCAATTACGGTTTCCCGTAAGGTTCTTAATTTTCTTATATTTATATTTAGCAATTGATAAGAATAATAAGAAAATCATCATACAATGAAGAAAATATTAGGATTGGATTTGGGGACAACCTCAATAGGATGGTCATTTATAAATGAATCAGAAAACGAAAATGAAACTTCATCAATAATAAATACAGGGGTTCGTATTGTACCACTGACTTCAGACGAAGAAGCTGACTTTAAAAAAGGGAATACTATTTCTATAAATGCTGATAGAACATTAAAACGTGGAGCAAGAAGAGGTTTACAACGTTTTAAATTACGAAGAGATGCATTGCTAGACATTTTTTCTAAAATAAAATTCATTCCCACTAATTATATTTATGCTGAAAATGGTTCAAATAATACTTTTTCATCTTATCAATTACGAGCAAAAGCAGCAGTTGAGAAAATAAGCAAAGAAGAATTAGTACAGGTTTTACTAATGCTCAACAAAAAAAGAGGATATAAAAGTAGTCGTAAAGCAAAATCAGCAGATGAAGGAGATGCAATTGACGGAATGAAAATTGCCAAAGAAATTTTTGAAAATAAGTTAACTCCAGGACAATGGGTTTATAATTCATTATCAAATGGAGGTAAATTCATACCTGATTTTTATCGTTCTGATTTACAAAAAGAATTAGAGAAAATTATTCTCTTTCAAAATCAATTTCATTCAGAACAAATGAATGATAAATTACTACAAGATATTCAAGGAAAGACTAGAACCCAAACATCACAATACTTTACAAACTCAATTAAAATTCCACTTACCGAAAATAAAGGTTCCAGAGACGAAGTAAAACTACAGCATTACAAATGGAGATCCGAAGCATTGACTATTGCATTGGATCTAAAAATATTAGCTTACATAATTACTGAAATAAATAACCAAATCAATCAATCGAGTGGTTATTTGGGCGCTATTAGTGACCGTAGCAAAGAATTATACTTTAATCAGGAAACTGTTGGACAGTACCTGTACAAACAATTACAAGCAAACCATCATAGCAAATTAAAAAATCAAGTATTTTATCGCCAAGATTATTTAGATGAATTTGAAGTTATCTGGGAAACACAACTTAAATTTCATCCTGAATTAACCGATAAATTAAAAACAGAGGTTAGAGACATTACGATTTTCTATCAAAGAAAACTAAAATCACAAAAACACCTAGTAAGCTTTTGTGAATTTGAAAAAGGTCACAAAGCGATTCCAAAATCTTCTCCACTATTTCAAGAGTTTAGAACTTGGCAGAATTTGAATAACATTGTTATTAAGAATGAAATAACCAAAGAACCTTTTGTATTAAACGAAGAATTAAAAAACATAATTGCACAAGAACTGCTGTTTAAAGAAAGTATGACCGATGTTCAAATGATGGCGTTTTGTGATTTAAAAAAAGGAAACCATGCTGCCAATTTCAAAAAAATAGAAGGCAATAGAACTAATACCAAAATTTTTAAAGCTTTTGAGAAAATTTTAATTCTCGAAGGTTATGATGAATTGGACTTTTCTAAACTAAAAGCTTTAGATATAAAACAAATTTTTAAATCTGCTTTTTCCGATTTAGGAATCAACACCTCTATTCTTGATTTTGATCCGACGATTCAAGGAAATGATTTTGATAAACAAGGTTATTACCAATTTTGGCACTTATTATATGCTGCAGAAGATGATGAAAAATTGAAAGCAACTTTAAAAAACAAATTTGGTTTTAAAGAAAACCACCTTCCTTATTTACTGAATATTAGTCTACAAGCTGATTATGGTAGTCTGAGTGCCAAAGCTATTAAAAAAGTATTACCGCACTTGATGGACGGACATCTTTATGACAAAGCATGCTTAATGACAGGATACAATCATTCTTCCTCACTAACAACTGAACAAAATAATGAAAGAGTTTTAAAAGACACACTTGAATTGTTAAAAAAGAATAGTCTACGTAATCCAGTGGTTGAAAAAATACTCAACCAAATGATTAATGTAATCAATGCAATTATTAAAGACCCAGAAATGGGAAAACCGGATGAAATAAGAGTAGAATTGGCTCGTGAATTGAAGGCAAACAATGAGCAACGAAGCGATATGACAAAGGCGATCAATAAAAGTACAGCCGAACATGACAAAATAAGACAACTACTCCGCACCGAATTTGGAATTGCAAGAGTAACAAGAAACGATATTATAAGATATAAGTTATGGAAAGAGACTGAGGGAATCTCTATTTATACGGGCAAGACAATTGAAGCTTCGAGATTATTTACCAAAGACTATGATATTGAGCATATCATTCCAAAATCAAGATTATTTGATGATAGTTTTTCAAACAAAACAATTTGTGAGCGCCAATTAAATATTGATAAAAGCAATAAGACTGCATATTCTTTTTTACAAGAAAAACTTTCGCCAGAAGATTTTGACCAATTCGAAAAAAGAGTAAAAAGTTTGTTTGGTAAAATAAGTCGTACCAAACAAAATAAACTATTGATGGCAGACAATGAAATCCCTGAAGGTTTTATTGAACGTCAGCTAAGAGAAACCCAGTACATTGCTAAAAAAGCTAAAGAAATTTTACTAGAAGTTTCTAGAAACGTGGCTGCTACTATTGGTAGTGTTACCGATAAATTGCGTGACGACTGGGAATTAGTAGATGTAATGAAAGAACTTAATTGGGAGAAATACAATAAATTAGGATTAACCTATGAAGAAAAAGGCAAGAATGGAGAGCGCTTATATAAAATAAAAGATTGGACTAAAAGAAACGACCACCGCCATCATGCTATGGATGCTATTACTGTTGCCTTTACTAAACCTGCTTACATTCAATATTTAAACAATTTGAATGCAAAAACACAAGGGGATAAAAATTCTCTTTCCATAGTTGGTATTGAATCAAAATATTTAAAAAGAGACAAAAATAATAAGTTGCGCTTCATCCCCCCGATGGAGAACTTTAGAGAAGAAGCTAAAAAGCAACTTGAAAGTATTTTGATTTCGTACAAAGCCAAAAACAAAGTAGTAACCAAAAATAAAAATACAACCAAAAAAAGTGGCGGAACGCAAACAAAAATACAATTGACGCCTAGAGGTCAATTGCATAAAGAAACTGTTTATGGTAAATTACAACGTTATGAAACCAAAGAAGAGAAAGTAAATGCCAACTTTACAGCGTCGCATATTGCCAAAGTAGCCAATAAAGCCTACCGTGAAGCACTATTAAAACGATTGGAAGAGAATGAAAACGATCCCAAAAAAGCCTTTACGGGTAAAAACACTTTGGTAAAGACGCCTATCTACATTAGCTTAAAAGATAATATTATTGTTCCCGAAAAAGTCAAATTAGTTTGGTTAGAAGACAATTACACGATTAGAAAAGACATTACACCCGATAATTTTAAGGATTTAAAAAGTATTACTAAAGTAATGGACTCTGGATTAAAAACTATTTTAGAACACCGCTTAGCAGCGTTTAACAATGATCCTAAAAAAGCATTTTCAAATCTTGATGAAAATCCTATTTGGCAAAACCAAGAAAAAGGAATTGCTATAAAACGGGTTACTATTAGTGGCGTGAGTAATGCGCAGGCTTTGCATACCAAAAAAGACCATTTGGGCAATGAAATTTTAGATCAACAAGGAAAACCAATGCCTGTGGATTTTGTAAGTACTGGAAACAATCATCATGTAGCCATATACAGGGACGAAAAAGGAAATCTACAAGATGATGTAGTTTCTTTCTATGATGCGGTAACTCTAGCAAAAGAGGGTATGTCAGCAATAAATAAAACTCACAAGAATGGCTGGGAGTTCCTATTTTCCATGAAGCAAAATGAGTTTTTTATATTTCCATCTGATGGTTTTAATCCTCATGAAATGGATTTACAAAATCCTATTAACAATAAACTGATAAGTCAAAATTTATTTCGTATCCAGAAGTTTTCAAAAGTAGACTATGGCAATACATCTGTTAGAGATTATGTATTTAGACATCATTTAGAAACTACTTTGAATGATTCAAAAGAGCTTAAAAACATAGCTTACAAATCTTTAAAAAGCTTACCTCACTTTGAAGGGATAGTAAAAGTCCGAATTAACCATTTGGGGAAAATTGTTCAGATTGGAGAGTATTAATAAAACGAATGAATTCAATAGGATTGGGTTTTAACCCAATTGATAATATAAAAACACAAGAAGTTGGCTTTAGCCAAAATGATTCGGCTAAAGCCAATACCTATAATAATTAACATTTTACCTCTAGCTAAAGCTGGAGGCAATTGATTGACAATGAATGTCGATTTTTATTAATTCAATAGGATTGGGTTTTAACCCATTCGGCACAATAAAAACAAATAGTGAGGGCTTTAGCCAAAAAGAGTACAACAATAATTATTGATCCATCACATTCAATAGGATTGGGGGAGCTTTGGATAAAATTAATCTAATACTCTTGATAAATAAGCATATTTACTAAATACAACTAATTATGTCCTACATCAAAACCTATATTCATTTTGTTTGGAGTACAAAAAACAGATTTCCCTTTCTGGATAGTAAAGAATTGCGGCAGAAAGTATGGCTTCATATTAAAGAAAACGCCAAAGAGAAAGGAATCTTTGTTGATTTTGTAAACGGATATAGTGATCATTGTCATTGCTTGGTTTCTTTGGGAGCCGATCAAACCATTCAAAAAACAATGCAACTAATAAAAGGCGAATCTTCTTTTTGGATCAATAAAAACAATTTGTGTAAAGGTCAATTTCAATGGCAAGATGACTATTTTGCTGTGTCCGTTTCAGAATCTATGATTGACAGAGTGCGCAACTATATTAAAAACCAAGAACAACATCACGCCAAACAATCCTTTCATGAAGAATATGAGGCGTTTATTGTAAAGTATAATTTCCCTAAAGAGTAGATTTTGGCTAAAGTCAATTTATAAATATCAATTTGTTTTCTTCCAGCTAAAGCGGGAGGCAATTCAATAGGCTGGAGATAGTCTAACCCTAAAGTCATTTAAAAATGGTGACAATATAAATTTTCAATAAGAATGGGTTTCAACCCATTCAACAATAAAAACATTCCAAATTGGCTTTAGCCAAAACATATTGCAAATCATTAAAATAGGATTATTAATTTAAAACCAAAAAAATGATCAAACGAACGCTTTTCTTTGGCAACCCAGCCTATCTGAGTACCAAAAACGAACAAATAGTGATCTCTTATCCTGATAAAGAACAAGAGACTAAAACAGTTGCGATTGAAGATATTGGTGTCATTGTATTAGAAAATCAACAAATAACAATCACCAATGGCTTACTTGAAAAATTGACTAACAATAATGTAGCACTAATTAATTGTGACCAGTACCATTTACCTATAGGGTTATTAATGCCACTCAATGGTCATACAGAACAAAGTGAGCGCTTTAAAAATCAAATTAATGCTTCTGTCCCACTCAAAAAAAACTTATGGCAACAAACGATAAGTGCTAAAATCATGAACCAAGCAGGCTTGTTAAAAGAAAAAGGAATTCCGTGTCGAAAAATGGAAATTTGGTCAAAGGAAGTAACTTCTGGAGATGCACTCAATCACGAATCTCGAGCCGCCGTATTTTATTGGCAAAATCTTATCACAATTGAAAATTTTACTCGAGGACAAAAAGGCATCCCACCAAATAATCTACTCAATTACGGTTATGCTATTTTAAGAGCCATAACCGCCCGAGCTATTGTAAGTTCAGGCATGTTGCCAACACTTGGCATTTTCCATCGCAATAAATACAATGCGTATTGTCTTGCTGATGATATAATGGAACCCTATCGTCCTTATGTAGACTTAATAGTATGTCATATAATGGAAACCGAAGATTGTTATGATAAGTTGACTACTGAAATCAAGAAACAATTATTGAGTATTGCTACCATTAATGTACTTATAGATGGTAAAAATAGTCCCTTAATGGTTGCTATGAGTCGCACTACGCACTCCTTACAAGAATGTTTTGAGGGAACAGCAAGGAAAATTTTATACCCAGCCTATAGTTAACCGCTTTTGACATTAGACCTATAAAACATGCATGATGAACATTATACAAGACTAAATCAATATAGAAGTTTGTGGATATTAGTTTTTTTTGACCTGCCTACTGAAACGCGAAAAGAGCGTAAAATTGCCAGTGGATTTCGCAAGAAATTATTGGACGATGGCTTTTCTATGTTTCAATTTTCTATCTATATGCGTTTTTGTGCTAGTAGAGAAAATGCTGAAGTTCATACCAAACGAATTAGGAATAGTTTGCCAGAACATGGCAAAATAGGTGTGATGCAAATAACCGACAAACAATTTGGGATGATGGAGCTTTTTTATGGAAAGAAAGCGGTAGAACCAGACAAACCTTCGCAACAATTGGAGCTTTTTTAAAAATTAGAATTCTAAAAACCAACAATTGATTGACATGCAACACTAATTAACAATCAATTTTCACTTTCTAAATAAACTGATAACTCACAACATATCAAACGATTGAATCGCGGTATGTTGGGAATTATAAGTAAAAATACAATTTTGAAAGCAATTCACAACACAAGTTATCTACTATGTGGCAACTAAAAAGTTGGGAATTATAAGTAAAAATACAATTTTGAAAGCAATTCACAACTGCACTTGAAGGCTGAAAACCATTAGAACGTTGGGAATTATAAGTAAAAATACAATTTTGAAAGCAATTCACAACATTTGAAAAGAAAGGAGGCGATGATGAAATGTTGGGAATTATAAGTAAAAATACAATTTTGAAAGCAATTCACAACACAGCGTTGTCGATCATTTTCCCCGCAGGGTTGGGAATTATAAGTAAAAATACAATTTTGAAAGCAATTCACAACACTGTAAAACTTGATAATGATTACGACATAGTTGGGAATTATAAGTAAAAATACAATTTTGAAAGCAATTCACAACTAAATCTTACTTTGCTATAATCAGATGTAGTTGGGAATTATAAGTAAAAATACAATTTTGAAAGCAATTCACAACTTGATCTGTATAATTAGTAAACGGCACAAAGTTGGGAATTATAAGTAAAAATACAATTTTGAAAGCAATTCACAACGGGCAAGTGATATTACCTTTATTTACAAAGGTTGGGAATTATAAGTAAAAATACAATTTTGAAAGCAATTCACAACGACAACTATACTAAAACCTAAAATTAAAAAATTTCATCATTTTATTTTAGGTTTCCTTTTATCAAATTACTACAATAGTTCATGATTAACTCTAAATTCTTTAGGTACTATCTTTAAAACCTAATTTGTTTTAATTTATTTTCAATATATTTGGATTAGCAGAGAGGAAACGTACTGCGATTTTTCGTTGAATGTTTACCTTGTTTAGCCTCAACTTGTTTGGGGCTAATTTTTTAATCCGTTTTTGCGTTTGTGCCTTTTTCAAAGGCAAGCAGAGAAGAAAGCTCCTGCTCCTTTTCTTGAATATTTATTTGATAATCAGAATCGTATCGCTCATTTTTCTTCCACAAATGATAGACCATCACTAATAATTTTTTTTGTACCGCTACATAACTTTTCATTTTTATAGCATGTTTTTCAAATGTCCTATTATATAAATCTAAAAACGGTTTTTCTTTACACGTTATAACCACTAAAGACGGCATATGAAGTGCTCTTCTTATTCTTGAATTACCTTTTTTTGATATTTTAGTCTTTCCTACTCTTGTTCCAGATTGGGCTTCTACAACATCATAACCAGCATAAGATACCAATTGCTTATAATTTTCGAATAGTTCAAAACCATTAGTTTCTGCTATTAAAGTTGCAATTGTTAAATAACCTAAGCCTTTCATTGCTAGAATATTTAAGCATTTTCTATAAACCACATCATCTGATTTTAAATGTAATTTCATCTTTTTACTTAACTCTTTCAACTGAGAATCAAAAAGGGCTAAAGTGGTTTTAAGTTGTTCAATTGTCATTTCACAAGGATACATACCGTGCTTTAATGCATGAATTTGGTTACTTATAACTGTTTTTAACTCTTGTATATTTTGATGTTGCCTAGTGTAATTGCGTAATTCATAATAATACCGACCTAGCGGTTGCCAAAGTCCTAAGCATTGTTCAGCTCCCATTTGTGCTAACCCTCTAGCGTCAATACTATCATTTTTTGATTTTAAACCTAAGCATTCTAAATATTTCTTTGCCTTATTGGGTAAAACAATAGATAGTTGGTATCCTTTTTCAAATAAATATAAGGCACAATTTTCATGATAGACACCTGTGGCTTCCATGCAAACAACCAAAGGTAACTCCGTAGCTTTATGCCATTTTGTTATCCAGGAGTCTAAATTTTTAAAACCACAGACAGTGTTGTTAAATGTAATTTTAGACATAAACTGAACTTGCTGATTTTGGTCGATCACACAAATAGATCCGTCTATTTTTTTACTAGAAACATCTAATCCTACAGAATACTTTAAAGTCATAACATTGGCTGTTTAAGACAAACAAAAAACTACATGGGTCTTGGCTCATTAGTTATACTGCATCTAAATTAAAAACCTAGTGCTTAAGTACTATTGCGACTTGAAATGTAATTAAAATGAAGTTGATTAACCTAACTTACAATATCGTACTAAACGTATCTGGCCCCGATAGAATTTTGCAACTTCATTTTGTTTATCAATTATTACTATTTTAAAGATAAGTATTTTATCATTTTGTAACTATAACAAAGATATGAGCCCCGATAGTAACGGCATCCTTTTATGGCTTTTTTTTAAAGCTATAAAAGATATAGTGTATAGCGGGAAATAGCTCCAAAAAAAAGAAATTATTAACATAAAACCACTCTAAATTAACGATTTGTTTTGTTATTCAGTACTGCTTTACTATCTTTCGAGTTCAATTTATTAGCAACCTTACACATTGAACCAATGTTAGAAGAAAAGAATGATAACCTGCAAAATGCAGATGGAAAATTAGCCGTTGCGTCTCAAGAATCAAACGAGACCGTATCAGAAAATCAAGAAACTCCTGTTACTCCTACTGAAGAGCCAGTTACAGCGAAACCGCAAGAGAATGACAATCAAAAAGCCCTAAATTCTATCGATGACTCTAATGCTGAGGAAAGCGAAGATGAAACTTTAAAGGAACGTCACGAAATACCTATGCAAGACTACGACACTTTGTCTATGGAAGAACTTGTGGATGCGTTAAAATCTATTGTGGAAACTGACAAAGTAATGTCTGTAAAGGAGCATGTTGATGAGATTAAGAAATCTTTTTTAGCAAAATACAACCACTTCATTGAAGAGAAAAAAGAAGAGTTTCAAGCAGAAAACCCTGGTAGTACGGAAGATTTTCAATATCATTTGCCTCTAAAAGCGCATTTTGACGAATATTACACCTTATATAAAGATAAAAAAAATGTGCATTTCAAGAGTTTACAAACAAACTTGAAAACAAATCTAGAGACTAGATTGGCCATTGTTGAAGAATTAAAAGAGTTGATTAATCCGCAGGAAAACATCAAAGACACCTTAAAACATTTTAATGAATTAAGAGACCGATGGAAAAATGCAGGCTCTATTCCTAAAGATAAATACAACCACGTTTGGAATAACTACCACTTTCACGTTGAGAATTTCTATGACTATTTGCACCTTGATAGAGAGGCTAGAGACTTAGATTTTAAACATAATTTAGAGCAAAAACAAAAAATTATTTTGCGTGTTGATGAATTGCTTCAAGAAGAAAATGTAAATAAAGCTTTTAGAGAGTTACAAGATTTACACCGCATGTGGAAAGAGGATATAGGTCCTGTATCTAAAGAGCACCGTGAGGAGATCTGGAATTTATTTAGTGATCTTACTAAAAAAATGCACGATAAGAGAGAGCTTTTATTCGAAAAATTAAGAGGTGTCGAAGCTGAAAATTTAGAGAATAAAAATGCAATTATAGCTGGTATTGAAGATTTGGCTACCATTAAAGTAAACTCTCATTCACAGTGGTTAGTACAAATTGAAAAAGTTGAAGCTTTAAGAACAGCCTTTTTTGCCGCTGGAAAAGTACCATCAGAAGTAAATGAAGCTACATGGAGTAAATTTAAAACTGCTGTAAGAGACTTTAATTCTTTTAAAAACTCCTTTTACAAAGAAATTAAAAAAGATCAAAACGATAACCTCAATAAAAAGAATGCGCTTGTAGCAAAAGCCCAAGAACTTCAAGACAGCACCGACTTTGAAACGACTACGGCTGTAATGAAACGCATACAGGACGACTGGAAAAAAATAGGTCATGTACCTAGAAAATATTCTGATAAGGTTTGGGCCGAATTTAAAGCAGCTTGCAACCATTATTTTGATCGTTTGAAAGAACAAAAAAACGAAAGTGACGCTGAGGAAATTGCTGCCTTTGAGAATAAAAAAGCTTACTTAGAATCTTTAAGAGCATTTGAACTAACCGGTGATCATAAAACAGATTTAGATGCTATTAAACTGCACATCGAAAGCTGGAAAAAACTAGGTAGAGTTCCTCATGCAAGAAGACACATTGAAGGGAAATTTAACAAAATATTAGACGCCCTTTTTGACAAGTTAAGCTTGAGCAAAAAAGATACTGATATGATGCGTTTTGCCAATCGTATTGATCAATTAGCTGAAGATAATGATACTCGAAAACTTGAAAATGAAAAGATTTTCTTGATGAGAAAAATTGATGAAGTTCAAAATGAAATTTTCCAGTTAGAGAATAATATTCAGTTTTTTACAAATACTAAAAATGCAAAAAAAGAAAATTCTATTGTATTAGAAGTTCGTAAAAACATTGCTATCCACAGAGAAAGTCTTGATACTTGGAAAGAAAAACTAAAACAAATTAGAAATTTGAACCAAGAATAACTTCTGATTTTCTTAAATTACAAACCTCATTCTAGTACTAGTTTGAGGTTTTTTTATGAAACAAAAACACAAGCTAATTTCATTTATAAAAATTAGGCTTACCACTTACAATTACATAAGTTTGCATTATGAATTGGATTAGGAAAACAATCAGTTTTATTGTACTTCTTGTCATTTTTTTAGTTGCTTTTTCAGCGACTGGAAATGCCATGCATACTAAGATTGAAAAGCAATCGAGTCCAAAATTCTCTCTAGAACATATTCAAAATAAGGCTTTCATACAGCCCCAACCAGTTTATACGGTTACTTTACAACTAGAAAAAGAAAGCAATCCAGTAATAAAATGGCAAAGTGCGTTTTTGACACTTAATACAAATGTGGCTAAACTTAGTTGCTTTAACTCTTATTTAAACCAAGATATTAATAGATGCGAAAAAGTATCTATATTACTCTTTCCGTTCCATTTTTTCTGGTGATTTAAATTCATTTATACTTACACAATACTATTTTATACAGCTTAATCAATTGCATTGAGCTGGTCTTGTTCTATAAATTAATTTAAAAATAAAAATGGATACATCCGTAACAATTATAGGTCTTGTCATTACATTATTAATTGCAACTCCTCTTTTCTTTGTTTTTCGCTCTAATATGATAAGCAAAAATAAAATTAAAACCATAAAAGAAGCCTACAGTAAAAACAATACTTACAACTATGAGCTAACCGAAATACTCAACAATAAAGTGATGAATATTGACGAAAATAAAAAAGCGTTTCTATTTATGGACTTTAATTATAAGGAAGAATACACCGCATTTGTTGATCTCAATACTATTTCGTCATGCGATTTAGTAGTTACAACCAAAAATCCAAAAGAAACGATTGTAAAAATTGAGTTTGAATTTAAATATAAAAATACCGATATAAAAGAATTCATCCCAATCTACACCATTGAAAACGATCAAATAAATCAAATTCGTTTGTATGAAGAACACCAATTAGCAAAAAAATGGAAAGCAATTATTGACAACTGCATTTCTAAATAATAATCATTCACAACTTTAAAGAGGCTTTTTATAAGCCTCTTTTCTTTAAAAAAACTACTTCGTGTACCGTATGACATTTATCATTTTAATTTTCAAGCATTGCCATTACTTTTGAAGTATCGCTAAAAAACAATACGATGAAAAGTGCTTTAATTCAAAAATACAATGTTCCAGGTCCTAGATACACTAGTTATCCTACTGTTCCTTACTGGAATGAGAACGATTTTTTATATGAAAATTGGATTGATACTTTACAAAAATCATTCATTGAGAGTAACTCAAGTGAGGGAATTAGTTTGTACATACATCTCCCCTTTTGTGAAAGCTTGTGTACTTTTTGTGGTTGCAATAAACGCATTACAAAAAATCATACTTTAGAAAACCCTTATATTGATGCTGTATTAAAAGAATGGTCATTATATTGTGAAATTCTAGGCGAAAAACCATCGATCAAAGAAATTCATTTAGGCGGAGGAACACCCACTTTTTTTTCTCCACAAAACTTAGAACATCTAATTAATGGAATTTTCAGTACCGCTGTAAAAGCTAAAGATTATGAATTTAGTTTTGAAGGACATCCAAACAATACTACGCACGAACACTTGCGAAAATTATATGATCTAGGCTTTAGAAGAGTAAGTTTTGGCGTTCAAGATTACTCTCCAAAAGTTCAAAAAGCAATTCATAGAGAGCAACCGTTTCATAATGTAGCCAAAGTAAGTTTTTGGGCCAAAGAGATTGGTTATACCTCAATAGGCCATGATATCATTTTTGGTCTACCTTTTCAAAATATTGATGATGTTATTGACACTATCGAAAAAACCAAATCATTACAACCGGACCGTTTAGCATTTTATAGTTATGCTCATGTACCATGGATTAAAGGAAACGGTCAACGTGGCTTCAAGGATGAAGACATTCCAAAGGACAAAGAAAAACGACAATTATACCAGGTTGGAAAAGAATTATTACTAAAAAATGGGTATCACGAAATAGGAATGGATCATTTTGCACTTAAAACTGATAGTTTATACGATGCTTTTGAAACCAGAAAGTTACATCGTAATTTCATGGGATACAGTTCTTCTAAAACAAAATTAATGATTGGCTTAGGTGTATCTTCAATAAGTGACAGCTGGTATAGTTTTGCTCAAAACGAAAAGAGCTTAGAAGATTATTATAAACAATTAGAATTAAACAAACTGCCTATTTACAGAGGGCATTTATTAACTGCAGAAGATCTTATCATTCGTCAACACATTTTGAATTTAATGTGTCAGTTTGAAACTTCTTGGACAAACGAGAATGAATATTTTCAAGAAATCCCTGAAATATTAATTCAGTTACAAGAAATGGAAAAAGACGGTTTAGTACTACTGCATAAAGATAGCATTCAAGTTACCGAAGGAGGAAAACCTTATGTTCGTAATATATGTATGGCATTTGATTTACTGTTAAAAAGAAAAGCGCCTGAAACAGCCTTGTTTTCTATGACAATATAATGATTGACTACTTGTTACATTTTTGTCACATCAGGCACAGTAAAAAATTACAATGGTTCTCGACTCCGCTCGAATTGACAAATTCCTGCTCGCTCGAACTGATTATTGAAGTGTGCTCGAACTAACAAATGGAGTATATTCGAACTGACAATTGGACTTCTTTAAAAATACGAATGTTTAAAATTAACCTTCAAAACTAAAATAAAAAATTCGCAAATTAAGATTTTAATAAGATCTCAATTTGCGAATTATATTTTTCTATAGGTAATAAATTATTGTTCTATTCCTTTATTAACATAGCGTACAGCTCATCTTTCAAGAACAATAATTTTGCTTTTAATTCGTGCGCATGACCGTCAGTAACTACCTCAGTATCTGTATTTACACGATGTACTTCATGTTCCATTTCATTGTACTCATCAAATAATTTTTTAAAATGAGCATCATTGGTTTTTAATTCGTGTATTTTTTCCTGGTATTCAGGAAACTCGTGTAATAAATCGTGTCTTTCCATTTTAATGTATTTATGAGTTAGTAATAAAATTATGGTTATTATTTAATGACAATTGGGTTCAGCTTGAACAAACAAACTCATATTAGAAGGGGAAACATAGGGAATCCCTAATCCTAAACCTCTTAAAATAAACAAACACCCTATAAAAACAGCAACGTAGGGAATTGCTTTTTGAATTTTGTTTCGAATGCGCAATGTTATAAACGAATTTGCATATACCACGGCACTCATCATAGGCACTGTTCCTAATCCGAATAAGATCATATACAATACCCCTAAACTAGCGCTTTGCATCGCTATGGCACCAAATAAGGCTACATAAACCATTCCGCAGGGTAGAAAACCGTTGAGTAAACCAATCGTAAATAAGGACTTGTAACTTTTGTTTTTAAACTGACTTCCTAGATGTTGCTTAATTTTTGATATTAATCGAAAAACAGGTTTTGAGAAATTATATTTTGCAAATGACCTTTCCGGAATTATGACGATTAAAATCATTGCCACACCAATAAAGATGGACATCTTTTGTTGTAAACCAGCCATAAAAAAACCCTTTCCTACTAAACCAAAAACTAATCCTATCGTACCATAAGCAGTCAACCTGCCCAAATGGTACGTCATAATTTGAATCGTTTTTTTGGCCTTGTTATTTCTGTCTACAGGAAGCATCATAGCTATAGGACCACACATACCAATGCAGTGCAAACTACTAATCAATCCAAATATAAAAGCGGTGTATACCATTTTATTAATTGTGAATTCTACATTTCTCGTTTAGCAACACTATTTCACTAAGAAACTCAGAAACTCTGCAGCTCAGAGACTCAGAGAATCAGAAACTTAAATAAACTAATCAATATAAATAGTTTCTTCAGTTAGATACGCTTTTCCATCGTATTGCCATTCCATATTAATATCCCATCGACCGCCTACCAATTTTGATTTAGGTATGAGCAAAGTTGGCTTAGACAAAGAAATAGGAATTTCAAAATCTAAATTTTTCATAGACGGTCTATATAGGGATACTTTTCCTTTAATCTTTTCTGGTGCAAAAACAGTTGGGAATTCAATAGTAAGCCCGTCCTTAGTTTTAGTAATTACAGGTTTTTGAGCTAGATCATGCGCATTTTGCACGCGAACCATTTCGTCACCAAATTTAGCATCGTGCTTGTAATATTCTTCAACAACTAATTCGTTATCATATTTAGAATTCATCTGCACTTTAATGACAAAATACAATATGAATGCCATAAACAACCCCATAGCTATGACAATCCCTACTCCCCAATTAATTTTAAACCGTTTTTTTCCTGAAGAAACTCCAGTAGGTTTATTTGTATTGTCTTCCATTTTATTTGGATTTTTTAATTGAAATTATGAAATAGCATTTTATAATTAATCAAAACTACGCGGACTTAAAAAGCTCGTTGTACTTGTTTCAATTTTTTTATTGCCATCATAAACCTCAATTTTCAATTTAGTTTTGTCGCTTTCTAACAAATATTGGTTGATTTCTATAAACATCGTACCACTACTCATCCCTTGTTTCACCACTTTTAAATGTTGGTTACCCACAAGTTTTAGTGTTCCTTTTATTCCTACCAATTCAAAATGAATGTCTTTAAAGTCATTATTTGTTTTATTGATCACTTTGTAGGTGTAAATATTACTAATATTATCTCCCTTATGTTCAAATAATTGTCCTGGTAATCTTAAAATAACCGCTTCAACTTCTGTACGTAAAAACAATAATCCTGTCAAAATACCCACTAATATTAATAAAATAGCGGAGTATCCTTTCATTCTCGCAGTAAATTTGAAAGGCTCTTTTTTCTCAATTTCATCTTCAGAAGCATAGCGAATCAATCCTTTTGGTAAGCCTACACTTTCCATAATCACATCACATTCATCAATGCAAGCGGTACAGTTTACACATTCTAATTGAGTACCATTACGAATATCGATTCCTGTAGGACAAACATTTACACATTGTTTGCAATCGATGCAATCTCCTTTTCCAGTACTTGCTCTATCCTCTTGTTTATTGAATTTAGCTCTTCCTTCCTCTTTTTCTCCACGTACAAAATCGTAAGCAACATTTATCGATTTATTATCTAATAATACCCCTTGCAATCTTCCGTAAGGACATGCTATAATACAAACTTGTTCTCTAAACCAAACAAATATAAAATAGAAAACTCCAGTAAAAATAGATAACGCAATTAAGGTACTTGTATGCGTTTCGGGACCATCTTCTATCATTTGAATTAGCTCATCACTGCCTACTAAATAGGCTAAAAACACATTTGCAATAGCGAAAGATATAATGAGAAAGATAAACCATTTGATCCCTTTCTTTCTAATTTTTTCGGCATTCCATTCTTGTTTTGACAACCTAATTTGCGCACCACGATCACCTTCGATCCAATATTCTATCCTTCTAAAAACTAATTCTAGAAAAATAGTCTGCGGACAAATCCACCCACAAAATATACGTCCAAAAATTACGGTAAACAAAATCACAAATACCACACCTACTATCATAAATAGTACAAAAATGTAGAAATCTTGCGGCCAAAAAGGAAAACCAAAAATATTAAAACGACGTTCTAATATATTGAACATCATAAATTGGTTTCCATTAATCTTTATAAACGGATTGGCAACTAAAATGATTAACAAAAAATAACTAACCCACTTACGGTAATCATAAAACTTCCCTGAAGGTTTTTTAGGAAAAATAAATTTTCTTTTACCTTCTTCGTCTATAGTTCCAATGGTATCTCTAAAAGCTTCGTTTGGCAATTTTGACATTTTATATGGTATTTTAATGCTACCCTTTGAAGCCTTTTATTTGACATCAAAACATAGTAAATCAGTGCTGTTATTTTGCTGCAGGAGCTACTGCTGCTTCGTCTACCCATATTTCACCATCTGGTGCTTTTGGGTCTACAGGATTACTTCCTTTAAGAGAGATAACATAACTTGCTACCTTTTGCATTTCTTTAGGTTTCAAAGTTCCTTTCCAAGAAATCATTCCTTTACCATCACGACCTCCATTAACAAGAGTGTGAAAAATATTTTTAATTCCGCCACCTAAAATCCAGTGATCATCAGTTAAGTTTGGACCAATTTGACCACCTGCATCAGCTCTATGACAAGCAGCACAATTAGTAGTGAAAATTGTTTTTCCCTCAGCTAAATCAGCTGGTTCTGTTAGTAAAGTAACTGTTTTTTCATCCATTAAATCTGGAGCAGTCTTCATATACTCTGCTACATCAATTTTGGCTTGAGCCAATTCTTTCTTCAGTTCCATTTCTTGGTTGTCTCCACCCATCATCTCAAAATGAACAAAATACACGACCCCAAAAACGATACTAGCATAAAACAAATACACCCACCATGGTGGTAAATTATTATCTAATTCCTTGATACCATCATAATCATGATCTAATAAAATATCAAGTTCATTTTCAATAGGTTCCGTTTTAGTTAATTTTTGCATTAAATTTTTGAACCATTCGCTTTCTTTGTAGCTAACTGTACTTGCTACTGCTAATTGCTCTTTTTGCTCCTCGGTAAGCATTTGATACGTAATATTATCAATCGCTTTAATTGTTATTTCGATCGCTATTAAAAGAAACAGGAATACAAATAAGAATAAAGAAACCATAGGGTACCTTATAAATGCGGGCTGCGAACCTGAATCTATGAAATATTCCATTGCGCCAAACACGAAAAAGAAAATTACGGGTACTCTTACGTATGCTGGGATTAATTTTTTCATTTTAATTATTTTGAAATTATACTTTTATTTATCGTTCAATGGCATTTGACTCAACTCTTCTATCTTTTCCTTTTTATAAGAGAAAACCCAAATTCCTAATCCTACGAAAAAGAAAAAGAAAATCAATAATGACAGAATGGGATAAATCGCAACACCTGCGATGGTTTCCATGTTGTGTTTTATTTGTTCGAACATATTTATTTTTTTTTAGTTTCTAAGGTGCAAAGTTTCAAAGTTTTTAGATTCGAAAATCTGTAATCCTTGACTTTGAAACGCTGCCTCTCAATTACTTTTTATCTTTTACTTTGATATCAGTACCTAACCTTTGAATGTATGCTATTAAAGCAACAATTTCTCTTTGGTGCATTGGTACAAATTCTTCTCCTTTTGCAGCTGCTTTTTTCTTGCTGTTTTCATAACTTTTTACAAAGTCAGGATCAGCATGCAAATTATCTTCAATTTTTTGAGACTGAATTTTAATAGCATTTTTAGCATTTGCTACTTCGGCATCACTGTAAGGAACTCCAAGTGTTTGCATCACTTTCATTTTTCCTTCAATATCTGAAATATCTAACGGTTTATTATCAAATAACCATTTGTAACCTGGCATAATAGATCCCGGTGAAGTACTTTGTGGACTCCACATGTGGTTAAAGTGCCAGTTGTCATTGTACTTGCCACCTACTCTAAGTAAATCTGGTCCTGTACGTTTTGATCCCCATAAAAACGGGTGATCGTAAACAAATTCTCCTGCTTTAGATTGTGGTCCATAACGTTCCACCTCTGAACGGAATGGTCGTACTGATTGCGAGTGACACCCTACGCAACCTTCTCTAATATATAAATCACGACCTTCTAATTCTAAAGGAGTGTATGGTTTTACACTTGCAATTGTTGGTATATTAGATTTCACCATAATTGTAGGTACAATTTGGATCACACCACCAATTAAAATAGCGATAGTAGCTAAAATTGTTAATTGAATTGGTTTTCTTTCTAACCAAGGGTGGAATTTTTCACCTTTAATACGACTACTGCTAATTTTCTGTAATTCAGGTGCTTCAGCTAATTCATCCTCAATTGTTTCATTAGCCATGATCGTTTTAGTGATGTTATAAACTAAAACAAGCATTCCTGTAAGGTATAAAACTCCACCTATTGCACGCATCCAATACATTGGCATAATTTGCGTTACAGTTTCAAGAAAGTTACCGTAAGTTAAGGTTCCGTCTGGATTAAATTGTTTCCACATAGAAGCTTGTAAGAAACCTGCAACGTACATTGGTAATGTATACAATATGATTCCAAGTGTTCCTATCCAGAAATGGAAGTTGGCTAATTTAGTAGAAAACAAAGGTCCTTTGGTCATTCTTGGAACCAACCAATAAATCATACCAAAAGCCATAAATCCGTTCCAAGCTAAAGCCCCTACGTGAACGTGAGCAATAATCCAATCTGTAAAATGCGCAATTGCATTTACGTTTTTAAGTGATAACATAGGTCCTTCAAAAGTAGCCATACCGTAACCTGTAATCGCTACAACAAAGAATTTAAGTACTGGTTCCACACGAACTTTATCCCAAGCACCACGTAAAGTCAATAATCCATTAATCATACCTCCCCAAGATGGAGCAAGTAACATGATTGAGAAAGCAACTCCAAGGTTTTGAGCCCAGTTAGGCAATGCCGAATATAATAAGTGGTGCGGTCCTGCCCAGATATAAATAAAGATCAAAGACCAAAAATGCACAATAGACAATCTATAAGAGTATACTGGACGATTTGCTGCTTTAGGCACAAAGTAGTACATCAACCCTAAAAACGGTGTGGTTAAGAAAAATGCAACCGCATTATGACCGTACCACCATTGCACTAAGGCATCTTGAACTCCTGCATAAACAGAATAACTTTTCATTGAAAACAATGAAACAGGAATTTCTAAACTATTAAAAATATGTAAAACAGCAACGGTAACAAATGTTGCTAAATAAAACCAGATTGCTACATATAAATGACGCTCTCTTCTTTTTATCATGGTTCCAATCATATTGATACCCATCACTACCCAAATAAAAGTAATGGCAATATCTATAGGCCATTCTAATTCTGCATACTCCTTTGATGTAGAGTATCCTAAAGGCAAGGTAATGGCAGCGGCAACAATAATTAATTGCCATCCCCAAAAGTGAAGTTTACTTAAAAAATCACTGTACATTCTTGCTTTCAGCAATCGTTGCATAGAATAATACATTCCAGCAAAAAAAGCATTTCCTACAAAAGCAAAAATAACTGCATTAGTATGTAAAGGTCTTAATCTCCCGTAACTCAACCATGAAATTCCATCAGTTAAGTTAGGAAAAAGAAACATTGTAGCTAGCGTAAGCCCTACAAGCATTCCCACTACACCAAAAAGAATGGTAGCGTAAATGAAATTCTTTACAATTTTGTTGTCATAATAAAACTGCTGCATTTCCATAATTAAATTTGTTTTTCTTTTATTGTTTGTATTTCTTTTTTTGGTGTTTTCTTGATTTCATCATCGAATAGCATTCGTACTGATGGCGTATAATCATCGTCGTACTGACCACTTTTTACAGCAATTATGAACGCTACAAAAAACCCAATAGCAACACATATGCTGATTCCGATTAATAAATAAATGACACTCATACCTTAAAATTATGTTAACAAAATTACTTTATTGGTTAATCATTAAATATGATATATATCATATTTACCTATTTTATGGTAAAATTATTAATGCTTTTTTCTTCTTAAATTTTTAGCATAATAATTACTCATTATAGTTACAAAACTCACAATGGTTATGGTGCTCAAAGGCATGATAATAGCGGCTATCAAAGGTTTTAAATTTGCTGTGACCGCAAATGTTAATCCTACAACATTGTACAATAATGATAAGGCAAAACTCATTTTAATAGTCAACATTGCTTTCTTAGACAACTTCAAGAAATAATCTAATTTTTCGAATTGTTTAGCTTCTAAAATAGCATCACAAGCCGGTGAAAAAACGTTCACATTCTCAGAGATTGAAATTCCAACATTACTTTGTGCCAATGCACCCGCATCATTCAAACCATCACCCACCATCATCACATTTTTACCCTCGTCTTGTAGTTTTTTAATAAATTCCAGCTTTTGTTCTGGTTTTTGATTAAAAATAAGTGCAGTTCCTTTGGGTAATAATACCTCTAGAATTTCTCGTTCTCCTTCATTATCTCCTGATAATACTTTGATTTGGTAATCGTCTTTTAGATTTTTAAATAATAATTCTAAACCTTCTCTGTATTGATTATTGAAAATATACTTTCCGAGATAAATACTGTCAATTTTTACATGAACAGCTGTTTGTAGATTATTACTTTCAACTTTATTTTGTACAAAAATCCCAGAACCTATTTGCACCTCAACTCCATCAATTGTTGCCACAATTCCTTGCCCTGTGATCTCTTCAAAATGAGTGGTTTTTATTTTTGTGCTGTCTGGCAAATAATCATACAACATTCGGCTCAATGGATGATTACTCGCTCGAAGTACATTTTTTAATTGTATTGTATTTTGGTTCGAAAGCGCCTCACCTTCGTACACTATATTTGATTTCTTATTGGTTGTTATCGTTCCTGTTTTATCAAAAACAATCGTATCTACTGCCGCTAATTGCTCAATTACCAACGCATTTTTAAGATAAAACTGCTGCTTGCCTACTATTCGTAGTACATTCCCCATCGTAAACGGAGCAGTCAGCGCCAGCGCACAAGGACAAGCTACAATTAGAACGGCCGTGAAAACATTAAAAGCAGTATTGGTATCAATAAAAATCCAATAACCAAAAGCCAAAAATGCAATGGACAACAAGGCTGGAGTAAAATACCTGCTAATCGTATCGGTTATGGTTTTGTGTTTGCGTTCTACATTTTTTTGAAAAACATCGTTACTCCACAATTGCGTTAAGTAACTTTGTGAAACCGAATGTAAGACTTCCATTTCAATGACTTTGCCCATTTGTTTTCCTCCAGCAAATACTTTATCGCCAGAGTTTTTAGTTATAGGGTCTGCTTCTCCAGTGACAAAACTATAGTCAATGGCGGTTTTATCACTAATTAGTATTCCGTCAACGGGAATTAGTTCTTGATTTCTAATTAATAATCGGTCACCTTTTTGAATATCATAAATAGGCACACTCTCTTCTGAAGCATCGCTATTGATTCTGGTAATTGCTATTGGAAAATAGGATTTAAAGTCTCTTTCGAAACTTAAAAAACTATAGGTTTTGATTTGGAACATTTTACCAAGAAGCATGAAAAAGATCAAACCCGTCAAGCTATCAAAAAAGCCCGAACCGTAATCGAATAAAATATCGACTGCACTTCTAACAAACATGACGATAATTCCCAAAGCTATAGGAATATCAATATTTAGCATTCTTGATTTGATGCTTTTGTAAGCCGAAACATAATAATCTGAAGCAGAATAGAAAAATGCAGGAAGTGATAATGCAAAGATTAATCCTCTAAAAAAAGGTTTGAAACTATCCAACCAAAACTCTTTTACCTCAAAATATTCCGGAAATGAAAGCAACATAATATTCCCAAAACAAAAGAATGCTACTCCTAACTTATAAGTTAAACTTCTATCGACATTGTTTTTTCCGGTCTCATAATTCTCCAAGCTGATGTAAGGTTCATAGCCAATAGCACTTAGTAAATACACTATTTGCTTAAGAGAAACCACTTCGGGATTGTACGTGATTCTAACTTTCTTTTCAGGAAAATTAACCTGTGAAGTACTTATTCCTTGTTGAAGACGTTGTAAATTTTCCAGAATCCAAATACACGAGCTACAATGTATGTGAGGAATACTAAGTGAAACCACAGCGGTTGCAGCTTCTTGAAAATCCAATAATTTTGCGACAATACTTTCATTTTCTAAAAAATCATATTTCCCATTTATATCTAATGGAGTTGCTCCAGGGGCATTTTCAAAATCATAATAGCATGTCATATCATTGACACTAAAAATCTCATACACCGTTTTACAACCGTTGCAACAAAAGCTTTTTTCGTCAAAAATAATTTCTTCTGATTTTATAATATCTAACCCACAATGGAAACAGTTTTGTGTGTCCATAACTTTGCTCATTTTACCTTTTGCAAATTTCTTAAAGAAATGCAAAATAAAATATGATATATGTCATACTTAATCATTAAATTTGAATCCCATAAAAACATACAAAATGAGTAAGTGTGACCAATGTATTGTAAGGCAATTCAGCGCTTTGAAAGCGCTAAACAAAGAAGAAGTTATTAAACTTGCAGAATGCAAAACTTCTTACAAAATAAAAAAAGGGGAAACTATTTTTACCGAAGGTGAAAATGTAAACGGAATCTTTTGCATCAAAGATGGGGTTTCAAAACTAAGTAAATTGAGCCAAAATGGTAAAGAGCAAATCATTAAATTAGTTACTAAAGGGGAATTATTAGGACAACGCTCCATGATTAGTGATGAACCTGTAAATTTAAGTGCTGTAGCTCTTGAAGATATGGAGGTTTGTTATATCCCAAAAACAGATGTTATGGGATTTTTTGATACCAACAATGAGTTCTCTATGAATGTGATGAAAAACATTTGTGGTGATTTAAAAGATTCTGAAACACATACCGTTTCAATGGCGCAAAAAACTGTAAAAGAAAGATTAGCAGAAACTTTAATATATCTTGAAAGTACTTTTGGAAAAAACGAAGACGGATCACTACATATTCAATTAACTCGCGATGAGTTAGCAGGAATGATAGGGACCGCTACCGAAAGCTGTATTCGTTTATTATCTGACTTTAAAAAATTAGGACTGATCGATTTATCAGGAAAGAAAATCACGATTTTAGAATTAAATAAACTAAAAAAATTAGCTGAATAAATTATTATTTTTTATTCATTAAAAAGTAATAAACAGGAATTCCTAACAATACAATCCCTAGGCCTAGACCTGTATTAACCGTATCATACACCAATAACGTCAAGCATATCCCTGTAGTAACCAAAACATAAAGCGCCGGTACAAATGGATAACCAAAAGCTTTGTACGGTCGTTCTGTGTTAGGCTCTTTTTTTCTCAAAATAAAGACTCCTAGGATGGTTAAAATATAAAACAATAAATTTGCAAAAGTAGCATAGGTTAATAAATCTCCGAATTTACCAGAAACTGCTAATACGCAAGCCCAAATACATTGAACCCATAACGCTTTAGCAGGAACTTGATTCTTATTCAGCTCCGTAGCTTGTTTGAAAAACAATCCGTCTTTTGCCATAGCAAAGAACAATCTACCTCCAGATAATATTAATCCGCTATTAGCACCAAAAGTAGAGACCATGATTAAGGCTGCCATTACAAAAACGCTCACATTTCCCATAATCATACCTGCTGCTGCTGCTCCTACTCTGTCGTTACTGGCAAACATGATTCCGCTATCAAAAGCTGTCGCAGCTCCTGGCGTACCTTGCATGGGTAACAACGCTAAATAAGCTACATTAGCTAGTACATAAATAATAGTAACGATCAACGTACCAAGAAACAAACTTCTGGGGATATTCTTTTTTGGTTCTTTGATTTCTCCAGCTATAAAAGTAACATTATTCCAAGCATCACTTGAAAACAAAGAGTTGATCATGGTTGCAGCTGCAGCACCTAGCAATGCCATACCTGTTAATTTAGTAACTGTAATGGTACCGTTGGGTTCAACCACTGTTTTACTAGCTTCCCACATATTAGTAAAGTTATCCGAAAGGATATTGGTTTGTAAACCCACATACAACCCTAATATTATTAAAGCAAAAAGCGCAATTAACTTAGCTGAAGTTAAAATCAGTTGAACTATTTTTCCGCTTCGAACCCCTTTAGTATTAATATATGTTAGCAAAATGATACTAAAAACAGCAAGTACTTTACTATTTGTAAAACTAAAATTAGTACCGATGGTAAAAATAACGTCGTCTAAAGTTGGGAAAAATATTGCCGAATAATTTGCAAATGTTACGGCTATAGCTGCAATTACACCTGTTTGTACGACTGTGAAAACGGTCCAACCGTATAGAAAAGAAACTAACCTTCCGTAAGCACGCTGAATGTAAACAAATTGTCCACCGGCATTGGGCATCATTCCCGCTAGTTCACCATAACTTAAGGCCGCAGCAACTGTAATTAAACCTGTAACCAACCAGATTACTAGCAACCATGCAGCCGATCCTATGTCACGCGCCATTGCTGATGTTACTATAAAAATCCCCGACCCTATCATCGAACCCGCTACTAAACTGGTAGCGTCAATTAATCCTAACGAGCGTTTTAACTCCGTTTTATTTTCTGACATATTTAAATGTGTATTGACTTGATTTTTTGTTTTATGCGTTCGCTAAAATAAACTTATATTTTGTTCGCTTCTTCCCAATTTGAAATATTTGAAAATCACCCATTTTCCAATTCCTGTTTTTTAGGAAGCCGCTTCGCTTCTTCCCAATTTAGAATATTTGAAAATCACCCATTTTCCAATTCCTGTTTTTTAGGAAGCCGCTTCGCTTCTTCCCAAAAAACATCCATTTCAGCCAAGGTCATGTCCATTAAGGGTTTTCCTAGTTCGCCTGCTTTGCTTTCAAGGTATTGGAAGCGTGTGATGAATTTTTTATTGGTGCGCTCTAACGCATCCTCAGGATTTATGTTTAAAAAACGGGCGTAATTAATCATCGAAAATAAAACATCACCAAACTCGGCTTCCATTTTATCCTGATCGCCAGCTTTAACCTCAACTTGAAGTTCCTCTAACTCCTCTTGCACTTTTTCCCAAACTTGATGAGGCTCATCCCAATCAAAACCTACTGCTTTAACTTTATCTTGAATGCGACTTGCCTTTACAAGTGCAGGCAAACTTTTAGGAACACCTTCAAGAACAGAACTTCTTCCTTCTTTCAGTTTTAGTTTTTCCCAATTTTGCTTTACTTCTTCTTCGTCTTTTACAACAGTATCGCTGTAAATATGCGGATGACGGTGAATTAGTTTTTCGCAAATTTCGTTACACACATCAGCGATATCAAAGTTTTTTGTTTCGCTTCCTATTTTAGCATAAAAAACAATATGCAACAATACATCTCCCAACTCTTTCTTGACTTCATTTAGATCATTATCTAAAATAGCATCACCCAATTCGTAAGTTTCTTCAATAGTTAAATGTCTTAACGATTGCATGGTTTGCTTTTTATCCCAAGGACATTTTTCCCTTAGGTCGTCCATGATGTCTAATAATCTCTCAAAAGCTTGCAGCTGTGTTTGTCTTGAATTCATAGCAATAGGTTTTGTGTAAAATTAAGAAATCCTGTAATCTAAAAAAGTAGATTACAGGATTTCTTTGTATGTATTAAGAATAATTATTCTTTAACTTTTTTTTCTTTTTTTGGTTTTTCAGCAACTACTTCCTCAGTAACAGCTTCAACCGCTTCTTCTACTGCTGGAGCATCAACAACTAAACCTTTACCGTGAAGTATGTTGTACCAATTTAAAATTTTCTTGACATCTGATGGATATACTCTATCTTCATCAAAATCAGTTAATACTTCTCTAAAATAAGCTAATAAAGTAGCATTGTCTTCTTTATGAGAAATTGCAGGACCATTGTTTTCCTTTTTTGCAATATTGTTCATAATTTCAGTTAATGGCTTCTCTCCTTCGTAAGTATAAATTGAAATCTCAGATAATAAACTTACGTTACTTTTTAAATTTACTGTAATCTTTTTTCCATCTGCTAATGATTCTGCAACAAACCCTGAACGTGTTTGTACTCTAAGAACATATAAACCTGGCTTTCCAGAAATGGCTAATATTTTTTCTAAATTCATTTTTCGTTTAATTATTATTTAAGAATTTGATTTGTGTTATGTTTTTTTTTAAGACCAAAGACCATACCAAAATAAGACTGTAATACCCAATTACCTACCCTTTTTGGCAACGAATCTCATTCTATAATCTTGAAAAGTCTTTCCTTCTGTAATATTTTTTAATTTCTTCTGAATTAATCTCTTTTTTAAAGACGAAATTTTATCTGTAAATAAAACACCTTCAATATGATCGTATTCATGCTGAATTACTCTTGCAATCAAACCTTCAAATACTTCCGTTTTCATTACAAAATCTTCTTCGCAGTATTCTACAGTTATTCTTTCGTGTCTAAAAACATCTTCACGAACATCTGGAATACTTAAACAACCTTCGTTAAAACTCCAAATTTCTCCTTCCTCAAGAATTATTTTAGCATTTATAAATGTCTTTTTGAATCCTTTTAATTGGTTTTGTTCGTCTAGTTCTAAATCTTCATCATCACTAAAAGGAGTAGTATCAATTACAAACAAACGAATTGCATTTCCTACTTGTGGAGCAGCAAGACCAACACCGCATGCATTATACATCGTATCATACATATCAGCAATTTTCTGCTTCAATTCTGGGTGCTCTTCTGTAATATTTTCCCCTACTTTTCTCAAAACGGGGTGACCATATCCTACAATCGGTAAAATCATTGCTTTTTTGTATTAAATATTATAATCTACAAGTTTAGAATTTTCATTCTTCAGTTGCAGTTTGCAAAAATAGTAAAAAATTAGAGAATGAATAATTCCAACCTCATAAATAGTCTTTTTTTATAATAATCTATTAAATGCCCCTTTAATATGAGCGTCTTAAGTCGTACAATCCTTACCTTTGCTGGTAAGTGCTATAATCTATGATTTCTAAAATACAAAAGTTTACCGACTCTACTTATTTCACAAATGCTATAAAAGTAACCATTGCTTCTGTTACTCCTGTGCTGTTTTTTATCTATCTAGGTCATTTTCAGATGGGTTTTGCTATGGCTTTAGGAGCTTTCTTTACCTATCCCAGTGATATTCCTAGTAATCTAAAACATAAAGTTAACGGAATTTTAGTTACTGCTTTTATTGTTTCAGGCGTCAACCTAGTAATAAATTTAGCCTATCCTTATCCTATTCTTTTTTACCCTTTATTGATTGTACTGATTTTTAGTTTATCCATGATTTCAGTTTATGGACAACGTGCCACTATGGTTTCTTTCTCGGCATTATTAGCTTTGGCTTTAGCTTTTGCCCATATTCAAACCGGTTGGGAAATCTTAAAGTACTCTGGACTCATCCTTAGCGGAAGTTTATTCTACTTACTAATCTCCTTAATATTTCACTATTTACGCCCCCATCGTTATATTGAATTACAACTAGCGCAATGCATCCAGCTCACCTCTAAATACTTAAAACTTAGAGGAGATTTATGGAAATTAAACTCCGATAGAAAAGCAATTACTAAAAAGCAATTAGACCTTCAAGTGGAGCTGAATGTAATTCATGAAAACATTAGAGAAGTATTGGTTAGAAATAGAGCTAATACGGGTTCTTCTAATCAAAATAGAAAAATGTTGATGACCTTTATTTCCCTTGTAGAAATAATGGAATTAGCTGTTTCAAATTCATTTGACCATAATAAACTACATCAAAAATTTGATGCACATCCTAATGTTTTAGGCACTTACCAGAAACTAGCTTACAATTTAGCAAAAACATTAAAAAAACTAGCCATAGCTCTTGAAGAAAGCAAACCTTATACAGCCAAACACGACTTAATTAATGACCTTCAAAAATTAGAAATTGCAATTTCTGATTATGAAAATGACACTGGAAAAGAGCTAGCAGATGAAGGCGTTTTTATGCTAACAACTATGTTGCATTACGCCGAAAAACAAGTGGAGAAAGTCAAAGTCTTAGAACGCACCTTTACTTCTAAAAAAGTAATATCCGACTTTAAAGATAAAGACAAAGACCTTGAAAAATTTATTACGTCGCAATACTACCCTTTAGAAACATTGATTGAAAATTTTAGTTTTTCATCGACTGTTTTTAGACATTCTTTGCGATTAACCATTACATTACTCGTTGGTTTCATCATTGGTCAAATTCTTCCTTTTCAAAATACCTACTGGATTGTCTTGACAATTGTTGTGATTATGAGACAAGGTTATGGATTGACTAAGCAACGTACGTATCATAGAATTTTTGGTACTTTTCTTGGCGGAATAATTGCTTTTGGGTTACTATCTTTTATTCATCAACCAGAAGTTATAGGTGTTTTAGCAGTATTATCAATGATTTTAGGTTTTTCGTTTACACCAACGAATTACAAAATAGGCGCTACTTTTATTACTATTTATGTGATTTTTATCTACGGAATTTTAACCCCTAATATTCAAGACGTAATTCAGTTTCGTGTTTTAGATACCCTTGTAGGTGCGCTACTTTCTTTTTTAGCAAATAGTTTTATTTGGCCCTCTTGGGAGTTTTTAAATGTTCCAGCTTATTTAGAAAAATCATTTATAGCAAACCGCAACTACTTGCAAGAAATCTCTCTTTTTTACAATAAAAAAGGAGAAGTACCCAGCTCTTATCGTTTGGCTCGAAAGCATGCTTTTGTTGATATAGGAAATTTGATGGCTTCTTTCCAAAGAATGTTACAAGAACCCAAGTCCAAACAGAATCAGTTGCCACAAGTTTATAAATTAACGGTGCTTAACCACACCTTACTTTCCTCTGCGGCTTCATTAGGTACTTACATACAATCTCATAAAACATCTGAAGCTTCAGAAGCTTTTAATGCCGTTGTAGACAGAGTGATTCAAAATTTAGATTATGCCATTTTAATTTTAACTGAGAATGATGCCGCTGTAGCAAACCGAATTACTAGTGAAGACATCAGCAAACGCTTTACAGAGCTCAAAAATATCCGCATCAAGGAATTAAAAAATAGAAGTGAAATAAATGAAGAGGAATTTCAATTAAAAATGCAAGAAGCGTATTTAATTATTGAACAATTGATTTGGCTCAACAACTTGTCAGAGAATATTGTTAAGTCGACACAGTTGCTTATGACAATAAAAAAAGAAGCCCAATAGCGAACTATTGGGCTTTATAATTAATCTTTCAACTTTAAAATTGTTGAAGTATGTTTTCTTATTTCGTTCGAAAGTTCTGGTTTGTCATTCAAAGTTTGACCGTAGGAAGGAATCATTTCTTTAAACTTAGCTTTCCACTCAGGAGAAGCTGCTTGTTCTTTAAAGCATCTTTCTACTAAATCAACCATAATGGAGACTGCTGTAGAAGCCCCTGGAGACGCTCCTAGTAAAACAGCAAGAGAACCATCTGCAGTGGTAATAACCTCTGTTCCAAACTCTAATATTCCGCCTTCTTTTTCATCTTTCTTGATTACTTGTACACGTTGTCCTGCGCGCTCAATAACCCAGTCTTCTGATTTTGCATTTGGTACATACTCTCGTAACGCATCCATTCTGTCTTCCATAGATTGACGTACTTGGTCAATCAAATATTTGGTTAACGGAATGTTTTTAATTCCCGCAGAAATCATTGGCCAAATATTATCTGTAGTGATTGACAAAGGCAAATCAGAGTACGAACCATTTTTTAAGAAACGTGTAGAAAAACCAGCAAACGGACCAAATAACAATTGCTCTTCGCCATTAATCATTCTAGAATCAATGTGTGGTACAGACATAGGAGGCGAACCTACACTAGCTTTACCATATACTTTTGCGGCGTGTTTTTTAATAACTTCAGGATTGGTACATTTTAACCATTGTCCACTAACTGGAAAACCACCGTAACCGTCACCTTCAGGAACATCTGCTTTTTCTAATAAGGGTAAAGAACCTCCACCAGCACCAATAAAAACAAACTTTGTATATACTTTCCTTTTTTGACCTGTAGCCAAATCAGTGACTTTTATTCTCCACGTTTTGCCATCACGTTGCTTTAATTTATCAACTTCATGGTGGTAATGGATCTTAACTCCATCAAGAGTTCCTAAGTAATTAAAAATACTTCTTGTTAATTCTCCAAAATTGACATCAGTACCCATGCGCATGTGCGTAGCTGCCATTTCTTCAGATCGATCTCTACCTTCCATAACAAGAGGCATCCATTGTTGCATTTGAGAAAAATCAGTAGTAAAAAGCATTTCTTTAAAAAGTTGATTAGGCTGTAAGGCTTCAAATCTTGTTTTTAGGAAGGCTACATTTTCTTTTCCCCACACAAAACTCATGTGCGGAATACTTTTTATAAAATTCTCAGGTGAGGGCACTTTGTTTTGTTCTACTAAATATGCCCAAAATTGCCTTGAAACTTCAAACGATTCTGCAATACTGATCGCTTTTTTAGGATCAATACTTCCGTCTTCTTTTTCAGGAGTATAATTCAGTTCACAAAAAGCAGAGTGACCAGTTCCAGCATTATTCCATGCGTCAGAACTTTCAGCAGCTGCAATATCTAATCTTTCAAAAATCTCTATTTTAATATCAGGTTGTAGTTCTTTTAGAATTAAACCAAGAGTGGCACTCATAATTCCAGCTCCTATAAGAACTACTTCAGTATTTGATCGAATTGTTGTATCAGGCATAGCAAAAAAATTTAAAACACAAAGATACTTTTTATAATTGCAAAAAAAAGTATAAATTGAGGTAGAAAAGTTACAAATTAAGAAAACATTATATTTTTTATATTTCGTTCATTCTGACAGCTTAAAATCTTTTACTCGATAAATAATCCTGAAGCATAATTGTTGCCGATATTTCGTCAATTAATGCCTTATTTTGACGGTGTTTCTTACTCAATTTAGTGTCAATCATGGATTGAAATGCCATTTTAGAAGTAAAACGCTCATCAACCCTAATGACTTTCATCTCTGGAAAATGATTAGTGAAATGGGTTACAAAACCTTTTATCATAGAAGCGCTCTCTGACGGTTGCCCATTCATTTGTTTGGGCTCCCCAATTAAGACTGCTTCTACTTTTTCTTTGGTAAAATAGTCCTTTAAGAAAGCGATTGCTGTTGCGCTAGGAATTGTAGTTAATCCTGAGGCAATAATTTGCATTTCATCAGTTACAGCAATTCCGGTACGTTTTTGTCCATAGTCAATAGAAAGTATTCTAGGCATAATGAGGTTTTAAGATTGCAAAGATACAGGAATATGCTTTTAAAATAATGTTGAACCAATTATCTACAGTTGATTTACTTTCATTAACATTACAGTTCGTTTTTTATAAATAGATTAGAGAATGATAGCAGTACTATTCTGCGTAAGGGATAGCAGAGAAAAGCCCACAAGCGGGTGATGCGATAGCTTCACTCGCTGAGGACTTGTAGCGAATAGCCCGACAGTAGTAAAAAAGGCAGCACTATATCGTTAATAGGTAACCAACTATTTCTTGCCTTTTTTACTACTGATACGCCCAAATACAAATGAGATAGCTAATGTTGATTCTGAAACAATAAAAACAAATATGTTACTATTAAGAAAAGACTTCCCTTTTATAAAAAATCGAATTATATTTGCTAAAAATATTCAAACATGGAGTCATTACAGATAATTATAGAGAAAGCCTGGGAAAACAGAGCTTTGTTACAAGAAGAAACTACAACAAAGGCAATTAGAGAAGTAATTGAATTAGTTGACACAGGAAAATTACGTGTTGCAGAACCTAAAGGAGATGCTTGGCAGGTGAATGAATGGGTAAAGAAAGCGGTAGTAATGTATTTCCCTATCCAGAAAATGGAAACTTGGGAGTCGGGTATTTTTGAATACCACGATAAAATGTTACTAAAAACGGGTTATGCTGAAAAAGGAATTAGAGTTGTCCCTAATGCTGTGGCGCGTTACGGTGCTTACATCTCCAGTGGTGTTATCTTGATGCCTAGTTATGTAAACATAGGTGCTTATGTTGATGAAGGAACAATGGTGGATACATGGGCAACCGTAGGAAGTTGTGCTCAAATAGGTAAAAACGTTCACTTAAGTGGTGGTGTAGGTATTGGTGGTGTATTAGAACCATTGCAAGCGGCTCCAGTTATTATTGAGGACGGTGCATTTATAGGTTCGCGTTGTATTGTGGTTGAGGGAGTTCATGTAGGGAAAGAAGCGGTACTTGGTGCTAATGTTTGTTTGACAGCCTCTACAAAAATTATTGATGTTACAGGAGACGAACCAGTTGAAATGAAAGGCTTCGTTCCAGCTCGTTCTGTTGTTATTCCAGGTAGTTATACTAAAAAGTTTGCTGCAGGTGAATTTCAAGTGCCTTGCGCTTTGATCATCGGACAAAGAAAAGCATCGACAGATTTAAAAACATCATTAAATGATGCTTTACGTGAATATAACGTTGCGGTGTAATTTATTGATATTATAAAATATATTATTGTATATTCCTCCCTTAAACAGGGAGGTTTTTTTATGTTATGAAGATATTAGTTATACAACAAAAAATGATTGGCGATGTACTGGTAAGCAGTATTATATGTAATAATTTACGTCTTGCTTATCCAGATGCACAAATTGATTATCTCGTTTACGAAAGTACAAAACCCGTTCTTGAAGGCAATAAAAGCATTAGTAATGTAATTGTTTTTCAAGAAAAACACCGTAAAAACAAAAAAGAGCTTATCAATTTAGCATTAACAATTAGAGCCGAAAAATATGACTTATTAATTGATGCGTATTCTAAACTAGAAAGTTGGATCATTACTGCCTTGAGTGGTGCCAAAAGAAAAATATCATATAAAAAAATAGGCCGTACATTTTTATATACTGATAATGTTCCATTTGAAGATTTTCCAAGATCGGATTTAGGCTTAGCGATAGAAAGAAGACTTTCTTTATTGGAGCCTCTTAATTTAAAGATTAAAATTGATCCTCTACCCCAGTTATATGTTACTTCAGAAGAAAATGAAACGGCGCAGTCCTTACTAAAAAATCACCAAGTAGATCCTGATCGAAGAACAGTAATGATTAGTTTAATAGGAAGTGAAAAATTAAAAACATATCCGCTGAATTATATGGCTAAAGTAATTGATATTATTGCAGATAGTCATAATGTAAATATTCTTTTTAATTATTTTCCAAAGCAAATTAGTGATGCTAAAATCATCTTTGAAGCTACTAAAACTAGTACTCAAAAGAAGATTTATTTTGATTTATTGGCCAGTGACCTCCGTGGCTATATTGCTATTATGAACCAATGCGATATTATTATAGGCAATGATGGTGGTGCAATTAATATGGCCAAAGCATTGCAAAAACCCTCTTTTATTATTTTTTCCCCTTGGATTGAGAAAAAAATCTGGGCCACTTTTGAAGATGGTATTCATCATTTATCAGTACATCTAGAAGATTATAAAAAAGAACTTTTTGTTGCTAAAACAGAAAAAGAACTTAAAAAAGACGCATTAAAACTATATAAAGAATTCCAGCCTAAATTGTTTAAAAGCAAACTAGAAACTTTTTTATCTAATAATCTCTCTAATGACTAATTCTAAAGCTGCTATTATTCCTAACTTAAGTATTCTAATTATTACTTATAATGAAGAACAAAACATCAGCGAATTGCTAGAAACACTCTCTTTTGCTGATGAAATAATTGTAGTGGACTCTTATAGTACTGATGCTACTTTTAAAATTGCAAAGAATTATCCCCAAGTAAAAGTCTTGCAGCATCCTTTCGAGAATTATGCTGCACAGCGCAATTTTGCTATTAGTCAAGCCAAAAACAAATGGATTCTATTTTTAGATGCTGATGAAAGATTGAGTGATCAATTAATAAATGAAATTAAAGAAATAACATATCGTAAAACTACTTATAGGGGCTATTATTGTTATAGAACTTTTATGTTTGAAAACAATAAACTTCATTTTAGTGGATGGCAGACTGATAAAAGTATTCGTCTTTTTAAGAAAAAAGACAGCTATTACAATCCTGAAAAAACAGTTCATGAAAAACTAATTATCAAAGGCGCTATAGGAAAATTAAAAAACAAACTCACTCATTACACTTATAAAGACTACAACTCCTATAAGGCAAAAATGATTCGTTACGGAAAATTAAAAGCGATAGAAGAGTATAATAAAGGTACGAAACCTTTCTTTTTTCATTATTATCTGCGACCTGTTTTTCAGTTTTTCAATAACTATTTCTTTAGATTAGGAATTTTAGATGGCAAGAAAGGTTTAACTATATGCTACTTAAACGCACTAAGTGTTTGGATCCGTTTTCAAGAGTTAAAAATGATAAAAAAATAATTATTACGATTTCCAAAATTTCAATTTCTTTTTTAGTCTTCGTTTTTTTGCAAAATCTTCTTGGAATTGTGTTGTAGCTTGCCACATTTTTTCAAAAATTAGGGGTTCGCTTTCTTGATAATACTTAGCGTACTCATTACTCATGACAGCAATCATCTCTTTTTTTGGAGTAAGTCGCCTAAAATTTTTCATTCGCCTATCAAAATCCATCACTTCATGAAAATTCATTCGGTTTAAATCTACAAGATAAAAACTATAGTTTCCATTGGCTTCTTTTTTTATCAATGTATTTCCTGGTGAATGGTCTAAAAATTCAATTCCTTTTTCATGTAAGTCAAAAGTAAATTTCACAAATTGTCTTAAAATAACATCATGATCTGGAAAATCGGGCACTTCTACTAGTTCCCTAAAGGTAAGATTAGCTTCTAGATGTTCGCTAACATAATAACTATCACGTAAACCCAAACTATTAAAATTCTCAAAATAGGCTATAGGCTGTGGTGTTCCAATTCCTTTTTTTAGTAAAATGGTCGCATATTCAAAAGAACGTTTGGCCTTCGACTTTCTAAAATATTTGTAGGCAATTTTATTAATTAAATTAGGGATTTTGAAGGACTTTATATTAATTATTTTTCCTTCCAATTCAAAAAGTTTAATTACATTTCTATCACCATTGCCAAAGATAGAACCTTCAGAGTTGAAGTTTTTCACATAGCAAACAACTTCATTTTTAATAAAATTGAAGTCTATATTAAATATTTGTAACATTATAATTTATTTTTTAACAGTATCTACTGAAAATTAAGAATATCTAATTCAATAAAACTAATAATTTTAACTTATAGTTTTTTTTCAAAGATAAAAAATTATTTAAATGTCTTATATTTGTTTGCCTTTAAAACGATACGCACAAAAATTATTATACTTTTGTAAAGGCAATTATCGATTTGATACATCTACTTAATTTAAAAAGAAACCATGATTATTGGATCAATTATAATAATAAATTACAACACTGCAAAAATAACTTTACAAGCACTAGAGTCTATAAAGATAAATATTCAAAACATTAAAAACTTCGAAATCATACTAATTGATAATGCAAGTAATGAAGTTGATTATTACGAACTAAAGCGAGGTGTAGAGAATTTAAATCTTGATAACATTCAATTAATAAAGAGTAAATTCAACTTAGGATTTGGCGGAGGAAACATGCTTGGAGTTCAATATGCGATTGGTGAATATTATATTTTCATGAATAGCGATGTACTATTAAAAAACAACTCCCCTTTAGAAATGATTGAATTTCTTAAAAAAAATAAAAATACAAGTATAGTAGGATGTCAAGCAGTAACTGAAAAAAACGAGAAATTTAAAGCATTTGACTATGAATTAAGTTTAACTAATGAACTTTTTAGTAATTCAACACTTCAATTTCTTAATAAAAAGAAGTATCCTTCGAGAATGGTAAGCGCAACAGAACCATTACAAGTTGATTCTGTAGTTGGATCGCTCTTTACTTGTGTAGCTAATGACTTTGACTTAGTAGGCGGTTTTGATACAAATATATTTTTATATTACGAAGAAAAAGACTTGGCTTTTAGAATAAAAAAATATTTAAAAAAAAATATTTTTTTATTACCCCTCACTCAGTATATCCATCTAAAAGGACGAAGTAGCGGGTCTTCACAAAAAATGAAAAATGAATTAAAAATTTCTCAATTTTACGCAATTCAAAAAAATCTTGGTTCTTTAAAATACATCATTTTTTATATTATTTCGTTAGCTCTTTTTCTAATCAAAAGTCCTTTTAATAAAAAAAATAGAGCTTACTTATCATTATTACTAAAAGGAATTTCTACTTCACAATCAATTAAACACATCCAAAATAAATAAGCAATGACTATACTACACGTATCCGCAGTAAAAAATTGGGGTGGCGGAGAAAATCATATTGAAAACCTTTGTTTTGAATTAAAAAACACACATCCAGAAGTCACAAACATTATTTTATGTGTTAAAAATGGTCTTTTCCACAGTCGTTTATCAAAAACTGACCTACAATTTGAAACTGCTCCATTAGCGTTCAATTTAGATTTTAGGTTCTCCAGAAAAATCATTAAAATATGTAAAGAAAACAAAGTTGACATGATCCATATTCATGATCCTTCAGCAATTGCTTTATGTATTATTGCAGACAAGTTCTACAACTTACCTCCTTTTATTTTTAGCAAAAAAACCTCTTTTCCTATAAAAAAGAAAAAAACCACATTATATAAGTACAATTATTCAAAAATAAAAAAATACTTATGCGTATCAAATGAAACTAAAAGAGTTACTCAAGAGTCGATCACTGACAAAGACAAACTTACCACTATTTATCACGGAACAAATTTAAAATATAAAAGTACCGAGACGCCTTATCAATTAAGAGAAAAATTTGTGATAGATCCGTCAAAAAAAATAATAGGAATTATAGGAAATCATATTCGGGCTAAGAATTTTGAGACACTTATTGAGACTGTAAATATAATTATAAATAAAGAAAAAAGAAAAGACTTGATTTTCATCCAAATTGGGAATTTTACAGATAGAACACCTGAATTATTAGCAAATGTTAAGAAATATAAATTAGAGAACCATATTATTTTTCTAGGCTATACGCCAAATGCTTCTAATTTTATTCCGCAATTTGACGCTTTACTTGTAACATCCCAAAGCGAAGGAATTCCTCAAGTAATTTTTGAGAGTTTTTATCATAAAAAACCCGTTATAAGTACTAATGTTGGAGGTATACCTGAGATAATTGAACATAACATTAATGGTCTATTATCTCCTAAACATGATCCTAAAGATTTAGCTAAGCAAATAAGTTACTTGTTAAACAATCCAGATATTGTATCTAAATTCACATCCGCTTCTTATAAAAAACTACTTAGCCAATACACTACTAAAATTATGGCTGAAAAAACATTAGAACAATATATAAACAATATTGATATAAACATTTAATAATAAAACATCTATTGCTATCAAAATATTTAGAATCATTTAAATAACTATCATTAAATTTAACAAGATTTAAAAAAATTTAGTCTATTTTTTTTTTAAATCTTTAAACCTTTTTCTTCTCTATTATTAACAAATAAAGTTAAATTTGCCACTTATAAAATTGGACATTAGAATAGTCCTTCTAAACATAAGATAGGTATGAACATGAAGTTTTGGATTATTATTGTTTTTATTATTATTAGTATTAAAATAAAGGCACAAAACATAGCTGTAGGTTCAATCGATTTTATGGAAGAAAGATCTCGTAATGAACAATTACTAGGGAGACTAGATTCCTTAGTATCCTTTACTCTACGTCCTTTACCACAGAGTCTAATTAACAACTATCAAAATAACCTAAGGAAAGATAAAGTTAATCTTCAAATTCTTCCAATAAGCCTCACTCAACAATACAACACATCTGCACCTTCAGGATGGAACGATGGGTCGATGGTACCTGCAAAAGGCTACCAAACACTTTTGACTGCAGGATTATATGCCAATTATGGCCCATTAAAGATTCAAATAAAACCAGAATATGTATATGCTGCAAATCCTGATTTTGAAACATTTCCATTAACCGAAACCAACAACGTAAGAATAGGCCGAATCAGTTATCTTAATACTACAGACTTACCTGAAAGATTAGGTGATCAAAAATATCATCAGCTAAATTGGGGTCAAAGTAGCATCCGCCTTGACATAAAAAAAATATCAATGGGTATATCAACCGAAAATCTTTGGTGGGGACCTGGAAATAGAAATTCTCTCATAATGAGTAATAATGCTCCAGGCTTTTTACATTTTACAATAAATACTAGAGAGCCTATTAAAACATTTTTAGGTAGTTTTGAAGCTCAACTTATATCTGGGAAGTTAAAAAATTCTGGTTTTGATAGTCCTGATGCAGACTACATTGTTGATGGCAAGGATTACAAACTTCCAAAAGAACAACAATGGCGATATCTATCAGGTCTTTCAATAAATTACCACCCAAAATGGGTCCCTGGTTTGTTTTTGGGTTTGAATAGAGTTTTTCAAATATACAACAATTCTTTAGGTAGCGGTTTCTCAGATTATTTTCCAGTAATTACCCCTTTTCAAAAAGATAAATTAAAAGAGGAGGATGCTAAAGATCGCGATCAAGTTGCTTCATTATTTATTAGATGGTTCTTTAAAGAATCTAAAACTGAATTTTATTTTGAAAATGGATGGAACGATCATTCACAAGATATTTTAGATTTATTTGAATCTCCTTCACATTCAAGAGCTTTTTTGTTTGGTTTTAGTAAAATTTTCATTCTTAATTCTAATAAAGATAATTATTTAAAATTTAATTTCGAAAACACCCAATTACAGCAAAGCGCAGATCGTATTGTCAGACCTGCTGGAGCATGGTACCAGCATGGTATTGTACGAAATGGATATACTAACATGAGTCAGGTAATTGGCGCCGGTATAGGCCCTGGAAGCAATTCACAAACTTTAGATTTTAGCGTTTGGAGTAAACAAAAAGTGTGGGGAATTCAATTAGAACGTTTTGCCCATAATTTAGATTTCTATTATGATGTTTATGATGACTATGGTAACAAATGGGTTGACTTCAATATAAATTCCTACATCTATCGTAGGTATAGAAATTTAGGAGTGAATGCTAAATTTAATACCTCATTAATGGATAACTATCAATGGCAAAAAAATAATTTCAAATTAAACATGCAGCTTAAAGTTACCTTACAATATCATTTTTAATATAGCTTTTTGCAGTTAAAATTATAAGAGGCCATCTTTATTTATAAAGTATTTTCAAATACTTAAGATAATTTTCAATTCTATCATATTTTTCTTTAACTATTTTCATTAATGAAAAACAGCTACATATTCTTTGCAAAACACTTACCAATTTATAAAAATAATTAAATCTCCTATAATAAATTGATTGTAAACAATGAGCAATCCGCGCTTCTGTAATTATATTTTATTTAAATATTATAAATACCATTGGCTATTCTGATAAATACTTAGATATCGTTTCATTTGATTTTTTTTCATTTAACTATAAATTTATTTTGAATTAATTACATGATGAAATAAAGCACTATTCCATTATACACAAAATTTATACTTTAAACCATCATTCCCTAATCAATAACTAAACCAGAATCTTCACTTCTACAACGATGATAGAAAAATTATTACGATTTCCAAAATTTCAATTTATTTTTTAGCCTTCGCTTTTTTGCAAAATCTTTTTGGAATTGTGTTGTAGCTTACTACATTTTTTCAAAAATTAACGTTTCATTTTCGTGATAATACTTAGCGTACTCGCTACTGATTATTGCAAAAATTTCATTTTTTGGAGTAAGCTTACTAAAATTTTTCATTCGCATATCAAAATCAATCACTTCATGAATATTCATTCGGTTTAAATATAAAAGAAAAACTATAGTTTTCATTGGCTTCTTTTTTTATCAATGTATTTCCTGATGAATGACTCTAAAAATTCAATTCATTTTTCATGTAAGTCAAAAGTAAACTTCACAAATTGTCTTAAAATAACATCCTGATCAGGATAATTTGGAATTTAGACTAATTCTCTAAAGGTTAAGTCACAGTCAAAAGTTCACTTACATAATAGCTATCCAGTAAACTAAATTTATTGAAATTCTCAAAATAAGCCAGTGTCTGTGGTGTTCCAATGCCTTTCTGCAACAATACCGTAGCATACTCAAACGAATATTTCGCATTTAATTTTCAAAATTTTTGTAAGCTACTTTATTTACAATATTAGGAATCTTGAACGATTTGATATTTATCTTTTGTCCGTCTAGATTAAACAGATTGATAATATTGCGATCGCCATTGCCAAAAACAGTACCTAAATCAGATTTGAATTCCTTAATACAATTAAGAATTTGCTTTGAATTTTGAACCGATTTAGAGAACATGATTTTAATTGATATTAAGAATATTTTAGATTGACATTCACGTTAGGTTAGGCCTCGTAGCAGTTAAATAAAAAATATAACACTTCTACTCGTCCTTAATTTTAGGAATGAAGGCACAAAAATACACATACCATTTTTAGTGTTCAAATTAATATTGTAATTTCGTCAAAATATTAATAATAATAATGACTCATCAAAAAAGTGTTTTTTTAGAAACCCATAACATAAATAACAGAACTACTGGTTTTGGCACTTTCAATTATGAATTAATAAAAGGTTTAAATCAGATTCAATTCGACGATTTAAAACTTTATCTTAATAGTGGAAATCCCTATGAATTGAAATCAGAATTCGGTAATAAATTTAAATACAAACAATATATTGGCGCACATCGTTATAAAAATTTAAGACCGTTAAAAAAGTATGATTTATGGCATTCTGTTAATCAAAATTCTAAAATAGAACCAAGGTTTGAATCAAAATACCTCCTTACAATACATGATGTGAATTTTGTTGAAGAAATTTCATCTGACATGAACCATAAAAAAAACATTACCTTTATTGAAAAATTAAAAAAATCTACTGCAATCTCATATATATCTGAATTTGCAAAAAACCAAACTCACCAATACTTTGATGTCCCTAAAGTTCCTGAATATATAATTCATAATGGCAATCCTATCTCAACAAACCTCGATACTTCATTATACACTCCTGAAATACCTGTTGACAAACCATTTCTATATACAATTGGAGATTTTATAGAACGTAAAAATTATGTTTCAATTATAAATATGATGAAACATATTGATGATCTAAACCTTATTATATCTGGAAATAACAATAAAGAATATGGTACATATATTGCCCAATTCATAGAAGATAACAACCTAAAAGATCGAGTTTACCTAACAGGAAAAGTAAGTGAATTAGGAAAGCAATTTTACTTAAGTAACTGCCTCGCCTTTGTATTCCCTTCTATACGGGAGGGATTTGGACTACCTCCAATTGAAGCAATGCATTTTGGAAAACCCGTATTTCTTAGCAACAAAACATCATTACCTGAAATTGGAGGAGAGCACGCTTATTATTGGGATAATTTTGATTCTGAATACATGAAACAAAAATTAATTGATGGTTTAAATCATTTTTATAATAATAAAACTGAAATGGAATTTAATATGAAAACTAGAGCAGCAAACTTCTGTTGGAAAAAAGCAGCTGAAAAATATCTCAAAATATATAATAAGTGCTTAGAAATCTAATTTCAATAAATTCATAGTTAGATTTAAATTCAAACAATTTTAATTATTAAAATACATTATACTAGCCCTAATGAACATGCAGCTTACAATATCACTTTTAACACAAGTATACTCATATTAAATTAACATTTAAACATACAATTTTAACAAACAAACAAACACCTTTGCAAAAATTATTAAATTAAACAAATGGACCTCAATCAAGAAATCCAAAATGCTTACGAAATTATAAAAAATGGCGGAATCATACTCTACCCTACTGATACCGTTTGGGGAATAGGCTGTGACGCAACAAACCCTGAGGCTGTTGCCAAAATATATAAATTAAAAAAAAGAGCCGAAACACAAAGTATGATTGTACTGATGAACGGCGAAAAAATGATGTACAATGTATTCAAAGACATCCCTGAGGTGGCTTGGCAAATTTTAGATTTTTCTGAAAATCCAACTACTTTAGTTTTAGACAATCCTAGAAATGTTGCCACAAATTTAATTGCAACTGATAAAACTCTGGGTGTACGAATCATAAAAGAACCTTTTTGTTTCAAATTGTTAGAGCGTATGAAAAAACCATTAGTTTCTACGTCAGCAAACATATCAGGGCAAGCAACTCCAAAAAGTTTTAAAGAAATTAACCCTGAGATTATTAAAGGTGTGGACTATGTTGTAAATTTGCAACGCGATAAAATTGCTGGAAAACCATCAACCATAATTAAACTAACTCGCGATTCGCAGGTAAAAGTGATTCGCAAATAATATTTTGTTTAAGTTTTCAGTTTAGCAACTTTAAACTTAAAACTTCAAACATTTAAAAATGAGTATTAAAACTTCATATAAAGAAGCACTACACAATAAAATATTCCCAATCATATCTCAGGCATCACAAGAACTGAATGTAGACAGTTACGTTATTGGTGGTTTTGTTAGAGATTTAATCTTAGGAAGAGACTTTAAAAAGGATATCGATATTGTTGCTGTAGGAAGCGGAATCGAACTAGCACTTAAAGTATCTCAATTAATACCTAACAAGCCTAAAGTACAAGTTTTTAAGAACTACGGTACCGCCATGTTGCGTTTTGAAGATACCGAAATTGAATTTGTGGGTGCTCGTAAAGAATCATACCAATTTGAAAGCCGCAATCCTATTGTCGAAAATGGAACACTGCAAGACGATCAAGATCGCCGTGATTTTACTATAAACGCTTTAGCGATATCATTAAATTCAAAAAATTACGGTGATTTACTAGATCCTTTTGAAGGATTGAAAGACATCGAAAAAAAGATTTTAAGAACGCCTTTACAACCAGATGTAACCTACTCTGACGACCCATTGCGTATGATGCGAGCAATACGTTTTGCTAATCAATTGAATTTTGAAATTGAAGCTTCTTCATTGGCATCCATAACAAAAAATGCTGAACGTATTAAAATTATTTCTGGAGAGCGCATCGTAGATGAATTAAACAAAATACTTTCAACCGAAAAACCTTCGATTGGGTTCCTACTATTATATAAAACAGGACTGCTAGATATACTTTTACCCGAATTGACAGCATTGAATAATGTAGAAGAGATTGAAGGACAAACACATAAAAACAACTTTTATCATACCTTAGAAGTAGTAGACAACATTTGTCCAAATACTAATGATGTATGGTTGCGCTGGTCAGCTTTATTGCACGATATAGGAAAAGCACCTACCAAAAGATTCAATAAAAAACAAGGTTGGACTTTTCACGGACATGAATTTCTTGGTGGTAAAATGGTCAAAAAAATATTTGAGCGTTTACACATGCCTTTAAATCAAAAAATGAAATTCGTTCAAAAAATGGTTATGATGAGTTCACGACCAATTGTTCTATCACAAGATACTGTAACAGACTCAGCTGTGCGCAGATTGGTTTTTGACGCAGGAGAAGACGTAGAAGATTTAATGACACTTTGTGAAGCAGATATCACCACTAAAAATCCGAATAAATTCAAAAAATACCATAACAACTTTGTTATTGTTCGAAAGAAAATCGTTGAAGTGGAAGAGCGTGATCAAGTACGTAATTTTCAGCCACCAATTACTGGTGAACAAATTATGGAACTCTTTAATTTACAACCATCGCGCGAAATTGGAGTCTTGAAGGAAGCTATTAAAGAAGCCATACTTGAAGGTGAAATTCCAAATGAATATGAAGCCGCTTACCAACTTTTGTTAAAAAGAGCAGCCAAATTAGGTTTAAAAATTAACGCTTGTTAAATCAGTACTTGAGCACTAATGAGATAACTTTGTAAATGATTTATTAAAAATCAAATAAATTATATTTCAGAAAATTGATTTTAAAATGAAAAAAGAGAATAGATCTGTAGTAATCTGGTTATTATCCGGTTGTGTGTTATTATTTTTAATGGTTACCGTAGGTGGAATCACTAGACTAACAAATTCTGGCTTATCAATGACCGATTGGCACTTGGTTACCGATACTTTTCCACCGCTGACTGATGCGAAGTGGCAACAAGCTTTTAATCAATATAAAAAGTTTCCTGAGTATCAAAAAATCAATATTCACAATGATTTTCAACTCTCTGATTATAAATTCATCTACTTCTGGGAGTGGTTTCACCGCTTTATAGGACGTATTATTGGAATGGTATTTCTTATTCCTTTTATTTATTTTTTAATAAAAAAGAAACTCGACAGACCCACAATTAACAAATGTATTGTTCTTTTAGGGATGGGGGCTTTTCAAGGATTTTTAGGCTGGTTCATGGTAAGAAGTGGCTTGATTGATAATCCAGATGTAAGCCATTTTAGACTTGCATTACACCTTACTTTTGCTTTCATAACTTTTGCATACACCTTTTGGGTGGCCTTAGATTTGATCTATCCAGAGCGAAATAACAAAATTAAAACCTTACAAAAAATCGCTCGTTATGCGTTGGTTTTTTTATTAATCCAAATCATCTATGGTGGTTTTGTTGCAGGTTTAAATGCAGGATTAATACACAATCATTGGCCATTAATGGGAGACGGACAATTCATGCACGATAGTATTTTCATAGAGCAAAAAAACCTGTTTTTGAGTTTCACTGAAGGCAAAAGCGGGGTGCAATTTATTCACCGTACATTAGCTTATTTTGTAGTTGCTTTAATGGTTTTACTCTATTACAAAAGCCGCAAATTTAGTTTAAACAAAGGGCAATCTACGGGTGTAAACTTACTTGTAATTCTTGTCTTTATACAGTTTGTGCTAGGCGTATTTACCTTATTGTATGGCGTACCATTATGGTTAGGACTAACACATCAAATCAATGCGTTTTTCCTTTTATCAGCAATGACTTATACATTACATAGGTTGTCAAAATAACAATTCATCACTACAATTACCACCGACTACATTGTCACATTTCTTTGTTCATTATAAACAAAAATGTCTAAACTTGCTTCTCAGGATAGCTTCTTCGACTTATCAGATTACGGAAGATCATTTGGAAAAATGCTTGCAAATCTTTTAAAAAACACACGCTTCACTCCCATACATGTCACGCTTCTTTTTGGCCTTTCTGGTCTTATTGCGGTCTACTGCATATTAGAAAACCAGTATTACTTAGCAGGCTTTTTCATTATTTTAAAGTCGGGTATTGATGCCGCAGATGGTGAACTTGCTCGAATTAAAAACACGCCTTCTTACACAGGAAGATATCTCGACAGCGTGTTTGATATCATCTTAAACTTCTTTTTTTTAAGTGCTATTTGTTACATTTCAGAAACCTCTTTTCTAATGACTTTAGCAGCCTTTTTTTGTATCCAATTACAAGGAACCTTATATAATTATTACTACGTTATTTTACGAAATAAATCAGTGGGAGGAGACACAACAAGTAAGGTCTTTGAATATAAATCTCCGAAAGCTTTAGGTAACGAAAGTCAAAAATCTGTTGATATTTTATTCCAAATATACACCGTTGTTTATGGAGGGTTTGATAAAATTATTCACCTTTTAGACAGTGATGCTTATAAGGTAAAAACATTCCCAAATTGGTTTATGACTTTTGTTTCACTCTACGGCTTAGGGTTTCAATTGTTACTCATTTCGCTTATGTTAGCAATGAATAAAGTAAACTACATTGCTTCATTTTTTATTGGATACTCTGTTTTTATTATTATTCTAATAAGCATTAGAAAAACGCTTTTTAGAGTAAAAAAGTCAATATAGATAAAATCTATTCAACATGTATTAAATACATATTACCAATACATTAAACAAAACAATCTCTAGTATTGATTTAACCTTTACTTAATATCCTAGATAATCCTTTAAAATACAATTTTACAACAATTTATGAAAATATCATAACACATTTAGCGGTGTTTATTCGCAACTTTGCCATAACAACATTATTAATCATATAAACTAAAACGTTATGCCAAATTCAGAAGAAATTAAAGGAAACTGGAATGAGATGAAAGGGAAGCTAAAACAAAAATATGCTGATCTAACAGATGATGACTTACTATTTGAAGAAGGAAAAGAAGATGAAATGTGGGGGAAACTGCAACAAAAACTAGGTAAGACAAAAAAAGAAATTCAATCCTTATTTGAATAAATAAGATGATTGTAAAAGTAAAAACGGTTTCAATAAGATACTCGTTTTTTGTTTAGAAGAAAACAGAAAACCAGCCTTTTTGAAACCGCTTTTTTTTTCACTAAGAATAAACATTTTCATCAGCTTAACCAGTCTTTAAAATGCGTTACTTTTTCTCTACTTACAATTACATCATCGTTAACATAAGAAGGTAAAATAACTTTTAATCTTGAATTACTAAACACTATAATTTCCTTAATTGCTTTCATCGGAATTATAAACTTCCGACTGATTCTATAAAAATGTTTTGGGTCTAATTCTTGCTCTAAAATTTCTAAAGTAGAATCCACTAGATAATTTCTATTGTCAAAAGCATGAAGATAAGTTCCTTTATTTTCGCTATAAAAACATTCGACCTCCTCTACCGAAATCACTTTTAAGTGCTGCCCTATTTTAACCGTAAATCTTTTTTTGAATTCTTTCTCAAATGGATTGCCAAGCATTTTTTTTATTTCGTCAAAATCCAATTGCAACTTTTCTTTTTGTGGCAAGCGTTCTTTAAATTTTAAAACGGCTTGCTCCAGATCGTCTTCATCAATTGGTTTTAATAGATAGTCGATACTGTTTAATTTGAATGCTCGCAGTGCAAATTCGTCATAAGCTGTGGTAAAAATAACAGCACTTTTTATGTCAACTTTTTCAAAAATCTCAAAGGACAATCCGTCTGATAATTGAATGTCTAAAAAGATTAAATCTGGGTGTTCATTTTTAGTAAACCACTCGATCGCTTCTTCCACAGAATGCAACATCACATCGACCTTTATTTGTAACTTTTCGAGTTTGCGTTGCAACAATCTTGCTGCTGGTTTTTCGTCTTCGATTATTAATGTTTTCAATTTGATAATATGTATAAATTAGCGGTTAGCGTAAATTTTTTTTCTTACAAAAACTACTCCCACTTTGCAGCAGTATCTTTGTTCATAAATTCTTGAATTTTCTTTTGCTCCCAGTTCGAACCAAAAAACAGATCACGACCAAAAACAGACAAACCGTGTGCCGCTAATCCAATTCCCCAAAAAAACAGCGTACTCCATGTTTCCCACCTCAAAAATACTCCATCACTAATAATACTTCGGTTTAAAACAGAAGCAAAATGATAGCCGTTTATCAGAACATAAATTAATAAATGAATATAGAATCCTTTAATTCGCTTCATTCTTTTGTAAGCCATATTGTAGCGATTGTCAGGGATGCTTTGATCCACTCTGTAATTATCGTACTTACTCCGTCTATATCGTCCCATTTTATGTGATTTAAATTATTACAAAATTATTTTTTACTCGTGTTGCTTTTCCTTTTCCATAAATTCCTTTATCTTTTGCTCTTCCCATTTCTTACCAAAAAATGGCAGTAAATTAAAAACTTTAGCCCCATGTATTAAAATCCCTAAACCCCAACCTAACATTGGCCAGAAAAACCATAAATAACTTGGTGAAGTCAACAAATTAATTATCATCAATACCGTAATTGAAACTACATAACTAATCAAATTTCCATAAAACCCTTTTATTTCATCGACCCGCTCTTTAGCTTTATAATAGCGATCATCATTCTTGTTTCTATTATCCATAATTATTTCCCTTTTTGAGTTTTATTATTAGTATTCATAATGTTATGTAATTTTCGATCTTCCCATTTTTTTCCAAAAAAAGCAAAGCTCACTAGGGTATCAACTAAAGTCACTAAAAAAGCAGCGGTCCAAACAGCCATCACAAAGAAGTTAAGCTGGTTGAGAGGAAAAATATTAAGCCTTATTTTAAAATATTCTTTCAATATAAAAAAGGTTAAACCAATCATATAGATAAAAAAATGCATATAAAACGATTTTAATTTTCGGACTTTTTTACGCGCTATCTCTAAATCCTGATTTTCTTTATTACTGTTCTGATTCATCTTTATCATTATTTCCAGGTTTTATTGTTATCTGACTTACTTAAAATCTCTTGAATTTTTCTTTCTTCCCAGTTTTGACTAATTCCAAATACTTTAAAAGCATGCATAATTACCCCAAAACCCCAACCTCCAGCAGAGAACCAAAACCAATGAAATTGTGGAGAGAATCTTATATTAATGTAGATAATAATGGGGACCACACAACAATAAGATATTAAATTTCCATAAAACCCTTTTAATTCTTCCACTCGCTTTTTGGCACGATAATACGAATTGTTTTCGTCATGTATTGCAGTTGCTTCCATATCTGAAATTTGTTTGGTTAATATTGGTATTTTGACTTTAAAAGTTTGGTCATTTTGCTCAATCATTACTTTGCGTTTACTTATAATTCCGTATCTGTTGATGATATTTTGTAAGCCAACGCCTTGTCTATTTTGCAGCACTTCTTTCTTTTGGAGGTCATTCTGAACTACTAAAGTGCCGTTTTCGATAAAAATCCTAATTCGCAATGGTTTTTTTGCACTGATGACATTGTGTTTTACAGCATTTTCTAAAAGTAACTGTAAGGATAGTGGCACAACCTTAGCTTCGGGCTCTGGGTTTTCTATTTCTATTGTGTATTCCAAGCTGTCCTCAAAACGCATTTTCAACAAGTTCATATAGGTTTTGGCGAAAGCCAACTCCTCCTCAACCGAGACTAAATCTTTATCTTTTTGTTCCAAAACATAACGGTAAACCTTAGATAATGAGGTGGTAAAACGTTGTGCATTCTCTGGATTCTCTTCAATCAAAGAACTCAAAACATTTAAACTATTAAATAGAAAATGAGGATCTATTTGATTTTTTAAACTTTCGAATTTAGCTGATGCCGTTCCTGCAATAATCTTCTGTTCTTTGACTTTATTTTCATTGTATGCTTTGTAGAAATAAAGCGAGTAAATCCCCAGGAAAACAACAAATGAAGTTACAGCAGCAACAATATAATTAGAAAGCGTTTCTGATTCGAAAAATGTTGCAAAACTCTTGTTTTCGACAACTACATCTTCAAAAATCCGAAGTAGAAAAATAACGAACAATGACAAAACCAGAGAACTAAACAGACTCACAACCAATCTTTTGAGCGTGTACCCCTGCTGTTTGAAAAATGATTTTAGCACCATAAAAAGAACTGCATTGGCATAATACAAAACCATCCCATACAACACCGTGTACAAAAAATTAACTTTGAAATGATGATCAAAAGTGATCATTCCTCCGTTCATCACTGGAATTATAGTCAATACGATAAAAATTAGTATCGAAATAATTAATGCTCTCGGAAATTCTTTTATGAGTTTGTTCATGATATTTATTATTTTCAGACTGCTGCAATGGTCCTTTTTTAACTATGTTAAGCAACACCATCTACTACAAATTTAAGAGAATGTGAGGTTTTAATCAGTATCGCTTTTTATTTCTTTATATTTTAACGAACAATGACTTATTTATTTCTATTTCAAAAGTACTACTGTTGTTACTTTAAATAAATTTAAAAGTACCGAACTGTTGAATTTTAAGGATGAATTGTTGCACTATATTTAGAAGCAAATACAATTGAGGGAATTGACCCAAAAATTCCACAGATAAGCACAGATAAAATTATTGATTATTTGACTCATGTTTTTGATTTTCAAGAATGAGTTGTGGATTTTTAATTTTGGTTTATATTTACAAACGCACACCCATGTTTACGGAGGCAGTTTGCATGAGGGATAGCAATGAAAATCCATTTTTGAGGCTTTTGACAAAAAAAGATTGTAACGTCCCGATAGCTATCGGGAACTGTAGGGCTTGCCCAAATAATTATTTAATGAGAAGCTATTAGAAAATGATGACTGAAAAAGATAAAATGATCGCGGGCGACTATTACAATGCGGGCGACGTAACCCTAGTTAAAGACCGCCGCAGAGCAAAAAACCTGCTTCATAGATTGAATATTACCGAATATCGAATTACTAAAAAAGCGCGGGAAATCATCAAGGAATTGATTCCTGATGCGGGTGCAAACTTGTATATCGAGCCCCCTTTTCACTGTGATTACGGATACAATATTAGTTGTGGCGAGAATGTTTACTTTAACGTGAATTGCGTAGTGCTGGACTGTGCGCCGGTGATTATTGGTTCGAATGTGTTTTTTGCTCCTGGCGTACATTTGTACACGGCTACTCACCCACTCGAGGCCGAATTACGACGTACACTCGAAAGCGCTTTGCCCATCACCATTGGCAACGATTGCTGGATTGGTGGGAACACAGTGATTTGCCCAGGAATTACTATTGGAAAAGGTTGTGTAATTGGCGCAGGATCTGTGGTTACCAAGGATATTCCTGAAAATTCATTGGCGGTGGGGAATCCTGCAAAAGTTATCAGGAAATTAAACCAATAATATCACGCTATTTTGAAGATATTATTCTATCATAAAACTTTCCTAAAAAAAGTATCTTATGTCTTTGTGACATGCATTGCTGGAATTTAATTCTTTAAATTTGCACTCCTCAAAATCTTAAAATTACCATTTACAATCACTATTGAAATGAATATAACAAGTCGTGTTAAAAAAAATATGCCGTTAATAAAACTGCAAAAATTAATAATTGTTTCTTTATTAATTGGTTTCCTTTCGGCTTTTTTAGGAATAACATTGAAAAAGCTAACGGAACATTACGAGGATATTTTTTTCAATCAAGCTAGTTTACATCCTGTTTTTATATTCGTTTTTCCTGTTTTTGGATTGTCTGTTATTTATTTTTTGAGACAATATTTGTTTAACAAAAAAGAAAACAAAGGAATCAATGAAGTTTTTGAAAGCACAAGATCCAAAACTAAAAACATACCTAAATCAAAAATTGCTTCCCATTTCATCAATGGATTATTGACTGTTGTTTTTGGAGGATCTACAGGAATTGAGGTTTCTACCGTTGTAGCTACTGCAACTATTGGTTCTGTTGCACAGCAAAAAAAAAATGTTTTTAGAGAATACAAAACTGAATTGATTTGTGCTGGAATTGCTGCTGGCATAACAGCATTGTTTAATAGTCCTATTGCTGGACTTTTTTTTGTGCTTGAAGTGATTTCTAGAAAAGTAACCCGTGCTTACCTAATTAGTAATTTAATTGCCGTCATAGTAGCTTTTGGGTTGGTTTATTTAATTGATGAAGAACCGCTATTTGCAGTACACATTACGACTTGGTATATTAGAGCTATTCCGTATTTTATTTTGTTAGGGATTATAGCAGGGATTAACTCTGTTTACATGACACGTTGTGTATTGTTTTTTAAAAATAATCTAAAGTTAATAAAAAGTCATTATTACAAAATTTTAATAGGCTCCGTTATATTAAGTACTTCCTTATTTTTCTTTCCTCAATTATATGGAGAAGGATATCATGCCCTCAAAATGATTTTTACAAATCCAAATGAAGCAAAAATATCGGTTCATTTACTTTATACTTTTATCGGAATCATTGTTTTGAAACCTATTGTAACATCGGCGACTTTGTTTTCTGGTGGTGACGGCGGAGTTTTTGCGCCAAGCCTATTTATTGGAGCATTTTTGGGATTGTTTGTAGCATTAATTTTAAATACTTATTTTAATGCAAATGTAATTCCGGTAAACTTTATGGTTATTGGGATGGCAGCCGTTTTAAGTGCTAGTATCCACGCCCCTTTTACTGCGTTGTTTTTAATTTGTGGCTTAATCAATGATTACACTTTATTTTTCCCAATCTTACTCGTTTGCCTTATTTCAAAATATACTGCAAAGATGATCTATCCTTATTCTGTTTATTCTTACGCTGCTAGTGTAGCAAAATAATATTATATGGCTACAGAAAAAATTAAAAGAAGTTATCGTAAGGCCAAATACATACTTTATAAAGAAACATTAGTTGACTTTAGAGAGAAATTTTGGTCGTTTGTTGGTTCTTTCATTGGGATTGGGACACTTGCTTATTTGCAATCTCAAACACTTCCAGATGCTGATGTGCTCTTTCTAATTGGTTCTTTTGGCGCTTCCTCTGTTTTGATTTATGGTATTATCCAAAGTCCGTTAGCACAACCACGAAATTTGATTGGAGGTCATGTAATTTCTGCTATTGTTGGAGTTACTGTTGTTAAATTAGTACCCGATATTATGTGGTTAGCAGCAGCATTATCAGTATCTATTTCGATAATTTTAATGCAACTAACTAAAACATTACATCCACCGGGTGGTGCTACTGCGCTTATAGCGGTAACTGGATCCTCACACATTAAAAGCTTAGGGTATTGGTATGTAATTTCACCTGTACTTAGTGGCGTATTAATTTTATTGGTGGTTGCATTAGTTGTCAATAATATAACTTCTAAAAGAAGCTATCCTAGTAATAATCAATTTCATAAAAAATACCACAACTTTAGAAAAAGAATCATTCAAAAAAAATTGAAGCTGTAGAATAACCTTTTTTGTAAATCTTATTAACAAATCAAGATTCTTAAAATGAATATCTAAAATTAAATTTTACCTTTGACTTTTCAATAAAAACAAAGATTATGGTTTACAAATTCAGAGTAATTCTAGATGCAGAAGAAGATATATTTAGAGATATTGCAATACTTGCTGAAGATACTTTAGAAGATTTACACAACGCAATCTTCAACTCCTTTGGTTTTGATGGTATGGATGTCGCTTCTTTCTACACTTGTGATGAAACTTGGAATCAAGAAGATGAAATTTCGATGTTTGACACAGGTGATGTGTTGGGAGAGCAAAAAATCATGAGTGATTACGTTCTATCAGACTTGCTAGACGATGAAAACACTAAGATTATCTATGTATATGACTTTATCAATATGTGGACATTTCTTGTTGAACTTGCCGCTATTGAAGAGGAGGAAGCAGGTAATTTATACCCTGAAACATTATTCTCTCACGGAGAAATGCCAGACGAAGCGATGGAGAAAAACTTTGAAGCTGATAACGCCGATGATTATGCTAATGACTACGAAGACGGCCTAGATGAAGATGACCTAGACATGTTTGAAGGAGACGATAGCTTTGAAGATTACGGATCTGAGGATCAGTGGAATTAGTTTCTTTTAAGCAGCAAAGCTTCATAGTTTCAAAGTAACAAAGGATTGCTAGTCAAAATAAAAAATATATGGGAACATTTAGAGATTTATTAATATGGCAAAAATCAATGGCACTCGTTACCGAAATTTATACGCTTTCAAACCATTTTCCAAAAGAAGAGATATATTCACTTACCTCACAAATAAGAAGAAGTGCGATATCAATTCCTAGCAACATTGCCGAGGGCTATGGAAGGAACGGAAATAAAGATTACTTGAAGTTTTTAAATATTGCTATTGCATCATTGTTTGAAATGCAAACGCAAATTGAAATTGCTTTTAATTTAAAATATATTAACCAAATACAATTTAACAAAATATACGAAGCTAGCAGAGAGGTAGAAAGAATGTTAAGTGCTTTTTCCAGAAAAATAAAAACTGATTAACAATTAGCTTATTCTTTTACAAAAACCTTTGAAACTTTGATTCTCTGAAACTTTGAAACTTATATCCAATGATCAACTTATTTAACACGCACATCGAGACGCTTTCTATTCACAGAGTAGGAAACAAAAGTCGTAATGAAGCTATTTTTTTATCAGAGCAACCGTTTACTCTAAATGACGAAATTGTTCCTCTAATGAAAGAATTTTTCTTAAAACCTTTTAGAGAAAAAGAAGAAAACTATTTTCAGTTTGCGCACGAAGTAGATTTAGACTACAACGATATGTATAAATTTGCTACTGAAATTTTTGAAAATCCGTCAAACTTACACGAGACTTCTAAAAAAATTACCAAACATTTATTTGAGCAATCAAATCACCCACACATAAAAAATGGTGAAGTATATGTTACGTATTTAACTAATGTAAATATTGACAATAATCCTGTTGATGCTATTGGAATTTTTAAAAGTGAACTACAAGCTGATTTTTTACAGTTTGAAGAAAAAGGAACACATCTTGAAATGATTTTGCAACAAGGTGTAAACCTGAGTAAATTAGATAAAGGTTGCATCATTTTTAACCATAAAAAAGAAGAAGGATATAAAATTTTAACCGTAGATAGTAACCGTTATGACGCGCGTTATTGGTTAGAACATTTCTTATCTGTAGATGCTTTTGAAGATGAAAATTTCATTACTAAAAAATACTTGAAATTTTGTCAAGGCTTTGCAAAAGACGTAGTTTTTCCTGCAGAAGATAAAAAAGAAGAGGTAATGTTCATGAACCGTTCTGTAAATTACTTTGCAAAAAACGATCAGTTTGAAGAAACCAACTTTTTAAACGAAGTATTAGACAATCCTGATTTGATTCCGGAATTTAAAAATTACAAAGTTGATAAAGGAGAAAAATACAGCATTGAAGATGTAACGTCTTTCCCCATTGCTAATGCAGCAGTATCTGATGCACGTAAATCAATTAAAAACGTTATCAATTTAGATACTAATATCCAGATAAAAATGGACTTTATTAATCCTGAAAGTGCAGAAAAATATGTAGAAAAAGGATGGGACGAAGAGAAACAAATGTACTACTACCTTGTTTACTTCAATAAAGAACAAAAATCATAATTACTCCTTATAGTGTGTAATAATTTTAAAGTTCCTCATTTACTATATGTAATTGAGGAACTTTTTTTTCATTTTAAAATTAATCCAGCTTTATACCCTTCAGCCGTCCGTAAATTAGTAATTTTGTAACTTAATATTGTTGCCACATGAACTATAATTTATACACTGAAAGCCCATTTATTACTCAAATTTCTTTTCATCGATTAATTGAATCTATGGAGGAAATCGCTTTAACAGCTATTGATTATCGTGCTAATTATGCAAAAGCCTTACTTAAAGAAATTGCGCCTCTACCACAGTTAAAATCAGGTGTTACTGACTTATCATTTATTAAAGAAAATGAGGTACTTGTCAAAAATTTACTTGTTGACTTATTTCCCACTGCTTTAACGAACAACGAAATAAAAGCAGTTACCATTCCTTTTCAAAATTTAATGTTCAATTACTCGGAGCGTTTTAAAAAAATTATTAAAAATGCAGGTGGTGCTTTTGACATGACTATTCGGGATTTTGACGCAGATCAATATTACATCATGAGCTGTATATTGATATTAAATGTATACTACAAACAACGTTTTGAAGTAACTAAACCTCTATTTTATGATATTCCTGACGAAAACGGAATTTCGAAACATTATAGAATTTTATACAACGCTGATTTTATCGAAGTGATCCCTACTAAAAATGCTATTGCGTTAACAACTGAAGACATCGACTTGTTAATGGATAACTATAGTAATATCTCCTTATGGAAAGAAAAATTCCCTATTGAGAGTTGGATCCTTAAAGGTTTTGGTATTGTAACTTTATTTGATGCTACCATCGAAAGTGCCATTTCTAACTTAAAAAGTAACCTGCTTAAAAATGAGGAAAATCAGCATGATAGTAATCCAAAATTTGAAAAAATATTTCGATCAATATTTAAAATAGCCGATTTACAAGTAGGTGTTATTCTATACAATGAGGAAGAAAATAAGTTCTCAAAACCTCCTTATAGTAATAATGAAATTGGCAGCTTTATCCTTTTAGAAAAAGAAGACATTGATTGTGAAAAAGCATTATTGAGTTGCTCTATTGATACTATTTTAAATCAAAAAAAACCTTTTGCAATCTCTAATGTTAAACGATTTGCTGAAATACCAGGAAACGAAAAATTAGGACGCCATTTATTAAAACAAAATATTCAAAGCTGCATACTTGCACCTGTTGTAAAAGACGATAAATTATTAGGGATAATAGAATTGGTTTCCTCTAGTGCGCGAAGTTTAAACACGGTCAATGCTACAAATTTAGACTTAGTACTTCCTTATGTAGTGGACACATTGGAGCGCTATAATAGGGATATTGAAAACCAAATTGAAGCGGTAATTCAGCGTGAATACACTGCCATACATTCTAGCGTGTATTGGAAATTCAAAAAAGAAGTCCAAAAATACTTAAAATCTAACAATAAGAATAAAGACTACATTTTTAAGGAAATTGTATTTAAAGAAGTATATCCTTTATATGGACAAATTGATATTAAAGGCTCCTCTGAACATCGTAATGAAACGGTAAAAGACGATTTGAAAAACCAATTGGAAGCCTTAATCACTATTGTAGACAATTTAACTGCACAAAGTGATTTACCGTTATTAGAGCAACGCAAGTTTGAAATGCAAAGCTATTTTAATGATTTAAAACAAGAGTTAAAAGCAGATACTGAACAGCAAATTCAAGCTTATATTTTAAAGGAAATTCATCCTATATTAACCAAATCAAAAATTAATGAGGAGAATCAAAAACGTATTGCAAATTATTTTGCCGAATTAGATTCAAAGACGGCGCTATTTTATCATTCGAGAAAAAACTTTGACAATGCCATGTCTATTATTAATAAAAAAATGGCATCAATTCTTGACAAAGAACAAATCCAAGCACAAAAAATTTTCCCACATTATTTTGAGCGATTTAAAACGGATGGTGTAGAGCACAACTTATATATTGGCGCAAGCATTGCTCCTATGCAAAAATTTGACTTGATGTATTTGAGTAATTTAAGATTATGGCAATTACAAACTTTGTGTAAAATGGAATTAGAGCACCACCGCCTTAAATCGGTTTTGCCATATGAATTAGACGTAACCTCTTTAATTTTGGTTTTTAGTTCCCCAATATCTGTTCGTTTTCGAATGGATGAAAAACGTTTTGACGTTGACGGAACCTACAATGCGCGTTACGAAGTAGTAAAAAAACGCATTGACAAAGCCAATATAAAAGGCACTCAGGAAAGAATCACGCAAAAAGAGAAAATCACCATCGTATATTCTCACGATTATGAAGAAAAAGAATATCTAAAATACATTAAGTTTTTACAATTCAAAAAAATCCTTGAACCTACAATTGAACAATTTGATGTACAAGAGTTACAAGGGGTTTCTGGTTTAAAAGCACTCCGAATTAAAGTATGTAACTCAGATATGCCCGATGATAAATACAGCTACCAAGAGTTATTAGAAGAGTTAAATTAAACATGTATAGAATTGAAAGCGATTACAAAAGCAAGCACTGAAACAATAATCCCGATCATGAATATATTATAGGTAATTCTTAAAAGGTTGTATTTTTTTTCTAAAACAAGTCCCAAATAATACAAATCTTTAATCATTGAGTTGTATAAATAACTGTCGTCTTTCATCATCTCGTTTACCGCCCACTCATACTCATCTAAAGGCATTTTATAAAAATTCCCGAAGAAAAGCAAATTCACTTTTTTATCCTCAATATCTTGTCGCGTAAAAGTTCCGCTAGTTACTTTTGGACGAGTCGAAAGTATTGCAAAAATAATTGAAACTACACTAAACATCAACATAATAAATGTAGGAATGATCAAATAACCATTGCGAACATTATCTAGTTTAGGAATGATAGACGACAATGCAATTGATATAATAATGGCGTTAACTGATAATAATATATTGGCTTTACTATCTGCAATTCCGCTTAAACGAGTGTGATTGCTTAATGTAATTCTGAATAAAGTATCTACTCCTCTACTCGTTTTTCCATTTGTGGGTTTCTTTTTTTTCTTTTTCTTCTTTTTCTTCTTTTTTTCAGTAGTAACAGCACTTTCAAGCTTTTTATTTTCGATATTATTTATATTCTCTTCTATCAATTTTATATTTTTTAATTTAATGGGTTGCCAGTTTTCAAGGGCATATTGTGTGTAATATACATGAAAATTAGAAATTATTTTAAGATTCTCTTGTGCCCATTCTAGGTTCGTGTAAAATTTATGACTCGTAAGCTCCCATTCCTTTCTTAAATTCTCACAAATAGACAGATAATCTTCTCTTCCAAAGTGAGAATAATCAGCATCTCTAATGATTTTTTCGAAAATAGTAACAGGTGCATAATTATACGTTGTTGCTTTAATAACTTTAGCAACAGCTGTAATAAAAGCTTCGTCTTTACCCTTATCCTTTAAAAAATCTTTTGCAATAGCAATACTCGCATCTTCATGATTATCACAACCTTTAGTATAACCTGTATCATGAAACCATGCTGCTACTATCATCATTTCTGTCTCTAAAGGTGTTAGATTTTCTCTGTCAGATAGGATGGTAACCGCCGAAACCACATCAAAAGTGTGGTCTAAATTGTGGTAAATAAATGAAATAGAAAGTTTATCTTTGAATAATTTACGGACAAAATCTTCGGCTTGCGCTATAAGGGTCATAAATAATTTTTTATACCACTAAATTATGAAAATGTTTTCGGATAATCGATTTATCAAAAATAAAATATTTCTTTACTTACCAATAGTACTCTTTTTGCTACAATCTTGTGCTACTAAAAAGGCGCAATATGGTAGTAAAGTAGAAACTCCTGTTCCTCAAAACGAAGCTGACACTGCAAAAGTTACGCATACTTTTTTTTTAGTTGGTGACGCTGGAAATGCTGATGAAACTGAACCTCAAAAAATGTTGCAATTGCTTCAGGAACAACTTGTGGTTGCTAATAAAAACAGCACTTTATTATTTCTAGGAGACAATATATACCCTAAAGGATTACCAAGTAAGAAAGACGATGCCAACTATAAAATTGCCGAAGACAAATTATTAGCTCAATTAGCACTTACTAAACAATTTAAAGGAAAAACCGTATTTATTCCTGGAAACCACGATTGGTACAGCGGAATTAAAGCGCTTGAAAAACAAGGCGAATTCATTACTGACTATTTAAATGACAAACACGCTTTTTCACCCCAAAAAACTTGTGCAATAGATGATATAGAAATTAACGATTTAACCACTCTAATTACGATTGATAGTCAATGGTTTTTAGAAGACTGGAATAAATCACCTACAATAAATGATAATTGTGATATTAAAACTCGTGAAGATTTCTTTGCTGAATTAGAAAGTTTACTAAGCAAGAATAAAGACAAAACGGTAATTTTAGCACTTCACCATCCATTATTGAGTAATGGTACGCATGGTGGACAGTTTTCCTTAAAAAAACAACTTTTTCCGCTGGAACAAAAAATTCCGTTGCCTGTAATTGGTTCTGTTATTAATTTTTTAAGAAAAACGTCAGGTATCAGTCCGCAAGACATTCAAAACAAAAAATATAGCGAATTATCAAACCGTATTCAAACCTATGTAAAAGGTTTCACTAATGTAATTGTAGTTTCTGGACACGATCATAATTTACAATATATTGACCATGAAAACATCAAGCAAATCATCAGTGGTGCTGGTTCTAAGTCCGAAGCTGCAAAGGCGGTTTACCCAAATGATTTTTCATACGGAAAAAATGGTTTTGCAACACTATCCCTTTATGATACAGGAAAAGCAATGGTTTCTTTTTACGGAAGAGAAAATGACAAACTCAATTTATTGTTTAAGAAAACCATTTTATTCCCAAAAACAAAAGTAACATTAGATTATCCTACCACTTTTCCAGATACAATAAAAGCATCGGTTTACACTCCAGATATGATCGATAAAAGTAGTGTTCACAATTTTTTATTTGGAAAACATTACAGAGAGTATTTTGGAAAACAAATAGCTGTAAAAACAATAACTCTTGATCAACTTTATGCCGGTGTAACTCCTACAATTGCTGGTGGTGGTCATCAATCTAAATCTTTGCGTCTTGAAGATGCAAACGGAAAGGAATATGTAATGCGTGCAGTAAAGAAAAGCGTTTCTCGTTTTTTACAAAATGTAGCCTTTAAAGACCAATACGTTGAGGAAAGTTTTCAAAATACTATTGCCGAAGATTTTCTTTATGATTTTTACACTACTTCCCACCCTTACGCACCACTATCAGTTGGCAATTTGGCTGAAAAAATTGGCGTAGCACACACTAATCCATTGCTTTATTATATTCCAAAACAAAACCAACTAAAAGATTTTAATGAAAATTTTGGTGATGAATTGTATTTAGTTGAAGAGCGTCCGTCTAAAGAACAAAAAAACCTAGCAGGCTTTGGCGATACTCCAATAGATATTATAAGTACCGATGATGTTTTAGAAAATTTACGGAAAGATGAAAAATATGCTGTCGATCAAGATGAGTATATAAAAGCGCGTTTATTTGACATGCTTATAGGCGATTGGGACAGGCATTACGATCAATGGCGCTGGGGCGAATATAAAGTGGGCGATAAAGTGATTTACAAGCCTATTCCTAGAGATCGCGATCAAGCATTCTCTAAATATGATGGGACACTGCTTTCTATTTTAATGAATATCCCGGCTTTAAGGCACATGCAATCATTTAAAAAAGATATTAAAAATGTAAAATGGTTTAATCGCGAGGCTTACACGCTTGATTTAGCATTTCTAAAAACTGCTGCTGAAAAAGACTGGCTGGCACAAGCTAAATACATTCAAGATAACCTATCAGATGATGATATCGCACATGCATTTGATAATTTACCTACTGAAGTCAAAGACCACACCATTGAAGAGATTAAGGCAAATATTAAATCCCGAAGAACAAAATTAACACAATATGCAGCAAGATATTACCATGTTTTACAAAAAACGGTTTTATTAGTTGGTACCAATAAAAAAGATCGTTTTGTTATTGATCGTACTGCAAAAAAAGAGATTGTAGTAACTGTATCAAGATTAAAAAAAGAGGGCGAACAATTTATGTATAAAAAGACTTTTACTCACAAGTCTACTAAAAACATTTGGGTTTACGGGCTTGATGATGATGATGAATTTGTTGTAAAAGGAACTCGCAATAACGGAATTAACATTCGGTTAATTGGAGGGCAAAACAATGATATTTATACCATAGAGAAAGGTAAAAATATTGAAATTATTGATTTTAAATCAAAAGACAACACTTACGCGATCGACTCTAAAACGAAGAAATCTTTGACTGATGATTATGAAACTATTCTTTATGATTATCGAAAACCAAAATACAACTTCTTCTCTGGGCTACCTATCTTAGGTTTTAATCCTGATGACGGAGTAAAAATTGGAATCATAGCAAACTATACTGTTAATAGGTTCAAGCAAAATCCGTATACACGCAAACACCTACTTAAGGCCAATTATTATTTTGCTACGGGTGGTTTTGAATTATTGTATAATTTAAGTGTACCAAAGTTAATTGGTGATTTTGATTTTAATTTAGATACCCAATTTACGAGTCCCAATTTTGCTATTAACTATTTTGGTTACGGTAATAATACTATTAATAATGATGAAGAAGATGGCAAAGACTTCAATCGTGTTCGCATTCGTATTTTAAAAGCTGCTCCACAACTTACCCGAATTGGTAAAAACGGGAGTATCATTAAATTTAAAACTGAAATTGAAAACATTGATGTAGAACGTATAAATGACCGTTTCATTAGATTGTCAAATAGTATCAATCCCGCTGTTTTTGATAATCAGTTATTTGCTGGAGCGTGTATAAAATATAGTTTTGATAATAATGACAACACTGCCTTCCCTACAATAGGAATGGGCTTTTCTATAACGGGTAGCTGGAAAATCAATCTAGAAGACACAAAAAGAAATTTCCCAACAATTGAATCTAAATTGAATTTTAATCATAAAATTGATGCTAACGGTAAATTAGTTTTAGCCACTTTATTAAAAGGAAAAGCAATTTTAAACAATAATTTTGAGTTCTATCAAGCAGCTGCTTTGGGTGGCGATTATGACTTAAGAGGTTTTAGAAACGAACGTTTTATAGGAAACCAATCGTTCTTTCAAAGTAGTGACATTAGATGGAATATAGGCCAAATAAAAAGAAACATCATTCCGATGACTTACGGTATTCTTGGAGGTTTTGATTATGGAAGAGTGTGGCTTAATGGTGAAAACTCATCCAAATGGCATCAATCAGTTGGTGGCGGATTATGGCTTAATGGCTTAGATATCTTAACGGCAAGGATAACTTATTTTAAAAGTGCTGATGATCAAGGTCGTTTAACTTTTGGATTAGGGCTTGGTTTCTAATTTAATTTTATCCAAATTTAATTTATAAACATTACCGCCTGTTTTTTTTACTTTTTCATCAGCAATGAATATTGTATTAGCGTCTTTAAAAGCAATACTTTCTTTTTGAGAGTAATGCTTTAAGTCGCCCATTTTAAGATCTCCAGATAAAAAATTATCTGATTTAAAATCTTTAAAAATCCAAATTTTACTGTGACTTAAAAGAATAACTTTTGAATTATCAGGACTAATTGTTGCACTAGTAATTGCTGCATCATCGTAGTTTTTACCCAGTTTTATGCTTCCTAATAATTCTGCTTTATGATGCCCTGCTTTATTGGGAATCTTATACAATGAAGTCATCCCTTTAAAATCTTTACTTCTGTCTTTGGTAAACAAATAGAAATAATTATTAAGTTCAAAAAAACCTTCTACATCATAAAACAACTCCTTCTTTTTAGGTGGAAAATCCTTTTGTTCAGGATAATAAAAAGTAACTTTATAGTCTGGTGTAGCCTCTTTGGCGTTAAGCATCTTTTTATTTATCTTGTAAATACACAGGTTTTTTCTATCATTATGATTGTTTCCAAAATCACCAATATATAAATTACCTTGTTTGTCTTTAGCAATATCTTCCCAATCAACATTAGCAGTATTAGCAATTGTAATTTCGTTCACAATCGCTCCATCGCTATTTAGGCTGTAAATTTTATTATCGTTTCCGCTATCTTCAAGTGTCCATAATAAGTCAGTTTCTGGCAAGTAAACTACTCCCGAAACTTCTTTCAAGTTATTTGGCAGAGAAAAAAAGGGTTTTAATTTACCTAAATCTTGCTGACAAGAAAGAACTAATAAAGTGAGTGAGTATATCGAAAAGTAATTTTTCATGCGTAATAATATCTTATTTGTAATTCGTTTAATTGATTAAAAACCCGGTTTAAATAAATTAGCATTTTTATAGTTTCGTGTTACAAATCTAAAAGCGGCACTTAAAACATTACCCATACGTTTAGCATTCTTAAAATTCACATCATTCGTATAGCGATACAAGTCCATTTTAAGTTGTGTTATATGCTCTTCTGGAGCAATATTATCTTGTCCCATAATTTTTAAAATACGCTTAATACGTGTTTCTGCAGATAAAATTCTTTTGGCTAATACGGCGCGCTCTTCATTTTTATATTGTTCTATTGAGCTCTCTTGCAATTTCTCTTTTACTAAGCGTACCATAGGGTAGTTTTCTTTAAAAAACTGTGGTCGGTACACTTTAAAATTCCCTTCATAACATTGTTGATCAAAATCAATTGGTCGTATTTTATATACAACTTGATCAAAATCGTGAATAGGAACAATAACATAATTATATGCCCTCATGTCTCCTAAGAGTCTAATCATGCAACGTTCATTGAATTTCACAAACTCTTTAGCTATTTGTGCTTTTTCAGTTTCGGTACAGTTTTTTAGTAAAGTATCCATAAAAACATCACCTGGAATACCTATAATATGCTCTTCAATCAATGTGTCTTCATAAACCAAAAAATTGATTTTATCAGGTGATAAAATATGCTCTAGTTCTAAACCATAAATACGCGAAGCATCAGCTTTTTTTACATAAAAATGCGTGTAGTTATCATTTAAAATATTTCGAACTTTTATTCGAAAAGGTTTTGAATTCCCAAAAGTGCAATAATCAATTGAATCTACATTTAAGAACTTTATAATATCAAGGTTTCCATCAGAATGTAGTAGCGAATAGATTTTTTTTAGATTCAAATCAATTTCATTCCTTTCAAATTCATTATAGAAAACCCTTGCCCACAAGGTATCATTATCCTGTTTATCATAAACATTGATAGAGCCTGAAAAACGCAATAAATCATCATAACATATCTCAACTTTAGATATACGGTCAAAACGTCCTAAATATTCAAATAACGACTTGTTAATTGGATAGGACGGTTTTTTAAATTGTATGAAGGTATCTTCCATGTATTACTTGTGTTTTGTACAAATTTACATTAAATTAAAGCTTAAAATAAATATTGAAAATTATTAAAACGCATTTGTATTCAAAAAAACACGTTTTCCTACAATTTAATAAATTTGAAACGATAATCAAAGATAATTGTACTTTATTAACGCTTTATAGCAATTGTTTAACAGCAGATAGTGGCATTAAAAAAGGTTCACTTTACTTAAAAAGTGAACCTTTATATTTTAATAAACTACTTTAAATAGTACAAAATATTTTTCTAAAATAATATTGCTTGTCCATCTTCATCAAGCTGAACATCAGGATTATCATCATCGCCAGTATTATTTCTAACTGGAACAATTTCCTCCGGAACCTCATAAGGCAATGGATCCAGCATATTAACTTGTTTCAACTTATCAGTTGTCAACTGATTTCCCAGAGCTTTAAAGCCTTTTACAGCAATAAAACCCTCGATATCAATTGTTACACTTTCTTTTTGGACTCCTTTAATTTTTGGAAAAACTAATTCTGCCACAGGACGATAGTCTGTTGATATAATTTCTAATTGTGAATTAGGGTGTTCTGTTATAAATATTTCTTCTTTGTTTTCTGTTTCTACTAAAAAACGTTTTAGATAATAACGCTCTTTCTCCCCATCATAATATATTGCCGAAATTGGTTTTTTAGGGATCCATTTTTCTAGCACAACCATATCTGTTTCAAAATGCGTTGTTAGTTCAGGGACAACAACTTTTAACTTACCTGATTGTTGTACTATTAGAATTTTATCACTCGGTCTAAACTCTCCTAATAAATCTCCTCTGCCGTCAACATTTAAGCGACGAACTGTATCATCATACCACACTTTTCTTGGTAATAATGTAGAGATTCCTTTTTCCTTGATCTCAATCTTTTTTATTGGATATTTACTCGCTAAATTCCCTTTAGAACCACGCCCTTTTATAGCTAGTTTAGCAAAATCAATATCGAATTTCAGTTTTTTAATACTACCTACTTGTCTTAGTATTATTGTTATTACCTCAGCTTCACCATTTGGATTAGAAGTAAAATACAATATTTGAGACCCTTTAGTACCATTAGTTAAATCATATAATTTATCGCGGGTAACTCCAGAGACATTGAAACGTTTTATGTAAGACGGACCTGATTTTCCGTCACGATAAATCACATTATTAATCGTACGCTTATCACTCTTATCAAAAATAGCAATATGGATAATATCTTTCCCTACAAAAGTTTTTGCATCAACTTTAGTAATCATCATATTCCCATCACGTAAAAAAACAATAACATCATCAATATCAGAACAATCAGTTACATATTCGTCCTTTTTAAGACTAGTACCTACAAACCCTTCTTCTCTATTAACGTATAATTTTGTATTTCGCAGCACTACTTTTGTAGCTTCAATATCATCAAAAACACGTAGCTCAGTTTGACGCTCACGCCCTTTACCGTATTTCTCTTTTAATTTTACAAAATAAGCAATTGCAAAATCAATTAAATGCTCTAAATCGTGTTTTACTTGTTCAATACTTCCTTCGAGTGCTTCAATTTTGTCTTGCGCTTTATTACTATCAAACTTAGAAATACGCATGATTCTAATATCTAATAACCTCAGAATATCTTCCTCAGTAATAGCACGTTTTAAATGTTTAATATGTGGTTTTAATCCATCATCAACTGCCTGAATAACATCCTCTCTCGTAGTTTTTTCTTCAATATCGCGGTAGATTTTATTTTCGATAAAAATTCGTTCCAAAGAAAGAAAATGCCATTGCTCTTCTAGTTCGCTCAATTGAATCTCGAGTTCGCTTTTAAGCAATTGAACAGTACGCGCTGTCGAAATTTTCAACATATGAGAAACCCCAACAAACAGCGGTTTATTATCTTCAATAACACAACCTAATGGCGCTACAGAAGTCTCACAAGCCGTGAAAGCAAATAAAGCATCAATCGTTTTATCTGGTGAAACACCTGGATACAAATGGATCAATATCTCCACATTTGCTGCCGTGTTATCCTCTATTTTTTTGATTTTTATTTTCCCTTTATCATTCGCTTTCAAAATACTATCAATTAAAGTTGTAGTATTTGTCGAAAACGGAATCTGGGTAATCACTAATGTATTTTTATCGAGCTGCGCAATTTTTGCACGCACACGCACACGACCGCCACGCATTCCATCATTGTAATTAGACACATCGGCAATTCCTTGTGTCATGAAATCCGGATAAATTGTAAAGGGTTTTCCTTTTAATATTTTTACCGAAGCATCAATCAATTCATTAAAATTGTGAGGCAATACTTTGGTCGAAAGACCTACTGCAATCCCTTCTGCACCCGAAGCCAATAATAATGGGAATTTTACCGGAAGATTATTCGGTTCTGCACGACGACCATCATAAGACATTCCCCAATCAGTAATTTTTGGAGAATATAAAACCTCCAAGGCAAACTTGGACAAACGTGCTTCAATGTAACGTGAAGCTGCCGCAGAATCCCCCGTAAGGATATTCCCCCAGTTTCCTTGACAATCTATTAATAATTCTTTTTGACCTATTTGTACCATAGCGTCACCAATACTCGCATCCCCGTGTGGGTGATACTGCATGGTGTGCCCAACTACATTTGCCACTTTATTATAACGGCCATCATCCAACTCTTTTAGCGAGTGCATAATACGACGCTGCACTGGTTTAAAACCATCCTCAATTGCTGGAACAGCGCGCTCCAAAATAACATAAGAGGCATAGTCCAAAAACCAATCCTTGTACATCCCTGTAACCTTAGTTATAGTATCTGCACCATCGTCGTTATTATCGTAAAAATGTCCTCCGTCTGTCGATTTTTCTATTACCTCATCTGATTCTACTTCTTGATTTTCATCAATAGCATGATCTTCTGAATTAATATTGTCGTTCTCTGGATTTATATTTTCTTCTTCCTCGTCTTTCATATAGTGATTACGAAATTAATTTTATTAAATCTTCTTTACTAGGCAATACCGTTTTGTATTTACTAGCAAAGATTTGTTCGTTATTCTCTGGCAATGTATATTCAACCACTAAATCACTTTTGTTTTGACACAGTACAATTCCGATGGTTTTATTTTCGCCTTCCAAACGTTTTTCTCTATCATAATAGTTTACATACATTTGCATTTGTCCCAAGTCTTGGTGTTTCAATTCGCCAATTTTTAAGTCTATCAATACAAAACATCGCAATACACGATTATAGAAAACTAGGTCAATTCTAAAATGTTTATCGTCAAATGTTATCCGGTCTTGTCGCGCTACAAATGTAAAACCGTGCCCTAATTCCAGTAAAAAACTTTCTAACTTATTGATGATTTCTTCTTCCAAATCAGATTCTGAATATTGATGCAGTTCTGGCAATCCTAAAAACTCTAAGATATAAGGATCTTTAATCAAGTCTTTTGGCTTTTCGATTAGCTGTCCTTCTTCAGATAATTTCAAAACTCCTGCTTTATCTCTACTTAAAGCCAATCGAGTATACAAGGCCGAATCGTATTGCCGTTTTAGCTCTCGAACACTCCAATTGTATTTCTCAGATTCTATTTCGTAAAAACGTCTTTCTTCTTCATTATCAATACGCATTAAGAAAGTATAATGAGTCCAAGTTAATTTGAAATAAGACCGAAACAATTCAAAATAAGCATTATTGAATTCCGCAGTCACTGACTGCGGAATTTGATTATACAAAATCGTCGACAGTGATGACGAATTTGAATATGTTTTATAAAACTTTCTTATTTGTTCTAAATTCCTCATTGAAAACCCCTTCCCAAACTCTTTTGTTAAATCTGCAGAGAGTCCTTTTAAAATTTGCTTGCCATACTCCGCTCTTTCTTTTCCGTTCTGCTCTTCTTCAATAATCATTCTACCTATCTCAAAATAAGTAAAGGTCATCGTTGCGTTTACCGTACGTAAAACCTGTTGGCGTGCATTTTGCAAAAGCGCAACTACCTGAGAAAATAAAATTTTATTTTGAAGACTTTTTGACACTTGTATTTATTCCCAAAAGGTTATTACTCTACTCCTTCTCTACCACATCCAGTTCTACCTTCAAGTTCTTAATAATAAACTCTTGACGGTCCGGTGTGTTTTTACCCATATAAAAAGAAAGCAATTGCTCTACTGATGTGTTTTTATCCATCATCACTGGGTCTAGGCGAATGTCTTCTCCAATAAAAAACTGAAACTCATCTGGCGAAATTTCCCCTAATCCTTTAAATCGAGTGATTTCTGGCTTGGGTTTTAGCTTTTCGATAGCCGCTTTTTTCTCATCATCAGAGTAGCAGTAAATCGTTTCCTTTTTATTTCGAACCCTAAACAAAGGGGTTTGTAAAATATATAAATGTCCTTCTTTAATTAATTCTGGAAAAAACTGCAAAAAGAAAGTAATCAATAACAAACGAATGTGCATTCCATCGACATCGGCATCTGTTGCGATTACAATATTGTTGTAACGCAGGTTTTCCATGTCATCTTCAATATCTAATGCCGCTTGAAGCAAATTAAACTCTTCATTTTCATAAACAATTTTCTTGCTCATTCCGTACGAGTTCAACGGTTTTCCACGTAAACTAAATACCGCTTGTGTATTCACATCACGAGATTTTGTAATCGATCCCGAAGCCGAATCTCCCTCTGTGATAAACAACGTACTTTCTAGGTAACGCGCATTTTTAATATCAGGTAAATGCACGCGACAATCACGTAATTTTTTATTGTGTAAGTTGGATTTCTTAGCACGATCTTTTGCTAGTTTTCTAATACCTGAAAGTTCTTTACGTTCTCTCTCTGCTTGTAGAATTTTACGTAAAAGTAAATCGGCTGTTTCTGGGTTTTTATGTAAAAAATTATCTAATTTATTTTTTACAAAATCATTTACAAATGTTCGTACCGAAGGCATCCCTTCTTCTGAACCCATGTCAGTAGAACCTAATTTGGTTTTTGTTTGTGATTCAAAAACGGGCTCCATCACTTTTATACTCACGGCACTTACTACCGACTTACGAATATCAGAAGACTCGAAACTTTTATTGTAAAATTCACGTATTGTTTTTACCAGCGCTTCTCTAAAAGCAACTAAGTGTGTCCCTCCTTGCGTAGTGTTTTGTCCATTTACAAAAGAGTGGTATTCCTCACTATATTGTGATTTACTGTGTGTAATTGCCAACTCTATATCATCGCCTTTTAAGTGAATGATTGGGTAAACCATATCTTCCTCAGCAATATTTTCTTCTAATAAATCTTTTAATCCGTTATCCGAAAAGTATTTTTCTCCGTTATAAATTATTGTTAATCCTGTGTTTAAGTAACAATAATTTTTAAGCATTTTAACCACATATTCATTTCTGAATTTATAGTTTTTAAAAATCGCTTCATCTGGAATAAAGGTTACTTTAGTTCCTTTTCGTTTTGTAGTATCAATAATTTCCTCTTCAAGAACTAAATTTCCTGCTGAGAATTCGGCTGCTTTTTGTTTGTCCTCACGAACTGACTCAACTCTAAAATAATTAGACAGTGCATTAACCGCCTTGGTTCCTACACCATTCAAACCCACCGATTTCTTAAATGCTAGCGAGTCATATTTTCCTCCCGTATTCATTTTAGAAACAACATCAATCACTTTCCCAAGTGGAATTCCACGTCCATAATCGCGTACGGCTACGGTTTTATCTTTGATCGATACTTCTATCGTTTTACCCGCGCCCATAACAAACTCATCGATACAGTTGTCGAGTACTTCTTTTAATAAAATATAGATACCATCATCAGGTGAAGATCCGTCGCCCAGCTTACCAATGTACATTCCGGGACGCATACGAATGTGCTCTTTCCAGTCGAGTGACCGAATATTATCTTCGGTATATTGATTTTTATCAGACATTGCGGGAGTTTATCGATTTTGTGCTAATATAGCATATCTCGATATATTTTAAAAGCACTACGTCTCAAAATTATTAAAAATAATATTGAGACGTGAATTTTAGTCTAAATAGTAGCGTTTTTTTGATTTTATGAGACCCACTTCTTGACAATCTGCTTCAATTCAGTATCTAAATCGGTGTTTGTAATTTGCCCTTTTTCTATATCAAAATTATCGTCAAAATTGGGTACGGAAAAAGTTGCTTTTATGATTGCTCCATGACGCGGGAAAGCATTTTTAGCTATTTCTAAAACAGTTGCTGCGCCTCTACCTCCAGGCGAAGTAGCCATTAACAACATTGGTTTTTGTTGAAAAACTTTTCCATTGATTCTAGAACACCAATCCAAAATATTTTTGAAAGCAGCAGAATAATTTCCGTTATTTTCAGCCATAGAAATCACCAAAATATCAGCAGTAGCAATTTTATCCAGAAAAGCTTGAGCGAATTTATGTTGACCAATTGTTTCTTCAATATCTACACTAAATATTGGCATTTGGTAATCATTTAAATCCAATACTTCTACTTGAGCATTTTCAAAAAGCGAAGCGGCATAAGTTGCTAATTTTTTATTGATTGAGTTTTTACTAGGGCTTGCGCCAAAAGCGATTATTTTCATTTTTTTTTTATAAAGTTAGGGGAAAAGTATATAATTACAAGAACAAAAATTAATATTACTCCTAAATAATTAAATGCGAATGAAATGAATTATTATTGAAAGACGCTATTCAAAACCCATGGTTCGTGTTTACTCAATTAAAAAAAATAGCTTGCAATATATTTTCCATATAGCACATTAGGTGAAGTAAATATTTATGAGATAGCAATTTTTTCAATTTCAAATCCTTTAAAAAAATTTAATAATTGCTTTTCTTCTTCTTCATCTGAAACTAATCGAACACAAATTAAATTCTTAATAGTTCTTGAACAAGCTACATAAAATAACTTTTGGTTTGTTAGTTTCTTGCTTAAATCCGTTTCACTACTATCATAAATTGATTTGAAATTATACTTATTCCAAAAATATTCATCCATGACAACCATCACATTATCAATACCAGAACCTTTTGTTTTATGCATCGTTATATAGTCTGAAACAATATTTTCGTCTACATAATTATAATAATTTAAGACTTCATGAAATTTTAAATTATGAGAAAATAAATTTAAATAGAAATTTTTCCTTTTTCTATTTTTGTCAAATTCAACAAATTCTTCATCAGAAATATTTGAACCTATTTTTGCCATTTTCGCAAAAGTATTTTCTCCTTTTAAAAATAGATCCTCCAATTCTAAAAATCTTTTATCTAATTCTATATCCTTCAGAAAGGCTTCTTTATTATTAATATAAAGTTTGTATGAATCAGATTTCCTTATCAATTTGTTATCAAATGCAAATTTCAAAACTCTATTAACAGATAGAGTAGTATTCAATAATATATCAAAAAGTCTTTTTATCGCTATCTTATCTTTAACTGATTTTAATTCGAAACCACACTTTTTTAATTTTCCCAATACAAAATTATACTCCTTTTTTTTGTATGCAGTACAAAGTTCATATAATTCAATTAATTGTATTCTTTCTAATGTTTTTTCAATTTCCTCTTTGACTTCAGTATACCTGGCATTAAAAATTTGATAAAGCACATGAAAACCTAACTCACCTGAAATAGATTTGTTAGTTAACATCAATTTTTTAAATTTCATTTCTTTAGATGAAGCTTTCGTAATCAGACCATTAAGAACAATAAAGTAATTACTCTTATCTTCGTTATTACTAAAGGCATTTGGCTTCTTACCATAAATAGAATAAAACACTTTAAAATCTCCTTTTCTATCATCAATAGTCTCTGTGTTTTTTAAAGCTAATTCTTGTTCTAAACCATCATTCCTAATTGTATTTATAAAACCAATAACTTCTTCAGAACATCTAAAATTATCTTCCTTTTCAATTTTGATTAATTTACCCGTTTTTATTTCCCCTTCTACATCTCCAATTCCATCCTCATAAATTCCTTGCATAGAATCGCCGAATAAACCAATTGTTGTTTTGTTATTTTTAGGTAATAAATTTAAAAAAATATCAACAATTTTTTCATTGGTATCTTGATATTCATCAATTAATATAAAGTCAAATTTATCACTAACAATTTTACCCAATAAGGCATGTTTTTTAAAAAGCAAAGAAGCAACATGTAATAATTCATCGTGCCCAAAAGACAATTCTTTAAAATTATTATAACGTGTTTCATTATATCTACTTTTGTTATAATCTATTGTCCTAATTTCTTCTAAGATTATTTCATTTAATGTATCAACTTCTGCATTTAAATCACAATTAAATTTTAATGCTTCTAGATCATATTCTCTTTTACCAATAACTTTAGAGGTTTTCTCTCCAGTTATCGTAAACAACTTTCCGGAGTATTTTCCATAAAGCTTCTTGTAATTGTCATGTTCCTTTTTGTTATACTCTTTTAGGTCTTCTCCAGCAACATATTTTTCCCTGACTACTTTTTCGACTTTGAAAATCTCAAAAATTACTTCGTGAATATTTTTCTTGTAGTTTTTAATTAAATCATTTAAAAAAGAATGTATTGTTGATACTATAAAATTATCATTTGCTCCAACTCTTGACTTTATTTCGTCCACTGCAACATTAGTAAGGGTAATACAAACTCCTTTTTTTTCAGGATAGTTTTCGGTAATATATTCAAGAATTTGTTTTAAGGATTCCGTTTTTCCACTTCCTGCTCCACCTTGTAAAACAAAATTTTGAAATTCTTTTTCAGCATTTTGATTATCATCAATAATCTGTTTTATCTGTTCAATTGGTCTTATTTTGCTATCCATTGTAATCCTTGTTTTATATATGATGGAGTTTTCCACTCAACTTTACCAGTCAAAGCCAAAAATAGTAATGATGAAGCAAATTCTGATTTACCATCTGATTTTAAAACCTTTTGGGTTAAATTATAAAAATCTGTTACTGAATCAAAAAGTTCGGCTTTATGCTGAATTCCACAAATATCATCATCTTTATATTTTATAATTTCTTTTAAATTCAAACTAATAAATGAATCTTCAAAGCTTCTACCATGATATCCTAATTCTTCAATTTGATAGGCTATTTTTATATAATTAGAATCATCTTGTAGTGAATTTGACTTAAGTTTTTTAAACCATTCGGCAATTTCTGCAGTTTTTGTTTTTTCAGGTATATTCAAAAATTCTTTAATAGAATAGTTACTCGTATTATCACCCTCAATTACTGAGCAAGCAATACTACTTGAACTTTCTTTCTTATCATCCGAGGCAGGAGTCATTACTAATTTGACAGTATCAATATCCGTAATAATTAAGGTCTTAATTTCTAAAAATTCCAAAAAATGTTTAAATACTTTTGAATTAGCACCTACTTCAATTATTGAAATATTTTGTGATGATATTTTGTTTTCTGGAGCAACAACTAATTTGTCATATTGACTAATAAAATAAGGCAACAGCATTTTTTCTGTAGTTCCTTCAATAAAAATAATTTTTTCAGCAAAGAAAAGTTCAGAAGAATATAGAGTTAAATATTGTTTCAAAAATTTGAAATAGTCTTTATCACCCTTATATTTAACTTCTAAATCAGTATAAAAGTTTTTAATATTAATGTTTCCGTCTTTAAATTTAAAATAACGTAAGTCAGAAAAATTACATTGAGAAACTATATGAGAAGAATGCGTAGAAATAAAAGTTTGTAAATCAACTTGCATATTAATCTCTTTGATTATTTCTTGGATTTTTTGACTGAAAACATATTGCATTTGAGGATGAGTATGAGCTTCAGGTTCTTCAATAAACAATAGATTTATGTCTTTTTTCTCAGCTAAAAAATATTTTTTCTTGACTTCAATTTGAAGTAATAAATAAAGAATATTTACATAACCTAAACCATTTAAATTTTCTGGTAGATTATTTGAACCATCTCCATATACAATTTTAGAGTGATTCGTAAATAATTGTTTAGACTCTAAATCTGAAACGACTCTTAAATCCTTTATATCGAGAAACTTTTTAGCATTTTCTAAAAATGGTTCAAAATGTGTTTTATACTTTTCATCCAAAGTAGAGTCCATTCCAGTGATTGCCTCATTTATATCAATAAAGTCATCCGACAAATCTTTATTCTCTTTATTGAAATATTGAGTTGTCATTTCTGACAGGGCTCTTTTGCCATTTCCCGTTGTTTCAGAACTTGAAACATTTCTTTTTGCATGAATAACTTGAAAATTAATTAAGTTTTTTACCAATGAAATATCTTTCTTAACAAGATTACCTCTATTAGCTACTTCTAAATCTTTTTCGTTTTCAAAAACATAAATATTTTTATCAATTAAATAATCAGATAAATTCTTTTCTATAAACTTCTTCTTTTTTGCAATTTCTACTTTCAATAAACTTTTAATTAATTTAGCCTTGTCAATAGTGCATTCAAATAAGATTTTAACGCTATTTAAGGTCGGATCTAAATCTAAAATAAAATCAGATATATTCTCTAAAGAATCTTTTGTGTCATATTTTATTTCTAGAATCATCTGAATAGATAAATCCTCAATAACTGTTGTCTCCTCTATATTAAAAATTTTATCACGTAATGATATTGAAAAATCATAGAAATCAAATTTAAAACTTTCACTTCTATAAAATTTATCGAAAAGCATTATAAAGGAGGTTTTACCACTGTTATTTCTACCAATTAAAAGGGATAACTCTTGTTTTTTATTTTCATCTAATAGAAGAGTTGTGTCATTTAATAGTCTGAAATTTTTAATTCTAATTTTACTTATATACATATTCTACTATTGAGGTTATTCAAATATAATTATAATAATTTTCTTAATATTATAATTATCCACAACTAGCAAGTAAATCTGTTGAAAAGGATTGCTATATTAGCTAACATGGCTATTATATAACTTACGAATTTGTTCAATTTTATATTTACTTAATATTCCTATATCAATATTGAAATAGACATGCATTCAAATTGTCACCAACGTGTAAACCACTACCCCCGATTGCAATGAAAAGCATTTTGACAGGCTCCCTATTTTTTATTGTCAAAAAAGAGCGACTGGAAGAAGCTCCTTTTATGACTTATAAAAAAAGGGAAGACAACAAAATCTTGAAATGAAAAGCGGGAAATAGGTTCTTTTAAAAAAGCTGTCTCTATTCAGCATTAAGTATTCGGTTTTTGATAGACGCAAAAAACCCGCAAAATCACTTTTGCGGGTTCTCTTTATATTCTTTACTCTTTTCTCTAAGCTAAGAATTACACGTTAAAACGGAAGTGCATTACATCCCCATCTTTTACGATATATTCTTTTCCTTCTACTTTGAATTTACCGGCTTCTTTACATTTAGCTTCTGAACCGTAATGAACGAAATCTTCATAGGCGATAACTTCAGCACGGATGAATCCTTTTTCGAAATCAGTGTGGATTACTCCTGCTGCTTGTGGCGCAGTTGATCCTATGTTGATTGTCCATGCACGAACTTCTTTTACACCAGCGGTAAAGTAGGTTTGTTGCTTTAATAATTTATAAGCTGCACGAATTAAAACTGATGCTCCTGGCTCAGTTAATCCCATATCTTCAAGAAAAACTTGACGCTCTTCAAAACTTTCTAACTCAGTAATATCAGCCTCTGCTCCTACTGAAAGAATGATAACCTCAGCATCTTCGTCTTTTACTAATTCTTTTACTAGATCAACATATTTGTTTCCGTTTACAGCTGAGTTTTCGTCAACATTACATACATACAAAACTGGTTTTGCAGTAATTAATTGAAAAGTTTCCATTAGAACCTCTTCATCATTATTTTCAAGTGTAATTGTTCTAGCTGATTTTGCTTGTAAAAGATTTTCTCTAATTCGGTCTAATAGTCCTTTTTCTGTAATTGCCTCTTTGTTTCCTGTTTTTGCAGCACGATTCACTTTTTCTAGACGTTTTTCAACGGTATCTAAATCTTTTAACTGCAATTCAATATCAATCGTTTCTTTGTCACGAATAGGGTTTACATTACCATCAACGTGAACAATGTTATCGTTATCAAAACAACGTAAAACGTGAATAATAGCATTACACTCTCTAATGTTTCCAAGGAATTGATTTCCTAATCCCTCTCCTTTACTTGCTCCTTTTACTAATCCAGCGATATCAACAATATCAACTGTTGCCATTTGTACACGTTCTGGTTTTACTAGTTCCTCTAATTTATTAATACGAGGATCTGGTACGTTTACAACACCTATATTAGGTTCGATAGTACAAAAAGGAAAGTTAGCACTTTGCGCTTTTGCATTTGACAAACAATTAAACAAAGTTGACTTTCCAACATTAGGTAACCCTACAATTCCTGCTTTCATGATATTTATATTTACAAATAGCTTTTACAGCTATACGTTTTAGTATTTACTTTAAAATTTTGCAAATATACCATTTAATAAATGTAAGTACTCAAAATCGTTAAATTATTGTTTTGAAAGATTCTATTTCAGGTTTATTTGATTTTAAATTATAAAAAAAAGCAATATTATAAATAGATATCACTTTTTACACCTCATTTAACTAATAAATCTCAAATTTTTATGAAAAACACTGAATTGCTAAAATTTTGTTAAAAAATTTGTATATTGCAGTCAGAAACGAACCAAAAACCAAAAAACTAAATTATTTATGAAAAAAATCACACTACTATTTTTATTACTAAATGTCAGTTTTCTTTTTGCACAAAAAGAAATTACTGGAGTAGTAAAAGACAACACTGGATATGGATTACCTGGAGTAAATATTGTAGAAAAAGGAACTCAAAATGGTGTTTCGACCGATATAGATGGAGCTTACAGAATAAAAGTAAAAGAGGGAGCTACATTAATTTTTAGCTACATAGGTTTTACTAAAGTTGAAAAAGCGGCAACTGGAACTACGGTTAATATTATTTTATCAGAAGAAGGTGGACAAGCGCTAGACGAAATTGTAGTTACAGGAACGCGTACTGCTCCTCGAAGCAATACTACTACCGCGCTACCTATTGATGTTATTTCATCAAAAGATTTAGCTTCTACTGGTCAAGCCACATTTGATAAAGCATTACAGTATAAAATCCCGTCTTTTAACACGGTGCAAACTCCTGTAAATGATGCGACATCTTTATTAGACCCTTATGAAATTAGAAATATGGGACCAAGTAGAACCTTAATCCTTATTAATGGTAAACGTAAAAATTTAAGTTCGCTACTTTATGTTCAAACTTCTCCAGGACGTGGTGAAACAGGAGCTGATATCTCTGCAATACCTACTGATGCAATTGAGAGAGTTGAAATTTTACGTGATGGAGCTTCTGCTCAATATGGATCTGATGCTATTGCAGGGGTAATGAATATTATCTTGAAAAAAAGCACATCAGGTGGGTCAGCAACTATTAGAACAGGAATGACTTCTGAAGGTGATGGAGAAATGATTGGCGTAAGCTTAAACAATGGTACTACCGTAGGTGATAAAGGCTACATTAATTACACTGTTGATTTCTCAAAAGTCAATCAAGCAAACAGACCAGGTAAAGTAGATGCCCAAGGAGAAGCTACTGATTTTTTAAGTGGCACAGCAGCAGATATTGCTACTGTAAATAATTTTCTATCAAAATATCCTGACGCTAAAAACATTAATGGTTCTCCAGAAACTGCTGCTGCAAAATTTTTAGTTAATGGAGGAAAAGAATTAAGTGAAACTTCAGCTCTATACTACAATGCTGCTTACGTTTATAAAAAAGTGAATTCATTTGCAAACTACAGAACACCATATTGGAAATCCTTAACAGACTTACCTTACTTAAAAGATTTCTTTGGTGATGGTACAGATGCTTCCTATGAAGGTTACGTTCCTACTTTTGAAGGAGAATTGAATGATTATAACGGAACTTTAGGATATAAATCAACAAAAAACGATTGGAATACAGACGCAAGTATTACCGTGGGGGGAAACTCACAAACATACAATGTGAATAACTCTCATAATCCATCTGAAATTAAAGATATTAATGGCGAAAATGTTTATAGAGAAAATAGCCCAATATCATTTAAACCAGGAGGAACTGCCTTTAATCACATTGTAGGAAATATTGATATTTCAAAAGTATTATCCGATAAAATAAGTATTGGATTTGGAACAGAAATGAGAACAGAAACTTTTGAGGTTATCGAAGGAGATCAAGCGTCATGGGACGGAGAAGGCTCAGATTCATTTGCTGGAAATTTACCCGAAAATTCAGGAAAATATAACCGTTATAATCTTGGTGGATATCTTGATGTTGCTTATGATGTAACAAAAGATTTTCTTATTAATGGTACTATTCGTTATGAAGACTATAGCGATTTTGGAGGAGCAACAGTTTGGAAAATAAGCTCAAGATATAAATTTTTTGATGATAAAATCACTTTGAGAGGATCTATTTCTACTGGATTTAGAGCACCTACTTTACACCAAATTTATACTCAAAAATCACAGTACTCTTTTGAACCAGGTCAAGGCATTCAAGTAAGTGGTATTATCAGCAATGTTTCACCACAGGCACGTTTATTAAATATAGATCCACTAGATGCTGAAAAATCTACTAATATCACTATTGGTATTGGTGTAAAACCATCTAGAAACTTTAATTTCACTGCGGATTACTACAATATTAAAGTAAAAGACAGAATTATTTTAGGAGATAAAATTGTTACACAGTTTGGTACTGTAGCATGGTTTGAAAATTCATTCGATTCAAGAACTTCTGGCTTAGATATTGTTGCAAATTACAATAACATACTTATTGGAGAAGGAAAACTAGGATTTAATTTATCAGGAAATATTACCTTTCAAAATGAAAGAATTTCTCCTTTAAAAAACAATAATTTTAGCCCAACATTAGACGCGTTAATGTTTACGTCTAGACCTGTAACAAAATGGATTTTAGGAGCAAATTACGAATTAGGCAAATTTGGATTCTCTCTTAACAACACTTATTTTGGTAAAACAACATTTAAACAAGATGGATTAAGTGATGATTTAAGAACTGAATTTATTCCAAAAATCGTAACTGATTTAGGCATTACATTCTCTGCTACTGAGAAACTAACACTATCATTAAATGTGAACAATTTATTAAACGTACTACCGGAGTGGGAATTTAAAGCTGAAAATACTGCAGGATCAGCACTTTTAAGTGACGCTGCACAAGTTAAAAATCAATACAATCTAATTACCTTTAATGGTCGTTATGACAATACAACTTATGACGGGTCGCATTTTAGTCAATTAGGGACTATGTTTAACTTATCATTAAACTATAGATTTTAATTAGATAGTAACCTATTACTTAAAGAGCCATCATCTACGATGGCTCTTTTATTATAGTGATTTTACTACTACGCAACTAGGCTATAAATACCATAACCTTTTAGCATAAAAACATAATAGATAAATAGCATGATAGTTGTAAATTTGCTTGATACAAATCTTTAAAAACAAAAATTATGAAAACGATATTATTAGGATTGACTGCTTTTTTATTTACAGTAAATATTCAAGCTCAAAATAAAAATGTAAAATCGGAGGTTACTACTAAGATCACTACGATCAAAGATTCTGAAGGTGAAAAAAAATTGATTAAAACACAGGAGATAAATGAAAATCAAGCCATTGAATTAATGGATGCTGACTCCAATGTACTTAATAAAAATACTAAAGAATCTCCTATTAATGTAACCGCTACAACAAAAATCACTGCAGATGGTGTTACTCGATTAATTGATATAGACCGATCAGCTTATTACGATTTAGATGGTCAAAAATACCAAGTAACCACTGATAAAGTAGGATACACAATGACTTTTGCTAATGGAGAGAAAAAAGCTATTCTAAGAAAAACTTCGAATAACAATTATATTTATAAAGCAAAAGATAAAACTTCATATGGTTATTTTAATCAAGAAGGAAATCTAGTATTAGAAAATTATGACGAAGCTACAGATACTGTTACAGCAACAACTTATATATTAAATAAGGAGTAAAACAATACTTTTTACATAAAAATAAAAAATCCTGAATTTTAAAAATTCAGGATTTTTTAGTTTATCATAAATTGTAATTAATAATACTAAAAAAATTACATTTTGTATTCCAATGTACTTACTATTGATTTCTCCTCTTCGCTAGCTACAAATCCAGATAAATCCCAATAATTAGTTAGTATTTTATTCCTTTTATTAAATAGCGATTTTTCTTTAAAAACATCACTATCATCATATGTAAAAGGCTGTTTATTAAAATGAGTTGTTATAAAGCTATTGCGAACTTCAATGTTTTTTAATTCGTCTTTTACAGTAATATCATAGGCAATCTCCTCATTTGCATTTAACATATAATATCCGTCAACATCTACCTTATAAACAACCTTTACTGAAGATTTAGTAATATTTTTAGAGTCAGCTTTCTTTCTTGTGTTTTTAAGTTCAATATCTTTAAAAGCAATTTTAACAGTGAACTCATTAATAATTTTCATCTCAGGATCGTAAATAATTTCAAAAGTATCTAACATTCCCTTAGATTCATCTACTGGGACTATAGACATTATATAAGACTTGTCATTAGACGCATGGGCTTTAACTATAAATTCATAATCCTTACCCATTTTTGTTTCTAAAATAGGCTCTAAATACTTAAACGTACAATAATTCTCCATGATGTTGTTTAAGTTGTAGCCTAATAAATCAGCTGTAATATCTTCATCTAATAAGCCATAAGATCTGTTTTGCTCCACTAATAAAGTTGTCGTTATTTTTTTCTGCTTTTTAGAAAACTGAAAATTAACTAAACCGTCATTGTAATAAGCGTATTTGTGGTTCAATTTAAAAAACTCTCTAACATAAACTTTTAATCGTGCGGGAACAGTTAATTTTTGAATAGAATTTGATACAATCTTTTGAAGTATTTTTTGCGGGCTCTCCCTTGATAAAATAACTTCTTCTAATATATTACTTTTACTTTTTAGATAAATTACGAAGCTTTTCTCTACTAGTATATTCCAACGAATATTTTGAGATTCATAATTACTTTCTGAAATAGCAATATTGGAAGGAGCATTAGATACAAAAGCAACTTTACCGTCTCTATTGCTTAACAAAATTTGATTTGTTTTTAATATAATAACGGTGGCATTCTCGATAGGCAAATGCGTATCACTATCTTTAATCAAAATAGAATAAGTATCTTTCTGACTATAAACACTATAACTACAAATCAAAACGAATAACCAAAGTATTTTTTTCATATCATGAAATAAAATTTAACTATCAAATAACATAAAAATAGTTGCAAATCCCTATTAATTAGCTAAATACCCCTTGAAATGCAATAAAATCAGTTAAAACGCACACTTTATCGATTAACATAAAAAAATTGACATAAAAAAACCTGAATATTACTATTCAGGTTTTTAATATATCGGTAATAAAAATTTATTCGTTATGTAAAAAAGCTTGTCTGTTTAACAAAGTTTCTTCTGTTTCAACATGGTTATCATCTGGAATACAACAATCTACAGGACATACTGCAGCACATTGTGGTTCATCATGAAAACCTTTACACTCTGTACATTTTCCAGGAACTATGTAATACACTTCATCAGATATAGGAGTTTGAGCATCATCCGCATCAACCTCAGTACCATCAGCAAGGATTACTTTACCCGTTAATTTAGTTCCGTCTTTGTATCTCCAATCGTCAGCACCTTCATAGATTGCTGTATTTGGACATTCTGGTTCACATGCACCGCAATTGATACATTCGTCAGTTATTATTATTGCCATGTTTCTTGTCTTAAAATTGATGTGTCTTAATGCAATTAGTCGCTTACTTTAAAAAGACATTACATCTTTCTAGTTGATGCCTTTTGACTTTCGACTTAAATATGCTTATTTTTGTGCAAAATTACAATCAAAACAATTCATAAACAAACATTATGACATTAGAAGTTAAAAAAAACATTTTCATTGAATTAGGCCATTTTTTAAAGCAATTCAATACAAATGAAACAGTTAAGAACGAAAATGTGCTTAAAAATGATTTGTTTTTTGATGAATTTAACAAATTAATTCATTTATCACAATCTCATAACGGTTGGTATACTCCTGAACAAGTGTACTTTTCGATTCAATCATGGGCAGAAGCATTAACCGAAGAGAATCTAAACAAATGGTTGTCTAACTATAATTTTGATGCTGTTGTTCCTAAAAATATCGCATTAATCTTAGCAGGTAACGTACCGTTAGTTGGCTTCCATGATTTTTTATCGGTATTGATAACGGGACATAATGTAGTGGTAAAAACCTCTTCAAATGACCAACACCTACTCCCTTTTTTAGCAAAATATTTAATTGCATTAGCACCTGAATTTGCAAATAAAATAACTTTTGTAGAAGGTAAATTAGAAAATTTTGATGCTGTAATAGCTACTGGTAGCAATAATACGGCACGTTATTTTGAATATTATTTTAAAGATAAACCTTCAATAATAAGAAAAAACAGGAATTCAATTGCGGTATTAAATGGTAACGAAAGTAAAGAACAGTTAGCGGCAATGGGAGAAGATATATTTAGATATTTTGGTTTAGGTTGTCGCAATGTTTCTAAATTATTTGTCCCTAAAGACTATTCTTTTGTTGCTTTTTTTGAAGCTATTTTTGAATACCAAGACGTTATTCATTATGAGAAATATGCTAATAATTACGATTACAACAAAGCGGTGTTTTTAATGAGTAATTTCAAGTTATTAGACAATGGCTTTTTAACTCTAAAAGAGGATAATAGTCACGCCTCCCCTATTTCAAGTGTATTTTATGAGCGCTACGAAAACCTAACTGATTTACAAGCAAAATTAACTACTGAAGCAGACCAAATACAGTGCATTGTTAGTGATAATTTAATTGAAGGCAGTATTGCTTTTGGGCAAACACAGCAACCACAATTATGGGATTATGCAGATAATATAGACACTATATCGTTTTTGTTAATAAGATAGCATAAAATTGGTTAATTATTGCGAATAAATTAACAGATATTCAAGTTGTAATGCCGAAATTTGCGTTTTAAATTTTTGGACATAAACTACACCATGAAAAAACACAACTACAGCGCAGGACCATGCATCTTACCACAAGAAGTTTTTGAAAAATCAGCACAAGCTATTTTAAACTTTAATGATTCTGGATTATCTATTTTAGAAATCTCACACCGTAGCAAAGATTTTGTTGCCGTAATGGATGAAGCGAGAACTCTTGCATTAGAATTATTAGGATTAGAAGGGAAAGGCTACCAAGCTCTTTTTCTTGCTGGCGGAGCCAGTCTTGAATTCCTAATGGTTCCTTATAACTTAATGAAAGAAGGCGGTAAAGCTGCTTATCTTGATTCAGGTACATGGGCAAGCGGAGCAATTAAAGAAGCTAAATTTTTTGGAGAAACTGTTGTCGTAGCCTCTTCAAAAGAAGAAAACTATAACCATATTCCTAAAGGATATACTGTTCCTGCTGATGCAGATTATTTTCACTGCACGAGTAACAACACTATTTTTGGAACACAAATGAAAGAGTTTCCATCGCTAGACATGCCAATTGTTTGCGATATGAGTTCAGATATATTTTCTAGAGTATTGGATTTTTCTAAATTTGATATTATTTATGCTGGCGCTCAAAAAAATATGGGACCTGCAGGAACAACTCTTGTGATTGTTAAGGAAGAAATCCTTGGTAAATCAGGAAGAACGATTCCGAGTATTTTAGATTATGAAAAACATATTAAAGCAGAAAGTATGTACAATACTCCTGCTGTTTTCCCTGTTTACGCTTCGCTACTAACTTTGCAATGGTTAAAAAAATTAGGTGGAGTTGCTGCTGTTGAAAAATTAAACAATGCTAAAGCGGCTTTACTTTATGCTGAAATTGATAGAAACCCTTTATTTAAAGGAGCTGCTGCTGTTGCAGATCGCTCTAATATGAATGCTACTTTTTTATTGAATGACGCTGCTCACACTGAAACATTTGATGCGATGTGGAAAGCTGCTGGAATTTCAGGGATTCCTGGACACCGCTCAGTAGGTGGTTATAGAGCTTCAATGTACAACGCCATGCCTATTGAAAGTGTTCAAGTTTTAGTGGATGTTATGAAAGCATTAGAGTCTAAGGTAGCATAATAGACAATCAACGTACGGATTCCTAGCCCTGATAGCAGTGGAAATCCTTTTTATTTTTTTCTTTAAAAAATAAAAAGATTGAAACGAATAGCAGGAAATAGCTCCTAAAAAAATAATAAAAAAGTAATATGAGGACGAGATTGCATCGTTCCTCGCAATGACATAAAAAATGAAAGTATTAGCAAATGACGGAATTTCTAAAAGCGGAATTCTAGCTTTAGAAAAAGGTGGTTTTGAAGTAATCACTGCAAAAGTAGCCCAAGAACAAATAGCAAATTATGTTAATGAGAATAACGTAAGTGTAGTTTTAGTACGTAGTGCAACTAAAGTTCGTAAAGATATTATTGACGCTTGTCCTGGTCTAAAAATTATAGGCCGTGGTGGTGTAGGAATGGATAATATTGATGTTGATTATGCTAAAAGCAAAGGGATTCATGTTATAAATACACCTGCATCTTCATCAGAATCTGTTGCTGAGTTGGTTTTTGCTCACTTATTTTCAGGTGTTCGTTTCTTGCATGATTCTAACAGAAATATGCCCCTTGAAGGAGATACTAATTTTGACGGTTTGAAAAAAGCGTATGCAAATGGTGTTGAATTAAGAGGAAAAACGCTTGGAATTGTAGGTATTGGACGTATTGGTCAAGCTACAGCAAAAATGGCTCTTGGATTAGGCATGAAAGTAATTGCTGCAGACAGTTTTATTCCAGAAGTTGCTGTTAAAGTAGAATTCTTTGACGGACAATCAATCACAACTACAATTGTTTCTCAATCTCTTGAATCTTTATTTAAAGAAGCTGACTTTATTACGTTGCATGTTCCTGCTCAAAAAGGATACATCATTGGTGAAAAAGAAATTGCTACCATGAAAGACGGTGTTGGAATTGTAAATTGTGCTCGTGGTGGTGTTATTGATGAAGTGGCATTAGTAAAAGCTTTAGACAGCGGAAAAGTATTGTTTGCTGGATTAGATGTTTTTGAAAATGAACCAACTCCTGAGATGACTATTTTAATGAATTCTAAAATCTCTTTGACACCCCATATTGGTGCTGCAACTGGAGAGGCACAAGATAGAATTGGTACTGAGTTAGCTTCACAAATAATTAGTTTACTAGGATAATAAATACTGATTTACAAATAGTTACAATAGCGATTATTCAATTTATTTGGATAATCGCTATTTTTTTAGTATCTTGTAGATGAAACCTAAAATAAATTAAAATATATGTTTGAACAACTAACTCAATTAGCACAACAATTTGGAGTAGACTCTGTAGTAAATAATGCAGCAGTTCCTAATGAAAAAAATGAAGCCGTAATTAATGAAGCTAGCTCTTCAGTAGTTTCAGGATTACAAAAAATGGTTGCAGATGGTGATCTTTCTCAATTGGCTACTCTTTTTCAAGGAGATAATGCTAAGGATACTTCTAATCCTGCAGTGCAAAAATTAACACAACAACTTACAGGAAATTTAAGCGAAAAATTAGGCATAGACAGCAGTGCTGCAGCAGGAGTTGCGTCTAGCATTATTCCTAAAATATTAGCTTCACTTGTAGGTAAAGCAAAAGACCCTAACGATTCAAGTTTTGAAATTTCAGATATTATTGGCGCTATTTCTGGTGGCGGAGACAATGCAGGAATCATGGATGCTATTACAAAATACGGCGGACAGTTTGGTTTAGACCAAAACGGTGATGGAAAAGTAGACATGAGCGACGCAATGGACGCTGTTACTAAAAAAGGTGGTGGAATAGGCGGAATGATAGGTGGTTTATTTGGAAAATAATCCCTCATAAAAATATTTATAAAGCACTTACATTGTAGGTGCTTTTTTTATGTTAAAAGGATTTTTAAAGAGAATAAAAAATTGTATTTTTATTATTAAACTACTGATTATGAAAAGCTTTATATCCTTTATTATAATTTTAATTACTTTAGCAGGTTGTACTGCTTCAAAAAATACCGTGATTAAAAACCAAAATACAGCAGCCACTCTAAACGACACCGTACGCATTGCAAATGATGAATTAGAATATGAGGTTACAATTATCGATCCTGGTTTTAGTACGTGGTTAGCATCTAGAGCTTTTCCTAGAAATTACCATAGTCAAGCTTTTTTAGAAAATAAAAACTTATTATGGATTAATGAATGGAATAACCGTGTTCTCCAACCTTACCGTTATGATCCTAATTTATATGAAATGACTATCTCTTACAGTCAAAATATTGATTATGGTTATGAAGTGAATTACCTAATCTATAATTACATGGTTTATTTTCAAAATACCTACAAACAAAAACTATTTGGTTATGTTCCTACAAGATAATCTTACTATATTTGTAATCATTATAAATAAAGATGAGAAAATTAAAAGAACGTTGGGGAATAACGTCTAATATACAACTAAGCATTATATTCATTGTATTTGCCATTACAGGATCAGCATCAGCATGGCTATCAAAACCACTTTGTTATTTATTAGGAATTACTAAGGATGATTTAGGTATGTGGTTTATGCCTGTACGATTGCTACTTATTTTTCCAATTTATCAGGTTCTACTAGTATTTATTGGTTTTATTTTTGGTCAATTCAGTTTTTTCTGGGCTTTTGAAAAAAAGATGTTGAAGCGTTTGGGATTAGGTTTTCTTTTTAGGGTATAAAAAAAAGGCTTAAAAGCCTCTTCTTTAATAAATATTATTTCTCTTTTTTAATAATATAAGTATAAATCCAAGTTAATGTAAATGTAGGTATAACATCAGTAAATGGAAAAGCTTCCTCAAGAAAAGCAATAAAACCTCCTACCTTACCTGTTGTCCCCTTGTACATTTTTGTCATTAAATATCCTGCAATAGGAGCCCAAACAACATCTGTATATTCTAAAACCCACGGTATAGAATAGGACAGCATTCCTATACCATCAAAAAAAATCCCTAGAATTAAGTTTCTATTTTTCACACTCGCATCCGTTACCTTTTTTTCTAATCCCATAGCATGATTTCATTAAGTTACTCCTTTAATTAAATCAAAAGTAATGCCATTAGTCTTTTAGCTTATCTTGAAAATATTTTTTGAGTTTCTCAATTTTGGGTGTAATCACATAAGAACAATAGCCTTGTGATTTATTTTGATTGTAATAGTTATTGTGATAATCTTCGGCTTCATAAAAATGAGGCGCTTCAGATATTTTAGTAACAATAGGATTGTCAAAAACAGCTTCGGTAGTAAGTAAGTTAATATAATCTTGTGCTATTTCTTTTTGCCCAGTATTCAAATAGAAAATCTCACTTCTGTACTGCGTTCCAATATCATTCCCTTGTCTGTTTAGTGTAGTGGGATCATGTGTAGCAAAAAATATTTGCAACAATTCGCCATAACTAATTTGACTTTTATCAAACGTGATTTTGATTGCTTCAGCATGCCCTGTAGTTCCATTACAAATAGCTGCATAAGTTGGATTTTCTACTTGGCCTCCTATATAACCAGGCACTACTTTATCTACTCCTTTTAATTCTAAAAAAACGGCCTCTGTACACCAGAAACATCCTCCGCCAAATATGGCTACTTCATTATTATGTGGCTCTATCATTTACTTAATTTTTAAATTATTCTAACATCATTTTAAATAACAACAATGCTATTATTCCAAAATTAAGCTTTTTACAAACCTTAATTAAATAGTTAACTAAAATTTATAAGTTGTGGTAAGGCAATTATTAAGATTATAATTAAAATCTTTGTTTCTTTGTCAAAACAGATTAAAAATGATACAAGCAAAAAATTTAAATAAATACTACGACAAACTCCACGTTTTAAAAGGAGTTGATTTGCATATTAAAAAAGGAGAAATTGTTTCTATCGTAGGTGCATCTGGAGCCGGAAAAACAACTTTATTACAAATTCTAGGTACTCTTGACAAACCAAGCTCTCAGAGTAGTACTACGCTACTTATCAATGGTGAAGACATCTTGAAAATGAATGATAAGAACCTTTCTAAATTTAGAAATTTAAATCTTGGCTTCATTTTTCAATTTCATCAATTACTACCTGAATTTACGGCTTTAGAAAACGTGTGTATTCCAGCTTTTATAGCTAATAAAGATAAAAAAACGACAGAAATAGAAGCCGAAAAATTATTGACCTATTTAGGTCTTTCTCACAGAATGAACCACAAACCTAACGAACTCTCTGGCGGCGAACAGCAAAGAGTTGCTGTTGCTAGAGCGTTAATTAATAAGCCCGCAATAATTTTTGCTGATGAGCCTTCAGGAAATTTAGATACCGCTTCCGCAGAAAATTTACACCAGTTATTTTTTAAACTACGGGATGAACTTGGGCAAACATTTGTAATTGTGACCCACAATGAAGAACTCGCAAATATGGCCGACAGAAAATTAATTATGGTTGATGGTTTAATTAGTAATTAGGAGCTATTTCCAGCTATCCGTTACAATCTTTTTATCTCGTCTTAAAAACGAGATAAAAAGGATTTCCACTGCTATCTGGGCTAGTAAATCCAGTTTATATTAAATCCCTTTACTAAAATTACGACATAACAATAAAGCTAAAAATGAATCAAGCAGAGCTAAAAGATTTTCTTGACGAAAAAGTTATTCAATACAACACCCGCGATTTTATAGAAAGCGATCCTGTTCAAATTCCGCATTTATTTTCCCAAAAAGAAGATATCGAAATCGCAGGTTTTTTAAGTGCTACAATCGCTTGGGGAAACAGAACTATGATCATTAAAAACAGTCATCGCATGATGGATTTAATGGGAAACGCGCCTTATGATTTTGTCATGAATCATTCTGATAATGACTTAGAGCAATTGCAATCTTTTGTTCATAGAACCTTTAACGGCATAGATTTTGTACATTTTATTACAAGTTTACAAAATATTTATCAAAATCATGGTGGATTGGAGTCCGTTTTTTCTAAAAATACAGCCACGTTAAGCATGCAGGAAAGCATCTCTGAATTTAAAAAAATATTTTTTGAGATTCCGCATCTTAATCGCACACAAAAACATGTATCTGACCCTAGAAATGGATCAGCTGCAAAACGAATTAACATGTATCTGCGCTGGATGGTAAGACAAGATACAAAAGGTGTAGACTTAGGAATCTGGAAGAGCATTACTCCAGCGGTACTCTCCTGCCCTTTAGATGTACATTCTGGAAATGTTGCCCGCAAGTTAGGAATGCTTTCGCGAAAGCAAAATGACGGTAAAGCACTTTATGAACTCGATACAAAACTTCGTATTCTAGATCCTTTAGATCCATCAAAATATGACTTTGCTTTATTTGGTTTAGGAGTTTTTGAAGGTTTCTAAAATAATCTATTATTAGCTAATTATTTTTCAACTATAAACACAACTAATTCATAAGTATTGCGTTGTAGAAATAGTAAGTATTGACAAAGCTAATTTTTTATGTAAAGAATAAAATATTAATAGATTTTAATTAATTTAAACAACTAATAATTCTCTAAAACACATCTATTATTGCAAATCGAGAACACTTTATATCCATCCTTTAAATCATTAATTACAAATACGTTAATACCTAAACGTATTAAGATATCTTTGACCAATTTCAACGATTTTTTTCAAGAAATAAAAAATGGTCTGCTTACTATTTACAACACCAATGATATTACAACAATTAGTTATGAATTATTAAAATATATAATCATTCCTATATTTTTATTGATTGTTATATTAACTATACTTTCTTTAATAACGTACCGTTACCGTTATGAAAAAAGAACAATTTTGCTTCAAGAATTAAACACCAAACTAGATGATTTTCTTACAGAACTTGTTTTTTCTAATTACTCAAAAAAAGAATTAGAAACTAAAATTACAAATTACAAAAAACATCCTCTCTTTAAAAAAAATTGGTATAAAGAACTAATTCTAAATAAAATAATCGCTATTAAGCAAAATGTTAATGGTATAGATCCAAACCTACTATTGAAAATTTATAAAATTTTTGGCTTTCATCGCTATAGCAAAAAACTCATCTTAAGTAGAAAATGGAAAGATAAATTATTAGGAATATACCATTACCAGATCCTAGAATATAAAATTAAAACAGGCTATATTAGACCTTATGTAAACAACCACAGCAATAAATACCTAAATTCTAACGCCTTAATTGCTATGATTATTTTGTCAAATGAAAAATTTGAACTAATAGCAAACTATAAAAGAAAGATCTCAAAAACTGATGAACTAAAAATCCTCGATATTATTGCTAAAAAGAAAACGCACTTACCCACCAATATTATTGATTGGCTGTATTCTGACAATTCTTCAATTGTAATTTTAGCGATAAAATTAATGGTACGTTATAGAAAAGATTTTACAATTGAACAAATTCGTTTTTTATTAAATTATAACTCTATTAAAGTTCGAAAAGAAACATTATTAGCCATCAGTTTACTATATCTAATAGACGCCAATGACTATCTAATTGAATATTATAAAAATATAACCAATAAAGAGAATAAAATTTTTTGTTTAAAAACTTTTGCTGTTATTGGAAATGATGTTACCACAAAATTCCTTTGTAACTTTCTAGAAGAAAATGATTTAGATATTAAATTTCAACTTGTCAAAACGATTTACAAACTTGATCCAAATTATTTTAATCAAGAAAATAAACAAGAAAGTAAAGAGCAAAATATTTTAAATAAAATTTTATTACACGTTAAAAACCCCTATCTAAATTGAATACCATAGAAAAAATAATAAATGCTTTTGAGGCCTGTGTCATTTACTACTCACTGAGTTACCTTTTATGCTATTCTATTTTAGCAATATTATCATGGTTTGCAATTAAAAGATACTATAACAAGAAATATTTTTTATTGAAAGATGTATTAGTAAAATCAAATCATACTATTGGCGTTTCCATAATTGCACCGGCTTTTAATGAAGCTACAACTATTGAATACAATGTAAAATCCCTGCTTTCACAAGAGTATCCAAAATTTGAAGTTGTTATTGTTAATGACGGTAGTACTGATAAAACACTCGAAATATTAATCACTAAATTCAATCTGGTTAAAGTAGATTTTTTTTATCAAGAAAAAATACCTACTCAAGAAGTTATTGGTCATTATAAATCGACAAATCCTATTTACTCTAAATTATTAGTTGTAGATAAAATCAATGGAAAAAGTAAAGCCGATGGATCAAATGCAGGAATAAATTCAGCTAAATTCAATCTTTTTATATGTACTGATGTTGATTGTATTTTAAGAAAAGATACCGTTTCCATGTTGGCAAAGCCATTTATAGAGAACACTAAAAGAGTAATAGCAACTGGTGCTGCAATTAGAATATCCAATTCTTGCGAGTTTAAAGACGGTATGCTCTATCGCTCTCATTTTCCGACTAATTTTTTTGCAGGATTTCAGGAATTAGAGTACATACGCTCCTATTTATTTGGTAGAATGGCTTGGACTAGCGTTAACGGTTTATTATTGGTTTCTGGTGGATTGGGTATGTTTGATAAGGAAGTCGCAATTGAAGCGGGTGGTTATTGGCATAAATCTCTTGGAGAAGACATGGAACTTATTACGCGCATGAGAAAGTTAATGCATCATAAAAAAGAACAATTTTCAATAATCTATATTCCCGAATCCCTTTGTTGGACTGAAGTTCCTAGTACTTTAGAAATATTTTTACGTCAACGGGTAAGGTGGGCAAGAGGATTAGTACAAACATTGAATTTACATCGAGACGTTTTTTTAAATCCCAAATACGGAAAAACAGGCTTTTTAATTTTTCCATATTTTGTTTTTTTTGAGTTTTTGGTCCCTATTTTGGAAGTATTTGGATTGACTATCTTACTCTTAGACTTAATATTTTTTAGTGTAAATGTGCAACATCTTATTATAGGCACAAGTTTTGTGTACTTATTTTATATTACTATTACACTTATTTCCGTATTTTCGGATCAAGTCATTTATAAACATTATACTGGATTAAAGGAGGTTTTAATACTAATTTTTATGATTTTCATGGAGCCTTTAGTTTTTCACCCTATAAATGTATTTGCTTCAATTAAAGGATATTGGCACTTTTTTAAGCAAAAAGAACAAAAATGGGGAGTACAAGTGAGACAAGGATTTAATGCACCTAAGAATTAACAAATGAAGAAAACAATATTTATTATCTTATCGATAATACTCATCAATACCAGCGTACGAGCTCAAAAAATTGACACGGATAGTTTATTAGTAAAAGCTTACTATGAATTAAATACTGCCAAAAATAATACTAAAGCTATTGAACTTGGCCGTTTGGGAATAACCGAAGCTGCTGACTATGTTGATTTTTACATGGTTTTAGGAAGAGCATATATGAATACAAAACAAACAGATAGCGCTAGAGTCTATTTCAATCATGTCATTGATAAAAACCCTCAATACCAAGAGGCATTTTCTTATTTAACAAAATTAGAAATTCAAAATAAAAATTTTAAAAACGCAAGCAACACTATTGATAAAGCCCTTCAATTTTATCCTGATGATTTAGACTTTAATTTATTAAAATTAAATATCATCCAACTTAAAAATGAAGACAATGATGACGAGACGTTAAGCTTCCTTAATAGTTTAATCGAAAAATATCCTTCTAATTTAGATCTAAAACAAAGACTGACACAGTTAAAAACCAAAACAAATTCAGACAGAGTAGGCGTAAATTACAGCTTCACAACATTTAGTAGAGAAAGCGTAGGTCCATGGCAATTAACAGGCTTACAATATATTAGAGAAAGAAAAAAGTTTACTCTTATAGGTCGAATAAATTATGCTGATAGGCAATCTTTTGGTAATAGTATTGGTGCTGGATTTCAATATGAAATTGAATCCTACATAAAAAATAATGCTAAGAGCTATTCTTATGTAACTGCTTCCCTTAGTGATGCAATTGTATTTCCAAAATTAAGGCTTGGATATTCCTATTTTCATAATTTTGAAAAAGGATGGGAAGCTGATCTTGGTATGCGTTATACAAAGGCTGCTGATGATAACATATATGCTGCGGTTTTTGGTGTTGGAAAATACATCGGTTCGTACTGGTTAAACCTTAGATCCTATTTACAAATAAGTCAAAACGATGTAAATCCCGCATTTACTGCCACAGCAAGATATTATTTTAATACAAAATACGATTACGCTACCGTATTACTAGGTTATGGGTCTTCACCTGATGAAAGGGTTTCTTTAGTTGATGTTGAAAAAAGAATATCCTTAAGCTCATATAGAATAGGTGCTGGATATTATAAATTAATTAATGAACATTACTTGACCGGAATTCAAACCATATTTAACAATCAAGAATATGTGTCTACCAAGACCCAAAATGAATTCGAAGTCTTCTTAACGTTCCAATATAAATTTTAAGATGTTTCCTAAAAAATTGATTTTAAAAACCATAATAATCCTTTTTATTATAAGCTTCAAAATGATGGCTCAAAATGATCTTGTTATTAAAGACCAAACGATAAACAAAAATGTAATCACTATTGCATCCGAAAGTGAAAAACCTGCAGCAACATTATTAAAAAAGTATTTAGACAAGTCTTTTAAAAGTGCTTTCATTATCCAAAACACTTTTAATCAAGACTCAGAAAATACAATAATTCATCTTGAAATAAAAGCTTTAGAAGACAATAGTACCTTTATAATTAAGAGTGATATTAGAGATATTTTTCTGGTTGCTCCTAATGCAAAATTACTCCGCTATGCAATATATACGCTTTTGGAAAAATGGGGTTTTAGAAAATTTACCGCACAAGAAACATACATTCCAAAACTAAACCTTGTTAAATTTCCAAAAAACAACGAAGAAATTAACAAACCCTCTTTTGAATATCGTGCTTTATTATATCCTGATGCATATGACGAAGATTTTAGAGATTGGCATAAATTAGACTGGCATATTGATGATTTTAGCGTTTGGGGACATTCCTTTAACATGCTTCTATCCGCTAAAGATTACTTTAAAACGAATCCTGATTTTTTTGCATTATACGAAGGTAATCGCAACACTGAATCACTTTGTATGACTAATGACACTGTAGTTGATTTAGTTATAAAAAAAATGACACAAGTAATTTCAGAACATCCAAATGCACAATTTTATTCTGTTAGTCAAAATGATGATGTTGTTTATTGTGAATGTACTAAATGTAGTACTATAAACCATAAACATGGAGGTCCGCAAGGCTCGCTTTATTATTTTTTAAACAAAATAGCAGTGCATTTTCCAAAAACAAAAATCACGACTCTTGCTTACTTACATACATTTAAACCACCAACAAATTTAAAGATACAAGCAAATATTTATACCCTACTTTGCCCGATTGAGTTGAACAGAGGAAAAGCAATTACTGAAGATAATTATAGTAAACCATTTAGGAAAAATATTCAAGACTGGAATCTTACCACTTCTAATTTATATTTATGGGATTATACCGTACAATTCTCTAATTATATGTCTCCTTTTCCTAACATCCATACCTTATCTGATAATTATAAATTTTTTAAAAAGAATAATATAAAAGGATTATTTGTGCAAGGATACGCTGATGTACCTGGTGACCTATCAGAATTAAGACAGTATCTTTTAGCTAAATTATTATGGAATACTGAAATCGACATTGATGCCACGACAGATGATTTTTTAAGGGGCTTCTATGGTAAAGCTGCGCCAAATGTTAGAAAGTATTTAAACCTATTAACTGAAAATCAACAAAAATCAAATGCCTATCTTGATATTTATTCTGGTCCTGTTCAAAGTCGCAATACATTTTTGACACCAGAAGCAATGGATCAATATGACACTATTATTGACGCAGCTGAAATTGCAGTAGCTGATGATTCAATTTTAGCATCAAGAGTTCAAAAAATAAGATTAACGCTAGAATATGCTTTTTTTGAACAATCAAAATTTTATGGACAAGACAAGCACGGTATGTTTATTGTTAATCAAAATGGTACTAAAGAATTAAAAAAAGGGTTAAATGAAAGAGTATTAAATTTTACCAAAAAATGTACTGAATTAGGAATATACGAATTAAGCGAAGCAGGAACAACACCTGAAAATTATTATAAAGAGTGGCTAGAGATTTCTAATAATACAACCAGACATTTAGGCGAAAATTTAAAAGTAAAATTATTAACACCAGCTGCTGAAGATTTTATAGGTAAAGGAAGCTACGGACTTGTAGACGGGACAAGAGGTTACAAAGATTTCAATATTAACTGGATTGGTTGGTACGGCAATAATCCCGAGATAGAAATAGAAACTAATAATACCGTTTTTAATCAAATAAAAATGAATTTTCTTGATGATCAAAGACATTGGATTTTTTTACCAAAAAAAATTACAGTTTATGGCTTCAAAAACAACAAATGGACATTTATCAACTCTAAAACAATTGGCGATTTAACTGAAAGTTATGAAGTAAAAATGTTAAATACAGAACTAAAAAGTAGTGAGTTTAGTATTTTTGCAAAAATAAAAATAATTATTGAAAATCATGAGGATTTACCTATTTGGCGAAAGCGAAAACATAAAAAACCCATGGTTATGATCGATGAAATTGAACTTTACAATAAAACTGAAATAATAAAATGATTCCAAAAAAAATACTGATAATTGAAGATGACAGTCTAATTATAAAGATTTTAGATTTCATTCTAAAAAAAGAAGGGTATGAAACTCATATTTCTATAGACGGGAACGATGGTATTGCACAAATTGAGCTTTTTAAACCTGATCTAATCATAACTGATGTTATGATGCCGTATAAATCTGGTTTAGAAATTACAGCATTTTCTAAAAAAAACTATCCAAAAATACCGGTAATTATTGTTTCGGCACTTGGTAAAGAAGACCTTACTGTAATAGAAGGATTTAAACTAGGTGTTGATGATTTTGTTGCTAAACCATTTAATCCAATAGAATTAACATTGCGAGTAAAACGGTTCTTATTGTAATAAATTTTGGTAAAACACCAATAAACAATATATTACAATCGCCATAAAGTCATAACCCAACTATCCTTATAAAAACGTATCTTTGCAAAAAATATACGTTTTATGAGCACTTTTGAGCAATTTAATCTTCCTAAATCAGTACAAAAAGCAATTGATGATTTAGGCTTTACATCACCTACTCCCATTCAGGAAAAAACTTTTTCTGTAATTATGTCTGGAAGAGATATGATGGGAATTGCCCAAACTGGTACTGGTAAAACATTTGCCTACTTATTACCACTTTTAAAATTATACAAGTTTACGCCTGGCCACACTCCAAAAATTGTAATTCTAGTTCCTACACGTGAATTAGTTGTACAAGTTGTGGACGAAATCGAGAAATTGACTAAATACATGTCGGTTAGAACGATTGGTATTTTTGGAGGTGTAAATATCAACACTCAAAAAACAGCCGTTTATACTGGTTGTGATATTCTTGTAGGTACACCGGGTAGAATAATGGATTTAACATTAGATAATGTTATTCGTTTTGAGGAAATGCAAAAATTAGTTATTGATGAGTTTGATGAAATGCTGAACTTAGGTTTCCGTGTACAACTGACTTCTATCTTGGCTATGATGCCAAAAAAACGTCAGAACATTCTTTTCTCAGCTACAATGACTGAAGAAGTGGATGCTATCTTGAACGATTATTTTGATTACCCGCAAGAAGTTACACTTTCTGCTTCAGGAACTCCACTTGAAAACATCAAGCAGATTACCTATAATGTTCCCAACTTTAATACAAAAATCAATTTACTAAAGCATTTATTAGCGACTAACGAAGACATGAGTCGTGTTTTAGTATTTGTAAACAATAAAAAAATCTCTGATATGGTTCATGAACGAATCGAGGAAGATTTTGATGGTCAATTTGGAGTAATTCACTCTAATAAATCACAAAACTATCGTTTAACAACGATGGCAGAATTTCAAGAAGGAAATTTACGTGGTTTGATTACTACTGATATTATGGCTAGGGGTTTAGATATCTCAAATATTACCCATGTTGTTAACTTTGAAATGCCTGAAATGCCAGAACTTTACATGCACCGTATAGGTAGAACTGGTCGTGCAGATAAAACGGGTACTGCATTAAGCTTTGTTACTCCTCGTGAGGAAGAGTTCAAAGTAGAGGTAGAAGTTTTAATGAATATGGAATTAAGCATCGATGCTTTTCCTGAAGAAGTCGAAGTTTCATTAAAATTAATCGAACCTGAGAAAGACAGACAACCGATGAAGTTCATGATGAAAAAAGTAAAACTTGAAGGTGATGGAGCGTTCCAAGAGAAGAGCAAGAAAAACAAAAAGGTCAACTTAGGTGGACCTGGAGTTACCAAGAAAAAAACACATGGTTCTGTAAACAGAAATATGTTAAAAATTCAAGCCCAAAAGAAGAAAAAGAAGAAAAAATAGCTTCTCTAAAATATAAAAAGTCCCGAAATCACATTTTGATTTCGGGACTTTTTATTTACTACTGTTCCGTAAATATTAAACAAACTGGCGCACACAACTCAATTCGTTTTCCAGTATCTGTTAAGGCTCCGGTAATTATATCACGCTTAAAAACCACAACATTATTACTATACTGATGCGCGACTAATAAATAATTTCCAGTGGGGTCAATAGCAAAACTTCTAGGACCGTCTCCTAATGTGCTTAGTTCTCCCTTAGATTTTAATTTTCCGTTTTTTAAGATTTCAAAAGTTGAAATTGTATTTGCCTCTCCCCTATTTGTAACATATAAAAATTTTCCATTAGGGGCTATTGCTATCGCCGCGGCAGTAAATTTCCCTTTAAATCCTTTTGTTAAAATAGATGTTGTTTGTATTTTTTTAAGTTGGCCTTCATTGTGACTGTAAACTGTTAAAGCGCCGTCAAGTTCATGCACTAAATACAAATACTTACCGTCATCACTAAATGTTAAATGTCTTGGTCCGCTTCCTGCTGCTACCTTCATGCTATCAACTAATTTCAAAGGAGTTTCTTTTGCATTAGCATCATAAGCGTAAGTAAATACCTGATCAGTACCCAGATCAGTTGCTAATACAAACTTTTTATCTGGCGAAAATTGTACCATATGTACATGAGGCCCTTCTTGTCTACTCGCATTTACACCTTTACCATGATGTTGCACTAGTTGTTTTATTTCGCCAATACTTCCATCGTTATTTTTTTCTAAAACGGTAATACTCCCTCCAGAATAATTTGCCGTAATAATATTCTTTTCATCATTAATTAAATAACAAGGATCAGCACCTTTAGTTTCTTGCTTATTTAATGGTGCAACTGTAGCTTTATTAGCTTTGTAACTAAAGGCGCTCACATAACTATCACTCCCATTTTCATTAACACTATAAATAAATTTATTATCAGTTGAAACCGATAAATAACTTGGATTTACAACTGCACTAGAACTGTTTTCATAACTAAAATCTCCCGTTTCTGAATTGAAATTGTAAAGGTAAATTCCGTTACTCTCACAACTGTTTGTATAAGTACCTATTACTAAGTTGAAATCTTTATTTTGTGCCTGAATAGTCGAAATTAGTAAAATTATAACAAATGTAAAATACTGCCTTTTCATGTTTTTAGCTTTTTTAATAGATAGCTAAAATACATATTATTCTAATAATGGCATAGATTAATAAACAAGTTCAAAAAATTACAGCAACATCAATTAAAACTGTGTACAAATTTGTATTTTTGAGTCATTAATTCAATGATAGCATTGAAAACACAACCAGAAGAGATAAAGTACTACTTGAATGCAATTTAAAAATCCTGAAATTTTATATTTTCTGTTCTTATTAGTGGTGCCTATTTTGGTTCATTTATTTCAATTACGCCGTTTTAAAACGCAATATTTCACGAATGTTCGTTTTTTAAAAGCATTATCCATTCAATCTAGAAAGAGCGCTACAATAAAAAAATGGTTGTTACTTGCTTGTCGTTTGCTTTTACTAACTGCCTTAATTATTGCTTTTGCACAACCTTTTTATCTAGCCAAAGATGCTAAAAATGCTTCAAATGAGCTGTATATTATTCTTGATAATTCCTATAGTATGCAAGCAAAAGGCAAAAAAGGAGAACAACTGAAGCGTGCCATTCAAGAATTACTAGAAAATACAGCCGAAAAAACTCACTTCTCGTTACTTACTAATACAGATACTTATTGGAACACAGATATCAAAGCCATAAAAAACAGTTTACAAAACTTAGATTATAGCGCAATTCCGTTTGAACTGGAAAACCAAATAACTAAAATAAAAGCGCATAAAACCGCATATAATAAAGACATTGTTATTATTACAGATGCTTTAGACTTAAGTAGTAAACAATTAAACGGGATTGATAAAAAAGACAACACTTATTTTATAATTCAAAAATCAGAACAAAAAAACAATACAGCAATTGATAGCGTTTACATCAATAAAACAGTTGATAATTTTTACGAAATAAGCGTTAATCTATCTCATTACGGAGATAAAGGACAAGCAATTCCTATTGCAATTTACAATCAAAATCAATTAATTGCAAAAACGCAACTTCGCTTTGAAACTGATAAACAAACCGCTCAATTCACTATTCCAAAAACTGCATTTAATGGTTTTGTAAGCATTGAAGATGGTGGATTGACTTATGATAACAAACTTTATTTTTCTATTGCTGATCTTAAAAAAAATAAGGTAACAAGTATTGGAGATCCTCAAAAAAGTGATTTCCTTAAACGAATTTACACTCCTGATGAGTTTGATTTTAAAGCTGTTTCATTAAACACACTCAATTATAATGATTTAGAAAACCAAGATGCCATTGTATTGAATGAATTAGAGGAGATTCCGCAAGCACTGCAAACAACCTTAAAATCTTTTGTCTCTAAAGGAGGAAATCTTATAATTATTCCTGCAACAAATAGCACGATTACGGCTATCAATCCGTTTTTAAAAACTTTTGGCTCCGTACAGTTTCAAAAAAAGGAAACTATTGAAAAACAGCTTACAAAAATCAACTTTAACCACCCTTTATTCAAAGATGTATTTGAAGGTAAGGTCAAGAACTTTCAATATCCTACTACAAAAACTTCTTTTCTACTTACGCCTTCTGGATCAGTGGCATTAGCTAACAACGATCAATCATCGTTTTTGAGTACTATTGCTAGTAATGGAGGGAATGTATCTGTTTTTTCGGCTGCGTTGAATATTGAAAATTCAAATTTCCAACAATCTCCTTTGATTGTGCCTAGCTTTTATAAAATGGCAATTAGCAATCAAAACAATACTATAAAAGCTTTTACAATTGGTAATTCAAATACTTATTTTGTTACTGCTGCTCTTTCAAAAGATGCGATTTTAACGGTGAAAAATAAAGACGAACAATTCATCCCTATTCAACAAGTTTTGAATAATAAAGTAAAATTACTTTTCAATGATTACCCATTACATGCTGGTAATTTTGAAATTTTAAAAGAAAATAAAAATATTGACGCCCTTAGCTTTAATTACTCCCGCACTGAGAGTAATTTGGCTCCAGCCAATTTAAAAATACTAGACAATTATAAAACAATCGATTCAATTGAAGCCGTTTACGATAGCTTGCAAAGCGATAGAACAGATAATCAAGTTTGGAAATGGTTTGTTATCTTTGCACTGTTCTTTTTGCTTAGCGAAATGGCAATTATCCGATTCATGAAATAAATAAGTTCCTTTTAATTCAGCACTTAACACAACACAGCTATGAAATTAATCATCAGAGAAGCAAAAATTATTGATACAAAAAGTCCCTTTCACAATCAGACTGTAGATATTTTAATTGCCGATGGTTTTATAAAAAAAATAGGCAGCAAACTGGCTAATCCTGATGGATTTGAAGAAATAACACAAGATAATCTTCACATTTCACAGGGTTGGTTTGACAGTAGTGTTTCATTAGGAGAACCAGGTTTTGAAGATCGTGAAACTATTGCCAACGGACTCAAAGTAGCCGCAAAAAGTGGTTTTACAGGAATTGCTTTGCAGCCCAACTCTTTTCCGGTTATTGACAATCAATCACAAGTTTTATTTGTAAAAAACAAAGCATTACAGAGCGCCACAGAGTTATTCCCAATAGGTGCTTTGACAAAAGGAAGTGAAGGAAAAGACATGGCGGAATTATTTGATATGAAAAATGCTGGTGCAGTAGCTTTTGGTGATTATAACAAGAGCCAGGCTAATGCCAATATGCTAAAAATAGCGTTACAATACGTACAGGATTTTGATGGATTGGTTATTGCGTACCCACAAGATGAAATGATAAAAGGCCATGGCGTGGTTAATGAAGGGATTGTTTCGACTCGATTAGGATTAAAAGGAATTCCAAATCTAGCTGAAGAGTTACAAATTGCTCGTAATTTATTTTTACTCGAATATACGGGCGGAAAGCTACATATCCCAACTATTTCTACAGCAAAATCTGTTGCATTAATTAGTGAGGCTAAAGCCAAAGGATTAGCAGTAACCTGTAGCGTAAGTGTGCATCATCTTGTACTTACTGACCAAAAATTAGAACAATTTGACACTCGTTATAAAGTGACACCACCTTTAAGAACTGAAACGGATAGAAAAGCATTACTAGAAGGAGTAAATAATGGCACAATAGACATGATAACCTCTGACCACAACCCTATCGATATTGAGCATAAAAAAATGGAATTTGATGCCGCCAAAGATGGAACAATAGGTTTAGAAAGCGCTTTTGCAGCCTTAATGACCGTATTGCCTCTTGAAACTGTAATTAATAAATTAACTGCAGGAAAAAATATTTTCAAAATTGAATCGAATACTATTCAAGAAGGAAGTAAAGCTAATTTGAGTTTGTTTAATCCTGAAGGAGAGGTAGTTTTTACAAAAAAATCCATAGTATCTAAATCTCTTAATTCGGCTTTCTTAGGGTTAACTTTAAAAGGAAAAGCCTACGGAATAATAAATCAAGAACAAATAATATTAGCATAACACTATGAATAATACAATTGAAAAAGGAAAAACAGCTGCAATAACAAGTTACATACTAGGTATAGGCGTTTTTATTGCTATGTCTATGAATGCTGAAGACAAAAATGCGTTTGCTTCTTTTCACATTCGCCAAGGATTAGGATTAACATTAACCTTTATTTCTTTGGGATTAATCATTAGTAATTTTGACAGCTTATTGATCTCTGCTCCTATGTGGATTTGCATTTCTGTCCTATGGTCTTACGGAATTTTTAGCGCTATTAAAGGAGAAACAAAACCACTCCCTTTACTAGGTGATTTGTTCCAAAAATGGTTTAAAAGTATCTCTTAAAATATAAAAAATGAAATTATCCTTAGAATATCTCATCAGAGAACCTAAAATAAAATTAGATAAAAACCCGTTATTGCTATTATTGCATGGATACGGTAGTAATGAAGAAGACTTATTCTCTTTTGCGACAGAACTTCCAGAGGAATATTATGTTGTTTCGGCACGTGCCCCTTACAACATGCAGTACGGTAGTTATGCCTGGTACGCAATTAATTTTGACGCAGACGAGAACAAATTCTCTGACAATGAACAAGCAAAATCATCACGAGATTTGATTTTGAAATTTGTTGATGAATTAATCGCAACCTACCCTATTGATCCTAAAAATGTCATTCTTACTGGCTTTAGCCAAGGTGCTATATTGAGCTATGCTGTAGCATTATCGCATCCTGATAGAATAAGCAAAGTTGTCGCTTTGAGCGGATATGTAAATGACGAAATCATAGCTAATAATTATCAAAATAACGATTTCTCAAAATTAAAAATATTTCATTCTCACGGAACTGTAGATCAAGTTATCCCTGTTGATTGGGCAAGAAAAACAAGTCCGTTTTTAGAAAAATTAAACATCAACGCCACTTACAAGGAGTATCCAATAGGACATGGTGTATCTCCACAAAATTTTTACGATTTTAAAAGCTGGTTATTAGCATAAAAAAAAGGTTCTCAATTGAGAACCTTTTTTTAATTTATTTTTGATACAATAAAGACTGATTGACTTCAAATGAAATGGATTGATCATCATTTACAAAGTATTTCAATAAGACCTCTCCCCAGAGATTACCATCACTAAAGTCAGCGATAATCCAACGGTGATTTAATACTTTTACTTTATTAATTATAAACTTATTTGTTCCTATTTGATCTTGACCTGTATACGGATTTCCTTTAGGATTTGCGTTAAGATCTAATAATCGTTCGGTAACAAATGGAATCAATTTTTGATGCTGAATAATTTTCGATCCATCAGCTGATTCAAAATAATTTTGTGCGTTTTCATTTTTTTCTAAAGAAAAGTAATTCGCATCAACTAATTTATTATTTACAGATTTTAAACTGTCTTTTAGTTTTGTAGTAACCTTATCGTATCGTTCTTGTTCAAAAGCTACTTGTTTGCTATAAAACATGAACGTAAAAATATTCATGAGCACTAAAAGAATGAATGCGTAAAGTAAAAATGATTTTTTCATTGGGGTAAATTATAGTGTTATTTCTAAATTATCATAAGCCAAAAAAACATTCTCTGGCAATTTTTTTTGAATCTCTTCATGGAAACCTAATAAATGGCTAATGTGTGTTAGATACGCTTTTTTTGGCTTGACCAAAGCTATGAAATCTAAGGCTTCTTCCAAATTAAAATGGGTATTATGTGGCGCCTCCCTTAAAGCGTTTATAACGAGTACTTCTAAACCTATTAATTTATCCGTCTCCTCTTTTTCTATCGTTTTCACATCAGTTAAATAAGCAAAATTATCAAAACGATAGCCAAAAACCTGTAAGCTGCCATGCATTACATTAATAGGAACAACCTTTTTATCTCCTAGAATAAAAGGTTGGTCATTTATGATCTCAATTGTTTTGACAGATGGAGCACCAGGATACCTATTTTCAGTTTCAAAAATGTATTCAAAACGTCTTTTTAAATTATCTATTACTCTTTGATGTGCATAAACAGGCATTTCGCCTTGCATGAAATTAAATGGTCTTATATCATCAAGACCTGCTGTATGATCTGCATGTTCATGTGTAAAAAGGATTCCATCAACTTTTTGACATTTAGCGCTAAGCATTTGTTGTCTAAAATCAGGTCCGCAATCGATAACGTAAGAATAAGAATCCCAACTAATCCAGATTGCAACGCGAAGTCTTTTATCCTTACTATCAACACTTTGACAAACGGGATGATTGCTTCCTATGACAGGAATTCCTTGTGATGTACCGGTACCTAAGAAATATACTTTCAATGTGCTTATATTTTTTTACAAAAATAGGATTAATTCTCTTTCATTAGAAACCTATTTAGTTAACTTTGTATCCTATTAGCCATATTTAAAATAAAATGGATACTCAAATAAAACTGAAAGGTGACAAAGTCATCGCACAAATTCCTTCGATAAAAGACAAAGCACTACGTATAAATTTGAATGAAAATATATATGGAACCTTTGCTGAGATAGGTGCTGGACAAGAAACTGTGAGGCATTTTTTTAGATCAGGTGGATCTTCTGGAACTATTGCAAAAGCGATGTCTGCATACGATAAAGACTTTAGTGATGCCATTTATGGTATTGAAGAAGATGGTCGTTATGTAACTGAAAGCCGACTTAAAAGAATGATCACTATGGAAGGTGAGCTAGTTGAAAAGCGTTTAAGTAGGGAAAAGCACCCTAATAAAATGTTTTTTAGCTACGCTAATACTGTAGCAACGATTGATTTTGCAAAACAATTTAAAGGACACGGTTGGGTAGGTATTCGCTACCAAATTGAGCCTGATGAGGATTATAACGAAATCATTCTTCACATTCGTTTTAAAGAAACTGATGCAAGATTGCAACAAGAAACACTTGGGATTTTAGGAGTAAACCTTATATATGGTGCTTTTTACAAATACAATGACCCAAAACGCTTATTGCGTTATTTATATGACCATTTAGACAAAGACCAACTTGAGATTGACACAATCAACTTCTCTGGTCCTCGTTTTGCTGATGTAGACAACCGTTTAATGAGTTTACAATTAGTTAAAAACGGAATGACTGATGCCGTAATGTTTGATCCTAACGGAAAAAACATCCTTCCGGCAGCTATTCTTTACAAGAAAAACATCCTTGCATTAAGAGGAAGTTTCCGTCCGGTTACTAAGGTAAACATGGACATGTATGAGAAATCATTAAAAATGTTTATCGAAGAAAACAAAGTAGAAAAAGAAAACACCTTAGTGGTTTTTGAAATTACCCTTTCCAACCTTCGCTCTGACGGAGAGATTGATGAAAGAGATTTCATGGATCGAGCCGAATTACTTTGTTCGCTAGGTCAAACCGTAATGATCTCTAATTTTCAAGAATACTATAAGGTAGTTGAATATTTTGCTAATTATACTAAAGCCAGAATGGGATTAGCCATGGGAGTAAATAATTTAGTAGATATTTTTGACGAAAAATATTACCGACATTTAAGTGGTGGAATACTAGAAGCTTTCGGAAAATTATTTTACCGTGATATGAAAGTGTTTTTATACCCAATGTCTGATGAAAATGGAGAAATAATTAATTCTGACAATTTAAAAGTACATCCTAGAATGAAAGAATTGTATAAATTCTTTAAATTCAACGGTAAAGTAATTGATATTGATGATTATGATCCTGAAACTTTAGAGGTTTTTTCACGCGAAGTACTAAAAATGATTAATGAAGGAAAACCAGGATGGGAACCAATGTTACCTTCAGGAATTGCCGAAATCATTAAGGAGCATTACCTTTTTGGGTATGACCCAAATAAGATTTTAAAAGAAATCAACTAAACATTTACAAAATAAATTTAATTTAACTAAAGAAGAATCACGTAGATGAATTGTTATATTTTGGGTGTTATTAGTTTGTTTTCACATTTTGATAACTCAAGTGCGAATTTAAGAAAAGAACTTAAATTAAATTCAATAGATAAAAATCACGAAATTGCATCATCACTTGATGATGCAAAAAGTGACTTTCGTTTAAGCAAAAATACATCCCGTAAAATTGTTTTTTTAGAAAAACTAGACAGTACAAAACATAGTGCAATAACAATAGGCGAAATAACCTCTAACATCAATACCCTTTCTGATGTTAAAACCGATAAGCCAACTGGAAAAATCAAAACTAATGGAATTGTAACTTATAGAATTTTTTTTACTGGTAAAATTGAAAAACAAATCCCTAAAATCATAAAAAAAGGGAATGAAAATAAATACAAATACGTTTACATTGATAAAAAATGTAATGAATTTGATTTAGGTGACTATACGTTCAAGAAAACTCCTGTATATAGAGGTACTAAAGATGAATTTGTAAATCTTATTAATTTAGAAGAAGTACCCAAGTATTTCAAAAAAGGCAATCATCAATACCACTTCAATATTGATTCGGAGCGATCTTACGTGAATGAAAGAACATTAGCTAGTTTTTTTGGCGCGATGCTTGAAGTTAATTATTTAGACATTAGCTGCAATGGTTTTAGCCACGAAGATGGCTCCAGTAGACCTAGCAGAAGTCATATTAATGGCAATAATGGCGATTTTAAATACCTAAGAATTAATAAAACTATGAAATGCGGCTCTGGAACTAGTTTAAATATTAGTAAATCCCCTGCTGTACTCGACGTTACACGACAAAACAAATGGATTGATGCCTTATACAAATTTGGCTGGAAACAAATGCTCGGTTGGTCTTATACTATTGATAAAAAAACTGAATATTTACATCACATTACACATAAGACAAAAAATCACCATCATCATTTGCATGTTCAAAGTTACGAACCACAATTTAAAGAAATAAAACTATGAAAAAAGCAGCTTTATTATTACTATTAATAGTCGTTTTTTCATGTAAAAAAGAAGGTGAAAAATCTACCAATACCAAAACAGAAATAGCTAAAACAGATAGTATTGTTTATAATACTAATGATTTTCAGCCACATTTAAAATTAGAAGATGAGTTCAGTGAATTTGAATTAACTGGACTTAAAAATCCTGAAAAGTTCACCGCTGCAGAGCTTACTTATCCGATAAAAGAGAATGAATTTGATTTTAAAAAATCAGCTGACTTTGATTATTTTACCGTTAATGATTTTAATGTAGACAAAACAAAATGTAAAATAATCGCTTTTTCATCTTATGGAGAAAATGACTCAAAAATAGTTAACTTGCAATTAAACAGTTATCAATCAGGCGAACAAAAAGATGCTTTATTACTTGATTGTAGGTTCACTTTTGAAACGGAATACTACCGTAATTTTGAAATTAAAAAAAACGGTACTGTTATCATAAAAAAAATTGCTGTTAATGGTTTACTTTACAATAATGACGGTGATATTACAGGTGAGAAAGCAGTAAACGACACAACCACTGAAGTTGTAAAATATAAAATGAATGCTAATGGTCAGTTTGTAAAGTTTTAGTTTTACACTTATTCCTCTAGCAACCAAATATAAAAAAGGCTCTAAGTAAAATTTAGAGCCTTTTTTATGTATTATTTCAAAATTTGCGCAGCGTGCTCTTTTGTTTTTACTTTTTCGATTACTTCATCTATGATTCCGTTTTCATCGATTACAAAAGTGGTTCTGTGAATTCCGTCGTATTCTTTACCCATGAATTTTTTAGGTCCCCAAACTCCAAATGCTTCGATTACTGCTTTATCTTCATCGGCTAATAAAGGAAAAGGAAAATTGTATTTTTCTTTAAACTTAGCTTGTCTTGCAGCAGGATCTGCACTTACTCCTAATAACGCATAATTATTAGCTTCAAAACGTTCAAAGTTATCTCTTAAGTCACATGCTTCTGCAGTACAACCTGGCGTACTTGCTTTTGGGTAGAAAAAAACAACTAGTTTTTTACCTTTATAATCGGCTAGTTTATGTGTGTTTCCGTCTTGATCTACTCCTGAAAAAGCGGGTGCTTTATCTCCTTTTTTTAATGTTGTCATAAGTTTGTATTTTATTTATACGCGTTGTTAACCGCAAGATTCATTATTTTTTAACTTGTTGTATCAAATTTATGTACTGCTTTATGCCCCAGATGGTCGTGGAAAGCCCGGACTGAAAAAACCTATTTTTTTTCTTGGTAAAAAAGAGCGACCATAGGAAGCTCCTTATTTACCTTAGAAAAAAAGGTTTTTGAAGGAGGACTTGTAACATACAGCTGGATTAGGCACATGATAAAAATTATGCTATTTTTACAAGATATAAAATTACAAAAATGACTAAGCAAGAACGGGTAACATTTGTTATAAATACGTTAAAAGAATTATATCCTACCATCCCAATTCCGTTAGATCATAAAGATCCTTATACGTTGTTGATTGCGGTTTTGCTTTCGGCGCAATGTACTGATGTACGTGTGAACCAAATTACGCCTTTGTTGTTTGCTAAGGCTGATAATCCTTATGATATGATCAAAATGTCTGAAGAGGAAATCAGGGATATTATACGTCCTTGTGGGCTTTCGCCAATGAAATCTAAAGGCATACATGGCTTGTCACATATTTTAATCGATAAACATAACGGTATTGTTCCCCAGAGTTTTGAATACTTAGAAGAATTACCTGCAGTGGGACATAAAACCGCTAGTGTTGTGATGTCACAAGCCTTTGGAGTTCCTGCTTTTCCTGTAGACACACACATTCACCGATTGATGTATCGCTGGAATTTAACCAATGGTAAAAATGTTGTACAGACTGAAAAAGATGCCAAACGTATTTTTCCAGAGGAGATATGGAACGACCTCCATTTACAAATTATTTGGTACGGAAGGCAATATTCTCCAGCTCGCGGTTGGGATTTAGAAAAGGATATTATTACCAAAACAATAGGTAGAAAAACAGTTATAAACGACTATCATAATAAATAATCAACTCTTTTACACAAGCGTTTGTTTAGAAAAAACTCAGTTTGATCATGATATTTTTTCCAGCTGCTATGGCTGTTTTATTATCTACAAATCTAATAGTGTACAAATTAGGATTAGTTGCTAATTGTTGCCAAGAAGCGCCGCTATCATTAGAATAATAAACTCCCGAAGCACCAACACTCACTAAAGATTTACCTTTACTATTAGGTACATATTGTACGCAAGAACTGTAACCAAAACCACTATTTTCAGCGACTAATTCCCATGTCTTTCCGCCATCACTAGTACGTGCTTTATTCCCGTAATTTTGATCTGGTTTTTCATAATTTCCACCAGCAACAAAACCATTTTTAGCATCATAAAAATCGGCCGTAAAGATGCCTGTCATTGCTTCGCCTTGTACTATAGGCGTGATGTGTTTTTGCCATGTTTTTCCTTTATCAGGGGAGACAATTACGTTTGCCTTTTTACCTCCACTCACAATCCAAGTAGTGTTGTTTTTTATAACGATATTTGTATTACTAGCTGCAAAAGCGGCTTCGCCTTCATCAACTTTAGGTAATGCATCACAATTCACTTTTTGCCAAGTATTTCCACCATCTCTGGTAATAATAACCGAAAGACAATTTGCAATAGGATCCCCCATTGCGATTCCCTCTTTATCATTCCAGAATTTCATGCTGTCGTAAAACACTTTTTCATGCTTTTCTTGATATACTACATTAACCATTAAATCTTTCTTATTTATTTTATACAGCATGGCTGGATTTGCGACATTTAAGATAAATAATGACGTACTATTTTGAGCGATACTTCTAAATTCAAGATTTTCTACTGGAATTATGTTTTCAACTTTATGGGTACTTTTTAAATTGTAATATCCATAACGTGAATTATTAGCTGCGTACCAAACTTTATCTGCATCAATAGCAATTGCTCGAATGCTTATTTTATCTTCAAAAAGCGTGTCTATTTTTACTGATGTGTATTTTTTTGAAGCGGTAGCTCGGTTTTTAGTATTGGACATTTTGCAACCAGCAAGAACAAAAAGACAACTTAGTATTAAAAGATAATTTTTCATTTAGGAATATATTTTGAGCTAATTTACAATTTAAAATAAAACTCGCAATTAAGAGTAAAAAAATTATTGGCACAGTAATTGGATATTCTGTAATAACAATCATTAATACCTTTGTTATGAAAACTAAAATACTTTTATTAAGTCTTGCGACCACCGTTTTTGCATTGCAGTCACAGGCGCAAAATAGCACCAGAGTAAATGCAGCTAATTATGAAATAAGTGATAATTTAGATCTTAGAGCAGTTGCTTCTATCTTTGGGGATTCAAGAGACATTCAAGATTTTGAAAGAAAGCTAAATGATCCAGAAATCCAAATTTCGAATTTAGATCTAAATAATGATGACGAGGTAGATTATTTACGTGTTATAGAAACCGTAGAAAACAAAACCCACTTAGTTGTTATTCAAGCAGTACTTGATCGTGATGTTTACCAAGATGTTGCAACTATTGATCTTGAGAGAGATCACAATAATAAAGTACAAATTCAGTTTGTAGGTAACGAGTTCATGTATGGTTCAAACTATATTTACGAGCCAGTTTATTATAGCACACCAGCAATTTATGCTTCATTCTGGACCTCTAATTACCGTCCGTATGTTTCTAGCTACAACTGGAACTACTACCCTACTTATTATAATGCGTGGAATCCTTATCCAGTGTATCGTTATAGAAATAATATTAGTGTAAACATTAACATTAATAACCGATACAACTATGTAAATTCAAGACGAAGCAATCAAGCTGTCGTTATTTATAATTCAAGACGTTCAAATGGTTACGAAAGGCTGCATCCTAATTACGCATTTTCAAGAAGAAATACTACGGTAATTAATCGTTATGAATTAGATCAATCTAGAAGCCCTAGAAGAATAAGTTCAAGAAGCGAAGTGGGATACAATAACAGAAACAGCACTTCAAGAACAGTAAGTACGAGAAGACCTCAAAATGAACGAGTATATTCTCAAAACAGAGTGACTACATCTAGAGAGTCTGAGCCTACGCGAAGAGAATACTCGCAAAGAACTTCAACTGATGCTAGACCTGTACGTACAACAACTCAAAGAGACTACTCACAAAGAAGAACTACAGCAACAACACCACAGCGAGAAAGTTCAAACACAAGTAGATCAAGAGAAAGTACGCCTCAAAGAACAGAAACGCGTAGATCAAGTAGTCAAGGAAACGGAAGTTCTACTAGACAAAGTAGTTCACAAAGAACAGAATCTAATAGAGCAACTAACTCTAGAGAATCAAACTCAGTTTCATCAAGATCAGAAAACAGACGTTCTTAGAACCATAATAAACATACATTAAAACACGGTTAAATATAGCCGTGTTTTTTTTTGTCTTTTTTTAAATAAAGCCTCTTAATTTATTTAAAAAGAGTAAATTTGACCCGTTATTTTAATTTTAGCAAATGAGCACCTCGCACAAAAACTTGCATTCCAAATTAACCTTAGGTGGTTTATTAATTACATTAGGAATAATATACGGAGATATTGGTACCTCGCCACTGTACGTAATGAAAGCCATACTTGGCGAAAGTATAATTACAGCCGATGTTGTTTTAGGAGGTATTTCTGCAGTTTTCTGGACACTGACCTTACAAACGACTATAAAATATGTAATTATCACATTAAGCGCTGATAATCATGGAGAAGGCGGAATCTTTGCATTATATGCATTAGTCAAAAAAACAAAAATTAAATGGCTTATTGTCCCCGCCATAATTGGTGGAAGTGCATTACTTGCTGACGGAATTATTACCCCTCCCATATCTGTATCTTCGGCAGTAGAAGGAATTAGAACCTACTACCCTAGTATCAATACCGTTCCTATCGTAATAGGGATTTTATTTGTCCTGTTTACAATACAGCAATTTGGAACCAAACTTGTAGGGAAATTTTTCGCACCTATGATGCTGGTTTGGTTTAGTATGCTAGGAGTTCTTGGAGTCATCCAAATTGCAAAATTTCCAGAAGTTTTTAAAGCATTCAACCCTTACTACGCTTACCACTTATTAGCTATTCACCCCGAAGGTTTTTTTGTATTGGGATTTGTATTCCTTTGTACCACTGGTGCTGAGGCATTATATTCTGACATGGGGCATTGTGGTCGAAAAAATATTCGTATCAGTTGGATTTTTGTAAAAACAGCTTTAGTATTGAATTATTTTGGTCAAGCAGCTTACTTAATACAACACGAAGGCGAAACATTGCAGTCATTAGGAGGATCAAATGGGAATCCGTTTTATCTTATCATGGCTAGCTGGTTTCAACCTATCGGAATTGTGATTTCTACGCTTGCTGCTGTAATTGCTTCTCAAGCACTTATTAGTGGTTCATTTACTTTAATTAATGAGGCAATGAGATTGAACTTTTGGCCTAAAGTAAGAATTAAATACCCTACTGAAGTAAAGGGACAATTATACATACCATCCATTAACTGGTTATTATTTATTGGTTGTGTGGGTATTGTATTGCATTTTGAAGAATCTAGCAACATGGAACATGCCTATGGTTTAGCAATTATTTTATGCATGATCATGACTACCATTTTACTTAATTTTTATTTAATCATGAAAAGGGTAAAATTATACTTCATCATCCCTTTGATTACGGTTTATCTAGCAATTGAATTGAGTTTCTTAGCAGCCAATATCACCAAATTTGCTGATGGAGGTTATGTAACCTTGATAATAGCATTGATGTTAATTTCAGTTATGACTACCTGGTACCTAGCTAAGAAAATTAGTAAAAACTATACTCGAATCGTTAAGATTGCCGATTATAAAAAAGTACTGATGGAATTAAGTGCTGATTTATCTATACCAAAATATGCTACGCATTTAGTTTACATGACCAATGCTAATCGTGTCGATGAAATTGAGGAAAAAGTAATGTATTCTATTTTACAAAAAAGACCCAAAAGAGCTGACATATATTGGTTTGTTCACGTTAATATTTTAAGTGAGCCTTATAAAACAGAATATAAAGTAACTGAAATTCTTAAAGACGATTTATACCGTGTAGATTTTAATTTAGGATTTAGAGAACCCACTAAAATCAACTTAATGTTCAAGGAAGTAATTAAGGATATGGTTAAAAAAGGAGAAGTAGATATCACGAGTCGTTATGAATCTTTAAATAAAAATAATATTATTGGCGACTTTAAATTTGTACTATCCGAAAAATTCCTTTCAAACGATAGTGATATGAGTTGGCATGAAAAAATCATCATGAATTCTTATTTCTTAATCAAGAAATTCAGTTTATCCGAAGAAAGTGCTTTTGGATTAGACAGTAGTTCTGTAAAAATAGAAAAATTCCCAATGGTGTTACATGCACCTGAAAATATAGGATTAACCCGAATTAAATAGTTCGGTTTTCAATAAATTAAGAAAAACACTGTAATACTACAGTGTTTTTTTTTGATAATGAAAATATAAAGCTAACATTCATTATTAAAAATTTATCTTTCAATCAATTAATACTACCTTTGCACCTCAATTAATAAAAATGAGATTACACAGAAATTTAGTTTACACTACTATAGATTCCTTAAATGCAATATTTAATGAAGGAGAATATGCCGATAAAGTAGTTGCAAGAGCTTTAAAAAAAGACAAACGTTGGGGAAGTTCTGACAGAAAGTTTGTTGCCGAAACCATTTACGAAATAGTAAGATGGAAACGTTTATATGCAGAAATTGCAGAAGTAAAAGAGCCATTTGACAGAGACAACATCTGGAGAATGTTTTCTGTATGGGCAGTACTTAGAGGCTACCCTATTCCTGATTGGAGACAATTAGAAGGAACACCTGAAAGAAAAATAAAAGGCCGTTTTGACGAGCTTTCTAAAATAAGAACACTTAAAGAATCTATTCCTGACTGGATGGATGAAGTAGGTGTAAAAGAATTAGGAGAAAAAGTGTGGTCAAAAGAAATCGCTGCACAAAACCAACCTGCAAAAGTTATTTTGAGAGTGAACACTTTAAAGACTACTAAAGCAGAATTAAGAGCAATCTTAATGGATTTAGACATTGATACGGATGTTTTAGAAAATCAACCAGACGCATTAGTACTTAAAGAAAGAGCGAATGTATTTATGACAGATGCCTTTAAACAAGGTTTCTTTGAAGTTCAAGATGCCAACTCACAACTTGTTGCTGCTTACCTTGACGTAAAACCAGGTATGCGTGTAGTAGATACTTGTGCAGGTGCTGGAGGAAAAACATTGCACATTGCCGCTTTAATGGAAAACAAAGGGCAGTTGATTGCTATGGATTTATATGAAAGTAAATTAAAGCAATTAAAGATAAGAGCAAAACGTGATGGTGCTTTCAATATCGAATACCGAATTATTGATAGTACAAAAATTATCAAGAAGTTACATCAGAGAGCTGATCGTGTACTTATTGACGCACCTTGTAGTGGCCTTGGAGTTTTAAAAAGAAACCCAGATGCTAAATGGAAATTACAACCTGAGTTTATTGACAATATTCGTAAAATACAGGCCGAAGTTTTAGAGAGCTATTCTAAAATTGTAAAACCAGGCGGGAAATTAGTTTATGCAACATGTTCAGTATTGCCATCTGAAAATCAAGATCAGATAGCTAAATTTTTAACTACAGATATTGGAAAAGAATTTACTTTTATTAAAGATCAAAAAATTCTTGCTCATGAATCTGGTTTTGATGGATTCTACATGGCACTTTTAGAAAGAAAAGAAGAGGTAATAAAACCTAAAGAAGTGAAAGCTGTAAAAGAAATAAAAAAAGAAGAATAAGAACATAGCATTACTACCAAATAGTTAAAAAAAAATCCTCGAAATAGTTTACACTACTTTCGAGGATTTTTTTTGTTAGAAAATAAACGAATCTATGTTCCTTATTCTATTTTATTCTTAGCCTAATCGTTCATTGAGATTAAAAACTCTTCATTATTTCTTGTTTTTCTAAAACGATCGTTTATAAAACTCATTGCCTCAACAGGATTCATATCGGCAAGGTATTTTCTCATAATCCACATTCTGTGTAGCGTATTTTCATCTAATAATAAATCATCACGACGCGTACTAGAAGAAGTTAAATCAATAGCTGGAAAAATACGTTTGTTAGCAATTTTTCTATCTAATTGTAACTCCATGTTTCCAGTTCCTTTGAATTCCTCAAAGATAACTTCATCCATTTTAGAACCCGTTTCAGTTAATGCTGTAGCAATAATACTTAATGAACCTCCATTTTCTACATTACGAGCAGCTCCAAAGAAACGTTTAGGTTTTTGCAATGCATTAGCATCTACTCCACCACTTAATACCTTTCCAGACGCTGGCTGTACTGTATTATAAGCTCTAGCTAAACGTGTAATTGAGTCTAATAAAATCACAACATCATGACCACACTCTACTAAACGTTTTGCTTTTTCAAGCACAATGTTTGCAATTTTCACGTGTTCTTGCGGTTCTCTATCAAATGTAGAAGCAATTACCTCACCACGTACACTACGTTGCATATCTGTAACCTCCTCAGGACGCTCATCTATTAATAAAACTAATAAATAAACCTCAGGGTGATTAGCTGCAATTGCGTTTGCTATTTCTTTCAACAACATGGTTTTACCCGTTTTTGGTTGTGCTACAATCATACCACGTTGTCCTTTTCCTATTGGAGAAAACAAATCGATGATACGAGTTGAAATGGTGCTTTGTCTATCAGCAAGATTAAATTTTTCAGAAGGAAAGACCGGTGTTAGGTGTTCAAATGAAACACGATCACGAACAACTTGAGGATCGTGTCCGTTTATTTTCAAAACCTTAACTAAAGGAAAAAACTTCTCCCCTTCTTTTGGAGGACGCACTACTCCTTTTACTGTATCCCCTGTTTTCAGTCCAAATAAACGAATTTGAGACGTTGATAAATAAATATCATCTGGAGAAGCTAAATAATTATAATCAGAAGAACGTAAGAAACCATAACCATCAGGCATCATTTCAAGAACTCCTTCACTTTCTATTATTCCGTCAAATTCAAAATCCGAATCCCTAAAATTATTCTTCTTGTTTTTGAAGTTTGGGTTTTGATTTTGTTTATTTAACTGATTTGGATTTATTTTTTTGGCAGGAGCAGCAGTTTCAGTTACTGCAGTATCAGTAGTTGGGGTATCTATTGCAACTTCTTTCTCATTGGCTGGTTCGTTAGACACCTCTTCTTTATTCTTTTTTAAAGCAATTTTTTTCTCATAAGCCGACTTACTAAATTTTACAATTTTGCCAACTTTTTTCTCAACTACTTTTTCTTCACTAGGTTCTTCAAGATCTAATTTTAGTTCCGTTTCCTTAGCAACTTCAATATTATCTTGCCCCGCAGACTCAATAATTTTCTTGGCGCTAACTATTTTCGCTTTCGGTTTAGCCGCTAGAGGTTCATCTGTAGTAGTTATACGAGATCTTTTTGGTTTTTCATCCAAAGCAACATCTTCCTTTTTACTCTCTGATGCTGTTTCAACATTGGTTTTTTGATAGTCTAAAATTTGACCAATTAAGATCTCCTTTTTAACACCATTAAACTTTATTGTTTTAGCTGCTTTAGCTATTTGTTGAAGCTCAGAAAGCTTCATTTCTTTTAATGCAGAAATATCAAACATGAATGTTCTTTGAATTTAATTAATTTGGAAATACTATAAAAGACTTGATAGCATTTTTTTTATTTTGAACTGACCGCAGTATGAAGTGCTTACGGTATTGTTATGCAATAATACGAATAAAATTTAATGATACAATAGTATTTTTAAAAAAGAAAATATATTTTTGTAAAACAAATAAATAAAATGATACAGAGATTACAAACAGTATATTTAATCCTTGCTTTTATTGCAACTGGAGTATTGCCCTTCGTTTTTCCTTTATGGAAATTAGACAATGGACATGATTTTTACTTTATGCTTAATCAAGTTTACGCTGTGTTATTTGGTTTTAGTACTGCAATGACTGTGATTAGTATTGTTTCTTATAAAAAAAGACAACATCAATTTGTATTAGGCAGATTGAATATAATATTAAATTTAATTTTATTAGGATTATTTGTATATCGTTCACTAAATATATCTGGAGAAGCAGTTAATGTTTCTGAGAAAGGTATTGGGATGTTTCTACCTATTGTTGCTATCGTGTTATTAGTTTTAGCTAATAAGGCCATCAAAAAGGATGAAGATCTTGTAAAATCTGTGGATAGATTGAGATAAACCTATAAACTTAGTTTATTAGTGCGAAGGAAACCCGAATGTAATTATTCGGGTTTTTTTGTGGACTAAATTTAATTATAATAACTTTTAAGACGCTATTAACATTTTTTTTATAAATTTGGATTAAGTTAACTACAAAAATGGAAGAAAAAATTCGGATTCACCTTGCTGACGATCATCAAGTACTTATTGACGGAATGAAAACACTACTGAATACAGTAGAAAACTTTGAGGTTGTAGGTTTTTCTTTAGATGGAAATACCATTTTTGAAGAAGTAACAAACAACAAATCTCACATTCTAGTTCTAGACATTAGTATGCCCAATAAAGATGGTATTGAAGTCATGAAGGAATTTAGCGCTAAAGGCTTTCCTTGTAAAGTAATTGTATTATCAAGCTATGATGACTTAAAAATCATTAAGGAAGTTATGAAACTGGGCGCTAGTGGCTATCTAACAAAACAATGCGCAGGTGAAAGTATTGTTGAAGCAATACAATTTGTCAATAACGGACAAGAATATTTTTGTGATACCGTTAGAGAAAAAATATTCAATACTGCTACTAAAGACAACAGCAAACTTAACAAAAATAAGTCTAATGCACTTGCCTTGTTAACAGAACGTGAAATAGAAGTAATCACTTTAATTGCTCTAGAATATAGTGGTAAAGAAATCAGCGAACACTTGTTTATTAGTAGTAATACTGTTGAAACACACCGAAAGAATATCATGAAGAAACTAAAAGCTAAAAATACCATTAGCTTAGTTAAATACGCAATTAAAAATAAATTAATTAAATCCTAAAAGCCTAATTCATTTTTACGCTATCAACTGCCGTTTTTATGTTTCAAAAAAAACACTACATACTCTTATTACTTCTACTCTCACTATCATTTAGCAACACCATTGTCTCTCAAGTCCCAGAAGATGCGAATATAGAGATCCGAAAACTAGCCAATCAAGCTACGGAATTGATGATAAACGAGAAATATGAAAAATCATTAGTCGTATCTCGAATAGCTTTAACAAAAGCAATTGACATTAATGATGATTTATTGATTGCTAGATGCTACAATATAATTGCGGCTAACTTTGATGGAATAGCCGAATTTGAAAAAGCGTATTTTTACTATAAAAAAGGACTAATTTATGCTGACAGAACTGATAATGACGAGTTAAAAAACTGGCTTTACAATAACTTAGGAAACATATATTGTTTTGATAAAAAAGAATATGTTACCGGAATTTATTATTATAAAAAATCTCTTGAATATAGTACTAAAATAGGAGATTCAGCACAGCTGGTTTTTACCAATTTAAACATTGCTTGGGCTTATTTTGACATAGGAAATTACGAAAAAGGATACCCATACCTACAATACATTAACAAGTACCATAGTAAATATGGAGACCAAACCACTGTTGTTGCTCTAAACATGCTCAACGGAATGTATTACAGCCATCAAAATAACAACCAAAAGGCAACTACTTTTTTTAAGACCGCTATAAAACTAGGTATAGCAGAGGATGAAAAATCAGATTTGTCTTTTTCATATCAAGAATACTCCCGTTTTTTATTGAAAAATGGTGATTATAAAAATGCCTACATCAACCTATGTAAATTTAACTCGTTAACAACTGAAATAAACAACGAAGAAAAAATTAAGAAGGCAAATATTGCGGGTATAAACTTAGAAATAGATGAATATAAGAGAGAGATAGACGACATTGAAGACAAGTACAAAACAAAAGAACAGGTACTGATAGAGAAACAGTCTAAAAACAAACGAATTAGTACAATTATCATTGCCTTACTGCTTTTTATCATTATCATTTTTTACTTTTTTACTCAAAATATTCGACTAAAACAGAAAAACAAATTAAAAGACGTACAAACAAAAATTCAAGAAAACATTTACAACGCCTCTGTAAACGGACAAGAGATAGAAAGAAAAAAAATAGCCGCTTTTTTACATGATGACATAAGTGCAATATTATCATCAGCAGGACTACACTTGAGTGTTTTTACGTCAAAAAATGCAATTACATCCGAAGAGATTACTAAAACCCGAAGTTTACTAAAAGAAGCTCACGATAAAGTACGTGATTTATCACACCAACTCATCCCCTCTCTGTTAGCGCGTTTTGGACTTTACTTTTCACTGAAAGATTTGTGCGAAAAAAACTCAAATTCGGTTATACAGTTTAAGTATTCTAGTTCAGTTGACGACAAAACACGTTATAAAGATGCATTCGAAATGAAAATGTATTTCATTATAGCTGAGCTGTTTAATAACATCATCAAACACAGTGAAGCAACACTCGCACAAATCAATATTGAAGAGAAAGAAGGAAAACTAATTATTCATATTGAAGATAACGGAAAAGGATTTAACAATGTCAAATTTAATTCGAAAGAAGGTTTTGGTTTAAACCAAATTCGTGCTCGTATCAACAACATTCACGGAGAAATAAAAATTATCTCTAGTGAAAATAACGGTACTAAAATTAAGATTAAAACGCCTATTATTTACAAATCGTAACTAGGCACGTTTTTCGATTTCGATAATTTCTAATTCTTTTATAGCCTCACCATCAATTACAAACCGAAGCATGGTGCGCACTTGATGAAAACCACTTTTACCGCAAGCACCCGGATTCATGTGTAGCAAATTATTTTTTTTATCAAACATCACTTTCAAAATATGAGAATGTCCGCAAATAAATAATTTAGGCGGGTTCGATGCTATTTCGTTTTTAATATTAGGACTATACTTGCCTGGATAACCTCCTATATGCGTAATCCACACATCAACACCTTCACACATAAAGCGATTGTGTAACGGGAATTCTAATCTTGCTTTATCATCATCTATATTTCCATAAACTGCTCGTAATGGTTTTAGTTTTTTAATAGTATCAGTAACTGATAAATCTCCTATATCACCTGCATGCCAAACCTCGTCAGCTTGTGCTACATACTTTAAAATAGTGTCGTCAATGTGGCTATGCGTATCCGAAAGCAGCAGTATTTTTTTCATTCTAGTAACTTACTATTATAATTTGAAGAACACAAAGGTACTTTGTTTACTTAATAAAAATCAAAACTTGCCATCATAACTTACACATTTAACCTTTTCTCAACATAAAAACTTTGTACCTTTGTTCTTTTAAAAATTTGCGAATCTATTATCTTGAGATATTTTATAAAATTAGCTTACAACGGAACCCTTTATCACGGTTGGCAATACCAGCCTAACGCATCTTCGATTCAGGAAACTTTAAACAAAGCCTTATCTGTATTACTAAATTCTGCCATAGCAATTATGGGAGCAGGTCGTACTGATACTGGTGTTCATGCAAAGTTAATGTATGCTCATTTTGATTTTGAGAGTCCGCTTGATGTTCAAAAATTAGTACACAAGCTTAATGCTTACCTGCCTAAAGACATTGTTATCTATGATTTAATTCATGTTCATGATGCTGCGCATTGTCGTTTTGATGCAACACAACGAACATACGAATACCATATCAATGTTTTTAAAGATGCTTTTTTACAAGAGCAGAGTTGGTATTTTCATCAAAAACTAGATATAGAATTAATGAATGCAGCTGCAAATAAATTATTGAGCCATTCTGATTTTCAGTGTTTTTCAAAAGTTAATACAGATGTTAATACTTTTGATTGTACTATTTATGAAGCTAGCTGGAAACAAGAAAACAACAAATTAATATTTATAATATCAGCAAATCGTTTTTTAAGAAATATGGTACGCGCTATTGTAGGCACACTTGTTAACATAGGTTTACACAAAATTACATTAGATGATTTTGAAGCAATTATTATTAGTAAAAATAGAGACAAAGCAGGATTTTCAGTACCTGCTCATGGTTTGTATCTAACTGAGATTGATTATGATTATATTAATTAGTATTAAAAAGAAGAATATTTAATTATAAATCTAAATATTCTAAAAACAAATACATCCTTAGCCCTGATGGCAATGGAAATCCTTAAACGCCAGTGTTTGGCGGTTAAGATTGTAATGAACAGCAGGATTAAGCTCCTGAAAAAACTGAACTAAATTCAGCCTAAAAAAAATGAAAGCAAAAGCATTTGACACTCGTTTATTTAAACGAATATTACAATATACAAAGCCGTATCAATGGCGTTTTAATGGCGTTATCATATTTGCAATTTCACTATCGATATTTGCAGCACTTCGCCCCTATTTATTAAAGCAAACCGTTGACGGGTACATTCAAACAGAGGACGCAAAAGGACTTTTATTTTACATCACCTTGATGGGAATTGTACTTTTATGTGAGGTTTTCTCGCAGTTTTACTTTGTTTATTGGGCAAACTGGCTGGGACAAGATATTGTTAAAGACATCAGAATTAAATTATTCAAACACATTTTGAGTTTTAGAATGAAGTATTTTGATTTAGTTCCCGTAGGGCAACTAGTAACGCGATCAGTGTCTGACATTGAGTCGATTGCACGTATTTTTAGCCAAGGATTATTTATGATCATTAGTGACTTAATGAAAATGCTAGTGGTGCTTATTTTTATGTTCTACATGAACTGGAAACTGACTTGGATTGTTATTGTGGCTATGCCAATATTAGTTTTTATCACTCGAATTTTTCAGCGTAAAATGCAAGTTGCTTTTGAAGAGGTTAGAAACCAAATTGCCAATATGAACTCCTTTGTACAAGAGCGCGTTACGGGAATGAAAATTGTGCAATTGTTTAACCGTGAAAATATCGAAGCCGATAAATTCATGGAAATCAACAACAAACATAAAAAAGCCTGGATAAAAACCATTTTATACAACTCAATATTTTTTCCAATTGCTGACATAATTTCGTCATTAACTTTAGGTTTTATTGTGCTTTATGGCGGAATAAAGATTTTGAATGGTGATACATTTACGACTTTTGGTGATTTGTTTTCATACACCATGTTTATTGGAATGCTGTTTAACCCATTACGCCAAATTGCTGACAAATTTAATGAAATGCAATTGGGAATGATTGCTGCAAATCGCGTATTTGACATTATTGATACTAAAGATCAAACACAAGATACAGGAACTCTAGAAGCACCTATTTTTGATGGAAATATTAGTTTTAAAGATGTTCATTTTAGCTATATTCCAGATGAAGAAGTCATTAAAGGAATCGATTTAGAAGTAAAAGCGGGACAAACGGTAGCAATCGTTGGTTCGACAGGCGCTGGAAAATCTACGATTATCAATTTATTAAATCGCTTTTACGAAATCAATAGCGGAACCATTTTTATTGACGGTCATAATATTGAAAATTATACTTTAGGATCTTTGCGTAAGCAAATTGCTGTAGTCTTGCAAGACGTATTTCTATTCGCTGATACTATTTACAACAATATTACGCTTCATAATCCGGATATTACTCGAGACGATGTTTTGGCTGCTGCCAAAGAAATAGGCGTTCACGATTTTATTATGAGTTTGCCTGATAATTATGATTTTGATGTTAAAGAGCGTGGGGTGATGTTATCATCAGGCCAACGCCAATTGATTGCTTTTTTAAGAGCATATGTTAGTAACCCAAGTATTTTAATTCTAGATGAAGCTACATCATCAATCGATACCTATTCTGAAGAATTAATACAACGTGCCACCGAAACTATTACGCAAGGAAGAACCTCTATTGTAATTGCGCATAGATTAGCAACAATTATAAATGCCGATAAAATTGTAGTAATGGATAAAGGGCTAATTGTAGAACAAGGAACGCACCAAGAATTAGTAAATAAAGAATCTGGATACTATAAGAATTTGTATGACTCGCAGTTTAGCGTCACGAAACCAAATTAATTAGAGTGGCTATTTCCTGCAAGGTTTTTTCATTTAACGGTTTAGTTAAGAATTGCACCACTTTGTCGTATTTTTTGGCAGTGGTTTTATCTTGATCTAAAAATGAAGAGCTAAGCATCATAATGCTGGTCTTGTTTTTATTGAATCCGTAGCTATAATATTGGTCTAAAAAATCAAATCCTGTCATTTGAGGCATGTTTACATCTAAAATAATTAAAGACGGTACATTATTATCATCATACAAATAACTCAGGGCTTCACGTCCACAAATTTTTGAAGCAACTGAGTCACATATACCGTTTTTCAAAATCATTTTTGAATTAACGAAATTGGCGATATGATCATCATCTACTAGTAAAATTGATTTGGACATTTTTTTATTTTTAGAAACAGCTCTTCCGTATATAATAATGATTTTAAAATTTTATTTGAATTACACAAACAATATAACTCAACTAAAATTTCTTAAAACCACTCCTCTAAACAAGAATAATACTTAACGACTAAGTATTATAACTTCATTATTGTTAAAAAATTGCAACAGTCCGTTATAATTATAACTTATTTGCGGTAAATAAATAATCACTTAACAAAACTATTTTTAAAACGCAATAAATCTCAAAACACCCCCTTAAAAATGCGCTGTAAGAACTACAACATCAGTCAACTACTGCTATTTATTAAAAAAAAGTAGTATTAACTTTATTTATGTTTTAAGAAAGAGAATAATTCCTTAAATTCGCCAAATCAATTAATTTAGAAAACTTATAAAAATGAAATACGATATCATTGTTTTAGGAAGTGGTCCAGGTGGATACGTTACTGCCATTAGAGCATCGCAATTAGGGTTTAAAGTTGCCATAATTGAAAAAGAGAACTTAGGTGGTGTATGTTTAAACTGGGGTTGTATCCCAACCAAAGCATTATTAAAATCAGCTCAAGTTTTTGATTATCTTAAACATGCTTCTGATTACGGATTGACTGTTTCATCATTTGATAAGGATTTTCCTGCTGTTGTACAACGTAGCCGTGGTGTTGCTGAGGCAATGAGCAAAGGAGTTCAGTTCTTGATGAAAAAAAATAAGATAGACGTTATTGATGGTTTTGGAAAAATAAGACCAGGTAAAAAAATTGACGTTACTGATAAAGATAATAAAGTTACTGAATACAGTGCTGATCATATTATTATTGCAACTGGAGCTCGCTCTCGTGAATTACCTAACTTGCCTCAAGATGGTGTAAAAGTGATTGGGTACAGACAAGCAATGACATTAGCAAAACAACCAAAATCAATGATCATTGTAGGTTCTGGAGCTATTGGGATTGAGTTTGCACATTTCTATAATTCAATGGGAACAGAAGTTACTATTGTTGAGTTTATGCCTAATGTTGTTCCTGTTGAGGATGAAGATATCTCTAAACAAATGGAGCGTTCTTTGAAAAAAGCAGGTATTAAAATCATGACGAACTCATCTGTAGAAAGAATTGATACTACTGGTGACGGAGTAAAAGCTTTTGTAAAAACGGCTAAAGGTGAAGTTGAATTAGAAGCTGAAATATTATTATCGGCTGTTGGAATCAAAACTAACATCGAAAACATAGGTCTAGAAGAAGTAGGAATTGCTACTGATAGAGATAAAATATTAGTTAACGATTACAACGAAACTAATATTCCAGGTTATTACGCTATTGGTGATATAACTCCAGGACAAGCATTAGCTCATGTAGCTTCGGCTGAAGGTATCAACTGTGTTGAAAAAATTGCAGGATTACATGTAGAACCTATCGATTATGGAAACGTACCGGGCTGTACTTATGCTACTCCAGAAATTGCTTCAGTTGGTTTAACTGAAAAACAAGCAATCGAAAAAGGATACGAATTAAAAATTGGTAAATTCCCTTTCTCTGCTTCAGGAAAAGCGAAAGCTGCAGGAACTCCTGATGGTTTTGTAAAAGTAATCTTTGATGCTAAATATGGTGAATGGTTAGGATGCCACATGATAGGTGCTGGTGTTACTGATATGATCGCTGAAGCAGTTGTTGCTCGTAAACTAGAAACTACTGGACATGAGATTTTAAAATCAATACACCCTCATCCTACAATGAGTGAAGCGGTTATGGAAGCAGTTGCTGATGCATATGGTGAAGTGATCCACTTGTAAGATTTTTTAACTAAATATAAAAGGCTTCATTTACGACAATCGTTGTAAATGAAGCCTTTTTTATTTATAATAACATCTCAAATAAACCGTTTAACGAAAGACTTTAATTTTTTACTATTAAGTCTAATATTTATTTAATATTTTTGAATACTACTTTTGTAAAAAGTCTAAATATTGTCAACTTTATTTCTTTTAAAATACATTTACTTCTAAAGTCTAAAACACATGCCTACTAGTAAAAATTATAGTTTTCTCAATAATGGTGGAGAAATGGGAGCCTTATTTCGAAAAAAAGACTGGAGTAAAACCTCGTTAGGAGATCCTGAATTTTGGCCAAAAAGCTTGCAGGTAATGGTTTCTGTTATGCTTGAAAACCCTTTTCCTATGTATATTGTTTGGGGCGATGAATACATTCAATTATATAATGATGCCTACCGTCCTATTCTAGGAACATTAAAACATCCACAAGCATTAGGGACTAGTAGTAAAGTAACATTTTCAGAAATTTGGCACACAATAGAACCCATGTTTCAAGATGTGATCAATGGTAAAACATTTCGTTCTACAGATAGCAACAACATGATGTTTCCTCTTAATCGAAATGGCTTCATTGAAAACTGTTATTTTGATTTTTCACACAGTCCTATTCGCGTTGAAGACGGATCAATAGGCGGAATTCTCGTTACACTAATTGAAACTACTACTAAAAAACTTGCCGAAGATGCTTTAAAAGAAAGTAATGATCAGCTGCAATTTGCTATTGAAGCGACTGAGTTAGGGACTTTTGATCTAAATCCACTAACTAATAAGTTTACTGCTAACAACCGCATGAAAGAATGGTTTGGCCTTCCTAATGATACTGAAATAGAGATTATACAAGCAATATCAGCAATAACTATTCATGATCAACCAAGGGTTATTGAAGCTATAGAAACTGCATTAAAATATGAATCTGGCGGGAAATTCAATATTGATTATACTATTCAAAATTTACTGACAAAAAAAGAACGCATCGTTAGAGTAAAAGGGCGTGTTTGGTTTAACCAAGACAAAGTTGCTATTCGTTTTAATGGAACATTACAAGACATAACTAAGAAACACCTAGCCGAAAAAGAAAAACAAAAACTTATTGCTATAATTGAAGCAAGCGAGGAATACATAGGATTAACAGCCATAGATTCTAGCATACAATTTATTAATCCAGCTGGACTTAAAATGCTTGGTTGGAATGGCTATGAAGGCCGTACAATTATAGATTGTATATTTCCCTCAGAAAGAGAATTTGCTAAAAACAATTTCCCTGAATCTCTTAATATCGATAATGAATATGACGAAATACAATTTTGGAATGAAGTAACTGGTGAACCATTTTGGGTTCAGTGGAACGGAATTAAAATAAAAGACCAAGTTACAAATCAAGTTATTGGTATTGCAACCGTTAGCCCCAACATTACGGAACGCAAAAAAAATGATGAAAAATTAAAAACAAGCGAGAGGAATTTAAGACAAATGATTGTTCAAGCTCCTATTGCTATTGCAGTTTTGCGGGCTGCGAATTATACTGTAGAAATAGTCAATAGCAAAGCATTAGAATTGTGGGGAAGAGAGGAAAACGAGGTTTTAAACAAAGCACTTCTTAACGCAATGCCTGAACTTCTTTCTCAAGGAATAAAAGAGATGTTAGACGGTGTGTACAGTACTGGAAATCCTTTCTCTGCAAAGGAGTTACCGCTTCAATTACTTCGCGGCAAGGCTCTAGAAACCATCTATATTGATTTCTCTTATGAGCCGTTATATGATGACGAAGGAAAAGTAAATGGCATCATGGCAATAGGTATTGATGTAAGTGAACAAGTACATGCACGTCAAATAATTGAAGCTAGTGAAGAAAAACTAAACATTGTTATTGAAGCAAGTGAACTTGGAATCTGGCAATATAATTTAAAAACAAATGCTGCCATTTGTTCTGATCGCTGTGTCGAAATATTAGGATATAATGATCATCGCGATTTAGATCACGATCAGTTATTAAAAAATTTCCATCCAGATGATTTAGAAGTCCGAAAATTAGCCTTCGAGAAATCTTATATTACTGGCGCTCTTTTTTACGTTGCAAGAATTATAAAAGAAAATGGAATAGTTTCTTGGGCTGAACTAAAAGGGAAAGTTTTTTATGACTCAGATAAAAACCCTAATGAAATATTGGGAACAATTAGAGACATTACTGAGGAACGTTTCTTTCAACAACAATTACTTGAAAGAGAACAGAAATTTAGATTATTAGCTGATTCTATGCCACAGCAGGTGTGGACATCTGATCCAGCAGGGAATATAAATTATTATAACCAGTCAGTATTTGATTTCACCGGGCTATCACTAGAACAAATACTAAATGAAGAAGGATGGGTGGGTATTGTTCATCCTGATGATCGGGACCGAAATATTGAGTTATGGGCTGATGCTATTAAAACTGGTAATAATTTTTTAATAGAACATCGTTTTAGAAAATATGACGGAACTTACCGCTGGCAATTAAGTAGAGCCGTTCCTCAAAAAGACGAAGATGGTAATGTACAAATGTGGGTAGGAACAAGCACGGACATCCAAGATCAAAAAATGTTCACAAATGAACTTGAGGAACTAGTTTTAGAAAGAACAGCAGAATTAGAACAAAAAAATATTGACTTAGAATATATGAACAAAGAGTTACAGTCTTTTGCCTATATTTCAAGTCATGACTTACAAGAACCATTGCGTAAAATTCAAACATTTGCATCACGAATTATAGATAAAGAAAAAGACAATCTTTCTGATTTTGGAAAAGACTATTTCTATAAAATTCAAACTTCTGCTAATAGAATGCAAACCCTTATTCAAGACTTATTAGCATATTCTAGAACGAATAATAGTGATAAAAAATTTGAGGAAATTAACCTAGCAACTATTATAGCAGAAACTACTGGTGACTTAATGGAAGAGTTACAACAAAGCAACGGGGTTATAACGGTAGGTAAAACCTGTGATTTAAAGATCATTCCTTTTCAGTTTAGACAATTATTACACAATCTAATTAGTAATTCTTTAAAATTTGCAAGAGCTGATTTATATCCGGTAATTACTATTGACTGCACTATTGGAGCGGGAAAGGATTTTGAAAATAAGACATTAGTGGCTGAGAAACAATATTGCTACATCCGTTATACAGACAACGGAATTGGTTTTGAACAACAATACAGTAGTAAAATATTTGAACTTTTTCAACGATTAGGTGGAAAAGAAAAATACAGCGGAACAGGTATTGGCTTAGCCATAGTAAAAAAAATAATCGAAAACCATAACGGTACTATTAGTGTAACATCAGCCATCAATAAAGGAGTAGTTTTCTCTATTTTTATTCCAATACAGTAATAAACAACAACTTGTAGAGCACTATAAAAACATTAAGCTGTTTAGAATATAAATTATAAATATCTTTATAAGCAAATACGGGGTAAACTCGCAATAAATAAATTAAGTACTATGAAAAAAATGATCTTTCCGTTGCTAATTTTGTTCAGTTTTTCGATGAAAGGACAAATGAAAGCAGATGATGTGAAAACATTTACACTAACTAATGGAATGAAAATTCTAGTAGTTGAAGACTTCTCTATACCTAATGCTAACATGTATTTGTTTTATAAAGTGGGTAGTAGAAACGAGCATCAAGGAATCACCGGGCTTTCTCATTTCTTTGAACACATGATGTTTAACGGTGCTAAAAAATACGGACCAAAACTTTTTGACCGCACAATGGAATTCAACGGTGGCTCAAATAATGCTTATACTACTGAAAACGTGACTGTTTACACTGATTGGTTTCCTGCTTCAGCTACTGAAACTATTTTTGATTTAGAAAGTGATCGTATTGCCAATCTTAGTATTGACCCTAAAGTTGTTGAAAGCGAAAGAGGTGTTGTGTTAAGCGAAAGAAGTACTGGTCTTGAAAACTCCCCATGGAGACTTTTGTCACAATCAATGCAAGCCACTGCTTTTCAAGAACATCCTTATCACTGGCCAGTTATTGGTTATGAGGACGATATGAAAAACTGGACCCAACAAGATTTAGAACTATATTTTAAGACTTATTACGCACCTAATAACTGTGTAGTGGTAATTTCGGGAGCCGTTAAATTTGAGGAAATTAAAAAATTAGCAAAACAGTATTTTGAACCTATTCCGGCGCAACCCACTCCGCCAGTAGTTCATATCGTAGAGCCAAAACAAACAGGAGAACGTAGAATAACGGTTCAAAAAGATGTGGCTACACCTTACTTAATGATTGGTTACCATACACCCGAATCCAAAAACGAAGATTATTACGCTTTAAACATTCTTAGTGCAGCACTTTCTAACGGGAATTCTTCCCGTTTATACGCTTCATTGGTTGACAAACAACAATTAGCAACACAAGTTTTTACAGAATATGGTGATAGTTTTGACCCAACACTATTCTCTATTTATGCTGTAGCCAATAAAGATATTAATGAAAGTGATTTAGAAAATGCTATCTACGCTGAGATTGAAAAAATCCAGAAAGACGGAATTACCGAAAATGAATTGCAAAAAATCAAAAACCAGAAATTAATGGAATTTTACGGTCAAGTAGAAACTATTAATGGTAAATCTAGAAATATTGGTACTTACGAAGTATTTTTTGGCGATTACAAAAAAATGTTCAATGCGCCCGCTGATTTCAATAAAATCACTGTCGCAGATGTTCAAAAGGTAGCTCAAAAATATTTTGCAAAAAGCAATAGAACGGTAGGTGTATTAAAAACAAATGTAGAGAACTAATTTTATGAAAAATATAAATCAAAAGCTAATTAGCATCTGTGTGCTACTTTTAGTCATTGCAAATACATCAGCACAAGGATATAAATTACCCGCATACACTACTTTTAAACTTTCTAACGGTCTTACTGTGAATTTAATGGAACAGCATGACGTTCCTTTAATAAGTGTTTCTACTGTGGTGCCAGCAGGTGCAATTTATGATGGAGAGCAAGCAGGTTTAGCGTCATTGACTGCTACGGCATTAAAACACGGAACAAAAAGTTATACTAAAGCACAAATAGATCAAGAACTTGATTTTATAGGTGCGAGTATCGATGCATCGGCTACTAAAGAGTATGCACGACTTTCGGCTAATTTTGCTACGAAGGATCAAAAAAAAGTACTAAATATTGTTAAGGAAATTTTATTAGATCCAGCATTCGATGAAAAAGAATTTGATAAAGAAAAAAGCCGTTTATTAGTTGGCCTTGAACAACAAAAAGAAAGTCCTAGAGCAGTAATTGGTTTTTATTTTGATAAATTCTTATACGGAAACCACGTGTACGGTAACATCATCAACGGAATGAAAGCAACAGTGGAAGGATTGACGGCTAGCGATGTTAAAAAATTCTACCAAGCAAATTACACCCCAAACAATGCTGCAATTACATTAGTGGGCGATTTTTCTACAAAAGAAATGAAAGCCAGTATTACTAAACTTTTCTCAGAGTGGAAAAAAGGAAAAGAGGTAAAAGAAGACCTTTCAACATTAGCGTATAAAAAACCTACTGAAAGCCGTGTTTTATTAATTAATAAAGAAGATGCTAACGAAACAACATTTTTAATAGGTGCTCCTGGAATAAGTAGAAACAATCCTGATTATATAGCAATAGATGTTGTTAACACGCTTTTTGGTGGTCGCTTTACATCGATGCTTAATGATGAGTTAAGAGTAAATACAGGATTAACTTATGGTGCTAGTAGCCGTTTTAATACTTTGAAAAATGATGGTACTTTTGTTATTAGTACCTTTACAAATATCAAAACTACAGAAGCTGCATTAGACAAAGCGGTTGAAGTCCTTAATAAGTTACATCAAAACGGAATTGATGAAAACGCATTAACATCTGCCAAAAACTATGTTAAAGGACAGTTTCCGCCAGATTATGAGACTTCTGGACAGTTAGCTAGTTTATTATCACAAATGTTCTGGTATAAGTTTGACCGCAGCTTCATTGATAATTTTGAAAAAAATGTAGATAGCCTTGATTTGGCTAGAGCCAATGAAATAATTGCTACTTATTTCCCAAAAGACAAATTGCAATTTATCCTAGTTGGGAAAGCATCTGAAATCAAAAAAATAGCGGAGAAATTTGGTCCTGTTACAGAAATAAACATCAACGAAAACCCGAAATTTTAGTGAGCTGATTTTTTTAAAAAAAAGTTATAAAAAAAGGATCTGATGAAAATCAGATCCTTTTTTTATTTAATCAACCGCTACTTTATACGTAGGATCTTCTATTATATTAATGTCGATAACATCATCAGCATTTTTCAATAATTGACGACAATCTGTACTTAGATGTCTTAAATGTACTTTCTTACCTTCTTTAGCATAGCGCTCTGTAATTTTGTTTAAGGCATCAATAGCACTCATATCAGCAATTTTACTTTCTTTAAAGTCAATTACTACTTCATTTGGGTCATTGAAAACATCAAACTTTTCAGCAAAAGCAGTTGTTGATGCAAAAAATAATGGGCCGTATATTTCATAATGTTTTACACCATTGTCATCTACATATTTTTTAGCTCGGATACGCTTAGCGCTTTCCCAAGCAAAAACTAAAGCCGAGATAATCACTCCGATCAATACAGCAAGTGCTAAATTGTGTAATAAAATAGTAATCACAGCAACTAGGATTCCAACAAAAATATCATGTTTTGGCATTTTATTAATGATACGAATACTGATCCACTCAAAAGTTCCAATGGCAACCATCACCATCACCCCTACTAAAGCAGCCATAGGCAATTGTTCAATTATAGGTGCACCAAATAAAATGATTAATAATATTGTTAACGCAGCAATTATTCCAGATAATCTCGCTCTAGAACCTGCAGAAAGATTTACCAAAGTTTGTGCAATCATAGGACAACCACCCATCCCGAAGAAAAAGCCATTTAGTACATTTGCACTTCCTTGAGCAATACACTCCCTATTACCACTTCCTTTTGTACCCGTCATTTCATCGACTAAATTCAATGTTAACAGCCCTTCAGTCAATCCTACTGAAGCCATAATTAATGAATAAGGAAAAATTAATTTTAAGGTATCAAATGTCAATGCGATTTCAGGAATATGAAAAGGAGGAAAACCACCACCTACAGAAGCAATGTCAGCAACCGTTTTAGTATCAATTCCTAGTCCTAAGACCAAACCAAAAACAACAATTATTGCAACAAGTGAAGCAGGAACAGCTTTTGTTATTTTTGGAAAAAACAATACAATTCCCACAGTCAACAATACTAGTCCTAACATTATATATAAGGGACTACCGGTTAACCAAACACTTTCGCCGTTTACAATAGTCTTGAATTGTTCTAGCTGCGACATAAAAATAATAATCGCTAAACCATTAACAAAACCAAACATAACTGGTTGTGGAACCAACCGTATAAACTTACCCAGTTTAAATACTCCTACAAGAATTTGCAATATTCCTGCTAAGGCAACAGCGGCAAAAACATATTCTAAACCACTAGATTTCATTAATGCAATTAATACAATCACGGTAGCTCCAGCACCTCCCGAAACCATTCCTGGTCTCCCTCCAAAGATTGCTGTTACTAAACCCATTATAAAAGCAGCGTATAAACCTACTAAAGGCGGAAAACCTGCTAGAATAGCAAATGATAATGATTCTGGAATCATTGTCATAGCTACGGTTAAACCTGCTAAAATCTCTGTTTTATAATTCACCTTTTGAGTGAAGTCAAATAAATTGAAATACTGTTTCATTCTTTTTCTAAATAATTATAAAATATTTTTTTCCGGATTTTACTTTCCGAAATTGTTGCGTAACCAATAAAAATTGGAGGAATTAAGCTGATTAATAAGTCTGAATTAAGACTTAATTTCTTGATAAGAATAAAACTATTCTTAAGAATCAGAATTTGCAAATGTAAATCTTTTTAAAGGATGTTCAAATAGAAAACCAAAATCATTAATTAATCTTAACTTCAAGAATCTCTTTTTAAAGGTAAAAACAAAAAAGCTGTGTAAAAATTTCTCGATTAAGAAACCTTTATACAGCTTTGTTATTTGAAACCCATCATAAATGATGATTGACTATTTATCTATTGTTAAATATATTCAGTTCTATTTTTAAGTTCATTAATCGCTTTAAGACAAAGTTCATTTAATTTCACAACTGCTTCGTATCGCAAACTACCACTAGGGTTCGTTTGTAATTCATTTTCAATTATATTTATAGTATCCAAGACTTTTTGAATTCCGAAAATACTTACCGATGATTTAAACTTGTGGACTGCCTTTTTTAAATTATCATTATTTTTATTATTTGCAGCTTCTGTTATTTCGACTAAAGTACCTGGTGCGTCTTCTAAAAACAACTCAATAACTTCTTTTATAAAATAGGCGTCATTTTCTGAAAAATCAATTAAATAATCAAAATTCACTAAACATTCAGAGGTAATTGCTCGTTTTGTAGCTGACTTTACAATAGAAACCTCAGCATCTAAATTTATGTTGCGGTACAATTTTTCTAATAAAATATTAAAATCAAATGGTTTAGACAAGTAATCATTCATTCCATTTGCAATACACCTTTTTTCTTCATCAACCGTTGCGTGAGCTGTCATTGCAATAATTGCAACTTGCGACTTAGGAGCAGCCATTGCTTCTCTTATATATTTAGTCACCTCATTACCGTCCATTTCAGGCATTTGAATGTCCATTAATATAATATCGTAGGTATTGGAATTAATTTTTTCAATGGCAATTGCACCATTTTCTGCTATATCAATTTCTTTATTCCATTTTTTAAATAATTTAACGGTCAATAGCTGATTTAACTCATTGTCTTCTACTAATAATATTTTTATGTCCTTTAAAAAAACAGGATCTAATGTTGTCTTTTTTTCATCAAGCGAAACAGTAAAGTCTTTTTGTGCTTTTTTATATTTAATCATAAAAGAGAAAGTACTTCCTACTGCCACTTCACTCTCTAAAGAAATTATTCCGCCTTGAAGTTCAACCAATTTTTTAGTAATAGTAAGTCCTAAACCTGAACCACCATATTTTCTTGTAGTTTCATTAGAAGCTTGGTTAAAACTATCAAAAATAGAATGAATCATATCCTCAGGAATACCAATACCGGTATCAATTATTGAAAACCGAATACAAGTTTCAATATCACACTCGTCCTCTTCGGTTACGCGCAATAAAACACTTCCTGAATTAGTAAATTTTAAAGCATTACCTGCTAAATTAATTAAAATTTGAGTAAGTCGTGTAGGATCACCAACCAATAAATCACTTATTGTTGGACTAATATCAGCAGTGAAAGTTACTTTTTTATCGCGCGCTGCTGGAGTAAATAATTCTGTGATTGCATTAACGGTTTTTCTAACAGAAAACGGAATAGCTTCAAAAACTATTTTGTCAGCTTCAATTTTGGATAAATCCAAAATATCGTTAATAATAGTCATTAAATTCTCCCCTGCCGTACGAATTGCTTTGACACTTTGGCTTTGATTTTCGTCTAGATTAGTTTCTTCCAGAATTTTTGCAAAACCAATAACCCCATTCATAGGCGTTCTAATTTCATGACTCATATTAGTCAAAAAGCGCTCCTTTAATTTAACAGATTGCTCTGCTAAATTTTTAGCTTCGATTAATTCTTTCTCAATCTCTTTTTGAATACTTACATCTTGAATCGTTCCTAAAATGCGATAGGGTTTATCATTATCATCAGTCAAACATTTTATATATTCATTGATGTATTTAACGGTTCCTTTTCTATCTAAAATGGTATGACTAAACAACGTTTGTTCATAATTAATTTGAACATCTCTTAGTTTCTTTTCAAATAGAATGATATCCTCTGTACTTGTAAAAAAGGATTTCAATAGTGCAATTGAAGGCTCCTCATGTACATCTAATTCTAGAATGTTATACAACTCTTCGGAGAAATAAATAGCGCCATCATTTAAGTTAATTTCCCAGCTACCAATTTTTGCAAGCTTTTGCGCTTCAGAAAGTCGGTTAGAATTTATTTTTAATTCTAATTCGGCGTTTTTCCTTAATTTTTGGTTTTCGTGCAATTTTAATGCCGTTCGAACACTATGGGAAATACCGTCAGAAGTCAATAAAGTTTTTGGCATATAATCAGATGCACCTGCTAATATTGCTTGACTCGCAATTTTTTCATCTCCTTGCGAGGTAATAAAAATAACAGGAGTTTCAATATCTAGACTACGTAGCTTTTTTAAAATGGAAATCCCATCTGAATCAGGCATCATATAATCTAAGAAAATTAAATCATAATGACTATTTTCTAATTTTTGAAAACCTTCTTTAGCAGAATGCGCACTATCAATTTCGGCGTCAATATCTGATCTAGTTATTGATCTAACAATTGCAATAGCATCAACTTTGTCATCATCAATAATTAATATTTTTAAGGAGTGGGTCATTTTAATTTTGTTGCTCGTGAAAATTCTAGTATATCCAAATAATCATATAGAATTACAAAAAAATCATTCATTTTTTCTTCATTCAAAGGTTTGTGGATATAGGCAGCTACGTTCAAATTTAATGCCACACTTCTAAAACTTTCATTACCTGATTTTTTTAAAATAAAAATTAACGTAGATTTTAGTACTACATCTTCTCTTATTTTTTTAATTAAATTTATTTCGTCTTCATAATCATCATCACAATCAATTATTAAAATCTTAGGTAATGTAGATTTTTCTCCTAATTCTCGCAACATTGTCCAAGCTTCAATACTATCCTTAGCTACGTCAACAACAGTGTATTGATTTTTATCCAAGAAAAAATCTTGAAACGTTTTAGCATCACCAGTGTTATTTTCGACTAATAATATATTAAATTCTTTCATCTTTATAAGGTATAATACTGGCTACATTTCACATAGCTGCCAGAAATTTTTAAGTGTCGCTACTGAGGTAATGAACTTTTCAAACGATAGTGGTTTTAAAATGTAACCTGCAATATTAAGATTGTAGGCATTAATTTTATCACTATCCTCATTAGAAGTTGTCATCACAAATACCGATATGTTCTTGAGTCTTTCGTCAGCACGCAATACTTTTAGAAATTCAATTCCGTTCATTTTAGGCATATTAATATCTAAAATAATTATTTTGGGTAAAGGAATTATTTTGCTTTCTAGCATTTCGAGTGCTTCTACACCATTTCCTGCAATAAATAGTGGATTTTGAATGTTGTTTTTAGAGAAAGCTCTTTTAACGTTCATTACATCGACTTCGTCATCTTCTACTAATAGAATGTTTACTAATTTTGCACTCATATTTTATATTATTAAATTTAATTGATTGTTTTTTGGCCAACTTATTTTAAATATAGACCCTATAGGACTAGCAGCCTCATAAGTGATCTTCCCTGCCATTGTTTCCATAATTTTTTTACTAATGGCTAAACCTGCGCCGGTGGTGTCTAAATCATCTTTAGAGCTAACAGTATAAAAAATATTGAAAATTTTATCCCTAACTTCCTCAACAATTCCGGGTCCGTCATCTTGAACCGAAATTTCATACATTCTATCGGTTTCATTTACTGTAACAAAAATATTCTTTTTTTCCTTATCATGAAACTGAATTGCATTATCAAGAAGTTCAAAAAATACCTTTTGCATCTTCTTAGCTAATATAGTAACATTTAATTCTTTTACATTATAATCTAACTTAATTTTGACACTTGTATTCACCTCAGCCATTGCGATACATTCCTTTATCATTTCTAAAAGCGTAGCAGCATCTCCTTTAGGCTCTATTTTATTAACTCGGGACAACTCAAGTAAGGCATTCATCATTTTTTCTAAACGTCCTACTCTATTTTTTAACAGACCAAAATTATCTAGAATGTCTTTGTTTACATTATCGCCCAGATCTTCTTCTATCCAATTAGTTATGTTACTTATGGCTCTCATTGGACTTTTTAAATCATGAGAAACAATATATATAAACTCATCATATTCTTTTTTTAAGGCAACAAAATCCTCAAAATATTTATCTTCTGACATTACTCTTATTTGTTTATTTTGGGTAAAGTAAAAACAAAACTGGCTCCTTTATCCTCTTCTGATTCAATATAAATTTGACCTCCTTTTTCTTCAATTATTTTTTGAACAATAGACAATCCTATTCCTGTGCTTTCCTTTTTATCTCGGGCTTCAATAGTTTGAAAAACACCAAATACTTTTTTGTGATATTCCTTGCTTATTCCTGGTCCGTTATCAGTTATTTTAAATTGATGAAAACCAGGTAAGGATTCATAAGTACAACTAATTGTACCAATAGGTTTATCATTATATTTCACGGCATTACTAATTATATTACTAAAGACTTGATACAATAATATTTTTGCACTAAAAACTTCGGGCATATCACTTACAGTAACTTCAAAACCTTTAGTAGGTACGATCGTTTCTACAATTTGACTAATCATGAGGTTTAAGTCTATTGTTTCTTTTTCGATTTTTGTTCTTCCTATTCGAGAATAATCTAGAACGCCATTAATTAAGTTTTCCATTCTTAAAATCCTACCTCGCAATAAATTTAGATTGTTACTAACATCTTGAGGCATCTCAGGCATATCTTCAACAATCCATTCAGCTAAATTATTTATAGCACGTAAGGGCGCTTTTAAATCATGTGAAACTACATACGCAAACTGATCTAATTCCTTGTTCGTTTTTTGCAAACCTAATAAGGCACTTTGCAAATTTTCTTCAGCTATCTTTTCCTGAGTTATATCAGCACTAATTGCAATATACTGATAAGGCTTACCGTTTTTATCTAAAAATGGAACAATGGTTGTGTGTACCCAGTAATAAGATCCGTCTTTTGCAATTTGTTTTAATTCCCCTTTCCAAATATTACCATTAGCAATAGACAACCAGATTTTTTTTACTAATATGTTAGTGTAATTTCCCGAAGCATCAATATAATGATGTTGCCCTAGAAGTTCCTCTTTTGAAAACTGCGAAATGGAACAAAACTTATCATTAACATAAGTTAATATTCCGTTTTGATCAGTAATGGTAACAATTGCTGACTCGTCAAGTGCTGCTCTTACATCATTTATTTCCTTAGCTTTATCTTTTATTTTGTTTTCAGCAAGTTTAATTTCAGTAACATCTTGAACATTACCTTGCATCCCTACCGTTTTTCCGTTTGCATCTAGAAGCGGACTTGCTATTTCAAGAATATGCTTAATTCTTCCATCTGGAAAAACAATTCGGTAATTTACACTAAAATCTGTTCCGTTTTTAACGATTTTTTTTTCTAATATATCTAATTTTATAAGGTCCTCTGGATGAATTCTACTTCTATAAGCTTCATTTAATTTATCTCCTGAAGTTTCTTCAAATTCAAATACCTCATAATGCCCTTTTGACCAAATAAGGTTATTTGTTTTAGTATCAAATTTCCAACTTCCTATTTTTGCAATTCGTTGGGAATCATCCAGTAAAATTTTACTATTAATAAGGTCTTGCTCTGCCTCTTTCTCTTTAGTAACGTCTTTGGCAATTCCTAAATAACCTGTGATTTCTCCTAGATCATTTTTTATAGCAGTGACTGACAAAACAATTGGAAAAACAGTACCGTCTTTTTTAACATAACTCCATTCATGAGAATCTGCTAAATCAAATTTTTGTACTTTAATGACAAATACATCAAATCCAGCAGTCACATTTTCAGATAATTCTGCTGATAATGCTGCAGCTCTTTTTTCTACCTCATCTTGAAGATGGAAAATAGAACTATTTTTTTTATCTATTACTTCCTCAGCACTATATCCTAATAATTTCTCTGCTCCTTTATTAAACTGCTTGATATTACCCTCTTTGTCCGTAGCGATAATTGAAAATTCAGCCGAGTTTAATATTGCTGTTAAATCTGTCGTAGTTTGTTTAAGTACTTGTTTCTGTTGGTTTTCAATAGTCATATCGCGAGCAATACAATATAAATTACCCGTTTCAGGATCTGGAGAACTATTCCAACTCAAGGTTACATAACTACCATCTTTACAACGTGACCTGGATTCAAAACTAATGGTTGTAAAACCTTGACTCAATTTAGCGACCTCTTTATATGTTTTATCAAGATCTTCAGGATGTACAAATTTTATAAACGGCTGCCCTTCTAGTTCCTCTTTTGAATATCCTAAAACAGTCGTAAAAGCAGGATTTACTTTATAATAATTACCATCAACATTAGCAATACATACGAGGTCTTTAGAAAGCGAGATGAAATTTTGAAATTCTTTTTGAGTTTCAATTAATTTTGTATTATTCTTCCTTAGTTTTAACAAACTAACTACCTGATGGCTTAATAATTGTAAAGCCTCTTTTTGTTGCTCACTAAGCGTTCTAGGAACGGTATCAATAACACATAAAGTACCTAAATTGAACCCCTCTTCATCTTTTATAGGTGCGCCGGCATAAAATCGAATGTTAGGATCACCCGTAACTAATGGATTTTTAGAAAAATTGTTATCCTCTAAGGCATTACTCACTTCATAAATACCATCACCCATGATTGCGTATTGACAAAACGATATTTCTCTTGCTGTTTCTTTAACATCTATTCCCACTGAAGATTTAAACCACTGGCGTTCTTCATCTAATAAACTTACTAAAGAAATAGGTGTTTCACAGATAAACGAAGCTAGTTTGGTAATGGAATCATACTCATCTTCTGGCAAAGAATCCATGATTGAATATCTTTTTAATGCTTTAATTCGCTCCAGTTCATTAGTAGGTATTGGGATGTTTTTCATTGTAGTTTTAAATTTATTTTACTAAAAAAGTAGGTATTCTTCAGCTTTAGACAGTAATTAAATTTGAATACTAATAAGCAAATTATCGTAAGTCTTATTACAAAAATAAATCAATTTTATGTCTTTTTACCATATATCTTAACAACAATACAATATAATAAACAAATAAAACCGTTCTAGGTTTCCTTATCGAAAAAAAAACTGACAAAAGCACTAATCAAACGCTCTGTTTAGAATTCAAGTAAAATTAATTCACAATTAAATCGCTTAGTAAACACGGGGATTATTCGCTATTTCAGATACCTTACTTACTACAATCAACTTTGCATTTTTTAGAAAATAAAATAAAAAAAGAACATTCCCGTTTAAGAATTATTACCAAATATACATTTTTAACAATTTATTAATATCAATAACCGCTTTTCAATAGAGATAGTTCTAATTTTACCTTTTTTAAAAACAAATAACCATGAAACATTTTTACTTAAAAAAACAGCATTTTTTTGTTGCTGTATTGTCTTTTTTAAGTCTTTTCTCTTTTGGTCAAGTCCCGACCTATTATAACGGAACTAACCTTAACCAATCAGGAACTGAACTAAAATCGAGTCTTGCCACCTTAATTAGCAGTAACACCACTATCTTATCCTATACTCCTGGAGTTTGGGATGCTTTAAAGCAAACAGATATTGATCCTACTGACCCTAGCAAAGTATTACTAATCTATGGCTACAACGATTCTGATTCTGATAGCACAAATGATAGAACGCGCTCAAAAGATGCTAATGGCGGAAATGCTGGTCAATGGAATCGCGAACACGTTTATGCTAAATCTTTAGGAGTGCCTAATCTAGGAACTTCAGGACCTGGAAGCGATGCGCATCATTTAAGAGCTTCTGATATTGCTTTTAACGCCACAAGAAGTAATTACCCTTATGGAGCTGGATCAGGAAATGCAGCACTTATAAATAATGCTTATTTCTATCCTGGTGATGAGTGGAAAGGTGATGTTGCTCGAATGTTAATGTACATGTATTTACGCTATGGCGAACAATGTCTTCCTGCTAATGTAACGGTGGGCGCGCGTACTTTTAATAATGATATTACAGATATTTTACTGCTGTGGAATATTGAAGATCCTGTATCTCAATTTGAGTTAAATCGAAACACAATTTTAGAGGGCGTGCAAGGTAATCGAAACCCTTTTATTGATAATCCAGCATTTGCAACAACAATTTGGGGTGGTCCTCAAGCCGAAAATCGCTTCACCGGAAATACCACTGCAGATACTCAGGCTCCTACAACGCCTAGTAATCTAGTTGTAAATAGTGTTACGCAAGAATCTGCAATACTAAATTGGACTGCAAGCACAGATGATGTTGCCGTTTTAGGATACCGCATTTTTAACGGAACTAACTTCTTAGCTTCATCGCAAAATAATAGCTATAACTTAACGAGCTTAACTGCTAATACTAGCTACACACTTACTATTAAAGCTTTTGACGCTGCAGGGAACAATTCTCTAGCTAGCAACACTGTTACATTTACAACTACTGCCGCTACAACAACACCTAATCCTGTTGCTACGGTATTTATTAACGAAATTCATTATGATAATGCTGGAACTGACCTAGGAGAAGGTGTCGAAATCGCTGGTACTGCAGGTACTGATTTAAGCAATTGGTCTATTATTCCATACAACGGTAATGGTGGCGCTAGTTATACTCCCGTGGGAGTGCTTTCTGGTACGATCCCAGAGCAGTCAAATGGTTTTGGGACTGTATTTGTTCCTATCACTGGACTTCAAAACGGTGCGCCTGATGGTTTAGCATTAGTTAATAATCTAGGAGAGGCAATTCAGTTTTTAAGCTATGAAGGTAGTTTTATGGCAACAAATGGTCCTGCAAACGGAATGACAAGCACAGACATAGGCGTTTCACAAACAGGAACCGAAGCTGCTGGATTATCACTACAATTAACTGGATCAGGGACTAATTATACTGACTTTACTTGGTTAACAGCTACAGCAAGCACTTATGGAGCAATTAATAATGGACAATCTTTTGCTAATAGCCCTGTTGCTCTTACTGCTCCTAAAAACTTACTAGCGAGTAACACAACAAGCACAACCACTAATTTAGTTTGGGATGCTTCCAATGGTATTTCGTATAGCATCTATAATGGTACTACTGAAATAGCAACTACAACAGCAACCAACTTTTTAATTACTGGTTTAACAGCAAATACATCTTATAATTTTACAGTTAAAGCAGTAGATGTTGATGACAACACATCTGAACCGAGTAACGTTATTGTTGTGACAACTTTAAATAACAACACAACGCCTACTCCTGCTGGAGCTGTTTTTATAAACGAAATTCACTATGATAATGCCGGAACTGATATTGATGAAGGTGTTGAAATCGCGGGACTTGCTGGAACTGATATTACTGGATGGAGAATTATTCCTTACAACGGTAACGGAGGTGCCAGCTATACACCAATAGGAAATTTATCTGGTATTATCCCAAACCAATCAAATGGTTATGGAACAATTTCTATAAGTATTTCTGGTTTACAAAATGGTGCTCCTGATGGATTAGCCTTAGTAGATGCTAATGATAATGTGATTCAGTTTTTAAGTTACGAAGGCAGCTTTACCGCCACAAATGGTCCTGCAAACGGAATGACGAGTACGGATATTGGGGCAGCTGAATCGAGCACTGCTAACGTAGGAACCTCACTACAGTTAGTTGGAAAAGGAACTAAATATACTGATTTCACTTGGGAAGCTGCTATCAGTACTTCTGGAAAAGTGAATGCGGGACAAAAATTTGGTGATTTGGTTTTCATTAACGAAATCCATTATGACAATGTAGGAACTGACATTGATGAAGCAGTAGAAATTGCTGGTTATGCAGGAACCGATTTAACCAATTGGACAATAGTTCCTTACAACGGAAATGGTGGTACTAGCTACACACCATTAGGAACTTTATCCGGAATTATTCCTGATCAAATGAACGGTTACGGAACCGTTTATGTAAGTATTCCTGGTTTACAAAATGGCGCTCCTGATGGTTTAGCATTGGTTAACCCTCAAGGAAATGTGATTCAGTTTTTAAGCTATGAAGGCAGTTTTACCGCTACAGATGGTCCCGCAAATGGAATGACTAGTACTGACATTGGAATAGTTGAAGAAAGTAGCGCTGCAGTAGGAACATCTCTTCAATTAACGGGTGCTGGATTTAATTATACTGATTTCACTTGGCAAGCAGCAATTGCTACTGCTGGAAAAATAAATACAGGACAGTTTTTTGGAGACGCTAGTGACATTGTTACTGTAATTCCAATTGCCAACGCGCGAGCAAAAGCCGATGGCGAAATTGTTACCGTGACTGGTATTTTAACAGTTTCAGATCAATTAGCTGGTTCGGCTTATATTCAAGATACTAGTGGTGCAATTGCTATTTATGATAAAACAGTTTACGGTGCTGGATTGTTTAAAATAGGAGATTCTATTACAGTAACTGGGGCAAGAAGTTCTTATTATGATCAAGTGCAAATAGGTCCTGTTAGCGCTGTGACTTACAACGGAAATACAAATCAAGTGATCCAACCGCTTACGATTACTTTAGGCGAAATGGCAAATCATCCAGCGGAATTAGTCCGCATAGAAAATACTACTTTTCCTAAACCTGGAGCAATTATGTTTGGGAATTCAAATACTACTATTACTGACGCGAGCGGAACTGCACAATTAAGACTTGATGCTAATGTAACTGAGCTTACAGGTTTTGCACAACCAGAGACTTGCGCTGAAATCATAGGTGTTGTCGCTAATTATTTCACCACGCAACAATTATTACCTAGATTGAGAACTGATTTACCTTGTGCCGAAAAATTCCAACAATCAGGAAGTGATTTGACTATTTCTAAAGATAAAACTCTAGATATCGCAACCTGGAATGTAGCGTGGTTTGGTGATGAAACAAATTCGCCTGCAGCTGGAAAATCCGACTCAGATAACATCCAAAAAGAAGCGGTTAAAGCTGTACTTCAAAATCTAGATGCAGATATTTATGCAGTTGAAGAAGTTTCTGATGACGTTTTATTAGGTCAAATGGTTAGTGAAATGAACGATTATAGTTTTGTTTTATCTAACGCTACTTCATATCCTAATGATACTACAGGTCCCACTCAAAAAGTAGGATTCATCTATAAAAACAAAACTGTAAAAGCAGTAAGTACAAAAGTGTTGTTAAAAACCATTCACCCCTATTATAATGGAGGAGATGCCTCGGCTTTAACCAATTATCCCGAAGCTGATAAAACACGCTTTTTTGCCAGCGGAAGACTGCCTTTCATGTTAACTGCAAATGTTACCATTGACGGTACCGAAAAACAAATTAATATTATCGATCTTCATGCAAGAGCAAATACAAGTGGTGATGCTCAAGGCAAATACGACATGCGTAAGTTTGATGTTGAAGTTTTAAAAGACAGCTTAGATACACAATATCCTAATGCAAATTTAATTTTGCTTGGCGATTATAATGACGATGTTGATTACACCGTTTCAGATATCACTACTACAACTGCATCATCCTACGAAGCTTACGTTAAGGACACAGCAAACTATTTTGTCCCAACAAAAACATTAAGTGATGCTGGGTTTAGATCTTATGTAACTTATGAAAACATGATTGATCACATTACACTTTCTAATGAATTAGCTAATTTATACCTTCCTGAATCAGCAAGAGTGCATTATGAGTTTTACACGAGCGACTATACTAAAACAGCTTCTGATCACTTTCCTGTTTCTGTTAGAATCCAAATGAAACCAATGACAGTTGCTAGCTCTAGTAGTAAAAATATAACTTGTAATGGGGAAGAAAATGGAACCGCAACCGTTGTTGTAACAGGAGGTATTATACCTTACACTTATCTTTGGAACAACGGCGCAACTACAAATAGTGTTTCTAATCTTTCAGCAGGAAACTATACTGTTACTGTAAAAGATGCTCTTAATAAAGCAATAACTACTGCGTTCATAATTACTGAAGCCGATGCGATTGAAATACCAAATGCAGATGATGTAACCGTTTATTATGGTTACAAGGACAAATCTTGCACAACACTTCAAGCTGGTGAAATCATAGGAGGCGTACAACCTTTTACTTATGAATGGAGTACTGGAGCAAAAACTAATGCTATAAAAGTATGTCCAGAACAAACCACTACTTATACGTTAACAGTAACTGATGCAAATGGCTGTACTGCGGTTACAGAGCGAACTGTAACTGTAGAAAACGTACAATGCGGAAACAATTCTAGACACCCAAAAGTAGCAATTTGCCATAAAGGAAAAACAATTTGTGTTGATGAATATGCCGTAAAATGGCATTTAGCTCATGGAGATGTTCTAGGAAACTGCACTAATGACACAAACCCTACTTGTGCTGTAACTAACATAACCGTTTATCCTAATCCATTTGTGAGTAACGTAAATGTTAGTATAAATAGTTCGGCTTTCGCCAAAGTAGATTTCCTAGTGTACAATATTTATGGACAATTAGTAAGTAGGTCTTCTGAAGAAATTAGTGCAGGGAAATCTGTTTCTAATTTGGAATTATCACAATTGAGAAGAGGATTTTATTTCTTAAAAACAATAATTAACGGAAGGGTTGTAAATATTAAATACTTGATAAAAAAATAATTCATCAAGTTTCATAATTTTACTTTTCTGTAAAATAATGAAAGCCATCAAATTCAGTTTTGATGGCTTTTTTTTATGACATAAAAACAACATTCTAAATAGGAATAAGTCTAGCTCCTATTTTCCTGAAATGGTAATGCAAATGTGGTAATAATGCAATACCTAACATGATAAAAAATATCATAATACTCACATAATAATAGTAATCTCTTGCAAATAGTATATTTGTGTGGTTCGCTACTGCTTTACCAAGCATTTTTTTGGCCATCACTTTTGCTTTAAGCGCTGAAGCTCCTTTTGCCAGAGCAATATTCTCATACAATTGTAAGCGTTTACTTGACTCTACATTTAATGTTGTAACCGTGCTTCCTAATTCATGATAATGTACGCTTGTTTGTCTTAAATTCATATATGATATTAGTGCTAAACTAACTGTAAAAGCAAAAAAACGAAATGAAACCCCACTTAAAGAAGCTGAAAAACTTTTAGATTCTGGAACTGAAGTTATCAAAAACAACACAATAGAAAGCATCAATATTCCGTTTCCCATTCCTTGAAAAAATAAGGGCAACAAAACACTTTGCTCATTGGCCTGCGAGCCAAAAACATAAAACATTTGGATATGATACACTAATAGAAAAGCAAAACCAGTAAGCCAGATTAAGCGCATGTTGCGCTTTGTTAAAATAAATCTTGCGGTTATACTGATTCCTACTATAATTCCTAAGGCATTAAAAAACATAATGTAAGCATAATGATAAGAATCTAGATGCATCTTTTCCAGAAAGAAATTATTAGCTACACTTAAATCTCCCTTACAAATGTAATACAGCATAAGCAACAATGCTCCTAACCTAAAATTCCTGAATTTATAAATTCCTAAATCAATAAATGGTCGTTTACTCCTAAGTTGAATAGTGATAAAAATAGTTAGTAATAAAACAATAGTTGCGACGCAAGTCCAAATACGTATACTATCAAACCAGTCGTAATATTGACCATACAAAATCACATAAGCAATTAAAATTAACACTGTAGTGTAAATCAAAAAACTCCTCCAATCTAAATTAAATAAAGGCAGTCTTTTAGTAAGCAAACGCATGTTTCTTTTTAGACAAAGAAAAAGCAATAAAACCCCAGGAATTTGAATGTAAATAATAGCTAAATACAGTACATTAAAATCAAAATTTTGAAATATATAAGCATTAAGCAAATAGGTAAAAGCATTTGCAATTAATAATGTACCGTAAAAAACAGCATAGCCCAAAACTCGCGATCTTTCAGAGTGGTATTGTGCGAAAATTAAATTTAGAGAAACACTAATTAAAGCAACTGTAACGGCTCCTCCTAGATATCTAAAAAGCATAAAAACCATTACATTATTAGTAAAATACAGCGTTAGGTTTATTGCCGTAAACAACAAGACACTCATTAAAAAATACGACTTAGAAGCAAAATAGCTAAAAAAACGCCTTTCTAAAGGAAAAAAACTCGCAATCCCAATGTAATACAAAACAATTGAAAATTGAATATCAGTAGGATCCAAACCATAATAACTCGCAGCACTATTGATTCCGCCAATATATCCTGCCAGCATTGCAACTGCAGGCAAAATTGTCAAAAAAATAATAGCTTTGATGCTCCACCTAGGAACCCAACTTTTAAATATACTTGAAACTTGATCCATTTATAGTTATAATTTAGGGACCAATACCTCAGCATTCATTCCTGCGCGAAGATTTCTAGTTTTTGCAACAGCATCAGTCAAAAGTATTCTTACGGGAAAACGCTGAATAATTTTAACAAAATTACCAGTTGCATTATCTGGAGGTAAAAGTGAAAAACGAGATCCTGTAGCGGGAGCAAGCGATTGTATTCTACCATGAAAAGTTTCATTTGAATATGCATCTACATTAATTTCTACCTCCTGCCCTTCTTTCATATTGGCGATTTGAGTTTCCTTAAAATTAGCTACAATCCATTTTCCTTGATCTTGGTCTACAATAAAGCCTAATGTTTGTCCTTTTTGAATTAATTGTCCCACTTGTAACGTCTTATCACCCATTATTCCGTCAGCTGGAGCGATAATTACTGCATAAGTTAAATTGAGTTTTATACTGGCTACAATAGCTTCTCTTTGTTGCACGGTGGCTTTGGCTACAGCCAATTGAGAATCGGCGTCATTAATTTTTCCTTTTGCCGTTTTATAAGAGTTTTGAACCGCTTTATATTCGGCTTTTGCAATGTCAAAACTGGTTTTTATAGCTTCAAAATGCTGTGGTGTTACGGCTTCCTCTGCTAATAATTTTTTATATCTATTGAACTCTTGTTCTTGCTGCCACAATTTTGCTTTGGCGCCAGCAATACTTGCCTCACTAACTGATGCGCTACTTGTGGTAGTTACCGTATTACTTTCTAAAACTAGCAAAGATGCTTTTGCGGAACTCAACGTCGCTTCTGCTTCTTGCAATTGCATTAAGGTTTCATTTTTATCAATTACTAATAAAGTATCTCCTTTTTGCACTTTTTGATGGTCTCTAAATTTAATTTCTTGGACAAAACCAGTTGTTCTGCTAAGTATTGGATTAATATACTCTTCTACTTGCGCATCATTTGTTTCTTCATAACGATACATTTTTACCAATGTAAAAGCGCCGTAAACCAATAATAATAGCAATACCACAGCAGCAATACTGTACGTTATTTTAACTGTTATTCTGTCTATGCGTTCGTGTCTTTCTGTTTTTGTAGCCATGATTATAGGTTTCCTGTATTTTTTTGTAGTTGGTAATAATGTAATTGCTCTGAGATTCTGGCTGAAATAAGTTCAAATTGTGCTTGTAATAATTGCGTATCGGCGTCAAGTAAATCAGTTATCAAGGAAAGTTGATTAAAATAAGTCTGGTTGAGAATGCGGTAATTCTCTGTAGCTTGTTTTATATTCAGCTCTAATTCTTCAATTTTTTCTTGATCTTCCTGATAGCGTTTGTAGGCTTTATTAATGTCTTTTCGCAAATTATCCTGTACATTCTCTTGTGCTAATTTTTGTTCTTCATACAGTATTTTTGCCTCTTCCTCTTTATGGAAATCATGATAAATCGATGAGATATCATACGACAATTTTACCCCTACAACACCTAATAAGTAAGGCGCATTTGCATAAGGATACAGCTTGATTTGCGGATACGAATAACTATAATCTCCAAACAAACCAATTCTTGGTAATTTATCGGCTTTTAATCCTTCTATATTTAATTTGCTCAAGGCTACTTTTTGCTTTTCGATTTTCTGCAAAGGCGATTTATTTAGCGCATCATCAATATATTCCTCATAGCTCAGGAGCTTATGGCTGTCTTGAAAACCTATTTCATCAGTAGGCTTCAAGAGTTGCTCATCAGGGTCACCCATAAAAATATTTAATTCCTGCATGGTTAATTGTTCATTATTACAAATAGCAGTCAAAGCCGTTTTTTGTTTAGACAATTGCAGTTGTGCTCTAAGCACATCACTTTTTAAAACTACACCTCCATTATAAAGTTTTTGGATTAGTTTTAAACGTTCTTCGTTTTGATGAATATTCTGCTTTACTAACTTCTCAAACTGCAAGTACAGTTGTAACTTTAAATATGATTCGGCAACCTGATAATGAATAGTCTCTATAGTTTCCTCTTCTATATACTGAGACAATTCTTGTTTTACAGCTTCTTTTTCAATGTTTGTTTTAAGCTTGTGGCCGTTATAAATTTCAAAATAAGCATCTATAGTAGCCCCATAAATAGAATGGTCTTCTAGCGGGATAAAGTCGGCTTTATTTAAAATTCCGTTAGTAAAAACTGGAATATTTGCCAGTTTACCATAATTAGCATTAAAACCAATTTCTGGTAACTGCTTGCTTTTTGCATTTTTAATAGCTTCGACACCAGAGGCTGTGTGCAAATGGTTTATCTTGATTTCTTTGCTATTTGCCGCCGCTTTTTCCCAGACTTTTTCTAAAGAAATAGGAATACTATCTTTAACAACTTCCTGACTCTGGGCTACAGTTGAGCAAAGTGCAAATAAGAATGAAGGCACTGCCATTTTATAACAATTAAAATGCATATTTTTCTCTTAAATTAATATGCAAAATTGGGATATATTTTCTAGTCTTATTTTACTAAATAAGCCATATATTTGTCAATATGAGCCAGAAACAAAATCATCCAAAATTAGCGCTTCAAGAGCTATCTTTTTTAGAGAAAGTAGATCAATTTCCAAGATCTAGCTATGTATATCACAGTAATGTAGAAGTACGACTAGAAATGCATAGTCACACTAAACATCAATTAACGTATATCGAAGGAGGAGTGGCTTACTTACAAACTAAGGAGAACTCCTATTTCTTGCCTGCACGCCACTTTGTATGGATTCCAGCGGGATTAGAACATTTTATCGAATTACGAACATCGATTACCATGATGCGCAATATTTATATTCCTAATCAGGCTTTGATGCCAAATAATTTTCATTCTAAAATGGGAATCTATCCTGTTTCAACATTGGTTTTAGAGATGATTTCGTTTACTGAAAATTGGAGTGAAAACATCACAAAAAAAGAACCTGAAAAATATTTGTACATGAAGACCTTAGGTAATGTAATCGCCTCAACAAATAAAACGGCACTAGCAGTTGTGTTACCTACAACTACAAACATTAAGTTGCGCCCTATACTTAGACATATTTACTTTAACGTAGATCAATCCTTGCAGTTAAAAGATATTGCTGCAAAATTCAGTTTGAGTAGTCGCAGTTTATCACGCCTATTTAGAGAAAATCTAGACATTTCATTTTTACAATACGTCAAGCTTACCCGCATTATATTAAGTATGGAAAAACTATTGCAAACCGATCTATCAATTAGCGAAATAGCCTATGCCTCTGGATACAATAGTTTGGCAACGTTTAGCAATACTTTCTTCGAAATTGCAAAAGTGCGTCCAAGTGATTTTAGAAAAAAAAACAGAGAAAAGTCAAATTAAGTCGAATAGTTAACTCAGGTATTTTGTCATTAACTGGATTGTAAAAAACAATTATACACTTAAAATAAAACATTTTATTACTACTTGTCTGCTAAAATTTGAGTAAATTTGATAGAGCACATTTCCTTCTAGATGAACATACATTGAGTAGCAAAATATGCAATTAAATAATTATAAAAAAAAATGTAAACATGGCATTTATAGATTATTACAAAGTCCTTGGAGTAGACAAAAAAGCAACAGAGACTGAAATTAAAAAGGCCTACCGCAAAATGGCCCGAAAACACCATCCTGATTTAAACCCAAATGACAAGCAAGCCGAATTAAAGTTTAAAGAACTTAACGAAGCTAATGAAGTATTGAGCAATCCTGAGAATAGAAAAAAGTATGATCAGTATGGTGAAAACTGGGAACATGGTGAAGAATACGAAAAATCAAGACAACAGCAGCAAAGACAACATCAAGGTAATGGCCAACAAGGAGGCTTTAATGGCTTTGGAGGAGGCGATTATTCTGATTTTTTTGAATCAATGTTCAATCAATCTGGTGGTGGAGGTGGCCAACGTCGCAGTCCACAATATAAAGGACAAGATTTTAATGCTGAATTACACCTTGATCTAAAAGACGTATATACTACTCATAAAAGAACACTAACAGTTAATGGTAAAAACATTCGACTTACTATTGCTGCTGGTGTAGAAAACGGACAAGTAATTAAAATTCCAGGACATGGCGCTGAAGGTGCTTCTGGTGGACCAAAAGGAGATTTATACATTACTTTTTCGATTGATAATCATACTGATTTTAAGAGAGACAAAGAAAATCTTTATTCAACAGTTGCTTTAGACTTATATACTGCTGTGCTAGGTGGAGAAATTACTGTAGCTACGTTTGACGGAAAAGTAAAATTAAAAATCGCCGCTGGAACACAAAATGATACCAAAGTAAAATTGAAAGGAAAAGGTTTTCCCGTTTATAAAAAAGAGGGACAATTTGGAGATTTATATATCAGCTATCAAATATCGATTCCAACCGAGCTATCTGATAAAGAAAAAGAATTATTCACTGAACTTTCTAAACTAAGAACAACATGAATACCGAAAACCTGATAACAGTACATACATTAAGCACTCATTACCAAGTAGAAGTTGCTTTTTTTAATAATTTAGACGAAATAGGACTTATAGAAATTCTAAATATTGATGAGACCCACTACATACATAACGATGCTATTTATAAAATCGAAAAAATAATACGAATTCATCAAGACTTAGATGTAAATATAGAAGGTGTTGCTATTATTTTAAACTTGCTTCAAAAAATAGATTCCTTAGAACAAGAATTAACAACTGTTAAAAATAGTTTAAGGATCTATGACAATTAATTTTTAGCTATAATGACACTTCATTTAAGTGTCATTATAGCTTTTATTTTTTTTTTATATAACACTACAAACACTGTGAAAACAAGTTATTTAAATAGTTTTCATGTTTTAAACCATATAAACTCTTAAAATGTGGTATATTACGCTCATTTACCACACATTAAGCAACATTAGTCGCAATTAAAACTTTAATTAAGGCACGATCTCTTTGCTTTAAACCAAGTTTAAAATTATGAATTACCTAAAAGATGAACTTTACGAATTACTAAAAGAAGATGTTTCAATTTTTGATTTTATTCAAGAATATGCCATTAACGGTATTTCATTTTCTGATTTAGAAAATCCTGAAAAATCATGGATGAATGCCCCTTTTTTTACAATGTTAGGTTATGATTCTAAAAGTTTCGAAAGAAGTCAATTAACACTCCCAAGCTTAATTATATCCGAAAAAAAGTCATCAAATGAAATTGATAAAAATTATATCAATCAAAAAATTATATTTAAAAACAAAGAAGGAAATAACATTATAACCGAATGCAAAGCAATTTATATAAAAAATAAGCTAGGTAATAACAGCCATATTTTAAAAGCATATAAAAAATGTAATATTGTAAGTGAAACTACATTACTAAATGAAGAACTAAAAAAGGAATTTGAAAAACTAAAAAAACAAGATGCTTTCTTAGACCAATGTAATCGAGCTGCAAATATTGGATATTGGGAAATTGATTTGGTTAGTCAAAAATTAAATTGGAGTAGCATGACTAAAGTTATTCATGAGACCTCTTTTGATTATATTCCAAATATAGAAACTGCTATTGACTTTTATAAAGAAGGTGAGAATAGAGATCTTATAGAAAAATCTTTTAAAGAAGCTGTTGCAAAAGGGACTCCTTTTAATCATGAACTTCAAATAATAACACTAAAAGGAAATACTAAGTGGGTGAGATCAATAGGTCAAGCTGCATTTTCTGACGGAGTGTGCACACGAGTATATGGAACTTTTCAAGATATAACCGTTGTCAAAGAAGCGCATATCGCTTTAACTACTGAAAAAGAAAAGTTAATAAGTGTTTTAAAGGGAACCAATACAGGAACCTGGGAGCGGAATATTCAAACAGAAGAAACACATCACAGCGAAATTTGGGCTGAAATAATAGGCTATCCCTTAGCTGAATTACAACCAATAAGTTCTAAAAAATGGGAAAAACTAGTACATCCCGATGATTTATTAATTACCAAACAAAAACTAGAAGAATACTTCAATAAAAAAACAGAATATTATAATGCCGAATACCGTATTAGACATAAAAACGGGCATTGGATATGGGTGTTAGATAAAGGAAAAGTAATTAGCTGGACTGAGAACAACAAACCATTAGTGATGTTTGGTACACATTATGACATTACAGAACAGAAGAAAATTAATCAACGGAACATTCATTTTATAGAACAAACACCCACAGCAATCGCTATGTTTGATAATCAAATGAACTATTTAGCTTCCTCAGAAAAATGGAAAAGCGATTACCAATTAAATGATGAAAAAATCATTGGTAAATGCCACTATGATATATTTCCAGAAATAAAACAAGAATGGAAAGCAATTCATCAAAAATGCTTGATGGGTATTCCTGATCATCGTGAAGAAGATGTTTTTATTAGAAAAGATGGAAGTATTCAATGGTTAAAATGGGAAATAAAACCTTGGCATAATGACAATGGATCTATAGGTGGTTTAATTATGTACACTGCTGATATTACGGTAAGGAAACAATTTCAAGAAAAACTTCGTATCAGCGAAGAAGCGTTTAGAGGTAATTTTGAAAATGCCGCTATTGGTATGGGCTTATTAAATACAACCGGACAATGGCTTAAGGTAAATACTAGCCTATGTAAGTTATTGGGATTTCCTGAAGAAGAAATGGTTACCCAAAATTTTCAAAAAATAACGCATCCAGATGATTTACAAGCCGATCTAAACTTATTAGATGAACTTATAAAAGGGAGACGTTCTTTTTATCATCTTGAGAAAAGATTTATATGTAAAAATGAGCGCGTTATAACCACCATCCTTTCAGCTTCACTAGTACGAGATGAGAATCAAGAACCGCTCTATTTTATTGTACAAATCATTGATATCACTGCTCAAAAAAAGGCAGAGTTACAATTAGCCGATACAATTGCAAAAACTCAGGGACTTATTGAAGCTAGTACACGTGTTGCAATTATAGAAACTAGTTTAGATGGAATAATACGAACTTTTAACAAAGGTGCCGAAAATTTATTAGGTTATAAAAAAGAAGAAATTATAGGTATTGCAACTCCTTTATTGATTCATGTAAAAGACGAAATACAAACCCGTACACAAGAATTAACTGTTAAATACAACCAACCTATTGAAGAGTTTCAAGTTTTCACTTTACCCACTGACAAAGGTGATTATGATACTAATGAATGGACCTACATTAGGAAAGACGGCTCTCAATTTCCCGTACAATTAACGATTACAGCAATTAAAAAAAATGAGGTGATTACGGGTTACTTAGGCATAGCAGTTGATATTACTTATATAAAAGAAACTGAAAAAGAAATACAGTCACTACTTACTGTTACTAAAGATCAAAATGAAAGGTTGAAAAACTTTGCTCATATTGTCTCTCATAATTTAAGATCCCATTCTGGTAATATCACGATGATGATGGATTTATTACTTTACGAACAACCTGAAATAGCAGACAATGAAATTGTAAATTTATTAAAAACAGCTTCAGTTAATTTACAAGAAACAATTAAACATCTTAATGAAGTTGTTTTAATGAATAGCGCTATAAATGAAAACCTACAAAGTTTAAACTTGCACGATTATGTGGAACTGACAATAGAGAATACTCGTTCCTTAATATTTAACACAAATATTAAAATAATTAATGAGATCCCTAAAGAAACGACCATTTTAGCATTACCCGCTTATTTAGAAAGTATTTTACTTAATTTAATTACAAACGCAATAAAATACAAGTCAGAAGAACGAGACAGTATGATTAAAATAAGTAGCACCCAAAAAGAAAAGTTTGTCATTTTAGAAATTGAAGATAACGGAATAGGAATAGACATGAAAAAAAATAGCTCTAAAATTTTTGGAATGTATAAAACCTTTCATGATAATAAAGATGCGCGAGGTATAGGACTTTTCATAACTAAAAATCAAGTCGAAGCATTAGAAGGCAAAATTGAAGTAATAAGCAAAGAAAATATAGGAACAACTTTTAAAATATATTTTAAATATGAAAAAAATTGATATAACCTGTATCATAGATGATGATCCAATTTTCATCTTTGGTACCAAAAGAATCATGCAGTCCGTAAATTTTTGCAAAGAATACATGGTTTTTAGTAATGGCAAAGAGGCCTACGACAACCTTAAAAAAATCATACTTAATGATGAGAAACAGCCCGATGTCATTCTTCTTGATTTAAACATGCCTATTTGGGATGGATGGGAGTTTCTAGATGAGTTCATCAAGATACCAAATGAAAAAAAAATTCACATCTACATTATCACAAGTTCAATTGACCCAGCTGACATAGAAAGAGCAAAAGCGTATGATTTTATAAGCAATTATATTGTTAAACCAATTACAATGGATGAACTCAAAAAAATGATGTTCTAATTATACAATCTCAACGTTTTTTTTAAAGTTACCAAAATACACATCTTTTTTAAGCAATTTCATTTTACCCCAAACCAATTTATTTACCTAATCTAAAAATGAGTAGCTATTAAGATAACTCTAGTGACTTTTAATGCTTTATATTTTTATATAATTAAAAGTAAAACAGCTACTTAAAATTAAAGAAACGAAATTCTTTTAATCACGTCTACATTATCAGGATTAAACTTTAATTATAATAAAACTAAAAACTGCAACTTTACTTTTATAAAGCAATTACAATTGCTAAATTTAACGCGGTATAATTCTTTACAAAACAAAAATCTTTTGTATTTTAACAACCAAATGTATTACCTTACATCCCCTACTTTCTAGTAATTCAGTAGAAACAGGAGATAAAATTTTAAAAAAATAAACCATACAATATGACCATCATAATTTCACTTTGTCTACTATTGTTAGTCGCCTATTTGTTTGATCTTACAGCATCAAAGACAAAAATACCTTCTGTAATCTTACTCCTTATATTAGGTTGGTTAGTTAGAGAAGTTACCGTTTTAGTAGATATAGAAATACCTGACTTAACCTCAACACTTCCTATTTTAGGAACTATTGGATTGATTCTTATCGTATTAGAGGGTTCTCTAGAATTAGAACTCAATAAATCTAAAATTGGATTAATTAAAAAATCTTCTATTGGTGCATTTTTACCTTTAATTGTTTTGGCCTTTTCGCTTGCCTATTTATTACATTATTATGGTGGTTATTCTTTTAAAGACAGTCTTACTAACGCTATTCCGTTTTGTGTTATTAGTAGTGCTATTGCCATTCCTAGTGTACGAAATTTAAGCTCAAGCCAAAAAGAATTTATTATCTACGAGAGTAGTTTATCAGATATTTTTGGTGTCGTTTTCTTTAATTTCATTGCTTTTAACACTAGTTTTGGACTTGAAACCTTCGGATATTTCTGTCTTGAAATTTTAATTATTATTGTAATTTCAGTCGTAGCAACCATATTGCTTTCCTTTTTATTGAATAAAATTGACCACCATATTAAATTCGTACCTATCATTTTACTGATTATTTTAATTTATGAAGTGTCTAAAATTTACCATTTACCAGCTTTAATATTCATACTGGTATTTGGATTATCAATTGGTAATTTAGACGAACTAAACCATTTTAAATGGGCGCAAAGATTTAGGTTAGACTTATTGAACAAAGAGGTTCATAAATTCAAAGAGCTTATTGTTGAGGCTACATTTTTAGTTCGTGCCTTGTTCTTTATGCTTTTTGGATATTTGATTCAAACCTCCGAAATTATAAACACTGATACTTTAGTATGGGCAGTTGGTATTGTAATTATTTTATTTATTTTACGCTATTTACAGCTCAAACTATCTAAAATCCCAATGTTTCCATTACTTTTTGTTGCACCTAGAGGATTAATTACCATTCTATTATTTTTATCCATAACGCCAGAACATACCATTCTTATTGTAAACAAATCACTCATTATTCAAGTAATTTTATTAACGGCAATAATAATGATGGTGGGACTAATGGTGACGGCAAAACAGCAAGAAGCTATTTTAGAAGAAAAAAGAAAGGCAAAAGAAAAAGCGCTTAAAGAGACGCCAATCACATAATCGACAACTATTTTCACAAAGCACAAAAGCCCGTAGTTACAACAAACTACGGGCTTTTTTAAATTTAAAAGCTACATTTTAATTAAATAAAAAAACTCCACTATTTATAAAAGTAGTGGAGTTTGATTCTAAAATTTAATTTGCATTAATCTCATAAGTTTTATGCTCTAAAGTAAAAACATGGAGCGCTTTTGAGTAATTTAATAAAAAAGAAATAACTTCTTTTTTAGGCCCTTTTGCCTTAGCAACCAATGAATTTTTAGAGTAAATTTTCGCCATGTGTATGAATTATTATATCACAATAACGTAATGAACCCATATATATTGTTAGTTAGTCAAAACAATTTGATGTTTGTCAATCACTTTTCTTAAATTCAATAAAGCATAACGCATTCTTCCAAGAGAGGTATTAATACTAACGCCAGTAATTTCTGATATTTCTTTAAAACTCATATCTTGATACATACGCATAATAAGTACTTCTTTTTGGTCAATAGGCAATTCTTCTAGAAGTTTCCTAATATCAATTTCCACTTGTTCTGAAATCAATTTGCTTTCAATAGTAGGTTCATTATCTGACATTATAGAAAAAATAGAAAATTCTTCTGTCTCTCTATATAATGGCATTTTTTTGTTACGTCTAAAGTGGTCAATAATCAAATTGTGTGAAATTCGCATCACCCAAGGTAAAAATTTACCCTCTTCGTTATAAGAATTAGATTTTAATGTTTTTATTACTTTGATAAATGTATCTTGAAAAATATCATTGGATACGTCTTTATCTAATACTTTAGAATATATAAAACCATAAATACGAGATTCATGTCTATTAATTAATGTAGCTAAAGAATTTTCATTTCCAGCTATATAGTTTTGCACCAATAAAGCATCTGGGAGTTCTAAATTAGTCATAATAATACCTTTTAGTTTTTGATTAAATTTTGGAGTAATTTTCTCTAAAAAAAGTAATTTTGTGGTATAGGCTTATTATAATTTAATGTTAATATTGAAGTCCAAAAATAGTAAATATTTTAACTAAGAAACAAATAATTTTAACAAAAAATTAGAAATACTTTACTTATCGTGATCAATCCCGCAATTTTAAAGAGCAAACAGCGTTTTAGCAATCGACAAAATATGTCCTTATTAGTGCATTATTGTTAAACTTTTATGTTATCAACGATAAAATCTTGCGAAAAAATCACATCATTTGCTTCTGCTCTGCCAAAATTTCCTCCAATACTCATATTAATTAGAAAATTAAAATGGATGATCAAATGGCCAAACAGCTTTTTTTTTCTTCTGGATTAAATAAGCTATATAACATTTTACCATCTACATAGAAATCATTTTTTCACTACTCTAATCAATCCCATAAATATGAAATCCATTTTGTATACCTTCAAGTTCAGTTTTCTTACTATTAATCGTATTTCCATCGCTATCTACTGTATGTAAAGAGTTAAAAACAGTATTTCGTTCTTTCCCACCTATTCTAGAATATCAATTTCACCACATTTTAGCCAACAAACATCCAAAAAGCTGACCAGATACCTTTATTATTGGTAATTAGCTTTAGCTTCAAATTAGTTCTATAACTTAAATTTGTGATTTGTTGAATCCTTTTTCTCTGCTTAAAATTCATTACTTTTGTAGAAATACAATTTTTTATGCAAGTTGAGTTTTCAAAATTAGATCCAAAGAAAAATATCATTATAAAAGGCGCAGAAGTACACAATTTAAAGAGTGTAGATGTTGCTATTCCAAGAAATAAACTTGTTGTTATTACAGGACTTTCGGGTTCTGGTAAATCCAGTTTGGCTTTTGACACCCTTTACGCTGAGGGGCAACGTCGTTATGTAGAAAGTTTATCTTCTTATGCAAGACAATTCCTTGGAAGATTAGATAAACCAAAAGTAGAATACATTAAAGGTATCGCTCCCGCAATAGCAATTGAGCAAAAAGTAAATACCACAAATGCCCGTTCAACGGTAGGAACATCTACTGAAATTTACGATTACATCAAGCTTCTTTATGCCCGTATTGGAAGAACTTTTTCTCCTGTTTCTGGAAAAGAAGTAAAGAAAAATACCGTAACCGATGTAGTTGCTGATGTTAAAAAATTAGAAATTGACACTAAATGGCTGCTCTTAGCTCCTATTCATCTTGAAAAAGGCCGAAAATTAGAAGACAAACTTAAAGTATTATTACAACAAGGTTTTGCAAGAATTCTTGTTGATAATGAAATGGTTCGTTTAGATGATTTGCCAACTGGTTTGAATAAAAAAGAACTGTTTTTAATCGTGGACCGAATTGTTGTTAAAGAGGAAGAGGAGTTTTATAACAGACTTGCTGATGCTGTACAAACTGCTTTTTTTGAAGGAAAAGGCATTTGCTATTTACAAGAAATAAAAACTAATAAAAGACACAGTTATTCGAATAACTTTGAGTTGGACGGAATCACTTTTTTAGAGCCCAATGTCCATTTATTTAGTTTTAATAACCCATACGGAGCCTGCCCAGTTTGTGAAGGGTATGGGAACATAATAGGTATCGATGCTGAATTAGTTGTTCCTAACACTACACTATCTGTTTTTGAAAACGCTATTTATCCTTGGCGTGGAGAAAGTATGAGTTGGTTTCGCGATCAATTAGTTAATAGTGCTTATAAATTTGATTTCCCTATTCACAAACCTTATTTTGAATTAACAGAAGCGCAAAAAGAATTAATTTGGATAGGAAACAGTTATTTTCAAGGTCTGAATGATTTCTTTAAAGAATTAGAAGAAAAAAATTACAAAATACAAAACAGAGTCATGCTTTCTCGTTACCGAGGAAAAACCAAATGCTATTCCTGCAAAGGAAAACGTTTGCGAGTAGAAGCCTCTTATGTGAAAATAAATTCAAAAACAGTCTCTGAATTAGTTGATTTACCTATCAAACACTTAGTAGATTTTTTCAAAAATATAACATTAGATGTTTATGAAAAGCAAATTGCTAAACGTTTGCTAATTGAAATCAATAACCGTCTCTCTTTTTTAACAGAAGTTGGTTTAGATTATCTAACACTAAATCGGAACTCTGCAACTCTCTCTGGTGGTGAGTCACAACGTATAAATCTTGCTACATCATTAGGAAGCAGCCTCGTGGGTTCAATGTATATTTTAGATGAACCAAGTATTGGCTTACATCCCAAAGACACTGAGCGCTTAATTAAAGTATTGCTCTCCTTACGAGATTTAGGAAATACGGTAATTGTAGTAGAACACGATGAAGATATCATGAAAGCAGCCGATATGATTATTGATATTGGCCCAGAAGCAGGTACTTTTGGTGGAGAATTAGTAGCACAAGGAACTTATGATGAAATATTAAAATCGACCTCGCTTACTGCTCAATATTTAAATGGTGATTTAGAAATTGCTGTTCCTAAAAAACGTCGTCCTTTTAAAAACTTCATTGAAATAAAAGGCGCGAGAGAAAACAATCTACAGAACATTGATGTTGTTTTCCCATTAGATGTTTTGACTGTAATCACAGGTGTTTCAGGAAGTGGAAAAAGTACCTTAGTGAAGAAAATTCTTTTTCCAGCCATGCAAAAAAAGTTAGAAAACGCTGGGGAAAAAGCAGGGCAATTTAGCGAATTAACAGGTTCTTTTTCGCAAATAAAACATATTGAATATGTAGATCAAAATCCTATTGGTAGGAGTTCTCGCTCTAACCCAGTAACCTATATCAAAGCTTATGATGATATTAGAGATTTATTTTCCAAAGAAAAACTATCTAAATTAAGAGGGTACTTACCCAAACATTTTTCTTTTAATGTAGATGGAGGAAGGTGCGAAACTTGCAAAGGAGAAGGTACAATTAATGTTGAAATGGTTTTCATGGCCGATGTTCAGCTACCATGTGAAACTTGCAACGGAAAACGATTTAAAAAAGAAATTTTAGAAGTAACGTTTGAAGGTAAAAACATTCATGATATTCTTACGCTAACAATTGATGATGCACTTACTTTTTTTGATAAAAACAAACAAGCCAAAATTACTCAAAAATTAAAACCATTACAAGATGTAGGTTTAGGATATGTGCAGTTAGGACAATCTTCATCAACATTATCTGGTGGTGAAGCACAAAGGATTAAACTAGCCTCTTTCTTGGTAAAAGGCGCTACTAAAGACAAAGCATTATTTGTTTTTGATGAACCTACCACAGGATTGCACTTTCACGATATTAAAAAATTATTAGCTTCCTTTGAGGCTTTAATCGAAAAAGGTCATTCTATTTTAGTTATTGAACACAATCTAGACCTAATAAAATGTGCCGATTGGATTATTGACTTAGGTCCTGAAGGTGGCGAAAATGGTGGTAAATTATTAGCTGCAGGAACACCTGAAGCCATTGTAAAAGACAAAAAATCAATCACAGGTTACTATTTAAAAGACAAACTATAATAATATTAATCAACAAGTAAAAAAAAATAGCCTAATACATATTTGTATTAGGCTATTTTTTTTACTTAAAACAGTAAGTATTAGTTGTAACATTTATCTTCAAAGGCGTTTCCGTCTTCATCAAGACCAACTAATATTCTTATTTCTCTTGAAGAAATAAAACTTTTGTAAATCCAAGCAATAGAACCTATTCCTAGGGTAACACATGAAAATACAAAATAGATATTATGATTAATTTTTTGCTTTTTCTTTGACAAAACAGCAAAAGGCAATTTATCATTCCTCTCCTCAATTACAAAACCCTTACTTATTTTATCCCTTAGGATCTTAGAAAATTTCACTGAACTTTCCTCGTTAATAATTAGTTGGCTACTCATAATAATTTGTATTATTTAGTTTCAACATTGTTCTATCTAGTCAAACAGTATTGATATTACAAAATTAAGTTCTTAGTTGGTCTCCCACAATACCCACTTTTAGTGATATTTTAAAAAAAACACTAAATATTTATGAGTTGAAGTTAATTTTCTCAACAAAAATATCAATATACCTTATTATGATTGTTACACTTTACTATTATAAGTTTATAAAATTACAACTTATGGACTTCTTTAAACAAACTATTACCACAGCTATTTATAAAATAATTATTAATAACAAGTTGTCAATGATTATACTATTTTATTTTATTCCAAATTTCTTTATCAGACCATCCAGAACAGCGTTAATTTCCTTAGATACTTTGAATTTATAATTCAAATAAACGTAAGCTATAGTTACTAGTATGGATTTAAGACCAATGGCTATTATGGGATACAATGGAAACTCCCAGAAATAAAATGCTAAAAACAAGATAAAAGTGACTATTAAAGAGGTTACAGTCTGTTTTGTAAAAGGATATAAATGCATCCTTTTAACCACAAAAAGCAATTTAGCTAAACTATATAATGTTATAGACAATAATGTCGCAAAAGCTGACCCTAGTATTCCGTACAATGGTATAAAGATCATATTTAAAACTATTGTAATAAACACTAAGAATAGTCCCAAAAACAGCACCATACGATAGTATTTAGAGTTGAATATAATCGCATTATTATTCCCTAAAATTAAATCAAAATACTTAGACATACCAATTAAAAAAACAACTACTATTCCTCCACTATATTCTTTTGGAACTAATTCATATAACTGATTAATATTTACAAAAATGCAAAGCATTACAAAACCACCTACAACTTGAAGATTAATGGATGTTTTTTTATATAAATCATTCAATTCTTCATACTTATTTTCATGCATTAATTTGGCTGTAATTGGGTAGACAATTTGGTGCATGGCACGACTTGGAACCGAAATCACTAGTGCAATATAGGTTGCAACTGAATAATAGGCTATATTCTCAATTACCATGTATTGGTTAAGCATTAACTTGTCTCCATCCAAAAGTAAATTAGCCACACTACCTGAAAGGATGATATAAAAAGTATATTCTAAAATTGCTTTTACATTAGACGGAATCGTAAATTGAAATTTAGGTTTCTTGATTTTGAAAGCATAAAACATAGTAATCACTAAGGCTAAGAAATAAATTCCAGATGTTACATAAACAAAATCAATAACAGTCATCCATTTAAAATAAACCCCAATTAAGGCAAACAATGAAAACAAACGCAAACCTACCTCTTTTATAAAATTTCCAAAAACGGAATGCATGTGTACTCTTGCCCAAGCATAAAATATTTCAAAATAGGCCATACACAATCCTGTAAACGGAATCAACCAAATAAATGTCTTTACTATTGGATTTTTTTTAGATACAAAAAAAACCAAATCATCAAAGAAAAAAAGTCCGATAAAAGCTAACGGAATACATAATAATAATGGAAATAACACTGTAAAGGACAAAAACCGTTCTCGATCTTCTTCAGTATTATATTGGGAATAAAATTTCACCAGTGTATTCTGCATACCAATAGCAAAAAGAGGCATGATAACATTAGCCGCTGATAATATATAATTTGTTACAGCGTAATAAGTAGCACCAAGAAAAATTGGATATAAATAAAGTGTATTTATAGCTCCTACACCAAAACCGATGTAAGTTATTATTGTGTTTTTTAAGGACTGATTTAATACTATTCCCATTAGTAATTAGAGTGAGATAAATATCTCTTTATGTTATTTATTAAGCAGTTTAACCAATTCCTTAGTTAAGTTTTTTCTAGAATATTGTTGTAATCCTACACCGTTAGACCGTAACTTACCTTCTAAAAATAGATTGTAATATTCTAGAATCACCTTTTTAAGTTTTTCTTTCTCTGTGTATTCAAAAAACACCCCAGTATTGGTTTGTGTAATAATTTCGGAAAAATCAGAATCTTTAGGTCCTATTGCTACTATTGGTCGGTTAGACACCATGTATTCAAATAATTTTCCAGGAATAATACTTTTTGTATCTCGAGAGTCAATTTCGATAAGTAATAAAACTTGTGATTTTTTTTGGTGTTCAATCGCTTCTGAATGGGAAACATATCCTAGATTATTTAGATAATTATTCAATCCAAACTGCGCTATCGTTGTTAATACTTCCTGACTGATCGCCCCTATTAACTTTATTTGTAAATCATCTTTAAAAGTGGGTATTTCTGCAAGTAATTCTTGAATAGACTCCCATAAAATTATTGGATTTCTATCAGATAAAAAAGACCCAATATGCGCTAGCGAAAACTTAGTATCTAAAGCTTTACTTATCACTGGCTCCACATCATAACCATTAGTAATCACCGTTATTGGTTTAGTAGTAATCGCCTGGAATTCAGTTTTTGTAGTTTTACTCGTTACAATAATCTCATCGGCAGTATTCATTACTTGCTTTTCTAATTGCTTGTGTTTTTTAGCTGCATACTTTGACAACCGCAAAGATTTATGGTATCCAATGGTAGTCCATGGATCCCGAAAATCAGCAAACCACTTAACACCTGTTTTTTGTTTTAATTTAAGTCCAATAAGGTGCAAACTATGTGGTGGTCCTGATGTGATAATGGTATCAATATTATTATCGACAATGTATTTTTCTAAATAAACAACGGATGGTTTTACCCAAAATACCCGAGCATCTGGAATAAAAAGATTACCTCGAATCCAGAGAAAAACTTTGTCTAAAAAAGATTGTTTCTTCTGATTCGGAATTATTCCTGAGCTTATTTTCTTGGTTTTATTTTTCGAAAAAAAAGAAGCCAACTGATACGGCTCAAAAATTTTATGTTTAAGAACAATCGCTTTTTCCGAAACTTGATTCAGCAAATCATTATCTATAATAGGATAAGTAGGGTTTTCAGGAATGTAAACAATGGGTTGGAAATTAAAATCTGGCAAATATTTGACAAATTTCAACCACCGTTGTACACCTGGACCACCTGCTGGCGGCCAATAATAGGTAATTATTAAAATTTTTTTATTTTCAGGTTCCAATTGGGATAATTTATAATGTCAACCACGCACTACTGTGCTTGGTTAACATCCAGTATGATCTATATTTTTTTTTCTTTTCTTTCGAAATAAATACCTCCAACTAAAAGTAATAACATCATTATAGAACTAATTAATGTAATTGTACTTCCTGTTTTTACAACATCTGGCTCAAATTTAAATTCGATTGTATGCTCACCTGCAGGAACCATCATTGCTCTCAATACATAATCTACCGGAAAGTGTGATGTTTTAACACCATCAACATAAGCATTCCAACCATCTTCATAATATATCTCAGAAAAAACGGCTAAACCTTCTTTTTTATTAGTTGAATTGTATTTTATATAATTGGGTTTATAAACCTTTAAAGAAATTGTTCCGCTGTCATCCAAATTTCTTTTTAAACGTGCATTCTTAAATTTATAACCATAAAGATGAATATTAAAAATAGCGGCACGTTTAGTGTCAAATTTATTCAAAAGCTTCATCTCATCATTGGCCTTATTAACCAACTTAACATCTCTTACAAACCAAGCATTTCCGTTTGCATCTGGATTTATTACGGGAAAATCTTTTCCTTCTTTATCTTTTTGGATTACGTATTTAACATTCAACATGTTAAGCACTTCTAAGTTGTTTTTAGCTAATTGATAATCAAACAATTGCTGTACTCTACGAGGTCTCACAGCGCTATAACCTCCTATTGATTTATGAAAATAAGATGTTCTTGCTCCCATCAAGTTTTGTACTTCAAAAACCCTGTAAACAGTAGTATCTTGCAAAATTTGATTATCAGCCGGGGTTTCTTGAAAAGGCACTTCTACTTGGCGACTTGAAACAAAATCTTTATCAGAAACATATTTTTTATCCACAAAAAATAAATCTGATACCATAAATAAACCTACCAAGATAATTGCGGTATTTTGGGCAATTTTATTTTTGATAAACAACCACAATACTCCTGCTACTAATAAAATAAAGAAAGCAGAACGCAATAAATCAGCACTAAACAAACTTTTTCTATCACTTTTTAATGCATCAACAAATTCTGGCCCATAGCTCTCCATGTAATAACCATCACTAGATCCTGAAAAGCTAAACATCCCTTTACTTAAAAATAAAATAACGATAATTCCTAAACCTATTGCGCCAGATTGCCATAAAGGTTTCCATTGTTTGTCTTTTTCGAGTTTAAAAAAAGATTGCAAACCCATTACTGCTAGAACTGGGAAACATAATTCTAAAATAACCTGTATTGAGGATACTGCTCTAAACTTATCGTACATAGGAATGTAATCGATAAAAAAATCAGTTAATGCTGGGAAGTTTTTCCCCCACGATAGTAACAATGATGCTATCGCTCCAGAAAGGAAAACATATTTAATTTTTCTTTCATCGATAAACAAAGCCAAAATCCCTAAGAAGAAAACTACCACACCAATGTATGCTGGAGCTGCAACAATAGGTTGATCGCCCCAATAAGTTGGCATGCCAGAAACAAAATCAGCTGCTTGGGCTTCAGGAACACCTTTACCCAACATCAGTTCATACATTTCACTGTCTTTCCCTACATTTTCATTGTTAGAACCACCAAAAATTCTTGGTGCAATCAAATTAAAACTTTCCATCACACCATAACTATATTCGGTAATATAGTCTCTGGTCATGGCACTATTTGTAGTATTGGCTGTACCGTCAGGATTGTAAGTTAATTCACTTTTTGATCGAATACTAAAACCCGTATATTCAGCGGTTGCTAATAAGCTAGTTGCATTAGCACCAATGGCTAAAATTCCAGCGATAGCAAGAAAACCAAATGATTTTAAAAGTGATTTATATTGTTTATCCTTAACATTTTTAAATATAAAATAAGCTGATAGTAATAATAAGAAAAGCAACAGATAATAGGTCATCTGAAAGTGGTTTGCATTAATTTCTAATGCAGCTGCAAACATTGTTAGTAATCCCCCAAGTACATACTTCTTTTGAAAAACCAATATAACACCTGCAATTACAAGCGGCATATAAGCAATTGCATGTGCTTTTGCATTGTGTCCTACTCCTAAAATTATAATCATATAAGTAGAAAAACCAAAAGCCAAAGCACCAAAAAAGGCTTTCAAAGGATCTATTTTTAATACTAAAAGCAAACCATAAAAACCTAGAAAATAAAGAAATAAATAATCAGCAGGACGAGGTAAAAATCGCAATGCATCATCAATTGCTCCCACGTAATCATGAGGGTATTTAGCCCCTAATTGGTAGGTAGGCATTCCTCCAAAAGAACTATTTGTCCAATAAGGCTCTACATGATCAGATGCTCTAAAGTCATTTTGCTCTTTAGCCATACCTGTATATTGAACAATATCCGACTGAAAAATCTGTTTACCTTGTAGAACAGGATAAAAATAAATTAAAGAAATGATTACAAAACCTAAAACTGCCAGTGCGTGCGGGTAAAACTTATTTAATATTTTCAATTTTAAAGCGTTTTTTAAGAGTATTAATATGTAAACTACGGCAAATTTAATCTATTTCTTCGTAATCTACATAGTCACCTACTTTTTTGGTTTCTTTATAATTTTTAGACGTAGGTGGCTTATAAAAAACCTCCTGCTCAGCTTGAGATTTATTCCAAGAATTGTCCTGAGTATTTTGATGTTGTTGTTTAAAATTAGTTTCCGCTTTTTGCACTACTTTTTTTAACAAAAGAGGTAGAAATAACTTAGCCAAAAACTTAAAAATATAGTAGAAAGCTATGATATAGAATAAGGTTCTTATAAAACCATAAAACGAAGCAGTTTGCATAATCACTTTTTTTTTTACAAATTTAACAAATCCAAAGTTCAAAATTAAACTATCATTCTTAAATAAATAATAAAATATAGTACATTTGAAAAGCAATATCACTTTTAACCTTAAAAAACACATGGCAAAACTTAAATTAAAACACCTTCTTGCACTACTAATTTTACCATCAGTACAATATGCACAGCACACTGATATCATCAATTCTAACCGACCTGGAGAAACGATGTCAGCTTACGCAGTAGGAAAATCAGTTATCCAAGCAGAAGTAGGTATTTATGGTATAAAACAACACCATGATTTATTAGATTATGATGCAAATGGTTTTGGCTTAGACGCAACCGTGAGATGGGGTGTATTCAAGGAAAACTTAGAGGTAATTGCTACTTTACAATATCAAAACGAGCAAGTTAGCGCACCGTTTTTTAACACCAATAGATCGGCATTAAAACAAACCATTCTTGGAGCTAAATATTTAATCTACGACCCTTTTAAAAACTATAAAGAAAAAGCAAACATCTACAGCTGGAAAGCCAATCACAGTTTTAAATGGCGTCAATTTATTCCTGCTGTATCAGTATTTGCAGGAGCTAACATTACTTCAAGCAATAACCCTTACGCCTACTCAAACAAAAATCCCTACACTAGTAATTTAAAAGGTGGGCTTTCGCCAAAAATCATGTTGATTACCCAAAATCATTTAGGTAACGGAAGTTGGGTATTTGTAACTAACTTTATTGCTGATTATGTCACTACTGATTATCCTAGTTATGGTTATGTACTAACTCTAACGAAAGGAATTAATAAAAAATGGTCTGGATTTGTAGAAAATCAAGGTTTTAAAAGTGACCTTTACAGCGATGCAATTGTACGTGGTGGGGCGGCTTATTTACTGAGTGACGACATGCAAGTTGATGCGTCACTAAGTTCAAGTTTAAAAAACACGCCTTCTGTTGTTTATGGCGGAATTGGTTTTTCTTGGCGTTACGACGCAAATCATAAAGATGTTATTGTACGTCTTGATAGCGGTAAAAAGAAAGATAAAAAACAAGACAAAGCCGTTGATAAATTAAAGAAAGCCAAAAAGAAAAACAAAAAAAATAAAAAAGAAACCGAGGTCAAAATATAATAAATACCATGATTACAATTAAGGAAGCGAAAACAAAAAAGGAATTAACGACATTCATAAAATTCCCTTTTTCGTTATATAAAGACAATGAATTCTGGGTACCACCTATTATTGCTGATGAATTAGAATCATTTGATAAAACAAAAAACCCTGCTTTTGAAAATGCCGAGGCTTATTTTTACATCGCCTATAGAAATGATGAAATAGTGGGTAGAATTACTGCAATCATCAACTGGAACGAAGTAAATGATCAACAAAAAAAGAAAGTCCGCTTTGGATGGTTTGACGTTATTGATGATATCGAAGTAACTAAAGCATTACTTGATAAAGTTTATGAATTAGGACGTAAAAACAACTTGGAACATGTAGAAGGTCCAATGGGTTTTTCTAACTTAGATAAAGTTGGAGTACTTACTGAAGGGTTTGACCAATTAGGAACCATGATAACTTGGTACAATCCTCCTTATTATGCTACTCATTTTGAAAAACTGGGCTACGTAACCGAAAAGGAATATATCGAAAGTAAATTTCCTTTTAGTAATGTAAAACTTGAAAAATTTGATAAAGCGCAAGAAATAATTAAAAGAAGGTACCAACTTAAACCGTTAAATTTCAAGAAAACAAAAGACGTAATGCCTTACGTAGATAAGATGTTTGATTTATTCAATGCCTCTTACGCAAGCTTGTCCTCTTTTGTACCCATTACTAATGTTCAAAAAGAATATTTCAAGAAAAAATACATTAGTTTCATCAATCCTGAGTACATCAAATTTGTAGAAGACAAGGACCAGAATTTAGTTGCTTTTGCCATCGTAATGCCTAGTTTTTCTAAAGCATTACAAAAAGCAAATGGTAAACTTTTCCCTTTTGGATTCTACCATTTATTAAATGCCAGAAAAAACAGCAAAGACGTTTGTTTTTACCTTATTGGAGTGCATCCTGATTACCAGAGTAAAGGAGCTCACGCAATAATCTTTAAAGAATACCATACTACTTTTACAGAGAAAGGAATAGAAAACTGCATTAGAACACCTGAATTAGCCGATAATCATGCCATTCATGCAATATGGAAAAACTTTGACCCAAAAATTATTTGTCGAAGAAAAACATTTAAAAAAGAGCTAAATTAGACTAAAATCAGTTTAATTTTAAACCATAAAAAAGATCCATTAGTATAAATTAATGGATCTTTTCTTTTTATTATTTTACTGAAAATTATTCTTTACAATCAATTTTATTGTAAACAACATTTCCGTCAAATTTAATTTTGCTTTTATCTTTAAACGTCATTTTCCCGTTAGTTTCTATAATTTCACCATAGCCTTCTAAATAAGTATTAGCATCTTTTTTAAGAAAAACCAGTTCTCTTACAGCTGTTTTCCCTTCAGACTGAAAAGTATAATCAGCAAAAATAGTATCGCCTGCTACATTTCCTAAAAGCGTACCAAAGCTTTTGTCTTTTTGATAATAAGAATAATCCAACTCCCCTTCAAATTGATTAACCTTATTAACATCAACCGTTAGCGTGATGGTATCCTTTTCAATTACAGCTTGATAGCATTCTTTAGCGGTAGTTTCCAGTGGCGCTTCAACTTGTAATTGAGGAACACTCATAGCCTCTTTTTGATTGTTCTTACAAGCAGTAGACAAAGCTACTATTATAATGGTCGAAAATAAATATGCCTTTTTCATAGTTGCTATTATTTATGGTTAATATAAAGGTAAATTTAGCCATAAACACAAAAAACCATTCATACAATGAATGGTTTTTGTTATAACATTCCCATAAAGAGAATTTAAAAAGTAGAATATTTAAGCGTCTAAGTCAACTTTAGTTGTAGAAGCAATCTCTTTATAAGTACCGTTTTCTAATTTCTCACGAATAGCTTCAAACGCTATTAATGTCTCATCAATATCAGATAGTGTATGAGAAGCAGTAGGGATAACTCGTAATAAAATCATTCCTTTTGGAATAACAGGATAAATCACAATTGATAAGAAAATACCGTAATTCTCTCTCAAGTCATTCACCATCACCATTGCTTCAGGTACACTTCCTTCAAGATACACTGGAGTAACACAAGTATTTGTATCACCTATATTAAACCCTTTATTTCTTAAACCGCTTTGTAATGCATTCACATTTTCCCAAAGCTTATCTTTCAATTCTGGGTGGTTACGCAGTAACTCTAAACGTTTCAATGAACCTATAGTTTGAATCATAGGCAATGATTTTGCAAACATTTGAGAACGTAAGTTATATTTCAAATAGTCAATAATATCTTTATCAGCAGCTACAAATGCACCAATGTTAGCCATTGACTTAGCAAAAGTAGAAAAATAAACATCAATTTCGTCTTGAACACCTTGCTCCTCACCTGCTCCAGCTCCTGTTTTACCAAGTGTACCAAAACCGTGTGCATCATCAACTAATAAACGAAAATTGTATTTCTTTTTCAAAGCTACAATCTCTTTCAACTTTCCTTGTTGACCGCGCATTCCAAAAACACCTTCCGTAATAAAAAGGATTCCTCCTCCAGTAACTTCAGCAATTTTAGTAGCACGTTGCAGGTTTTTCTCCATGCTTTCAATGTCATTATGCCTGTATGTAAAACGTTTTCCGCTGTGTAAACGAACTCCGTCAATAATACATGCGTGACCATCAACATCATATACAATTACATCATTTCTTGTAACCAAAGCATCAATAATAGACACCATTCCTTGGTAACCAAAATTCAATAAATATGCCGATTCTTTCATTACAAAAGCAGCTAACTCATTCTCTAATTGTTCATGGTATTTAGTGTGACCACTCATCATACGTGCTCCCATTGGGGCAGCCGCACCATATTTTAATGCCGCATCAGCATCGGCTTTTCTCACCTCTGGGTGATTCGCTAATCCTAAATAGTCATTCAAACTCCAGTTCAAAACGTCTTTTCCTTGAAATTTCATTCTAGGACCTAATTCTCCTTCTAGTTTTGGAAAAACAAAATACCCTTCAGCTTGTGAAGCCCATTTTCCTAACGGTCCTTTATTGTTTTGAATTCTTTCGAATAAATCCTTTACCATAATATATTTAAGTAATAATTTTAATTTTAAGAGGTTGCAAAAATAATTATTTATATTTTATAAAGGTCTTGAAATTAAAATTATTTTTTCGTAGCTATTCCTGCTATCCACTATATCTTTTACTTTTATAAAAAAAAAGTAAAAGGATGCCGTTCCTATCAAGGCTAAGAGTTCTGTACAACTCCAAATAATTAATTCCTAAAAGAAAGAAAAAACTTTAAATAACGCATTACAACCAACCAAAAGTAATACAAACTTGTCTACTTTTACTAACTATGTACGTTTTAAATACAAAACAACAAATGCAAAACACTTTTATTTAATCTCTAAATAAAGTAAAAGATATCTTTGCAATAAATACTAATTTACTTTAGTAAGAAGTAAATCCTAAACAAAAAACTACAAATATTCCTATATATAATTCTTGTTTTTAACAATATATAAAACTAAAAAGCCGTCAAAACCTTAAACTAAACAATTTGAAAAACATATTATTTGTATGCAGTAGAAATAAATGGAGAAGCTTAACCGCCGAAACTATTTATAAAAACAGCGCTGACTTTTGCGTTAAATCGGCTGGTACCGAAAATTCCGCTCGTATTAAAATCAACTCTAAATTAATCACTTGGGCTGATCAAATTTTTGTTATGGAAAAACACCACAAGCAAAAACTACTACAAAATTTCCCTGTAGAAACAGAAAACACTACTATCCTAATTTTAGAAATTCAAGACAATTATAAATTCATGGACAAGGAACTCATCGAAGAAATAAAAATATCCGTTTCACCTTATTTATAACCTAACCAAGATTAACCCACAACAATTAGAGCAGCAATCAATATTATTTCATTCCTAGCAATAATCAAACTTAAAAAAGCTTTGCAAAACAAAATTTTCAATCAATAAAATATTGCTGTATCTTTGAAAAATCACACAATGCAAACAATTATATGTCACAAAATACCCGAGAACTAAAATTAGCAGTCTTAATTGACGCAGACAACGTACCTTATAGCAATGTAAAAGGAATGATGGAGGAAATTACCAAATACGGAACTCCTACCACCAAACGTATTTACGCAGACTGGACGCGTCCTAACGCTAATGGATGGAAAGGGGTTTTATTAGAACATGCCATTACTCCTATCCAACAATACAGTTACACCTCTGGAAAAAACTCTTCGGATTCTGCTTTGATTATTGACGCAATGGATTTGTTATATTCAGGTAAGCTAGATGGTTTTTGTATTGTTTCCAGTGATAGTGATTTTACACGTTTAGCCATTCGTTTGCGTGAATCAGGTATGAAAGTAATTGGAATTGGAGAACAAAAAACACCCAAACCATTTATAAGCGCTTGTGATAGATTTGTATTTATTGAAGTTTTAGACGGCGCTATTAAGAAAAATGCACCTAAAAGAAATTCAAACACTGAGAACAAGAAAACTGTAGGTAAAACCACTGGCAAAGTTGTAGAAAAAAATATTACAAAACCATTGAATAAAATCGACGAACCTACAATAGATCTTATTGAAGACTCCATTGACGATATTGCTGATGATAGTGGCTGGGCATTCCTAGGTGATGTAGGAAACTTAATTGTAAAGAAAAAACCCGAATTTGACCCTAGAAATTACGGTTTTGCTAAATTAACTCCTATGCTTAAATCCCTAACTGATATTTTAGAAATTGACGAAAGAGATTCTGATAAAAAAGGGATAAAACACGTTTATGTAAGGTTGCGTTTTAATTAAAAAACCAATTCTTTTACCATTTCATACAACTCTTGCTTCTTAATAGGTTTGGATATATAATTATTCATTCCTATTTGCTCAATTTGTTTTTTTGTCACTTCCATAACATCAGCAGTGACTGCAATAATTGGGATAGCTACATTCTCTAAACCTGCAGCACCGCTACGTATTGCTTGAGTTGCACCATAACCATCCATGACTGGCATTTGCAAGTCCATCAAAACAATATCAATTTTATTTGTTTTAATAACTTCAATACCTTCTTGACCATTATTGGCATAAATAACCGTTGTATTCAACCATTTCTTAGTTATCATTTTAATCACCATTTGATTAATCGAGTTGTCTTCAACCACTAAAATTGTTTTTCCGCCTAAGTCATAAACATCAGGTAAAATATTGTTAGTTGTATTTATCTGCCTCTTCTCAACACCACAATCAACAACTGCTTCATTATCCATCTTTATATTTATTTCTTGCATATTTATTTACTTTTTTTTTAACATAAATCCCTAACTCATTAAATTAAAGCTTGTTTTTTATTACTATTATTTTTTAAAAAATCAAATATACATTCTTTTACCTTTTGAAACCTTCTACTGGATTTCAAATTTCTAGTAGCAAAAATAATTCCACAGAAAACTAAAATTCAAACTACATGTTATAAAAACAATACAACTAAAACAAAAGAAGCTAAAGCATTATAATGAGTTTTCACGTAGTCAATATTTAAATCACACTATCCTATCAACAATTGTCGTATAATTGTGTAGTGATACTGCGCTAGTAAATCTTTCTAAATTAAAGATAAATTGAGAATATGAATTAATAAAAACTAATAACATCACTATCTTTATTAAATATTTACTTTTGATTTGTATTTTTACAGTTCCTATTTTCTTGGTAAAAATTCACATAACTAACCTAGTGCTAATTGGCTTTATACAAATAGTGTTTAAAATACACTAAATTAAGTATTAACTCTTTGTAAATCAAATTAGTAATTACATTAAAAACAAAATAAACAAGATGAGAAACAAATTTTTTACTTTTGGAATTATAGCTTTAATAATTAGCGTACTCATAAATATATTTTTTCAACACGCTTTCTTTCTAACCATAATTCTAGCTCTTCTTTTATTCATTGGAGTAATAAACACTACGCAACACAAGCACGCTATTTTAAGAAATTTTCCTGTTTTAGGTTATTTCAGGTATTTATTTGAGATGATTGCTCCAGAAATCCAGCAATATTTTATTGAAAGAACCACAGACGGAAAACCATTTTCTAGAAACGAACGCACTATCGTATACCAAAGAGCAAAAAATATTGATGCTACAACTCCTTTTGGGACACAATTAAACATCAATCAATCAAATTACGAAGGAATAAAACATTCTATTTTTCCAGCAAAAGTAAATGAGGAATTGCCACGTATTATTGTGGGAGGACCTGATTGCAAACAACCCTATTCTGCTTCATTATTGAATATCTCAGCAATGAGCTTTGGTTCATTGAGCGAAAATGCCATTAAAGCATTAAATATTGGAGCAAAAAAAGGAGGATTTTATCACAATACTGGAGAAGGAGGATTAACTGAATTCCATTTACAAGGAGGAGACATTACTTGGCAAATAGGAACGGGTTACTTTGGATGCCGAAATGCCGAAGGGAATTTTGATGCCGCTAAATTCTCTGATAAGTCGAATAATCCTTCGGTAAAAATGATCGAAATTAAATTATCACAAGGAGCAAAACCTGGGCATGGAGGTGTTTTACCCGCTAGTAAAAATACGGAACAAATAGCAAAAATACGTGGTGTAGAACCACACACAACTATATTATCCCCTCCAAGTCACACCGCTTTTAGTGACGCGCCTGGATTAATTAAATTCATAGCACAACTACGTGAATTATCTAATGGAAAACCGATTGGTTTTAAACTTTGCATTGGTAAAACCAGTGAATTTGAATTAATCTGCCAAGAGATGATTAACCAAAATTGTTACCCAGATTTTATCACAGTAGATGGTGCAGAAGGTGGTACAGGTGCAGCTCCACTAGAATTTTCTGATGGTGTAGGAATGCCTTTTGAACCTGCGTTAATTTTTGTAAACAAAACATTAATTAATTTGAACATAAGAGATAAAATTCGTGTAATTTCTAGCGGTAAAATAATTTCAGGCTATTCTATTTTAAGAGCTATAGCCATGGGAGCTGATATTTGTAATAGTGCTAGAGGATTCATGTTCTCCCTAGGATGCATCCAAGCCTTGAGATGTAATAATAACAGTTGCCCCACAGGAGTGGCAACCCAAGACAAAATGCTAATGAAAGGACTGGTAGTAACTGATAAATCTGATCGAGTATATTATTTTCATAAAAACACCTTACATTCGGCTAACGAACTTTTGGCAGCAGCCGGAAAATCAAGCTATAATGAAGTTGATATCAGCGTTTTTATGCGTGGAGATGAGTTTACTAACTTATCAGACCTTTACTTCCCAGACAACTTAACCAATGTTTCTAGACTTTAAACTGAAATAATCAAAATATTTCTTCTAATTATATATTAAGGAGTATTATTCTAAAAAATACAAAATGAAAATAGTTTTTGCTTCAAATAACAAAAATAAGATACAAGAAATTCAGCAATTATTACCAGAAACGATTCAGTTAATGAGCTTAGAAGACATCGGTTGCCATGAAGAAATTCCAGAAACCGCAGCTACAATTGAAGGAAACGCAATTTTAAAAGCAAACTATGTTACTCAAAAATACGGTTACGACTGTTTTGCTGACGATACAGGTCTGGAAGTAATAGCGCTCAATGGGGAACCAGGTGTCTATTCGGCGAGATACGCAGGAGAACAACGCAGCTCCGAAGACAATATGAATAAGGTCTTAACAGGATTAGCCACAAAAAACGACAGACAAGCACAATTTAAAACCGTAATTACATTAAATTACAAAGGAGAACAACATTTATTTACTGGCATCGCTAGAGGAAGTATTACAACCAATAAATCAGGAGACAAAGGTTTTGGTTATGATCCTATTTTTCAACCACTTGGTTACAATCAAACCTTTGCCGAATTACCAATTGAAACAAAAAACAAAATAAGTCACAGAGGTATTGCCGTACAAAAATTAATAGGTTTTTTTAAAAACGACAAATAACTGTTCCTAAAGAAACATTTTTAGTTCAAAATTTGTTAAATCGAGACCTGTTTTGTTGTTGAAAACAAAAAAATAAACTATCGATAATTTCACAAAAGCATAACATTCTGATTATCAAACGGTACTAAATCATCAAAACTTAAAATAGCATTAGTTTATCTCAATAATTTAGAGTAATTTTGCACCCTATTTTAAAAATACATATGAATAAATTTGAACAATTAGGATTGAGTGAATCGTTACTGAAGGCGATTTTAGATCTAGGATTTGAAAATCCGACGGACGTACAGGAGAAAGCGATTCCCCTATTATTGGAAAAAGACACAGATATGGTTGCGTTGGCTCAGACAGGGACAGGGAAAACGGCAGCATTTGGATTTCCAGTTATTCAGAAAATTGATGCCAACAACAGAAATACACAAGCATTAATTTTATCTCCAACACGCGAATTGTGTTTGCAGATTACCAACGAGCTTAAAAACTACTCCAAATACGAAAAAGGTATTAATGTGGTAGCAGTTTACGGTGGAGCTAGCATTACAGAACAAGCAAGAGACATTAAAAGAGGAGCACAAATTATTGTGGCTACTCCAGGAAGAATGCAAGACATGATTAATAGAGGATTGGTAAACATTTCTCAAATTAATTTTTGTATTCTAGACGAAGCGGATGAGATGTTGAACATGGGTTTCTACGAAGATATCGTAAACATCCTTTCAACTACACCAGACGAAAAAAACACATGGTTGTTCTCTGCAACAATGCCTGCTGAAGTAGCACGTATTGGAAAACAATTCATGAAAGACCCTATTGAAATTACAGTTGGTACAAAGAACTCTGGTTCTTCAACAGTATCTCATGAGTTTTACTTAGTAAATGCACGTGATCGCTACGAAGCATTAAAACGTTTAGCTGATGCTAACCCTGATATTTTCTCAGTAGTTTTTTGTAGAACAAAACGTGATACACAAGCTGTTGCTGAAAAACTAGTTGAAGATGGATACAGCGCTGCAGCATTGCACGGAGATTTATCTCAAGCGCAACGTGATGGTGTTATGAAATCTTTTAGAGGAAGACAAATCCAAATGCTTGTAGCTACTGATGTTGCTGCACGTGGAATTGATGTTGATAATATTACTCACGTAGTAAATTACCAACTTCCTGACGAAATAGAAACTTACAATCACCGATCAGGTCGTACTGGTCGTGCTGGTAAATTAGGTACTTCTATCGTTATTGTAACTAAAAGTGAATTGCGTAAGATTTCTTCTATCGAAAGAATCATCAAACAAAAATTTGAAGAGAAAACAATTCCTTCTGGAATTGAGATCTGTGAAATCCAATTATTACACTTAGCTAATAAAATTAAAGATACAGAAGTTGATCACGAAATTGACAACTACTTACCAGCTATCAACAATGTTCTTGAAGATTTATCTAAAGAAGAATTGATTAAGAAAATGGTATCTGTAGAATTTAACCGTTTTATTGCTTACTACAAGAAAAACAGAGACATTTCTAGCCAATCAGGTGAGCGTCGCGAGCGTGATGATAACAGAGAAGGTGCTTCAAGAGGTAACAGTAGTGATGGTGCAACAAGATACTTTGTAAACATTGGTTCTAGAGATAACTTCGATTGGATGTCATTAAAAGATTACTTAAAAGAAACATTAGACCTAGGTCGTGATGATGTCTTTAAAGTAGATGTAAAAGAAGGATTCTCTTTCTTTAACACTGACCCTGAGCACACTGACAAAGTTATGGAAGTATTGAACAACGTACAATTAGAAGGACGTCGTATCAATGTTGAAATTTCTAAAAATGACGGTGGTGGAAGACGTGATCACAACGGAAGAAGTGGTGGCGGTTTCGGCGGAAGAAGTTCTGGCGGTGGCGGAAGAAGAGAAGGAAGCTTTGCTCCAAGGAGAGAAGGTTCTGGAGGTTTCAGAAGCGATAGAAACTCAGCTCCTAGAGAAGGTGGTTTCGGCGGAAGAAGTTCTGCTCCAAGAGAAGGCGGATTTGGCCCAAGAAGTTCATCAAGAAGTGAAGGTTCTTCTGACAGAGCACCAAGACGCTCAGAAAACTCTGGTGATGCACCAAGACCAAGAAGACCAAGAAGAGACTAACAATTAGTTAATTTTCTGATAATAATACTAAGAAACTACAAAATATTTAATCCTGATTTACTACTTTTAAAGTCTTAAACCAGTTTATGAAATATTTTGTAGTTTTCTTTTTTTTAACACTATCTCTAATTACTCAAGCACAGACGGTTAACCCATCTGAAAAAGTATCCGGTTACATCTATAATGACAATACTAAATTGCCATTGATAAATGTAAACATCATCAATATCAATAAAGTCCGTGGTGCCAGAACAGACGCTAGCGGTTATTTTGAAATTGATGTACAGCCTACTGACACATTACACTTGTCTCTTTTAGGATTTCAATCTTTAAGAGTAAAGGTTACTAATGACTGGATAAAAAATAAAATGGCAAAAATCTACCTTACAGAAAAAGCCATTGCACTTGAAGAAGTGGTCATCAGACCATTTAACCTAACTGGTTACTTAGAAGTCGACTCTAAAACTATCCCTGTTAATGAAAACTTTAGATACAGTATATCTGGATTAACCCATGGTTATGAAGCAGGAGAATATTCCCCTGATGCTTTTGGAAAAGTTCTTGGTTCCATATTTAATCCAGCCGATATGCTCTATAATTTCTTTGGGAAAAATGGAAAAGATCTCAAAAAGCTTAAGGAAATGAAAAAAGACGATACCGTGCGTAATCTTTTGGAATCCAAATTTGACAGAGAAACTATTTCAGTACTTTTAGGCGTAGATAAAAAAGAAATCGCCGAAATATTACAACGATGCAATTATAGTGAATCATTCATTCAATCAGCAAATGACCTACAAATTATGGATGCCATAAGCGGTTGTTATGAAGAATACAAAATATTAAAGAAAGGGTAAAGTAACTTATTCGTTTCTTATAAAATACAAAGAAGATCATTAATCCTCATTATACAAATGTATTTTGGGGATTTTTATTATAGAAAAAAAGCAGTAACATCAGAATATTAATTACATTTACTCACACACAATTAACTAATCAAACAATAAATACCTATATCATGGCAAAAAGTCAAGACGCGAAGAAAACCGCAAAGAAAGAGCCTCTTAAAACGGCTAAAGAAAAAAAGGACGAGAAAAGAGAAAAGAAGAACGCTCCTAAAAGAGACTAATTTCTTTTAAACAATAAACCCTCGTATAATAATAAACGAGGGTTTGTTATTTTTATATAATACCCAAAACTATTTAACTGGAATGTTAGCCAAAATTTCAACCAAGAACTTCCAAAATTTTTGTGATGATGAGATACTTGCTCTCTCATCTGGCGAATGCGCTCCGTGGATTGTAGGACCAAAAGAAATCATATCCATATCAGGATAATTAGTTCCTAGTATTCCACATTCTAATCCAGCGTGACAAGCCACAACGCGAGGCTTCTCTCCTACTTGTTTCTCATAAATAGGCACTAAAACATCCATAATTTCCGATTCTGAATTTGGAGTCCATCCTGGATAAGAACCCGAAAGCTCTACCTCACAACCCATTAATTCAAAAGCAGAACGCAAACTGTTAGCCAAATCAAATTTAGCCGTTTCAACAGACGAACGCGTTAAACATTGCACCGAAAGATTTCCCTCACCAAGAACTACCTTAGCGATGTTGTTTGACGTCTCTACAAGATCATCAAAGTCGGCGCTCATAGCATAAACACCATTATGTGCAGCATACATAGCGCGTACAAAATAAAATTGAGCTATCGAAGGCATTACTTTTACTGGAGTTGCATCAAGTTTCTCAAAAACCACTTCGAGATTAGGTTCCGTTGTTTTTAATTCGGTTTTGATATCGTTTACAATTTGTTGCATGTCATAAACAAACGCCTCATCATAAACGGCCGCAATAACTACTTGCGCAACACTTTCTCTCGGAATCGCGTTACGCAAACTACCTCCTTGAATTTCAGAAATTTGCAAACCAAAATTATCAAAACCATCAAATAATAAACGGTTCATAATCTTATTAGCATTCCCTAAACCTTTATGAATATCCATTCCTGAATGTCCACCTTTTAATCCTTTTACGGTAATTTTATATCCTACAGAACCCTCTGGAGCATCCTCTTCATCATACTCCGCCGTTGCCGTAACATCAATTCCACCTGCACAACCAATGTCGATTTCGTCATCCTCTTCGGTGTCCAAATTCAACAAAATTTGTCCTTGTAGAATTCCGCCTTTCAAATTCAAAGCACCAGTCATTCCAGTTTCTTCATCAATGGTAAACAACGCTTCAATAGCAGGATGAGGAATATCAGTACTTTCTAAAACTGCCATAATTGCAGCAACACCTAATCCATTATCCGCCCCAAGAGTAGTTCCTCTAGCGCGAACCCAATCCTCATCAACATACATATCGATCCCTTGTGTATCAAAATCAAAAATGGTATCTCCATTTTTTTGATGCACCATATCTAGATGTCCTTGCATCACAATCGCCTTACGATTTTCCATTCCTGGAGTCGCAGGTTTGCGAATAATCACATTGCGAATATCATCTTCAAAAGTCTCTAATCCAAGGCTTTCACCAAAGTTTTTCATAAATTCAATTACACGCTCTTCTTTTTTTGAAGGACGAGGAACGGCATTCAAATCGGCAAACTTATTCCAAAGTACTTTTGGTTCTAAATTTCTTATCTCTTGACTCATTTATTATTGTTTGAAGTTTAACATTTTTAAAGCTCAAAGTTACAAAGTTTAAATTCGTTTTCCCCTTTATAAAATAATTTCTCGCTTAAAATTAGCACAATCTTTTGGGCGTGCCACCACTATAAAAAGGGGCATATTCATTTTGCGCTCACAAAGCCCCTTTCTATAGTGCTGTCGGGCTTTCGGCGCTACTTCGGTAGCTTGCCTCAATCCCTCACGCAAGCAACTACAAGTTTAGTCGTTGCCAGGAACGAAGCAATCTCACAAACTGAAGCTCTCAAAGAACTTTTATAAACGGTTTCAATAACCATGATTATTTCATTGCCTTCAACGACTCTCACATTGGACTTTAAGAATAGCCGAGGATTAAATCAATAAAAGGTGTCATAACCAAATTTGACTAGCTAATTAAATTAATTGATACCAATCTTGACAAAAGCAACGTCCATAGAATTTGAAACAGCGCTTACAAACAGACAATCATCAAGAGAATAAAGAAGCCTTCGGGAAAAAGGGATTATATCTTTTCAAATTAATCTAAAATTGCTACTAAAATGTTTTATCACCTTCTTTACATCTCATTTAAATAAAAAAAACGGGATGTTATGAAAAACTCAAGATATTTTAATCTGTAAAATTATTCTTAAATTAAGTTAAATCAGAATAATTGTAATAGAAATTTAAACAATAAAAATAAGAATCATTTTTTTAAGCTAAGAAACACCGTAACTCACTAAATTTTCTTGCACCCCTTGACAAAGATATAGGTATTCGTAAATTTGAGAAAAACAATGAACATTCAATTTCTACCTAATATCTAAAGGTCGTTTTGAATTTTGGAATTCAAATTATGCAATCAAATACAACTTCCTATACTAAAAATCCCTACTTACTAGCTTGGTTTTTTGGTTTGATCTTTTACTTTTTAGAATATGCTGTCCGCTCAGCACCAAGTGTCATGATTCCAGAACTTTCACACGCTTTTACAACTTCAACAAAGGGAGTAAGCGCTGTTATAGGAATGTATTATTTGACCTATTCTATTACGAGTTTAATTGCCGGAATTGCTCTGGACAAACTTGGAGCAAAATACCCCTTATCAATTGGGACCATCATTGTAGGTCTGGGTTGTATTTTATTTGCCGTATCCAGTATTTATGATGGTTATATTGGTAGACTTTTACAAGGCGCTGGTTCAGCAATGGCTTTTCCTGCTTGTGTATATTTAGCTTCTAAAGCTTTTTCACCCCGCAAACTAGCAACTGCTATTGGAGCAACACAGTCACTTGGAATGCTTGGCGGCTCAGCTGGACAATTCATCATAGGACCCGCTATTAAAAATGGCTATAGCTTGCCTTTTATATGGATTGGTATGGGACTCTTGATTATTGCCGTTGGTGTTTTTATACTTTACATCACACCACAAGACAAGACCGAATTAGCTATTAAAAAAGCTCAAAAAGGCGGACTATTATCGCCTTACAAAATTGTTTTTAGTAATTCACAAAGTTATTTATCTGGCGCAATTTCAGGACTCTTGTTTGCCCCTACCACTATTTTTGCAATGACTTGGGGAGTTGCCTTCTTTCAAAAAGACCGTATGATGGATTTTGAATCGGCCACACTCGTGAGCGCTTGTGTCGCCTTAGGATGGGCTGTAGGTTGTCCTTTAATGGGATGGATAGCAGACCAAATAGGCCGAAGAAAACCGGTTTTAATAACAGGAGCGTTACTGATGATTTCTAATTTATTGCAATTACTTTATTTTCCAGAAATCTACCCTGCCTATATCAGTACATTTATTTTAGGTGTAGCCTCTGGTGCAGCTATGATTCCGTATTCCATAATCAAAGAAAGTAATCCCGACAGTGTTAAAGGAAGCGCAACTGGAGCTATTAATTTCTTAACCTTTGGTGTTACCTCTTTATTGGGACCATTATTTGGTAATTTGTATGGAAATACTTTGGCGACAGCTGTAGACAAGGAAAGCCATTTTCAAAGTGCAGGATTATTTTGGGTTATTGGTATTGGAATTGCGATTGTTTTTGCTTTGCTATTAAAAGAAACCGGAAAGAAAAAACAAGAACTTGTTGCATAAAACAGCCTTGCTTGAATTTTAAAAGAAGGTCATATTGCAAGGTAGTATAATTTCTAGAGCATGATAACCCTGTTTCACGGAATGACTGCGCTTGAATTGATTTCAAAAAAAGCAGCTTTTAATTAACTTCAAAAGTACTTATATTTACCATTCTCAAATCAATAAAATCCTTCTTCGTGAAATTTAAATACCTACTGCCTCTATTTCTCGTTATACAAATAATTGCTTTACAAATTCTTGCTTATTTTCCAGAAAGTATTGAGGAATATTACAGCAACGGAATCTACCCGATTATTACCTTTTTTTCGAGAAAATTATTTAGCGTCTTTCCGTTTTCTGTAGGAGATTGTATTTATATTATATTGATTTTCTTTACTTTAAGATGGTTTTGGAACAAAAGAAAATCATGGAAGTTACAATGGAAAAACAACCTACTTACGGTATTGAGTTTCTTCTCGGTTTTTTACTTTCTATTTCATGTACTTTGGGCTTTAAATTATTACCGCGAGCCGCTATTTGAAAAAATGGAAATCCAAAAAGAATATACTGATGCCGAGTTAATCTATTTCACTAAAAAACTGATTGCAAAAACAAATGCAATCCACAGTCAAATAACGAAAAACGATAGTCTGAAAGTGGTTTTTCCTTACACGGAAGCTGCGGTTTTTAAAATGAATTTGAATGGCTATGATAATCTAGCAAAGGAACATGTTTACTTTACCTTCACTAACTTGAGCACAAAGAAATCTTTAATTAGCTTGCCTTTATCTTATATGGGATTTAGCGGGTATTTGAATCCGTTTACCAATGAAGCACAGGTAAATAGCTTAATTCCTTTGTATGGGTTTCCTACCACAGTAAACCACGAAATGGCCCACCAAATGGGTTATGCCAGCGAAAGTGAATGTAATTTTATTGGGTTTATGGCATCCATAAAAAATGACAATTTATATTTTAAATACTCAGGATATAGTTTTGCCTTGAGCTATTGCTTGAGCAGTATTAGGATACAAAACGAGAAAGTTTTCAAAGAAATTATAAAAACTGTCCATCCCGGAATTCTTAAAAACTATAAAGAAAGTGATCAATTCTCGAATGAATACCAGTCTCCAATTGAAATAGGTTTTCATCTCTTTTATGATACTTTTTTAAAAATAAATCAGCAAAAGGAGGGCATGAATAGTTATAGCAAATTTGTTGACTTGATGGTTAATTATTATCACAAAAGGGAATTATAGTCCTAAATGAAACTAAATTCCCTAACCAGTAAAGCTCTTTTCATTTGTTTCTCCCTTCTAAAACTTTAAAACTTAGCAACTTTGACACTTTGACACTTTAAAAACAACAAAGTTAAACCTCATCAGTTGTAAAAGTAGTGAAGCTTTTCTTTTTATATGGCCTGATAATTAGTCTTCCTTCACGGTCAAAACGAATGTAATTGTATACCCAGTTTAAGAATACAACAGCTTTATTTTTAAATCCAATTAAAGAAAACAGGTGTACAAACATCCACACAAACCAAGCGAAAACACCACTAAAATGGTAATGAGGCAAATCAACCACGGCTTTATTACGACCTATAGTTGCCATAGAACCTTTGTCATTGTATTTAAAAGCTTTCATTGGTTTTTTATTGATCAACCTCACTAGGTTTTCCCCTAGCGCTTTACCCTGCTGCAAAGCAGGCTGGGCCATCATAGGATGTCCTTGCGGATATTCATCTGACTCCATTGAAGCAATATCGCCCACGGCAAAAATAGCATCATACCCCTTAACCTGGCTGAATTCATTCACTCTTACTCGCTCAACTCTTTCTACAAGCGAATCTGCAGTAAGCCCTGCAATCAAAGCACCTTGAACACCAGCTGTCCAAATTAAAGTAGCCGTTTCAAAAGTTAAGTCGGAATTTGTTGTTGCAGTACGTCCGTCATAATTAGTTACCCGAACGTTTTTCCAGATGGTAACTCCTAGGCTTTCTAAAAATTTTTCGGCAGCTAAGGAAGACTTTTCACTCATTGTATTTAAAATTCGGTCTCCACTTTGAATCAGGTTGATTTGCATTCTAGCAATATCTAAGTCGGGGTAATCTTTTTGTAAAATAGCTTTTTTCATTTCGGCCAAAGCTCCTGCAAGCTCTACTCCTGTAGGTCCACCACCTACAAGTACAAAATTAATCAAGCTGTTTTGCTCAACAGTATCTTTGGTTAGTACTGCTTGCTCAAAATTTTCGAGAATAAGACTTCTAATATTTAGTGACTGCGGTATGGTTTTCATGGCCATACTGTATCGTTTTATATCTCTATTACCAAAATAATTTGTTTTGGATCCTGTAGCAATAACTAGGTAGTCATAAGTAAGATTCCCTATTTCGGTAACGATCTGTTTGTTTTTAGTATCAATTTCCTGAACTGAAGTTAGTCTAAAATAACAGTCGTCATATTCTTGAATTACTTTGCGAATAGGATAAGCAATTGACCCAGCCTCAAGTCCGCCAGTAGCTACTTGATATAACAGAGGTTGAAATGTATGGTAATTGTGCTTATCTAAAAGCACGACTTGCACCGCTTGGTTTTTAAGTTGTTTTGCCAATGCGATTCCGGCGAAACCGCCTCCTATAATAACAATTCTTGGTAAAGACGAATCAGGTATGTTCATGTTTGTGTTGCTTCAATATTGCTGCGTTTCAAATATACAATCTTCTTGTTTTATTTGCGCACTCTCTTACATATTAAATATAATTTTTCGTTTTTAAAACTACTCATTGAACCTTTATTTTATAGGAAGTTATAGGAAATATACCTCGTTAAATAGCCCCGATGGCAATGAAAATCCTCCCGCTTTTTTCGGGAGATTGTAATGTACAGCGGGACAACTATTCTTATAAATTTTAAATGTGCTGCTCCAAAAAAAGTAAAAGTGGTTTTTTACTCAAAAAAGTAGTTTACCTTGTAACAAAATCAAGCTTTGGGTAACTAACGTATATATGACTGAAAATCTAGAACATTCTTTTGTACAGCAGCTGCAGGAAAATCAGAATATAATCCACAAGATATGTAGGTTATATACTGATTGTGAGGACTCGCACAAAGATTTGTTTCAAGAAGTTACGATTCAGTTATGGAAAGCTTTTCCGAAGTTTAGAGGGGACAGCAAATTTTCTACGTGGGCATATCGTGTTGCGCTAAACACTGCAATTACTTTATACCGAAAAAACAAGCGCTCGATTGCGACAGTGGAATATGAAAGCAGGCAACATTTTACTAAGGAAATTGAATATAATTATGAAGAAGAGGAGCAAATAAAGCTCATGTACAAGGCAGTTTACCAATTAAATGACATTGAAAAAGCGTTGATCTTTATGTATTTAGAAGATAAAGATTATCGTGAAATTGCAGAAACGCTAGGTATTAGCGAGGTTAATGCAAGGGTAAAAATGAATAGAATAAAAGGAAAACTAAAGAAAATATTAAATCCTTAAAGAATTATGAAAGAGCTGGATTTACTAAAAAAAGACTGGAAAAAGAATGAGAATTCTTTTGAGCAGGTATCAGAGATTGACATTTATAAAATGATTCATAAAAAGTCATCTTCTATCGTGAAGTGGATTTTAATAATAAGCATATTAGAGATTTTGTTGTGGACGGCGGTAAACATTTGTTTTGACACAGATCATTATACAAAACCAATAAATGCTCCTGGATTAATGTTTCTATCAAAAAGTTTAAATTATTGTGGGTATGCAATAACATTAGTTTTTGTCTATTTATTTTATAGAAATTATATTAAAATTTCTGCTACAGTATCTACAAAATACTTAATGAAAGATATTTTAAGAACAAGAAAGACTGTACAATATTATGTTATCTATAATTTAGCAATGATCATTATTAACTTTATAATAGCCTTTATTATAAGCTTAAAATATGTACCCGAAATTACGTTGTTAAGTGAAAAAATAGCAAATAATAGTAAGGTTATGTTAATAACAGTAGTGGTAGCAATAATGACTATCGCAGTATTTTTTGGGTTTTTCTGGTTGTTCTATAGGTTATTGTATGGAATTTTACTTAGAAGATTGCTTACCAATTATAAAGAATTGAAGAAGATAGACTTGTAGTAGTGGTATTTATTTTTTTCAAATAAAAAACCCAGCAATTTTAATTAGTTGCTGGGTTTGTTTGTTTTTTATAAAGAATCTAGTTTTTCTTTTCTTTGTAACTATATCTTCTGCGTGAGTTTAATTTTTCTTCTTCCTCTAAAATCTCCTCAGGAATTACTTTTAAAAACGAAGGATGCTGTTCAATAGCATACTCTACTTTCTCTACAATTTCATCAATTGTATCGTTATCATAATCAATTACCAAGGGTTCTTTTATGATGAAAGACTGCAAAATTCCTTTCTTTTTCATGCGTAATCCTTTTTTATCAAATGAACGTCTAAATCCATCAATAACAATAGGTACAACAATAGGACGGTGTTCTTTTATAATATGAGCCGTTCCTTTACGAACCGGTTTGAATGCTTTTGTAGTTCCTTGCGGAAAAGTGATCACCCAGCCATCATCAAGCGCTAATTTTATACTTTCAGTATCATTAGGATTGACATCTTTTTTATCAACTACATCAACTCCTTTTTCTCTCCACGTTCGCTCTACCGAAATGGCTCCTGCATAAGCCATAATTCTAGGCAATAAACCAGCTTGCATAGTTTCCTTTGCTGCAACGTAGTAAAAATTCATTTTAGGATTCCATAAATAACCCACGTTTATTATGTTGTTTTCTCTCCCTTTTAAACTAGCATTAAAAACATGAAACATAGCCACTACATCAGCAAAATAGGTTTGATGATTGGATATAAAAAGTACATTTCTATCGGGCAAACTTCTGATTATTTCAGAACCTTCAATTTTCAATTCATTAAAACCTCTATAGCGCCTATGAGTTGCTGCACCAAAAATTCTGATCAACCACTTTTTTAAGAACAGGATATGACCAAAAGGATTTCGCTTAAATAATCCCATAAAATTGTGTATTAATTTTCTAAATTAGAGCTACAAACTTACGGAATTTATTTTTATGCTAATTTCCATTTGTGCTCTGAGACTGTTAAAATACGAGAAATAAACTAGTATTAATTACTAAATTACTACTCATTTTAAAACTATTTTTAAAACCTCTTTTAACTCACTCAACATCATTGCTGTAGCTCCCCAAACAATATTCCCGTCAATATCAAATGCGGGAACTTTTATATTATTAGCATACGATGTCGTTAAATTTGTCTCTACCACAATGTTCTCACTAAGAAAAACGGACAACGGCAGCTCTATTATCGCAGCAACTTCGCTAGGTTCTGGAATGAACAAAATTTCCTCAGTACAGATGCCTAGAAAAGGATGTACCATAAAATTACTTGGCGGAATATACATTGGGGTAAATGGTTTTATGATTTGCATTTTATCGGGATGCACTCCCACCTCTTCGTGTGTTTCCCTCAAAGCCGTATTGGTAAAAACTACGTCTTCATCTTCGTATTTTCCTCCCGGAAAAGCAACCTGCGCAGAGTGTACGCCCTTATAGGTATTCCTGACAATTAAAACTAAATGCGTTAGGTCCTCTTTTGGGTAAAACAACATCATCACAGCAGCCACTTTTGGTGCAATTTTAGGCTCTAATTGTTTCAAACTTTCTAACCGTTCAACTGGCGCCATAATAGCATGTGCAGCAGCAGCGGGTAATTGAGCTTGAACCAAATTAGGAACATATTTTAAAAAAGATTGAAAATCCATAATCAAAGTCTATTTTTGCAATTAAAACAACATATAAATATAGTTCAGAAAATAGTCGTGCGCAAATTTTCTACAATCTAAATCAAACTCACCAATGTACAGCAAAGAAGAAACTCAAAAATTAAAAAGAGAATTCTGGGTAACATTCGCAGACAAGTATCCAAGAAAATGGATGCTATACGACACTAAAATTAAAGATTTTTCTTTTAAATTTTATGTCGACAATAAAAAAGCCCAAGTTATCATTGATATAGAACCTCGTAATGACGAAACCCGAAATGCCTACTTTGATAAACTAGTCGCATTAAAAAATATCTTGAACGATGAATTTATAAAAGACCTCGTTTACGAACAAAACTACACCTTAGAAAGCGGAAAAACAATCAGCCGAATTTGGGTTGAAAAACTAGGCGTAGGTGTTAGTAATAGAAATTATTGGGATACAATATTTGAGTTTTTCAATGAAAAGATGAATGCTTTAGAACTTTTTTATCTAGAATATGATGACTTTATCAAAGACATCAATTAATTTTTAAAGAAACATTTTCATTTGTTTTATAAATCAAAAAGAAGCTGCCAGAATATTTACTGATAGCTTCTTTTTTTGGTTTAAACCAATTTTTTTACCTTAACACAACAGTCAAAACTACATCGCGCCTTAGTTCTTCATTGATCATTTTTACAATCTTTGCTTTTCCATGGCTTAACTCTTCTCTTAAAACTGATGATGTTAGCTCTACATACAATGTACTCCCTTTTAAAACTACATTTCGGGTATAACTATTTACACCGTTTCCCATCAAGTTGGTCCAAGCATCCTTAACGTCAATTTGATCCATGCCAGGCTGCAATTTATTTACTTTAATAATCTGCTGTAAAACATCTCCCACCGTACTCTGATTATTTAGTCTCTTTGCCATTTCCTGTTAAGTTTATTGGTCCTGCTTTTTTATAATGATATTCTTTTTTCTCTTCGTTTCTAAAAACTAATTCCTTGTCTGAAACTGCTATTAATTCCTCTGTCCATTTTGCATAATCAGTAACATAATCTAAATATACTTTTTCTTTATCAAAACGAACAACAAATTTCTCGTAGGTATCATTCACTAAAAAAGTTCCATCTAATTGTGGCATTACCTTTTTTCTAATTCCTTTGTTATCCGTGATTTTAAAATAATCATAGGATTCGTTCATCTTGTAATCCTTATCTTCTCCTTTATCAAAAACGACCTTCTCAATCTCCCAATATCCATTCATTTTACTGATATCAGTAGGTTCGATTTTTTGGTTACAACCTACAAAAAATAGGAAGATTATCAGAATTCTAAACGCGTTTTTCATGGCTATAATTATTTATTCATTAAAATTTAAAAGATAAAGTAAAAAGTAAATTTTCAACAGCAGAATCCTATTTTTTATTCGATTATTCTCTAGATAACTACCGAAGTTTTGAGAGAATTAGAATTAGGAGACTTCGTATTTTATCACTTTCTTTAAGCGCTACAAAGTTAGTTTATAAAAACACAAACCAAACAAAAAAAGCAAATCTCTTAAAGTATTTTCACCTCCTTTAAGCATTAACTTCAACCTGCATAAAAAGATCAAAAAAACCTTATGGTTTATTACTGATTGATAATGCGTTAAACGTAGTAAAAGTAAATCAAAGATGACCTCAACAATTACTTACTTCTTTAAAACTTTGGAAAACTAATGGACAACCAAACTAAATAGAAATAAAACAACCAGTAAACAATTATTAGTAAAAGAGTAGATACCACTGCATAGAGTAGTTTAATACTAGCTACATTTGATTATATATTATGGTAAAAAAGTAGTGTTTTGCACCAATAAAAAAACACATTTAAAGTGGATTAAATGTGTTCAAAATCTAAATATATTAAAGAAAACAAACGTTACATCTTTTCTTCTAAGCAACTGTCAAAAAACAGAATAACATTAATTTTATAATACCTATAGGCTGAGAAATGACTTTCAATATCAGCTCTAAACTTGGTATGATTGTTTAAATAAAAAGTCTCGCATTGCACGTCTTCACATTCTTTAATCATCTCTAACTTATTGATAAACGAAGTTAAATTAGCGTAGTAGGTTTCATTAATATCATTTACATTATTTAAATCCTTAAGCAAATCAACTTTCTTTTGTCGATCACAATTAAAAATTTTAAAAACTGAGGACGTTAGTATTCGTTTAAAAAAAAGAATTTCAATTCGGATAATCGATACTTCTTCTTTCCAAAATTCAATATCTCTATCCATAAATTTCATCTGGATGTCATCAATCGTTTCATGTTCGTAAATTAGCTCTTTCATACACTTTCTTTTTTAAGTAAACTTTTTTGCTGCTTAACTGCAATTATTTCTATTGTATTCATCCCAGATGGAAATTCCCAAATAATTTTATCTCCTTTGGCATAGCCAAAAAGTGCTAAAGCCATTGGTGATAAAATAGAAATCTTGTTTTGTAGAATATCACTCTTTTCAGGAGCAACAATTTGATAACTTCGTTCTACATTGTAGGGTGTGCTGATGCTTACTATTGAATTAAATCGTATTACATCATCAGGCATGATTTCATCCTCGATCACTTTTGCGGTAAGCAGTTCTAATTTTAACTTTTTTAGTGATTCTCGATAGATTTTATCTTCCTGACTTCTAGAATCGGCTATACTTCGCATTAGTAAGCTGTATTCCTTTTTATCTACTATTAGTTGGCCGTATTTCATAATTTAGATATAAAATATTAATTATAAACCTTTATAGTAATGGGTATTAACTATAAAGGTTTTTTAAATTAAAAAAAAAAATGGATCATGGAAAAATACCACGTTGGATATAAGCAGTTTCAATTCTAGTTATGGCTAAAATATAAGCCGCTGTTCTCCAATCAAGCTTACCTTCTATTACAACTCCTTCTACTTTACGAAAAACCTCTGTAATTTTTTTATCAATTTTGATCATGACCTCATCCAATTGCCAAAGTTCTCCGTTTCTGTTTTGTAACCATTCAAAATAGCTTCCAATCACACCTCCTGAATTACATAAGATATCAGGTATGATGGTAATTCCGTTTTGCAATAAAATTTCTTCTCCCTCAGTATCTATAGGACCATTTGCACCTTCAGCAATTACATTTGCTTTTACTAAATATGCATTTTCAGCTGTTATTTGGTTACCCAAAGCGGCAGGAATAAGAATATCGCAAGCCAAGCCAAAAAAGGCATTAGGATCCATCTCACTAGCTCCTTCAAATCCTTGAATAGAACCTTTTCTTGGTTTAGAATGTTCAAATAGCTCCTCTACTGCTATTCCATTTTCGTTAATGATGGTAGCGTGAGCATCTTGAACAGCAAGAAGAATTGCACCATCATTTGTTAAAAAATGTGAAGTCCAATACCCTACATTTCCAAAACCTTGTACTATAAATCGTTTACCCGCTAAGCTCTCGCCTTTACTTTTATACAACAATTTAATCGTTAAATACACTCCATAACCTGTAGAACGATTTCTACCTTCTAAACCACCAGAACCGACTGGCTTTCCTGTTACTACATGCTGATTACGAGAGCGCTCTGATGATGATTTTGTAGACATAAAGGTATCAGCCATCCATGCCATTGTTTGTTCATTTGTATTAACATCTGGCGCTGGAATGTCATGCTCAGGTCCTATATTTTCGCCTAAAGCATAAGTAAAACGTCTTGTAATACGCTCCAACTCACCTATTGAATATTCTCTAGGATCGATTTGTATCCCTCCCTTAGCACCTCCATAAGGCAAACCCGCTAAAGAAGTTTTCCAAGTCATCCACATTGCTAATGCCTTAGCATCTTCGACATCTACGGTAGGATGGTAACGCAACCCCCCTTTATAAGGTCCTAATGCATTATTGTGTTGCACTCTATAACCCGTAAAAATCTTAACTTCTCCCGTGTCCATTTTTACTGGAAAATGAAGAATAATTTCATTATTAGTTATTGATAAAATATTTCTAATATTTGGATTCAAGTTAATTGCATCTGCCGTTTTATTAAACTGCTGCATTACATTATCCAACATACTTTTTTTAGTCTCTTCTTTTATAGCTATCATTTTCTTTTATTGATACAGTTCACAAAACATTTTATTACTACGTTGCAACACACAGTGCGTATTGTTATCACAATTAACACACAAACTACCATTAGATTCATTAACGGAAATCACCTCTCTATTAGTAATCGTCGAGGAGTCGTAGTTGACTATCCTTGTTTGCTCCATCACTTTAGTGTTAATTACTATAGGTACATACCCTGGTCCTTGTTTATTTAATACATTCATCTCATATATAATTTATCACTGTTTAAAAAAAACAGCTATTTCCTCTCTAATAGACAAATGGTATGCCATTAGCACATTTGACCATACAGCAAAACACAAACCCTTATAAATAAGGGGTTTTAAATAAAATAGTAGTTATTGTATAAAAAAAACACTGGGGAGATATTCCCCGCAAAGGGCATTATTCCCCAGTTTAAAAAATTTAATTATCAATTTTTAAACGAAGCGTTTTTCGATCAATTTGAAGAATTTCGGCAGCACGAGTTTTATTATTATCTACAGCTGCTAGCACTTTAAGGATGTGTGCTTTTTCAATATCTTTTAAAGATTTAAGTTCCTCTTTTTCAAATGGCATGGGATATTTTAAATATTCGGGCACATCGTTAACCTCAATTTGTTCCCCACTCATGATAATCATTCGCTGGATCACATTTTCAAGTTCTCTAACATTACCTGGCCATGAATGACGCATCAAAACAGCAATTACCTTATCGGAGATAGTTATGTTTGGTTTGTTATATTCCACTCCATATTTAGCTAAAAAAGTAGTTATAAGTAGTTTTATATCGCTTTTTCTTTGTCGTAAAGGGGGCGTTTCTATATTAACAACATTTAGTCTATAATAAAGATCTTCTCTAAAAGTACCTTTATTAGCCATCTCATAGAGATCATTGTTTGTAGCAGCAATAATTCTCAATTCTATTTTTTGAGTCTTTTGAGAACCCACCATACTCACTTCTTTTTCTTGCAATACACGCAGTAATCGCGTTTGCACAGTAAGTGGCGCTGTGCCTATTTCATCTAAAAAAATAGTACCTCCTTCGGCTGCTTGAAAAAAGCCACCTCTAGTTTCATTAGCACCAGTAAAAGCACCTTTCATATATCCAAAAAGTTCTGATTCCATTAAGTTTTCAGGAATCGCACCACAGTTTACCGCAATAAAAGGTTTTGATGCAAATGCACCTTTATAATGAATGGCTCTAGCAACTAATTCTTTTCCGGTACCACTTTCTCCTTGAATCAATATTGTAGCTCGATTATCTTTTACACGTTCAATTAAATCAATCAATTGAACCATTTGCTCCGACTGCCCTACAATACCAGCGTATTGAGATATTGCTTCGCTAGTTTTAGTTATAACCTCAGTACTTGTAGAGGCTAACTTTTCTTTACTTTCAATTAAATTATGTACCGCTTTTTTAAGTTCTTCATTTGTAAAAGGTTTCGCTAAATAATCTAACGCACCTGATTTTACAGCTTCTATTGCACTGTCTACAGAAGGAAATCCTGTAATAACCAATTTAGGTATGGCAGGAAAGTGCTCCTGAACATATTTTATCAATTCGATTCCGTTGATACCCGGCATCTGCAAGTCGGTTATTAATAAATCAATCTTGCTTAATTTTAAAATTTCAATAGCCTCCACTACTGAAGACGCTTTATAGGTATGAAAATTTTGAGCTTTTAAATTGCGATGTAGCAACTCTAGCATGTCATAATTATCATCTACAATTAAAATATTTTCTTTCTTTAATTTCATCAGGAAGTACTTAGAGGTAATCGAACTTGAAAAACAGTTCCTTTGGGATTATTATCAAAGGTAGTGATATCTCCTTTATGACTTTTTACAATACCGTGTACCACACTTAAGCCTAATCCAGAACCTTCGCCTATTGCTTTTGTAGTGAAAAATGGTTCGAAAATTCTTGATTTAATAGCAGCGTCAATACCGGTACCTTGATCGCTAATTTCGATAAAAAAACTATTCTCAATACAGTATATTTTTACTTTAATAACGCTGTTTTGAGGAGATGCATAAATAGAATTTATCAAAATATTGAATAAAACTTGTGTCAATTGTATGGTATCAAGTTGCGCTTCTAACGCTACATCCTCAAAGTCTAATTCATAACTGAGGCTTGCTTTTTTAAAATTAGAACCTAATAAACTCAAAGCTTCAGATACTATTGGTATGATTTTCACAAACCTCATGTGCTGGGGCATTTCACAGGAAAAGAACATTAATTTTTTAACTACCTCTCTAGAATAAATAGCTGCTTTGATAATCTTAGCACTGTCCATTTGAGATTGTTTTTCCTCAGAACGTTCATTGATAAATTCAGCAAAACCTAAAATATTTCCTAAAGGAGTGTTTAATTCATGCGCAATTCCAGCGGTTATTTCGCCAAGAATCGAAAGTCTATCAACACGCTCAGCACTTCTTTTTAAAAGCTCTTGTTTTCCTTTATTCAAATGTCTTTCATAAAAAACACTTATATCCGAAGAAACTTTGTTTAGTAATTTCTCTTCATCCTCTAAAAAGTGTTTTTCCGTAAATTGGACCGATGGGTAGTGCACTTTGACATATCCAAATTCTTCATTAAAAACAGTAATAATTGATTTTTGAAAAACAGTATGCTCGGGAAGTTCAGCTGTACAATGGTAATAAGAATCTAATTTCAACTCTATAATTGAATCATCAGAAAATCGCCAGGCATTTTTTAGAATCGAACAAATTTTATTTAATGTGTCTAAAACAGCACCTTCATGCTGAACGATTACCGTAGAAACATCATATAGACATGATAATTCTTTAATTCGTTCTTGAAGTATTTCTTCTGTAGATATGATTAAACTCATCAATAGTAACTATTAAAAAACTATTTCTCTAGTAAAATAAGCCGCTTTTTTATGTCAATAAATTACTTAGCGCTAATTTTCTTATAGACTCCTAGTAAAAAAATCACTATACCAGCACCTAAAAAAAAACCATAAGCAAAATCAACTTTATCTCTAAGTACATTTGCTAAAACAAAACAAACTAGACTTATAAAATACAAGTATAAAGGGCTAATCTTTTTCATTATTTTTATTCTATTTAAAAAAGCTGTCTACAAATTCGTGTTTATTGAATACTTGTAAGTCTTCAATCCCTTCTCCTACTCCAATATACTTTACTGGAATTTTAAATTGATCTGAAATACCAATTACAACACCACCTTTAGCAGTACCGTCAAGTTTTGTTACTGCAAGTGAAGTAACCTCTGTAGCTGCTGTAAATTGTTTTGCTTGTTCAAAAGCATTTTGACCTGTTGAACCATCAAGAACTAACAGTACATCATGTGGCGCATCAATAATTACTTTTTGCATTACACGCTTTACTTTAGTCAATTCATTCATCAAGTTAATCTTGTTGTGCAAACGTCCCGCTGTATCTATAATTACAATATCAGCATCTTGAGCAACTGCTGACTGTAAAGTATCAAAAGCAACCGATGCAGGATCACTCCCCATATTTTGCCTTACAATAGGAACACCTACTCTATCTGCCCAAATTTGTAATTGGTCAATTGCAGCAGCACGAAAAGTATCTGCAGCACCTAGAACAACACTGTATCCTTGTTTTTTAAATTGGTACGCAAGCTTTCCTATAGTCGTAGTTTTCCCAACTCCGTTGACACCCACAACCATTAAAACATAAGGTTTGGTATTAATTGGAATTACAAATTCAGTAGCTTCACCAGTATTCGTTTCTGATAATAAACTCGCTATTTCTTCTTGTAGAATAGTATTAAGTTCGTCTGTACCTAAGTATTTATCTTCAGCAACACGAGCCTCAATTCTTTTAATAACTTTTAGAGTAGTATTCACTCCTACATCAGAAGAAATAAGTATTTCTTCTAAATTATCCAGAACGTCATCATCAACTTTTGACTTTCCGGCAACAGCTTTACTTAATTTAGTAAAGAAAGTTGTTTTTGATTTTTCAAGACCTTTATCTAGGGATTCTTTTTTTTCTGATGAAAATATTCTTTTGAAAAAACTCATAGTGTAAACAGTGTTAATTGGAGTATTAGACACAATGAACTAATACCATCTCTAATCGGTAAAGATAGAAAATAAAAAAGCTACTTCCGAATGAAAGTAGCTTTTCTATATAATGCTTATGTTAATTATTTCTTTTTCAAGAATTCATCAACAGCTTCAGGAGCCATAATAGATTCTACGAATGTATATGCACCAGTTTTTGGAGATTTCACCATTTTGATGGCTTTTGATAATCTCTTAGAAGAAGTCTGTAACGTTGCTACTGTTTTCTTTGCCATGATTTAAATGTTATATGTATTTTAATAAAATCTCTAAATATTGCTATTTGAGAATGTATTTAAATCTCTAATTATTATTTAATTTCTTTGTGAAGAGTCACACGTTTCAAAACTGGATTAAATTTCTTAATCTCTAATCTATCAGGAGTGTTTTTCTTGTTCTTTGTTGTAATGTATCTTGAAGTTCCAGCAACACCAGTTGTTTTGTGTTCTGTACATTCTAAAATTACTTGGATTCTATTACCTTTCTTTGCCATCTTGCTATTTTTTTATATTGGAAAAAGCTTATTTAATAAACCCTTGCGTTTGCGCTTTTTTCAAAACAGCTGCAATTCCATTTTTGTTAATTGTTTTTATCGTAGATGCTGCTACTCTAAGAGTAATCCATCTATCTTCTTCTGGAAGATAAAAACGCTTTTTCACTAAGTTAACAGAAAATTTTCTCTTAGTTTTATTCATAGCGTGAGAAACGTTATTTCCTACCATCGCTCTTTTACCTGTAAGGTCACAAACTCTAGACATTATACTTATTTTTATCGTTATTCAAAATCAGGGTGCAAAGAAAAGAAAAATAAACCTATTACGCAAAATATTTATAGGACATTTTTAAAAATTTCTTTCTGAAGCATTTCTAAACTCTTATACACGGCTCTATCTATCACTTTTTCACGTGGTTGGCCAAAATTAAATTCTTCAACAATTACTTCGCTCGGTGTAGCCAATGCGATAAAAACTGTACCAATTTCAGCATTTGAAGCTCCTTTTTGCGGTCCAGCGTTTCCAGTAGTCGCAATTGCATAGTCGGTTTTCATCAATCGTTTTACACTCAAAGCCATAGCAGAAGCTACCTCAGCACTAACTACCGTAAATTCGTTGATTAACTCCTCAGAAATCCCCAAAACATCCGTTTTTACTGCCGTCGCGTAGGAAACTATACTTCCTTTGAAATAATTTGATGCTCCAGGAACTGATGCTAACAAGGAAGCAATTGTTCCTCCAGTACAACTTTCGGCAGTTGAGATTGTTTTTTGTTGCTTTTTAAGCATCTCACCTAGCACTACTTCAATCGTTTCGTCTTCTTCAAAGCCCACGATAATATCGTGAATTATAGCATCTAACAAAACTACCTGCTCTTCAATTGCCTTTTCTAGAATTTCCTTATCTGTCCCTCGTGCTGAAATTCGCAAACGCACTCTTCCGGGACTGGGCAAATAAGCTAATTTTAAAAACTCTGGCAAATTGTCTTCCCAAGATTCTATTCGCTCCGCGACCATACTCTCTCCTTGACCGTAAGTCAAAATCGTTTTGTGAATAATATACGGCCTGCTATATTCTCGAACAACCTTTGGAATAATCTCTTTTTCAACTAAATATTTCATTTCGTAAGGCACTCCTGGCAAAGAAATAAAAACGGTACCTTCCTTTTTCACCCACATTCCTGGAGCCGTCCCTACGGCGTTATGAAGTACCGTACATTTTGAAGGAACTAGCGCTTGGTCAATATTCATTTGCGTGATAGGTCTTTTATAAAACCCTTCAATTAACTCGGTAACATGCGCCAATACTTTTTGATCAACAACCAGCTCATCTTCAAAGTAATCACAAAAAGTTTTCTTTGTAACATCATCTTTTGTAGGCCCAAGTCCTCCTGTAACTATTACTAAATCGACCTTGTTCTGAAGCTTTTTAAACGTATCTAAAATATGGTTTTTATCATCGCTTATCGAAATCATTTCACTAATTTCAACACCAATTTTATCTAATGATTTTGCTATAAAACCCGAATTTGTATCAACAATCTGTCCTATTAAAATCTCATCTCCTATGGTAATTATCGTTGCTTTCATTGTGCAATTTTAAATTTAGATTTTGCTATATAAATAAAATTCAACCCTCAAAATAATTATGAGCGCTGAATTTTAGCATTTTTTACAACAGTTTTTTTCTTTATCAATTAACTACAAATCGAAGTCTTTTTTAATTTCTTTAATCGCTTCTTTCACTTGTAGTTTTATACTTTTAAAAGTCTCTTCTATGTCTTTCTTTTTTCCCTCTACTTTTGTCCATGCTTCTACCTGAAGAATCTCTTCAAAAGCAACATTAAGACCTAATAAATCAAGCGTTGGTTTTATTTTATGCGCGTAAGCATAAGCGTGTTTGTGATCCCTTTTTTTTATCCCTTCTTTGATTTGAGTCAAATCATCCGGTACTTCGGTTACAAATAATGTTAGAATTTCATTTACAAATTCTGGATCGTTGTCTGAAAGTGCGTACACTTTTGAAAGGTTGTAGTTTAAAGCCATTATTTCACTTGTATTCTAAATAGTTTATGTTCTTCTAAAAACCCCTCTAATACATCATCTGGCTTCACAGCAGCTACTCCCGCAGGAGTTCCTGTAAAAATAAGGTCACCAATCTTTAAAGTAAAATATTGAGAAACGTAAGCAATTAGCTCATCTATTTTCCAAAGCATTAAGCTAGAATTCCCTTTTTGAACTGATTTATTATTATTGGTTAATTCAAAAGTAAGATTTTCTAGGGAACTAAATTGCTCTTTTGATAAAAAATCTCCAATTACTGCAGATCCATCAAATGCTTTTGCTTTTTCCCAAGGCAATCCTTTTTCTTTTAATTTTGCTTGTAAATCACGAGCGGTAAAGTCAATCCCTACACTAATTTCCTCATAATATTTATGCGCAAATTTAGATTCGATGTACTTCCCTACTTTGTTTATTTTTACAACAATTTCAATTTCGTGATGAATATCATTCGAAAACTCTGGAATCACAAAAGGGTGTTGTTTCAATAAAATTGCCGAATCTGGCTTCATAAAAACAACAGGCTCTGTTGGCCTTTCGTTTTGCAACTCAGCTATATGCTCGACATAATTCCTACCAATGCAAATTATTTTCATTTTCTTTATAGTGAATAGTAAAAAGTAATTAGTAAGTAGTCTTTTTCACTATTCACCAATCGCTAATTACTTAGTTTTTAGTATTCATTTTTCTCAGCTTAATCGCTGTTAAAACCTTCTTGGTATATAAAGGGAAATCAGCATTTTGAATCCAACTAAAATATCCCGGCTCAGCATCTAAAACCGTTTCAACTTTTGTTCCTTTATGTTTACCAAAAGAAAAAACTTCATTTCCATCTTTATCAAAAGAGATCATTCCTGCAAAATCAGCATTTTTCTTTCTCGTTGAAAATTCAGACAACAACTTCATGTCATTTTCTAAATCAGGGTAACGCTCTAACTGCGCCTTTAAAATCTCATAAGTAGCCATCGTATCTGCTTCTGCAGAATGAGCGTTTTCTAAACTCTTGCCACAGTAAAACTTTAAAGCAGCACTCAAAGTACGTTCTTCTTTTTTATGAAAAATTGTCTGTACATCTACCGAAACTTTGTTTTTCATGTCAAAATCTACTCCCGCACGAAGCAGCTCCTCTGCAAGTAAAGGGATATCAAAACGATCAGAGTTGAATCCAGCCAAATCACTGTCTTTAATCATGTTATACACTTGCGAAGCCAACTCATTAAAAGTAGGTTCGTTTGCCACTTTCTCATCAGTAATTCCATGTACAGCAGTTGTTTCAGCTGGAATAGGAATAGTAGGATTTACAAGCCAAGTCTTACTTTCTTTATTTCCGTTAGGAAAAACTTTAAATATTGATATTTCAACAATTCTATCTTTTCCAATATCGATTCCAGTAGTTTCAAGGTCGAAAAAGCAAATTGGTTTACTAAGTTTTAATTCCATTAATTTTATTTTTAAACCAGTAGAAGAGTATTATTTCTGCCAGTATCAAGTTAAAAGCCCACCCCAACCACGATACTATTCTATAAGTATCCATTGGCAAGGGATGAAACAAAAATACAATAATGTATTTAAAAAGGCGTAAAGAAATTGCAGATAATGTAAGCGCAAAACTTCTAACCGCATATTTTTTATGTTTAACAAAATCTCCTTTTCTAGCATAATAATAAGCCACATAAGTCATTACAATCCATAAAACCGATAGTGTGATAAAGGATATTTTAGCCACAAGGCCCCCATTTGCATAATAACTCATTATTAAACCCGAAGGACCTGATAAAAAAAGTAACGTTAAAACATAAAACTTACCTATAATTCTATGCAACTGTTTATAATGAGTCCTTAAATAAGTCGAAAACTGCATCCAACCCACAGCAATTAAAAAAATACTAGTATAAACATGGATGAAGAAAGCCCACCTATAATGCAACAAACCTATTTCATCTTGTTTAATCCTTAAGAAAGCAACATCAAAATTTAAAGGGACATATTGAATTGTAATCAAGAATAGCAAATAAGCAAAATAGCCGTAAATCAGTAAGAGCAAAATTTTTAAACATTTTACAATCATTATCTTCCAAATGTATCATAATACTCTTCAGCATTTTTTTCATAACGCAGTAATAGCGCAACATTACTTTTTTCGAGCTTGGACAAATCCTCTTTTACATCTCCAAAAACAGGCATATACCAATCAAAATATTCAAAATAAATACGCAATTGCCTATCTCTAAAAGCATAACCGTGTCTTGCGAAAATAGAATTTCGTAAAATATAAATATCTGCTTTAGTCAAATTAGAAACAAACGCTTTAGTAAGCAATGTTGTTGAGGCATTTTTATCAAATACTTTTTCAGTAGTAGAGTAAAAAGTAGTATCATCATATTCTTCTGGCTCTCCATCAATAGTATCCCTAAAAACTACTAATTTTGATTTATCCTTATCTCTAAAAGTATATTCTATTTTATTATCTGGATTGTACTCAAATTTCACTTTGTGCAATTCATACTTTCTATGAGGAATCTTAAGTTCTCTAGGAGAGTATCCGCTCCATGTTCCTTTTACAAGTGTATCATTTTTAACAACATTCATCATAAAAAAACCATCATTTTTAGACTTGTTCGGTTCTTTTACTTTTATTTCAAAAGCGTTTTCTTCAAAAATGATAGTTCCTTTAAAAGCGGTAATATTTCCAGAAACTATTGTGTGTCCAAAAATAGAATCTGCTTTGATTTTATCAAATGAAAAAGTTACTTTTTTACTTATATCATTATAAAATCTATCCCCAAATTTCTTATATAGTGAGTCGCGTTGCTCATCATTCATATCTGCTTCAAAAACACCCACCCAATACCCCAATAAATCGTTCTCAGAGTTTACTTCTTTTGAGTCGGTAATCTGCGGTTCAGCAAATTGAATTGAATCTAGTTCGTTATTATCCAAATTGCTTGCTTCATTTTTAATTGCCTTTTTACAACTAAAAAGAGAGATCAAAACACCGAGTAGTATAATTTTTTTCATAAAAAAAGTCCAATAGAATTATTGGACTAATTTAACATATTATTTAATATAATTCTTATAAATCTCTATTTACATCAAATGCTTCAAGATATTCTGCTACTCTTTTCACAAAACTTCCTCCTAATGCACCATCAACAACACGGTGGTCGTAACTGTGTGATAAGAACATTTTTTGACGAATTCCAATAAAATCTCCATCTGGGGTTTCTATAACTGCAGGCACTTTACGGATGGCTCCAAGAGCTAAAATACCTACTTGCGGCTGATTGATAATTGGCGTTCCAAAAACACTTCCAAAAGTACCCACGTTTGTTACCGTATAGGTTCCGCCTTGAGTATCGTCTGGTTTTAATTTACCCATTTTAGCGCGATTTCCTAAATCGTTAACCGCTTTTGCCATTCCTACAAGGTTTAACTGATCTGCGTTTTTAATAACAGGAACAATTAAGTTTCCGTTAGGTAAAGCAGCGGCCATTCCTAGGTTAATATTTTTCTTTTTGATGATATAATCCCCATCCACAGCAATATTAATTCCAGGAAAATCTTTTATTGCTTTTGCAACAGCTTCCATAAAGATTGGTGTGTAAGTCAACTTCTCCCCTTCTCTTTTTTCGAAAATAGTTTTATTTTTCTCTCTCCATTTTACAATATTGGTCACATCAACCTCTATAAAAGATTGTACGTGTGCCGATGTTTGAATAGAAGCAGTCATGTATCCAGAAATAAGCTTGCGCATTCTGTCCATTTCTATAACCTCATCACCACCATTTACAGATATCGGAGCTGCTTTTTGCGCCACTGCTGGTGCTGGAGCCGCTCTTGGAGTTTCAACAGCTTTCACCGTAGTAGCCACTGTTTTAGTATCTTTATTTTTTACGTATTCTAAAATATCATTCTTCGTAACGCGTCCTTCTTTCCCTGTACCCTCAATTTGTTCTAATTCATTTACAGATACACCTTCTTCCTTAGCAATATTTTTTACTAATGGAGAGAAAAATTTATCGGAATTAGAAAAGTCAGCAGGTCCTGAAGATACTGCAGCGACACTTTCTTTAGCAGTTGCTACTGTTTTTGAAACCTCAGCAATAGCCTCAGCTGTTGCAGTTTCTTGCGTTGATGTTGTTGCACCATCACCTTCTGTTTCAATAATTGCAATGGTTTGCCCTACCTGAACTAGGTCGTCTTTACCAAAAAATTGCTCTACTAATATACCCGAAACTTCACTAGGCACTTCGCTATCCACTTTATCAGTAGCGATTTCAAGTACTGCCTCATCAGCTTCAATCTTGTCACCTACTTCTTTCAACCAGTTTGTAATGGTTGCTTCTGCGACGCTTTCTCCCATTTTTGGAAGTTTTAATTCAAATCTTGCCATATTGTTAACCTAAAAGGTGGTTTTAGTTTTCAGTTTGCGAAATTACTAAATATTTTGAACATAAATTACGTTTACCATAATTTTTCATTCAATTTCCAAAACCTCGCCTCTATCTTTAGAATCATTACTTCCTATGAGAAAGGGACTGTTTTTTGGAATAATTTTAAAACTTAACCCCTTGTTTTTCAAAGCGGCTATGCTAAAAATAATTTCTTTAAAAGTAATAGAATGATTATCAAACACTATTTCTGTTTGTATTTCATACTTATTTGTTGACGAAATTACCATTTTTTCTGTCTCAAAATCACGAAATAAAACTTTTTTTTGCAGTTTTAACGCTAATTTATGCCTAAAATCAGCACTTGTAGCGTACACTACATATTGTTTTGGTGTTTTTGGGAATTTATTTACACGACCTTGGAATATTTTTGCAAAAGAAAATAAGAATGATCCTATTTTCATAAATATTAAAAACAACAAGGGAGTTTTAAAATGTTTTTTGTAAAAATAAAGCATTGCTTCTTCAAAACGTTTTCTATATACCGTGTCCTTAATTGTACTTTCTCCTTTATAATGTATCACGGTAGTACCTGCAAAATAAAAATTTTCTTTATCTAGTTGCAACGCTCGATATGACAAATCAATATCATCAGCATACATAAAACAATCCTCGTCAAAACCACCTAGCTCTTGATATAAATCTCTTTTAAGCACCATAAAAGCACCTACTAAAATAGCTACTTTAGCTGTTTTATCTTCGGAAACATCTTGTGCGTAATAGCGATTAAACCATTTTGACTTTGGAAAAATTTTATACAGACCTACAATTTTAGTAAAAGCAACCCAAGGAGTTGGAACACCACGCTTACTTTCGGGCAGGAAATTACCCGAACCATCGATTAATTTCACACCTACTATTCCTAGATTTATTTGCCTTTCGGCGAAAGCCAAAACTGTCTCAAAAGTATCCTCAGCGACAACGGTGTCAGGGTTCAAAATACAAATGTATTTTCCTTTGGCTTGGTCTACACCAATATTATTCCCTTTGGGAAAACCTACATTTTCATTATTTTGAATGAATTTAACGGTTGGGAAACGCATTTTCATCATCGCAGCACTGTCATCTTCAGAATTATTATCGACAACTATAATTTCGCTTTCGATATTTATAAGCGCATTTTGCACACTTAAAACACAGAGTTCTAAAAAATAGCGAACATTATAATTGAGAATAATAACAGAGAGTTGCATTGAGCAAACTTAATTAGAAAATTTTAATTTATAGCTAATAGATTAGCTACTTAATATTTAATCCTACTGATTTGGATTTTGTTTGTTATTCGAAAAAACAGCAGATCAAACTGAAGCTCTTTTAAAATTGGAAATATAAAAGCAAACCCATTATTGAAGTGATTATATACAAATAGGATACTTAATCATTATTCTCAAATCTTTAAAATAAATCTTCAAAAAAAAGTACTTTTGAATATATGAAAATCATTGCCCTACTCCTATTCTTTTTCTCAATACCAACCTACGCTCAAATAGCTGGTTGCACTGATCCATTATCTAAAAACTACAATCCCTTAGCTACTATCAATAATGGTAGTTGTAAATACCGATCCATTAAATTGAAAGCTTTGTATTCCAACTTACTTCCAGAAAACTTAAAAGAAAGTTCGGGTTTACTATTTTACAATTCTTTGTTATGGACATTCAACGACAATAGTGACAAGACTCTTTATGCGATAGACAACATTGGAAATAACAAACAAAAAATAAAACTAGAAAAGGTAGTAAATAAAGACTGGGAAGAAATTTCGCAAGACAGCTCCTATATATACATTGGTGATTTTGGGAACAATGTTTCTGGAAACCGTCAAGATTTACATATTTTAAGAATTAAGAAAAATACGCTCGAATCTACGAGTCCGAAAATAGACACGATTTCGTTTAAATATTCAAATCAAAAAGATTTCGCAGCTTTAAAAGCTAATAATACCAACTTTGATTGTGAGGCATTTATTGTCATGAAGGACAGTATTTATCTATTTACAAAACAATGGAAAGATAGCAAAACTAGTGTTTATGCTTTACCTAAAACACCCGGAAACTATATTGCACAATTCAAAGAAACCTATAGAGTTAAAGGTTTAATTACTGGCGCAACTTATAGTCCAGAACAACAAACTATTGCTTTATGTGGCTATAGTAAAACCTTGCAACCTTTTATTTATTTACTCTACAATTACAATGAAGGTAACTTCTTTAGTGGAAATAAAAGAAAAATAAAACTTAAACTCCCTTTTCATCAAGTCGAAGGAATTACTACCCAAGATGGTTTGCATTATTACCTCACGAATGAAAAATTCATTAGAAAACCATTTATTGATACCCCACAAAAACTACATCAATTTGATTTGACTTCTTTTCTGTCGCAGTAGCATCATCAATAGTTTTAATATTAATTCTATTATAAAAAAACGGTTCGTTTATCAACTATTCCACAATAATTACTTACATTTCTACTACTTAAAAAGTCTTTTTAAAAATATAACAAAACATGAAAAACAATCTCGGATCGATCTCTTTGCTTATTGCCTTTGGAGGTCTTGTATTTTTTGAGGTACTATTGCGTTTACACATTCTAAACCACCAAGCATGGAAAATAGTTACAGCTGGTTTTGAAGCGGCAACTATAGGCGGGTTTGCCGATTGGTTTGCTGTGAGTGCTCTTTTTCATGAAATCCCGATTCCGTTTGTACGCAAGCACACGAATATCATTGCCAAAAACCGAGAAAAACTTACCGAAGGAATTGTGGATTTGGTAACCAATAAATGGCTTTCTCCAGATGTAATTGCCGAAAAATTAAATGAAGTGGATTTAGCTAAAACCATTTTAGACTTCATGCAACAACCTAAAAATCAACAAAACGCGATTATTTTCATTCAAAATATAGTTTCCAAGTTCACTACTGAATTAGATAATCCAAAATTTGCAGCTGCTTTGCAAAAAATACTTCGAGAACAAATTGCCACGATTGATCTAGCTACTCCACTCGGCAAATGGCTAGAAAAATCCATTAAAAACGGCGATCATCATCAAATTTGGGAGTTAATTATTGACGAAAGTTCAAAATCGATTACTAATCCAGAGACAAAAAAATTATTAATATCAAAACTTAAAGACGCAGCAGACGAATACTCTGATAAAGGATTTTTCAAAAAAGCGACCTTATTTATAGCGGAAAAAAGCGGTGGAATTGATTTAAATATAATCGCAGATGAACTTCTTGACAAAGCAAAAGAGTTAATCTCAGAAGCAAAACTGGATGTCAATCATCCCATTCGAACCAAATTTGACAACTGGATTCTTGAATTTGCTCAAGAGCTAACTTCGGGCGATGAGAAATCAACTTCACTAATCCAGAATCTAAAAGATCGTGTTATGCAACATGTAGAAGAGGAAAAACTGATACATACGTTATTGAGTCGCGCCAAAGCAACTCTTTCGACCCAGTTAGAAAACAATGACACTTCATTAATGCAATTCTTGATTTCTAACCTAAATAGGATGTTAACCGATTTGCAAGAAGATGTAGCGGCACAACAAAAAATAAACAGTTGGATACGAGAAACCATTTCAGAAATGTTAGTAAAATTCCATAGCGAAATAGGAAACATGGTTCGTTCTAGTATGATGAAACTAAACAACAAAGAACTAGTGGAGCAAATTGAGGACAAAGTGGGCAATGATTTGCAATACATTCGTTTGAATGGTGCCGTTGTTGGCGGTTTAGTGGGTATTGTACTTGCTTTACTAAAATTGCTTTAATCTAACATTCAAACGACTTTATTATAGTTGCTTTTTCTTCTAGAATTTGATTCTAGCAACCTCAAAGTTGCTGAATTAGAGAAAGTTCTTCTTTGCAAATAATTTTAACCTAAAAATAATAAACTACCTTTGCACGGTGGTTTTTTTTATGGCGGTATTTAATTAGAAATCTAGTTATAAATCGCTACGTAAAAAACCACCTAATCATAACAAATACAATTAGTTACACGAATGAATTATTTATCAGTTGAAAATATCTCGAAATCATTTGGTGAGAGAACGCTTTTTGAAAACATCTCTTTTGGAATTAGTAAAGACCAAAAAATTGCCTTTATAGCTAAAAATGGCTCGGGAAAAACCACCATAATGAGTATCATTAATGGCTTGGACGAATCGGATACTGGACAAGTAGTTTTGAGAAAAGGAATCAAAATGGCTTTCTTATCTCAAAACAACAATCTACAAGACGAGCTAACCATTGAGGAAAGTATTTTTGCCTCAGATAATGAAACGTTGAAAGTAATTCAAGCTTACGAAAAAGCATTGGAACACCCAGAAGACGAAGAAGCATATCAAAAAGCTTTTGACGGAATGGACCAGCACAATGCATGGGATTTTGAAACTCAATACAAGCAAATTTTGTTCAAATTGAAGTTGGAAGATTTCAAACTAAAAGTAAAAAACCTTTCGGGTGGACAACAAAAACGTTTGTCTCTTGCTATTATTTTGATCAACCGTCCAGACTTATTGATTCTGGATGAACCTACGAATCACTTGGATTTAGAGATGATCGAATGGTTAGAAGCTTATTTTGCCAAAGAAAACATTACGCTATTCATGGTAACACACGACCGTTTCTTTTTGGAGCGTGTTTGTAACGAAATCATCGAACTAGACAATGGAAAACTATATTCCTACAAAGGAAACTACTCTTACTATTTAGAGAAAAAAGAAGAACGCATTGCCTCTGAAAATTCAAGTGTTGATAAAGCTCAAAACTTATTTGTAAAAGAATTGGCATGGATGCGCCGTCAACCAAAAGCGAGAACGACTAAGTCAAAATCGCGTCAGGATGATTTTTACGACATTAAAGAAAAAGCACAAAGTCGCCGTAAAGAAAATAAAGTCGAACTTGAAATCAACATGGAACGTATGGGAAGCAAGATTATCGAGCTTCACAAAATCTCTAAGAAATTCAAGGATCATGTGATCATGGATAATTTTAGTTACGACTTTCAACCGGGAGAACGTATTGGAATCATCGGGAAAAATGGAACAGGAAAATCAACATTTTTGAATCTATTGACTGGAGCGCTTCCGCTTGATGGTGGAAAAGTGGTGATTGGAGAAACTATAAAAGTAGGGTACTATACGCAAAGCGGAATCAACCCAAAACCAGGACAACGCGTTATTGATGTCATTAAGGAATACGGAGAATTTATTCCGTTGATGAAAGGAAGAATGATCTCGGCGTCACAATTATTAGAGCGTTTCTTGTTTGATGCTAAAAAACAGTACGACTTTGTGGACCGCTTAAGCGGTGGAGAATTAAAACGTTTGTATTTGTGTACTGTTTTGATTCAGAATCCTAACTTCTTGATTCTAGATGAGCCTACTAATGATTTAGACATTGTTACGCTTAATGTATTAGAAAGTTTCTTATTAGATTACCCAGGTTGTTTATTAGTGGTTTCGCACGATAGGTATTTCATGGATAAAATTGTAGATCACTTGTTCATCTTTAGAGGTGATGGTGCTGTCGAAGATTTCCCTGGGAATTACTCTGACTTTAGAGCGTATGAAGACAGTGCAGATGTTGCTCAAAAAGAAGAAAACAAAGCCGAAAAGAAAGACTGGAAACAAAGCAACCCAACAGGAAATTTAACTTTTAACGAGCAAAAAGAATTTCAGAAACTGGAACGCGAAATAAAAGATTTGGAAGAACAAAAAGCTAAAATTGAGCTTTTATTCTCTGAAGGAAAAGTAGCAGAGGCTGATATTGAGAAAAAAGGAAAGGAATTGCAAAACCTCATCAATAAAATGGAATCTAAAGAAGAACGCTGGTTTGAATTAAGCGCCAAAATGGAAGGATAATTTTCATTTCATAAAGAGGCTTCAACATAAGATACCGAAATTTAAAGCTATTCTTATTTTTAGTTAACTTTAGCTAATAAAATAACAACCCCAACATTTTTAGCAGCAATGCTCGAAATGTTGGGGTTTCTTTTTTTTATTAAGTAAAACTACTTTGATTCCTATGAAAACTAACAACGAATTAATAAATAATATCACTAAAAGTGGGTATTGCAATCTTAGTTTATAAAGTGTTTATTTACAAGCACGTAAATAATATCCTAAAACATGAATGTTTTGCTGTTATTTGCGAGTTAGCAGAAATTTATAGAAAATCCGATGAAATCATGACCAAAAATGCAAATCCATATTGGTATAAATTAATTAAAGTCTTAAAAGAGAATAAGACGATTTCGACAGGTTTAACGATTCCTTATATTTTTGGTGCATATGAAATTTTAGGACAACCATTTTCAGATATTGAAGAACTCATAAATCATATACTTGAAAATCCAATTGATAAATACCCACTTATACAAAAATGCCATGTAATTGAGCAAGATGTATTAATGGTTGAGAGAAAGGAATATTGTAATAAATACTCCAAAGCGATTAAGTTTGAAAATAATGATAGAAACAATATATTATTTATCAGTCCTAATACAGATTTAGGAAAAACTCTTGATAAACTTAACTCGAACTTGACGTCATTATATTTAAATCCAATCAAAAGAGAGCATTATTCTTGGGACAATAAAGCAAAAGAATGGAAAAAATTCTCTGACAAAGAAATTGAAATTATAAAAAAATTAACCAATTAAAAATTAAATTATATGAAAATTATCACAAGAGTATTTCTAGATGGAAAATTTATAAGTCAAGATGAAATCAAACAGAGTGGACAAGTAAATAGACTTCCTGATTCTGAAGTAATTGCAAAAAATATAGATAAATTGAGAAATAGCGAAGAAAATGTTTGGGGATATCTTATATTAATTCATGAAAATGGAATTTCAAATTCACCATTATCAGAGAATGATTTGATTATCAATATTTAAACTTCTGCTAACAACCGTTACAAGATATTTGGGTTTTAGGCTGAATTTAAAGATGGTTTTGTACTTGGAAAACTTGTGCATAATGGAAAAAACTCGCATCTTTAATCCCAAACATCTTGTAGCGCCAAGACGTTGGTGGCAACTCTAGCGCACTGCACGACCGACATCACAAATTTAAACATTTAATAAACGACAAAAAAATAAACTATGGCTGACGGAACATTAAGCATCGGACTTCTAAAAGATGTTGCTGACCTATTTGAAAGGTTACAATCAACGATTATGTTGACCGCATCTGAAAAAAATGAAATTATTGAAAGTGTAAGTGTTGCTGTATTACTCACCGAAGGTGTTTTTGGAAAACGCAAAAACGGCTCACGACATATCACTCAAAATCCAGAAGTTGCCGAGGCGTGGAGAAAAGCAGGAATTTCAATAATTAAATATTTACCTAACGAACATTTAGGAACATGGCTCCAAAATAAAGGTGAAGCGTGGGCAAATCCTCACAAATGGGAAGCAGGAATTTTGGAAAAAAATAATTTACAAATTGAAGAGATTAAAAAACGAATTCCTCAAATGACTTCAACAAGAAGAAAGTTTTTTAGACCAAAAGATATTTAAACTAAATGAATAAAGCTCATTACATAATTTTTCATCCTGACCATGGACGTCAGCAAACACCTGTTCAAGCAATAGCAATGGCTCAAGGACAAGTTTTGAAAAATTGGGGCGGAAATATTTATGTTGACAGAATTGGAATTGGTAACGAAGACCCATTTGTTTTTAATGACCCTTGGCTTTATTCGTATTGTCATGCTTCTCAGCTTAGAAGAAATTTCAGACAGAACAACAACTATTTGCAAGTCGGTTCAAAAATATTTTTTGTTAGCGGACAGCAAGCAGACAAAGGATTTCTAACCATTGACACAGTTTTTCTTATTGGTGGTGTTCAACCTTGGGACAATAAGTCAACATTACAACTTCCAGTTAAATATCAACACCACTTTCAAGACAACATGTCAATTTTATGGAGGCGACATTTTAGATTTCCATTTCATGGTAACCATGACACTGTTTCTCATACATACGAAGCAGAACTGTGGCAGAAAAATAAAACTGACTTTTCATTTCTTCCATTAGACGAAAACAATGAAAGAGTTTCAATTCCGTTTGACAAATTTTCAAACGACCTTCTGAATAAAATAGCAGGAAAAGTAAAAGGAAAATATCCTGTATTGCTTTCTGACAAAGAGCTAAATATTATTACGACACAAATAGAAAAACAAGTAGCAACAAAAATTTTAAAAATTATTACAAGTAAATTGGTATTGACTTCTAAAAAGGCGAGGTGCTAAATGGAAAGTACAAATCTTCGGACCGACAGAAGAGCAGCCGCTAACAGCACCTACCCAAAAGGCGGGGTTTCGTGCTTCGCAGACACATTTTTGGTAGCCGAAAGTTCAGTTCTCCGAATGAAGTTTGGTGGTACAAATCCCGCCCTTCGGGTAGTTGCAAACCTTTAGCAGCCATTATACGAGAAACGACACATAATCAACAACATAAATCAATAATAATGAAAAAAAAGAAAGATTTGCCACTTGCAATTTTAAAACCATTAGAGCCATTTGTCAATCTTAAAGGTGAAAAATTTGAAGTTGTTGAACCTAAAGAAAACTTACTCAAAGTTATCGATAAAGATTTAGATTCCATTTTTCATTTTACAATTGAAAAATATCAAAAAGGAAATAACGGAACATTTCAATTTTTAATGACCAGAATACCAAGAAACATAAACGACCACGGAGTATATCAGACTTGGGTTGATGTTTCAGGTTTAACATCACAATTTGAAACTTGGTTAGGTTTACTTGATGAAAATGTAAATTCATTTTTTGATGACCCAATAACAGAATCTTTTAAAGAAGAATTTTACGCTGAATTTGAAATAATAGAAGATGACGCAGAAAAGAAACCGTTAAATACCAAACAGATTTTATTATTAGATAATTATTTAGACAATGTAGAAAACAAACTTTCTGAATTTATTACAAATAAAAATTCAGAAGAAATTAAAGATATTCAAGAAGAAATTATCTTACTTCGTGAAAATCTGACTACAAAATCTAAAAAATGGGTTATAACAAAACTTACTCAAATTTGGGCTAAAATGGCAAAACAAGGAACTAACTTAATAAAAGAATTTTTAACAGAAACAAAAAAAGAATTAATTACACAAGGAATAAAAGGCTTAATAGACATTGTAACAGAAAATGGACATAATCTATTAAATTAAAAGAAATAACGGCTGCTAACAGCGGTTTTGCGAGATTGCGAAATAAGTGCAAAATTCACATTTATCTTTCGCGAGAAATTTTATCTTAGTGAAAAATAATCGGTTACGAAGTTCGCCACTTCTGCAAGCGGCGACACGTTGGTAGCAAGCGCCGAGCAGAACGGAAAATTAAACTTGTAACAAATTCTAAAAACATACGTCTATTATTAAAAATAAAATATGAAACCAAAAAATATTTGTCTAGTTGGATTGTCTTTTTTTATAATAAGTTATATAATGTTTTCTCAAAGTTCTAAATTAGAATATTTTAAAAAACCTGTAGATTTTGCACATTGGTTTAACTTAATTGGAGCAGTGTTACTAATTTCATTCAACAAAGTTTTCCCTAAGAATAATCTTAATACTATAGCGTCTTTTTTAACAATTTTAGGTGTTATTGCCCATATAGGTCTTTGTACTATTGACTTCATAATGTGGAGTTTTGGAAATAATGAAATTGCAAAAGCTGAATTAAGCAATCAAATAAGTAATACCCCAGCTATTTTATATCCTTTTGTTATTATTGGTCCATCATTGCTCTTCGTAGGCTTGTCTGTCCACGCATTAAATTTTATCAAAACTAATACAGTAAGTTCTTTAATGGTGGTTATTGGAGCCCCTTTAGTAGGTATTTCTTTTTTCATATTAAAGAATGGAAATCTAATGCTTATAAGTTGTGCTGTTTTCGCTTTAGGCTTAGTTTTACTGCTTAATGCAAATGAAAACAGAAAAATAATAATGGAATAAATGCCAGCTACCAACAGCCGGCGAGATTGGCGGTTTAGTGGAATTAGCGTTTTTATCATATCTTCGTTTCGGCAGAAAATACTTTACTATAAAGTCCCCAAACTGGCCAAGCGTCAAGACGTTGTGCAACATTATAAACCGAAACGGAGAATTCAATAAACTAATATTAACAGCTAAAGTCAAAACTACAAAACAAAATTATGCAAGACGAAATAATAAAACATACAAAAAACATACATGGAGCTATGAGTAATAAAAACAAAATGAAAAACATTTTTTTAGGATTAGTAGCTTTAATATTATTATCTAGTTGCGCAGTAAGTCGAAAAGTAAAATATGATGGGTTAAAACTAGACTTATTTGATATAAAAAATAAAAATATTGATTTAGCACTTCTAGATCATAGAGAAGCTGTTATTGATGGTTCAAGAAAACCTGATTTTGTAGGTTATATGAGAAGTAACGTTGGGATAGCTTTTCCTATGGGAACACAAAGCAAAAATAACTTTATGTATGATTTGTCAAATAACATTGTTAATTCATTGAAAAGATTTGACATAGTAGTTACAAATTTAGATACAAAATGGCAAGATGAAGAACAATCTGTAAAAACACAGCTTTTAAGCTTAAATGGAGATAAAAAAGTACTTCTAGTTTTTGATCAATTAAATACTGATGGCTATATGATACAATTTTTATATTATAAAATCAATATGTATGTATACGACAAAAATGGCGTTCTCTTGAAATATAAAGCAATTGACGGTAAAGAGAAATTAGGTGGAAATGTTGCATTTGGAGCAGGTTCATATAAAACTTATATGCCAGATGCAATTTCTAAATTATTTGAAGATATTTTTAAAGATCAAGAAATATTAGAATTAATCAACAAAAATTAAAACATACACGAACCAACACATATCTCCCTAACCCCCTTCGTTAGTCGTCTTCACTACAAAACACTGTTCATTTATGAAAACAAAGATATTCAGTACACTTTTCACCCTTTTGATGGTTCAATTTGGGATTGCTCAAAACATTCGTGCCAAAATTGTTGATGCAGCCACAGGCGATGCGGTTCCGTATGCAAATATAAGAGTCAATGAGTCGGAGAACTTGGTTTCTAATGGTGAAGGCTATTTTTCACTTTCGGAGAATAACAGTCAAGATGAGACGCTACTTACCATCTCTTATCTAGGTTACGTCAATCAGCAATTGACGGTCAGTGCATTAAAAAAATCAAATTTCACCATTACACTTACGCCTGGTATTTTTGAACTTAGTGATGTTAATGTATCGAACGAAAAACCAAATCCTTATGAAATCATGGCTAATGTAAAGGCAAATTTGAGTCAGAATTACACCACTGGTGAAAAAGGATCCAAAGACATGATTTTTTATAGAACCTCAGATTATTTTACACCAACGATCATGGATATCGAAATTGATAAATCAACAGGTTTTAGTAAAGAAGGATTAAATAAAGTAAACAAGGATGTGCAAAAATTTGCAAAAAAAATAATTACTAACCCACTAATATCTTTTACAGACGTGCTTTGTAACTATTATTCGGTTAAGACTAAGAAAGAGAATAAGTTTGTTTTTAACTCCAAACTAGATGTTTTAAAAGCGACTATTTTAAAGAGTGAAGGCCAATCGACATCTTTAGACGATCTCGAAAAAAAAGCCAAAGAACTAATGGTACAACATCTTGACACCACTAAATTTTATCGCATAAAAAGCGGCCTTATAGGATCACGCGATACCATCTCGTTTAGTAAAGAGTATAATGAAAAAAATGCTGTGCATACTAAAGCAAAAAATGAATTAACGACCACTAAAAGCGAACTTGATGATTTTATGTATCGTAATAATTTTTTAAGTAAAAATAAATTTGATTTTATACAAAAACCGGAGCTATATGACTATACTTTTGAAGGTACGACTTACACTAAACAAAATGAATTTGCTTACGTTCTAACTTTTAAACCTCGTAAAAGCAAAGCCATGTATGTGGGTAAACTGTATGTCTCAGAAAATGATTATGCTGTTTTACGTGCTGAATATGTACTTGATGAAGGCGAAAAGGTGCATAATATAAACTTGAAATTCTTACTAGGTATTAAAATGTCTGAAAACGTGAGCAAAGGAACCATCATTTACAACAAAAGAGCTGAGGACGATAATTACTACTTACAATATGCCGCAACAGAAAATGGTCATTATATGTATGTAAAGCGTCCTTTAAAATTGATAGAATTGGCTAAAGGGGAGAAAGATGTACTGGCTCTTGATTTTAAAGTAGAAGCCACTACCCGTAAAAAAATAGAATTCCTAAACATGTCTCGCTCGGCTACTACAGTTGCCGCTATTGATAAAATTAAGGAAGAAAACTTTAAATACCTAACGATTAAAGCGTACGACCCAAAAATCTGGAAGGATTATAACGCCATAGAACCTTTGCAAGAAATGAAGCAGTTTAAGGCGGTGAATTAATTTTTTTATCTTTTTCATACCACAGATTTTAAAAATTAGTACCGATTATTTATAAAACTATTAATACTAATTATCACTGTTTAGAAAATTATTTAGATTATTCGTCTTTACAATTATTAATTGAATCTAATATTAATTTCCGTAGATTTATTAAATATTTTAAATTTGACTAATACGTCGCTAACAAATTAATAGAATAATAGATATAAATTGACTAAAACCCATAACCTATGAAAACTACTTTACCATTTTTAATTGTTTTCATTCTTACAAACATTTTTACAGTACAAAGCCAAAAAAAAGAGTTTTACGCAAATGATAATTTAGAACAAATCAGTAAAACAGAATTCGAAAATAATACAGGCGATGACTATTTAAAATTGAAATTTGACGTTGATTCAGTGTTTGTAAATATTAGCACTAAAAGAATTAAAAAAGGAAAAATTAATGAAATTCAATTAGAAGCTATAAAATCTACTTTAGCTTTAAAAGCTACCAATTTTAATGAAAATGATAAAATAGTAATCTATTACTATCCAGGTAAAGATGTTTGTAATAGTGGTGGTGATAAAGAAATGACAAGACAAAACTTTCAATCTTACTTAAAAAAGCTAAAGAAGCATCCCAAAATTAAACAATTCTTTATTTACAAATCAAAAGATGGAACTGAAGAGTATGGCGATATTAAGTGGATAGAAGATGCTAATAAATTAATAGAATCGCTATTTCTTAAGATACATTACCCTTGTAATAGTATTGTTATAATTGATAATAATGGTAACTATTACGCACATCGTGGTGAAAGCAACATTGACGAAGTTTTTGAAGTTTTGAAAAAGAACTTTAAAAACTAGAGTAACACATTTTTCATCATCACTTGTTGATAGCATCAATATCGTTTAAACATAATTCAACAATTTCTTTTTGATTAAACCTTCATAAACCTTTTTAATGCAAATGATCTATAGTCATAAATTTCACCACTTTATTTAATACAACACCGTTTTTACTATCCTTAGGTCTTTTATATGTAAGTAATTTTATATTAATTATTTTTTTGTTTCAAAAAAAAAGTTACTTTTATCCCCTTATAATTAACAAAGCTGTTTTATATGCAATTAAAAAAAACATTACTAATTGTCTCTAAAGTGATATTGGGTTTCTTGGTTTTCATTGCTTTTTATCTTGCGGCTGGCTATTGCTTATCGAGAATTACGGTTGATGCTGAACCTGATAGTAAAAAGGAAGTTGCGATATATATATTGACAAATGGAGTGCATACTGACTTAGTTTTCCCTATAAAAAACGAACAGTACAATTGGAGCGAGCAAGTAAAATTCTCAAATGCTACTGCTGTAGATTCAAGTTTTAATTATTTAGCAATGGGTTGGGGAGATAAAGGATTTTATCTGGAAACTCCTGAGTGGTCTGACTTAAAATTCTCTGTTGCTTTCAAAGCTGCTTTTGGTTTAAGTACCACCGCAGTTCACGCCACTTATTACAAAATAATGAAAGAGAGTAGTAGTTGTAAAAAAATTATGATCAGCCAGGAACAGTACACACGTCTGGTAAACTACACGGTTAATAGCTTTAAAAAAGACAAAGACGGATTTTTTATGCACATAAAAACAAATGCAAATTATGGCAAAACCGATGCTTTTTATGAAGCAAATGGCAGTTATAGTATGTTGCACACTTGTAACACATGGGCAAATGAAGCCTTAAAAAAAAGTGGCCAAAGAGCGTGCTTATGGACGCCGTTTGACACCGGAATTTTCTTAAAATACAAATAACTAACAAACTAAAAAGATTAAAAAATGGTTCAAAAAACATCAAATGCATTTGTAGCTGCTTCATGGATAGCACTAGCCGCTGGGATTGTAGGTTACTTAGTAGGACTAGCTAGAGCCGAAATGTTATTAAACGAAAAAGGGTATTATTTTACCGTACTTATGTTTGGGCTTTTTGCGGTGATTTCATTACAAAAAAGTGTTCGTGATAGATTAGAAGGGTATCCTGTAACTGATATCTACTATGGAATTTGCTGGTTTGGAACAATTTTATCAATTGCCCTATTAACTGTTGGATTAGTAAATGCAACTATTTTACCTAGTGAAAAAGGATATTACGCTTTTGCCTTTCTACTGGCTATTTTTGGTGCTATTGCGGTACAAAAAAATACCAGAGACAACCTAGCTCCAGCAACACCTAATTCAAATTAGGAAAAACTACGCTATCCTTTTTTTACATTCTCTACTTTTCATGAGAGTATAAATTCCCCAAATAAAGCCATAATAACGCATCATGTTATTGTGGCTTTTATTTTTATCTAAAAATTCAAATTTAGGTTGTTTAAAATATCCTATAATCATTGCAAAATTTAAGACTCAAAAACTAACTTTGAAATTTAACAACGCTATCCTTAATTATGCCTACCGAAAAAACCGTTATAGATTTACTACCAAAGCAATTGAAAGTAATAAAAGAAGCTTTCTACGATAGTAATAAATTGAAAATTACTCAACTTACAATTAATGCTGAAAGTAAGGAATACGAAGCTTGTGCATTTTTACTGAACAACAAAAAGGTTGTTTACCGTCAAGCGAAAATTACGCCAACTAAATCAGGCCAATTCGTTACCATCTGGAAGAGAAACTCGGCTGGAATTACAGCTCCTTTTGACGAAGAAGACGATTTTGATTATTTTGTAATTACCGTTATAAACAATGAAAAAATAGGACAATTTATTTTCCCAAAAACAGTGCTTAACGCCAAAGGAATCATAAGTCATAATAGTAAAACAGGAAAAAGAGGGATGCGTGTTTACGCTCCTTCGGATGCTATTTTTAGCAAACAAGCAATACAAACTCAAAAATGGCAAGCTGATTTCTTTTATGTATTAACAGAGGAGAATAGCGCAGTTATGAAATCTTTTCGAGAATTATTTTGAGTTATCCTATTTTATCTTTTTGTGAATTCCATTACAATAATACTATTGTGAAGTATTATTACTAGACTAGAATTTAGGTCCAAATCTATTTTCAACTTATCTACTCCATTTAATAGCACTCATTATTATAATTGACGTTTTTTAATAAATTATTACTGATTGCTCAACAACTAAATAATACCCAACTCCCCTGCCCCTGATTGCAGCGTAAAACCCGCAGTATTGCTGGCTTAGATAATCCTTGCTTGTAAAGAGCGACCGCAGGAAGCTCCTTTATAAGTTTAGGGTTACTGCCAGTAATGCGAGGATTTGTAGCGTAAAGCAGGATGAGGCTCAAATAAATAACACTTCTTTTTGAAAATATTTCCTAATTTGAATTTATAAAAGTTTACAAACGCTTATTTTTGCGCTATGGGAAGAAAAAATACAGACAAGGTTGTCTTTCATCAAATAAAAGTCCTTGATGCAGGTGCAAAAGGCGTTTCGGTAGCAAAGGCTCCGGATGGTAAGGTAGTGTTCATACCAAATGTGGTACCAGGTGATGTGGTAGATGTGCAAACTTTTAAGAAACGCAAGTCGTTTTATGAAGGAAAAGCAGTGCATTTTCATGAATTATCTGAGCATCGTGTGGAACCAGTTTGCGAGCACTTTGGTGTTTGTGGTGGTTGCAAATGGCAAAACATGAACTACACGCAGCAATTGTATTACAAGCAAAATGAGGTTTTGAACCACTTGCAACGCATTGGAAAAATTGAACTTCCTGATTTTGAACCAATTTTAGGATCAGAGAAAAAGTTTTTTTATAGAAACAAAATGGAATTTTCATTTTCTAACAGCCGCTGGTTGACTGAAGCTGAAATTGCGAGTACCGAAGATTTAGGAAATAGAAACGCATTGGGATTTCATATTCCGAAAATGTGGGATAAAATCTTGGACATTAATAAATGTCATTTACAAGAAGACCCTTCAAACGCAATAAGAAATGAAGTTAGAGATTTTGCTAATGCAAACGGACTAACTTTCTTTAACCCTAGAGAGCATTCTGGCTTGTTGCGTACTTTAATGTTACGTACAGCATCGACTGGAGAAATCATGGTATTGGTTCAGTTCTTTGAAAACGATAAAGCAAATAGAGAATTATTATTAGATCATTTATATGAGAAATTCCCTCAAATTACTTCATTGCAATATGTAGTAAACAGTAAGGCGAACGATACATTATATGATACTGATATTAAACTATACAAAGGTCGTGACTATATCTTGGAAGAGATGGAAGGATTAAAATTCAGCATTAATGCCAAATCTTTTTACCAAACCAACTCAGATCAAGCTTACGAATTATACAAAATCACTAGAGATTTCGCTGGTTTAACTGGAGAAGAAGTCGTTTATGATTTATATACAGGAACGGGTACTATTGCTCAGTTTGTTTCTAAAAAAGCAAAAAAAGTTATTGGTGTCGAAAGTGTTCCTGATGCAATTAAAGATGCTAAAGCAAATGCAGTCCGCAATGAAATTACAAATTGTGAGTTCTTTGTAGGAGACATGAAGGTTGTTTTTAATGACAGCTTCATCGCACAACACGGACAGCCAGATGTGATTATTACAGATCCACCAAGAGACGGAATGCACAAAGACGTAATTGAACAAATCATGAAAATTGCTCCTGCAAAAGTGGTTTATGTAAGTTGTAACTCAGCTACGCAAGCGCGTGACTTAGCCTTGATGGATGAGAAATACAAAGTAACACGTGTGCGTCCTGTGGATATGTTTCCGCAAACACATCATGTTGAAAATGTAGTGCTTTTAGAAAGAAGATAGCTAGTAATTAGTAGAAAGTAATTAGTTTCAAATTTGTGCTAATTACTTTTTACTGATCACTAATCACTAAAAAACAGATATGAAAAAAACAATTCTTTTAGTACTGGCAATGGCTTTTACTTTCTCTAGTTGTGAGAAAGATGACATTTGTGATGCTGATACAATTACTACGCCTAGATTAGTGATTTCGTTTTATGACTTTGCTAATCCCTCTACTTTGAAGGTGGTTAATAATTTAGCTATTATAAGTGAAGGAAGAACAGACCTAGTGACTTTTAGCGGAAGTACTTCTATTAACGGTAGTACCGTTTCGGTGCCTTTAAAAACCGATGCCGATGTAACTTCTTATCGTTTTATATTGAATTATGAAAGTACTGTTACACCAGTAGAAAACGAAGATGTCATTACATTTAATTATACTCGTGATAATGTTTTTGTTTCTAGAGCCTGTGGTTATAAAACAGAGTTTATTTTAGATCCTGTTACTCCATTTGTTCATACTGATGTTGCTACGACTGATGGTAAGTGGATTAAATATATTTACGTAAAAAAGAGTACTATAACTAACGAAAATGAAACACACCTTGAAATATATTTTTAGTATTTACCTTGTTTTTTCGATCTTGGTTATGTCAGCACAGGAGACTACTGCTAATAAACCCATTCAGGTGCAAGCTCAAGCAGATACTACTGTAGTTCCAAATAAGAAATACAAAGACATTCGTGAATTACCTGAAGCCGTTAGTAAAGACACTGTAACTACTTTTCAAAAAACAAATAGGTACGGACTACGCGTTGGTATTGATTTATTTAAAGTAACTCGTGCTTTATATGACAAAGATTATAAAGGAATTGAGTTCACAGGAGATTACCGACTGACGAAGAAATACTTCTTAGCTGCTGAATTAGGGAACGAAAATAAAACTACGGATGATGACCGAGTAAATTTTACCACTAAAGGAAGTTACTTAAAAGCTGGTTTTGACTACAACGCGTATGAAAACTGGCTGGATATGGAAAATATTATCTCCATAGGTTTACGTTATGGTTTTAGCTCTTTTAGTCAACAGCTTAACTCTTATAAAATATACAATTCGACTCCATATTTTGATGAAATTCCTGAAATTGCTTCTGGACAAAAATATAACGGACTAAGTGCTAGTTGGGTTGAAGTCGTTGCTGGAATAAAAGCAAAAGTATTTAATAATGTTTTTGTAGGTTTCAGTTTAAGACTAAATACTTTAGTTACTAATAAAAAACCTGACAACTTTGACAATTTATACATTCCAGGTTTCAACAGAACCTACAATGGAAGTTTTGGTGTTGGTTTCAATTACACCGTTTCTTATTTTATTCCTATTTATAAAAAGAAAGTCTTTCCGGTTTTTGATCCAAAGAAACCAAAACCACCTACTCCCAAAAGATAATTTTAAGTAAGCACAAATTATTAAAGACTTAAACTACTATTATAAATCCTACTATTTTTAGAAATCAAATACTAGTTAAAGAAGCTATGTTAAAACACAAAAAAAGGAGCTAATTATAATTCTATAATTAGCTCCTTTTTTATTTTTAGTTCAAAAACAGTTACCCTATTTCTTTCACGTCTTTGATTAAAATCCATTTCATAAACAATTTCTCGCCATCATTGGTTTTAACCGCTTTAAACTTAGGTGATAAAAGCGTTCCTACCACAAATGCAGTAAACGGAATCCAGAATCCCGTTAAATGCGTATAACGTTCTACTAAATAACGAACCGATATAAATAATATCGCAAAACAACCTAGTTGGTATAAAAAAGCTCTAATTTGTAATTTTGTCATTGTATAAGTATATTTTAAAAGTTGCTGAATTACTAATTGCTGAGTTGCTAAGTTAAAAAACAATGATTTGTTTATTTATACTAGACATTACCCTACTTCGTCAATCATCCTCTTTGATTTTAATATAAAATAATCTTTTTTCTATATTTTATTATCTCTAAGCTATTCTTTATTTCCGTCCCCTTCAGTTACTTGAAACTTGGTTCTTTTACTTCCTTCATACATTTCGTATTTCACTAAACGTGCTTCGATGCTAGCATTAAAAAGTTTGATTTTCCTAGAAGGTTTTAATCCTACAAATTTCAAAGCATCAAGGTTACCCGTAATAAACCATGCATTTGTACCTGGATAATTTTTCTTTAAAGTATCGCCTATATTTTTATAGAATTCTTCCATATGAATATCTAACCTTTCATCATAAGGTGGATTAAATACCATTTGTAATTTTCCTTCTGTCGTTTTTTCTGTATCAAAAAAGTTTTGCTCTTCTATGGTAATGTACTCCTCAAGATTTGCATTTTTGATATTGTCTTTGGCTTTTTGCACTGCAGATGGCGCTTTATCATACCCTTTAATAGTATGATGAAACTCCCTAACTCTCTTTAGTAAACTATCAACAATATTATCAAATAAATCATTATCCCAGTCTTTCCATTTTTCGAAAGCAAATTCTTTACGATTAATATTCGCAGGAATATTACACGCAATCATAGCCGCCTCAGCAAGGAAAGTCCCAGAACCACACATAGGATCTAGAAAATCAGTTTCACCATCCCAACCAGCAAGTAATAAAACTCCTGCCGCTAGTACCTCATTAATAGGTGCAATATTAGTCGCAGTTCTATACCCACGTTGATGCAATGAATTTCCTGAAGTATCTAATGCTACTGAAACCTGGTCTCTATCAATATGAATATTGATTCTCAGGTCTGGGTGCGCCTTATCAATACTTGGACGTTGCCCAGTACGTTCTCTAAATTGATCCACAATAGCATCTTTACACTTTTGTGAAACAAACTCTGAGTGGTTAAAGTATTCTGAGTGCACTGTAGCATCAATTACAAATGTTTGATTTGCATTGATAAATTTAGACCAATTCACTCCCGCAACTCCTTTGTATAAAGTTTGTTCGTTATTGGCTTTAAAAGCATAAATAGGTTTTAAAATTTTTAAAGCCGTACGCAAAGACAAATTAGCCTTGTACATAAATCCTTTATCTCCCTTAAAACTCACCATTCGCACGCCTTGCTCTACATTTTGAGCACCTAATTGTTGCAATTCCTTTGCTAATATCTCTTCAAAACCAAAAAAGGTTTTGGCTACCATCTTAAAATTATCTTCCATTTTTACGTATCATTTAATACAAGGTTGCTTAAAAATAAAGCAAGCACTTATAATAAAAATTATATCAATCCGCTTGTATCGTTACGGATTCGTTATTTTTCAGCAAAAATACACTAAATTTGCGGGATAGAATAAATTGAAAAAGAATAAATGTCTGAAGAACAAAAACCCACTACCGTAAATCAAGACCAACCAACTGAAACTTGGTTCAGTTCTTGGTTCGACACACCTTACTATCACATCCTATACAAGGATAGAAATTATAGAGAAGCGCAGGTTTTCATGGATAATCTTACCCATTATTTAAACCTACCTGAAAAAGCAAAAGTACTTGATCTAGCCTGTGGTAAAGGCCGACATTCTATTTACTTGAATCAATTAGGATTTAATGTATTAGGCGCCGACTTATCCGAAAACAGTATTGAGCAAGCCAGCATAAACACTAATGACAGCCTACACTTTGAGGTGCACGATATGCGCGAGCCTTTTGAAGAAAAATACGACGCTATTTTTAATTTGTTTACGAGTTTTGGTTATTTCGAAAATGACGAAGACAACCTAACCACACTTAAAGCAATTAAAGAAAGCTTATCAGAGTATGGTTTTGCTGTAATCGATTTCATGAACGTTACACAAGTTATCAATACACTTGTTCCCGAAGAAACGAAAACTGTAGACGGAATTGATTTTCATCTAAAAAGATATTTAAAAGAAGGTCATATTTATAAAGAAATTGATTTTGAGGATCAAGGTCGTAAATTTCATTATACCGAAAAAGTTAGAGCTTTAACCCTAACTGATTTTGAAGAATTAATGGAAGAAGCAGGGATTTTTCTATTGGATATCTTTGGTGATTATAAATTGAAAAAATTCCACAAAATAGAAAGCGAACGCTTGATTATGATTTTTAAATAGTAATAATCAAACTATAAAACGCCCCTTAAAAGATAACCCAACAACGGTTAAATAAGAAGATGAATTACCTTTTACCCCTATTTTCTGTACTATTAGGATATGTAATTGCTTTGGTTTTAAAACCAAAAAACAAGACAAACCTAAAATTATTATTGGCCTTTAGTGGTTCTTTTTTGCTATCACTAACCGTTATGCACCTGTTGCCGGACGTGTATGAAACACATAATCCCAAGATCGGGGTTTTTATCATGGTCGGAATTTTATTCCAAATCATTTTAGAATTCTTCTCTAAAGGTGCTGAGCACGGACACGTACACGGCCAACCTAACATGGTCCACATTCCATGGTTGTTGTTTATAAGTTTGTGTATTCATGCATTTTTAGAAGGCTTTCCTGTAAGTCACCACCATGATTTAGCCGTAGGAATTGCAATACACCACTTACCTATCGCAATTATTTTGACAACTTTTTTCATTAATGCACATCTTAATAAAAAAGCCATCTTTGCGTTCATGATCACCTTTGCTGCAATGACTCCACTAGGAACCATAGCAGCTGATTTCTTACCACTATTAAACAATTATCACACTGAGTTAACTGCTGTTGTCATTGGAATATTATTTCATATTTCATCAACCATCATTTTTGAAAGCAGCGAAGGACACAAATTCAACATCGCTAAAGTTTCTATGATTGTTTTAGGAATTGCTTTGGCCTATTTTTTATAACTTTGTGCGTGACCCGTAAAATAAAACATACGAACGGACATCACTCAACTGATCCCTCAAAAATATAAAAAAATGACATTTACTAAAACTACAGAACAGTCTTCAAAATATGATCATCTTGAAAAAATGTCAATACAAGAATTATTGACAAACATAAATCAGGAAGACAAAACTGTTCCTCTAGCTGTAGAAAAAGCATTGCCACAAATTGAAAATTTAGTCACTGCAATAGTGCAAAAAATGAAATTAGGTGGTCGTTTATTTTATATAGGCGCTGGAACTTCTGGACGATTAGGTGTTGTGGATGCTTCAGAGTGTCCGCCTACTTTTGGAGTGCCCTTTGATATGGTTGTAGGGATTATTGCTGGTGGAGATGCTGCAATTCGTCGTGCCGTAGAAAATGCCGAAGACAACACCACACAAGCTTGGAGCGACTTACAAGAGTTTACTATTACCGCTAATGATGTTGTAATAGGAATTGCTGCCTCAGGTACCACTCCTTATGTAATTAATGGTTTAGAAAAATGCAATGCACATAATATCACAACAGGAAGCATATCCTGCAATGCTGATAGTCCGCTCTCTAAAACTGCTCAATTCCCAATTGATGTTGTTGTAGGGCCGGAATTTGTTACCGGTAGCTCTAGAATGAAAGCGGGAACAGCTCAAAAATTAGTGTTGAATATGATTTCAACAACCACAATGATTCAGTTAGGAAAAGTAAAAGGCAACAAGATGGTAGATATGCAACTAAGCAATAGCAAACTTGTAGGCCGCGGAATCAAAATGATCATGGACGAAATTCCAGTAAGTCAAGAAACAGCCGCTACTTTATTAACCCAGCATGGTAGCGTTAGAAAAGCAGTAAACGCTTTTTTAGAAAACAAATAGCAACAATCCTTTTTAGCTTTTCAAGTAATTGATTAACTTTAAAACTTCAAATTAAAATAGCTTACTTATGGCAACTAACAAAGTACTTTTATCCAAAGGAATAAAATATTTAGCTTGGGCTTTGCCGTTGCTTTTTATTGGTCCATCCATAATATACAATGCCTTTATAAACAAGCAATCGCTATGGCATTATCTTGTTTTAGCAGTAGGTATTATTGCTTGTATTGGCGCAGTGTACCTTATGTTTAAAGGTTTAAAAACAATGGTAAGCGGTTTATTTAACGACTAATGGAAGCACTTATACACATTCAAAAAACTTTTGATAAAATTAATTTTATTGAAAAAAGAGTAAGCAATAGAGAATTTGAAGATTGCATTTTTAAAAACTGTGATTTCTCAAATAGCGATTTTTCAAACAATACTTTCATGGACTGCCAATTTATAGATTGCAATCTATCGTTAACAAAACTTATTGGAACAAATCTAAAAACTGTAGAATTCATTAATAGTAAGTTGATGGGAATTGAATTTCATACCTGTAATGACTTTTTATTTAATGTTAGCTTTCAAGATTGCGTAATAGACTATTCGTCCTTTACAAATAAAAAAATGCCAAAAACTAAATTCACCAACTGTTCTTTAAAAGAGGTGAACTTTACTAGCTGTAATTTAACCAATACCGTTTTTGATAACTGTAATTTAGACAACGCTATTTTTAACGAAACTGAACTCAAAGAAGTTAATTTCATTACCGCTTACAACTATAAAATTGATCCTGAATTCAACCCAATGAGAAAGGCGAAATTTTCAACACAAGGAATTCCAGGGTTATTAGAAAAATACGATATAAAAATTCAGTAATACTATGGAAGCAACAACATCCTACCTGATTAGTGTAAACAAACAGTTTTCTTATTATAAAACTTTGGGTGAAAAAGCCTTAGAACAATTGCAACCCGAACAACTTTTTGTTAGTGCTAATGAGGATACAAACAGCATCGCTATCATTATAAAACATATGTCAGGAAACATGCTTTCTCGCTGGACAGACTTCCTTACTACAGATGGAGAAAAAGAATGGCGCAATCGTGATGAAGAATTTGTAAACGACTTAATAACTAAAGAAGACGTTTTAACTGCTTGGAATAAAGGATGGAATTGTTTGCTTAATGCTTTAGAAAAACTACAGCCAGAACAACTTTCAACTATTATTTATATTAGAAACGAAGGCCATACTGTCATTGAAGCAATAAATAGACAATTAGCCCATTATGCATATCATGTGGGCCAAATTGTTTTTTATGCAAAACTATTAAAAAACACAAACTGGAATAGTTTAACTATTCCTCGAAATAACTCCCATAGTTATAACGAAATGAAATTTGCCAAAGAAAAGAGCGTCCAAAATTTCACAGATGAAGAAATCCGAAGATTAAAATAAAATAGTTATGAAAAAATTGCTTGCACTCCCTTTATTACTTTTAATTGTTTCTTGCTATAATGTAGAACGCGATTGTAAAAGTTTTAAAACAGGAAAATTTAGATTCGATTATGAAATAGATGGCGTAAAGAAAACTACATTTTTTGAACGTAATGACAGTATCGAAATCGAAACCTTTGAAGGAAAAACAGATACCGCATCAGTGAGATGGGTAAACGATTGTGAATATGTATTGAAAAAACTACATCCTAAAAACATGGCAGAAAAAAAATCAATTGACATGAAAATATTAACGACAAAAGACAATACCTATACATTTGAATTTGGTATGGTTGGAGTTCCCCAAAAGCAAAAAGGAACCGTAACCAAACTTTCTGATTTATAATTTAGCCAAACAAAATATATTAAAACTCTTAACTAACTAAAATGGAAGTATTCTTAAATCCTGATGCTTGGATAGCTTTAATAACATTGATTTTTTTAGAAATCGTATTGGGTATTGATAATATTATTTTTATCTCCATTGCCACAGGAAAATTGCCTGCTGAAGATCGTAAAAAAGCAACAAAGTTGGGCATGTTTTTAGCAATGTTCATGAGAATAGGTTTGCTATTAGGTATTTCCTATTTAATTTCATTAGAAGAACCGTGGTTTACTTTAAATTTTAGCTGGATAAGCGCACAAGTTTCTGGACAAAGTATTATTCTTTTATTAGGTGGCTTATTCTTAATCTACAAAAGCACTAATGAGATTAGGGAAAAAGTAGATGAAAAAGGGCATGAAGAAAAAGAATTAGGTAAAGCAGCTACAAAAACATTTAGCAGCGTAATCTTGCAGATAATTTTGATTGATTTAGTTTTTTCATTTGACAGTATATTAACTGCAGTAGGAATGACAAATGGTGTTGATGGTGCGATATACATTATGATTACTGCCGTGGTTATTTCAGTTTTTATTATGATGCAGTTTGCAGTACCTGTAGGTAATTTTGTTAATACACATCCTTCAATACAAATTCTTGGACTTTCATTCTTAATCCTTATCGGATTCATGTTGATCACTGAAAGTGCACATTTAGCTAATGCAGTAATTTTTGGTAGTCACGTAACCGCAGTCCCTAAAGGATATTTATATTTTGCCATCTCTTTTTCACTATTAGTTGAAGTCTTAAATATGAAAGCTACAAAAAAGAAGTAATTTATTAAGGTATCACTATGTTTTAAAAAAAAATTATAATACCTGTTTTATTAAGTCATATAAAGTCCAATCATATCAATTGATTGGACTTTATACATTTTAGGAAACTCAGATTCTGAAAATTAATAAATTCGAATTACGTTTAAAAAACTTCCAAGTTCAAAATCCACTTCAATTATCTTAAATTATTTAGATATATAACGATCAAAAGCTAGATAAAAATGCGTTTTTCATTACAAACGCAATCTTTTTTTTCTATTTTTAACAAATGAAAAAAACTTTATTGATCTTATTTACTTTTTTATCTATAAGTTGTTTTGCACAATTTAGCAAAACGCATTATATCCCACCTTTGACCGCACAAACAAGCATGGCTGAAGATCAATATATTTATATTTCAACGCCTAATACTACAGATGTTAATTTCAAAATCATTGAAAACGGTGGAAACATTATTTCTAATGTTGTAAATAAAAACAATCCTTATGTTTATTACGTGGGTAACGGGAATTCAACACAACTTTTTACCCCTAAAACAAGTATTCAAAAGGTAATTAATAAAGGATACGTAATCGAAGCCGAAGATTTAGTTTACGTAAGCGTACGAGTGAGTTCTAGCCGAAATTCTGATGGTACTTATAATCATGCTGGAGGTTTAGTCTCAAAAGGGAATAGCGCTTTAGGTAAAGAGTTTAGACTTGGAGCCATGCTTAACCCAATGTATGATTTTACGGTGTTAAATTTCGCATCTATTTTGTCTACTGAAAACGGTACAAACGTAACTATTTCTAATATTCCTATTGGTACAATTCTTTCTGACGGAACAATTATTAATGGTCCAATAAATATTAACTTAAATAAAAATGAAAGCTATATTCTCGCCCTAGAAAATACCGATTATGCCATTCAGTCAAATAGTTCTAAAATGATTGGAGCTTTGGTAATGTCTGATAAAGCAGTGGTAGTTAACTCAGGGTCTTTTTGCGGAAGCAATAGCACAGTTCAATACTTGCAAACTAATGGTGTTTTGTTTCCTACAGGAAGAGATGTAGGTTTTGACCAAATTGTTCCTGTAGAAAAAACAGGGAAGGAATACATTTTCGTAAAAGGAAATATTGCTTCAATTAGTCCTGAACTAGAGCGCGTTTTTATTGATTGCACATACACCCAATACACTTATCTATATAAATGGAAACTCTTCACCTTACAGTACCCTTATAAATTCCGGAGATTACATCGATATTGATGGAAGTAACTTTGTCAATGGAAATTTATACGTCACGACATCTGAAAATGTTTTTGCCTACCAATCCACATCTGGATCCGATGAACCAGCAAATCAAAACCTATTTTTTGTACCACCATTAAATTGTTCTACTCCAAATACGGTAGATAATATACCTCAAATACAATCAATAGGAAGCATCACTTATAGCGGTGGTTTAAATATTGTTACTGAGACAGGGGCTAGCGTATTAATTAACAATATCCCTATAAGTTCTTCTCCAGTTGCTATCACTGGAAACCCTAATTTTGTTAGATATTCTGTAAATACGCTTTCTGGAAATATTGCTGTAAAATCTACTAGACAAGTTTATGTTTCTTATTATGGAACAAATGGAGCCGCAACTTACGGTGGCTACTACTCCGGTTTTGATACTAAACCTGAAATTGTAATGGATAAAATAGCCGTTTCTAGTTCCACTTGCATACCTAACGTAATATTAAAAATCAATACATTATCCTCATATGATGCTTTTCAGTGGTATGTAAATGACGTAAAAATACCTGGCGAAACTACCAATTCCTATCGACCTACAACTCCCGGTTATTATCAAGTAAAAGGCAGCATTACTAATTGTCCAAGTACAGTTCCTCTCTTTTCAGATAAAATACCGGTAAGCTATTGCCCTACCAATATTGATAACGATTTGGTGAATAACAATATTGACATTGACAACGATAACGATGGTATTACAAATTGTACCGAATCGTATGGAAATCAAGACATAAACCTCTCTAATTTAAATTCGGGTACGATTTCAATAGGTACTTATTCCAATAACTTTACTGGATCACAATTAAATGCTACTACAACAAGTACAACTCCTTTCACAGGAAATAGTGATGGGAGCTTTATATCAGATGTTCCTGCTGGAAAAAGTAATTATGTGTCATATCTAATGACATTTGCAACACCTATAAGTTTAGGAATGGAATACATAACAACTGCCAATGCAGCTGACCTGCTAAACGCAAATGCGGAATACATAATAAATTCAGATGTAGACAAAACAATTACCGTTTTAAACCCGACGGATCAATTATTAATCGATACTAATTATGATGGGATTTATGAAAGCGGAATAACTGAATTCTCTTCATTTGAAATTCATTTTAGATTAAAAAGCGCTACATCATTAGCTGCAGGAACTGGAGATTTTAAATTTTTATCTCACCTTACAAGTACTATCCGCTTCACTCATAAAAACCTATCAGATGACAGTCCAAGTAAATCTTCTTTAAAGTTTTTTGCTTTCTGTGTACCTAAAGATAGCGATCAAGACGGAATTCCCGACCAACTAGATCTAGATAGTGACAACGATGGCATTCCTGATACTATAGAGGCTCAAGGAGCAACGGTTATTGCATATACTGCAATTGATGTAAATAAAGACGGACTTAGTGATGCTTTTGACTCAGGTTTAACTCCAATAGATACTGATGGAGATGTAACCATTGGTGGTGTTCCAGATTATTTAGACTTAGACAGTGATAACGACGGAATATATGATATTTACGAATCCGGAAGTAGCGCAATAGACGTTAACAACGATGGTTATATAGACGGTGCCAAAAATACTTTTGGAAATAATGGACTTTCTTCTTCAGTAGAAACTGCTATCGACTCTGGCATTATAAACTATTCCCTTCGTGATACAGACACAGATGGCCGACCAAATTATATTGAATTAGACAGTGATAATGATTTATGTTTAGATGTCATAGAAGCTGGATTTACAGACAATAATAACGATGGAATCTTAGGGAACAATCCAGTTACCGTTAATACAGCAGGACTTGTAACTAATAGAACAAATGGCTATACCGCACCAAACAACAACTACCTTGTTGCTGCACCAATTGTTATTACTAACCAACCACAAAATCAAGCACAATGTGAATTGCAAACAACTTCATTTTCAGTTCAAACAAATGCAGTAAACGCATACCAATGGCAGGTATCTATTGATGGAATGATCTGGAATGACATATCAAACAATACAACTTATTCTGGTGCAACTACAAATAAAATAACTATAAACAGCATTACTACTAGCATGAATGGTTATAACTACAGGGTTCTTTTAACTAAAATAGGTAATACATGCGGACTACTTTCCAATTCAGCAACACTAACTGTTTATTCATTGCCAGTGATAGCTACACCAATTGAATTAAAACAATGTGATGATGACCTAGATGGCTTCTCTAATTTTAATATTACCGAAAAAAACAGTTTTATTTCAGCTAATTATTCGAATGAAACCTTTACTTATTTCACCACTTTCAATGGTGCCAATACAAATGACGCTTCAGTAAAAATAAACAATCCAATAAGTTATAGAAGTAACAATACTACTATTTGGACAAGGATAGAAAATGCAAATGGTTGTTATAATGTATCACAATTGGATTTAGTCGTTTCGTCTACACAAATACCCTCTACTTTTAGTCGCTCATTTGAAACTTGTGACGACTACATTGATGCTATTCAAAATGATACCGATGGTATCACTACCTTTGATTTTAGCTCAGCAACCACTGACATAATCGCTTTGCTACCTACTTCAGGTTCAGTATACGCCATAAAATATTACGAGACTGAAACTGACGCATTATCGGAAATTAACGAAAAATCAAACACAGCCAATTTTAGAAATACAGCTTCTCCATTTTATCAAGAAATTTGGGTTCGCGTAGAAAACACATTAGATAATGCCTGCTATGGTCTTGGTCCACACGTAAAACTTACAGTAAATACTAAGCCTGCTATAAATACAAATGAAGATCATAGTGGGGACAAGTTAGTATGCACTAATCTTCCTGACTACTTTGTACAATTAAATGCAGGACTATTAGAAGGTTCACCTACATCAAACTACACTTATATTTGGCTAAAAGACGATCAAATTATAAACGGAAGTACCGCATATACATTAGATGTTAACGCGATAGGCATGTATACTGTAATAGTAACAAATACTTCAGGATGTAGTAGAACAAGAAAAATTAATGTAACAGCGTCAGATATTGCTCTTATTGAAATGATCGATATCGTAGACCTTAATGACTCTAACACTATTACCATCACAGTTTCTGGAACAGGAAATTATGAATACAGCTTGGACGAAAACACAGGGCCATTTCAAACATCAAATATATTTGAAAACGTTGCTGCAGGAATTCATGACGTTTTTATAAATGATCAAAATGGATGTGGACTCGTTCAAAAAACAGTTGCAGTTATTGGAGTGCCTAAGTTTTTTACTCCTAATGGTGATGGATATAACGATTATTGGAATTTAAAAGGAGTAAATAATACCTTAAATTCAAAGTCGGTTATTTATATTTTTGATCGATATGGTAAACTACTGAAGGAATTAAATCCTAATAGTTCAGGTTGGAATGGCACGTTTAACGGAAAACCATTGCCATCTGATGATTATTGGTACACCATAAAACTCGAAGACAACAGAGAAGTAAAAGGACATTTTAGTCTAAAGAGATAGCTGTTATTTTGGGCACAATCCGAATAAAAATCAGATCGCACTAAAATTCAAACGAGGTCCATCATTAAAACTGCCATGAAAATATATAATAAGTCAAGAAAACCATCAACTCACAATTAGAATATTCTAAAAAAAGTACTAAAATCACTAATGTTGCTTGACTACTTTTAAATTCAAATACACTAAAAAATAAAAACTAATTTAAAAACTTTAATGCTATTATATTAAACAAAAAAAACCATTTCTTACGAAATGGCTTTTTTAATATACTTGTGATAGTATTAGATTTTAAATCTTTTTCTATCAGTTTCAGTCAAATAGATTTTTCTCAAACGAATAGATTTTGGAGTAACCTCTACATACTCATCTTTTTGAATATATTCTAATGCTTCTTCTAAAGAGAAAATGATTGGAGGAATAATTCTTGCTTTCTCATCATTTCCTGAAGAACGAACGTTAGATTGTTTTTTCTCTTTTGTTACGTTTACACACATATCATCTGCACGTGAATTTTCTCCAATTACCTGACCTTCGTAAATTTCAGTATTTGGTTCAACAAAAAACTTACCACGATCTTGTAATTTATCAATAGAGTAAGGAATTGCTTTTCCTTTTTCCATAGAAATTAATGAACCTTTGTTACGTCCAGCAATTTCTCCTTTGTAAGGCTCATATCCAATAAAACGGTGTGCCATAATGGCCTCACCAGCTGTTGCAGTAAGAAGTTGATTACGCAATCCAATAATTCCACGAGATGGAATATTAAATTTCACTATCATACGTTCTCCTTTAGTCTCCATGCTTAACATTTCACCTTTACGCATAGTAACAAATTCTACCGCTCTTCCAGAAAGTGTTTCTGGTAAATCGATTGTCAATTCTTCAATTGGCTCACATTTTTTACCATCAATTTCTTTGATGATAACTTGTGGTTGACCGATTTGTAACTCATACCCTTCTCTTCTCATTGTTTCAATAAGAACAGATAAGTGAAGTACACCACGACCGAAAACCATGAATTTATCTGCTGAATCAGTTTCACCCATTTTCATGGCTAAATTTTTCTCTAATTCTTTTGTTAATCTTTCACGAATATGACGAGACGTTACAAATTTACCCTCTTTTCCAAAGAAAGGAGAATCATTAATTGTAAACAACATACTCATAGTAGGTTCATCAATAGCAATTGATTTTAAACCTTCTGGATTTTCAGCATCAGCAATAGTATCACCAATTTCGAAACCTTCAACACCAATAATAGCGCAAATATCTCCAGCAATTACTTCTGTTACTTTTTTACGACCAAGACCTTCAAAAGTATGTAATTCCTTGATACGTGATTTTGATATAGTACCATCTCTTTTTACTAATGAGATTGGCATTCCTTCTTTCAATACTCCTCTTTCAAGACGTCCAATAGCGATACGACCTGTAAAAGCTGAGAAATCTAAAGATGTAATTAACATTTGCGGAGTTCCTTCAGAAACTTTAGGTGCAGGAACATTTTCGATTACCATATCTAATAATGCTTCCACATTATCAGTTACGTTTTCCCAATGATCAGACATCCAGTTGTTCTTAGCAGAACCGTAAACTGTTGGGAAATCCAACTGCCATTCTTCAGCACCTAATTCAAACATTAAGTCAAAAACTTTTTCATGAACTTCTTCAGGAGTACAGTTTTCTTTATCAACTTTATTGATTACAACACATGGCTTTAGCCCTAAGTCAATCGCTTTCTGCAATACAAAACGCGTTTGTGGCATTGGCCCTTCAAAAGCATCTACCAATAAACAAACACCATCAGCCATATTCAATACACGTTCTACCTCACCACCGAAATCGGCGTGACCAGGAGTATCAATAATGTTGATTTTTGTTCCTTTATACTGAACAGAAACATTCTTTGAAGTAATAGTAATACCTCTTTCACGCTCTAAGTCGTTATTATCAAGGATTAAGTCACCTGTGTTTTCGTTGTCACGAAATAACTGACAGTGATACATAATTTTATCAACCAAAGTTGTTTTACCGTGATCGACGTGGGCAATAATTGCAATATTTCTAATAGATTCCATCTGTGATTTTTAATGAGTGCAAAGGTACACTTTATTTTGATAAAACAAATATTTATCCAATACTTTACATACACTTAACTAATTAGGAACATTTAATCCTAAAAACACTATGCAAATAAAAATTAAAGCCTATTTTATTATTGATAATATTTAATTACATTTGAGTAATGAAAAACAAATCTAACCAAATAGCACTAATATACCTCCTCATCGCGATGTTTGCTGCTATAGTTTTTCATAAAATATCACTAAGATACTTATACAGTAGCAATTATCAATTATATAATTTTACCAAAGATATTTTTTTGGTTTTCTTTACAGCTATTTCATTACGATTTGTTTTGTCTAAAAATGATGGACGAAACGGCTCTTATTACAATAGACTTCAAAAAATAAACGAAGAAATAAAAGAATCGAAGGAAAAATATGATATTGTAGCCAAAGCAACAAGTGACACCATAAGAGATTGGAAAATACAAGATGACAACCTAATATGGAGCAAAGGGCTTGAAACAATATTTGGTTATAATGAAAATCAAGTTGGTAAAACATCCAAATGGTGGTTTGATAATATCCACCCTGAGGATAGCATAAAAATGTCTATTAAATTGTACTCTTTCTTAGAAGAAAAAACAGATAAATGGCAAGATGAATACCGTTTCAAATGCGCTGATAATACTTATAAATACGTTCTAGATAGGGGATTCATATTGAAAGATCAAAAAGGCAAACCTGTTAGGATGATAAGTGCAATACAAGATATCACAAAACAAAAAGAAGAAGAACTTAGGCTTAGATTACTCGAAACTGTTATTTTACAAACAAAGGATTCTATTGTAATCACTGAAGCCGATTTCAACAGCAACCAACTCCCAAAGATTGTCTATGTAAATCCAGCCTTTACAAAAATGACGGGATATGAATCTCAGAATATAATAGGCCAATCACCAGATATTTTTAATGGTGAAAACACCGATCCAAAAATCATAAAAAAAATCATCTCTTCGATCAAAAAAAGAGAAGAAAATGTGCTTGAAATTCTTTGTTATAAAAAAAACAAAGAATCCTTTTGGCTTCGTTTTACAATGATCCCAATTCATAGTTATGAAAATGAAGTTTCACATTGGGTTTCTATACAAAGAGACGTAACCGAAGAAAAAAGACAAGAAAGAGAAAAAGAACACTTAATAAGAGAACTTACCCAAACAAATAAAGATTTAAAACAATTCTCATATATAACCTCTCACAACTTAAGAGCACCATTATCCAATTTAATTGGACTTCTTAATTTAGTAGATGACATAGAAATTCAAGACACCGAACTTAAGGAAATCCTTAATGGACTCGATAAATCAACGCATCTTTTAAACGACACAATAAACGATCTTACAAAAATAATGGTTATTAAAGATAATCCCTCAATTCAAAAAGAATCTGTATCATTGAATGAAGTATTTCAAAATGTATTCAACCAAATAACTTTTCAAATTGAGAAGTACAAACCCTTAATAAACACGGATTTCAATAAAGCTCCTAACTTATTAATAAATAAATCTTATATTGAAAGTATTCTTCTCAATTTACTAACAAATTCAATAAAATATCGATCGCCAGACAAAATCTTAGAAATATCAATGGCATCGCATCAGATTGACAACAATGTGATATTAACATTTAAAGACAACGGTATCGGAATTGATTTAAAAAGAAATAAAGAAAAAATATTTGGTTTATACCAAAGGTTTCACGATCATCCTGAAAGTAAAGGGTTAGGACTGTATTTGGTTAAATCTCAAGTTGAAGCAATGGGAGGCAATATAACAATAGAAAGTCAAGTCAACAAGGGAACCACCTTTGTTATAACATTTAAATTATAATCTAAATGCTAGACAAAATCCTCTTTATTGATGACGACCCTATAACACTAATGTTATGTGAAAAAGTAATCGCTCGTGCATCATTTTCTAAAACTATCATTACTGCTAAAAATGGACAAGAAGCATTGTCACTATTTAACGAATTAAGAAACAATCATAACCTAGACGATATTCCTCAATTAATATTTTTAGATTTAAATATGCCCATAATGGGTGGATGGGAATTTTTAGAAAGTTTCAGCACTCCATATTATGAAACATTTCATACTATAAAAGTTGTAGTATTATCTTCAACAATTGACCCCGAAGACTTAGAAAAAGCAAAAAAATATCCAATGGTAATTGATTTTTTACCAAAACCAATTAATCTATCCATGCTAAACTATTTGATTAAGAAAGTATAAAAAAACTTGAATTAACTTTTAACCGTATAGCTTCTTTTGAACAATATTAAACACTTTTTAGTAAAATTAATTACAACATAATAACTATTTATAAAAATATGGCGTGACCCAAAAGGGTCGAGCTAACCATTATATCTTTTATGTAATAACAATAGCTATCGGGACAAAATAAAAGGATGCCTTTACTATCTCTCACGCAATTAAATCTTATTAAGACATTAATCAAAATAAGACTATCATATTCAATTGATGGTAAGTAATAGAATTTCGATGACAAAGAACCTCAATAGATTATACAATCTTGATTGAAATATTGTAGCACAAGGAATTTGTATGACGCAAGAATTTGACACTTTTTTAAAAAAAATTAATTGATAAAACACTCATTAATTGTCATGTAATTGGAGTTTTATTTGGTGTTGATGGTAAAAAAGATTCAAAGACAATATAAAAAAGCATCTTAGTCCTTTTAGCGCTTGGGAACCTAGAGAGCATGCACATCAATGGATTATTTACCCCGAAAATACAGGAACTCATTTGGCTACAGATGAAGTAGTCTTATCTCAAAGATAACTTCAAAGTATTATCACTAATAAAACGCTAAATGAAAGAAATTTTCCACAGTATCAATTGTTACTGGCACTAAGACATAACAAGTAATTGAACACCTGAGTAAAATTTACATTAAAAAAAGGCAAACAGTTATAGAAATTACATTGGATATGGCTAATTCTATGAAGTTGATAGCTAAAAAATATTTTTAAATGCTATACAGCTAACAAATCGTTTCCATGTACAAAAACTAGTTTTAAAGGTTTTCAAGAAATTAGAATCAAGTACCAATGGGAAGCAATGGACAGAGAAAATCAGGCGATAGCACAAGCTAAATCAGAAAACAAAACATACACTTCCCAACTTTTAAATAATGGAGCTAATGCAAAACAATTATTAGTCCGAAGTCGCTACTTACTTTATAAATCCCGCGACAAATGGAGGAACAACCAAAAAGAGAGAAAGCTGCTATTATTCGAATTGTATCCTGACCTAAAAAAGTATATACTTTATCACAGCAATTACGAATTATCTACAACAATAATAATGGTAAAAATATCGCTATTTTGAAATTAGCACACTAGTATAGAAAAGTGGTAGAATCGGGCTTTGAAAACTTCAATATCATACTTAATACAATAACGGTCAATTATAATTCAACACTAAGCCACTTCGATAACCGTAGCACAAATGCTTCGGCAGAATCTTTTAATGCTAAAATAAAAGCTTTTAGTAATCTCCCGATAACTGTCGGGATAGAGGTATTAGAAAAATTGATTTCTTTCTCTTTAGATTAACTAAATTATTTGCCTAATCCCCAACTTTTGTTTTTGATCCTATAATACTCAAACTATATTATTGATCAAAGAAAAAGCTCCATTTAGAATTAACTAAATGAAGCTTATTGTACTCAGAGCGGGACTTGAACCCGCACGAACATTGCTGTTCACTGGATTTTAAGTCCAGCGTGTCTACCAATTTCACCATCCGAGCATTATAGTGGTACCTCCAGGGATCGAACCAGGGACACATGGATTTTCAGTCCATTGCTCTACCATCTGAGCTAAGGTACCATTAATTTTACTAAAATAAAATTATTATCTAATAAAATAGAATATGAATATTACTATCTTTATTAAAAAGAAAGGCGACGACATACTCTCCCACATAACTGCAGTACCATCTGCGCAGGCGGGCTTAACTACTCTGTTCGGGATGGGAAGAGGTGAGCCCCGCCGCAATAACCACCTTAAGGTCGTTTTGCAAGGGGTCCCGATACTATCGGGAACAATTACATAATATCTTAACATACTGAGATAAAGAAAAAAGTATTAATCTTGACTTGCACTGAGCGAAGTCGAAGGGAGAAAGTTTCCCCAGTGCACTTTCGTGCACTGGAAAGGGTGTACATAAGCTTACGGATTATTAGTACTACTCGACTATGACATTACTGCCTTTACATCTATAGCCTATCAACGTGGTCATCTCCCACGATCCTTAAAAGAAATCTCATCTTGTGGTGGGTTTCGCGCTTATATGCTTTCAGCGCTTATCCCTTCCAAACGTAGCTACTCTGCGATGCCACTGGCGTGACAACAGATACACTAGAGGTTTGTCCAATTCGGTCCTCTCGTACTAGAATCAGATCCACTCAAATTTCTTGCGCCCACAGTAGATAGAGACCGAACTGTCTCACGACGTTCTGAACCCAGCTCGCGTGCCACTTTAATGGGCGAACAGCCCAACCCTTGGGACCTTCTCCAGCCCCAGGATGTGACGAGCCGACATCGAGGTGCCAAACCCCCCCGTCGATATGAGCTCTTGGGGGAGATCAGCCTGTTATCCCCGGCGTACCTTTTATCCTTTGAGCGATGGCCCTTCCATGCGGAACCACCGGATCACTATGCTCTACTTTCGTACCTGATCGACCTGTATGTCTCTCAGTCAAGCTCCCTTATGCCATTGCACTCTACGCACGGTTACCAAGCGTACTGAGGGAACCTTTAGAAGCCTCCGTTACTCTTTTGGAGGCGACCACCCCAGTCAAACTACCCACCAAGCAATGTCCCCCGCAATGCGGGGTTAGGCTTCAGACAAACAAAGGGTTGTATTTCAACAATGACTCCACAACGCCTAGCGACGCCACTTCACAGTCTCCAACCTATCCTACACATCATTTGTCCAAAGTCAATACTAAGCTATAGTAAAGGTGCACAGGGTCTTTTCGTCCCACTGCGGGTAAGCGGCATCTTCACCGCTACTACAATTTCACCGAGCTCATGGCTGAGACAGTGTCCAGATCGTTACACCATTCGTGCAGGTCGGAACTTACCCGACAAGGAATTTCGCTACCTTAGGACCGTTATAGTTACGGCCGCCGTTTACTGGGGCTTCATTTCAATGCTTCTCCGAAGATAACATCTCCACTTAACCTTCCAGCACCGGGCAGGTGTCAGGCCCTATACTTCATCTTACGATTTTGCAGAGCCCTGTGTTTTTGATAAACAGTCGCCTGGACCTCTTCACTGCGGCCAGCATTGCTGCTGGCGACCCTTCTCCCGAAGTTACGGGTCTATTTTGCCTAATTCCTTAGCCATGAATCTCTCGAGCACCTTAGAATTCTCATCTCGACTACCTGTGTCGGTTTGCGGTACGGGTACTATTAACCTGAAGTTTAGAGGTTTTTCTTGGAAGCCCTTAGGTGCACTATCTCTTTGTCCGAAGACGCCGAGTACTATCGTATTTCCCCAAGCCGCGTGGATTTGCCTGCGCAGCTTATAGGTAGGTACTTCAACGAACTATTCCGTCAGTTCGCGGCACTTTCATCACTCCGTCACCCCATCACAGTTAACAGTAGTACGGGAATATTAACCCGTTGTCCATCGACTGTCCCTTTCGGGTTCGCCTTAGGTCCCGACTAACCCACAGCTGATTAGCATAGCTGTGGAAACCTTAGTCTTTCGGTGTGCGGGTTTCTCGCCCGCATTATCGTTACTTATGCCTACATTTTCTTTTCTCACCGGTCCAGCATACCTTACGATACACCTTCTACCCTGTGAGAATGCTCCCCTACCACTTACAATAAATTGTAAATCCATAGCTTCGGTAATATACTTATGCCCGATTATTATCCATGCTCGTCCGCTCGACTAGTGAGCTGTTACGCACTCTTTAAATGAATGGCTGCTTCCAAGCCAACATCCTAGCTGTCTATGCAGACAAACCTCGTTCTTTCAACTTAGTATATATTTGGGGACCTTAGCTGATGGTCTGGGTTCTTTCCCTCTCGGACTTGGACCTTAGCACCCAAGCCCTCACTGTTACGAAACATTATATAGCATTCGGAGTTTGTCAGGAATTGGTAGGCGGTGAAGCCCCCGCATCCAATCAGTAGCTCTACCTCTATATAACTTTAAACATAACGCTGCACCTAAATGCATTTCGGGGAGTACGAGCTATTTCCGAGTTTGATTGGCCTTTCACCCCTACCCACAGATCATCCCAAGACTTTTCAACGTCAACGGGTTCGGTCCTCCACTTTGGGTTAACAAAGCTTCAACCTGTCCATGGGTAGATCACACGGTTTCGCGTCTAACACTACTGACTAAAGCGCCCTATTCAGACTCGCTTTCGCTACGGATCCGTGGCTTAACCACTTATCCTTGCCAGCAACGTTAACTCGTAGGCTCATTATGCAAAAGGCACGCCGTCACCCCACTAAAGGGCTCCGACCGCTTGTAAGCGTATGGTTTCAGGATCTATTTCACTCCGTTATTCACGGTTCTTTTCACCTTTCCCTCACGGTACTGGTTCACTATCGGTCTCTCAGGAGTATTTAGCCTTAGCGGATGGTCCCGCCAAATTCAGACAGGATTTCTCGTGTCCCGCCCTACTCAGGATACCACTATTGTTATCTTCTATTACTTATACAGGGCTATCACCTTCTTTGGCTTTACTTTCCAGTAAATTCTAATTCTATCCGCAACAAATAACGTGGTCCTACAACCCCAACATTGCCGTAACAACATTGGTTTGGGCTAATCCGCGTTCGCTCGCCACTACTTACGGAATCACTTTTGTTTTCTTCTCCTCCGCCTACTTAGATGTTTCAGTTCAGCGGGTTTGCCCACCCGAAGGTGTACTAGATCTTCAATCTAGTGGGTTGCCCCATTCAGGTATTTACGGATCAATCAATGTGTGCTTGTCCCCGTAACTTTTCGCAGCTTATCACGCCTTTCATCGCCTCTGAGAGCCAAGGCATCCCCCATACGCCCTTATTTTGCTTATTGTACCAATCTTAAAGTTAATTAAGACCGTTTTTTTTGTCTTTTACTATCTCTAGTAAAAAACGCTTTCTACTTTTAATATTTTTCTTATCTCAATATGTCAATGAACTTTAATCCCCCTCCAACTCCCCCGAAGGGGGAGAGCCGATTACTCTGGGTTCCTCCCCTTTGGGGAGGTTAGGAGGGGATTTGTGGAGAATAACGGAGTCGAACCGTTGACCTCCTGCGTGCAAGGCAGGCGCTCTAGCCAGCTGAGCTAATCCCCCAATTTCATGAGTGACTAGTGAACAGTAATTAGTGACTAGCACTAATTTTGTTGCTTTTCAACTCTAGAATTTCCTTTAAGTTTTTAATAGTTGTCTCGGACAGACTCGAACTGTCGACCCCTACATTATCAGTGTAGTACTCTAACCAGCTGAGCTACGAGACACTCTTATTCTTAAATTATTTTTTATTCAATTTCTTTAAATTAACAGCAAGAGTAATAAAGCTTCTAAATCAGACCCCAATGTCTCTTTTCGTCTCTTTCCCTACCGTGCTTTTCTTAATTCTTAATTCTTAAGTATAAATACTTATTCATTAAAAACAATACTTAGCTAACACTAAGGCTCTAGAAAGGAGGTGTTCCAGCCGCACCTTCCGGTACGGCTACCTTGTTACGACTTAGCCCTAGTTACCAGTTTTACCCTAGGCAGCTCCTTGCGGTCACCGACTTCAGGCACCCCCAGCTTCCATGGCTTGACGGGCGGTGTGTACAAGGCCCGGGAACGTATTCACCGGATCATGGCTGATATCCGATTACTAGCGATTCCAGCTTCACGGAGTCGAGTTGCAGACTCCGATCCGAACTGAGAACGGTTTTGTAGATTCGCTCCTGGTTGCCCAGTGGCTGCTCTCTGTACCGCCCATTGTAGCACGTGTGTAGCCCAAGGCGTAAGGGCCGTGATGATTTGACGTCATCCCCACCTTCCTCACAGTTTACACTGGCAGTCTTGTTAGAGTTCCCGACATGACTCGCTGGCAACTAACAACAGGGGTTGCGCTCGTTATAGGACTTAACCTGACACCTCACGGCACGAGCTGACGACAACCATGCAGCACCTTGTAAATTGTCTTGCGAAAAGTCTGTTTCCAAACCGGTCAATCTACATTTAAGCCTTGGTAAGGTTCCTCGCGTATCATCGAATTAAACCACATGCTCCACCGCTTGTGCGGGCCCCCGTCAATTCCTTTGAGTTTCAAACTTGCGTTCGTACTCCCCAGGTGGGATACTTATCACTTTCGCTTAGCCACTGAGATTGCTCCCAACAGCTAGTATCCATCGTTTACGGCGTGGACTACCAGGGTATCTAATCCTGTTCGCTACCCACGCTTTCGTCCATCAGCGTCAATATATTAGTAGTAACCTGCCTTCGCAATTGGTATTCCATGTAATCTCTAAGCATTTCACCGCTACACTACATATTCTAGTTACTTCCTAATAATTCAAGTCAGACAGTATCAATGGCCGTTCCACCGTTGAGCGATGGGCTTTCACCACTGACTTATCTGACCGCCTACGGACCCTTTAAACCCAATGATTCCGGATAACGCTTGGATCCTCCGTATTACCGCGGCTGCTGGCACGGAGTTAGCCGATCCTTATTCTTACAGTACCGTCAAGCTGGTTCACGAACCAGTGTTTCTTCCTGTATAAAAGCAGTTTACAATCCATAGGACCGTCATCCTGCACGCGGCATGGCTGGATCAGGCTTGCGCCCATTGTCCAATATTCCTCACTGCTGCCTCCCGTAGGAGTCTGGTCCGTGTCTCAGTACCAGTGTGGGGGATCTCCCTCTCAGGACCCCTACCCATCGTAGTCTTGGTAAGCCGTTACCTTACCAACTAACTAATGGGACGCATGCTCATCTTTCACCGATAAATCTTTAATAGTGATCTCATGCGAGACTACTATACTATGAGGTATTAATCCAAATTTCTCTGGGCTATCCCTCTGTGAAAGGTAGATTGCATACGCGTTACGCACCCGTGCGCCGGTCTCATTATCCGAAGATAACTACCCCTCGACTTGCATGTGTTAAGCCTGCCGCTAGCGTTCATCCTGAGCCAGGATCAAACTCTTCATCGTATATTATTTGCTTATTACTAAGCTATTTATTTTTGACTGAAGATCTATTGGTTATACTCTAATCTATCTATTCTATTACTCTTATTCTTTTGTTCTAACATCTCTGTTAAAACGGCTGTCAATTCAATATGTCTAGGAACGTGTTCTTATCTTTTTTTCAACCTCGTTTGCATGTTAAACATGTTTCCCGAAGCGGGTGCAAAAGTAATAAACTCTTTTATTTCTCACAAGCTTTTTTTAAAATAATCTGAAAATAAATTTTCAACTTATTCCGTTTTGCTTGCCATAATGTAAAGAACTTATTCGCTGTTGCGGGTGCAAAAGTACTAACTCTTTTCCGTTAAACAATACTTTTGATTGCCTTTTTTTAATGTTTTTATAACTTTAATTTTAAATTGCTGGAAATCTTATCTTTGAAAAAGAGCTGCTGGTGCAGTTTTGAGTAAAAGTAGGAATTATTACTATTGTAGATTGGGTTTTTATTAGATTTACGACCTATTTATTGTTTTCCCTAAGTTGCAACTCGCTTAAAATACCTTTCATTAAACTTCTATACAGGAAAGAGGTACTTTGTACAAGTTGTTTGACTTTTAAAGGAAGTCTTCTCTTTTTTAAAGTTGCGACTCGAATAAATTACTTACTCCTTATATATAGGTAGCAAAATCTTGATTCAATCAACCCCACTCCTCCCTAGCCCTGATAGTAGTGAAAATCCTAGTGAGCCTCCCGATAACTATCGGGATTAGCGAACTAGATTGTAGCGGATAGCAGGAAATAGCTCCTGATTTTTAAAAATGAAATCATATGGGACTTCTTATTATATATAGATAACACTAAGACTCCATTTACGACTCCTTTTGCTTTTCGGCTTTCGACTGCCAGAAATCATTCAAAGCATCTATATCAACTGGATTTGCAGCTGGTTGATTTTGCAATCTTCTGCTTTCGAAAGCACGTTGTAAGATATTCTCAATTAAGAAGTCCTCATTTACGTCGTAAGGACTGTACTTTGACTTTAGGTCTATATCAAAAACACCAGCCGCTGTATTAGACCAAAAGGCCTTCCAACCGCTTTTTAAAGTTTTTACTAATTCGAATGTCGTAGATCCTGTTTGACGATGAATCAATTTAACTAATATTCGACCCTGGCTTCGTGATAATTTTTTAAGTTTTGCTTCGAACTCATTATTAAGATAGTCTTCTACAATTTTGAAATATTTTTTCTTCTCCTTATTAGTAGCTAGTTTTTCCATTCCCTTATTCAATAGCGTCAATCTTTCTGAAGCTAATTTTGCATAAGGATACACCCGAAGTACACGGTTTTGAAGAATTAAAAATTGCTTTCTAGCATCAGGATCGAGTTTTTCTTTAGAAACTACAATTTCATCTAGCGCAATAGTATCTTTTTTAATATCATAGTCTTCATCGATCTCGACAGTGGGCCGTGAAGGATCAATAGGAATGATCTGTGCATTAGTAATCATCGACAAAAATAAAAATAGCAATACAGCAACAATTTTCATAGGGCATAATTTAAATGTAAAATTATGGATTATATGTGCAACTGTGATGCCAAATTTATAAATTAGCAAAAAATAATTTTTATGAGCACACAATCAATATTAAATCAATCCTCTCTTACATTTTTAGAAAAATACCTAAACAACGCTTCCCCTACTGGATTTGAAGCTGAAGGACAAAAAATTTGGATGGATTATCTAAAACCATACGTTGATACTTTTATCACAGATACTTATGGAACTGCTGTGGGAATCATTAATCCAGACGCAAAATACAAAGTAGTCATTGAAGGACATGCAGACGAAATTGCATGGTATGTAAACTATATTAATGATGAAGGTATGGTTTATGTAATTAGAAATGGTGGATCAGATCACCAAATCGCACCTTCAAAAAGAGTAAATATTCACACTAAAAACGGAATTGTAAAAGGAGTTTTTGGTTGGCCAGCAATTCACACACGTAATCGCGACAAAGAGGAAGCGCCTTCAATAAGCAATATCTTTATAGATCTAGGTTGTGAAACTAAAGAGCAGGTTGAAAAACTAGGAGTACATGTAGGTTGCGTGATCACCTACCCTGATGAATTCATGGTATTAAACGAAAATAAATTTGTTTGTCGCGCAATTGATAATCGTATGGGTGGTTTTATGATTGCCGAAGTTGCCCGTTTACTGCATGAGAATAAAGTGAAATTACCTTTTGGTTTATACATTACAAACTCTGTTCAAGAAGAAGTAGGTTTACGCGGAGCTGAAATGATCACTCAAACAATCAAGCCTAATGTAGCCATTGTTACTGATGTGTGCCACGACTCTACTACTCCTATGATTGACAAAAAAATTGAAGGAGAAACAAAAATAGGAAAAGGACCAGTAGTGACTTATGCTCCTGCCGTTCAAAATAATTTGAGAGAACTAATTTTAAATACTGCCGAAGAAAAGAACATACCATTTCAACGTTTGGCTTCGTCACGTGTGACTGGTACTGATACTGATGCTTTTGCTTACAGTAATGGTGGTGTGGCTTCGGCATTGATATCGTTACCATTGCGCTACATGCATACTACGGTAGAAATGGTACACCGCGATGATGTTGAAAATGTAATCAAATTGATATACGAAACACTTTTAAAAATAGAGAACAACGAAACATTCTCTTATTTTAAATAATATTTGGAACTATTCCTGCTATCCGCTGTATTCCCGATTAACAAAAACTACGGCAAAAAAAGCCTTGTTTTTCTAAATCGGGAGATGCCGCTTCTATCAGGGCTAAAAAACAAACTATGAAGTACCTCTATTTAATGCTAATTGTATATTTTGGATTTTTTTTATGGTCTGTAATAAATCCAAATGAAGGTTTCACTTGTTTCTTAGAAGTTATACCTGCCATTATTGGGTTTCTAGTTTTAGCTTTTACGTTTAACAAATTTAGATTTACCAATTTTACGTATTTATTGATTCTGATTCACTGTATTATTTTATTCATAGGTGGGCATTATACCTATGCCGAAGTTCCCTTCTTTGACTTTATCAAGGAGACATTTCATCAAACTAGGAATAACTATGATAAGCTAGGGCATTTTGCTCAAGGATTAGTTCCTGCTATGATTACAAGAGAATTATTTATTCGTAAAAAAGTGATTAGTAATAAAAGCTTTTTTAACTTTATCATAGTTAGTATTTGTTTAGCTATTAGTGCAGCTTATGAATGGATCGAATGGTTTGTATCATTAGCAACTGGTGATGGTGGAGATGCTTTTTTAGGAACTCAGGGAGATATTTGGGACACCCAGTCTGACATGTTGTTCGCTACAATTGGTGCAATCACAGGTTTGATTTTATTTTCAAAAATTCAAAACAAACAACTTTTAAAAATAAGCTAACTTTTAGCTTAGTATAATTTTCAAAAGAGATAAAATAATAAAGCCGCAATTCTTAATAGAATTGCGGCTTTTTATATTATTGTTTTCTTGTTATTATTTTGACAAATAACTCAAAACGTTTTTTTCTATTCGACTATCAATATTTGATATATCTGCTTTTACGAATTTCTCTCCAAGAATCATTTCATACAACTCTATATATCTCTCAGAAACCGAAGTGATATAAGCTTCATCCATATCAGGAATTTGTTGTCCTTCTTTTCCTTGAAACCCATTTTCTATTAACCAACGGCGAACAAACTCTTTCGATAATTGCTTTTGCTCTTCGCCATTGTCTTGTCTACCTTGATATCCTTCTGAATAAAAATAACGAGAAGAATCTGGCGTGTGGATTTCGTCAATTAATACGATTACGCCTTCCTTAGTTTTTCCAAATTCATATTTGGTGTCTACCAAAATCAATCCACGACTTGCAGCAATTTCAGTTCCTCTTTGAAATAAGGCTCTAGTATATTTTTCTAAAACTAAATAATCTTCTTCAGTTACAATCCCTTTTTCTAAAATGTCCTCACGAGAAATATCTTCATCGTGTTCTCCATTATTTGCTTTTGTAGTTGGCGTGATGATTGGCTCAGGGAATTTATCATTCTCTTTTAAACCTTCGGTCATTGTTACCCCACAAATTTCTCTTTTACCTAGAGCGTATTCACGTGCAGCGTGACCTGACAAATACCCACGAATTACCATTTCGACCTTAAAAGGAGAACATAAATGCCCCACAGCTACACTAGGATCTGGTGTTGCAATTAACCAGTTGGGAACAATATCTTGTGTAAGCTCCATGAACTTTGTAGCAATCTGGTTTAAGATTTGTCCTTTATACGGAATCCCTTTGGGTAAAACCACATCAAAAGCTGATAGCCTATCTGTAGCCACCATAACAAGAAGTTCATCATTAATATTATAAACCTCTCTTACCTTACCGTGGTAAACGGATTTTTGATTTGGAAAATTAAAATTCGTAGTTGTTATAGTGTTCATCTTTTAAGTTGTGTTGTGTTTTGCAAAAGTAGTTTCTTTCAAAGAAATACACAAAATAGTTGTCATATTATTACGCCTATTTCATAGCATTTAATTCTTGTTTTCTAAAAGCGTATTATTAAATAAATTCAGGATTCTGCTGTACTCATCTACCCAAGAATAGGTTTCCTTAAATCCATGAGCTTCAACAGGAAACGAAGCTAGATTCCAATTCTTTTTTCCTAATTCGATAAAGCGCTGTGACAAACGAATAATATCTTTATATTCTACATTATCATCTACCATACCGTGTAACATTAACAAGTCACCTTGTAAATTATCAGCAAAATAAATAGGGGAACTTTTCTTGAAAGCAATAGGGTCTGTTTCCGGAAAATTTAAAATATTTCCAGTATAGCCGTGGTTGTAATGCGCCCAATCAGTAACAGAACGGATTGCAGCACCCGAATTAAACTCGGTTGGTTGCGTTAACATAGCCATCAAAGTAATAAAACCACCGTATGACCCACCGTACATTCCTACTCTATTTGCATCAATACCTAAATTTTGAACCAAATATTTTTTACCATCTATCTGATCTGATAAATCTTTTCCACCCATAAAACGGTAAATTCCGGTTCTAAAATCACGGCCATAACCATCACTCCCTCTATAATCAATATCCAAAACAGTGTATCCCAAATCAGTCAATAGATTATGAAACATATATTCTCTGTGGTAGCTACTCCAGTAATTGTGCGCATTTTGCAAATAACCCGCACCATGAACAAAAATAACAGCTGCTTGATTCGCCTTACTCGATTCTGGTTTGTACAATCTTGCATTTACATTGGTTCCATCTTGAGCTTTAAAAGTAATCACCTCAGGAGTTCGCCAAGAGTAAGATTCAAATGCTTTAGTAGTAGAATGCGTTATTGCAGATAATGCTGTTTCTCTTTTATTGGCAGCTATATAAAATTCCCAAGGCTTATTTTTATAGGAATAACGAACCAGTAATGTACTTTCGTCAGGCGAAAGAACCACTTCGTGCGCACCGTCTTTAGTTAAAATGGGATGCATTATGCCATCAGCTATATCCATTTTATAAAAATCCCTATTTCCAGGATGTGTTGTATTTGTAGTTAAGTAAAATGTTTTCTTATCTTTAGAAAGGGTAACATCTCTTACTTCCCAATTGCCTTTTGTAAGTTGGCTTTTTTTATTTGTTTTTAAATTATAAGAATACAAATGTGAATAACCCGTAGCTTCTGATTGAAAATAAATAGTTTCATTATCATTTAAAAAACCTAATGTTCCTGAACTATAAGTATAGGATGGAATTCCAGGTCCGCCAATCCAAGCTTCATCATGCTGGTGCTCTAATTCCTTGAAAGTTCCTTTTTCTAAGTTTAGTTCAACGATCCATCTGTCTTTATTGTCAAGACTCCTAATTTCAGTAACTGCACGAGCCCCATCTTCACTGTAAGTAGGCTCTTGTGTAAAAATCAATCTATCCTCTTTTTCTTTATTTTTTAAATTATCGTATTCCTTATAATAAGTAGGTTGTTCTTGGATATGACTTAAAGACGAAAAGTTCATAAAGTAAACGGAATCTTTAGCTACAGAATAAATCCCGAATCTCGATTTATTTAAGTTAGTGACAGAGACTTTCTCTTTGGTATTCACTGATTTATTGTATCCATCTTCAGTGATAAAATTTTCCATGATTTCACTTTTATTCTCAACAATTTCAGCCAGTCTAAACGTAGCAAAACTTCCTTTTGGATTTGCCTTTAGACTTTCAAAAGAATCTTTACCATAATAATACGATTTAGGAAAATCAGTTTTATTTTCATCGGCTTTAGCCTTGTTCCACTTTTTCTTAGCTTCTTGATCTCTTACAAACTGAAATAATTCTTTTTGCTGTGTTTGCAAAAAAGAATCTTTCTTATCCTCTATCGCTTCATCCTCACCCGACTTAAAATTTGTAAGCTGAACAACAGTTCCTTTATTGGTATCAAACTTTAAGATATTTTCATTTTGTATAAAAAACAAAACACCTGTCTCTTTGCCTAACTGTAAGTCAGTTATAGGATTGGATTGTTGCAGTAATTTTTTTGAGATTTTATTTGGAATATTATATGAATACAAAGCACCTTTATCAATATAATAAACAATAGTTGCATTAGGTTTACTTTTAAATTCTAATTTAGAAAAGGCAGATTCTAAAGATGTAGCCAATTGCGGTTTAGTCATCCCCGCTTGCCAGAAATAAGTGCTAGAACCCAAATCATTATTGGGATTCCATTCAAAATACACTTTTTTATTATCTAAGGACCATCTACCATAAAAAGGCTGTTCACCTATAAAAGTATCGCCTTTCATTATTTCTTCTAACTGGAGCGTTTGGCTTTGACCAGAAATTGATAAAAATAAAAATGTGAGTATAAAAAAAGCTCTAATCATTTTATGTGAAGTTTGTTTCACACAAAAATACACTTTGTAAAGTATTTAAAAAAGTCGTTAGGAATTTAGAAACGTTAAATACTTAAAACTGGTTCTTTCAACAGTTTCTCAGACAAATAAGTAGCTACTCCGTTTTCAGCATTTGTACCAATTACTTCTAGATTTGACAACTTACTTTTCAAACTATCTGGAGCATTCCCCATTAGTAATCCTTTTGCGGAAGCATTAAGCATTTTCTCATCATTATAACCATCCCCAAAAGAAATTGTTTGCTCAAAATTAAAGTTTTCAATTTCTAAAATCTTTGCAATTGCTACACTTTTATCGACAGATTTGTCCATGAATTCTAAGCAGTGAGGCAAACTAAAAGCATGGCTAAATATTTCAGCATGATTAACTAAGATACGGTCTCTTAATTCAATTAACTTTCCGTGACTTTCATGAGTAAAAAACATCTTTATGGATTTTAGATCCGCCACTTCATTAAAGTTTACTAGTTCAGGAGCGTAATTTAATTCTTTTTGAAAACTGTTTAATTTCTCGTTGTGCTTATTGGTTTGCCAAACATTTTCTTTAAAAAGCACCGTAGTAAATTCAGCGTCGATTTCTAATTGTAAAACCGATTTGATTGCGTCACTTTCAATATCAAATGAAAACAACAATTCCTTTTTAGGAGAATGTATACGGGCGCCATTAGAAGTTACTAAATACACTGGAAAACCCAAACTTGCAATTAATGGCATAGCGTCTAAATGATGCCTACCTGTAGCTACGATTATCAAATAATTTTGCTTGTATAATTCTTGAAAAATAGTTTGTGTATAACTGGATATTTGATGATTAGTATCTAATAAAGTCCCATCAAGATCACTAATAATAACTTTAATATTGTCTTTAATTTTCATTTTTGTGTTCGTTTGCAATCTTTTCAAAAATATTGAATTTTAAATAGAATACCAATTGTTTGTAAAACATTTAAGAGAATAAAACTACAACATGATTACTTAAAAAGCTTTTCATTTCCTGCTCCTTTCTAGTAAAAACATTTCTATTGCATAAAATTAAAAAACTTATTGTTGCATTTTAAATATAACAATAAGTTTTTTGTACTACCTTTGTTAAAACAAAATACGAAAATCATGAATACAGCTCAAAAAGAAATAGTAAAAGCTACCGTTCCTATATTAAAATCAAGCGGAAATATTTTAGTAAATTATTTTTATCAGAGAATGTTAAAAAACAATCCCGAGTTAAAAAATATTTTTAATATGGCTAATCAAGCCAATGGTAAACAGCAAAGTGCTTTAACAGGAGCTGTACTCGCTTACGCTGAAAATATAGATGATCCATCGGTTTTAATAAACGTTTTAAAATCAATTGGAAACAAGCACGTCAGTCTGCATATTTTACCTGAACAATATGACATTGTTGGTCATCATTTAATAGAATCCATTAAAGAAGTATTAGGAGATACAGCCACAGAGGATTTAGTAGCCGCTTGGGTATGCGCCTATGGAGAATTAGCACAAATAATGATTTCTATTGAGGAAGAAATGTATCAGAAAACAGCAAATAGTAAAGGCGGTTGGAAAGGTTGGAGAACATTTATAATTGATAAAATAGTAACTGAGAGTGATGAAATTAAATCTTTCTATCTAAAACCGCAAGATGGTAATGCGATTGCATCATTTTTTCCTGGTCAATATATTTCTATCAAAACATTTGTACCTGAACTAGGCTACGACCAACCGAGACAATATAGTTTGTCTAGTAGTTTTAACGAAGAGTATTATAGAATATCTATAAAAAGCGAAAAAGGGAGAACAACACCAGACGGAATTGTTTCGAATGTATTGCATGCCAAAAAAGCGGGAGACACAATTGATGTAACAGCACCAGCGGGAGTTTTTTATGCTGATCCTGAATCGATAAATCCATTAGTCTTGATTAGTGGCGGTGTTGGGATAACTCCATTAATGAGTATGGTAGAAGCAAATAAAAAGGCACTCCAAAAAAACAAAACAGTTTGGGTTCATAGCTGTCGTAATGAAAATGTGCACGCTTTTAAAGAGACTATTGAAGACTTGAACAATAATGAGAACTGGCTAACGTCTTTCGTTTTTTACGAAACACTACCTGAATCACCAACAAATGCAATTGAAGGAAGAGCCGAATTGCATCAATATAAAGAAGAGATAATTATTAACGATGCAAAATATTATATTTGCGGACCTGAATTATTTATTAGGAAACAATATCAATCATTGATAGAACTTGGCGTAACAAGAGAGGCTATCTTTTACGAAGAATTTGGACCACAACTAATAACATTAAATTAAGCTCAAAAAATATGAAATTAAACCACTTTACAGATTTTAGTATGCGTGTATTGATGTATTTAAATCAAAAAAAAGACAGCTCTCAAAGCTCTTTAGATGATTTAGCCAATGCTTTCAAAATCTCACGAAACCATCTCATTAAAGTGGTTCAATTTTTGGCAGCAAATGATTTGGTTCAAACCAAAAGAGGAAAAAATGGCGGAATAACGATTTCCGAAAAAGCTAAAATAATCCCCATAGGAGATTTAATTCATTTATTAGAGCAGGATGATTCTCCCGTTGTAAATTGTGATGCAAAACCTTGCGTTTTTAAATCTCACAATTGCAAATTGAAATCAATATTCAACAAAGCCTATCTTGTTTTTATCGAAAGTTTAAATGAATATAATTTAGCTGATCTTGAATTTAATGATTGGAATTCCATTTTTGAAAATAATGAATAGGTATAAAATAATTTTCAATATTTTTGACGTGATTTAAGCTAGTGTTTTACTTAAAAACGAATAGTCTGATAATCTTACCAAATAAACGATACCCAATATTCGATCTAATTATATTAAGTAAATTAGCGTCAAAACCAATAGTGTATCTTTTAAAATTACGTGAAGGATGCGCTGCAATTTTAAATATTTTTCTAATTATTTGAGGCTTTAAGTCTTTATTCTTTTTGGTTTTATTTTCTACTACTGCGCTAATTTTGTCCATTAAATCATTGTAACATTGCAGCGAAGAACGCTCTGATTTTGTTACATTTTTTTGAAAATCAGAAGGGGTATTTCCAAATTGGACTGTTGCAACACTAATATTAAAACCTGCCAATTCATAAGCCATACATTCTGAAAAACTTTCGACAGCATGTTTTGTAGAATGATAAAAACTCCCCAATGGTAAGTTTACTAAACCTGCAATAGAAGTAATATTTATAAACTGTCCTGAATTTTGTTCTCTAAAAACGGGAATAAATGCGCGACAAACTTTTACAACGCCCAAATAATTTATATCTACAATACTATTAATTTGTGTGTCTTCTGAAAGTTCTACAATACTTCGGTAACCAATACCCGCGTTATTAACAACTACATCAATAGTTTTAAAGTCGCTCAATATTTTTTCTTTTGCTGCAGCAATACTTTCAGTAGAGGTTACATCAAGAACATAACAGTATATATTTTTTTTATCTACAAGTGCTGTTCCATGACTGAGACATAACATTGTTGCAATAACATTCCATCCATTTTGAGCAAAGTAAAAAGCCATTTCTTGCCCTATTCCACCTGAAGCTCCCGTAATCAGTATATTCTTCAATTTATTTTATTTAATATATGTCTGCAAAAAATTAGCCAATAAATACGACCACAATGTAGTCGTATTTTTCGGCAATATATATTTTTTATTTTTGACTTACAAAAAAATTAATCAGGATTTTCGGTATATTTATAAGCGTCGATTACTTTCTTCACTAATCTATGTCGTACAATGTCTTTATCATCGAGATAAATTATCCCAATTCCTTCAATATCTTTCAAAACAAGCAAAGCTTCTTTAAGTCCTGAAATTGTTCGGCGAGGTAAATCTACTTGACCAGGATCACCGGTAACCATAAATTTAGCACTTTTCCCCATACGGGTTAAGAACATTTTCATTTGAGAATGGGTTGTGTTTTGTGCCTCGTCTAGAATTACAAATGCATTATCAAGTGTTCTACCACGCATAAATGCCAATGGCGCAATTTGGATAATTCCTTTTAAAATATAATCTTCTAATTTTTCATTAGGAAGCATGTCTCTTAATGCATCATAAAGTGGTTGCATGTAAGGATCTAATTTTTCTTTCATATCACCAGGGAGGAAACCTAAATTTTCACCTGCTTCAACTGCAGGACGAGTCAAAATAATACGTTTAACTTGTTTTTCCTTCAAGGCCTTCACCGCCATTGCAACTCCAGTGTATGTTTTTCCTGTTCCAGCAGGGCCTACTGCAAATACCATATCGTTTTTATTGATTGTATCTACAAGTAATTGCTGATTAGGTGTCATTGCTTTAATGATCTTACCTCCTACTCCATGTACTAAAATCTTATCGTTTCCTGCCATTTTACGATCATCTTGAGGATCACCTAAAATCACGCGTTCAATGACATTATTATCTATATTATTGTATCGGCTAAAGTGGAGCATCAATCGTTGAAAACGTTTTTCGAATTCATCTAAGATTTCTTTCTCTCCAAAGGCTTTTAATGTAGTCCCTCTAGCTACTATTTTAAGCTTGGGATAATACTTTTTAATTAATTCAAGATGAGTATCTTGTGCGCCCCAAAAATCTTTTGGTGCAATATCTATCAGTTCAATTATTCTTTCGTTCAAAAGTTGTAGTTTTATATTAAAATTAAACAATAAATAAGTCTAATACGTTTTAGTTTTAAACCTTAGTTTTATTTCTCTTAATAGTTAGAATTTATATTTGTTTTTTGCGTTTTTGAAAATACTATTATTAGCTTTGCATTTCTCAAATTTAATGAAAATTAGTTTTAGGTAACACCAATAGTTATAAACAAATTTATGTCAATAATTACCCTTACGACAGATTACGGCTTGAAAGATCACTTTGTAGGTGCGTTGAAAGGGAAGATTTTATCTGAATATTCAGAGGCTAAAATTATTGACATCTCGCATCACATTGATCCATTCAACACTGTAGAAGCAAGTTACATTATTGGAGCGGCATATTCTAGTTTTCCAAAAGGCACTGTACATATTATAGGTGTAGACATGGAATTAAACAAAGAGAACCAGCATATTGCCATGCAATGGAATGATTCTTACTTTATTGCTGCTGATAACGGAATTTTAAGTATGCTTTCGCAAAAAATTGTTCCGCAAAAGATTGTTACCATTAATATTCACGACCGATTGCCAAGTGATGCTTCTGGATTAGATGTTTTTGTAAAAGTGGCTTGCCATATTGCAAAGGGAGGCTTATTAAATGTTATAGGTAGAGAAACTACAGCTATAAAGGAAATCACAGCCTTGAAAGCAGTGACTTTAGACACTAATAACACCATTAAAGGCCATGTTATTTATATTGATCATTTTGGGAATGTGGTAACAAATATTACCAAGAAACAATTCTTAGAAGTTGCCAAGGGGCGTCCTTATGAAATCATCATGAAGACTAAAAACATCAAAACAATACTACCTAATTATTCAGCTATTGCTAGCTCTGAAAAATATTCGATTAAGAATTATGAAGGAGAAAAGCTTGCCATTTTTAATGAAGCAGGTTATTTAGAAATCGCCGTATTTAGAAGCAATCCTGCAACAGTAGGATCAGCTCATAGCTTGTTAGGACTGAACTATAGAGATGTAGTTACACTAGAATTTAAAAATTAGAATCATATATAAATGCTTTTGCAAAAGCTTAATCATAAATTCAAAAAAATAAAATGTTTGTACGAATAGTAAAATTGAGTTTCCACGAAGAAAACATTAGTGCTTTCTTAGAGAATTTTGAATCTATAAAGGACCGCATTCGTTCAGCTCCTGGAAACCGTCTTTTAGAATTGTATCAGGATAAAACCAACAAAAATATCTTTTTTACCTACAGTTACTGGGAAACTGAAGCCGATTTAGAAGCATATCGAAAATCAGAATTCTTCAATGAGGTTTGGACATTTACAAAGAAATTATTCAATGACAAACCCGAAGCTTGGAGTGTTGACAAACTAGCTTCTTTAGCTTAATTTATATTTAAAGCAACAACTATAAACGCATACTTTTAAACAAAAGTTAAAAAATGAAAGCAATATTATTACGAGAGATTAAATCTTTTTTTGGTTCACCCATAGGCTATTTAGTCATTGGCCTATTTTTGATACTTAACGGATTGTTTCTGTGGGTTTTTCAGGGAGATTACAATATTTTAAATACGGGTTTCGCTGATTTAAGTCCGTTTTTTACTTTGGCACCATGGATATTTATCTTTTTAATCCCCGCTGTGACAATGCGCAGTTTTTCGGATGAAAAAAAACAAGGAACTTTAGAGTTATTACTAACAAAACCTTTAAGTATTTGGGAAATCGTAAACGGAAAATTTCTAGCAGCAGTTGCTTTAATTATTATGGCAATAATCCCTACATTTATTTATGTTATTGCAATTTCTAAATTAGGCATGCCTGAAGGAAATATCGATATGGGAAGTACAATAGGAGCCTATTTTGGGTTATTATTTTTGATTGGAGCGTATGCAGCAATTGGAATATTTAGCTCTACGCTTTCTGACAATCAAATAGTGGCTTTTATATTTGCTGTTTTTGTATGTTTCTTTTTCTATTTTGGATTTGAAGGAATTGCTACATTATCCCCCTCATTATCTGCTTACATAGCGGCGTTAGGAATGCAAGATCATTTTAAAAGTATGGGACGCGGAGTTATTGATACCAGAGACATCCTTTATTTTGCAAGTATCATGGTTTTATTTCTATCGTTTACTGTTTATAAACTTAAAACTATTAAATTGTAATGAAGACAGCTAATCAAAAAAACTTAAAATCGTTACTGTTTGTAATTGCATTGTTAGTAGCTGTAAATGCTATTGGAAATTTCTTTTTTCATCGTTTTGATTTAACGAAGGATAAAAGATACACGCTATCTCAAACTTCCTTAACTATTATCAAGCAGGTAAAAAATCCGCTTTCGATAAAAATATACATGCAAGGCGATTTGCCCTCTGATTTTAAACGTTTACAGCAGGAAACACAACAATTACTTGAAGAGTTTCAAGCTTACAATAGTAATATATTCTTTGAATTTGTGAATCCTTTAGAAAACGAGGACCAAAGCATGGATAACATTAAACAATTATACAGTAAAGGGTTAACACCGGTAAATATTACAGTTGAAGATAAAGGAAAGCAGTCTCAAGCAATGGTTTTCCCTTGGGCAATTGCCGTTTATGACAATAAAGAAGTTAACATTCCTTTATTAAAAAATATAATGGGCGCTAGCACTACTGAAAAAGTAATTGGATCTGTACAGCACCTTGAATACTCCATTGCTGACGCTATAAATAAAATCACTATTCCAAAGCAAAAAACAATTGCTGTACTTAAAGGAAATGGAGAATTACAGGATATTTTTATGGCCAAATTTCTTTTACAAATGAGAGAAAGTTACCATATAGGTCCTTTTACTTTAGACTCCGTAGCAACAAATCCTACGAGAAGCTTAGAGGCTTTAGAAAAATATGATTTGGCGATTATTGCCAAACCTACGATTACTTTTTCTGATGCTGAAAAACAAGTTCTTGACCAATATATTATGCATGGTGGTAAAACATTGTGGTTAATTGATGAAGTTGCAGTAGAAATGGACAGTTTGTATAATGCCTCCGGAGCTACTTTAGCCTTCCCGAGGGATTTGAATTTAAACGACATGTTTTTTAAATATGGTTTTAGAATCAATCCTGATATTGTAAAAGATGAACAAGGAAGCCCTATAAAACTAGCTACCGGAGAACAAGGAAGCGCAACACAATTTCAAGATTTTAATTGGAAATTTGCTCCACTAGTTTACCCACAAAGCAAACACCCTATTGTTAAAAATTTGGGCGGAATCAAATTTGATTTTGCAAATCCTATTGACACTTTAAAAAACGGAATCAAAAAAACAATTCTGTTACAATCTTCTCAATATTCAAAAAAAGTAGGTACACCTGCTGAAATTAGTTTAGATATCGTTGCTGAAGAAACGAGCCCTAATCATTATATCAATACAGGTTACATTCCGTTATCAGTTTTACTTGAAGGCTCTTTTAAATCAATGTATCAAAATAGAGTTTTGCCATTTGATCAATCAAATTATGAATCGAATGGAGTAAAAAACAAAATGATTGTAATCTCTGACGGGGATTTAGTTAAAAACCAATTAGATAAAAACTTTGAACCAGTTGAACTAGGTTTTGACCAACGCTCCGGAAAACTATATGACAATAAGGATTTCATGCTAAACTGCGTGAATTATTTACTTGATGACACAGGACTTATTAACATTAGAAGCAAGGATCTTGACTTACCTCTTTTAGATAAAGAAAAAGTTTATGAAAACTATAGTCTTACACAAGCTATAACTATCGGGTTACCAATCCTAATATTGGGGATTTTTGGACTTTTATTTACATTTCTTCGAAAAAGGAAATACAGTAAGTAGATGTTGATAAAAAAGTTTCAATACTAGATTAGTTTACGATATATTTGTAAAATGTATTGTATCTTAAAATTGGATTAAATAGATACCACAAAAAATAAAACAAAACAGATGAAATTTATAGTATCGAGTTCTTACTTATTAAAGCAATTACAAGTTTTAGGAAGTGTAATTAATAGTAGCAATACTTTACCTATTTTAGATAATTTTTTATTTGAATTAGACAATAATGAATTAACCGTTTCTGCATCTGACTTAGAGACTACTATGTCAGCTAATTTATCGATTGATTCTACAAGCAAAGGAAGTGTAGCAGTACCTGCAAAATTGCTATTAGAAATTTTAAAAACGTTTCCGGAGCAACCTTTAACTTTTACAGTTGAAGAGAACAGTACAATAGAGATTAGTTCTAATTCAGGAAAATATGCATTAGCATACGCTCCAGGCGAAGAATTTCCTAAAGCGGTAAATCTAGAAGAGCCAGCAGTAACTTTAGTACCTGCTGACGTTTTAGCAACTGCAATTAGTAAAACTATTTTTGCTGCAGGAAATGATGATTTACGTCCAGTAATGTCAGGAGTATTCTTCCAGTTTTCACCAGAAGGATTAATTTTTGTTGCAACAGATGCACATAAATTAGTAAAATATGCTCGTACAGATGTAAAAGCATCTCAAGTGGCTGATTTTATTATGCCAAAAAAACCATTGACTATCTTAAAAAGCATTCTTGCAACATCAGATGCTGAAGTAAAAATAGAATATAATGATTCTAATGCTACTTTTTCTTTTGACAACTACATCTTAATGTGTCGTTTAATTGATGGAAAGTATCCAAATTATGAAGCAGTTATTCCAAAAGAGAATCCAAACAAATTAATGATTGATCGTTCACAATTTTTGAGTTCTGTTCGTCGTGTTGCCATTTTCTCAAACAAAACTACACATCAAATTCGTTTGAAAATTGCTGGAGCTGAGTTGAATGTATCTGCTGAAGATATTGACTATTCGAATAAAGCTGAAGAAAGACTAACTTGTGATTACCAAGGAGATGATATGCAAATAGGATACAACTCTCGTTTCTTAACAGAAATGCTTACCAATTTACAGTCGGATATGATTATGTTAGAAATGTCCTTACCTAACAGAGCTGGTATCTTAACTCCTGTAGATGGTTTAGAAGAAGGTGAAACAGTAACTATGCTAGTAATGCCAGTAATGCTTAATAGTTAACAATACTGTATGTTTTTGTTGTAGTTCGGTTTTTGTAATTCAATTATATTACTTATCATTGTAATCCAGAACAAGCTATTAACCAAACCAGTTTTTATACTAAAAAACCGCTATTTCTTTTTTAAAGATTAGCGGTTTTTTCATGTCCAAAAAATACTGTCTATTCTATTTAATATAAATACTATTTATAGAATACTCCCAATTATGAATTCAAGCGTAGTTAAGTACTTCAATTACATCTCGATTCCACTCGGTGTGACAAAAATTATACTATACTAGTTATTATTTTTATTTTAATAAAACAAGCCTTCTAATAAGAGTTCTTTTTTCAAAAGAGATACTGTATTAAATAACTATATTATTGTTAATCATTTTACATGAAATTAGTTATTTAAAAATAGCGAATAGAAAAGGGCAGTTAAACTGCCCTTTTCTATTCGCTATTTTATTAAGTTATAAACATAAGAAATTTATAATTCAGTAATGATAAATTCACTACGTCTATTTAACTGATGTTCTTCTTCGGTACAAGAAACTCCATCCGAACATTTATTGATCAACTGGCTTTCACCATAACCTTCACTAGTTAATCTATCAGGAGTTATCCCATTATCAATTAACCATTTCATGGTAGATTTAGCTCTTCGTTCTGATAATGATTCGTTATACTTAGTAGTTGCTCTACTATCAGTATGCGAACGAATATCAATTTTCATATTAGGATTTTGATTTAAAACATCCAATACTTTTTCTAATTCTAATGCTGCATCCTTACGGATATTTGATTTATCTAAATCAAAATAAACAATTGGAATTTCAAGTACTTTAGCTAAATCATCACCTATTCTAACTTTCTTAACAGAGGACTCCAATGCGATAGGCAAGTCTGTATCACCATTTTCGTTATTAATAGTTACCTTAACTTCTTTAGTTACGTAATTTTCTTTTTCAGCTCTCACATAATATTTCTCTCCGCAAATTACGGTAAAAGTATATTTACCATTCGAGTCTGCTATTGTGGTACCTAAAATGGTATATTGTTCGTCAAGTAGTGATACTTTTGAATTTGCTAGTATTTCTAAAGTTTCAATATCTGTAATAACACCGCTTAACTCTTGTTCACAAACGACATCTTTAACTTGTTTAAATTTATAAATATCATCGTAACCATTACTATCTTCTCTATTTGAAGAAAAGAAGCCATATTTAGAATTTGGGTCAACCCAAAAAGCAAAATCATCATTTGGAGAATTTATATCCGATCCTACATTTAAAATTCGATTGTAAGTACCGTCTATATTAATTTTAGATACAAATACATCCAAACCTCCCATACCTGGGTGTCCGTCCGAAGCAAAGTAAACATGCATATCCTCACTAATAAAAGGAAAAGTCTCTCTTCCTGCAGTATTGATTCTAGAACCTAAATTTTCAGGTAAACCATAAGTGTCATTTTCTTTTATTGCCACTTTAAACAAATCAGATTGTCCTAATGTTCCTGGCATATCAGATGCAAAATACAAAGTTTTTTCATCCGGGGTTAATGCAGGGTGTGCTGTACTATAATTATCACTATTGAAAGGAAGTTCAACAACATTTGTCCATACATTATTTTTTAGTGTAGCTTTGTAAATTTTTATAAGAGTTATTCCATTACCGTTTTTACCCTTTTTTCCATCTAAATAATTATTACGAGTAAAGTAAACTGTTTTACCATCTTTAGTAAAAACAGGAGTTGACTCATTAAACTTTGATTTTAAATCAGTATCAAATCTTTCTACTTTTTTTGGGTTAAGATCTTCATCTAATTCGGCACTATATAAATTTGTAAAATGTTGATTTGTCCAACTGTGTTTTCTTTGACCAAAGCTCCCCGTATCTCTTGCTGAAGCAAAAATTAACTTATTTGAATAAACGGTAGAGCCGTAATCTGAATATTTCGAATTAATATCTATTTTACTTATTTCATATATACCTGAGTTTGCTTTTATACGATCAAGGTAATTTTCATTTTCCATAAAAAGCTTTGCTCTACTATCATTTTCAGCAACTTTACTAAACTTTTCTAGTACCTTATTTGCTTTGTCATTTTCACCAATTGATCTTAATGATTGTGCATAACGATAATAGTATTCTGCATCAAAATTTGATCCAGTCTCAAATAGTTGTTCGTACCATTTTGCCGCTTTTGGTAATTCGCCATTAAAATAATAGGCATTTCCTAACTTTTGAAAAAGTGCTGCGGACTTGTATCCTTTATCTGCAACTCGTTCATAAGTTTTAATTGAATTAACAAAAGCGTAATTGTCATACTTTGCATCTGCTCTGTCTAATTTTGCTTCTTGTGAAAAAGCACTAATTGTGAAAATGCTAAGTAATAATAAATAAAGGAGTTTGCTCTTTTTCATCTTTTTTATTTTAGAAGAATCTTGGTGTTGTAATTCTTTTATTATTTTTAAATAATTCGTATCTGAAAAATATTTCATGCGAACCCGAGTTGTAATTGTTTAATTTAGTTGTAGCAAGGTCATAACCATATCCAATATATATTGCATCTGAAACCTGAAAACCTACCATTGCACTCACAGCTGCACTCCATCTGTATGCTAAACCAGCAGAAAATTTATCATTGAATAAGAAGTTACCTGACACATCTACTTGAAGAGGTGCACCTTCAACTAGTTTTGTTAATAATGCAGGTTTGAATTTCAAATTATAATCAAGATCAAATACATAACCTGCTATTAAATAGTAGTTTATTTTTTCTTTAAAAATTGCAATTTCATTATCATCATAGCGATTAGTTTCTATAAAATTAGGAACAGAAAGACCTATATATGCTTTATCCGAATGCAAGTATAAACCAGCACCTATGTTTGGTGTAAACTTATTATTATAATCTGTTAACGCGCGATCACCTGATGTTTCTGGATTTAAAACAGAAGCATCTACATCAAATAAATTCGCAGTCCCCTTAATCCCAAAACTTAATTTAAAAGTTTCCGAAGTTGGTATTGTATAAGATAAATCAACTGACAAAGTATTCTCATGAGTTGGCCCTATTTTATCATTTACTAACGACACCCCTAAACCTAAATTACTATTATTTAAAGGAGTATTTATAGATACAGCGTTTGTAACTGGAGCTCCATCTAAACCTACCCATTGTGTCCTATGAAGAGCAAAAATACTCATGACTCCTCTAGAACCAGCGTAAGCTGGATTAATATTAATTGTATTATACATATACTGGGTATATTGAGCATCTTGTTGTGCAAATCCTACTAATCCAGTGAATACAAGTGTGTATACTAATGCTATTTTTTTCATGTATTTATTTTTTATAGCTGTGCCTTTTTAAGGACACAGCTAGTAAATTTATTTATCTAGTAAGATATAAATATCCATCTTTTTTATTCGTTTGTACTTTTCCACTTCCATCAATAGAAAGATAATTAAGTATATAGAAGTATGTTCCTACTGGTAAACCAACAGATTGACTTATGGTTGTTCTTCCATGTGAAATACCTATGAAAGCATTATTTTGATTGTTATAATTTTTGACCTCATAAACTAATACTCCCCATCGGTTGTAAATTTCAACCGTATTTTCAGGATAACAACTTGTATCATCAATATTATCAATTACAAATATATCATTTATTCCATCACCATTAGGTGTAAATGCATTATGAACTTTAATTGCTCCACATCCTAATACAATTCCGCAATCATCTTTAATTGTCATATTCAAAGCATAGTTAATTGGACAAGTAGCTGTTTCAACAAAATACTTAAAGATATAACTTCCTGTAGGAACATTTAGTGGCGTAAATTCACTTCCAACTAATTTCCCTGTACTGTCATCAATCCATGTCCCTGTTGTAGGAACTCCGGCTGGCAATAAAGTAGCTAAATCAATTGGCAATGTATCCGTATTACACGCTTCAGCCGTCAATGTTTTCTCGCCATTAGTAACTCCAACCACATTAATAACCAATGTAGCTGTACTGCAATTACCCGTACTCACTTTATCACAAATTTCATAAGTAATATTATAAGTTCCTACAGTAACATTTTCACCAATAATAACATAACCTGAATTATCGATAGAAATACCAAGAGTACCACCCGTTAAAATACTATAATTAACTTCTGTACTCTTAACAGCAGTACCATTAAGCGTATCATTTGAAAATATGTTTCCAACAATACTTGTATCAGCTCCTAAAACCTCACAATTGTATTTAGTAAAATTATCACTATTAGCCTGAATCACATTTCCAAAAACACTAATAGTTACCGTTGCTGTATCGCAGTTGGTTGGGTTTAATACCTCACAAATTGTGTACTGTACCGTGAAGTCTCCGGCTGGAGTATTCGGTGCAACTGTTACCGTTCCGTCTGCTGGATTCATTGTTAATGGTCCGTTTGGTGTAGAAGTAACAACTACATCTGCTGGGTTAACTGGTGTTCCGTTCAAAGTATCGTTTGTCAATACACTTGGAGTTGTTCCTCCTGTATTACCATTGATTGGTCCTGCGATATCATCAACTGCATCAATTGGTGATTTCTCAACTGTTACCGTTACCGTTGCTGTATCACAGTTAGCTGGGTTTAATACCTCACAAATTGTGTACTGTACCGTGTAGTCTCCGGCTGGAGTATTCGGTGCAACTGTTACCGTTCCATCTACTGGATTAACTGTTAATGGTCCGTTTGGTGTAGAAGTAATAACTACATCTGCTGGGTTAACTGGTATTCCGTTCAAAGTATCGTTTGTCAATACACTTGGAGTTGTTCCTCCTGTATTACCATTGATTGGTCCTGCGATATCATCAACTGCATCAATTGGTGATTTCTCAACTGTTACCGTTACCGTTGCTGTATCACAGTTAGCTGGGTTTAATACCTCACAAATTGTGTACTGTACCGTGTAATCTCCGGCTGGGGTATTCGGTGCAACTGTTACTGTTCCATCTATATTCACTGTTAATGGTCCGTTTGGTGTAGAAGTAATAAATACATCTGCTGGGTTAACTGCTGTTCCGTTTAACGTATCGTTATCTAAAACATTGATTCCTGAATCTCCTCCTGCTACTCCATTGATTGGTCCTGCGACATCATCAATAGCATCAATTTGCGATTTCTCAACTGTTACTGTTACCGTTGCTGTATCACAGTTAGCTGGGTTTAATACCTCACAAATTGTGTACTGTACCGTGTAGTCTCCGGCTGGAGTATTCGCTGCAACCGTTACTGTTCCGTCTGCTGGATTAACTGTTAATGGTCCGTTTGGTGTAGAAGTAATAACTACATCTGCTGGGTTAACTGCTGTTCCGTTTAATTCGTCATTATCAAGGATGTTGATTCCTGCATCACCTCCAACTTTTCCGTTGATTGGTCCTGCAAAATCATCTACCGCATTAATTACTGACTCTTCAACTGTTACTGTTACCGTTGCGGTATCACAATTGCCTGGATTTAATACCTCACAAATTGTGTACTGAACTGTGTATGTTCCAGCTGGAGTATTTTCCGCAACTGCTACTGTTCCGTCTGTTGTATTTACTGTTAATGGTCCGTTTGGTGTAGAAGTAATAACTACATCTGCTGGGTTAACTGCTGTTCCGTTTAATTCGTCATTATCAAGGATGTTGATTCCTGCGTCACCTCCAACTTTTCCGTTGATTGGTCCTGCAACATCATCTTTCGCATCGATTTTCGCTGCTGTTACTTTTACTGTAACTGTAGCTGAATCACAATTCGTAAGGTTTAATTTCTCACAAATCTGATAAACTAACGTGTACTCTCCTGCTGGGGTTCCTGCCGCAACTTTTACTGAAGTTCCATCTAAGGTAACTCCTGCGTTAGTAGAAGATACAAGTGTTGTTGTAACATCCGCTGCAACTACTGCTTTACCATTCAACTCATCATTCACTAATACGTTAGCAACGGTAGTTCCTCCATTTAATCCATTTATGTCTGCTCCTTTATCATCTACTGCATCGATTTTCGCTGCTGTTACTTTTACTGTAACTGTAGCTGAATCACAATTCGTAGTATTCAATACCTCACAAATCTGATAAACTAACGTGTACTCTCCTGCTGGGGTTCCTGGCGCAACTTTTACTGAAGTTCCATCTAAGGTAACTCCTGCGTTAGTAGAAGATACAAGTGTTGTTGTAACATCCGCTGCAACTACTGCTTTACCATTCAACTCATCATTCACTAATACGTTAGCAACGGTAGTTCCTCCATTTAATCCATTTATGTCTGCTCCTTTATCATCTACTGCATCGATTTTCGCTGCTGTTACTTTTACTGTAACTGTAGCTGAATCACAATTCGTAGTATTCAATACCTCACAAATCTGATAAACTAACGTGTACTCTCCTGCTAGGGTTCCTGGCGCAACTTTTACTGAAGTTCCATCTAAGGTAACTCCTGCGTTAGTAGAAGATACAAATGTTGTTGTAACATCCGCTGCAACTACTGCTTTACCATTCAACTCATCATTCACTAATACGTTAGCAACGGTAGTTCCTCCATTTAATCCATTTATGTCTGCTCCTTTATCATCTACTGCATCGATTTTCGCTGCTGTTACTTTTACTGTAACTGTAGCTGAATCACAATTCGTAGTATTCAATACCTCACAAATCTGATAAACTAACGTGTACTCTCCTGCTAGGGTTCCTGGCGCAACTTTTACTGAAGTTCCATCTAAGGTAACTCCTGCGTTAGTAGAAGATACAAGTGTTGTTGTAACATCCGCTGCAACTACTGCTTTACCATTCAACTCATCATTCACTAATACGTTAGCAACGGTAGTTCCTCCATTTAATCCATTTATGTCTGCTCCTTTATCATCTACTGCATCGATTTTCGCTGCTGTTACTTTTACTGTAACTGTAGCTGAATCACAATTCGTAGTATTCAATACCTCACAAATCTGATAAACTAACGTGTACTCTCCTGCTGGGGTTCCTGGCGCAACTTTTACTGAAGTTCCATCTAAGGTAACTCCTGCGTTAGTAGAAGATACAAGTGTTGTTGTAACATCCGCTGCAACTACTGCTTTACCATTCAACTCATCATTCACTAATACGTTAGCAACGGTAGTTCCTCCATTTAATCCATTTATGTCTGCTCCTTTATCATCTACTGCATCGATTTTCGCTGCTGTTACTTTTACTGTAACTGTAGCTGAATCACAATTCGTAGTATTCAATACCTCACAAATCTGATAAACTAACGTGTACTCTCCTGCTGGGGTTCCTGGCGCAACTTTTACTGAAGTTCCATCTAAGGTAACTCCTGCGTTAGTAGAAGATACAAGTGTTGTTGTAACATCCGCTGCAACTACTGCTTTACCATTCAACTCATCATTCACTAATACGTTAGCAACGGTAGTTCCTCCATTTAATCCATTTATGTCTGCTCCTTTATCATCTACTGCATCGATTTTCGCTGCTGTTACTTTTACTGTAACTGTAGCTGAATCACAATTCGTAGTATTCAATACCTCACAAATCTGATAAACTAACGTGTACTCTCCTGCTGGGGTTCCTGGCGCAACTTTTACTGAAGTTCCATCTAAGGTAACTCCTGCGTTAGTAGAAGATACAAATGTTGTTGTAACATCCGCTGCAACTACTGCTTTACCATTCAACTCATCATTCACTAATACGTTAGCAACGGTAGTTCCTCCATTTAATCCATTTATGTCTGCTCCTTTATCATCTTTTGCACATATATAATTGTTTAGAACAACAGTAGTTTCATTAGAAACACATGTGTTATCTTTTGTATTACGAACTGTAAATTTGTGAGTTCCTGGTGTTAGATTTGCAAAAGTAGTTTCCGATTGATAGTTACCACCATCAACATTATATTCAAAACCTGTACCAGCTGATGTAATTATTACCGTACCTGTAATAGCCCCACATTTAGGCTGAACACTTATTGTAGCAATAGGTGCTGCAGGTGCTGTTGGTTGCATATTTATAATAACCTCTACTGATTCACTTGAAGAACATCCTAATGAATTTGTAACAGTAAATTTATATTTACCTGTACTTAAACCTGTAATTGTATAATCCGAAGTGTTTCCAGTATAATTCCCTGGAGTTATTGTCCAGTTACCAGAAGGTAAACCACTCAATTTCAAGCTTCCTGTAGCTACAGAACATGTAGGCTGAGTTGGCGTGCTAGTTATTGGTGCTACTGGAAGTTGATTTACTGTAACTACTCTTGTAGCTGTAGCATCATCACATCCACCTGAACCTTTAACAGTATAAGTCATTGTAGCAGTTCCAGCTTTTAAACCTTTAACTACTCCTGTTGAAGCATCAATTGTTGCAGTAGCTGCTGCACTAGTTGACCAAGTACCTCCTTTAATAGTAGAAGATAATGTAGTCGTTCCGTCAACACAAATTGCTTGTGTTCCTGATAATGTTCCTGCATCTGGCGCTGCTGTTACTGTAACTACTCTTGTAGCTGTAGCATCATCACATCCACCTGAACCTTTAACAGTATAGGTCATTGTAGCAGTTCCAGCTTTTAAACCTTTAACTACTCCTGTTGAAACATCAATTGTTGCAGTAGCTGCTGCACTAGTTGACCAAGTACCTCCGGTAGTAGTAGAAGATAATGTAGTCGTTCCGTCAACACAAATTGCTTGTGTTCCTGATAATGTTCCTGCATCTGGCGCTGCTGTAACGGTAATTTTTCCTGTAGCATTTACAGTTCCACAACCTCCAGTTAAAGGGATTGTGTAGTCAAAAGTTCCTGCTACTGTTGGTGTACCACTAATCGTGATTTTGTTTGAATCAAATTTTGCTGTAACTCCTGCAGGTAAACCTGTGGCAGTTCCAATTCCAGTTGCTCCAACTGTTGTATGAGTGATTGCTGTTAAAGCAGTATTGATACATAATGTAGGCGTTGTAGATGCTGCCGTAGTTGTATTGTCTGCTGTAACGGTAATTTTTCCTGTAGCATTTACAGTTCCACAACCTCCAGTTAAAGGGATTGAGTAGTCAAAAATTCCTGCTACTGTTGGTGTACCACTAATCGTGATTTCGTTTGAATCAAATTTTGCTGCAACTCCTGCAGGTAATCCTGTAGCAGTTCCAATTCCAGTTGCTCCAGTAGTTGTATGAGTAATTGCTGTTAAAGCAGTATTGATACATAATGTAGGCGTCGTAGATGCTGCCGTAGTTGTATTATTAAGCACTGTTAAAGTAGCTGAACTAGAAGTTACATTTCCGCAAATATAGTTTGACTGACTAACTATAACTCGGTATTTATAGCCGTTCATGGCGCAAGTAATATTCTTTAAACTTAATGTTGCGGTTGTAGCATTCGAATATATAGTTCCATTGGTTACATTAACAAATCCAGAACCGCTATCTACTTGCCATTGATACTGAGTTATTCCTGATCCACCAGTAGCAGTAACTGTAAAAGCGGCAGTAAATGTTGTTGATGCCGTTTGATTTGTAGGCTGTCCTGCAGTAGCAATAGTACTTGCTGATCCCGCAGCAGTTACATTAGTATATGATCCTGTATACGAAGCTGCTTTAACAGTTCCATTAGTATTAATAGCCGGTGTTCCAGTTCCATAAACTCCTCCATCCCCACCATCGGCAGTTGATGAATTATAATATTCATTAGCATCTGAACAACCATCATTATCAGAATCTAATTCTAAATGATTTGGTACTCCATCACCATCAGAGTCTATTGCAATACAATAACTTAATTCATTAATCTGTAAAGTAATATCTGCTGAATTACCACCGTTTTTGGCAGTTGTAATAATTATTTGGTTTATTGGCCCTGTACTATTTACAGCAACACTATTTGCAGGTGCATTAGCTCCACTATTACTACTATTGATTGATTGTCCTACGAAATCTCCATTTGTTAAATTTATATTTGAAATAGAAACCGGTACATTAACTCCAGAATTATTTGCAGTAAAATCAGCTCTATCATTATTATCTAAACCACTTAACTTAAAATTTAAATTATAAATTGGTTTACTAAAAGTTAGGGTGTAAACTGCAACTTTATTAGTTGGGAAATCAGTATCCCTAGCTTGTAAATTTATATAACTACCAGTTACATTAGAAGAACTTTGACTATTTATACCAGAGTTCCATGTAGCACCTCCTAGAAGTTCATATTTAAAAGTTCCTGTTACATCTCCATAATTATAAATATTATTTACGGTACCAGGGTTAGCAGTATTATTGTCGAATGTTTGCCCTAAATCAATAAAGCCACTTGGACAATTTAATTCATTAATATCCAAAATACCGTCGTTATCGTCGTCTTCGTCACATATATCCGAAATTCCATCACCATCAGTATCTAAAGTAGTTTTAGGGTTTGGCAAAATTTCAATACTACTAGAAGCGCTTGAAGTACACGATGATGAAGTTGCAGTTACCGTATACGTTCCAGACGGAGCCGTAACTATACTTCCTGATCTGGTAACTCCATTTGAAGGACTAACTGTATAGGTATTAGCTTCAACGTAATTAGTAATTGTAAAACTACCCGTTGCCGTTGTACAACTTGGATGAACAGCAGGACTCAATGTAGGAACTGTTGGCGTTGTATTTACCGTTACTGCTCCACTAATAGTTGCTGCGATGCAAGGCGTAGTGTGCCCTGAAGTTGTTATAGTATAAGTACCTGAAGCAGTAGGTGTACCGCTAATAGTTATCGTTTTAGCAGTTGTATTTACATTAGATGACAATCCAGCAGGTAAGTTAGTAACCACTGCACTAGTTGCACTTCCTCCAAAAGTATATACTGTATTTGTTATAGCAGTTCCTGAACAAACGGTTTGATTTTGCGTCACAGCACTAGAAGTCAATACAATTTTTGAAGTAGGATTTGGAGTCGTTGTTACGCTAGCAAGATTGTTAGTTAAATCAGAATCAGACGAAGCACTTATCTTAGCTTCATTTTTATATTCACCTGAAGCATTAACTTTAGCAGTAATTTTTAAAACCGCAGTTGCATTATCACTTAAACTTCCTATAGACCAATTTCCTGAAGTATTAGTATATGTTCCTACGTCTACTGTTGACGACACATAAGTGTATCCAGAAGGCAGCGCATCAATTACAGAAACTCCTGTAGCATTCCCTGGTCCATTATTTTTTGCGGTTATTGTAAAAACAACATTTGTATCAACACATGGAGATGAAATATTTACCGATTTCGAAACGGCAACATCACTACAAATATTTACTGCAATAGTTGAAGACTGAACTGACGCACCACAAGATAGAGTGGATGATACTGAATAATTACCACTTTTTGTGGCCTTATAGGTATTAGTTGTAGCTCCAGATATAGCAGCCCCATCAAAAAACCATTGATAAGGACCAAAATCAGGATCTGTTTTTAAATTTGCTTCATTTGCGCAAGCTGTACTTGCAGTAAGCGGAGTAACAGTTGGTGCATCAGGAATTAGGGTATAACTAGAAAAAATAGCAGCCATTGAAAACCCACCACCTTGTTGAACAAGACCAACTGTCATTTTAGAAGCGCTTTCAATTGTTATATTATTTGGAGAACTAATTTGAGTGTCTCTAAAAGTGATCATATACCAACCTGAAGTACCTAATTGTCTTCTATTTCCAACTGAAGTTTCGATGTTTGCACCATTTACTTTAACTAATTCTGTTGCACTATTAAGTAAAATATAACCGAAATAAGGAAGATCAGATTTTGTGAAATTTCTAAATTTATACGTTTCTACAAAATTAGATCCTCCACAAGCCGAAACTGGAGCTACACTTGTAATATCTACCTCGCATGTAATTGCAGTTCCAGAATAAACAGCTACATTTTTATCACTTAAAATTCTAGATGAAGAATAAGCATCTACAGTAATAACATCTTTAGATGAAACAACTGTTGTTGTACCGGGTTTGTAAGTATAAAAATCTCCTGCTGCGGCAAGGTTTACTGTAAACTCTGCCAAATCTAAACTCCCATCTTGTTTGTATTGTTGTATTTTGACAACCGTATTGGCTTCTGTTGCAACAATAGTAGTTTGTTCAGCAACATCATTTCCTCGACCTTTAACAATTATATATTCTTTACCTAATACAGAAATAGGAGGCACTTGATCTAAGGTTCCATCACCACAACCTCCTGGTGTATCAATTTTTGCAGATGTATTTACAACTACAGGACTTGAAGTTTCGACTAATGAACCAATTTTATCCTCAAACAAATAACTTTCACCTGCATTAAGAGTTGTAATGATTACTCCATTAATCTTTAATGTGGTACTATTATCAATTGCCATTACAACATATATTGGCTTCTTAAAACCATAATTACTAAAATTACCAAGTTCACCATCTCTATAGTATCCAACTCTAAAACTTACACCAATTCCAGCATTACCAAAACTTGTTAATGATGCGTTTCCTTTAATGTAATTTTGATCCGCATCTCTTGTACTAGTTCCACCATTGGTGTTTTTTATTTCATCTGAAGCAACATTTCTGATGTTAACAGATACTGGCGCTGTTGCAGTAATATTTAAACCTGCAGCTTTTATAGTTTTATTAATTTCATAATAGCCAGTTCCTAATGCAGTAGGACTCCCTTCAAATCTATAAACTGTAGGAGCCCCTTTTACGACTGATAAATTAGTTATTAAAGTACCATCACTTTTTTTTACAACAACAGAAACTGGAGTAGTAGATTCAGTAGCGATTACTAATTCATTTGCGTTATTAAAATACCTCCACGGAGCAGGGGCAACATAATGTTGAGTATAATATTGCGAATAAGAACTAAGGGAAACCATTAAAGTAAAAAGAAAAAAGAACAACTTGGTAAGACTTATTTTCTTTTTATTAGAAGATTTAAGATAATTGTATTTCATAATGTGGAAATCTTGTGTTTTGATTTTAATCTCTATAAGATTAATTTACTGTGTAACTATTTTGATTGTGCAATGATTCAATTAAATATCATCATTCTATTGGCACAGGTTTAATATAACTATTGACTCTTAATCTGTATAACTTTCTATTAGGGTAAAAAAGTAGTACCTCCTGATTATAATAAAATAGCATTTCGTCAAAGATTTTTTCTTTAGAAAAACCCTTAATAAATGCATCAACAAATCCTTGATTTATAAACATAGGAAAAGACAGCACTGTAGCATTTTTAACGTTAGAAAAAAATCTACTCGTTAAAAATAGTGCGTCATTAATAAGTCCAATAATGGTGTTCGAAGTAATTTTATATATCATATTCTAATTTGGGGCAGCCAAAATTATAATAAAGGCAAATATTTTAAACACAAAGTTAGTTATCATTCTAACAAATTTAAATTTTCATCTATAAAAACCTAATAAAACCGTTGAAAGGTATTTATTCGTAAATATAAACCTAATATTTTCATATTTTTTTATTAAAACACTTTGTTCATACAATTGAAAACTACTATTTTATCTCTTATTATAAAAAGCAACACTTTATATTTACGCAATCGTACTAACAACGGTTTTAAAATATAAAAAAAATATTTGATTAAAAATACTTTTAAATTGTACCTTTCTGTTTCTGTTCAACTTATTTATTTTTAACTATGAAAAAACTACTATTAATAAGACACGCAAAATCTAACTGGGACACTCCATTGAAGGATATTGACAGACCATTAGATCAACGAGGCATTAATGACGCTCACTTAGTTTCTTTAAATATCTCAAATTTTATTCCAAAAACGTATGTAATGCATTGCAGTACAGCTAAAAGAACAACTGCAACCGCATTAATATTTGCACAGAACCTGCACTACCCTATTGAAAGTATCATTTATAAACCTGAATTATACACTTTTGATGAGTCACAATTAGAAAAAACCATCAAATCAACTGATAATTCTATTGAAAGTATTATTCTTTTTGGTCATAATGCCGCTATTACAAATTTTGTTAATAAATTTGGGGATGTTTTCATTACTAATGTACCTACAACTGGTTTTGTATCATTAGCATTTGAAGTAAATAATTGGAACGATATTAAGGACGGAAAAACTATAAAAATAGTGACTCCAAAAGATTTAAAATAAAAAATAAGTGTTAGAACAAAAATACATAGATAGAGAAAAAAGTTGGTTAGCATTTAACGCACGCGTTTTGCAAGAAGCCGCTGACCCAACAGTACCTTTATTAGACCGCCTTCGCTTTCTAGGAATATTCTCTAATAATTTAGATGAATTTTTTAGAGTACGATTTGCGGCAATTAGAAGATTGAGCTTGTCTGGTAAAAGTGGCCAGAAGATTCTTGGCGGAATTTCGGCTCAACAGCTAGTTAAAGACATTACTGAGATAGTTATTGAGGATCAAACAGAAAGTTTGGTTATTTTAAAAAGTATCGAAAACGAACTTAAATTAAAAAACATTTTTATCATTGATGAAAATGAAATATCTATTGAGCAAGAAAAATTTTTAAAAGATTTTTTTATTCAAAAGTTAAGTCCAGAACTTGTTACCATTATACTTAATGACCTAGCCGAGTTTCCTTTATTAAAAGACAACATGGGCTACTTAGCCATTAAGCTAGTCATGAAAAAAGAGGCCGAAGTTCGTTATGCTATTATTGAGATTCCTAAAACAATGAATCGTTTCTTGGTATTACCATCTGACGACGATAAACAATATGTGATATTATTAGATGATGTTATTAGACATAACCTTAAAAGCATCTTTAATATTTTTGATTACGAAAGTGTATCGGCACACATGATTAAAATAAGTCGTGATGCACAACTTGACATTGATAGTGATTTAAGTAAAAGTATGCTTGAAAAAATATCTACTAGTGTAAAGGAAAGACGAATAGGAGAACCGGTTCGTTTTATCTATGACCAAGAAATTGAAACTGACACCCTTCAATTCTTTTTAGATAAAATGAAAATTGTTTCTACTGATAGTATTATCCCTGGAGGAAGGTACCACAACAGACGTGATTATATGGATTTCCCTAATTTAGGTAGGTTTGATTTGTTGTATAAAAAAAATGACCCTTTACCTATTCCAGGTTTAAGCTTAGAAGGAAGTATTTTAGAAAAAATAAGCAATAAAGATTATTTGTTAAACGCACCTTATCAGTCATTTTCTTATCTAACCAAGTTTTTGCGTGAAGCAGCCTTAGATCCAAAGGTTACTTCTATAAAAATTACCTTGTATAGACTTGCTAAAAATTCGCAAATTATTAGTTCGTTAATTAACGCAGCTAAAAACGGAAAAAAAGTAGTAGTCCAGATCGAACTACAAGCTCGTTTTGATGAAGCCTCGAATATTTCTTATGCTGAACAAATGCAAACAGAAGGTATCGAATTGATTTTTGGAATAAAAGGATTAAAAGTACACAGCAAAGTATGTGTTATCGAAAGAAACGAAAACGGAAAAACAAAACGTTATGGTTTTATCTCTACCGGAAATTTTAATGAAGCTACCGCAAAAGTTTATACGGATGTCACTCTTTTTACCAGTCATCAGCAAATTTTAAAAGACATTAACAGAGTATTTGAATTTTTTGATATAAATTATAGAATCCACCGCTATAAACATCTTATTGTTTCCCCTCATTATACGAGAACACGATTTTATAAACTTATTGACAGAGAAATTTTGAATGCTAAGGCAGGTCGAAAAGCCTATATAAAATTAAAGATGAATAGTTTGTCTGATTTTAGAATGATTGATAAATTATACGAAGCTAGTAATGCCGGTGTAAAAATACAATTGCAAGTTCGCGGAATTTGCTCGTTGATTCCCGGCGTAAAAGGAATGAGCGCAAATATTGAAGCCATAAGTATTGTAGACAATTATTTAGAGCACTCCCGAATTTATATTTTTGCTAACGGTGGGCAAACGGCTGTATACATTTCTTCGGCTGATTTTATGACTCGTAATTTAGACGGAAGAGTCGAAGTTACTTGTCCTATATATGATGAAGAAATAAAACAAGAGCTTATTGACAACTTTGATATTGCCTGGAAAGGAAATGTTAAGGCAAGATACCATTCATCAAAACTAGATAATAAATATAGAGATAGTGATAACGAACCCATATTTAGAGCACAAATTGAAACCTATAAGTACTATCAAAGCAAAGTAGATTCCTTAAATGAAGAATTTTAAATTATCCTTCTTTCTATTTATTTCAAAAATTAAAAATCATCATCAACAATGATTAACTTAAAAAAATATGCCGCAATTGATATTGGTTCTAATGCCATGCGATTGTTGATTGTAAATATTATTGAACAAGAAGGAAAAGAACCTCAGTTTAATAAAAGCTCTCTTGTACGTGTACCTATTAGGTTAGGGCAAGACGCTTTTACTGTGGGCGAAATATCTCAGGAAAATATTGACCGAATGGTTGATGCAATGACCGCTTTTAATTTATTAATGAAAGTACATAAAGTACAATCCTATAGAGCATTTGCCACATCTGCAATGCGAGAAGCTTACAATGGAAAAGAAATTGTAGAACTCATTCAGGAAAAATCAAATGTTACCATCGAAATTATTGACGGTAAAAAAGAAGCTGCTATTATTGCCTCAACCGATTTGTTACATCTATTAAATACTGACAAAACTTATTTATTTGTTGATGTAGGTGGTGGAAGCACTGAATTCACTATTTTCTCTAACGGAAAAATCATTACCTCAAGATCTTTCAAAGCTGGAACTGTACGTTTATTAAACAATATGGTTTGCGACTTAGTTTGGGAAGAAATTGAAAAATGGATAAAAATAAACACTGAAGATTTTGAAGAGGTAACCTTAATAGGTTCTGGAGGAAATATCAATAAGCTTTTTAAAATGTCTGGAAAAACACAAGAAAAGCCTTTATCTTACATCTATATCAACTCACAATATGCCTTCTTAAATTCGTTAACATACGATCAAAGAATATCGGAACTAGGACTAAACCCTGACCGTGCCGATGTAATCATTCCTGCTGTTAGAATTTATCTTAACGCTATGAAATGGAGCGGCGCCCGACAAATATATGTTCCTAAAATTGGATTATCTGATGGGATTGTAAAAGCAATGTATCACGGTAAAATATAATTTATAATAACTAAAAGTAGACCATAAGCCTTTAGTAACGCAGTCATAGCAAACATAATTACAATAATGGCTCAACACACTAAAGTTACTGAAGGCATCAATCTTAATAATCTACTAACCCTTTCTCCATATTATTGGCTATATTTAATTTTTGTATTTAGTTGGTATATTGACTTCCTTTTACAATAATTTTCATTGGCTATTATCGGGTTGATAACAAACATTCGGATCTAAAAAGTTAACGCTTTAAATAATAAAGTAGTTCCCCTAACTACTACTTAAATTTTATTGTAGCACAACTTCTCGTTTATTATCAAGTGTATTCCCGCTTTCCGTTGCAATCTTTTACTTTTTAAAGAATAAAGTAAAAGGATTTACACTACAATCGGGGCTATAATTCAACAGTAGTGCTCCCCTCCTATTTCACACAAAAATAAAATAGTCAATACGCCATTATACAATAAAATCACTAATTTACTTGCTCAAACACGCTTAAAAACTGCTCTTTAACGTTTATATTGGTTAATTATAGAAAAAATTAATCATTAATAAACTTTACAATTACATTTATAAAAGAAATAATGATACCACTCTGTAAAACAGAGAGGTACAGGAATAATTTACCTACAAAGAGTATTCTTTTTAACCCCAAAAAAAAGAATAATTATTTTCCTGAAAATTTGGCATCTTGACTAGATGCTAAAATAAAAATATTGAACCTACATAAAGTTTAGTATTTATTCTAAAAGATTTTTAGCATAAATAGGATACCCTACACTTTAAAAAATATTGACTTTAACTATACAATAAAAATAGTAACCCAAACTAATTTTTATTGGATAACAATATATTTTACTAAAGCTATTACTAAAATTAAACTAGAATAATATGGAATCAAATTCTACTCAACCTAACAAATTTTATTTACCTAATATAAATAACATAACTTTTAATATAGTCATGCTATTTCTAATATTAGCAAGCGCTCTTTCTTACGGACAATCTAATGTTTGTAATGCAACTCTAAAGGTAGAGAATGATGGAAATATTAGGAGCACACCTCCTTCAGGAACCTATTATTCACTTTTTATAAAAAATAATGGCGTTGCTGTTGATACATATACACTTGCCTCAAAAGATATAAATGCAACATGCCAAAATCCTGATGGCTCCACTACTGCCGAAAATGTATTAATAAATTTAGACTTTATTGATGTTAATAAAAATCCCATCAACACTATTAGTGTTAATCCAGGTGAGTCGATCAATTTTTATGCTCATGTCACTCTAAATCCCGCTACAAAAAAAGAAAAATGGGCTTGTACCTCTCTTTTCGTCCAATCGGGGAATTGTACTAACTACAAAACAGAAACTATTCTGCATACCTACATTATTGATCCATCAAAAGATTAACAACAACAAAACCAACATCTATTTTATCACATTTATAATAATTATCTGATGAAAAAAACTTTACTCTTTTTTAGCAATTACTTGCAAGACATAAATAAAATAGGGATAACAATAGTATTATTGTTTGTATCTACAATTTTTCATGGGCAAACTATAACAACAAAAAGAACCGTTACTCAAAGCGCCAGCTCTTGTAATGCTATAGATGTTCAACTAGATATTACTGGTGCTAACCCAACTAACAAAGATTCTGATATAATATTAGTAATTGATGTATCTGGGAGTATGGGATATGGCATTTCTGGGGATATAAAAACCTCTATTGATTATGCTAAAACTGCTGCTAACTCTTTTATAAATAGTGCTTCTCAAAATCCCAACAACCGAATCTCAGTTGTTTCTTACGCTAACACAGCAAAACTAGAAATTGGTCTAACAACTTTAAATCCAGCTGGTATAGCAGCATTAAAATTAAAAATAAATTCCCTAAACGCTAACGGATCTACAAACATCGAGGACGGAATCACTAAAGCCGAAATAGAATTAGAACAAAACGGACGATTTGATTGCAATACTTCTCGAAACATAGTTTTACTGACTGATGGTGTTGTAAATAGATTTGGATCTAGTGGATCAAATTGCACGTCAGGAATTAATGGCGAATGTGTCCAAAAAAGTATAATTGCCGCTAATAAAGCTAAAACTACTACTAAATCTGGAGTTCTATACAACAATCAAATATTCTCTGTAGGTTTATTTGGAGGAATAAATGGTAACATAAACACACCTGGAAGTCAACAATATATAGCAAAATACACTTTAGATGGTATCCAAGGAAGTCCTGCTATTATAACTCAAAATGCAGCAAACCTTACTACTATTTACAACGATATTGCAGCCAAACTATCATGGGTAGCACAAAATCTTTCTGAGAAAGAAATAATTCCTAGCAATTATACTATCAATGTAGTAACAACTAATAACGGTACTCAATCCTTTTCAGGGCAAACCATAACATGGGAAAATAAATTCCTTAACGTGGAGACTATTACACTTAAATATACTTTAACTCCTAAAACTGCTATTTGTGGGAGTGCTAAAATCAGCGAATCAATATTAAATTATGTAAATTCATCATGTAATCCAGACACTAAAACTATTGAAAACGGAACCTATAATTTCCCTTGTTTGCAAATTGATTTAGCTTCAAAAGAAAATGTAAAATGTTTTGGAGAAAGTTCTGGAAATATTAAAATAACAGCTTCTGGCGGAACTGCCCCTTATTCATTCGAATGGAAAAAAGATGGCAGCTCCACTGTTTACGCCACAACTCAAAATCTACTTAATATTCCAAAAGGAACCTATAAAGTAATCGTTTTTGATAAAGACAAATGTAAAACAGGAGAGTTTACCGAAACTATCACTCAGCCTAATGCCGCTTTAGCAGTCTCTTTAGATTCTCAAACTAATGTAAATTGTTATAATGACAACACTGGAGCAATAAAACTAACAACTACTGGTGGAACGGCATCCTACACTTATTCATGGAAAAAAGATGGAACGGCAATCGCTGCTACAACTGAAGATTTAAACAACCTAGCAAGCGGTGTTTACGAAGTAACTGTTACTGATGCAAAAAACTGTACAACTTCTAAAACAATTACACTAACGCAGCCTAATGCCGCTTTAGCACTCTCTTTAGATTCTCAAACTAATGTTAATTGCTATAATGACAACACTGGAGCAATCAAATTAACAACTACTGGTGGAACGGCATCTTATACTTATTCTTGGAAAAAAGATGGAACGGCAATGGCCGCTACAACTGAAGATTTAAACAACCTAGCAAGCGGTGTTTATGAAGTAACTGTTACTGATGCAAAAAACTGTACAACTTCTAAAACAATTACACTAACGCAGCCTAATGCCGCTTTAGCACTCTCTTTAGATTCTCAAACTAATGTAAATTGTTATAATGATAACACTGGAGCAATCAAACTAACAACTACTGGCGGAACGGCATCCTACACTTATTCTTGGAAAAAAGATGGAACGGCAATCGCTGCTACAACTGAAGATTTAAGCAACCTAGCAAGCGGTGTTTACGAAGTAACTGTTACTGACGCAAAAAACTGTACAACTTCTAAAACAATTACACTAACGCAGCCTAATGCTGCTTTAGCACTCTCTTTAGATTCTCAAACTAATGTTAATTGCTATAATGACAACACTGGAGCAATCAAACTAACAACTACTGGTGGAACGGCATCTTATACTTATTCTTGGAAAAAAGACGGAACGGCAATCGCTGCTACAACTGAAGATTTAAGCAACCTAGCAAGCGGTGTTTACGAAGTAACTGTTACTGACGCAAAAAACTGTACAACTTCTAAAACAATTACACTAACGCAGCCTAATGCCGCTTTAGCACTCTCTTTAGACTCTCAAACTAATGTAAATTGCTACAATGATAACACTGGAGCAATAAAATTAACAACTACTGGCGGAACGGCATCTTATACTTATTCTTGGAAAAAAGACGGAACGGCAATAACTGCTACAACTGAAGATTTAAGCAGCCTAGCAAGCGGTGTTTACGAAGTAACTGTTACTGATGCAAAAAACTGTACAACTTCTAAAACAATTACATTAACACAACCTAATGCGGCTTTAGCACTCGCTTTCGATTCTCAAACTAATGTAAATTGCTACAATGATAACACTGGAGCAATAAAACTAACAACTACTGGTGGAACGGCATCTTACACTTACTCTTGGAAAAAAGATGGAACGGCAATCACTGCTACAACTGAAGATTTAAGTAACCTAGCAAGCGGTGTTTACGAAGTAACTGTTACTGATGCAAAAAACTGTACAACTTCTAAAACAATTACACTAACGCAGCCTAATGCCGCTTTAGCACTCTCTTTAGACTCTCAAACTAATGTAAATTGCTACAATGACAACACTGGAGCAATCAAACTAACAACTACTGGTGGAACGGCATCCTACACTTATTCTTGGAAAAAAGATGGAACCGCAATCACTGCTACAACTGAAGATTTAAACAACCTAGCAAGCGGTGTTTACGAAGTAACTGTTACTGATGCAAAAAACTGTACAACTTCTAAAACAATTACGCTAACACAGCCTAGTGTCGCTATAAGTTGTTCGATTACTCCTAAAAAAGCAGTTTCCTCAAACGGATTAAGTGATGGACAAGCAACAATAAATCCTACTGGTGGAAATGGAGATTATACCTATTTATGGGATAATGGCGAAATAACTGCAACAGCAACTGCTCTTAACGGCGGTCTCCATAAAGTAACAGTAACTGATTCTAAAGGATGTCAAACGTCTTGTGAAATTACTATATCTGAACCAAATGTTTTTTCATGTAATGTTATTGAAGACTCTCCTGTAAAATGTTTTGGAGAAAACAACGGAATTGCAACGGTAACAGCATCTGGAGGTAATAAAAACTATTCTTATTTATGGGATAATGGCGAATTTACTGCCACAGCAATAGCTTTGAGTTCTGGGTTACATAAAGTTATTGTTACTGATGAGTTGGGATATAAAACTAATTGTTCTGTAATGATTAATCAACCTACGGCAAAATTAAGCGCAACTGTCGAAATAACCAATAATAACAATTGCATCACATGTAGTCATGGAATTCTAAATATTAACCCTACTGGAGGAACAGCTCCTTATACTTATTTATGGTCTAATGGCGCTACAACACAAGACATAGCTGATTTAGCAACAGGAAACTATAATGTCACAATCACAGACCAACAAGAATGTACAATAAACTATTCTTATGAAATAACACAATCTGGAATAGATATCATTAAAGAAGGTACTTTCAACGATACAAATAATGATGGTTTTGCACAAGTTGGCGAAACAATTAAATATACTTTTACAATTACCAATATTGGAAATGTTATTTTGAGTCAAATCACTATAACCGACCCAAAAGTAACTGTAATTGGTAATGCTATTACATCTTTAGCACCTGGCGATACAAACAAAAATAATTTTACCGCTGTTTACGAATTAACGCAAGAAGATATTAATGCAGGACAAGTTACCAATACCGCTTTTACAAAAGGGAAAGACACTGATAATAAAGATGTAACTGATGATGACGAAAACATAGTCAACCTTTCAAACAAGCAAAATCCGAAAGTTGCTTTAGTGAAAAAAGGTGTTTTCGCAGACGAAAATAATGATGGTTTTGCGCAAGTTGGCGAAACAATTAACTACACTTTTTCAGTGACCAATACTGGAAATGTAACCCTTACACAAATTGTAGTTACGGATCCTAAAGTAACTGTCGATGGTGCTGCAATTGCAACCCTAGCTCCTGGTGATGTTAATGAAACGAACTTTACCGCCAGCTACATTTTAACTCAAGAGGATATTGATGCAGGACAAGTTACTAATACCGCTTTGGCTACTGCCAAAGACCCTAAAAATAAGGATGTAATAGATACTTCGGGAACTACTATTGACAACGATACACCTACTGTTGTAGTGATCGACGATAAGCAAAATCCGAAAGTTGCTTTAGTGAAAAAAGGTGTTTTCGCAGATGAAAATAATGATGGTTTTGCGCAAGTTGGCGAAACAATTAACTACACTTTTTCAGTGACCAATACTGGAAATGTAACCCTTACACAAATTGTAGTTACGGATCCTAAAGTAACTGTCGATGGTGCTGCAATTGCAACCCTAGCTCCTGGTGATGTTAATGAAACGAACTTTACCGCCAGCTACATTTTAACTCAAGAGGATATTGATGCAGGACAAGTTACTAATACCGCTTTGGCTACTGCCAAAGACCCTAAAAATAAGGATGTAACAGATACTTCGGGAACTACTATTGACAACGATACACCTACTGTTGTAGTGATCGACGATAAGCAAAATCCGAAAGTTGCTTTAGTGAAAAAAGGTGTTTTCGCAGATGAAAATAATGATGGTTTTGCGCAAGTTGGCGAAACAATTAACTACACTTTTTCAGTGACCAATACTGGAAATGTAACCCTTACACAAATTATGGTTACAGACCCTAAAGTAACTGTCAACGGTGCTGCAATTGCAACCCTAGCTCCTGGTGATGTTAATGAAACGAACTTTACCGCCAGCTACATTTTAACTCAAGAGGATATTGATGTAGGACAAGTTACTAATACCGCTTTGGCTACTGCCAAAGACCCTAAAAATAAGGATGTAACAGATACTTCGGGAACTACTATTGACAACGATACACCTACTGTTGTAGTGATCGACGATAAGCAAAATCCGAAAGTTGCTTTAGTGAAAAAAGGTGTTTTCGCAGATGAAAATAATGATGGTTTTGCGCAAGTTGGCGAAACAATTAACTACACTTTTTCAGTGACCAATACTGGAAATGTAACCCTTACACAAATTGTAGTTACGGATCCTAAAGTAACTGTCGACGGTGCTGCAATTGCAACCCTAGCTCCTGGTGATGTTAATGAAACGAACTTTACCGCCAGCTACATTTTAACTCAAGAGGATATTGATGTAGGACAAGTTACTAATACCGCTTTTGCTACTGCCAAAGACCCTAAAAATAAGGATGTAACAGATACTTCGGGAACTACTATTGACAACGATACACCTACTGTTGTAGTGATCGACGATAAGCAAAATCCGAAAGTTGCTTTAGTGAAAAAAGGTGTTTTCGCAGATGAAAATAACGATGGTTTTGCGCAAGTTGGCGAAACAATTAACTACACTTTTTCAGTGACCAATACTGGAAATGTAACCCTTACACAAATTGTAGTTACAGATCCTAAAGTAACTGTCGATGGCGTTGCAATTGCAGCCCTAGCTCCTGGTGATGTTAATGAAACGAACTTTACCGCCAGCTACATTTTAACTCAAGAAGATATTGATGCGGGACAAGTTATTAATACCGCTTTGGCTACTGCCAAAGACCCTAAAAATAAGGATGTAACAGATACTTCGGGAACTACTATTGACAACGATACACCTACTGTTGTTGAGTTAACCGAAAATTCAAATTTAACCGTAATTAAAACGTCTTCTACTGAGAATTATAATGCTGTAGGAGATACCATAAGCTATCTTATTCAGGTTACAAACTCAGGAAGCGTAACACTTCATGATATAAAAGTAACTGATCCACTAACCGGTTTAGATACAACTATTCCATTTTTATTACCAGGCGCTACGGAAGAATTTAATCAAACATATAATGTAAATCAAAATGATATTGATGATAAATTCGTTATTAATATTGCATACGCAAATGGACTTACACCAAATGAAACGCCTATAAGTGCATCAGATGATGAAACAGTTGAAGCCGCAATAGTATTAGGATGTGGGTCGATAATTGTTCATAATGCTTTTACACCGAACGGTGATGGAATAAATGAATTATTTACCATTGATAATATTGATGATATATTGTGCTATCCAGAGAATCAGGTAGAAATATACAATCGTTGGGGAATTTTAGTTTTTGAAACTACAAATTACAATAATAAAACAAATGCTTTTGACGGAATTTCAAGAGGAAGAACGACAATTAAACAATCTTCTCGTTTACCGTCAGGAACTTATTTTTACATATTAAACTACACATCGCTTGGTGACAAAGGCCAAAAAATATTAAATAGAAAAGACGGGTATTTATACTTAAGTAATTAAAACAAATACCAAATTTAATTTTAAGCTAAGTATCAATCACTACAAGCTGATTGATACTTATAAATAAAGTACATTATGAGAACAAAAATACTTTCTTTACTTATGATGCTGACATCAATTGCAGGCTTTGCACAACAAGATGCTCAATATACGCAATATATGTATAATACTGTAAATATTAATCCTGCATATGCTGGATCTAGAGGGGTATTAAGTATCTTTGCACTTCATAGAACACAGTGGGTAGGCCTTGATGGCGCACCTACTACTAACGCGGTATCCTTAAACACGCCTTTAAACAGTAGCAGGCTAGGTCTAGGTGTATCAATTGTAAACGATAAAATTGGTCCAACACATGAAAACACAATATCAGCCGACTTAGCATATACAATACCTACCTCTGAAACGTGGAAACTATCATTTGGTTTAAAAGCAACAGGAAATTTATTTGATTTAGATGTTTCTCGTTTAAACCCAGTGGATAGTGATCCAAACCTACAAAATTACAGCAATAAGTTTACACCAAATATAGGAGCTGGATTATATTGGCATTCGAGTAAAGCTTATCTAGGCTTATCTGTACCAAATTTCATTGAAACAAATCGATATGATGATAATGAGATAGCTATCTATAAAGAAAAAATAAACTATTACTTAATTGCAGGTTATGTATTTGATCTTAATTATAATTTAAAATTCAAACCTGCCATACTTACAAAAGTAGTTGAAGGAGCTCCACTGCAAATAGACCTATCAACAAATTTCATGTATAATGATAAGTTTACATTAGGATTAGCTTATAGGTGGAGTGCATCAGTTAGTGCAATGGCAGGCTTTCAGGTATCAAATGGACTCTATATAGGTTATGGATATGATTTAGAAACTACAAAACTTGAAAACTATAACTCAGGTTCACACGAAATCTTTTTAAGATTTGAACTATTTAAAAACAACAAAAGAATAAATACCCCAAGATTCTTTTAAATATGATTATTATGAAAACAACAACTATTTTAACGCTAATCGTGTTTATTCTGTTTTCACATGAAATTACCGCACAATCAAACGCTGAATTAAATAATAATGATAAAGAACTGTCTGATCCTATTTCTAAAGATAAAAAAATAAAACATTACCACGTTAAAGAACAAATAAACATGAGGTTTGGAGGAAGTGTGACTACCTATAATGTATCTGATATACGTTTAATTAGTAACAATGATTTAGGTCCAGATAATAAACGTGTAGTCTACATACAATATACTGACGGAACTAAAGCTGAATACATTATTAAATCCAAAAAACCTGCTCTAAAACACATTGACCCAAGAAATACAGCAATTGCATTAAACAAGCCTAATAAACCTTCTATAATAAAAGAAAATACAATAGTTAAAGAGCAAAAAGCCACACTTTTTAAGAAGAGCAATCCAGTTTTAACAATTATAAAAGATGAACCAAAAAAACGTATAATTAATAATAATTCAACCAGTATTGTTATTGATAATAAGAATATAAAACTATCTAAAGAAGAAGATGAAAAGAAATTAAATGAGATGATATATTCTTCTATTGAAGTAAGTACAGCTAAAGACAATAAAATTGAAGATAGTTCTGCCCCTAAAAAGAAAAATTATTATGCATATATCAATGTTATAAAGACCTATGAAAAAGTAGCCGAAAAGGGATATAAATCAGTCAGTCTCTTTAAAAAATTAGGTGATAATTTTTATTTCAATAATGAAATGGATAAGGCTGCTAGATGGTACAAAGAGCTATTTGCAATGAATGAAGATTTAGATATTGAATTATACTACAGATATTCTAACGCATTAAAAGCAGTTGGTCAAGAAGAGAATGCGAAGAACTTAATGAAAAAATTCAATCAATTGATAGCAAAAAACTAAATAATTTAGAATTATCAATTTTATATAAAACAGAAATCTGATGAAAAAAAGCCTATTCTCCTGTATTATATTATTCAGTTTTATTTCATGTAGTTTATACTCTCAAAAAAATAAAACGATCAACATTGAAAAAAGCAAGGAAAATTATGCTTATGTAGATGCCATAAAAACATATGAAAAAATAGCTAATAAAGGTTATAGATCTGCTGAGCTATTTGAAAAACTTGCAAATGCCTATTATTTTAAATCAAAATTTGAAGAAGCTGCAAAATGGTATAAAGAACTTTTTGCAATGAATGACCATCTTGATATTGAATTATATTATAGATATTCTAATGCTTTGAATGCTATTGGTCAAGAAGAAAACGCAAAAAAAATAATGCCCAAAATCAATTAATTGACAAAAAAACTGAACAAAATTATACGTTTTATATAAATTATATCATTATGAGCAAAAAAATATTCTTTTGTATAGCATTAATAACTGTTTTTTCATGCAATTTATATTCGCAAAAAAACAAAATAGCCAAAGCTGATAAAAACTACGAAAACTACGCTTATATAGATGCTATAAAAACCTATGAAAAAGTAGCAAACAAAGGTTACAAGTCAGCTGATATGTTTGAAAAACTAGCAAACGCATATTATTTTAATTCAAAATTTGATGAAGCTGCAAAGTGGTATGGTGAATTATTTACCATCGACACTGTTCAAGTCAAAACAGAAAACTACTATCGATATGCCCAATCATTACGAAGCATTAATAATAATGATAAAGCAAATGAAGTTATGATTGAATTTAACAAACTCAATCATAATGATCGTAGAGGAAAATATTTTTTAAATAACGAAAAATATATCAGCAAAATACAAGCTAGAAAGGGACGTTATGAAGTTCAAAATGCTACAAATTTAAACTCTCAATATTCTGATTATGGTACACGCTTTTTTCTTGACAAAATCGTATACACTACCGCTAGAGATACTGGAGGACTACAACAAAGAAAACATTCTTGGACAGACCAATATTTTACCAATTTATATCAGGCGAATGTTGATGATTCTTTGACAACTGCAAACCCTACTAAATTTGACGCCACTGTTAGATCACGTTTTCATGAATCTACACCTACTTTCACAAAGGACGGTAAAACAATGTATTTTACTCGAAATAATTATCTAAATGGAAAAAAGGGTAAAAATGAAAATAATACTACTTTACTAAAAATCTACAAAGCCACTTATGAAAAAGGGAAATGGTCAAATATAACTGCTTTAAATATTGATAGTGATTTATATAATCTAGCCCACCCAATATTAAGTCCTGACGAAATGACATTGTATTTTGTCTCTGACATGCCTGGAACTCTTGGTCAATCAGATATATTTAAATCCTCAATTAATCCAGATGGGACTTTGAGTACTCCAATAAACCTAGGTAATTCTATAAATACTTCTGGTAAAGAAACATTTCCATTTTTAACTGATGGTGAATTATATTTTTCGTCAGATGGATACCCTGGTTTAGGTGGTCTTGATATATTTGAATCTAAAATTAATAAAGATGGAAGCTTTGGACCAGTAGAAAATATAGGTAGTGATATTAATTCCTCAAAAGATGATTTTGCTTTTATAATAAATAAAAAGTTGAAAAAAGGTTTTTTCTCATCAAATAAAGATGGAGGAATGGGATCAGATGATATATATCAATTTAAAGATAATTTTAAAAAATGCAAACAAAGTTTAGCTGGGACTATTACAGATTTAAAAACTAAAGAACTTATAGCTAATTGTAAACTTACATTATATGAAAATGAATTCAAAAATATAGGTACAACATATGCTGATGAGAAAGGGAGATATGCTTTTGAAATAGAGTGTGGGAAAACTTATAGAGTAAGAGCCGAAAAAGAAGAGTATATCACTGAAGAGAAAAAAATTGATGTTGAAGAAATAACAGGTACCACATTACTAGATTTTGATTTAGATAAAGAAATTTGTAAAGTTGCAGTAGGAGGTGATTTAGGTAAATGTTTTGGAATTAAAATGATTTATTTTGAATTTGACAAATCAAATATCCAACTTGAAGCAGCTATAGATCTTGAGAAAATATTAGATGTATTGAATCAAATACCAACAATGAAATTAGACATTAGATCACATACTGATAGTAGAGGAAGTAGCTCTTACAACGAAAAATTATCAGATAGAAGAGCAAAATCAACTATTAATTGGCTACTCGAAAGAGGAATTAATTCTAATCGAATTATTGGTAATGGTTATGGAGAAAATCAATTAATAAATAAATGTTCAGACGGTGTAGAATGCAGTGAAGAAGAGCATCAACTCAATAGAAGAAGTGAATTTATAATCACTTCACTTTAATTTATTAAATTTTAGCAAAAATATTAGTGTAATATATCTTACCTGTTTTAGGGTCTGTTTGAATTGAAAAACCAAAATGAGTATAATCCCCTTCAATATTCTTTTTATGATCTGGACTTGATAACCAAGCGTCTAAAACTGACTTAGCGCTATCAAAATTATAAGCAACATTTTCTCCAATTTTTTTAGCAGACAAAGTCGTCATAATACTCTGTGAACGTATATCAAAATTATCATGATTTAGCACATTATTTTCAATCATATACTGATCATGTTCAGCACATTTATTAGAAATAAAATTGGATAACTTTAAAGGTTTTAAACCTATATTAATTCTATAATTATTTATTAGATCAATAACTTCTACTTCATAAGAAGTATAAGTATAAGCTGTTTCATATTCAGATGAATCTTCTAATTTCGTAACAGTAGTTTCATTATTTAAATTATTATCAGAAGTGCAAGAAATAAAGAAAGAAAGAGTTAAAGAAAATGCAACAATAAAAACTATGTTTTTTTTCATAAAAAGCAAATTAAATAGGTCGTAGATTTTGGGGCTACTATTTTTGAAGCAAACATAGCATAAATAACAATGAAATAAAAAAAAAACCGATTAACTACACTTAAATAATAATAAAGTAAGTTTTAACTTTCTTAAAAAAGTTGCTCATAGTATAATTAAACTAAACAATAAAGCAACTATATTTTTGCAAATATGTTCGTGTAATATTTTTTTCCAGTAGCTGGGTCTTCTTTAATAGCAATTCCAAAATGGGTAAAATCACCTTCAATATTTTCTTTATGTGCTGGACTATTCAACCAAGCGGTTAAAGCACTTTGAGGGCTATTATAATTATAAGCAATGTTCTCACCTACCTTTTTAGCATGTAATACTTCTATTATATTTTGTGAACGAGCAACAAAATCATCATGATTAACAACTTTGTTAATGATCATATAATGATCATGCTCTTCTGATTTAAAAGAAATATGATTTATCTTTTTTAAACTATTTAAACCTACACTTACTCTATATTCATTAATCAAATTCATTGCATCTAATTCTGAAATAGAGTAATTATAAACTTCTACTTCTTTGGAAGTTTTTGCGCTATCTGAATCGTTTTTACTTTCCGAAGAATCTGATGAACATGAATTCATTGTAAATATTACTGTTAAAAATAATGAGATACTAAGTAATTTTGTTTTCATAATAATAGTAGATTGAGTTTAAAAAGATTCAGGGCGAAAATTTAAAAACGATTAGATAATATATTTTCATTATTCAAATATATGTTTTTTTATCGTTTAAAAACAAATAAAATCGTTTAAATACATTTAAAACAAACAAAGGTAACCAAAAACCTACTATTCAACTAAACTGACAACGAGTTAATAACTTTATAAAAAGTAAAAAATCATATAATTTTAAAATCAAACGTAATATTCTGGCAGTTTTCTCTAGAATAAAAATTATAAATAGCGATCCAAATAATACAAGTTTTGAAATTAACACTAAAGATCTATCACATGTTAATGTATTTGAAAATTTCTTTAATTGTGTAAAGAAATATAAAAGTGTTCCTAGGTTTGAAATCATTTCAAACGACTAAAAACATTGATTAATTACTTATCTAGATTATCCAATATAAAGGATAAAGATTAAATAGCATTCGTGAATTAAAAAAAAGTTTTGAATTTTGCATAAAATAATACTCCTATGGATAACTAATCAGATCTAATAAAATTAATACTCTCCGATTTGTAATATCTTTTTATTTAGTTAGAACAGTTAAAAAGAATGAGAAAACGTACCTTAATTTTGAGAAACGTAATATCTTACCAATTAAAACTAGAGATCGAATTGTAATAGCTAATGGTTTTATTAATGAACTTAAAACCCAAGACTTCATCTTAAGTAGTAATTGAGTATTCTTGTATGTCAAAAGACGAGATTGGTCAGATAAATATATTCGTGACCTATTTGAAAAAATTCGAATTTGGTTATAAAAAAACTTTTTTCACTAAAAGTTTACCTCCTTTTTAAAGAGATAGTTCATTATTAAGTCTTTCAATTCTTATACCTTAAAATTCTGGATTAATTGATATCGATTGAAAGAAACATTAACGTGAGTATAAAAATTCATTGAATAATTTTAAACATGCAAATATTAAACAGTCTTAAAAACAGGTTGATTTAAACGAAAAAATTAGGAAAACGCTCTATAAATAAAATTAGCTTATTTAAAGGAGAGCTATATCTAAAAAATTTCAAAAAAGAGAAAAAAAAAATTATAGTTACTATATTCTCAAGCCATAAGTTTTGACCTATTATAGAAAAAATGATCATCACTAAAATTATAAGTAAATATTAAAATCTAGTTTTTTGTGTTTCCAAATTATACAAACACAATATTTCTACAGCAAATTTAATGACTCAAAACAAAACCTGGAGAGAAATTTAAGATTTCATAATTTAGCTACCAAACAACAAGTTTTTTAAAATCAACTAAAATTCTTAAAACTCATCTTCATAATTATTAATAGAACATTTTGATTTGGTAAATACCAAAATCAAGCAAGAGAAAATGCATTTGTATTTTGAAGAAAAAAGTACACATTCAAAAAAACATAATAGACGACTTATCATTAAAGGCTTTCTAGATGAAATTATAATTCAGGACTCTCCTTTCTATATCTTCACATAAAGAAGAGACGTTCGTCTGACAAAGAATCTCAAGAAATTATACAGTACTATTGGGGTATTGTAGCACAAGGAAGCATTATTTATCATGAGCTTACGGCTTTTTTAAAAGAAATTAATAAATACTAAAGCAAACGACTGCCGCAACATGTTTTGGTAATGTACTAAAAAGTGTATAAAAGTTATTTTTACTGTTTCATTATTCTTTTAATTCGGCAACTTCACTAAAGGCAAATACAGGGAATTTATATGATTTATTTTCTTTTCCCATAGCATCTGTAACCATTAAAAACAGGACTGATTCAGGACTTGGCATCGCTCCCCTCATTTTTAAAACACGTTTGTAATCACGATTTAATCATTCAATCCATGTTAGTAGAATATACCATTGTTTGTATTGAAATCGGGTAGTTTAACACGTAAAATAAGCGGTATTCCGCTGGTTTAAAAATGACTTCAAACTAGTATAACTCTTTTTGTGCTTCTCTACTAATTTACATAAATTTTCAAATCCTTCAACAGGTGTTACAGCTTTACTGTCAATAGCAAAAACTTGCAATAGTTCTTCTGCTATTTCTAATCGTTTTATTCTGGGAAAAATCTCCAATATATTGCGTTTTATATGTATTAAGCACAATTGATGCTTTACTTTTGGAAATTCTTTTGCTTTAGTATTTTCAATAGAACTTAGTCCCATCATAAACCACTAAACCTACGCTGGAAACTCCTCTAATTCATGTTCCCACAATAATGCTCCTTCAGTTGGGTGTTTACAATACTCAAAATTTCCTTTAATCCATCTGCTTTAATACCTAGAATCGTATAATATTCTTCTTTGCTAACAGATTTATCTCCGCGAGTATTAACGAAAATAACATCGATGTAAAGTACAAATAATGAGATTCTAATTTGTGTTGAAGCTATATCGAGACATTTCTCGACTATCCTTCATTAAATAACTCATCTACTGCTTACTATATTCTTTGCCGTAAATTTCGTCGTAGATATCATTAACTTGTTCAATTGTTAGTCCCTTTTTATACAGTGAAAAAATTAACTTTCTATCCTCTTGATCTTATTCATAAAGAACATTTAATAAAATAGAGTAAAATCGGATCAATACATATTGTTGTGGGGAAATATTTAAATAAGGATATTTGTATTTTAAAATCTTATCCCAATGCAAGAATCTTTTAATGAGATCCTAAAATTATTACTACCTGAGATAATAATAAACTATTTTGAACTTACTTCTTATAAAAAGGAAAGAAGCTCTCCATCTTTATCTAAAAGAGATTAATTCACTACCTAAAGAATATCGTCAAAACAAATTAAGTTCAAAAGGATTTTTTGATGAAATAACAGTCCAGGATTTCCCTATCCGTGGTTATAAAGTATATCTTCATATCACTTGTAGAAGATGGCTTAACGAAGACATAGGGATGGTAGTTTTTAGAGATTGGAATTTAGTAGCAGACGGAACTCGTGTAACACAGGAGTTTGCATCTTTTTTAAAAGAGATCAATAGATTCTAGCCCAAATGATTGTAATACTATTGCTTCTTTCTATGGAGTTACTGGTAGAAACCTCCAGTGTCAATACAAAGACTTTTTAAGTGATTTTAAAGTTTGGGATCAAATAAAACATGCAGAAAAATGGCTTGTTTTTCCGCAAAACATTGGAAAGAACCTGTCAATAGATGAAACCTCCCTTTCAAATGGCGAACTCTATACTATTGTAACTAACAAATCTGGAAAAGGAAGAAAAGGAACTATTGTAGCTATGATTGCAGGAACTAAAGCCGATACAGTTATTGCAGTTATAGAAAAAATTGCTCTTAAACAACGAAATCTAGTTGAGGAAATAACTTTAGACATGGCGGGAAATATGAATTTGATTGCCAAAAAATGCTTTCCTAATGCAACTCGTGTTACAGATCGATTTCATGTTCAAAAACTAGCTACAGAGGCTTTACAGGAAATCAGGATTAAATATCGTTGGGAAGCTATTGATCAAGAAAATAATGCTATTGAAAAAGCAAAAAAAAGCAAATCAAATTTCGAATCTCAAATACTCTCAAATGGAGATACACTTAAGCAATTACTCGCTAGAAGTCGTTATTTCTTATATAAAAACAAATCAAGATGGACTCAAAACCAAACGCAACGTTCCAGTTTATTATTTGAATTATATCCCGACATTCTAAAAGCATATGATTTAACACAAGACTTGCGTACCATCTTTGAAAAAAAAAACTGATAAAATAATTGGATTTGCAAAACTAGCTAAGTGGCATGAAAAAGTAGATCAATCCGGATTCAAATCTTTCGGAACAATCTCTCGTACAATTACAAATCATTATCAGACAATATTAAATTATTTTGACAACAGAAGTACCAATGCCTCTGCAGAATCATTCAATGCCAAAATAAAAGCCTTCAGATCAAAATTTAGAGGTGTTAGAAATATAGGATACTTCCGGATCAAGTCTAAAAGTTGTGGGGAAATATTAAAAAAGGGATATTTGTGTTTTTAAAAATAAGATACAAATGCAAGATTCTTTTACCGAACTTCTCAAATTATTACTACCCGAAATTATTGTTGACTATTTTGAGTTAACCTCATACAAGAAAGCAGATGAAGTTTTGCATTTATACTTAAAAGAGATTAATTCCCCCCCTAAAGAATATCGTAATGAGAAACTAAGTTCCAAGGGATTCTTTGATGAAATAACAGTTCAAGATTTTCCCATTCGAGGACATCAGGTTTATCTTCATATCACACGCAGAAGATGGCTTAATGAAGACACTAGTAAAGTTGTATTTAGAGATTGGAATTTAGTAGCAGACGGAACTCGAGTAACACAAGAGTTTGCGTCTTTTTTAAAAGAGATCAATAGATTCCAAGGCTAATGACTGTAATGCCATAGCCTCTTTTTATGGAGTTAAAGGAAAAAATCTACAACATCAATACAAGGATTTTTTAAGTAATTTTAAAATTTGGGATCAAAAACCACATGCTAAACAATGGCTTCTATTTGCCCAAAATATTGGCAAACGTTTGTCTATAGACGAAACTTCACTATCCAATGGTGAACTCTATACTATTTTGACAAACAAAACTGCAAAAGGAAGAAAAGGAGCTATAGTAGCTATGATTGCTGGCACTAAAGCTGAAACAGTAATTTCAATCATTGAAAAAATCCCAATTAAGCGACGAAATTTAGTCACTGAAATCACTTTAGATATGGCAGGAAATATGGGTCTAATCGCCAAGAAATGCTTCCCAAATGCAACACGAGTTACTGATAGATTTCATGTACAAAAACTAGCTACAGAGGCTTTACAAGAAATAAGAATAAAATACCGTTGGCAAGCAATAGACCACGAAAACGAGGCTATAGAAAAAGCTAAGAAAAACAAGAAAAAATTCGAACCTACAATTTTATCAAATGGAGATACCATTAAGCAATTACTAGCCCGAAGTCGATACATCTTGTATAAAAACAAATCAAAATGGTCAGAAAAACAAACGGAAAGAGCCAAATTGCTATTCGAATTATACCCCGATATTGAAAAAGCGTACGGATTAGCTCAAGATTTACGAAATGTTTTTGAAAACACAACTGATAAAATATACGCACTAACCAGATTAGCTAAATGGCATGAAAAAGTAAATCAAGCAGAATTTAAATCCTTTAATACAATATCTAGAACGATACAGAATCATTATCAAACAATACTAAACTACTTTGATAACAGAAGTACAAATGCGTCTGCAGAATCTTTTAACGCAAAGATAAAAGCTTTTAGGTCTCAATTTAGAGGAGTAAGAAACATCGAGTTCTTCCTTTTTAGGCTAACAAATATATATGCCTAATTTTTACTTCCCCACAGGTTTTCGTTATGATCCCTTTTTTAGTACAGTATCGATTAATACCAAAAACTTTCAGGAGAGCTCCCGCATAAATACATAATTAATTTAAAACAAAAAACCCCTATCCGATAAGGATAGGGGTTTTTAAAGAAAGGCGACGACATACTCTCCCACATAACTGCAGTACCATCTGCGCAGGCGGGCTTAACTACTCTGTTCGGGATGGGAA